>NZ_JAGIQA010000045.1 GCF_017814975.1 Cupriavidus consociatus
TAGCACAGCGCGGCAAAGCCGCACGCCAGCGCGGCGATGACGAAGGACACGGTCAGCGCCGGCCCGGCGGTCAGCGCCCCGGTGCCGGTCAGCACGAAAATCCCGGTGCCGATGATGGCGCCAATGCCCATCATCACCAGGTCGACCGGACCCAGCACCTTCTTCAGGCTGCCAACGTGGCTGTCCGCCAGCATGGCGTCAATGTCCTTGGTTCGGAACAAGCTCATATAGGGATCTCCTGTATGTGTTGCCGCGCGATCGCAAGGATCCGCGCCGGAGATGGCGACGAGTCATGCGGGCGCGATGGCATCCGGGCAGCGTGCTGCCGGGTAGACGGCACGGCTTTCCGGCACGCAGGTCGCGCACCGGCCCCGGTATTTTTTGGAATTAACCGGACCGCCCAGGCGGGCGGGGAGAGAAGTCAAACCGAATCAGGGCGGCGCGCACTGGCCTTGGATTCCGTGCATGCCGCTGATGTCAAACACGCCGGTCTTAATCGACGTGACGAACCCATCCGAACGGGTCGGCGATCTTGCCGCGCTGGATGCCCGTCAGCAACGAACGGAGGCGTTGCGTGACTTCGCCTTCCCCACCATTGCCGATGGTGAACTCCCCACCAGCGTGACGCACCTGCCCGATGGCGGTAACGACTGCGGCCGTCCCGCAGGCGAAGGTTTCCTTGACCCGGCCACTGGCTGCATCCGCGCGCCACGTCTCGAAGTCGTACGGTGCTTCGTTGACCGGAATACCCTCGTGCCCGGCCAGCTCGATGATCGAAGCGCGGGTAATGCCCGGCAGGATGGTCCCTGTTAATGGGGGCGTGCGCAGAGAGCCGTCATCCATCACAAAAAACACATTCATGCCCCCGAGTTCCTCGATCCAGCGGTGCTCCGCAGCGTCAAGGAACACCACCTGGTCGCAACCCTTGGCCGAGGCCTCGGTCTGCGCGATCAGGCTGGCCGCGTAGTTGCCGCCGCACTTGGCCGCGCCGGTGCCGCCAGGGGCCGCGCGGGTGTATTGATCCGAAACCCATACGGTCACCGCCGACTTGCCGGCCTTGAAATACGGGCCGACCGGGCACGCGATCACGCAAAATATATATTCGGCCGACGCGCGCACGCCGAGAAAACTCTCCGAGGCGAACATGAACGGGCGCAGGTAGAGGCTACCCTCGCTACCTGGAATCCAGGCGCGGTCAATATCGACCAGCGCTTCCACGGCTTGCAGGAATGTGGCCTCGGGCAGGTCGGCCATCGACATGCGGGCAGCGGAGGCGCGAAAACGCTTTGCGTTCTCCTGTGGTCGGAACAGCGAGATCTTTCCGTCCTCGCCACGGTATGCCTTCATGCCCTCGAAGATTTCCTGCGCGTAGTGCAGTACTGCGCAGGCGGGATCGATTTGGAAAGGACGGCGCGCTTCGACCTTGGCGTCATGCCACCCGCGACCGTCGGTCCAACGGATCGTGACCATGTGATCTGTGAAAACCCGTCCGAAGGTCGGGTTTGCCAACTTGGCAGCAATCTCATCGGCGGGGGTGGGGCCGGGGTGAGGCTCTACAACGAACCGCAATTGATTTTCCGTGGTCATTTTTCAGTATTCCGATGATGTTGGGGCATATGGCCCTTGCCGCCGCGGTAGTCTTCCAGCGGCGAGCCGCGGTAGCCGGAGATAGGGCCCGCTGTATTGAGGCCGGCAGCGCGGTCGCTCGCCTTATCCTGCATGGGCAGGCGAACCAGCGCCTGGTGCCGCTCAGGTAGGCACGGCCTTTCTGGAGAGTGTACCTGTCGTCCAGGCTGGCGTTGGCCAAGGGCTCGCGCAGGTGGCGGATAGTATGGCATTCACGATGTCTGTCTCCGGATGCTTATTTTGTCCGGAGGAGTGTAGGAAGCGCCAGCACCATCGTAAATTCAAGAATTCCAACATCTGGTATCTTCAAAACGAATAGCGCGGGATGGACATGGCCAGCCCAGCGTGACCATTTCACGGCGCTGCGCGGGTCATCGGAAGGTGCTGCCGGGCCTCCTGGCGCTCACTCATTTTTAAGGAGGCGCCATAAGGTGGAGCGCCCAATACCGAGGCGCTTTGCGGCCTCGGTACGGTTTCCGCCACATTCCTTGAGGGCCTCCTTCACATTGGCAATGGTCATGCCGGAGAGCGTGGTGTCAGGCGGCTCCGGGATATCGGCCCGTGAATCGTCGGGGTCGTGATCACTATCGAGAAGCACCGCCAACTGTCGTGCCGGCAATGCGGCACCCCTTTCGAGACAGGCCATGGCAACTCGTTCGGCGAAATTTTCCAGCTCGCGAACATTGCCTGGCCAGGTGTGTTGACTGGCGACGGTTAGCGCGGCAGGCAGAACATCTTCAACCAAGTCAGCCAGCTGGACCCGTCGCATCGCCGCGCTTACCAGCGCGGTGACGAGGATGTCGCGGTCCTCAGAACGCTCTCGCAGCGGCGGTACCTGGACACGTAGCACACTGAGACGGTAGAAAAGATCTTGCCGGAAGGCGCTTCCGTCTCCAGCAGCGTCTCCGGCAATGCGCCGCAGTTGACCGCCAGGAACGGATGGCGCCGGCGGCGGCTGGCGTTATGCAGGCCTTGGGCAAGCGTTTAGCGTTTCATTGAATCGTTTCAAAGTGAAACGTATCGTTCCAATGTGAATCGCCATCCGGGTTGCCGGTCGAGCACCGAAGTGACGTAGTTTTCGTTAAAAAGCAAATGGTTACGTGTAAATAAATCTGGTTTCGCCAACTGGCACGGCCATTGCGCTCATAGCGAACCTACGACCACACCGCAGGGAAACCTATGAATCGCAGAGACTTCAATCGCATTGCCTTGACCTTGCTCGGCACTGCTCCGCTAACGGCAACGCGCGCGGCCGAACGCTATCCCGCGAAGCCGATTTCACTTGTCGTCGCCTATAGCGCTGGCGGAAGCGCTGATTTGCGGGCACGCCAGGTAGGCCGCTACATGAGCACGGCCCTGGCGCAGCCGGTCGTCGTGGAAAACCGGCCCGGCGGCGCGGGAAACATCGGTACGCAGTACGTCGCGCGGGCGAGGCCCGATGGCTACGTGCTCGGCATCGGCAACCTTGGCCCCTTGAGTGTGTCAATCCTTCGCTGTTTGCCAACCTTCCGTTCGATCCAGCCAAGGACCTGACCATGATCGCGCTGATTGAGCGTGGGCCGTTGCTGTTGCTGGTCAGGCCGGATTCGCCGTACAGAACGGTGGCCGACTTGATCCGGTCGGCCAAGGCCAGCCCGACCGGACTGACTTACGGGTCCAGCGGAGCGGGCGGCGCGCATCATCTCTGCGGCGCACAACTGATCCGCGCCAGTGGGATCGAGCCGAGCTGACTTGTCTGGGCATCGCTTTTCTTACACACAACCAATCTTCCGAGAACACAATGAAAGCCATCATGATCGAGAGCTATGGCGGCCCCGAAGTCTTGCAACGCCGGGAAATACCATCGCCGGTGCCCGGCCCCGGCGACATCGTTGTAAAAGTCGCCTTCGCCGGCATCAACTTCATGGATGTACATACGCGTCAGGGCAAATATGCGATGTCGACCACCTACCCCGTGCGGCTCCCGTGCACCTTGGGGATGGAGGGAGCCGGAGAGGTGGTGCAGGTAGGTAACGAAGTCAGCCGCTTCGCGGCCGGCGACCGGGTGGCATGGTGCATCGCGTGGGGCAGCTATGCCGAATATGCCCGGGTGCCGGCCGGACTCGCGGTCCGTCTTCCCGACGACATCGCCTACGATCAGGCGGCGGCCAGTCTGTACCGCCCACTATCTGCTCAACGATGTGGCCAGGCTGCATGCCGGGCAGGCCTGCCTGGTGCACGCCGCGTCCGGCAACATCGGGCAGTTGCTCGTACAGATGGCCAAGGCCGCCGGCGTTACTGTTTTTGCGACGGGCAGCTCCCCGGAAAAGTGTGCAGTGGCGCGTCGCCTAGGCGCCGATCACGCCATGCTCTACGACCATGGACGCTTCGCCGACACAATCCGCGAGGCCACGCAGGGCCGTGGTGTTGACGTGGTATTTGACTCAGTGGGCAAAGCGACACTGCGCGACAGCTTCCGCGCCACGCGCAAGCGCGGCCTGGTAATCAACTACGGCAACGTCTCCGGATCGGTGGACGACCTGGACCCCATGGAGTTGGGGGAGGGCGGCTCATTGTTCCTGACCCGGCCTCGATTGGCCGACCAAATGTCCGATCCTGATACGGTCCAGCGACGTGCGGATGACATCTTCACGGCGCTCGCCTCCAGGCAACTCCATATGCCCATCGCAAGCCGCTACGACTTTGGCACTGTAGAACTCGCACATGCAATGATCGAGCAACGGCAGCAAATCGGGAAATCAGTATTGTCGGTTGCTGGCTAGAATGGCCATCGAATCGGCGTTACGCAACTTAGTCCGGATGGCGCAACGCCGATAGTGAGCAAATATCAGGATGGCGACTGAGGGCAGCCTTGCACGGACCGGTCTATGGTAGCGCGGGCATTCAGCGGAGCAGGCTGGCAGCGAGCTGGGCCCAAAAGTTGTCGCGCGCAGCCAGTGCGCTGAGGCGCTGGCCAGCACCGCGGCTTGCGGTTCCCATTCCGGCACGCGCCTTCGCAAGTCCTGCGCCCCTTCGCGATAGGCTGGCAGCCTCAGACTACCATCGGAGTGGTCGCGCCATCGATCGACAGGATGGCGCCCGAGATATAGCTGGCGCGTGGCGAGGCGAGGAACAGCACCGCGTCCGCCACCTCTTCCGGCGTAGCCAGGCGGCCCAGGCCGGTGCGCGCGTTGGCGCGCGCCAGCGCCTGCTCCACGGTCATGCCGCCGATACGCGCATCCACTTCCATGCCCTGCTGCAGGCGCTCGGTGTGCGTAGCCGACGGATTGACCGCGTTCACGCGCACACCTTGCTTGCCGTAGGCATTGGCCAGTCCGGCGCTGGCCAGCATCAGTGCAGCGTTAGCTGCGCCACCTGCCAGGTGGGCGGGGTTGGCCACCTTTCCACCCATGCCCACGATGTTGACGATGGCGCCGCGCCCTTGCTGCGCCATGCGCTTGACCACCGGGTCGATCACATTGATGTAGCTGAAGTACTTGGCGGCCATGGCTTCCTGCCACAACTGTGGGGTCAGTTCGTCCGGCGGCCGGCGCTTGGCCGCACCCGCGGAGGTCACCAGAATGTCGATGCCGCCAAGTCCTGCCACCGCTTCTTCCACCGCGCGGGCGGCCTCGGCGATATCGGTCAGGTCGGCGGAGACCGCGAACATGTCCCTGGCAAATTCGCCCTGGCCTTCGGCCAGCTTGGCGCAGGCCTTCGCCAGGTTTTCTGCGCTGCGCGAAACGATGGCCACGCGCGCGCCCTCACGCAGAAAGCCGGCCGCGCAAGCCAGGCCGATGCCGCGGCTGCCGCCGGTGATGAGCACCCGTTGATTGCGGAGTTCGAGATCCATGATGGTGTGTTTTGGCTGGAGGGGAGCGCGGGCGTCGCTCGACAAATCGCGAATCCCCATGTGTGGCGGGCCGGTTGCAACGCCGGTGAGACGAAACGGGGTCATCATAGCGCTTTTCCCTTGCTCACATCCTGGCAGCGGACGTTACTTCAGCGTTGGATCTGCCAAGTCGAGATGGCGAGTAATGGACACTCACGCCGCTAAAGCATTGGTTTTTCGCGCGGCATCGCGATACGCTGGTTACCCTTCGAGCATCGCACCGGGCTACGATGCCCGCACCGATTGCCTAGACTTCAACTGCCCCCGTACGCTCGCGTGCGGCGTATGTTTTGTGTCTCCCGAAGGAAATGTGAGTAACAGATGCGAATTTCCCGCAAGCTGCTTTACATGGCTGCGCTGCTGCTGCCCTCACTTGCTGTCATCGGGCGGACGCCGGCGGCTCACTACCCGGATCATCCCGTCGAACTCGTGGTGCCAAGCGCAGCTGGCGGTGGTACTGATACGGTTGCGCGGGCCTTCAGCGAAGCCATGCGAAAGTACCTGTCGCAGCCGCTGACCGTGGTGAACAAGCCGGGCGCCAGCGGCGCAATTGGCATGACGGAAGTGGCCCGCGCCAGGCCGGATGGCTACAAGCTCGGCAACATCATCGCGGAAGCCGTGATCGTCCCGCACCTCGGGCCGACCGGCTGCTCCTGATCGAAAGGCTCAAGAGATGAAGCGCGTGTTGATGAAGGTCGATTTGTGTCCGGGCACGATTTCATCCAGGAGCGCTTTTGACGCGCTGGTCGCCTTGGCAGCGATCATGGTGCGGATCGAAAAGGCGCGCAGTGCATCGCTGACCGACAGGGTCCCCTCGGCCGAGTCCTTGCGCCCCGTAAACGGAACACATCCGGCCCTCGCTGGCATTGGCAATTGATGTTCACGCGGCAAACCTGGTTCACCGCGCGCTGCGCCAGCAGGCGCCGGGTGAAATCCTGCACGTGCGCGATGCGGGCTTCCACCGCCATGGTCGGCCACGGTCCCGTACCCGACGCGTAGGCGGCCACCGCGGCTCGAGCGCCTGCAGGCTTTCCTTGACGGTGGTGACGGGGAAGCTGCCGACTTCTACGGCGCTCAGCTCGCCCCGGTCGTCGCGTACGTGCACCGGCGACAGGACGGTGCGGCAAGGGCTATCCCAGGAGCGGATCTCGCCGTCGATGAGGATGCCGTGCTGGTGGAAGAGGCGGAGCCAAGCGTGGCCACGATCTTGGTGTGTCGCTCGCGTCGCAGGGTCATTGGGAGACTCCGTGGAATGCGGGACAGGTGATCAAAAGCGGACGGGCAGGGGTCATCGGTCTGTGAGCGTCAGGGGGCAAAGGGCCGCAGCAGGCTTCAAGACAGGCGGGCAATTTCCTCCAGCAGCGCGGTCTCCATCGCCTCGATCGGCGCGCGTGCGCAGCCGGTATAGAACTCGACCTGGGCGCAGGCCTGGTGCAGCATCATGCGCGTGCCGTCGATGGTGCGGCACCCCAGCGCGGCGGCATCGCGGATCAGCTTGCTCCTGACGGGGATGAAGGCGGCGTCCATGACGATCAGGTGCGCGCCGAGCTGTCCGGCGACCGGGTTGACATCGGGCGCGCGAAAGCCCGCGGCGGTCGCGTTGGCAAGCATGTCGAAGTCCGCCGCGCGGAAGTCCGTCAATCCGCCGCCAAAGCGCAGGCCAAGCGAGCCGGCCAGTTCCTCGCCGCGCGCCGCCGTGCGGTTGAATACGGTCACGCTGGCGCCGGCCTCGCGCAAGCCATAGGCCATCGCCCGCGCCGCGCCGCCCGCGCCCAGCAGCGCAATGCGCTTGCCAGCCACTTCGGTCACCTCCTTGAACGCCCGGACTGCGCCGATGCAGTCGGTGTTGTAGCCGGTCAGCACGCCATCGAGATTGTTGATGGTGTTGACTGCGCCGATCGCGCGGGCGGTTTCGTCGAGATGGTCGAGGTGCGCGATCACGGCCTGCTTGTGCGGCATCGAGACATTCATGCCGCGCACGCCGAGCGTGCGGATCGACTGCACGGCGCCAGGCACGTCCTGTACCCCGAAGCACACAAAAGTGTAGTCGATCCCTAGCGCCCGATAGGCGGCATTGTGGATGCGCACATTGAAGGTGAAAGGCTCGCCCATGATGGAGCCGCACAGCGTGGGGATAGAACTGGGCATTGCGAGGTGTCCTTGCGAGGAAAATCAGGCGGCTGCCTGGGCAGCAAAGGCTGCCAGGTCGAACCGCGCGGCGGGTTGCCGTCCGGCGAGCGCGTCCAGCAGGTTGCGCGTGGCCAGTTCGGCCATGGCGCGCCGGGTTTCATGCGTGGCCGAGCCGATATGGGGCAGGGCGGTCACTCTCGGATGGCGGCGCAGCGGCGAATCCTGCGGCAGCGGCTCGGTGGCGAAAACGTCCAGCCCGGCCGCGCGCAGGTGCCCGCTTTCGAGCGCCGCGAGCAGCGCGTCTTCCTGCACGATCTGGCCGCGGGCGCCGTTGACGAAGATGGCGCCCGGCTTCATCAGCGCGAACTCGCGCGGGCCCATCAGGCCACGCGTGCTGTCGGTCAGGGGCAGCGTGACGGCAACGATATCGGCGCGCCGCAAGGCATCGTCGAGATCCGTGCGGGTGGCGCGCCCCACCAGGTCGGGCGGCTCCACGGCAGTCTCGTTGACGTAGAGCACCTCCATGCCGAAGCCGAGCGCCGCGCGCCGCGCCAGGGCCTGGCCGATACGGCCAAAGCCAAGGATCGCCAGGGTCTTGCCGTGCACGTCCCAGCCGAAGAGGCTGTCGCCGATATTGGCGGTCCAGCGGCCTTCGCTGACATGGGCCGCCAGCTCGACCAGGCGGCGGCTGGTGGCCATGATGAGCGCGAAAATGGTGTCGGCGGTGGTTTCGGTGAGGACGCCTGGCGTGTGGCACAGGGTGATGCCGCGCCGGTGCAGGCAGGGGAGGTCGTAGTTGTCGACGCCCACCGAAATACTCGAGATCACCTCCAGCTGGCCGGCTCCGGCCAGTTCTGCCTCGCCCAGCTTCACGCTGGAGCCGATCAGGCCGTGGGCGTTCGCCAGCGCGGCGCGGAAGGCCGGCCGCTGTGCCGGCTGGCGCGGGTCAGCCACGATCGCGTTGTGCTCGGACTCGATCCTGGCGAGCAGGTCGTCAGGGATCGGGCGGAACACCAGTACATTCTTGCGCATGGGTAATCCTTGCTAAGGCTTCACAAACGGGCAGCGGCCAACTGGGCATGGGTCGGCAAGCCCTCGGTATCGCCCCGCACCTGCACCGCCCGGGCACCGATCCAGGCACCGCGCCTGACGGCCTCGCTCACGGGACGGCCCTCCAGCAGCGCGCTGATCACACCTACGGCAAAGCCGTCGCCGGCGCCGACGGTATCGACGACGCGCTCGACGCTGAACGCCTCGACATGGCCACTGCCGGCCTCGCCATCGAACCAGGCGCCGTCGGCACCCAGCTTCACCACCACCAGCTTCGCGCCACGGGCACGGTAAAACGCGGCAATGCGTTCCGGCTCGGCGTGGCCGGTGAGGAAGCGGCCTTCCTCGATGCCGGGCAGCACCCAGTCGCACTGTTGCGCCAGGTCGTTCAGTGTCTCGCGCATCAGCTCGGGCGTGGCCCACAGCGTGGGCCGGAGGTTGGGATCGAACGAGATCGTGCGGCCGGCGGCGCGCATCGTGGCGATGGCCTGGCGCGTGGCGGCCTGCGTGCCTTCGGCGAGCGCGGGAAACACGCCGGTGACGTGCAGGTGCCGCGAGCGCCGTAGCCAGCTGTCGTCCAGGTGTCCGGGAGTCATGCGGCTCGCCGCCGAGCCGCGGCGGTGGTATTCAACGGGCGGATCGCTGCCGTCGTCGACCCGGCCCTTGAACTGGAAGCCGGTGCGCTCGCCGGGTTCGCACACCACCTGGCTGCAATCCACGCCTTCGCGCTGCATTTCGCCGAGCAGGTAGCGCGCCATCGAGTCGTCGCCCAGCCGGCTGGCCCAGCCGACCTTCAAACCCAGGCGCGACAGGCCGATGGCCACGTTGGTCTCGGCACCGGCGGTGCGCTTGTGGAAGGTCTGCGCGCCTTCGAGCGGCCCGGCTTCGCCGGCCACCAGCATCAGCATCGCCTCGCCCAGCGTGACCACGTCAAGATCGGTGCTCATGCGGGGACCTCCACCGAGCGCAGCAGTTCGACATGACGGCGCGTGACCTGTACCAGGTCATCGCCCTGCAGCGGGTATTCGATCGCACGCGCAACGTGCGTGGGCAGGCGACGCAAGACGCTGCGCCACGGTGCCGCCGAGTGGTCAAGCGGCACCGCGATCCATTTGGCGGGCGTGCGCTGCACGCCCTTGCAATGCACGTAGCCGACGTTGGCGCCGAGGACCTGCGCGGCGTCGAGCGGGTCTTCGCCGGTCCAGTGCCAGTTGCCCATGTCGAAGGTCATCGGCACGCTCTTGCCGAGCGTCGCGAGACGCGTGAAGAAGTCGCGCAGCGGCGGTACCGTGCCGGCCTGCGCGGTCTGGTCGTTTTCGACGACGAGCTCGATGCCCTCGTGCCGTAGCCAGGGCAGCAGCGCTTCCAGCGACGTGCCTGCCCGATAGCCGCCAAGCGACATCTTGACCCGGGCCGCACCGAGCGCCAGGGCGGTCGTGAAGGCACGGTCGAGTGCCGCGGCATCGAGGCTGCCTGCCTCATTCCACAGGCCTTCCGGGCTGGACCAGACCACGCTCAGCCCATGCTCCCCGGCGACCTCGCGCTGTTCAATGACCTCCTCCTTGTGCCCGCGCTGGAGTTCGCCGCGGAATTCCACGCCGTCCGCGCCCGCTGCCGCGGCAATCCGCGCCAGTGCCGCCTGTCCGTCGCGCAGGGCGAGGTCGGCACCATAGGCTGTCAGCGAGATCAGCACCGGCGGGCGTGATGCGCCCTCTGCTTGCCACTGGCTCATTTCAATGCTCCCGCGCTGAGGAATTGCTGCAGTTCCGGCGTCCGCGGCTGCGCGAACAGCGCCTTCGACGGCCCGGCCTCGTGGACCTTGCCCTGATGCATGAAGATGGTGGTATGCGCCATGCGGCGCGCAAACTCCATCTCATGCGTGACCAGGACCATGGTCATGCCGGAGGCTGCCAGGTTCTCCATGACCCGAAGCACTTCCGCCGTCAGCTCTGGGTCGAGCGCGGAGGTGACTTCGTCGAACAGCATGACCTTCGGCTCCATCGCCAGCGAACGGGCGATGGCCACGCGCTGCTGCTGGCCACCCGAGAGCTGCTCGGGATAGCAGTCCTTCTTGTCGAGCAGGCCGACCTGGGTCAGCACCTGGGCAACGATGCCGTCGATCCTGCCTGCTGCCATTTTCTTCACGATAGCCGGCGCCAGGGCGATGTTCTGGCCGACGGTCAGGTGCGGAAACAGGTTGTAGCTCTGGAACACCATGCCCACGTCGCGGCGCAGGTCGAGCAAGCGCTTGCGGTCGTGATCCAGCTTGTGCCCGGCGACGGTAATGTTGCCGGCATTGATCGTCTCCAGCCCATTCAGGCAGCGCAGCATGGTGCTCTTGCCGGAGCCGCTGCGGCCGATGATGGCGACCACCTGGCCCGGCTCGATCGCAAACGACACGCCCTTCAGGACTTCAACGGAGCCATAGGACTTGTGCACGCCCTGTGCTTCAACGATTGACATGGAGCCTCCTTTCCATGCGCCGGGCTGCCGCGGACAGCGGGAAGCAGAGCGCGAAGTAGATAAGTGCGACGACGACGAAGACCGCGAAGGGCTGGAAGGTCGCGTTGTTGATCAGCTGGCCGGCGCGCGTCAGTTCGATGACGCCGATGATGGAAGTGATCGAGGTGTTCTTGACCAGCTGGACCGAGAACCCCACCGTGGGCGGCAAGGCCAGCCGCACGGCCTGCGGCAGCACCACGTAGCGCAGCTGCTGCCAGCGGGTGAGGGCGAGCGCTTCGCTGGCTTCCCACTGTCCTTGCGGCACGGCCTCGATGCAGCCACGCCAGATCTCGCCAAGATAGGCACTGGCGTAGATCGACATCGCGAGCATGGCCGCGACCATCGGCGACAGCTTGAGCCCGAGCACGGAGAGTCCGTAGTAGCTGAGGAACAGCACGATCAGCACGGGCGTCCCTTGCACGACCTGGATATAGATCGTGCTGGCCAGGCGCAGGAGCGGGCTTCTGGCGGTACGCGCCAGCGCCACCAGGAAACCGGCCAGCGTGCCGCCAACGAAGGCGAGCAAGGTCACCCACAGCGTCCAGCGCGCGGCCAGCAGCAGGATTTCAAGATGATTCCAGGAGAACTCGGTGATCATCTCGCGCTCCCTGCAACGGCTGCCGTCAGTTCCGCCCGCGCCAGCGGCACGACCGGGGCCGTGCGGGCCAGCTTTCGGGCGCGCGCTACCACGCGGCGCCGCTTGAACACCAGCTTGCCGATCAGGCCGAAGCTGGCGCGCAGCAGCAGTGCCAGCCCGATATAGAGGAACATGACCAGGATGTAGCTCTCGAAGGTGCGGAAGGTCTGCGAATCGACCTGGCTGGCAACAGCCGTCAGTTCTTCCACCGAGATCGTCGACACCACGCTCGATGTCAGCATCATCAGCGTGAACTGGCTGGTCAGCGCCGGATAGACCTTCTCGAAGGCCGGCACCAGCGCAACGTGGCGGATCAGCTGCCAGCGCGTCATGCCCAGCGCGGCGGCGGCTTCAAGCTGCGAGCGGTGGACCGCCTGCAGGCCGGCGCGGATGATCTCGGTCGAATAGGCGCCGAGATTGACCGTCATCGCAATCAGCGCGGCGGTGACGGCATCGATCTGCAGCCCCACGGTCGGCAAGCCGAAGAAGATGATGAAGAGCTGAATCAGGAAGGGCGTGTTGCGGATGGCTTCGACATATACCCTGGTGGCGCGCTGCAGCCACGGGCCGCCGAAGGCGGCGGCAATGGCGCCGGCGGTGCCCACCAGCGTGCCGAGCAGGATCGAGCCGAAGCTGAGCGCCAGCGTCATCGCCGCGCCTTCCGCGAAGCGATCGAGCTGCGACAGCACCGGGGTCCATTCGAATTGATAGTGCATGCAAGTCTCCTGGCACGCCGGCTGACGCCGGCGCGCGACATCAGACGGCCTGGTTCAGAACGTTTGCAGCGTGGGCAGCGCCTTGCCGGTCCACTTCTGCGCAATGGCATCGAGCTCGCCATTGAGCTTCACGTAGGAGATCGTGGTGTTCAGCCACTGGCGCAGTTCGAAAGCATCCTTGCGCACGGCCATCGAATTCGGCTGCATCGAAAACGCGAACTTGGCGTCGAACTTGCCGGCGCCGCGCGCCTTCATGATCTCGTTGCCGGTGGTATTGGGCAGGGCAATGGCGTCGACCTGGTTGCTGATCAGCGCCTGCGCGCAGGTGGCATCGTCCTCGAAGCGGACGATATTCATGCCGGGAACGGCCAGCCGCGTCAGCGCGGTGTCCTGCGTGGTGCCGCGCGTCACGCCGACCTTCTTCTTGCCCAGTTCGGTCAGCTTGGCGTACTTCGCAGCGGTGGGCGCAAAGATGGTCAGCTCGAACGCGCTGTAGGGGGCGCTGAACATGATGGCCCGCGCCCGTTCGGGCGTCGGCGCCAGCGTCGCCACCAGGAAGTCGACCTTGCCGGCCTCCAGCGCCGGAATGCGGCTGGGCGAGGTGAGCGGGACGATATCGACCGGCACGCCCAGGTACTTGCCGAGCAGGTTGGCCACGTCGACGTCATAGCCTGCGGGTTTGCCGGTGGCGTCCGTGGTCCCGAAGGGCGGGGCGCCGGTCACGACGCCGATGGTGACCTTGCCCTTCTTGACGATCTCGGCGACCGTCTGCGCCTGGGCGGTGAAAGCGGCGCTGGCCAGGACCAGCAGTGTCAGCACGGGCGCGGCTACGCGGCGCAACAAGCGTTGAACGTTCATCAATGTCTCCTGCACGTATAGGGGTGTCGCTGGCGTCGCAGCGTTGGCAAGTACCGTCTTGAAACCGGTTTCAGGATTATAGGAAACCGGTTTCAGAGATCCAGCAGTGGAAACCCTTAGGGTCAGGGCGCGGTTGGCCGGAGCGGGAAATGGACGCGTTACCGGACCCGCTACGCAGGTGCGGCGGGTCTGGGCGTGGCTTGCGCGCGCACCCGGACGGCGCCCGGGCTAGGGATCAGCCGCGGCGGGTGGAGCCGCGCGTGATCAGCGTGCCGGGCAGCAGGACCCGGCGCGGTGGCAGTTGGGCACCTTGCAGGCGCTCGATCAGGCAATTGGTGGCAACGCGCCCGATATCGTCGGTGGGCTGGGAAATCGCGCTGAGGCCGGGGCCGACCAGCGCCGCCCATTCCGGGTCATCGAAGCCAATCAGGCCAAGGTCGGTGCCAAGCTGCCACCCCAGCCTGGCAGCCGATGCGGCCACGCGCAGCGAGATCACCGCATTGGCCGCCAGCACGGCGGCGGGCGCCTCGCCAGCACGGCGGCGCAGGTCGCGCAGCGCTTCATCCAGGGCATCGTCGCCACCCCTGTGGGCTTCGAAGGCGGTCCCGCTGACCGTGTCCGCGTGCTCGGCGACAAAGGCCTGGAAGGCGCGGGCCCGTTCGTTGCGCGAGCTGATGGCCTTGATCGGCTCGCTGACAAAGAGCACGTGCCGATAGCCGGCTTCGACCAGGTGGCCGGCGGCTTCATGGACGGCGCTCTGGTTGTCGAGCGCCACCAGGTCCACCTCCGCATCGCCGATCTTGCGGTCGACCAGCACGACTGGCTTGCCTAACTGCGCCGCATCGGCCAGCGCGCCGGCATCGTGACCCAGCGTGTGCAGAATAAAGCCCTCGACCCGGTAGGCCGACAGCGATCGGATCGCCTCGCGCTCCAGTTCCTCGTCATTGCCGAGATTGAACAGCATCACCATGTAGCCGGCGTCGCGGCAAGCCTTCTCCACGCCGCGCAGCACGGCCACCGAGAACGAATTGGAAACATCCGCAACTACCAGTCCGATCAGGCGTGACTTGCCGCGCTTGAGCCCTTGCGCCATGGGACTCGGGCTATAGCCAAGCGCGCGGATGGCCGCGGCCACGCGCGCTTCCACGTCGGCCGACAACTGCTCGCCGCCCCGGTTCAGGTAGCGCGAAACGGTGGCCTTCGAGACGCCCGCATAGTCGGCAACATCCTGGATGGTGAGCTTCTCTGCGGGTTTCAGGTCGAAAATCGGTCGGGTCACGGGGCGCGGCGGCATTGGGTTTGGGTGCTGGTGAAACCAGTTTCACATTATGCCTCGCGCGTATCCGTCTATGCCAGCACCAGCGATCCCTGCGGCGTCGGACGGCGGCGGCATTGCGAACGCATGAAGCGATGCGGACCGCGACCAGGAAGCGGCTGCAGGAATGCATTGCCGTGGATGCGTAGCTCGGAGTCGCAGAAAAGATAGTTCTGAGAAGGGACGATCCTTGGCAGACGATAGTATAATTTCACTTTCGTGAAAGTTTCTCTACGTCTATGCCGAGGCCCCTCCCTGATCCGACTCCCCCGTCACGCGCGACAATCCGTAGCATTGGCCAGCTTGGCGACCGGATAAGGGCGACGCGGGCAGGGGAAGGCATGCCCATTGACCAGGCGGCTGATCATTGCGGGGTTTCCGTCGGTATGCTGTCCAAGCTGGAGAACGGCAAGGGCGTCAATCTCGAGCACGCGCTGCGCGTGATGGACGGACTGGGTTTGACGATGCTGGTCGTGCCGAAAGCGCATGCGGCATTGCTCGAACAGGCGGCGGTTCATGCGGCTAAGCTGGACAAGAATGCCGCTAGGGAACGGCAAGTCCAGTTTGATGAGTAGGCTGCAACAATATGCGTAGCCTGAAACCCATCAGGCAACGGCTCGCTAAACAACGAGCCGGAAGCAATTGGCTAGCTCTTCCATGATCGCTGCCTGCAGCCTGTCGCGAGAAATCTTGAGCGGATGGCGTTCTGCGGTCGACGCCATCCAGCGCCTGAAGTCGACGAAGGTGGCTGGACTGATCGTCGTCATCCCGCCATCGGGTCACGGAAACGATGGACGCAGAGAATGGAGGCGACCCAGCAGAACATTAGCGCGTCGCGCCTGGACTGCCCAGAGGTCGTCTTCATCGTCGGTCAGCTGGAGCGGAGATGGTCTCCTTGACCACGTCCCACAGTTCGTGACTGAGGTAGCGCGTGATGCGCGGCCGGCTTGGCGCGCGCCGGCGGAGCGCCAGCGCGAGCGGGTTGCTCAGATAAGCGTGACGTCATCGATCGCCACGTCGCCCACCAGCATATAGCCCGGCGCATGCGTGATGCACAGCGGCAGTCGCGCCTGCACGGCGGCAGCCTGGGGCGTTACGCCGCAACCCCAGAAGAGCGGGATCTCGCCTGGCAGGATTGCGGTGGGCTCACCTTCGTCGGGACGGTTGATGTCCGCAATACCGATCGCTGACGGATCGCCGGCGTGCACCGGTTTGCCGTGTGCTGCCGGCAACGCGGCGCAGATTTCGCTGGCATGCGCGGCCTGGTCGGGCGTATAGGGGCGCATTGACACTACCATCGGTCCTCGGAACGGCCCCACGGGCGTAGTTTCGATGCTGGTTCGGTACATTGGCACGACCTTGCCTTCATCGACATGCCGCACTGCCAGGCCGGCGCGCTGCAGCGCATCTTCAAAGGACAGGGAACATCCCAGCACGAAGCCGACAAAGTCGTCGCGCCACAATGCGCTGATGTCGTCGCACTCTCCGGCCAGCTTGCCATCGCGCCAGACGCGGTATCGCGGCAAATCAGTGCGGAGGTCGATGTCCTCGCCCAGCTCCGGCACCCGCGGGGAGCCCGGCTCGGTCATGCCGATCAATGGGCAGGGCACGGGGTTGGCACGGCAGTAGCCGAGGAAATCATCGGCCCACTGGCGTGGCAGGATCATCAGGTTGCCCTGCACGCGGCCGGGCGCCATGCCGGCGGTGTGCCCGCGCCACGTGCCGCTGCGGATGGCGGCGCGCGCGCCGGCGGGGCTGGCTGCCCAGCCGGGCAGCGAAACGGTGGTGTCATGCATGCTGGTCGCTCCAGGCTGGGATCGCATTACCGCAGGGCCTCGCGCGCAGTTTCCCTGACGCCCAGCAGCCCAAGCAATGCGATGGCCGAACCGCCCATCAGCAGGTACGCGGGGGAGAGCAGATTGCCGGTGGCGCCGATCAGTGCGGTGGCCACGTATGGCGTCACGCCGCCACCGAGGATCGCGCCAAGGTTGAAGCTGAAGGCCATCCCGGAGTAGCGCACGCGGGTCGGGAACTGCTCGGCGTACGTGGGATAGCCGACGGACTGCACGATCGGCATCGGCAGCGCCACGATCAGCATGGCGAGGAAGGCCAGGCCGATGCTTTGCTGGTCCATCAGCATCATCATCGGCACCACCAGCACGGTGTAGCCGACAAAGCCGATGGCGAGCACCTTGCGCCGGCCCAGGCGGTCGGACAGGCCCCCCCAGAACGGCATCAGCACCGCCATCGTGAGGCTGACAAAGGCCATGATCCAGTAGACGGTGGTCTTGTCGTACTTGAGGTAGGTGGTCATGTAAATGTTCATGAACACCAGGCCCACCCAGTAGCCCACGTTTTGCCCGAAGGACAGCACCAGCACCTTGAGCACGGCGGGCGTGTGCAGGCTGAAGACTTCCTTCAGCGGTGCCTTGGGCGGTTCGCTGTGTTGCTGGAACTGCTGGAACGCCACCGATTCTTCCACGCGCTTGCGCACGAGGAACGAGATCATCACCATCGGGATTGCGCTCAGGAACGGGATGCGCCAGCCCCATGCGGTCATGGCTTCGCTACCGAGGACTGAACTGGTCAGGCCGCACACGGTTGCAGCCAGCGCGCCGCCGATGGCGACGCCCACCGGCGTGAACGCGCCGAAGAAGCCGCGTCTGCCTTGCGGCGCCGATTCGGCCACGTACGCGGCCGCGCCCGTGACTTCGCCGCCGGCAAAGAAGCCTTGCACCAACCGGATCAGCAGGAGCAACAGCGGGGCCGCAAGGCCCGCACTGTTGGCAACGGGCAGCACGCCGATGGCGGCCGTGGCCACGCCCATGCCGATCACGGTGACCAGCAGCACGGCGCGGCGGCCGATGCGATCGCCGAGGCGGCCCAGCACGATGCCGCCGATCGGGCGCATCAGGAAGGCACTGCCGAATACCGCCAGGATCGCCAGCAGCGACGCGGTGGCATTGTCGCTCGGAAAGAACAGCGGCCCGATGGTGGCGGCCAGGTAGCCATAGATGCCGAACTCGTAGTACTCGATGGCGGTGCCGGCGGCGGCGGCCACCGCGGCCTTGCGTGCCACGGCGACATCGCCGCTCGCGGGGGCCGGGGTATGGGCTAAGGTTGGGGCGGCAGCAGGAGCCGAGGCGGCATTATCCGCCAGTGGCAGCGTGGAAGTGGGGGCGTTGGACATGATCACGTTTCCAGAAGCAGGGTGAAAGAAGCCACGCGGGGCTGCTGGTGGCAGCCCGCGGGTCCCGGGGTCCGAGCATGAATACCCGGTACGCTGCGCCGCCGTCATTGCGGCTGCGTACCTGTCGTTGTTAATGGACTGTGGGTTTTATCAGTGCAGTCCTTGTTGCATTCACAGCGTTAATGCACGCCTGGAAGCTCTGATTTTTATTCAGCAACAAGCGTGCCAGTAAAAATCAACTGCGGAAATCCTTGGAAATAATCGCGACGGGTCCTGGTCGATGCTGACCATGCATTTTTCTGTCTCCTTTTATTCGGCTGCGCGGGAATGAACTGACTGGGTGCATGCCGTGTTCCCTTGCGGAGCATGACATGCACTGTTGTCGTCGTATTACTGTCTGTTCATTTTGCAAAAACCTGGGCAGTCGATTATTTGCTTCGACAAGTCCGACCTTTACACGGTCGGCGAGGGTAGGAAGATGCTTTTCTTTGGAATTTCAGCCGGCCAGAATAAAGGCGCCCAATACCTGGCCTTCCTCGACCGGCTCGCCTTCACCGACCAGATATTCGGCCACATAACCGTCAGCGGGCGCTTCCACGGGAATTTCCATCTTCATCGATTCGATAATCACCAGCGTGGCATCACGCGCTTGCGCGACATTAGGCGCGGCCACGATCTTCCACAGGGTGCCGGTGGTCTCGGCGACGATGGGCAAGGCATTCGGTTGGTCTGGCATGGGGGCGTCCTGTTTTGTTGATCTGGATGGGGTGGGGACTGTCAGCGGTCCGGCTTGGTACGCGGGGCGCGGACCGCAATGCCTTCGGCCGCAAGCGCGGCGCGAATGTCGCGCGCAAAGCCGGCGGCGCCGGGCTGGTCGCCGTGTATGCACAGCGTGTCGGCGCGCACCGGTACGTCGGCGCCTTGCTGGGAGCGAACAACGCCGTCGCGCACCATGCGCAGTACCTGGGCCACCGCTGTGCCGACGTCGGTGATCATGGCGCCCGGTTGCCCGCGCGGCGTCAGCGATCCGTCCGCCTGATAGCTGCGGTCGGCGAATACCTCTTCGGCGACTGCCAGGCCGGTCTCGCGTGCGGCACGCACCAGCGCGGAGCCAGCCAGGCCAAAGAACACCAGGGAAGGATCCACATCGCGCACGGCCTCGCACAGGGCGCGCGCCATGCCGTGGTCGCGCGCTGCCATGTTGTACAGGGCGCCGTGGGGTTTGACATGGGCCAGGCGACTGCCGGCGGCGCGGGCAAAGGCCTGCACCGCGCCGACCTGGTAGACGGTCAGGTTGTAGATCTCGCCATGCGACAGCGTCATGGCGCGGCGCCCGAAGCCTTGCAGGTCAGCGAAGCCCGGATGCGCGCCAACCGCAACGCCTTGCGCCACCGCGGCGCGCACAGTCGCGGCAATGGTCTGCGGATCGCCCGCGTGCAGGCCGCAGGCGATGTTGGCGGAGCTGAGATGCGGCAGCACCGCGGCATCATCGCCAAGGCGATAGATGCCGAAGCTCTCGCCGAGGTCGCTGTTGAAATCGATCTCAGCCATGGTCGCGCTCCAGCGCCGCGAAGGCCGTATCCTGCAACTGCGCGAGCCGTTGCGCTTCGTCCAGCCCGACCACGGTAAAGCGCACACTCTCACCGGGCATGCGCTGGGCCAGCCGCGGCAGGTCCACGGCGCAGACGTGGGCGATCTTGGGATAGCCGCCGGTGGTCTGCCGGTCTGCCATCAGCACGATCGGCTGGCCATCGGGCGGCACCTGGACCGTGCCGAAGGCCACTGCTTCGGACCACATCTCGCGCGGCGCGGACAGCGCCAGCGCAGGCCCTTCGAGCCGGTAGCCCATGCGGTCGGACTGCGCGCCGATACGGAACTTGGCGCTGGTGAATGCCGCGTGCGCGTCGGCACTGAACGCATCCCACTCGCGCCCGCGCACCACGCGCAACGGCGCTTCGGGCGCCGCCATGACGCCGGCGGCGAAGCTCGGCTGCGCCGGCGCGTCGGGCAACCCGGCACGCGGTGCGCGCAAGCCGATCACATCGGCCTTGCGCAGCGGCTTGCCCTGCATGCCGCCATATCCGCCACGCACGAACGTACTGTCGCTCCCCATGACCGGATGAAGCGCAAAGCCGCCGGCAACAGCCAGGTAGGCGCGCAGCCCGCTCTTGCGCTTGCCGAAGCTCAGCGTCGCGCCGGCTGGCACGACGCACGCCTGCGCGATCGGCAACGGCGTGCCATCGATGCTGGCGTCAAGGTCCGCGCCACAGACGGCCACCGCCGTGGCCATGCCGAAGCGCAGGGTCGGCCCCATCAGTGTGATCTCCAGCGTCGCGGTGTCCTGCGGGTTGCCGACCAGTGCATTGGCCAGGCGATGCGCGCGCTCGTCCATCACGCCATTGGCGGGTACGCCGAGCTGCTGGTAGCCGGCGCGGCCAAGGTCCTGGAACGTGCTCAGCGCGCCCGGTTTGATCACCTCGATGGCGGGCCTGATCGGTTGTGCCGGTGTAGTCGGTGCAGTGGTCATCGGATCGCTCCCTGAGCCGGCGAGGCGGCGCCTTGCGACGCGGCGATGTCATCGAACTGTGCGGCCGAGACCGGCACGAAGCGTACCTGGTCGCCCGCGTTGAGCAGGCAGGGCGCGTTGCGGTGCGGATCGAACAAGACCAGCGGCGTGCGCCCGATCAGGTTCCAGCCGCCGGGCAGCACCATCGGATAGATCACGGACTGGCAATTGGCCAGCCCGATCGAGCCAGCGGGCACGGCCGTGCGCGGCGTGCTGCGCCGTGGCGGCGCCAGCCGAGCGTCGAACTTGCCCACGTAGGGATGGCCGGGCGCGAATCCGAGCATCAGCACATCGACCGGCGCCGCACTGTGCAGCGCGATCACCGCTTCGGGCGAGAGCCCGCAGCTTGCCGCGACGTCCTCGAGGTCAGGCCCGTGGTCGCCGCCGTAGCAGACCGGGATGTCGACCACGCGGGTGGTGGCGGCCGAGGTGTCGAGTGGCTCGGCCAGCAAGCGGGAGAGCGTCGCGCCCAGCGTCAGGAACGGTGCCGTACCTGCCGCCGCGCCGACTGTGGAAGGGCGGTAGTGGATGCCCACGGTGGTCAGCGCCGGCACAACGTCGGTTACCCCCGGCAGTGCCGCGGCAACAATGCGCACCGCCGCCGCGCAGGCTTGCCGGTTGGCGGCGCTCAGTGCGTTGGCAGCGCTGCCAACGTCGAATTCAATGATGAGCAGGCGATCGCCTGATGGCTCGATGCGCCACGGCCTGGCCGCGGCGGGGGCCAGGTCGACAGGCAGCGCGCTCATGCCTGTACCTCGCTCGCGCTGGCATGCGCGGGGGCGGGCGGGCGCGGCGCCACGCTCGCGCCGATCAGCTGGGCAATTTCGCGCGTGACGAAGCCGGTATCGACCTGCCCCGCGCGGAAGTCGCGATGCGCCAGTACATTGCCCAGGAACTCGACGTTATGGCGAATCCCTTCGATATGCGTCTCCGCCAGCGCGGCCAGCATCGCCTGGCGCGCGGTCTCGCGCTCTGTGCCGTGCGTGATGAGCTTGGCGATCATCGGGTCGTAGTAGGGCGTGATGGTGTCCCCCGCGCGCACGCCGGTGTCGACGCGCAACGCCGCCATCGCCGGCAGCACGAAGGCCGACAGCTTGCCCGGCGAGGGCATGAAATGGCGGGCCGGGTTCTCGGCATACAGGCGGCATTCGATCGCCGCGCCCTGTCGGCGGATGTCGGCTTGCGCGACACGCTCAGGGGTGCCGGCGGCCAGCCGGATCTGCGCCTGCACCAGGTCCCAGCCGGTGACCGCTTCGGTGACACCGTGCTCGACCTGGATGCGGGTATTCATTTCGAGGAAGAAGAACTCGCCGCTGTCTGCATCGACGATGAACTCGACCGTGCCGGCGCCGCGATAGCGTTGCGACTCCGCCAGCGCGACGGCGGCGGCGGTCATGCGCGCCAGCACTTCTGGCCGCAGGCCGGGAGCCGGGCTTTCCTCGATGATCTTCTGGAAGCGGCGCTGCACGGAGCATTCCCGTTCGAACAGATGTACCGCCGTGCCATCGCCATAGCCGAAGACCTGCACTTCGATATGCCGCGCCCGCGCGACGTAGCGCTCCAGGTAAATGCTGCCGTCGCCGAACGCCTTGAGTGCGAGCGCTTGCGTGGAGGCCACGGTCGCGGCCAGCGAGTCCGGGCCCTCGACGCATTTCATGCCGATGCCGCCGCCACCGCCCGCGGCCTTGACCAGCAGCGGATAGCCCACCCGGGCGGCAGCGTCTTCCAGGCCGGACAACTCGCCAGGCAGGAAGCGGATGCTGCCCGGCAGGACCGGCACGCCACAGGCTGCAGCGATTTGGCGGGCGCGGTTCTTGTCGCCCATGTTCTCGATCGATTCGACCGAAGGTCCGATCCAGCGCATGCCTGCGGCCTCGGCGGCCTGCGCAAAGGCAGTGTTCTCGGAGAGGAAGCCGTAGCCCGGATGTACGCCGTCGGCGCCTTGCGCCAGCCCGGCAGCCAGGACGGCTTCGGTATTCAGATAGCTTTGTGCCGCGGGGGCGGGGCCGATGGGCACGGCCACGTCTGCCATCTGGCAATGCAGTGCACCGGCGTCGGCCTCGGAATACACGGCCACGGTCTCGATGCCAAGCGCCTTTGCGGCGCGGATGATGCGACAGGCAATCTCGCCGCGATTGGCTACCAGGATTCTTCGCATGTCAGGCTCTTGCTGCTTGGGGGCGGACACGCGGCGCTGGTTACGGCGCCGCGTGCAATGCCGGCCTGCTGGCCGGTCGGACGCGGCGTGGCCGCGCTTTCTGAGACTTACCTGGCGAACAGCGAGGCGATATTGGCGAACGCCTTCAGCTCCAGCGCGTTGCCCGACGGATCGAGGAAGAACATGGTGGCCTGCTCGCCAACCTCGCCCTTGAAGCGGATATGCGGCTCGATGATGAAGTCGATGCCGGCCGCGTTCAGCTTGTCGGCGGCCACCTGCCAGTCGCTCATTGGCAGCACCACGCCGAAATGGCGCACGGGCACGGCGTCGCCGTCCACCGCGCTGGTCTTGCGGTGGCCGCATTCTTCCGGCGCCAGGTGGGCCACGATCTGGTGGCCGTAGAAATTGAAATCGACCCAGTCATCCGAGCTGCGGCCTTCCGGGCAGCCCAGCAGCTCGCCGTAGAATTCGCGCGCGCTGGCGATGCTGTGGACCGGGAAGGCCAGATGGAACGGGGGCAGGACTGCGGTGGTTTCGCTCATGGTGTGGAGACTCTCGGCAACGGATTTGTGGTCAGGTCGTGCGGCGCGTAGCCACGCGCCGCCCTGGAACCAAAGTGTATGCATGGTCAAAAATTAATAAAAACGATATATTTTTGACCTTAGCTCCACGAAATTCGATGAATCGTCATGTTGCGAGAACTGCGCACCTTCATCGCCGTCGCCCGCCACGGCACCTTCGCCAACGCCGGGGCACACATTGGCCTGACGCAATCGGCCGTCAGCGCGCAGATCCAGCGGCTAGAGTCGGAACTGGGGTTTGCGCTGTTCGACCGCACCGGCCGCTCGGCCCGCCTGAACACCGCGGGGCGCGAAACGCTGGCGCTGGCCGAGGAACTGGTGGTGCTGTATGAGCGGATCGGCCACCAGGGCCTCGATATCCAGGGCGCGGGCATGGTGCGCATCGGGGCCATCGCCTCGGCGCAAGCCACCTTCCTGGCCGATGCCATTGCGGCGTTCCGGGCGGAACTGCCTGGCTGCCGTGTGCGGATGGTGCCCGGTGTCTCGCTTAACCTGCTCGGTCAGGTCGACGCCGGCGAGATCGACATCGCCGTCATGATCCGGCCTCCCTATGCGTTGCCCGCGGAACTGGAATGGCGCCCGCTGCTGCAAGAGCCCTTCGAGCTGCTGGCGCCAGCCGCGATGGCCGGCTCTGACTGGCGCGACGCAATCGCCAGGGCGCCCTTTATCCGCTATGACCGGGCTTCGTTTGGCGGCAGGCTGGTCGACCAGTTCCTGCGCAAGCAGCGGATCACGCCGCAGGAGGCCATCGAGCTCGACGAACTCGAAGGAATCGAGCAACTGGTGGCACGAGGGCTCGGCGTTGGGTTGCTGCCGCGCATGCTGGGAGGTGGCGCGCGGCCGCCGGGCGTGACGGCACTGCCGCTTGGTGACGACACCTTCTATCGCGAAGTGGGGTTGGTCGAGCGCGCGCGACACAGCCGGCAGCCGGTTGCGAGCCGCCTTGCCGACCATATACGCGAGGCGGCGCAGGCGATGGTGGCGTCGGATCAAAGCGATCAGGCCTGACTGGCGAGCGGGCGGTCCGGCGGCATGGGCGTGGCACGCCAGGCTCACCCATCATCGACCTGCTGACTTCGGACATGCGCGTCCTTGGCGAGAACGATAGCCTGCCGCGCCTGCCCGATGTCACCTGTCCAAGCTGGAGAACGGCAAGGGCGTCAATCTGGAGCACGCGCTGCGCGTGATGGACGGAATGGGTTTGACGATCGGGTCAATGAAACTCCTGGTGCAGGTCGACGGTTCCTCGTTGGCCGATCGCGTCGAAGTTTTGTTGCAACCAGCGCCCGGCCTCTTCGCGGCCCTGGTCGCGCAGGTGGCGGAGAAAGTCCCAGTCCGCGTTTAGCTTGCTGGAGACGCCGAGCGCCATCATGGTCTGGTCCGAGCGGATCGAATGGATCAGCATTTCCTTCATCTGGCCACGGCTGATTTTGCCGTCCTGGATGAGTCGGGTGACGAAGCTGATCGCGCGCAGTTCGCGGATAAGTGACGAATTGAAGCTGACCTCGTTGATGCGATTGAGGATTTCCGCCGCGCTCTTCGGCACCCCCTTGCGCACAATCGGGTTGATGTGGACGATCACGATATCCCGTGAGACACAGTTGTAGATCAGTGGAAAGATCGCCGGATTGCCGACATAGCCGCCGTCCCAGTAGTGCTGTCCATCGATTTCCACCGCCTGGAACAGAAACGGCAGGCAAGCGGAGGCCAGCACCGCCTTCAGCGAGATATCGTCGCGGGTAAATACACGGATCTTGCCGGTTTCGACATTGGTTGCACAAAGGTAAAGCTGGATAGGGCACTGCCGCTGAAGTGCCTCGAAGTCGATATGGCGAGCCAGCACTGTGCGGAGCGGGTTGAAATTGAAGGGATTGAACTGGTAAGGCGAAAGCACCCGCAACATCATGTCCGTCATCAGGTACAACGGCGAGTATTCGAGGCCATAGCCGTTGTGAAACAAGGACTCCCAGGGCAGTTTCCGGAACGGGCTGCAGAGTCGCGCGGAACTTGCAACTTCCCGCCAGAAGTCGTGGAGGGCGGTGCGGGCGCGTGGCGGTCCGCCTTGAAGGAGGCCATATGCGAGCACAGCGGCATTCATTGCGCCGGCGCTCGTCGCGCTGATACCCTCGATGGAAAGCCGGCCGTCGTCGAGCAGGCGGTCAAGCACACCCCATGCAAAGGCGCCATGGGCTCCACCGCCTTGCAACGCCAGCGTGATCGTCTTCACGGCCTGGCCGTGGTTGCCGCGATCTGGCATTCCGGTTTCGATTGACATGGCTCGTCACCATAGTGCTTGTCCGGCAAGACCGGTCAATCCTTCATCTGTCCGATGCCCGCCCAATGATAAGAAAGCCGCTTCGTTTGTTGTAGGCGTGTGGCGTGTTATGGACAAGCCCGCTGAGAGGGTGAGAGCGGGCCGGCGGCGGGCCAGGGCGATTGGATTGCCGGCCAGATAGCCGGCCTCGGTGAGCCAGGCGAGTAGCACGGGGTGCGGCGATCGAGGCGTCTCGGTTCCGGCAGTAAGCTTGCGAATGAAGCCACCGTGCTTGCTCCAGCGCGCCGAGAAGGCGCAACACCGTGCTCTTGCACAAATCCGTACGGCGCGAGAGCTTCGTCAGCGTCAGACGGTCATCCGCCGGCCCGAACGCTCCAAGAATCGCAAAGGCGCGGTCCAGCACCGCCACGCCGCTGGAACTGTCGGCTGGCAGGATCTCGGTCCCGCCGCTGAGCGGGGAAGTGGAGTTGTCATATTGGCCTTCCCTTGTAGTTCTGTCTAGTAGAACACGTTTTTAAGAAAAACAGAAAAACGCGCGTTTACCCGCCTTTCTAACCGGATCTGTCGCGCCTAAAGTTCTTTCCCATAGAACATAGTTCTGCCCAAAAGAACAAAGGTCATGAATGAGTAACTACCTTCCCGTTCAGCCCGAATGGTTAGCCTCCGCCACCGAGGCGGCGCTTGAGCCGTCGTTGCCAATCGTCGATGCGCATCACCATTTCTACGAGCGCCCGGGATGGACCTACCTGCGCGAGGACTATCTGCAGGATCTGCGCTGCGGGCACAACATCCAGGCGTCCGTGTATATGCAAGCCCTGACCCGCTACCGGGTAGCAGGCCCTGAGGCACTACGCCCGGTCGGCGAAACCGAGTTTGTTTCGCAGGCAACCGCAGCGCGCCCCGGCGGGGAGCCTCAAGTTGCACAGGCCATCGTGGGCTACGCTGACCTGCGGCGTGGCGCAGCCGTGCGCGAAGTCCTGGAAGCCCATCTTGCGGCCGGCAGTGGCCGCTTCCGTGGGGTGCGCCACCTCACCACCTGGGACGCCGACGCCTCCCTCGCCAATCCACTCACCGCCGCACCCCGCGGATTGCTGCTGGATCCTGGATACCGGGCAGGCGTCGCCGAGCTGGCGCCCCTGGGTCTGTCCTACGATGCCTGGCTGTTCTTCCCGCAGCTCCCGGAACTGTTCGACCTGGCCAAAGCCAACCCGGATACGGTTGTCATCGTCAACCATTGCGGCGGCATCGTGCGCATCGGCCAGTACCGTGACAAGCAGGCGGAAGTGTTCACGCAGTGGTCACGCCACATGCGCGAACTGGCCCGCCTACCTAACGTACGCGTCAAGCTGGGCGGCCTGGGCATGCGCATCAACGGCTTTGGCTTTGACCAAGGGGAGCGCCCGCCGTCATCGGTTCAGCTCGCCGACACCTGGAAACCGTGGATGCTCACGTGCGTGGAAGCGTTTGGTGCCGAGCGCTGCATGTTTGAAAGCAATTTCCCGGTCGACAAGGGTTCGTACCCCTACAGCAATGGCTGGAACGCCTTCAAACGCCTGACTGCACAGACCAGCGCGTCCGAGCGCAATGCGCTGTTCCGCGGGACGGCCCGTGCCGTGTACCGGCTCGACGAATCGCCTTAATCCCCCTTGAGTTGCCAGCCGCTTTTCTACCCACGGCCACCACTTACGACCGGACCTACGCCATCCGAAGTACAGGAGACGATATGACGCAAACTCACACCAACCAGCCGTTCGCCACGGCAACCCGCCGCAGTTTCTCCCGGGCCATGCTCGGTTGCGCCGTGTCGGCGCTGCTCGCCGCTGGCGCCACCGGCGCCACGGGCGCCACGGGCGCGATTGCGGCGGAGGCTTATCCTTCGCAGCCGGTCCGGCTGGTCGTGCCATTCCCGCCTGCCGGCGGCACCGACGTACTCTCGCGCCTGGTGTTCAACAAGATCGGCCAGGCCACGAAATGGAAGGTAGTGGTGGAGAACCGCGCCGGCGCCGGCGGCAATATCGGGCTCGATAGCGTCGCCAAGGCCAAGCCGGACGGCTACACGCTGGGCATGGGCCAGACCGCCAACCTGGCGATCAATCCCACCTTGTATCCAAAGATGCCCTACAACGCCCAGAAGGACTTCACGCCGGTAGTCCTGGTCGCGGCGCAGCCGGTCGTGCTGATCGTGCGCAGCGATGCCCCTTACAAGAACGTTGCCGATCTGGTTGCGGCGGGCAAGGCGAAACCGCTATCGATGGCGTCGGCAGGCGCGGGCACCGTCGGCCACCTGACCGGCGAGATGTTCGCGCGCCGCGCCGGCATCAAGATGCTGCACGTGCCTTACAAGGGCGCCTCGCCGGCGCTGACCGACCTGATGGGCGGGCAGACCGATTTCTATTTCGCCACGCCGCCGATCGCGATGCCGATGGTCAAGGCGGGCAAGGTTCGTGCGATCGCCGTGACCTCCGCCAAGCGCCTGCCGCTGCTTTCCGCCGTGCCGACCGTGGCGGAGTCGGGCTACGCCGGCTTCCAGGCGGAAGACTGGAAGGCGCTGGTGGCGCCCGCTGGCACGCCGGCGGAAGTGGTGGCGCGCCTGAATGCCGAGGTCAACAAAGTGCTGGCACAGCCGGACACCATCGCCAAGCTGCACGAAGAAGGCAGCGAGCCGCGCGGCGGCTCGGCCAAGGATCTGACGACCTTCATCCAGAGCGAGAACACGCGCTGGAGCGAGATCGTGCGCCAGTCCGGTGCGCGCGTCGAATAAATCTATCAGTGGTGCCGCGGCGGCCGTAACGCCGTGGCCCCACGCCACCGGAAGCCAGTCATGCAAAAGCCTTTGCGCAATACTCGCGTGCTCGACCTCACCAATGTGCTGGCCGGGCCCTTCTGCTGCCACCAGCTTGCCCATATGGGCGCCGAGGTCATCAAGGTGGAAACCCCGGGAACCGGCGACCTGGCACGCCAGCTGGGCGCCGACGCCGAGCTGAACCAGCGCCTGATGGGGGTGTCGTTCCTCGCCCAGAATCCCGGCAAACAGTCGATCACCATCAACCTGAAGCACGCGCATGGCAAGGAAATCTTCCGCAAGCTGGTGCGCAGCGCCGACGTGGTGGTGGAGAACTTTCGTCCCGGCGTGATGGACCGCCTCGGCCTGGGATACGAGACGCTCAAGCAGGACAACCCGCGCCTGATCTATTGCGCGATCTCGGGCTTCGGCCAGGACGGCCCGCTGGCGGAACTGCCCGCCTACGACCAGATCATCCAGGGCATGTCCGGGGTGATGAGCATCACCGGCGACCCGCAGACGGCGCCATACCGGGTCGGCTATCCGGTGTCGGACACCATCGGCGGCCTGACCGCGGCCTTTGCGGTGGCGGCTTCGCTCGCCGACCACCAGCGCACCGAGGGCTACTTCATTGATGTCTCGATGCTGGAAGCGACGCTCGCCACCATGGGCTGGGTGGTGTCGAACCACCTGATCGCGGGCAGGGCGCCGGTGCCGATGGGCAACGAGAACATGACCGCGAGCCCGTCGGGGACGTTCCGCACCGGCGACGGCCTGCTCAATATCGCCGCCAACAAGCAGGAACAGTTCGAGGCTGTGTGCCGTGTGGTGGGCAAGCCCGAACTGGCCACCGATGAACGCTTCGCCCGGCGCCAGGCGCGGCTGGCCAACCGAGCTGCGTTGACGGCAGCGCTGGAGACCGAGTTGGCCAGCAAGGCGGCCACCGAGTGGTGGCCGCTGCTGAACGAGGCCGGTGTACCGGCGGGACCCGTGCTCAGCGTGCCCGACACGCTCGCCCATCCGCAGGTGCGTGACCGCGGCATGATCGGCGAATTTGCCGATGCGCCGGGCGTGGGTCGCGACATTCGCGTGGTGCGTACGGGCTTCAAGCTCAATCGCGAGGCCCCGGCCGTCGACACGCCACCACCCGAACTCGGCCAGCATACGCGCGCGATCCTGGGCAGCCTGGGCTACAGCGACGCGGACATCGACCAACTCAGCCAGGAGCGCGCAATATGAGCCGCATCGAGCAAGCCCCCCACACGCCCGATAGCACCATGGACGCCGGCCAACGCTTGGCGCAGGACTGGTGGCGCACCGAGATCATCGACATGCGCCCCGGCGAAATTCGCTACCGAGGCTATCCCATCGAGCAGCTGATCGGCCGCGTGTCGTTCGCACAGATGATCTGGCTGATGCTGCGCGGCGACCTGCCCGGGCCCGGCCAGGGCGAACTGCTTGATGCCGCCCTGATGGCGGCCGTGGACCACGGCCCGCAAGCGCCCAGCATCGCCATCGCGCGGATGGCGGCCACCTGCGGCGTGGGACTGAACAACGCGATGGCCTCGGCTGTCAACGTGCTGGGCGACGTGCATGGCGGTGCCGGCGAGCAGGCCGTCGAGCTGTACCAGGACATCGCGCAACGCATCGACGCAGGCGCCGGCCTTGATGAGGCGGTCGGTGCAGGCCTGGAGCGCTACCGCGACCTGCACGGCAAGTTCGTCTCGGGCTTCGGCCACCGCTTTCATCCGCTGGATCCGCGGGCGCCGCGCCTGCTGGCGCTGGTCGACCAGGCATCGGAGAACGGTGTGGTCAACGGCCGCTACGCAGCCATCGCCCGCGCGGTGGAGCAAGCGCTGGGTGCAGGCCGCAGCAAGCCGATCCCGATGAATATCGACGGCGCCACCGCCGTCATCTATGCCGAACTCGGCTTCCCGGCACCGCTGGCGCGCGGGCTGTTCTGCCTGTCCCGCTCGGTCGGCATTCTCGCGCATGCGTGGGAGCAGACCAACCAGGGCGGGCGCAACAAGGGCCCTATTCCTCGGCAGTTCCTGTGGACCTATGACGGCACCCCCCGGCGCGACGTGCCGGACCCTCCGCGGGAATAGGACCACGTGCCGTCTTGCGATGAGCGAGACGTCATCCAAAGCATCTCTGGACAAGACGCGGGCGACGGCATTCGCCCCGCGATGACCCGCATCGCCTCGACGCCGCCTCACCGGCGCCGGCCAACGACAAGCCACACCAAGGAGACAACCATGTGGAACCGACTGATCGCTACCGTCGCCATGCTCTGCGCCACCCTGCCGGGCCATGCCGAGACCTGGCCCAGCAAGCCGGTGCGCATCGTCGTGCCATACTCGGCCGGCGGCACCACCGATTTCGTTGCCAGACAGATCGCGCAGAAACTGACTGAAAGCACTGGCAAATCCTTCTTTGTTGACAACAAGCCGGGCGCCAGCGGGACAATCGGTACCATGCAGGTCGCGCGCGCCGCCCCGGACGGTTACACACTGCTCGCGAACGACACCACGTACACGATGCTCCCGTCACTCTTCAAGACCCTGCCCTGGGATCATGAGCGTGACCTGGTGCCGGTCACCACCATCGCGCAGACGCCGGTAATTATCATCGTTCCTGCCGGATCGCAATTCAAGAACCTGCAGCAACTGATCGCATACGCCAGGCAGAACCCAGGCAAGCTCAACTTTGGCTCCGGGGGCGCAGGGAGCTCGACACATCTGGCGGCAGAAGTGTTCGAGAAAAGCTCTGGCGTCGCCCTGACGCACATTCCCTACAAGGGCGCTGGCGAAGCATTGATGGGTCTGATTGCCGGAAACGTTGACCTGCTGATTACCGCGACACCCACTGCGATCCCGCAGGTCAAGGGCGGCAAGGCACGGGCGTTGGCGGTCACTGGTGCAGCCCGTGTGCCGACACTCCCTGAAGTGCCGACGTTCACCGAGGCTGGACTGAAAGATTACGCCGTGACCAACTGGTTTGGCCTCGCTGCGCCCAAGGGGACGCCGCCGGAACTGGTTGCCAAGCTTCAGTCCGAAGTGCAGAAGAGCGTGCAGAGCGCCGACGTCAAGGAGCGACTGGCGAGCATGGGGGCACTACCCGGCGGAATTCCGTCAGCGGAGTTTGCGAAACGGATCAAGCAAGACACCGTTACCTGGACGCAAGTGGCAAAGGCAGCCAATGTCAAGCCGGAGTAATTGGCGCGGCGCCTTGGGCAATCGCTGCCACTGAAACGGTTGCACCAAGTTTCCGTTTAGTTTGAAGGTGGCGATGGGAGGTGGATAGGCGCCAGCGGCGGACGAGGGCAAAGTGCGGGATCCCGATTTCAAGGCGCTGGAACGCACCATCGACCTGTGCGACCCGGCATCTGCCGCGGCCGCGACGCCGCTGCTGGACCAGCGCCAGGAAGACCTGACCTTCCACGACATCCTGGCCGCCGCAAACCCGAACCCGATGCTGCG
>NZ_JAGIQA010000046.1 GCF_017814975.1 Cupriavidus consociatus
CCAGTTGATCGTCACGCTCCTGGAGCCCTATTTACAGCCCGATAATTATTAAAGATATTTGCGGGATGTTGTACTAGCGCAGTCCCGTTGCAACACACTACCCATGTTTGCCGAGGAGACGCCTGTGCTGAGTCATCACGAGTTTGCCACCCTGGTCCTTGTCAACGACAGCAGCGACCCACCCGAGCTGGACCGGACCGATGTGGAAGCGCTGCTCGCGCACCAGCTGATTACGCTGGAACGGGTCGGGCCCAGCGTCAGCCGCCCGCAGGTCACGCTCCAGGGTTACCGTTTCCTCAAGGCGCTCGGGCGCATCCGCGCGAAAGAGACTCGCGCCTGCCGGTGACGCCTTGCCATGCACGGCTTGCCGCCTCGGCATGCCCTGCCAGTGTTCTCGATCTCCGCCGGGCATTCAGCTGTGCCGTACGCTCCGTTCGGGAAATCCGGATAGCCAGCCGTAACCTTGTCCTGCAATCTGGCGCCGATCGATAACAGACCGGCGCACAGGTGCCGGCATCATGGAGACCGGCGACGATGGTGACGCAAGCAGTGCAGGGCAAGGGTTGGCAATGGATGGTCGTCGGAGCGCTGGGCCTGGCGCTGGCCGGCGGGGGGCAGGCTGCGGATGCCTATCCGTCCAAGCCGATCACGCTGGTGGTGCCGTTCTCGGCAGGCGGGCCCACCGATGTCGTGTCGCGCGCACTCGGCCAGGCGATGGCCAAAGACCTGGGCCAGAGCGTGGTGGTGGAAAACCGCCTTGGCGCCGGCGGGACCGTCGCGGCGGCGTTCGTCGCGCGCGCGCAGCCGGATGGCTACACCATCCTGATCCATCACAACGGCATGGCCACCGCGCCTGCGCTGTACAAGAAGCTGTCATACAGTCCGCTGAAGGATTTCGAGTATATCGGCCAGGTTGCCGATGTGCCGATGACATTGCTTGGCCGCAAGGATCTGCCGCCGGCAAATGCGGCCGAGCTGGTGAAGTACGTGTCGCAGAACAAGGACAAGGTGTCGCTGGCCAATGCCGGCCTCGGCGCGGTGTCGCAGTTGTGCGGTCTGTTGTTCGAGGAAGCGGTGCACGTCAAGATGACCGCTGTTCCATACCAGGGAACGGGTCCGGCGATGACGGCTCTGCTGGGCGGCCAGGTCGACCTGCTGTGCGACCAGACTACCTCGACGCTGCCGCATATCAACGCCAGCCGCGTCAAGCTGTATGGCGTGACCACTCCCAATCGCATCAAGGCGCTGCCCAATGCGCCGACGCTGCAGGAAGGCGGGCTGAAGGGCTTTTCGATGAAGGTCTGGCACGGGGTCTACGCGCCCAAGGGCACGCCCCCGGTCGTGGTGGCGCGGCTGACCAAGGCATTGCAGCAGGCGCTGAAGGATCCGGTGGTAGCCAGGCGCCTCGATGACCTTGGCGCCGAGATCGTGCCCGCTGACAAGCAGACGCCGGAGGGGCTGAAGACCTGGCTCAGGGCCGAGAGCGACAAGTGGCAGCCGCTGTTGAAGACCATGAAAGTCGAGGCCGACTGAGAGCACGCGGCCACGGCGAGCGCACGCGATTGTCCGGCATGCCGCACGGCGCAAACCGTGCGGCTCCAGGCGTATTAACATGGGAATGAGCGGAGGCGGCTGCTACCCGCGCCGATGACGTCCACGCCACGATCTTCCGCGCGATGGGGAGAAAGACATGGCAACTTATGAGTTCAAGGACAAGGACCTTCAATTCCTGGCCCAGGGCGCTGACTCCTGTTTTGCGTCTCCTGACACGGCTTTCGTTGAATGCGCAGACGGCCATCCGGCGTTCATGGTGACATGGCCGGAGAGCGGATCGACGATGATGAGCCTCAAGGTGCAGATTCGGGCAAGCCAGTACGCCAGTTACCTGACGGATCCGTTCAGGGGACGAGCAGTCCTGCGCAAGGCAGTCGAAGATCGCCTTGCACTGATCCACACCGTGAAAACCGGAGTGCTGCTCGCTCCCGATATCTAGGCTTTTGCCCTGGGGGAATCAATCTGGTACGGATCGATTGCGGCCGCGGCGAGGCAAGCGGTCAAGGTCTTCCTGATGCACAACAAAAAAGATGCCCAACAAAAAAGCACCTTCTGCAGGTGCTCGGTGCTTCCATCCAAGGGGGGGCGTCCGAACCGGGTCAGCAACTCATGATCCGGCTCGGACCTGCAGGCATATGTGGCCTGCACGATCACGCTTCAACCGGCAAATTTTCCAGGAAACTTGATCGTTTCGCCGACCTACCTCCGCCTTACCAGGGCGTGTCTCAGTCAGCAGGTTGATTATAGGGCGGCCGACGAACAGTTCAATGTGAAATCCGGCCGCGCCTACGCATGCAGTTCCACCACGTCTCGATCGGCCACCGGATGATCGGCGCCCACCTGCTGTCCGCTGAACTTGCCGCTCCCCCAGATGCGGGCAAATTTGAACGTCCGCGCGAGATCCGGGTGCACCCGCAGGGCGACGTCCAGTACGGTGTCGCCGCGGCGCATCGTAAAAGGCCGACTCTGGTCGACCGGTTTCCCGGGTGCCTTGGTGTAGACACGCACGATGCTCAGGGCCCTGAAAAGAAACGGCCCGATCTCGGCCAGTCCTTGTCCGCGGGTTGCCGAGGTCGCGAGCGCCGGAAAATGTACGCCGAGGAGGTCTTCGAGCACCGCCGCGTCATCCGGGTTCGCGAGATCGGCCTTGTTGGCCAGCAACAGCGCAGGGAGGTGGGCACTGAACAGGCCAGCCGCCGCCGATGCTGCAGGGCTGCCCGCCTGACCCGGCCAGCGCTCCAGCAGGTTTATCCTTGCTTCGGCGAGTCGCCGGAGAATCAGTGCCAGCTGTTCAGTACAATCCGGCGCGCTCAGGTCGACCACGAGCAGTACGCCGTCTGTCACCCGCACTATGTCGGTGAGCCCGGGTTGCATGAATTCGGCTGAGACAGGTGGCAGATCCACCAGCTGAAATGCAATGTCCTCGAACGGCAACATGGCGGGAACCGGCAACTGGGTCGGGTGGGGATAGGCACCGCTTTCGCTCCCCGATCCTGTCAGCCGCGCATGCAGGCTGGATTTTCCCGTACCGGACGGGCCGATCAGGCAGAGCTGAGCCGCGCCTTCTGGATGCACCGCATGTGACGGCCCCCTGTGGGCCGCCTTTCCGTGGGCCGCAGATTCCTGCGTCAGTTCCCTGATCCGCGACTTGATATCGGCTTGCAGGCGCTCTGTTCCCTTGTGCTTGGGGATGACACGGAGCATCTCCTTCAGGCAATCGAGCTGCTCGCGTGGCTGGCGCGCCATCCGATAGGCCTGTTCGGCCTGCTTGTACTCGGGAGTGAGGTTTGCTGGCATGGGCCGTCAGCGCTGCACAATGGGCTACGTTCCGAGGTGCACGGGAATCCGGCGCCGCCCGAAGTGATGCTCGAAATGCCCGAAACAGCCGGCGACCGGTTCAAAGCAGTCGGGGCAGGTTCCGGTGGGCGTGAGGCGATAGCTCTCGATCGCATGCCAGTCGCGCACGATCAACGGTGCACGGCAAGCGGGACAGTAGGTGGTCGCGCCTTCCATGTCATGGACATTGCCGGTGTACACGTAACGCAGCCCCTCATCGATCGCAAGCTGGCGGGCGTGCGCCAGCGTGGAAAACGGCGTCGGCGGCACGTCGCGCATCTTGTAGTCGGGATGAAACCCCGTAAAGTGCAGCGGGATGTCGACGCCAAGTTCCCGTGCGATCCAGCGGGCCTCTGCGCGGATCTCCTCATCGCTGTCGTTCTTGCCGGGAATCAGCAGGGTTGTTATCTCGAACCAGACTTTGGTGGCGTGCTTCAGGTACAGGAGCGTATCCAGCACCGGCTGCAGATGTGCGCCGGTGAATGCCACATAGAACGCGTCGGTAAAGCCTTTCAGGTCGACGTTTGCCGCGTCCATCCGGCTATAGAAATCGCGTCGTGCCTGCTCGCCGATATACCCTGCGGTTACCGCCACCGCCAGGATGCCCAGTTCGCGGCAGGCATCGGCAACGTCCATGGCGTATTCGGCGAAAATCACCGGGTCGTTATAGGTGAACGCCACGCTCTTGCAGTGGTGGGCCGCAGCCGCTTCGGCAATGGCTTCGGGCATGGCTGCCACGGCCAGGGTTTCCATTTCACGCGACTTGCTGATGTCCCAGTTCTGGCAGAACTTGCAGGCCAGGTTGCAGCCGGCCGTGCCGAACGACAGGACAGCGCTGCCCGGGTAGAAGTGGTTGAGCGGCTTCTTTTCGATCGGATCGACGCAGAAGCCGGATGAGCGGCCATAGGCGGTCAGCAGCATGCGCCCTCCAAGCCGCTGACGCACGAAGCAGGCCCCGCGCTGCTCGTCATGCAGGCGGCAGTGGCGCGGACACAGGTCGCACTGCATGCGGCCGTCGTCCAGGAAATGCCAGTAGCGGCCGGGATACGTTCCCGGAGAGGGCGTTTCGATTGCCGTCATGGCCTATCCCTCCTGAAGCGCGTTTCCAGGCAGGTAACGCGCGCACGCGCAACAACCTGGCCATCGTGCCAACGCCTGGAAGCGGACAAGGCGATTCATTCGCCAAAGGGCAGTTTCATTCTAGGCCGCAGTGCGCGTGCCTACCGGCTAGCGGGTCCGGCAGTGGCGGCGACGTACCTGGTCTCCAGCCCCACCTTTCGCTCGGCCCGCAACGCGGCCCGCCGCCCGCGCACGGTGTTGACCCCGCACAGCAGCCCCAGCCCGACGACGAAGTAGCTGCCGGTAACCAGCAGCGCCTGGCGGTGATCGCCACCCGTCAGCCAGTTTGCCATGCCATAGGTCAGCGGCCCGGCGATCGAGGCCAGCTTGACCGCAAGTCCCCAGAGCCCGAAGAACTCGGCCGCGCGCGAGGGCGGGGCCAGCAGTCCGACCATGGCCCGTCCGGCGGCCTGGGCGGCGCCCAGGCACAGGCCGGCCACATTGGCGGCGAGCCAGAACAGCGGCGCTTCGCGCGCGGCATGCGCAAGCAAGGATGGTCAGGATCCAGCCCAGCAGCGTCAGGGCAATGGCGCGCACGTGGCCGATGCGGTCCTGCACGGGCCCGAACAGGAAGGCGCCGGCCGCTGCCGTCAGGTTGACGACCAGTACCAGCGTCAGGGTCTGCTGCATGGTGAAGCCCATGGCCTGGTTGGCGTAGATGGCGGTCAGCGTGATCACTGCCTGGATGCCGGCCTGGTAGAACACGGTGCATAGCAGGAAGCGGCGCAGGTCGTAGAACTGGCGCAGCTGGCCGAGGCGTTGCCAGACTCTGGCCCAGGCCGTGCCGATGGCCTGTTCGCCAGCCGGCGCGGCCGCCGCAGCGACCTGCGGCACGCCGCGGTCGCGCAGCAGCAGGAAGGTCGGCAGGCTCGCCAGGGCAAAGATGGCCGCTGTGATCAGCATGGTCACGGGCACGAACTCGCTGGCGGCGTCGCCGCGTGCGCTGGCCCAGTTGACATAGAGCAGGCATGCGCCCAGCGTGACCAGGCCCCCGATATAGCCAAGGCTCCAGCCCCAGCCGGACACCCTGCCCAGGGCGCGGGCGGTGGAGAGCGACGGCAGGAAAGCGGCGATCAGGTTTTCGCCGCTGCCGAAGAACAGGTTGGACAGGACCACGCACGCAATGGCCAGGACAAGTGTGCCGGGCTGCGCGAAATAGAGCAGGCCGGTGAATGCCACGCAACCCGCTGTCGTCACGGCAAGCAGTGTCTTCTTGGCTGCGCGCAGGTCAGCGTAGGCGCCGACGAACGGCGCGGTGAGCACCACCAGCGCATAGGAGAGGGAAAGCGCCCCGGTCCAGGCCAGCGTGGCCCACGGGGCATTGCCGGCCACGACGGCGACGAAATAGGCATTGAACAACGCGGTGATGACCACCGTGGTGTAGCCCGAGTTGGCAAAGTCGTACATGGCCCATGCCCACACTTCCCGCGGCCGCACGTCGGTGCCAAGCGCTGCGGGCACGCGGGGCGCGCGAGCCTGGCCACGCCATTCGGGCACGCTCATGTTCCTGCCTCCACGAGGCGGCGCCGCTTCAGCCGAAGCACGACGCCATAGACGGCCAGCGCGGCGATCACGTGCTTGAGCGTGTGCCCGCTGACCAGTCCCGTCAGCGCAGCGATCTGGTGGTCCAGTACATCGCAAACCAGGGCCAGCACATAGCAGCCGGTGATGGCCAGCACATCCCGGTCGCCGGTGTAGCGCGGTGCATAGAGGCAGAGCAGCAGCGGCACCACCACGATGGCGCAGGCCTGGATCAGCAGGTAAGGGCGCAGGTCGCCGCTGCCGCGGGCTTCGCTCCATGCCCAGTAGCCGACGCTGGCCGGCCCCACGATCAGCAGCAGCGGCAGCAGCCGCAAGCCGGCCTTCAGGCTGGCGCGCTCGCACACGTTGGCGCCGAGCCAGGCCATCAGCGCGAGCGCCAGCGGAGCCCGGTCCCACACCAGCCGCGGGTTGTCCGGTGCCAGGTGGTAATAGGCCGAGCCCAGGCCCACGAGGAAGACCGCGAGAAAAAGCACCCGGTAGGGCCAGGCCTCGGCCGGTGCGATAAATGCACGACTGCCGGTGGAGGCGGCCAGATAGCGCAGGCCGGCCGCGCCCGCGAGCAGGAACAGCAGGTTCGAGCCGATGTCGAGGCAGTGGGGCGTGCCGAAGCAGACATAAGGATCGGCAAAACGATGATATTGCGGCGGCTGCGCGATGCGTGGCAGCAGCCTGGCCCCGGTGGCCATGACGGCCACCAGCAACCAGACCGCGGCAGCCCTGGCGGCAGGGCGGGCTTGCCGGCAGGCGCGCATTCTCAGTGCAGCAGGTAGAGAGTCTGCGGCCCCTCGGCATAGAGCGCCATGGCCATCTTCAGGATCTCATTGCGATGCCGGTCAAAGGAGGCCAGCACCCCAGCTTCGCCAGAGCCGAGCGCGGCGTCGAAATTCATCAGTACGCGGTCGTCCACAAGGAAGGAGATTTCGCGTGCGTTGTCATAACCCCAGAACCACACGCCATGCCTGGACTCATCATAGCTGCGGCTGGGGTTGGGGAAGCTTAGTGCCATGTTGTCGTCCTGCGCGCTACGTCCTTGACCGGACCGGCTTGCCACGCTCACTACCAGCGCGGAGCGCTCCGCTAGTGCGTATTCCCTTTCATGCTCTCGGCTTCCATCGCGGCATGCAATTCCTCAAACGCCTCGATTGGCTCCATGTCCTGGTCGACGAACGCGGCCGCGCGCTCTGCGGCGGCCACTGCGTCGCGCGGGATGTCGCTCTGGCTGTCGTCCTCGGTTCTCGGCGGCAGCAGCATGTCCTCAAGCATCCCGCGCAGCTCAGGGGTATTCCATGGCTTGCCCAGCCTGGCCTTCCTCTTCAGGTAGTGACGAATTTCCGCGTCTTGCTCGGCAGTGAGCGGAAGCCCGCGAAAAGTGAGGTCCGTGTCGTAATGGATCATGATGCGCCTCCCGAAGCGGTCTGCGCTTTCAATGTGGAGATATCAATTCCTTTTGGTGAACATCACAAGTTGCGTGTCACTGTGCCGCCTATCCGCGGCCAACTGATTTACGTCTTCTTCTTGGCGACACCTTCGTTCCCAACCCTCGAATGGACCGTGCTGAACGGGGTTGCCGGCACTGGCGGCTTCTTGGGCTGCTTGGGCTTTTTCGGTTCGCGAGTGCTGCGTAGTTGACTCTTGGCCATGGAGTGCTCCTGGTGCGTTGCTTGCCAAGATGGCAGTTCCAGCATACGCGCTTAGATGCATTAACAACATGACTTTCATGACTGTCCGCATGAAAGCGGCACCCGCCGATTGATCAGATGGTCCGATGCGGGGCATGGGTAAACACGGGTTTCGGCGACGGCTCGGCCAGGAAGGCATAGGCGCCATCTTCTACGATCAGAAAATCGTGCGCGTCGGCAAGCAACGCCAGCTGGCGCGATCCTCCTCCGGCATGACCGTTCCCAGCGGATTGTGCAGCGTGGGCGTCGTACTCACTTTCGACGGCAATGCCGCCACTGCCGGGAACGGCAGCATGGTCGCATTTGCCGCGCCGTCGCACGCGGCCGTCACGACGACGCCGGGTCAGGGCCGCTTCTGCCGAGCAGGTGACATTGCACTCAGTCCGCGCACCGCTGAATGAACCGCGTAATCGCCGGCAGGATGGATTGCCGGAATCCCTGGCCGGCGAACGTCCCATAGTGACCCACGCCGTCAACGACGAGGTGTTCTTTCCTGTCGGCGGAAAGTCCTGCGCAGAGTGCGTGGGCAGCTTCGGTCTGGCCGCGGCCGGTGATGTCATCCTCGCCGCCTTCGATGGTCAGCAGCGAAACGTTGGTGATGGCCTCGGGGTAGACCCGGCGCTGGCCAACCTCCATGCAGCCGCGGCACAGGTGATGCTCCAGGAACACCTTCCGGATGGTTTCCAGGTAGTACTCGGCCGGCACGTCGAGCACGGCGTTGTACTCGTCATAGAACTGGCGATGCCGGGCGGCCTCGTGCTGCCTGCCGTCGACGAGGTGGCGGTAATAGTCAAGATGCGCACCGGCGTGGCGTGCGACGTTCATCGAGACGAAGCCAGCAAGCTGCAGGAAGCCCGGATAGACCCGTCGTCCGCGTCCGGGGTAACTGTCGGGTACCCGTTCGATGACATTCGATTCGAACCATGGCAGCGAATATTTCTGCGCGAACTGGTCGACCGCCGTCGGGCTGACGCGGGTGTCGATCGGCGCGGCGATAAGCGTCATGGAGCGGGGCTGGGCGTGCTCGTCGTCCTCGGCCATCTGGGCGACCGCGCAGAGCAGCGGGACCCCCGGCTGGCATACCGCCACGACATGCGTGCCGGCGCCGAGGTATCGGATGAATGCCTTGAGATAGTCGACGTAGCCACCAAGGTCGAAGCCGCCGGCGTCGAGCGGAACCATGCGCGCATCGGTCCAGTCGGTGATGTAGACATCATGCCCTGGCAGCAATGCTTCGACCGTTGGACGCAGCAGCGTGGCGTAGTGGCCCGAGAGCGGCGCCACCAGCAGCACGCGGGGACCGGGGCAGGGCATGTCCTTCCTGAAATGCAGCAGCCGGCAGAAGGGCGCCTCGATCAGCACGGTCTCTGTGACCGCCACCCGTTGCCCGCACGCGATGACCTCGTCGATGGCGAAGCCAGGTTTCCCGTAGGACTTGGTCAGCCGGGTGAACAGATCAAGCGCGGCGCCGGTCTCGCGCATCCCTGGCAGCCACGCGATGGACTCGCCCCAGAAACCGACGGCGCGCTGGCCTGCTTCGATCATGGCCCCGAGCGGCCCGACCGACTGCAGCGTGAGTTCACGCAGAGCATAGAGCGCCATGGCAAAGCCCGTCCTCTGAAAATTTGGTTGCTGCGTTGTTCCGGGGACCGGTCCGGCAAACCGGGCAGGGCTTCTTGTTGGCGCAAGGCCGCCATCGCTCAGCGCACAGGGTCCGCCGGACAGCGGCAGGACCGGCTTTGCTCGAGGTGGACGGGGTGGCGCCAGGCGTGTAGCGCGGGTCGGCTGGATGGAAGCGGGCGGTGGTGCGCCGCGAGGTGCCGGGAACGCCCGAGGTGACGTCGATGCCGGATTGCCTGAGCGTGGGCAGCGTGCGTCTTGCCAGGACGGCTGGTCCGGCTGCGGCCGGATGCAAGCGTACGGCCGCACGTGAATGGAATGGAATGCTGCATGGCGTCCCCGCTACTCTGGGCTACTGACATTGCATCGCAACGTCAGCAAATCAACATGGATCCAAGTTACTGTATTTACATTCAGTAACAAATTCGATTAAACCCTACTGCAACGCCTTGCATAGTTGTTTTTTGGGGAAAGTGGCTGAGGCACCAGTTGATGTCGTCTGGCGTTGGTTCCGGGGCACAGCGAAGCGGCGTTTGCTGCCCCGGGGTCCACTGCTGTTAGCGCTGTGGTCCGTGCAATTTGTAAATCTCTGAAACAGGCATGTGCGTTCGCTGGGTCAGCCAATGCTCGTTCCGAGCCATGTTCTTTCTCCGTTCGACATTGGCGCCCCGCCTTATTGAGGCCCGTCCTCTACATCCGGTACACCAGCCCCACCCAGACGCTGCGCGGCGCCCCGGGCGCCACGAACAACGCCGTCGCGGCATCGCCGGGCGCCACGTGCGGCTGCACCAGGCTGCCACCGGGAAACACGTTGTTCGCCACCTGCCCGTAGGTCTCGTAGCGCCGGTCGAACAGGTTGGCCACGCGCGCATAGACCTCGAAGCGCTTGTTCACCTTGTACGCGGCGCGCAGGTTCACAGTGGCATAGCCGGGCACGTGCCAGTCGGCGGTCCTGGGTGGCTGGCCCGGCTGCGGATCGCCGCGCAGGCCATCCTCGTTGCCGCTGGCGACACTGCCGGAAACGGCGACCAGGTCGGCGCCGAGCGTCAGTCCGGCCAGCGCCTGCCAGTCGGCACCCAGCTTGAGCGTGTGGCGCGGCAGTCCGGCCATGCGCATGCCGGGCTGGACCTCGATGGTGCGCTCGCCGGCCGCCAGCTGGCCGGCCGCCTGGTAAGTGGCCTGCAGGTAGCTGTAGGCCAGCCGCAGCGTGACGTCGCCGACGCGCTGGCGCGCGCTCAGGTCGAGCCCCTGGTTGCGGGTGCGGTCGAAGTTGGCGAAATAGCCGAGCCGGGTGTTGGGCGCGCGCAGGAACAGGATGTCGTCGTGGTTGTCGATGCGGTAGAGCGTGGCGGTGACTTCGGTGTCCTTGCCGGGGCGCCAGCGCACGCCGGCTTCAACGGCGTGCGAGACCACCTGCTTCAGGTAAGGATCGGCCTGCAGCCCGGCCGGCAGGCGGCACGGGCGCGTAGGGTCGGCGCAGCCCAGTTCCAGCACGGTGGGGACGCGGTTGTTCTGCGCGTAGCCGCCGAATACCGTGACGCCGCCGCCCAGCTTCTGCGTCAGTCCCAGCGCGGGATTGAGGCGGCGGTAGGTAAAGCTTTCGCGCGGCTGCTCGCTGCCGTCGCTGTTGCGCAGCGTATTGCTGACGGTCGCGAGATTCCACCTCGCCGACGCCGTCAGGAAGGTGCTCGGGGTCAGCGACCAGGTGTCGGACAGGTAGGCGCCGAAGGTGCGCGCGTTGCCGCTGACGCCGGAGAACAGCGCATTTGGCTCGGCCGGGTCGGCCACGGCGCCGCGGTCCGCGGTGAACGTGCCAGGCTGCTCGAACTGGGAATAGGTCAGCCGGCTGCGGTCCAGGCTGACGCCGGCATTGAGCACGTGGCGCTGGGTCTCCCTGGCGAGGCTGAGCGCCATGCCGACGGTCTGCTGGCGCATATGGGTGGTGTTGACCACGGCGGGATGCAGCGCCGCCCCTTCGGCGCGGGTCAGCCCGCAGTCGCTGCCGCGCGGGCTGCCGTCGTCATTGAAGCCGTCTTCGCAGTCTTCGGCATAGGCCTCGTAATCGGGGTTGACGTCGCCATTGGTGGTGTCGCGGCGGCTGTTGCGCACATAGGCGAGTGCGGCTGCGCTGGTCTTGTCGTCGAACCAGTGGCGGCCGTTGACGGCGACCTGGGTCACCTGGTTGCGAGTCTGGTCTGGGTAGGTATACACGGCGCGGCGGTTCGACTGGTAAATGTCGGGCAACGTCGCGCTGCCGTCGGCCCGGTAGGACGGCACCAGCCCGTTGCCGGTCAGCGTGCTGCGGCCGTGCAGCAGCGAGACATTGACACTGTTGGTCTCGCCCTCATAGCCGGCCTTGGCGAAGACGTTGCCGAGCCGCCCCGACGAATGGTCGCGCCAGCCGTGCTCCTGGAACAGGGTGCCGGCGGCGAAGGCGTGCCAGGCGCCTTCGCTGCGCACGCCGGCCGACAGGTCCGCGCGCTTGCGGCTGCCGCTGCCATAGGACAGGTCGGCGGTAACGCCCGGCGAGTCCAGCCCGGAGCGGGTGGTCATGGCCAGCGCGCCGCCCAGGCTGTTCAGGCCATAGGCCGGGTTGGCGCTGGACACCAGCGATACGCTGGCGAGCGCGGCCTCCGGGATCATGTCCCAGCTGATCACGTCGCCAAACGGCTCGTTGATGCGAATGCCGTCGAGATAGACCGACAGTCCCTGCGGCACGCCGGGGATCGACGAGGCGCGGAAGCCGCGATAAGTGATATCGCTCTGGAACGGGCTGCCCTGGATGTCGTTGACGTTGACCCCGGCCAGGTTGCGGGCCAGGTAATCGGCCAGGTTGCCGGTGCGGGTGCCGTCCAGTTCATCGCCGCGCACGGTCTGCACGGTGTAGGGCACCAGGTCGCTGGCGACGCCGATGCCCGGCAGCGGCGCCGCGGCGACTACCAGCACTTCGGGCAGCACTGCGCTGTCCTGTTTTTGAGCAGCGGTGTCCAGTTGTGCAACAGCGGGCCGCTGCAGCAGCATCGCCACGGCCAGGGCGATGGCCGTGGCAACGCAGCGGCGGCGGGCCGCAGCATGGCGGAAAGCCTGCTCTGGCGGGGCAGGGAACGGGCTGGCGGGCATCTTGCATCTCCTCGGGCGTACATGGCGCCGCCTGCATCGGGCGGCACCTGAAATCGAACTGGCTGAACTGGCTGAGGGTGTGGAGCAGGTTCCGTACCTCGGGCATCCGGACAGCTCCCGGCCAGGGCCGGATCGCCGGCCACCAACCCCGACCACCAACCGCAGGAGCATGGCTTTGGCTGACATCACCGCTACCCAGGCGCCGCTGGCGCTGCGCTGCGAGGCCGTGCGCAAGGCGTTCGGCGCCCGCGTGGCACTGGACGGGGTCTCGCTCGCAGTGCGGCGCGGCGAATTCGTGGCGCTGCTCGGTCCCAACGGGGCGGGCAAGACCACGCTGTTCCAGATCCTCAGTGGCCTGTTCATCGCCGATGCCGGGCGCGTGACGGTGATGGGCAGCGGCATGGACGACACGCACGATGCGTACGATATGCGGCGCGATCCCGTGCGCGCGCTGGCGCGCCTCGGCATCGTGTTCCAGCAGCCGGCCATCGACCTGGACCTGCCGGTGCTGGCAAACCTGCGCTTCCACGCAGATTTGCACGGGCTGCCGCGCCTCGTTGCCGCGCAGCGCATCGCCCGGCTGCTTGATGCCTTCGGCCTGGCCGCGCGGGCGCGCTCCCCGGTGCGCGAGCTGTCCGGCGGCAACCGGCGCAAGGTGGAACTGGCGCGCGCGCTGCTGCACGAACCGGCGCTGCTGCTGCTGGATGAGCCCACCGTGGGGCTCGACCCGGCTTCGCGGGCGCAGCTGGTCGGCGATGCCAGGCGGCTGACCGCGCAGGCGCAGGCCGGCGTGCTGTGGGCCACGCATCTGGTGCAGGAGGTGGAGCACGCCGACCGCGTGATCGTGCTGGACCGCGGCACCGTGCGCTTCGACGGCACGCCGGCGGCGCTGCGCGGCGTGACAGGGCGTGGCGATCTCGAGAGCGCTTTCCTGGCCATGACGCGGGCTCCTGCCGCTTCTGCCAGCAACATCGAAAGGAGCGTGCCAGCATGAACGGGATGCCATCGCCAAAGTGGATTGCCATCACGCTGCTGCTGGTGACGGCACTGCTGGTGGGCGCCGGACTGGCCGAAGCGGCGCGCGTGGCAAGTGGCCACGTATTCGTGTCGAGCGAGAAGGACGATGCAATCGCCGTCTTCGATGCGCGCAGCCGGCAACTGCTGGCTGTGTGGCGCCAGTGCAAGCGGCCGCGCCACCTGCAGCTCTCGCCCGATCGCGCGCGCCTGTATGTGGCCTGCAGCGACGACCACCGCGTCGACGTGGTCGACGTGGCCAGCCGCAGGACGCTGGCTTCGTTGCCGGTGGGCGACGACCCGGAGATGTTCGACCTGAGCCGGGACGGCCGCATGCTCTATGTCTCGAACGAAGAGGATGGGCTGCTGTCGGCCTACGACACCGCTACGGGCAAGCGCGTGTTCGCCGTCAAGGTGGGCGAGGAGCCGGAGGGCGTCAAGGTCAGTGCGGATGGCAAGCGGGTATACGTGACCTCGGAGGTGGCTAACCTGGTCCACGTGATCGACGTGGCCACACGCAAGGTGGTCAGCAATATCCAGGTGGGCAACCGGCCGCGCCGGCTGCTGCTGGTACGCGACGGCAAGGAACTGTGGGTCTCGAACGAGCTGTCCGCCAGCGTCAGCGTGATCCGTACCGATACGCTGGAGGTGGCCCATACCATCCACTTCGCCCCACGGGGCTTCCGTGCCGGGGACGTGACCCCGGTGGGGATGGCGGCCAGCAGCGACGGGACGCGTGCCTACATCGGGCTTGGGCGTGCCAACCACGTGGCGGCGGTGGACGTGGCGTCGCGCCGGGTGCTGGACTATGTGCTGGTCGGCCGGCGCGCATGGGGTCTGGCGCTGAGCCGCGACAACGCCAGGCTCTATGTCGCCAACGGCCTGTCAGACGACGTCAGCGTGGTGGATACCGCCAGCAGCAAGGCGACAGCAACTCTCAAGGCGGGCCGGGTGCCGCACTCGGTGGCGATCGATGACTGAACGCCTGCGTTGCTGCCTCTCGCTGGTTGCCGCGCTGGGCCTGCTTGCGGGCGGGGCCGGGGCGGCCTACGCCGAGGAGGTACGACTGGCGGTGGTGTCGCTGGCCGGCGACCCGCGCCATGAGGCCCGCCGGCTTGCGCAGCGCTATCCGGGGCAGCCCCACGGCCGCGCACTCGACGGCGCGCAGGTTGCGGCAGCAGAGGCGCGCTTTGCGCTGGTGGCAGCGGGCAAGTCGCTCAGGCTCGATGCGCAGGAAGCACGCAGCGAAGCGGAGGTCGGGCCGATGGTCGCCGCACTGGCGCGGCAGGGCACGCGCTTTATCCTGCTCGACCTGCCGGGCGCGGCGGTGAGGCAGGCGGCCGCCACCGTCAGGCCCGGCGAAGCCCTGCTGTTCAACGTCTCGGCCGATGACGACGACTTGCGCGGCGTCGCCTGTTCCCCCGTGCTGCTGCACACGCTGCCCAGCCTGCGCATGCGCGCCGATGCCCTGATGCAATACCTGGCGCTGCGCAAGTGGCGCCGCGCGCTGCTGCTGAGCGGCCCGTCTGCGGGCGACGCGGCGCAGCGTGACGCGCTGGTCAGGTCCGCGCGGCGCTTCGGCATCGCGTGGTCGGCGCAACGGGCGTTCCGGCTGTCCAACGATCCGCGCGAACGCGACCACGCCAATCTGAACCTGCTGACCAACGGCACCGACCATGACGTGGTGGTGGTCGCCGATGCCGATGGTGAATTCGCCCGCGGTGTGCCCTATGCCACGCAGCTGCCGCGCCCTGTGGTGGGCGCCAGCGGCCTGGGCGCGCAGGCCTGGCACTGGGCCTGGGAGCGTAATGGCGGGCCGCAGCTCAACCGGCGCTTCATGCGCGCGGCAGGGCGCCCGATGACTGGCCACGACTGGGCTGCGTGGATGGCCGTCAAGGCGATCGCGGAAAGCGTCGCAAGGCAGCCCAGGGCCGGCTTTGCCGCGCAGGCACAAGCCCTGGTCACCGGCAAGGTGGTGATGGACGGCTTCAAGGGCCCGCCGCTGTCGTTCCGGCCCTGGGACCGCCAATTGCGGCAACCGGTCATGCTGGCTCACCCGGACGGGGTCGTTGCCGTGGCGCCGGTGGAGGGCGTGCTGCACCCGAAGAACAACCTCGACACCCTGGGCGCGGATGAAGCCGACACCGCGTGCCGCGCCCCGTCCTCGTAAGGATCCACCCATGGCTACCGTGTTGATCCATCGCTGGCGCGCGCTGCGTGCTGTCTGCGGGCGCGAGCTGCGCAAGTACCTGCGCCAGCCCGGGCGCCTGCTGTCGTCGCTGGTGCGGCCGCTGCTGTGGCTGCTGGTGTTCGCGGCCGGCTTCCAGAACGCGCTCGGCGTCGCGATCGCGCCGCCATATGAGACCTACATCGAATACAAGGTCTACGTGGCGCCCGGCCTGCTCGGCATGATCGCGCTGTTCAACGGCATGCAGTCTTCGCTGGCGATGGTGTACGACCGCGAGATGGGCGTGATGCGCCTGCTGCTGACCGCGCCGTTGCCGCGCGGCTGGCTGCTCGGCTGCAAGCTGGCCGCCGGCATGGTGCTGTCGCTGCTGCAGATGGCCGCGTTCCTGCTGGTGGCGATGAGCTTCGGCATCCGCTTCGAGCCGCTGCACCTGCTGCCCGCGAGCGGCGCCATGGCGCTGGCGGCGCTGATGCTGGGTGCGCTGGGACTGCTGCTGTCGGTGCATGTGCGCCAGCTAGAGAACTTTGCCGGCACCATGAACTTCGTGATCTTCCCGATGTTCTTCATCAGCTCGGCGCTGTATCCGCTGTGGAAGCTGCAGGAATCGGGTGCGGAGATCGTCTATCAGCTTGCGCGCTTCAACCCCTTTACGCATGCGGTCGAGGCCATCCGCTTCGCGCTGTACGGGCAGGCGGCCCCGCTGAGCCTGGCGGTGGTGGCTGGCTGCGCGGCGGTGTTCTTTGCGCTGGCGCTGCACGGCTACGACCCGCAGCGCGGCATGGCACGCCGTGGGCAGGCATGACCGGGCCACGCGCCGGCATGCACGGATGTTCAGATCTGGAGCAGATGCAACGCAGTGTTGCGTGCTGACACGGCCCGCCTGCGCGCAATGCGGCCGGATCCTGGTGCCGGGCGCGGAAATCCGATTGGCATGGGAATTGCCGTTTGCGTGTCAGGTGCATGCCTGATGTTGGCGCATTGGCGCACCGGTGGGAAACCAAAACAACAGAGGAGAAGGCAATGAGGACGTTAGGAGCAGTGATGGCGCTCGCGGCAGTCGCGGCTGCCGCGGCCAGCCTGGTCGCGCAGGCGGGGGTGACCGACGCCATGATCGAGAACGACGCAAAGAGCCCCGGCGACGTGCTGTCGTGGGGGATGGGCCCGCAAGGGCAGCGCTATTCCACGCTGGCGCGCATCAATACGAAGAACGTCGGCAACCTCGTGCCGGCGTGGTCGTTCTCGTTCGGCGGCGAGAAGCAGCGCGGTCAGGAAGCGCAGCCGCTGGTCCACGACGGCAAGATGTTCGTGACGGCATCGTATTCGCGCATCTACGCGCTCGACCTGAAGACCGGCGCCAAGCTGTGGAAGTACGAGCACCGCCTGCCCGAAGGCATCATGCCGTGCTGCGACGTGGTCAACCGCGGCGCGGCGCTCTACGACAACCTGGTCATCTTCGGCACGCTGGATGCACAGCTGGTGGCGCTGGACCAGAAGACCGGCAAGGTGGTGTGGAAGGAGAAGCTGGAGGACTACGCTGCCGGCTATTCGTACACGGCCGCGCCGCTGATCGTCAAGGGCATGGTGCTGACCGGCATCTCGGGCGGCGAATTCGGCGTGGTCGGCCGCGTCGATGCGCGCGACGCCAGGACCGGGCAACTGGTGTGGTCGCGCCCGGTGGTCGAAGGCCACATGGGCTACAAGTACGACAAGGACGGCAACAAGACCGAGATCGGCATGACCGGCGCCGAGAACGCCAGCTGGCCCGGCGAGACCTGGAAGACCGGCGGCGCTGCCACCTGGCTGGGCGGCACCTATGATCCGGCCACCGGGCTGGTGTACTTCGGCACGGGCAACCCGGGACCGTGGAACAGCCATATCCGCAAGGGCGACAACCTTTACTCCGCGTCGACGGTGGCGATCGATCCGGCCACCGGCAAGATCGTCTGGCACTACCAGAACACCCCGAACGACGGCTGGGATTTCGATGGGGTCAACGAGTTCGTGACCTTCGACCTCGATGGCAAGCGCATGGGCGGAAAGGCCGACCGCAATGGCTTCTTCTACGTCAACGACGCGCGCAGCGGCAAGCTGGTCAACGCCTTTCCCTTCGTCAAGAAGATCACCTGGGCCAGCGGCATCGACCTGAAGACCGGGCGGCCCAACTTCATCAGCGAAGGCCGTCCCGGCGATCCGGCCGCCAACACCGACGCGAAGAAGGGCAAGTCCGTGTTCGCCGCGCCCGGCTTCCTCGGCGGCAAGAACCAGCAGCCGATGGCCTACAGCCCGCAGACCGGCCTGTTCTATGTGCCGGCCAACGAGTGGGGCATGGATATCTGGAACGAGCCGGTCAGCTACAAGAAGGGCGCCGCTTTCCTGGGCGCGGGCTTCACCATCCAGCCGCTGAACGAGGACTATATCGGCTCGCTGCGCGCGATCAATCCCAAGACCGGCAAGATCGTCTGGGAGGCGAAGAACGGCGCGCCGCTGTGGGGCGGTGCCATGACCACTGCCGGCGGCCTGGTGTTCTGGGGCACACCCGAGGGCTATCTGAAGGCGGCCGACGCCCGGACCGGCAAGGAGCTGTGGAAGTTCCAGACCGGCAGTGGCGTGGTGGCGCCGCCGGTCACCTGGGAAGACAACGGCGAGCAGTACGTGGCGGTGGTGTCGGGCTGGGGCGGCGCGGTGCCGCTGTGGGGCGGGGAAGTCGCCAAGCGGGTGAATTTCCTGGAGCAGGGCGGATCGGTGTGGGTGTTCAAGCTGCACAAGAGCTGAACGCGGGCCGGTCGATGGGCGGGCACGCTGGCATCGTGATGCCAGCGTGCCGCAAAACCAGATAGCGAGACAAGGTATGAAGAAGGAATGGATGGCGCTGGCGGCCGCGGCGCTGCTGCCCGGCGCGGCGCAGGCGGGCACGGCGGCCGATATGCAGGCACTGGCTGACAAGAACGGCTGCTTCGCCTGCCACGGCATGCAGTCGAAACTGGTGGGGCCGGGCTTCGCCGAGGTGGCGGCCAAATACAAGGGGGATAGCCAGGCAGCCGCGCGGCTGGCCAGGAAGATCCGTGAAGGCGGCAAGGGGGCGTGGGGGCCGGTGCCAATGCCGGCGCATGGGAATCTCGGCGAAGCGGATGCGAAGCAGCTTGCGGAGTGGGTGTTGAGCGCAGGGTAGCGACGCTGGAGGAAAAAAGGGTTGATCGCCGAATCGGGATAGAGAGCCAGAGGCATGAGCGGAATGCAGCGCTTCACTTCGTGGGCATGCCGGCCCTCTCCCCAACCCTCTCCCGCAAGCGGGAGAGGGAGCGAACAATCGCACGTTTCCAGCGCTCGCTTGGCGCTCCCGCCGGCGAGTCCGAAAGCCTATCCTTGCCCTCTTGCTTTCTCCCCTCTCCCGCTTGCGGGAGAGGGGCCGGGGGTGAGGGCCGGAGCATCAACGAAGTGCAACGCTTCACTTCGTCGACATGTCGGTCCTCACCCCAACCCTCTCCCGCAAGCGGGCGAGGGAGCGAGCAATCAGCACGCTCATGCCACTGTCGCTGGCGCGAGCGAGCCGGGCTTCCTTACTTGCGGCCAGCGCTCAGGCGCAGCGAGTTGCCATCGCTGCGAAACACCATCGGCTGGACTTCGCCGCGCGCCTGCAGGGCCGCAAGCCGGCCCTGCAGCACGATCTCGCTGACCTTGCCGTGGTCGGCGGAGCGCTCGCAGACCGGGTCCGTCGCGGCGGGATCGCCGGTCAGCAGGAAGGCCTGACAGTGGCAGCCGCCATAGTCCTCCTCCCGGTGGTCGCAGGAACGACACGGTTCCTGCATCCATGCCGTGCCGCGAAAGCGGCGGAACGCCTCGCTGTCGCGCCAGATCTCGCGCAACCCTTGCGTCGTCACGTTCGGCAGCACCAGCCCCGGCAGCATGCGCGCCGCGTGGCACGGCAGGGCAGTCCCGTCAGGCGCCACGCCAAGAAAGGTCGTGCCCCAGCCATTCATGCACTTCTTGGGCCGGGCCTCGAAGTAGTCGGGCACCACGAACAGGATCTGGCAGCGCTTGCCGATGCGCGCCCGGTACTCCCCGACCACGGCCTCCGCCTCCAGCAACTGCTCGCGCGTGGGCAGCAGCGCAAGCCGGTTCTCCCATGCCCAGCCGTAGTACTGGGTATTGGCCAGTTCCAGGTATTCCGCCCCCATCTGCAGCGCCATCTCGATGATGGTGCCGACATGCGGCAGGTTATGCCGGTGCAGCACGCAGTTCATGACCATCGGGTAGCCGTGCGCCTTGATCAGCCGCGCTACGCGCTGCTTGAGGTCGAAGGTGCGGGTACTGGACAGGAAGTCGTTGAGCTCGCGCGTGGAGTCCTGGAAGGACAGCTGGATATGGTCCAGCCCCGCGTCGCGCAATGCCGCGAGCCTGGCGTCGGTCAGCCCCACGCCAGAGGTGATGAGATTGGTATAGAAGCCGAGGCCATGCGCATGCCGCACCAGTTGTTCCAGGTCTTTGCGCAGCAACGGCTCGCCGCCGGACAGGCCGAGCTGCACGGCGCCCAGCGCGCGTGCCTGGCTGAACACATCGCACCACTGCGCGGTGTCGAGCTCCGCCGTGTGGCGGGCATAGTCCACGGGGTTCGAGCAGAAGGCGCAGTGCAGCGGGCAGCGGTAGGTCAGCTCGGCCAGCAGCCACAGCGGCGGACCGGGCTGGCCGGGCGGGGGGGCAGCGCCGGCGTCAGACCAGCCAGCCGCGTTCGGTCGCATGTTTGACAAAGGCATGTACCTCCGGGGCGATGCCCTGCACGCCGAATGCGGCCTGCAGGTCGTCGATCAGCATGTCGAGCGTATGGCCGCCGTCGCAGCGCTGCAGGATCGCGGCGGCGCTGTCGTTGAGCGTGACCATGCCCTCCGGATAGAGCAACACCCAGTTCCGCTGGGCCTCTTCCCATTGCAGGCGGAAGGTCCGGTGCAGCAGCGGGCGGGCAAGATCTGTCGGATTGGCTGTCATGGCTGGGTTTGCTGGATGGCGTCGAGCATCGACCAGAGAACGTCGAGCTTGAACTGCAGGATGTCGAGCGCGCGCTGCTGCTGTGCCGGGGTACGGAAGTAATCCAGCGTCACGCGCAGGCCATGGTCGACGTCGCGCTGCGCCAGCGGGATGCGCGAACGGAAGTAGTCCAGCCCGGCGGCCTCGATCCATGGGTAGTGGGTGGGCCAGCCCGCCAGGCGCTCCTTGTGGATCGCAGGCGCGAACATCTCGGTCAGCGACGAGCACACCGCCTCCTGCCACGGCGCGCGGCGACCGAAATTGACGTAGGCATCGACGGCGAAGCGCACGCCCGGCAGCACGTGCCGATGATCCAGCAGCGCCTCGCGCTCCAGCCCTACGGCCAGGCCCAGCCGCAGCCAGGCTTCGATGCCGCCGGGCACGATGTCGGTGCCGTCATGGTCGAGGATGCGCACGACCCACTGCCGGCGCGTGTCGCGGTCGGGGCAGTTGGACAGGATCGCGGCATCCTTCAGCGGGATATTCGCCTGGTAGTAGAAGCGGTTCGCCACCCACGCGCGGATCTGTTCGGGCGAACACTGCCCCGCCGCCATGCGCCGGTTGAACGGATGGTGGATGTGGTAACCGCTTTCCTTGGCGCGCAGGCGGGCCTCGAACTCTGCCGGGCTCCATGCAATGGGATGTGTCATAGCGCGATTTCCATGCCGTCGCAGGCGAGCTCGATGCCGTGCCGCGCCAGCTCGGCGCGTTCGGGCGAGTCTTCGGCCAGCACGGGGTTGGTATTGTTGATGTGGATAAGGATCTTGCGGGCGGCGGGCAGCCGGTCGAGGATCTCGATCATGCCGCCGGCTCCGGACAGCGGCAGGTGGCCCATGTCGGCGGCGGCCTTGGCGGAGAAGCCGAGCGCCTGCATTTCGTCCTCGCGCCAGAAGGTGCCGTCGACCAGCACCACGTCGGCGTTGCGCAGTTCCGTGAAGACGCGGTCGTCGACACTGCCGAGGCCGGGCGCATAGAAAGCGCGGCGCCCGCTGCGGCAGTCTTCAATGCGCAGGCCGATGTTGTCCCCCACGCGCGGGGCATTGCGGCTGGGGGAGTAGGGCGGGGCCTTGCTTTGCAGCGGCACGGCCGTGAGCCGGATGCCCTCCAGCGGCGGCACGGTGAACGGCGTGCCGTCGCAAGGCAGGGCATGCGCCTGCACGCCGCAGTAGTGCGACAGCATGCGGGTCAGCGGAAAGGCCGCGCCGAGGTCGTCGAGGACCGCTGCGGTCGCATAGAGCGGCAAGGCCTGGCGGTGCTCGCGCAGCATCAGCAGGCCGGTGACGTGGTCGATCTGCGCGTCCATCAGCAGTACCGCCGCGATGGCGCTGTCGCGCGGCGCGCGCGACGGCTGCAGCTCGGGCGTCTGGCGCAGCTGCTGCAGGATGTCAGGCGAGGCGTTGACCAGGATCGAATCCGGCCCGTCGCCGGACAGCGCGATCGACGACTGTGTGCGCGGTGTGGCCCGCATCGTGCCGCGGCGCACGCCGTCGCAGTTGTGGCAATTGCAGTTCCACTGCGGGAAGCCGCCGCCGGCGGCCGACCCCAGTACCCGGATGGTTGTCATGGCGCGAGCGTCTTGTCGTGGGGCATGGCGTCACGGAGCAGGCGCACGGCCCGGCGACGCGGGCGTTGCGCCTGTCCCCGCGCGATCAGCGGTTGGCGATATACATCGTGATCTCAAAGCCCAGCCGCAGCTCGGTGTAGGCAGGGGTGGTCCAGGTCATGTCTCTCTCCTTGTATGGCATGGTTAGTGAATATCGTCGTGGCGCGGCAGGCTGGCTGCCGCATCCCTCTCAAGGCAACAACCATGCCCGACATGTCCATGAGTACCGCCTGCTTCTACCTGCGCACGCCGGACGTCCAGCGCCTGCATGTGCGCCTGGCCGGCGCCGCGGACGGCGAGCCATGGCTGGTGCTGCACGGCGGCCCCGGCAGCGGCTGCCCGCCGGCGATGGCGGCATGGTTCGACCCGCGGCGGCACTACGTGGTCATGCCGGACCAGCGCGGCGCCGGCCGGTCCAGGCCGGCGGGGTGCCTGCGCCGCAATAACGTGGACGCGCTGCTGGCCGACCTGGAGCTGCTGCGCCGCACGCTGGGCATCGAACGCTGGGGCGTGGTTGGCGGATCGTGGGGGGCGGCACTGGCGCTGGCTTATGCCGCGCGCTGCCCGGATGCCGTGGCGGCGCTGGTGTTGCGCGGCGCGTTCCTGACCGGGCGCGACGACGTGTTCAACCTGTTCTCGTCGCGCCATGGCGGCCGCATGCTGCAACGCGTCGGGCTGCTGGGCGAGCGCCTGCCTGATGCCCGCGCGCGCCTGCTCACTGTGTCACGACTGTTTCAAAGTGGGACACCTGTCCAGAAACGGGACACCGCCGCGGCGTGGCGGGCGAGCGAGCAGGCCTTGCTCGGCATGCCGCAGCGGGTGCGCTCCCGCCGGCAGTCCCTGCGCGAGCGCGAGGCGACCGTGGCCAAGTACCGTATCCAGGCGCACTACCTGCGCAACCGCGCGGGGCTTGGCAAGCCGGCCCTGCTCAGGGCGGCGCGGGCGGTTGCCGCGCACGGCCTGCCGGTAACGTTGCTGCATGGCCGGGCCGATGCGGTCTGCCGCCCCGCCAATGCGCTGCGCCTGCAGGCGGCGATGCCCGCCGCGCGCCTGGAGTGGGTGGACGGCGGGCACCTTGCCGGCGATGCGATGGGCGCGGCACTTGCCGCCGCCATCGGTGCGGCTGGCTGAGGGTCAGTCGGGCTGGTGCGCCAGCGCGCGCGCCTCTTCCATTTTCCGGTAGACCGTATTGCGCGAAATGCCCAGCGCCTTGGCCGCCGCCGAAATATTGCCGTGGTGCGCGCTGACGGTGGCGACGATGGCCTGGACCTCGACCTCGGCCAGCCGCGTTGGCTGCATCGGCTGCGTCAGCGGCGTGCCCTGTGGCCCGCTCGCCGGTGCATGGGCTGCAGGCGCGGCAGCCCGCGCCTGCCGTTCGCGCAGGTCGTCCAGGAAATCGTCGGGCAAGTGGTCCTCGGTGATCTCGGCTTCGCCTTCCGCCATCAGGCGCGCGGTGCGCAGCAGGTTGCCGAGCTGGCGGATGTTGCCCGGCCAGTGGTACCCCCGGAACATCTCCATCACCGCTCCCTTGATGCGAAGCGGCGCGCCGGCGGCATGCTCCTGGCGCAGCAGCTTGCCCGCCACCACGTCAAGATCGCTGCGCTCGCGCAGCGCGGGCAGGCGCACCACCAGGCCGTTCAGGCGGTAGTACAGGTCTTCGCGGAACTGCCCGCCGGCTACCATCTCGCGCAGGTTGCGGTGGGTGGCGCACACCAGCGAAACATCGATATGGATCACCTTGCTGCTGCCCAGCGGCTGCACCGCGCGCTCCTGCAGCGCGCGCAGCAGCCGCCCCTGCAGGTGCAGCGGCATGTCGCCGATCTCGTCCAGGAACAGCGTGCCGCCGTTGGCCAGCAGCATCTTGCCGATCCCGCCCTTCTTGCGGGCGCCGGTGAAGGCGCCTTCCTCGTAGCCGAACAGCTCCGATTCGATCAGGTTCTCGGGGATCGACGCGCAGTTCACCGCGATGAACGGACCCGCGCGGCGCGGGCTGTCGGCGTGGATGGCGCGCGCCATCAGCTCCTTGCCGGTGCCAGTCTCGCCCAGCACCATCACCGGGATGTCCTTGCCAATCACCTTGCGCAACTTGCCGATCACGGCCCGGATCTGGGTGTCGCCGGTGTCCAGCTCATCGAGCCCCGCGGGCGCGGACGGTTCGGCCCGCGGGCGCTGTGGTGCCACGACAGCCTCGCGCGCGTCCGGGCGCGCTGCGTCGACGCCGGGCATCGCGCTCCGGCTGGTCTTCCATTCCACGCGCGCGCTGACCTTGACGCCGCTTGGCAACTGCAGTTGCACCGTGGCCGCCGGTGCCGCGCGCACCGCGTCGAACAGCTGCGACATCGACAAGCCGAACAGCGAAGAGAACGTATGCGCCTGCAGCGCGCCGTTGGAGAGGCCCAGCTGGAACTGCCCGCTGCGGTTCGCCGACAGGAAACGCCCGCCCGGAGTGAACGATACGATGCCTTCCACCAGCGTGCCCAGGAACTCCGCGCGCGAATGGAAGCGGATGCACACCATGTCGCGGAAGGCGTTGCCGAACAACTGGTTTTCGATCATCTGCGCCGACATCCGCACCAGCGCCATGGTGTGCTTGTGGAAACCGCGCTGGTCGCCGGTCACATCGAGCGCGCCGACGGTCTTGCCGTAGGGGTCGAGGATGGTCATGCAGGAACACGTCAGGAACTGGTTCGCTTCCAGGAAGTGGTCGGTGCCGTGGACCAGCGTGGCGCGGTTCTCCGCCAGCGCGGTGCCGATCGCGTTGGTGCCGCGGGACGACTCCGACCAGTCCGCGCCGGCACGCAGCGCCACCTTGTCGGCGCGGGCCAGGAAGTCGTCGTCGCCCAGCGAGTGCAGGATCAGGCCGTCGGCGTCGGTCAGGATCACCATGCTCTGGGTGTTCACGATCTGGTCGTAGAGCGTTTCCATCACCGGCAGCGCATAGGTGAACAGTGACTGGCTGCGTTCGATGCGGGTCTTCAGCTCGCTCTGCAGCACCGGGCAGAAATCCGGCGACTCATAGGGGCGCAGGCCGTAGGAAGCGGAACGCTGGTGGGCCTGGGCAATCAGTTCGGCGCGCTCGGGTTGCGCGGGTTCACCCGCCGGTGCGGCTTGGATGGTCATCGCTGTGTCTCCTGTGGAAGTTCGCCCGCGATCTTTGCGCGGGTCGCTGCCGGCGCCTTCAGCGGGCGCGTGTCCGACAGTGTTGCGCCATGAAGCAAGACGCTTGCCAGAGTGTGGCATTCCGGGACACCGGCGCGGCGATGGCTTGTGCCGCTGTGGCTGCCGCGGCCCTGGCCGGCGCTGCTGCCACGGGGTTAGGCGTCCCGTCGGGCCCGCGTCGGCCCGCTGGTATGGCTCTTGCGGAAATGGCGTCAAACACAGAACCCATTCACCGCAGGAGACATCCATGAAGACGCAGCCCCATTTGCTTGCCTTGCTATCGCTTTGCGCGGCCCTTGCCGCACCGGCTACCGCGCTGGCCCACGGAGACGTCACGCCGCAAGCCGTCGACACCAAGGCCCTGCCACAGCTTGGCGACGAATGGCGTCAGGACAATCCCTACCGCAACGGCGCCGCGCAGCAGGAAGCGCAGCGCATCGGCAGCTCGGCCTACAACCAGAACTGCGCGCGCTGCCACGGCCTGGAAGCGGTGTCCGGCGGCATCGCCCCGGACCTGCGCAAGCTCGACGGCGACTGCGTATCGCTGGCCGATGCCAAGAAGAAGCAGGCCTGCATGGGCGAGATCTCGCAGTTCTACACCACCACCGTGCGCAAGGGCCGCACCCGCGACGGACGCGTCTACATGCCGCCATTTGAGGGCGTGCTGAGCCAGGAAGCGGTGTGGGCGATCAAGACCTACCTGGAATCCCGGCGCGAGTGAGCGCCGGGCATGGTTTCGCAGGCCATGCCGCTCGACATGCCTTTGCGCACGCCCTTCCAGTAACCGTCGTCATTCGATTCCAGGAGAGACCTCATGCTTGCCAGCCCAGTCAGTGGCCAGAGGCTTTGCCAGACCCACGCCGCACCGGCCGCATCGATCCGGCGCCGGCTGTGCGTCGCCTTGCTGGCGGCCGGCGCGGTGCTCTGCACGCAGCCGGCATTGGCCGACCTGGCCAGGATTCGCCAGAACGGCTCCCTCAAGGTTGCGGTCTACAAGGGCCTGCCTCCTTTCTCGGCGGTGGCGGGCAGCCAGTACGACGGCATCGACGTGGCGCTGGCCAGGGCCCTGGCGAGCGAGCTGGGTGTGTCGGTGTCGCTGCTGCCGTTCGATGCCGACGAGAACATGTCCGACGACCTGCGCTCGATGGTCTGGCGCGGGCACTACCTCGGCTACGGCCCTGCGGACGTGATGCTGCACGTGCCGGTCGACCGCGCCTTCATGCGCGCCAACGACAAGGCACTGATCTTCGCGCCTTACTACCGCGAGACCTTCGTGCTGGTGCGCGACCGCGAGCGCGTGCCGGATTTGCACAGCCTGGAGGACCTGGCGGGCCAGCCCGCCGGTGCTGCTGCCGGCTCGGCCGGCGCCAACGCGCTGCTGTCCGGCGCGGGCGGCGCGTTGCGCGACAAGGTGAAGATCTACCCCGAGGCCGGCCAGGCGCTGCGTGCGCTCTTCGCCGGCGAGATCGCGGCCGCGATGGTGACCCGCGCGCAATACGAGAGCGCGCTGCAGGCCGCCGGCCAGTCAGCGGCGCGCTTTGCCACGGCGGACGTCAGCTCGCCGCTGCTGCCGTCGCGCGGCTGGGCCATCGGCATGGCGATCAAGGCCGGCGACAAGGAGCTGGCGCAATCGCTGGAGAATGCGCTCGACGCGCTGCGGCGCAAGGGCGAACTGGCACGCATCTTTGCCGGCTATGGGGTGACGATGCAGGAGCCGTGAGGCGAGGGCGAACGCCGTCACGGCCCGGCCAGCGCCGCGGCCGCGTATAGCAGCAGCGCCACCAGTATCACCGCGGTGAAGCCGGCATGAATCGCGAGCAGCGTGGCAAGGACCGCCGCTACCACCGATGCGCACGCGTTGATGCCCCAGGCCCAGGGCACCAGCGTTTCGTCGCGAGCCGCGACCCGGTCCAGACCCAGCGGAAAGGGCATGCCCATCAGGAATGCCAGCGGCGCGATCAACAGCACCGCGATCGCAATCCGCGCAGGATCGGGCAGCGCGATCAAAAGCCTGAAGACGGCCGGCAGTGCCGCGAGGTAGAGCAGCGATATCGCCCAGATGCCGGCGACCGCCATGGTCGCCTGCCGCCCGTCGCGCGCGCGCAGGCGCTGCGAGTACCGGCTGCCCAGCCCGGCAAAGCAAAGGAAGGCACACAGCACCACCGCGACCGCATATAGCGGATGGCTCAGGAACAGGATGAATTTCTGGATGAAGGCGATCTCGACGAACATGAAGCCGATGCCGACCGCCAGGAAATAGAAGCCGACGCGCCATGTGCGCGGGCCGCCGTTGCTTGTCATATCGGCGGCAGGATGCATGCGGGTGCGCCGCCGCAGGGCGCGCAGCGGTACCACGATCAGCAGCAACGCCGCGGCGGTGGCCTGCAGCAGCGTGGCGACCAGCACCGGATAGCCCCATTCCAGCAGGGGCAGGCCGCCCTGCGACTTCAGCGCCAGCAACTCAGGCAGCGTGCGCCATTTGAAGAAATGGAAGAAATAGGGCTTGTCGTCGGTGGCGGGCCGCACGTCGAACTTGTATTCCGACAGGAAGCGCGCACGTCCGGGACCGAGCAAGGCCTGCGCGGTCTCGAAGAAGTAAGGCTTGTCGAGCACGTTGTAGCGATTGGCCTCGCCTGCCTGGATGCCGGGGTAGTATTCGACGTCGAACGAACGGGCGCGGCAGAAGGCGCGAAGCGCGGCAAGCTCCGCCGCGTCGAATTCGCCGTTTTTCACCAGCAGCGTCGCCGTCTTCCAGCCGCGGATCAGCACCAGCCGCAGCGCAGGCGCCGGCATGTCCATCCCTTCCATGGCGGCCACGGCGGTGGCGAACAGCTTGGGGATATCGCGCGGCGGCAGCGTGACCCAGCGCGTGATTGCCAGCATGCCGCCGGGGCGCAGATGGCGCAGGTAGCCCTGGAAGGCTTCCACGGTATAGAGATAGCTTTCGGACAGCGCATACAGACCCGCCGACGACGTGCTGAAGGAATCGAGCAAGGCTACCTGGATCAGGTCATAGCGGTCCTTGCTGGCCGCCAGGAAGCCGCGCGCCTCGCCGGTAAAGACGCGCACGCCCGGTGCGCTGTACGGCTTGCCCGAGAACGCGGCGAAGCGGCCCTGGACCAGTTCGATCACCTGCGGATTCAGCTCCACCGCATCGACGGCGCTGGCCTGGTGCCAGATCGCCTGCAGGACGTCCGCTCCGGCGCCGCTGCCCAGCACCAGCACCTCAGGGTTTCGCAGCAGGTGGAACGGCAGGGCAGAGGGAAGGTCGCCAAGGTAGGCCAGCGGCTCGCGCCGGCCGTCATAGCGGTTAAGCGCGCTGAGCCCGTCGCCATCCGACAATACCGCCAGCTGTGGCGGGGGCTCGGTGCTGGCATTCAGGCTCAGTCCCGGCGCGTGACGCAGCGGGATCGACGGGCTCTCGACCACCGTGACCAGCCCGAGGGGACTTGAGCGCTGCGCCACCACCCGTGCGTCGCCGATGCGCAGCAGCTGGCTCAGTTCCTTGTACTCGGATGGCCGCGGCGCGATCCATGCTTCGGGCACGGCAGCCGGCGCCATGGCCGCCACCAGCAGGAATGCCGGCAACCATCGCCGATGCCAGCGGCATTCCACACACGCCAGCGCGGCCGCCGCCACGCCTGCCGCGCTGGCCAGCCGCAGCGCTCCGGCCGGGCTCAGGGCGAACAGCGCCACGATGATCCCCAGGCAACCCAGCCCGGCACCCAGGATGTCGAAGCTGTAGACGCGATGGACTTGCGTGTTGAAGCGGCAAAACACCAGGCAGACGCTGGTCGCCGCACAGAAGAACGGCACGAACAGCAGCAGGTAGAGCAGCAGCAGGCGCAGCGGCTGCGATGGCTCCCACAGGATTTCCAGCGGATTGAAGGCGACCTGCTGGGCAATCGCGAAACAGGCCATCGCAGTGGCGCCGAAGAGCATGGCGCCAGCAACGAACGCCGGCATGAAATGGCGCAGCAGCGCCTGCCGTGCGAGCGCGACCAGCGCGCCGGCCGCGCCATAGCCCAGCAGGGCGACGCTGATCATCATGTAGGCGAAGTGGTGCCACAGGATAATGGAAAGCAGACGCATCAGCAGGATTTCATAGCCCAGCGCGGCGGCGGACAACAGGGCCAGGGCGAGCAGGGGCGGTCGTGGCATGGTGCCGGCGCCGCGCTATGGCTTGCTTACCAGCGGCACGAACCTGACCGGCAGGATCTGCCGGGTGGACACGGCGCCATCGGCGGCCTTCTCGACCAGCAGCAGGTATTGCGTCATGAACTGCGCGCCCACCGGGATCACCATGCGGCCGCCCGGCTTGAGCTGGCGGATCAATGGAGGCGGCACATGGCTGGCCGCGGCGGTGACGACGATGGCGTCATACGGCGCGTATTCCTCCCAGCCGTAGTAGCCATCGCCGACCTTGCATGCCACTTGCCGATAGGCCAGGCGCTTCAGCCGGTCGCAGGCCTGCCGTCCCAGCGGCTCGATGATCTCGATGGTGTAGACCGCCTTGACCAGCCCGGCCAGCACAGCCGCCTGGTAACCCGAGCCGGTGCCGATCTCCAGCACGGTATCGCCGGGCTTTGCCATCAGCAGGTCAGTCATCAGCCCGACGATATAGGGCTGCGAGATGGTCTGGCCGTGGCCGATGGGCAGCGGGCGGTTGTGATAGGCGTACGGCTTCTGCGCATCGGGGACGAATTCGTGCCGCGGCACCTGGCCCATCACCGCCATCACGCGCTGGTCCAGCGTGTGCCTGCCGCTGGCAGCGCCGGTCCCGGCGGCGATGGCGGCAATCTCCTTCACCATGTCGGCGCGCTCGGCGGCGCTGCTGTCCTGGGCGGCAGCGCCGCGCCATGCCAGCGCCATGGCGAGGATTGCAGCGAACAGAAGGAGGGCGGGTGACGGTTTCACGACAAGCACCGGTAGGTTGCCTTATTGGACATCGTAGTCACGAAAAGCCGCGCTTCTAAGGGATCCGGCCGGGGGATAATGCACAAAGTCGGAGAGAGTGGAATCTAAGGCACTTTCGGAAATTTTTGAAAAAGACTTGCCACTTTGTTTCGGAGGCCCTAATATTCGCCCCCTCCCGCAGCGCAAGCAGCAATGCAAGCCGGCAGGAGGAAGTGGTTGTCGAGATTTACTTCGGTTGGCAGCGCCGGCCGGAAAAAAGAAATTCACGAAAGCAGTTGCTAAATCGTAGAAAACTCTTTAAGATCTCGTTTCTTCGCTGCTGAAAAAACAGCGCGACGCGATAAGCAAAGCAAATCGCGAAAGTTCTTTAACAAACAAACACCGATAAGTGTGGGCGCTTGATTAACGG
>NZ_JAGIQA010000047.1 GCF_017814975.1 Cupriavidus consociatus
GGTCAGCAGGCCGGTCTATCCGCTCGACGACACCGCTGCCTGGGCAGGCTAAGGCAGCACTAAGCCAGCGTGCACATCGTTCCTAGCCAATGGTGCCGGCGGCGGCAGACATAGCGTGGATGGGCGTCTGCCTGCCCCAGCGCTCTACGCTGGCACCGACCTGGCTTGCGTGCAAAACTCCGTGAGAGTCCCCTTCGCGGCCACCACTCTTCAAGCACTGGTGCAAGCCGTCCAGCCTTGATATGAGGCGCCATCAGGTCCTAGGGCACATAAGCGAAGCCCAGGCCGTCCAATGCTGCCTGTAGCATCAGAAAGGTGTTGTTGCGTACTGTTCGTTCCAACCAGCTCGCGCTCAGGGCCGATACAGGCGCTGCCTTTGGAGTAGGGGTATGATATGAAATCGATTACTCAGGAGCGGTAAGTGGCCAGGAACGTCGCTGTGAAGGAACGGGCGCCAAATAGGCTGGCCGACGTGGCGAAGGCGGCCGGAGTGTCGGTTGCGACCGTGTCCCGCGCTTTCAATATCCCAGGCGCTGTGCGTGAGGACGTGCGCAAGCACGTGATAGCTACCGCGGAGCGACTGGGGTATACGCCCAATCCAGCCGCCAAGGCGTTGCGGACCCGACGTAGTCATATCGTTGGCGCTGTGATTCCGACTCTCGACTACGCCATTTACGCGAAGCTCATTGACGCCTTTCAGGCCACGATGAGAGCGGAAGGTCAGATGGTGTTCATCTTGAGCGCCGGCTTCGATAACCGACGGCTGTTCGAGCCCGTTCGCCAACTCGTTGAGAAAGGGGCTGAAGCGCTTCTTGTCGTCGGAAGAATTGAAGATGAGCAACTGGTCGAACATCTCAAGAGCCTCAACCTCCCTGTGGTGACCACTTTCTCATACATCGAGGACCAACCTTTCGCTTCAGTGGGGTTCGATAACTACGCGGCAACACACAAGGCCATCGAATACCTTATACAACTCGGCCACAAGCAAATAGCCATGCTTTCAGGGCCATCCCAAGGCAATGACCGTCAAACCTCACGCAAACAGGCTTTCGTTGATGCTTTGAAGGCCGCTCGCATCCCAGGGGAGCCGGTCATCATAGAAAGTCCTGTGGGATATAGCATGGAATTCGGCTCAGCCGCGACACAGCATCTGCTGGAGGATAGGCCGGAGACGACAGCCATACTTTGCAACAGTGATGTGCTAGCCTTCAGCGCTATCGCGCAATGTCGAAAGGCGGGATATCGCGTGCCTGAAGACATCACCATCGTCGGCCATGACGACTTGGATTTCGCCCGTCTCCTGGAACCGGCGTTGACAACGATTTCTGTCCCCGCGGAAGAAATGGGGCGCAAATGCGCGCGAGCACTACTGGATGCCTTAAATTTTGGCCGCAAGCCATCTTCCGACCGAATTCCTACTAGCTTGACCTTACGAGATTCGGCCGCACCTCCACGGCGCGCTCGACTGTTGAAGACCCAAAAGTCCAGGGCGTCATAAGAGCTCGCCTCAGGGCAATATATGCCAGATAGGGCACTTTAACTATCGACATAATTTTTGCGTCGGTTGCCGAACAGGGTAAATCCCAAGCATGTAATCCTTTACATTGATAGGGTGCTTTCGTACCATGGCTTCCAGGCCCTGATACGAACCTGGAAAGGGTGGAAAGCGCGGCGGATTTTGTAATCGATTACATATTTGGCCGCTCGCGGGCTGCGTACCTCGGTTGTGACTAATAGTATCCTTTTAAGAGAAGGTGGTTTATGAAGACGCTCCCCCAAGTCGCCGCAGCAGTGATCGCAATTTCGACGCTGCTTTCCTCTTTCTCGGCTGTTGCCGCAGAGGCCTATCCGAGTCGCCCTGTAGAGCTCGTGGTTGCGTTCCAGCCCGGCGGTGGCACCGACTCCATGGCTCGTGCATTCGCGGAAGCGTCCCGAAAGCACTTTAGCCAGCCGATTACGGTCATCAATAAGCCAGGCGCCAGCGGATCGATTGGCCTGGCCTATGCTGCTAGCAGCAACGACGGGTACCGTGTTGCTATGGTTTTCGCTGAACTGTTGACTCTGCCTCTCCTCAACATCGGCAAGGTCTCGTACGAGGACTTCCAGCCCATCGCGCAGTTCAGCTCGGACCCGACTTCGATTACGGTCCGTGCCGATGCGCCATGGAATACGGTTGAGCAGTTCATCGCATACGCCAAAGCCAACCCCGGAAAAATCAGCGTGTCCAATGCTGGCAACGGCTCGATTGGTCATGTTGCAGCCGCCGCTTTGGCCAAGAAAATCGACGCGTCGTTCAATCATGTCCCCTATCAAGGGAATGCCCCAGCGATTTTGGGACTTCTCGGTGGTCAGGTGGAAGCGACTACCGTGCCGTACGCAGAGTTGCGGCAATACGTTTCGTCTGGGAAACTTAAAACGCTTGCTGTAATGTCCGACAAGCGGCTGCCGGAGATTCCCCAAGTGCCCACATTGAAGGAAAAGTCGGTCGACCTTTCTGTAGGGGTGTGGCGCGGGATCGCCGTTTCGAAATCGACGCCGCCGGAGATTGTAGGCAAGCTGCGTGCCCTTGCGGCGGACGTAGCCAAAGAACCCTCCATGCAAGAGGCAGTCAAGAACTTGCACATGACCTTGGCCTATGTGGATGCGCCTGAGTTCAAAACGAACATGACCAAGGAAAGCGAACAGTTCAAACGCATCCTGCCGTCGCTCGCCCTAAAACAATAAACGCTATCGCGAATGTCAATCCACGCGGATAGCTGTGCGACCGCGTAGTACGCCCTAGCCGCACGATGCCTGCGCAAGTGGATGAGTGCAGCGCGTAAATCGCACCGGGATGTAATGGATTACATCGGATGCCGACAGACAGATCGTGCGTCTCGGTATCAAACAGGAGAAAAATCTTGACTACCAGCAGCCAGCAGCAAGACACCCAGGAAAAAGGCGTTGTCTATTACTTCACTCGCGACACAGAGGCAAGTTACTGGCAACCCAAGCCGGCTAACGGCCACGTGTCCGTTGCGGTTGCGCCGGGCATGACGAAAATGGAGCGCAACCTGGCGATGGGCACGCAAACGCTGCCGCCGGGTGGACGTGTACGCGAGCATGCTCATCCCGCAAACGAAGAGATTCTGCACTTCGTATCTGGTACCGGCACGGCGGTGGTGGATGGCGACGAATACAAGCTCGAGCCTGGTGTCACGCTATTTCTAGGCAAGCACAACTCGCACACCTTCCTCAACTCTGGAGACGTCGACCTGCACTGGGTGTGGTTCATGACGCCGAGCGGCCTTGAGACGTTTTTCCGGGATATCGGCCGTCCTCGTAAGCATGGGGAGGCCGCTCCGCAGCCTTTTGAGCGGCCTACGAACATCGGGCAGATTGAGAGCGCCGACAACGGCGTCTTCACCTACACCAAGAGTTAATCGGAACTGGCTGTGTCTGACGCAATTTTTTCTATGGACGAGGGAACAGGAGACGCAGGAGACGCCATTGTTCTGGTCTCTGGTCTCGGTGGTATGTCGTCCTTCTGGAACCCTGTCATCGGCGTCTTCAAAGACCGTAGGCGCGTCATCGCGCTTGACCATCCAGGCGTCGGTCGCAGCACTCTTGAAGGCAGGCCGTCCATTGAAGGCATCGCGCGTGCAGTCCTAAACGTGATGGACGAGAAGGAAATTGAGCGCGCACATATCGTAGGTCATTCAACCGGCTCGCTGGTTGCCCAGGCTCTTGCTTTGGATAGCCCGAAACGCGTGCAATCTATCGTGCTGAGTAGTGGTTGGGCGAAGCCGGATAAGCGATTCGAAGACTTCTTCGCGTACCGCAAGTATGTGTTGGCCAAGCTCGGGGGCAATGCCTACGACGCCCTTACCAAGCTGACGGCATACCCATCAGAGTGGTATGGACGCCATCTGGCGGCATCTGAGCCGTTGGATTTCGATGCGCCATCTCGTATCGACGTCGGCATGATTGAAGCGCGGATAGACATGCTGCTCACCTATAGCCGACGCGACGAACTCGCCGCCATCAAGTGCCCGACATTAGTGATTGGTGCGCAAGACGATTACATCATCCCGTTCCATCACTCCCTAGAACTTGCCGAGCTTATCCCCGGCGCCACGCTGCGAGAGCTGAGCGGCGGACATTTCGCACCCGTGACTCGCACCGACCCTTGGGTTTCGATTCTCGATCAATTCCTGGCGACTACAGCATGAACAACTCCATCATCTCGCGCATAGGGCTTCTCGGACTTGGCGCCATTGGAAAGCGCGTCTATGAAGCGCTCAGCACACGCTACCTTCCAAACGCCCGGTTCGCGGCGATTGATCCGCATGGGCATGCTAGTGACTTTGTGAGGACGCATCAAATCCAACTCTGCTCCGATACGGAAGATTTAGCTAGATGGAAGCCTGACCTCGTCATCGAGTGCGCCGGGCACGATGCCGTCGCGACCTCCGTGCCGGTTCTGCTGAAGAATGGTATTTCGGTGGTGATTGCCTCAATCGGGGCCCTGGCAGAGCAGCCGCTGCGCCAACACCTCGAAGCTGCCGCGGAAACCGGCGCAGCGAAGCTGATACTTGTTTCCGGCGCGATTGGTGGACTCGACGCTCTACGTTCAGCCCGGACGGCCGGGCTCGACAGCGTGGTGTATGTTGGCCGTAAGCCTCCACGGGCATGGCTCGGCTCCCCGGCGGAGGAGCGCTTCGATTTGGAGGCGATAAAGGAGGCCACCACGATCTTTCGCGGGACGGCAGCTGAAGCCTCGGTCAAATTCCCGAAAAACGCCAATGTGACGGCCGCTGTTGCGCTCTCCGGCTTGGGCTTCGACGCCACGCAGGTGGAGCTGATAGCCGATCCAGCTGTGGATCGTAACGTCCACGAGGTAGAAGCGGCAGGCCCGTTCGGCAGCATTAACGTACGGCTCGCAAACAATCCACTACCAGACAATCCCCGCACTTCCTGGCTCGCCGCCCTGAGTATTGAGGAAGCAGTATCCAAACAACTTTTGAACGTGATTTTCTGAGGACACATCATGAAGCTGAAAGACAAGGTTGCCCTGGTAACGGGCGCTGGCGCTGGCATTGGCGAAGCTACGGCGGAACTACTCGCACAAGAGGGTGCCAAGGTGGTCGTGGCCGATCGCAACATCGACAATGCTCGCGCGGTCGCCGCTCGCATCGGTGCCAACGCCGTCGCGCTGGAAGTCGATGTGTCCGACGCCAAGCAAGTGCAGCACATGGTGCGCAGTGCGGTCGAGCACTTCGGAGGTATCGATATCCTCGTGAACAACGCCGGCTTTGGCACCCTGGGCACCGTGGTGACGCTGGAAGAGAATGTCTGGGATAGCGTCATCGACGTCAACCTTAAGGGCGTCTATCTGTGCTCCAAGTATGCGATTCCGGAAATGGCACGGCGTGGCGGCGGTTCGATTGTCAACTTAGCCTCGACGATCTCGGTCGTTGGAATTCCCGACCGCGCCGCCTATGTTGCGGCGAAAGGCGGCGTCGCTGCGCTGACGCGAGCGATGGCTCTCGACCACTCGGCGGAGAACATCCGCGTCAATAGTGTGGCACCTGGTGTCATCAATTCGAGCTACTACGACAAGATGTTCAAAGAAGTGGAAGACCCCGTCGCGTTCCGCAAAGGCCTCGAAGCCCGCTCTCCGCTGAACAAGATGGGGGAGCCCGTCGACATTGCTCGGATGATCCTGTTCCTGGCATCCGAAGACTCCAGGTTTGCAACCGGTGCCATGTTTACCGTGGACGGCGGCTATACCGCACGGTAGGCGGTAGCATGATTCACGAACTTCGCGAATCATGGTCCTCTAAGCGCCAGATGGTCTGCATCACCATTGCTCACGCTCGTGAGGGCATGGGCCATGCTGGCCGTGATGGACGCGGTGCCGCGGGACGGATCAGACATCCCGCGGCACCGAATCCATGTCTACGCAGCCAGTGTTAATAAAGCGCGTGAGAAGGCAAGCTTTCTGGGGTGTGAGAACTAACGCCCACCTGTGTTCTGCACTTCGTCCAGTAACGCGCGCGCAGCCAGCTTGCCAAGATTGTTGCCCGCGAAGGGGCTGTCACCCGTGAGGAGCTTCCGGTCCCGAAACGTGCTGCCGTCAATTTCAGTGTTTACGATTTCGACTCCCATGGCAGCAAGTTTCTCGCCGAAGAACCAACGCAATGGACCGGGCATATAGCCAATGTCCGGGGTCTGCTTGTCCATGGCATCTGGGAATGCGCAGATGCGGTAGCCGCGAAAAAGATCTCCACCGTTGGGTTCGTCTACGCTGGCGGAAAGTAAGGCGGCAGGCCCGTGACACAGCGTGATGATGTACCTATCGTTTTGCATGGCCCACTGAAGGGTCGCCTTCATGTCCGCGCTGCAGGGTAGCCCCATTAGGGCACCATGTCCTCCAGGGATGAATACGGCAAGGTAGTTCGCATCCTTTTCCAATGACTTTACCACCTCAGCAAGCTTAAGCGGCTGCTGGAATTTTTGCTCGTACTTCGCGTAGAGAGCCTTTATCTCGGCGTCTTCAGAAGGGAATGCCCACCATTCAAATTTGGTCGGATTGCCCGATAAGGTGGCAATGTCGAACTCGAAGCCTGCGCGGTCCAGATGATACATTGGCAGGAGGGTCTCGACGGGATGGTTGCCGGTAGAAAAGAAGGTACCGTTTCCGGTCAGGAGATAACGCTCATCTGCAGCGACTAGTAACACTTTCCAGCGCGCCCCCTTATAAGCGTCCGGATAGTCTGCATCCGCGAGATTAGACTTCGGCGACGTAAATTGCGAAAGTGAGTAGGGGGAGGGAAAGAAGGCGTTGCGCTCGGCTGGGTCGGGCGTCGGCTGCTTGCTGTCTGTCTGGGACGTCATGATAGAATTCCTCATAAAGAAAAAGGAGTTTTAAATCTCGATTCCATCGGCCTTTACATAAAATGAGGGAAATCCCTCAATCACCAGCATATGCCGTGCATTCCGGCGCCTTGCTGTGTCTCTTGCTCCCCGCTCGTTAAATGTCTCCGCGCCACTTTCGGGTAATCATCGTTCGAAGGCAGGTAATTACTTAATCGGCGGGCGGCAGCTTCGCGGACAGTTCGGGGAAGTGGAGTTCGCCTTCGTAGGTCTCGGCGCCGGCTTTAAGAATCGCCTTCACTCGCGCCTGTATTGCCTCGTTGGCTACGCAAAGGTCGGCCTCACGCGCTTCCACCAACAACCCTTCCGAGAAGGATGCGTCCGATCCCATGTCCACGGCCGCTTTCATGTGGGTGATCGTAGTGGGAGGAAACGTCGCAATACGGCGTGCGATCTTGTCCACGAATGGCCCCAGTTCTCCGGCCGGCAGCGCGCGATTGATATAGCCGTAGTGGTCAGCCAGTTCCGCCGAGAAGTCTCCGCCGACCAACAGCACCTCGAGAGCACGTGCGCGCCCCATGCGCCGCGGCAGGCGCTGTGTGTTCCCGCCACCGGGAACGAGTCCGCAAACGACTTCAGGTTGGCCGAACACAGCCTTGTCTAGCGCGGCGAAGCACATGTCGGCGGCCAGTGCGATCTCGCAGCCGCCGCCCCGGGCGATGCCTTCGACCTTGGCGATCACAGCCTTGGGCATGTTACGCAGGCGCTCGCCGAGCATCTGGGTCAGGCGGAAGGTGCGTGTATTCGAAGTCGTCTTCGGCGCCGAGCCCACACGGTGCAGGCCAGAGTGCGCGATAAAGAACTTCGGCAGGGCGCTCTGCAGGATGACGACGCGTACATTAGCATCCTGTTCGAGTTGTCGGGTCAGCCGGTCAAACTCCTCCGACAGCACTTCATCAAGTAGGTTAAACGGCGGGTAGTTCAACGTAACGGTGGCGACGCCGTGGTCCTGGGTGACCAGGATATGTTTGTAATCGGTGTAGTTCGCGCCGGCCTCCTGGGGTAGAGCAGAGCTTTCGGAAGCCGCCCCAGCCTCGGCCGAGGCGAGCAACACTCCCGGCGTGAGTGTTGCGGCACCGATGGACTGGACGAAGGATCGTCTTGAGATAGTCGACATGGCAGGTTCTTTGGTTGAACTCATATCGCGCCTGCCGAGCCAGGCTCGGCGAGAAGTTCGCGGCGAAATCGATACTTGAAGTACGTTACGAATCGCATGACGTCATTCCTGAATGCTTGAAACTAAACATCCACGCTATGGCCTGCAATTCCATTCGCGAGCAGCTGCTTGTGGAAAGGCGAGAGTCGTCGTCAGCCTTGAAGCGAGCCTCGCTTCCGCAATGATCCCTTTATCTTTGCGGCTTTTTCAAGGTTCCTCCCTAAGTGGGGGGGAGTCCAGGCAGATCTTAGGCAACGTAGGCGCGATGCTGAAGTCGGCGTTCTGCTCGAGCACACGAGCATTGGGCCAGGACAAACGATGCTTGGTAACAGCGACGAAATGGCATCGTCGGGGACTCCCCCCCGCCTTCCCCCCCTCTGACGGTTTGTGGGTTGACTTTCGTTTCGGCGATCATCTATTACTGTCGTACCCGAATCTGCTCGGCTGATCCAAATGAAGGCGAGTTAAAACATGGATGGCAAGAGCCAGACAGATGATCCGGCGCGGGAGTGGAAAAATTGTCTGGACCTCTTCCGTCGCCGGCTTGGTCAAGGTGCCGTGGGTGGCAGCGTATGCTGCGTCCAAACATGCTGTCGAGGCGTTGTGCGCATCAATGCGCGAGGAATTGAAATCTTGTGGGGTCCAGGTCGCAACGGTGAATCCCGGTGCCTATCGCACTGGCTTCAACGATACCGGCATGGAAAGCATGGACCAATGGTGGGAAGACGGACAGCAAGTGATGCAGCCACGCGTGAAGCGTCCGCTGAGTAACCAGCATGACCCGCAGGAAATGATTGATACCATCATCGATGTCATTACCGCCGCGTCGCATCCCTATCGCACGGTCGGGCCCCAGTCAGCTGGCGAGATGGTGCGCCGCGAACAGGCCGAAGAATGGGATGTGATCGTCTAGTGAATCGCTCGCGAAACCGGGAAGCGCCTCCGACCCAATCGTCTTGCGCCGACGCGGCGCAAGAGCCCCGGTGCTTGCCGGCGCTGATCCTGACAAAGCTGGCGCCGCCGCGAACGCGCCACTATGTGCACCGTGCGCGTGCCATCGGGCTGCTGCGTACCGGCCTGGAGCGCAAGCTGACGGTGCTGGTGGCACCGGCGGGCTTCGGCAAGACTTCTTTGTTGAGTGAATGGAAGCATTGCCTGGAGGGCGAAGGGTGCGCCGTCGGCTGGCTGAGCATAGACGCAGACGACGACGATCTGTTCCAGTTCTGCGCCTACCTGCTCGCCGCAGCCAGGAACGCGTACCGGCAAGCCGGCGAGCCGGTTGCGCGCCGGCTGGAGCCGGATCCACTGGCGTCGGCGGAGGCAATGCTTGCCGAGTTGCTCAATGCGGTCGCGACGCTGCCCCGACGGCTGGTGCTGGTGCTGGACGACTTCGACCGGCTGGCCGCTCCTGCCATTCATGAAGCGGTATTCCGCCTACTGCGCTATGCGCCCGATAACCTGCACGTGCTCGTCGCGGGGCGCAGCGAGCCGGCGTTTCCGCTGAGCTATTTCGAGGCGCGTGGCCAGTTGCTGAGGCTGGATGTGCAAGCGTTGCGCTTTGACGGCGCGGAGACGCAGGCGTTTTTCTCGGCCGTTTCCGGCCGCACGCTGAGCGCTGCGCAGACCGAGGCGTTGCTGCAGGCGACCGAAGGTTGGGTGGCCGGCTTGCAGCTGGCGTCATTTGCCTTGAGCGAGAACGAACCGGCCAGGGAATTCACCGAACGCTTGCCGTTTGCCCGGCGCAGCATCGAAGCGTATCTCAATGAAAACGTCTTCGTTCACGTTCCTGAGGCGCTGCAGATCTTTCTATTGCGAACATCGGTTCTGGACCGGATGTCCGTGCCGCTGTGCAATGCGGTGGCGGCGACCGATGCCGCGCATGACAGTTTTGAGTGGCTCGTCGCGAGGAATATGTTCGTCCGGCCGCTCGACCCTGAGTGCGAGTGGTACCGCTATCACGCGCTGTTTGCCGAGTACCTGAGAAAGCGCCTGCTGCGGGAGCGGCCGCATGAAGCGGTCTGTCTGCATCGCCGTGCCAGTGAGTGGTTCGCGGCGCAGTCGCTGTGGCCGGAAGCCGTCAGACACGCGTTGGCCGCGGGCGATGTCGATCGCGCCGCCGGCTGGGTCGAGCAGTGCGCAATGAGCCTGGTCGAAGAGAGCGACGTGCGCACGGTCCTGAGCTGGGTCGCCAAGCTGCCCGCCGAAGCTGTACACGGTCGGCTGCGCCTGAGGCTGGCGCATGCATGGGCGCTTGCGCTGACGATGCAGACCCTCGCGGCCAAAGCGGCGCTGCAGGCGGTCGAGGACGACATTGATCGCGGGGGGCTGGCCCTGAGCAACGTGGTGCGCGTCGGGTTGCAGGCGGTCAGGGCACTGATCGCGGGCCTGTCCGATGAGAGCCAGCTCTCACTTGAAATGGGGCGCAAGGTGCTTGCGCTCGGCCCGGAAGCCAGCTCATGGGAGAAAGGCATCGGGCTGACTACGCAGATCTTCGGGCTCAGCTATGCGGCGGGGTTCGACGAGGTCAAACGCCTGCGGCGTACGCTCATCCTCAGTACCGGGGCGGATACGCCGATCTACGCCAAGGTGTACCGGCAGAGCATGGTTGGGCTCAGCCTGTTCGTGGAAGGCAGGCTGGGCGAGGCGGTTCAGACGCTGGAAGATGTACTGCGCGAATCCAATGCGCGCGCCGGAAGGCATTCAGCTGCATCCGTGCTCCCGGTCGGATACCTGGCCGCCATTCACTATGAATGGAATGACCTGGACCGGGTCGCCGAATTGCTAGAGGGCCGGCTCGAGATGGCACTGCAAGCGTGCTCGCTGGGGCCACTGATCGGCTTTTGCGTGACGCTGGCGCGGCTGCGCCTGCTGGCGGGCAACCAGGACGAAGCCTACCGGATCGTGGAAGACGCAGAAGCCATTGCCCGCGAGCGCCAGTGGCTGCGCATGCAGGTCGCGTGCAAAGCCGAGGCAATTCGCATAAGTATCGGTGCTGGAGATATCAGCCGCGCCACGCGGATCGGGAACGACCTGGAGGCCCTCGTCGGGCCGAAGCACGCGACCTTGCAGGGCAGTTACCTGGAGACCTGGCAACGCTTCCAGGTGGCGCATTGCCGGCTGCTGGTGCGGCGCGGCCGCGCCGCGCAGGCCGTGCCCATCCTCCAGGGCGTGCAGGCGGAGTTGCGTGCGGCGGGCATGCTGTACATGTCCGCCCAGATTTCTGTGATGCTGGCGGTCGCGCTGCACAGTGCGGGGCAGCGTGCAGAGGCCGTGCTGGCCATGGGCGCCGCGCTCGCGTATGGACAGAAGAACGGCCTGCACCGCGTCTTTATTGACGCCGGGCCGCCGGTCCGGGAGATTCTTGACGCGCTGCGTCAGCGGCAAGACCGCCTGGCCGGGATCGAGCCCTGGTATCTGAGTGGGCTATGCGCTGGGTTCGATGCGCCGGCGAGCGCGCCGGAGGTCAAGGATGAGCAGACGGAGCCGGTGGCAGCCAGCCGCCTGAGCGCGCGCGAGGTGGAGATCCTGGACTATGTGGCACAGGGGCTTTCCAACAAGGAAATTGCCCGGGCAATTCGTGTCGCGCCCGAAACGGTGAAGTGGCATCTGAAGAATATCTTTGAGAAGCTGAAAGTGAATTCCCGCATCCAGGCGGTGCGCAGCGGCCTGGGTCGGGACCTCCCGCGGGTCACGGAGCGAACCGTGCCGCGGAGCTAGCGGCCGGCGCGCAAGACCCGAGCGCGATTAACCCGGCCCTGTACTTCGCAGCCGGCCCCCCACTGCTGCGCGGTATCCTGGCGCTGCCCCGGAGATCATCGCACGCCGCGCCGGCGCTCCAGGTTCGCTGCGTCCGTTCATCCGTTTCCCTGCATTGCGCCTACTGATCCATCTTCAGCACGATCTTGCCGATATGAGTGCCAGAGTCCATCAGTTCATGTGCGGCGCGAGCGTGTTCCAGTGCAAAGGTCTGGTAAATGACCGGCTTGACGGCTCCGGTGGCCATCAGCAGCCAGACCTGATTCGCGAGCTCGCGGATGATCTCGGCCTTCTCTTCGGGCGTGCGCGAGCGCAAGGTCGAGCCGATATGGGTAAGCCGCTTCGTCAGCATGGGGAACAAGTCGACTTCCTTGGCAACGCCCTTGATCACGCCGATTTGCACGATGCGCACGTTAATGGCGGCCGCGGAAGACATCGGGGCCATTGACGCCTGCCGCCTGGTGGCGATTGACGAGATTGTGCTTGCCTTCGAGCGCCTGCGCTAGCAAGGGCGGATGGCGTGCCACCCTTTCGGGAGGGGCATTGACTGGGCTGGCGCATGCGGGATGATGTTCCGGAGGGCTGACGCATGCAATGACAGCTTGCTCCGTGACCAATCTTCCGGGAGACCCATGATGAGCCAGATCGAAACCGTTCAGACGTTCTTCGCGCGCTACTGCAAGCATGACCTCGATGGCATGCTGACAATGTTCGCTCCAGGTGCGCGGATCGACTATGTCCCCTTGATGATGGCAGGGCCGGTCGACGAGACCCGAAGAAATATCTGGAGCACGTTGATCGATGGCTTCCCGGACCTGAGCAATCGGGTCACCGCGATGTATTCCGGCGACGCTCGACGCACCGTGATTGCCGAAGTCACCATTACGGGACCGCAGTCGCGGGATGTGCTGGGGATAGCCAACCGGGGCCAATCGTTCTCGCTGCCGCACCTCTTCATTGCACGCGTCGACAGCCAGGCCAGGATCGAGTTCATGCGCGCCTACTGGGACAACGCGGCGTTTTATGCCGCGCTGGCCCATGCCGCGCCGTAGGCTGGCCCAGCTGGTCGTGCGCCCTGAAGTCAGTGCGTGGACGCTGCGGCAGCCCCATGGCCGGTCTGTGCGCGAACCAGCTGCGCGTCGAAGGCCTGGCGCTCTGCCTCCGCCCTGGCGCTCCGGTCGAAACGCGAGCACAGGTAGGTGACCAGGAACGCGAATGGGACCGTGAACAGCGCCGGGTGGTCGTACGGAAAGATGGCGGAGGGATGCCCCAGCACGTTCTTCCAGACCGCGGGGGAAAGGAACACCAGCGCGACCGACGACACCAGGCCCGACGCCACGCCCCAGACCGCGCCGCGGCTGGTCAGGCCGCGCCAATACATCGAAAGCACCAGCACTGGAAAGTTCGCCGAGGCCGCCACATTGAAAGCCAGCGCGACCAGGAACGCGAGGTTCTGTCCCTTGAAGGCGATCCCCAACAGCACCGCAACGACGCCGATGGCCAGCGTGGCCTTTTTGGTGACGGCGATCTCGGCTGCCTCGGTGGTAGTGCCGCGGCGCAGGACACCGGCGTAGATGTCGTGGGAGATCGCGGAAGCGCCCGCGAGCGTCAGGCCTGACACCACGGCGAGAATCGTGGCAAAGGCGACAGCCGCCAGGAATCCGAGGAACAGATTGCCGCCGGTCGCGCTGGCGAGATGCATCGCAACCATGTTGCCGCCGCCAAGCAGCTTTCCGCCGACGAGGCCGCCTTCGAAAAAGCGAGGGTCAGTACCGACGATCACTATGGCGGCGAGACCGATGGCGAACATGGCGAGGAACATGTAGCCAATGCAGGTGCTGGCTACCAGCACGCTCTTGCGCGCCTCGCACGCATTCGGCACCGTAAAGAAGCGCATCAGGATATGCGGGAGTCCCGACAGCCCAAGCACGGTGGCCACGCAAAGCGAAAGCGCCGAGACCGGGTCGGCGAACAGCGTGCCAGGGGCGAGCAGTCCCGGACCGCTGCGATGGACCGCGATCGCCTTGGCGGCAAGCGCTTCAAGGCTGAAGCCGAAATGCCCCAGCGCCAGTAGCATCAGCAGCGATCCGCCGAACAGCAGCAGCACGGCCTTGATGATCTGCACCCATGTCGTGGCGATCATGCCGCCAACGGTCACGTAGATCATCATGAGCGCGCCGACGCCGATGACGGCATAGACATAGTCGATGCCGAACAGCAACTGCACCAGTTCGCCGGCGCCGACCATCTGCACGATCAGGTAGAGCAGCACCACTACCAGGCTGCTGGCTGCCGCCATGCAGCGCGTGCTGACCGGATCGAGCCGATCCGAAATAATGTCGACGAAGGTGAACTTGCCGAGATTGCGTAGCCGCTCGGCCATCAGGAACAGCATGACCGGCCAGCCGATGAAGAAGCCGACGATATACAGCAGCCCGTCAAAGCCGCGCGCATAGACCAGGCTGACGACGCCAAGCAGGGTTGCGGCCGACATGTAGTCGCCCGCAACTGCCAGCCCGTTCTGCATGCCGGTGATGCCCCCGCCGGCGGTAAAGAAGTCATTGGCGGTCCGGGTGCGCAGGGAGGCCCGGTACGTGATGCCCAGCGTCAGCGCGACGAAGAGCAGAAACATGGCGATGGCCTGGAGGTTCATTGCGCAGCCTCCGACAGAATCTGCTGCATCATCGCCTCCAGCTTGCCGTTGGCCCGACGCACGTAGAACCACGTCGCGCCCCACCCCAGCAGCATGACCCCAATGGCAAGGACGATGCCAAGGTTGAACAATGTTTCCGGATGAAGCCGCTCGGCCAGGCGCTGGGGCTGCATGGCAACTGCAAGCATCAGCGCGAGAAAGGGGGCAAGGACGAGGACCAGCAAGGCGCGCGAGAGGCGGGCGCGCCGGCGGACCAGTTCGCCGAACCTGGGATGGCGCCTGATGCGCTCTGTTGTGGTGGAAGCTTGCATTGCTTTGTCTCCTGAAGCGGTTTTTCCAGTGAAAACGCACCCGCCACGCCGGCATTGGCGGCCGGCATATCGATGGGTGCCGGAATGGGGAAAAAGGGGCTAGGCAGCCTGGTACTTTTCGCGCAGCAGGCGCTTGTTGATCTTGCCCACGCTGGTCTTCTCGATCGCGTCGACAATGAGCACCCGTTCCGGGATCGCATACTTCGAGATCGCACCACGGCGGGCGAATTCGCGCAGATGCTCCTGGATCTCGGCGGGTCCGGCCGACTGTCCCGGCCGCAGCACGATCAACGGCAGGGGACGTTCGCCCCACCGCGCATCCTTGATGCCGATGACGGCCACTTCGCTCACGGCAGCGTGGCGCGAAATCAGGTCTTCGAGCTCCAGCGACGACACCCACTCGCCACCGCTCTTGATCACATCCTTGATGCGATCGGTGACCTGCAGATAGCCGTCGCTGTCGATCGAGCCAATATCGTTGGTATGGAGGTAGCCTCCGGCCCACAGGTGCTCGGACTCCGCCGCATTGCCGAGATAGCCCTGCGTGAGCCACGGCGCACGGACCACGATCTCTCCACTGGTCTTGCCGTCGTGCGCAATGTCGCGCATATCGTCATCGACAATGCGCAGGTCGACGAGCGGAATGGGCAGGCCGGTCTTGGTGCGCACGTCGAGTTCGGTGGTGGCATCGCCAAGCAGCGTAGTCTTCACCTGCGCCAGCGTGAGGATGGGGCAGGTCTCCGACATGCCGTAGCCGGTGAACACGTCGATGCCGCGGTCGATGGCGGCCTGTGCCAGGCCCCTCGGCAGCGCCGATCCGCCCACGATGATCTTCATGCCGTTCAGGTCGACCGCCGCCGAATCCGGGTGCGACAGGATCATATGGAGCAGCGTGGGCACGCCATGAGAGAACGTGACGCGCTCGCCTTGCATCAGCCGCAGCAGATGATCCGCGGCGTAGCGGCCCGGGTAGACCTGCTTCATGCCAAGCGCCGTCGCCACATAGGGCATGCCCCATGCGTGCACGTGGAACATCGGCGTCAGCGGCATATAGACGTCGTCCCTATGTACGCGCCCCTGGCTGGGCGCACCGGCCAGCGCCGCCATGGTGGCCAGCGTATGAACCACGATCTGCCGATGGCTGAAGTACACCCCTTTCGGCAGCCCGGTGGTGCCGGTGGTGTAGAAAGTCGTCGCCCGGGCGTTCTCGTCGAAATCCGGGAAGGGGTAATCGGGCGGCGATGCTGCCAGCAACGCCTCATACTCGGCGCTGAAGCCATCAGGCAAGGGCGCGCTGTCGAGTGAAAAGCTGTCTTCCCCGACCAGGACGAAACGCTCGACCGTTTCGAGTTGGGCGCGAATCGATTCAAGCACGGGCAGGAAGTCGGCATGGACAATCAGCAGCCTGACGCCCGCGTGGTGCAGGGTGTAGGCAATCTGTTCCGGCGACAGCCGCACATTCACCGTCATCAATACCGCACCCATCATGGGGATGCCGAAATAGCCCTCGAGGTAGCGATGGCTGTCCCAGTCCATCACTGCCACCGTATCGCCCGGTTCAATGCCGAGCGATTGCAGGCCGCTTGCGAGTTGGCCGATGCGGTGCCGCATAGTCCAGTAGCTGTGCCGCACCTGGCCGCGGTAGACGATCTCCTGCTCTGGGTTGGTTGCCAGCGGCGCATGCAGGAGCTGCTTGATGAGCAGCGGATAAGCATACGCCGAAGGGGTGCGTGGAATGGGGGTAGGCCGTGTCACGGAGGGACTCCTTGGTCGCTGTGGCAGCGGCCCGGGCAGCATGCGCCAGTGGCGTGCATGCTGGCGCCAGGGACGCCGGATGCCTGGCAGCGTAAGCACCGGGGCACTGTTTTTCAGCCCCCCGATAGGGGAGGCGCGAGCCCTCGCAAGACTGGCCGGAGGGTGGTCGTTCGGGGGGCTCCCCGTTCGGGTGGCTGGTTTCCCGAACGCGGCGGCTTAACCTCCGTTCCGACAACCGCGTCGAAGGAGACGGCAAATATGGCTTCCCCACCTCGTCCTCAACCTGTCTTTCCCGATCTCGGGGGCAAAGTGGCACTTGTGACCGGCGCATTCGGCGGGCTTGGCCGCCACTTCGCGCTGACCCTGGCAAACGCTGGATGCCGCGTAGTGCTTGCCGGCCGCCGACTCGCCGAAGGGGAACGCTTGCTGGCGGAGATCAGCGCGCTGGGCGCCAGCGGATGCGTCGTGCAACTGGATGTATGCAACGCCGATTCCGTATCCGGCGCGTTCTTCCAGGCCGAGCAGGCGCTGGGGGCGGTGGAGATCGTCATCAACAGTGCCGGCATTGCGACCACCGAGCCCGCGCTGCGAACGACCGAGCAGGATTGGGCGCGGGTGATCGAAACCAACCTGACAGGTGCCTGGCGTGTCGCGCAGTACGCTGCTCAGCAGATGCGCGATGCTGGTCGCCCGGGCAGCATCATCAATATCGCCTCGATACTTGGCCTGAGGGTCGCGCAGCAAGTCGCCGCCTACACGGCCGCCAAGGCTGGCCTGATCCACCTGACGCGGGCGCTCGCGCTGGAATGGGCGCGTCATGGCATCCGCGTGAACGCACTGGCGCCCGGCTATTTTGCCACCGACATCAACCGCGCCTTCTTCGAGACCGAAGGCGGCCAAGCCATGGTCAGGCGGATCCCACAGCGGCGCCTCGGACAGCCCGCTCAACTGGACGGCGCCTTGCTGCTGCTGGCCTCCGAGGCTTCCGGCTACATCACCGGTGCCGTGCTGCCTGTCGACGGCGGGCACCTTGTCAGCTCGCTGTAATGCACCGCGCGACCTTCGTACCAGCCAGAGAGAGATACCGATGAACCTAACCACCCAACGCGACTGGGACGCGCTGGCAACGCTGCTGCATGCGCGCGGGCTGATCGAGCACGCCTCGCTCACCGCCACGCGCCTGACCGGCGGCCAGTCGAATCCGACATTCCTCGTCTCATCCGGCACGCAGCGCTATGTCTTGCGCATGAAGCCGGTCGGTCAGATAGAGGCCAAGGCGCATGCCATAGACCGTGAGTACCGCGTCATGCATGCGCTGCAGGGCAGCGATGTGCCGGTCCCCGCCGTGTATCTGTTCAGCGAAGACCTTTCCGTCGTGGGTAGCCCCTTTTACCTGATGGAGTACCTCGATGGCAGGGTGCTTGTGGATCAGTCGCTGCCGGGCATGCAGCGCGCCGAGCGCGGCGCCATCTATGCGGAGATGAATCGCGTGATGGCGGCGCTGCATCGCGTCGATGTCCAGACTGTGGGGCTAGCCGACTACAGCCCGGGCGGCAATCACCTGGCGCGCCAGATCGCCAGCTGGACCCGCCAGTGCCGCACCACCGGCGCCGCGAACAGCTCCGCCATGCAAGCATTGATGAACTGGCTGCCGAGGCACATACCGGCAGACGACGAGAGCCGGCTCGTCCATGGCGACTTCCGCCTCGACAACCTGGTCTTTCATTCGAGCGAACCGAAGGTCATCGGCGTGCTGGACTGGGAGCTGTCCGCGCTGGGGCACCCGCTGGTTGATTTCGCCTACCACTGCCTGAGCTGGCACATCCCGCCGTCGCTATGGCGCGGCATCGCCGGTCTCGACCTTGCCGGCCTTGGCATCCCGACCGAGGAAACCTACATGCGGTGGTATCTCGATGCCAACGGTATGGAGGGAATGGAACACTGGGATTTCTATATCGCCTACAACCTGTTCCGCCTCGCCGCCATCCTGTTCGGCATTGCCGAACGTGCCCGGCACGGCAATGCGGCGGCTGGCGATGCCACGGAAACCGGGCGCAAGGCCGGGCCGATGGCAGATCTGGGGTGGCACTACGCCATGCGCTATGAAGCCGGACGTAGAGTGACTACCTGAAAGCGGACGCTGCCAACGCGACCGCATCTAGTGGGAATGATGAGCACTGCTCGCACGGACTTCCGCTGCTGTTCCGCCGTCAATGGCTTGACGATTCCCGGACCGCCGCCCAGTTCGGCATCGTCCTTCCGTGACAAGTCCATCAGACAGGAAACTGCGTCGTCGATAGCACCTGCTTGAGCACCATGAACGACCGGATCTGCCTCACGCCCGGCAGGTAGAGCAATTGTTCCGCATGGAGGCGGTTGAAGCTCTCACTGTCCCTCGTGCGCACCAGCATGAAGTAATCGAATTCGCCGGTTACCACATGGCATTCCATGCAGCCGGATACCTTTTGCGCGGCAGACTCGAACAGTGCGAAGGACTCGGGCGTGGAGCGATCCAGCACCACGCCGATCATCACAAGCATTCCCGCATCCAGCGCAGCGGGGTTCAGCAGCGCCACGATGCCACGGATCAGTCCCATTTCCTTGAGTCGTTCCACGCGCCGCAGGCAGGCTGGCGGGCTCAGGTTGACCTTTGCTGCCAAGGCCACGTTGGAGATCGAGGCGTCCTGCTGCAGGGCGCGCAGGATCGCCTTGTCGGCGCGGTCGAGCGTGTCCACATGGGGCGCCGATGGCGGCGTTTGCGACGCGGCCCGAACTGGTGCATCGGGGGCGGATTTGGTGCGAAATTTTGTTTCTTTCATTTGTGCTGGAAAAGAATATTTGACGGTATCAACGTAGTTCTGCCTATTAATAGTGTTCAAAATCTTGATTCTTTGCAAGCACGTTTCGTGGCTTTTTTTCTAGGATAGAGTCCGTCGCCGCATCGCCGGATTGCTGTGAGGCACACCGATGACGGGACGACACCCCTAACACTGGAGTTGCCACCATGAATCTCAAGCGTTTCGCCCGCTATCCCCTGACGTTCGGCCCCACGCCCATCCAGCCGCTCAAGCGTCTCTCTGCCCATCTTGGCGGCAAGGTCGAGCTGTACGCCAAGCGCGAGGATTGCAATAGCGGCCTGGCCTTTGGCGGCAACAAGACCCGCAAGCTCGAATACCTGATCCCGGACGCGCTCGCGCAAGGCTGCGACACGCTGGTCTCGATCGGCGGCATCCAGTCGAACCAGACGCGCCAGGTGGCCGCCGTGGCCGCGCACCTGGGACTCAAGTGCGTGCTCGTCCAGGAAAACTGGGTCAATTACTCCGACGCGGTCTATGACCGGGTCGGCAACATCCAGATGTCCCGGATGATGGGCGCCGACGTGCGCCTGGTGGCCGACGGCTTTGACATCGGCATCCGCAAGAGCTGGGAAGAGGCCATGGAGAGCGTGCGCCAGGAGGGCGGCAAGCCGTACCCGATCCCCGCCGGCTGCTCGGAGCACCCGCTGGGCGGCCTGGGCTTCGTCGGATTTGCCGAGGAAGTGCGTGCGCAGGAGGCCGAACTGGGCTTCAAGTTCGACTATATCGTTGTGTGTTCGGTCACGGGCAGCACGCAGGCGGGCATGGTGGTGGGCTTTGCCGCCGACGGCCGGGCTGATCGCGTGATCGGCATCGATGCTTCGGCCAAGCCCGCCCAGACTCGCGCGCAGATCCTGCGCATCGCCAAGCATACTGCGGGGCTGGTGGAACTGGACCGCGACATCGTCGACGCCGACGTGGTGCTCGACGAGCGTTATGGCGGCCCCGAATATGGCCTGCCGTCCGAAGGCACGCTCGAGGCCATCCGCCTGAGCGCCAAGTACGAAGGCATGATGACCGACCCGGTCTACGAGGGGAAATCGATGCACGGCATGATCGACATGGTCCGGCGCGGCGAATTCCCGGAAGGCTCGCGCGTGCTGTATGCCCATCTTGGCGGAGCACCGGCCCTGAACGCCTACAGCTTCCTGTTCCGCAACGGCTGACCGACGCACGGAGGTGCTGCGATGAATCCCACTCTACATTCGTCCCTGCGCAGAGCCTTCGTGGCGGCCCGGGCGCTGGCGCTGCCAGCGCTGGCGGTTGCCGCCGTCGGGGCCCACGCGGCATCGGCGTATCCGGTCCGGCCCGTCACGCTGGTGGTGCCGTTCCCGGCCGGCGGGGCGGTCGACATGATCGGCCGGCTCGTCGGCAAGAGCCTTGGCGATGCGCTGGGCCAGCCGGTGGTGATCGAGAACCGCGCCGGTGCCGGCACCATCGTCGGGGCCGGCTATGTGGCCAAGGCCGCGGCCGATGGCTACACACTGCTGATCAGTTCGGGATCGACGTTCACCGTCAACCCGGCCATCAACGCGAGCCTGCCGTATGACCCCGTGAAAAGCTTCGAGCCCGTCGGGCTGGTGGCGCGCGTACCGCTGATCGTGCTGGCGAACAAGGTGGTGCCAGTGGATACGCTGCCGCAGATGGTTGCGGCGGTCAACGCTGCGCCGGGCAAGTACGTCTATGGGTCCTTCGGTACGGGCACCACCGGGCATTTCGCGGGCGAGATGCTGCTGGGCGCCACGGGCATGAAGCTGCAGCACATCCCGTACAAGGGCAGTGCGCCGGCTGTGGCCGACCTCATCGGCGGGCAGATTCCGTTCTCGGTCGATACGGTCGCCGCGTCGCTGCCCCATATCCGCAGCGGCAAGATCAAGCCGATCGCGGTCATGGGCGCCCGCCGCGCCACGCTGCTGCCTGACGTGCCCACCGTCGCGGAAGCGGGTTATCCGGGCTTCGACGCCGACTCGTGGGTAGCCATCGCGGCGCCGCGCGGCTTGCCGGCCGACGTCAGGGTCCGGCTCGAAAACGCCGTAGCGCAGGCGATGAAAGCCCATGAGGTCCAGCAGAAGCTGCTGGCCAACGGGCTCGAGCCGAACTACGCGGGCCCGGAGCAGGTCAGTGCCATGATCAGCAAGGAACTGCCGCTGATGCGCGCCACCGCACAGCGCGCGAGCATCACGGCGAATTAGTGCCCCAGCTGTCTCACTTCACGGGAGTCAGAATTGGTGCTCCCTTATTCTTGATCAGGACCACAACAAACCTGGCCGGCTGTGTGGAACTGGCATTGCGCCCGACGGTATGGATGTCATTGGGGCCTTCGTGGAAGGTATCCCCGGCCTTGAGTGTCACCTCCTTGCCGCCCTTGACCGCCATGACAATGCTCCCCTCGAGCACATAGACAAAGGCGTGTGCATCATGTCGATGCACAGGGTCGACCGAGCCGGGCGGATATTCCACGATGATCATCTGAGCTTCCTTGCCCGGGTATTCAGGCAACGGTTCCGTCCGCAGCGGCGTGACTTTCGCTTCCGGTGCAGCCACCGCCGGCTGCGCCGCCATCAGGGACGACAGCATCAGCGCCGCCGCAAATGACACGATTGCTTTCATGGCATTACTCCACATTGGCTTGCGAGAGCCACTGGTCGAGGCTGATGCGGCCGATCCGCGCATCGCCGAGCGGTACGAGCGACATTTCCTCGACCTGGCCGCCGTAGTACAGGGCGTCGCGGTCCATCACGACCGAACGTGCGTCGCCTGTCAACTTCAGATAGCGCGCAACGATCTCCGCGAACGGGGCGCGGTCAGGGCCGGCAATCTCGATGGTGCCGTTTTGCGGTGCTTCCAGCGCGACTTGCGCAAGGATTGCCGCGACGTCTTGCGAAGCGATCGGCTGAAACAGCCCATCGCCGATGCGCACGGTGGTGCCGTCCGTGCCGAAGTCGGCGATACCGCCGAGAAACTCCATAAACTGGGTGGCGCGCACGATCGTGTACGGCACGCCGGCAGCTTCGATCGCCTCTTCCTGGGCGACCTTGGCAGCGAAATATGCATTCCCGGGCATGCGGTCCGTACCGACGATGGATAGCGCGACGTGATGGCGCACGCCCGCGGCCACTTCGGCCTTGCCGAGATTGCGCGCGGACGTGCGGAAGAAATCGAGTACCGCCTGTGGCTCCCAGGAGGGTGCGTTCGCCACATCCACGACGACGTCTGCGTCCTTGAGTGCTTGATCCAATCCTTCGCCCGTCACGCTGTTCACGCCGGTACGCGGAGATGCCGCGACCGCCGTGTGGCCCGCCTTGGCGAGCAGCGCGACAAGCTGGGAACCGATCAGCCCGGAACCACCGATTACAACGATCTTCATGGCAGATTCTCCAGATGAGAGTAGTGAAAATGCGCGGTGCCTTGATGGCGCGGCATCGCATGTGGGTGCCAGTCCCCGTCGCATTGTGTGAGACCATTGTGGAACAATCATGCCCCAGGGATAAGGGCCAAGAATTGTCGAAATGACTAGGCCATATTCATGCTGCCTACAGTGCCCGGACTCATCATGACCGCACGGACTTCCCCATTGGCCATCGAAATCGATCGCCAGCACCGCTTGCCGATCTATCTGCAGATTTGCGAGCGGTTCAGGACGGCCATCGCGGCCGGGCACCTCCGTCCTGGCGATCGCGTGCCCGCGCTTCGGGGGCTCGCCACGCAATTGAATACGGCCCGGGGCACGGTCGAAATGGCCTATACCATCCTAGTCGATGAGGGCTACCTGCAGATGCGCGGTGCGGCCGGGACGTTCGTATCCGCCTCGCTACCGGCGGCAGTGACGCGTTCTGCAAGTGGACAGGATCGGGAGCACATGCGCGCGAGGGAGGGGGACGCGCCCGCGGTGTCTGATGCATCGCGCAGCCGGCAGCCGGCGCCGCGTCAGCTGGCAATCGCGGTGGCGATGAGCGGGGAGCCGAAGCCGTTGCAACCCGGGTTGCCGGCGCTGGACGCGTTCCCGCGCACGCTCTGGAACCGGCTCGTTTCGCGTTGCGCGCGCAGCGGTCAACGCGCGATGCTTGCCTACCCGGACCCGGTTGGTTATCGGGCGCTGCGCGAACACATTGCCACCTATCTTGGCTTGTCGCGGGGCGTCGAGTGCCTGCCGGAACAGGTATTCATTACCGCTGGCTACCGCGCGACGCTCGAACTCTTGTTGCGCAGTCTCGCGAGCCCCAGCGACCGCATGTGGTTCGAAGACCCCGGCTATCTGCTCGCGCGCAGCTTTCTGGCCGAAGCCGGTGTTCAACTGGTACCGGTGCCAGTCGATAGCGAAGGCATCGATGTCGAGCGCGGCATCGCGCTGGACCCGCAGGCGCGTTTTGCACTGGTTACCCCATCGCATCAGGCCCCGCTCGGGCACACGTTGTCGCTCGCCCGGCGCATGGCACTGCTGGATTGGGCGTCGAAAGGGTCTCGCTGGATCATCGAAGACGACTACGACAGCGAATTTCGATATGTGGGCCGGCCACTGCCGGCATTGAAAAGCCTCGACAAGCACGATCGCGTGATTTATTGCGGCACGTTCAGCAAGGTAATGTTTCCCGGGCTGCGGCTGGCGTATGCCGTGGTGCCGGAGCGCGCTGTCGAACGCGTCGGGCGCGTGGCGTGCAGCATGAATGCCGGCTCTCCGATGCTATTGCAGGCGGCCGTGGCGGACTTCATCGAACAGGGGCATTTTGCGCGGCACGTGAAGCGGATGCGTGCGTTGTACGGACAGCGACGCATGCTGATTGCGCATGCGCTGGACCAGGCGTTCGGGGAGCGCATGATTGTCGCCTTGCCGCACGGCGGAATCCAGTTTGCGGTCCAGTTTGCCGAAAGCCCTGAGGGTCCCGTCGACGACGTGGCCTTTGTTTCGCGCGCACGCGACGCGGGGCTCGCGGTACTGCCGCTGTCGATCTGGTACGCGAACGTACGCACGCGGCGCACCCCGCGCGGCCTGGTAATGGGCTTCGCGAACGTCACCGATGCGAGGGACGCGTCTCGTCTCGCGCGAACGTTGCGCGGGTGCCTCGACGGCTAGGCCGGCGCCGAGCTGCAGGAGCGCACCGACACCGCGCTGCGGGGCGTCGGCGCGAACGGCGCGTCGCTGAACACGCGCGCCATGCCGTCCGCATTCCCCAGTTGCACGAGCGCCGGGCGCCCCTTGCGTGCCGGCGGCGTGGAGCCCGGCGCGATGCCTAGATCGATGGGTCCGTCTCCGGATACCTGTCGAAGGTCAGCTTCACCAGCTGCCGCAGCCACACGATGGCAGGATCATGGTGAAAGCGAGGATGCCAGTACTGGCTCAGCGCATACGGCGGTAATGACACAGGCGGCTTGACGACCCGAACGATGCCATATTGGCGAAAGACGTTGGCCAACTCCTCGGGCACGGTCGCGATCAGGTCTGGCTCCTGGTCCATCAGGAGCGGGATGCTCAGGAAGTGCGGCGTATGCAGGTAGACGTTTCGCTTCACGCCGTGACGTTCGAAGGCTGCGTCGTAGGCTGGACTGGATCGCCCCGCCAGGCTTACTGAGATTTGCGGCATGGATTCGAACTGCTCGATCGTCAAGGTATCGCGCACGCGTTTGTTCTTCTTGCTAACGATCGTGACGAAACGATGCATGAACAACTGCTGCTGGAACAAGGACTCCGGTGCGGTCTGCACGGAGCCAAGCAGCAGGTCGGCGTCGCCGGATGCCAGCAGTGCCTCGATTTGCGGAATCGGCACTTGCAACGTGCGCAGATTGCAGTGCGGCGCCTCCTTTCGCAGTCGCCTGATCAACGGTGGCAGGAAAACCAGCTCGCCCATATCGGTCATGCATAGCGTGAACGTTCGACGCAGGGAGACCGGGTCGAAGCTCGCCTGCGGCAGCACGCGAGTGCGCACTGCCGTCATGACTTCAAGCACAGTGCCGGCCAGCGCCTCGGCCTTGATCGTTGGCGTCATGCCCGCAGGGGTTTTGACAAAAAGCGGGTCGTCGAAATAGTCGCGCAGGCGGTTCAGCGCATGGCTCATCGCGCTTTGCGTGAGGCCGAGTTGTGCCGCCGCACGCGTCACACTGCGCTCGCGCAACATGGCATCGAAAACGGTCAGCAAGTTGTAATCGAACGTGTCGCTATGCATGGCATACATTCCGGGAATGATTGGCATGAGATTGACGCATGTTGTGGCCATCCCTAACCTCCTGTCAACGCGCTCGAAAAAGGCGCGTCCTCACAGGAGACGAGCATGTTCATCAGGGACACCTGGTATGTAGCCGGCTGGGACAACGAAGTCGGCGAAAACAACCTCTTCAGCCGGACCATCACCGGCATCCCGGTGCTGATGTACCGGACGGAAGATGGTGTGCTGCAGGCACTCGAAGATCGCTGCTGCCATCGTGGCGCGCCATTGTCCGTGGGACGGCGCGAGGGTGACTGCGTCCGATGCATGTATCACGGCCTGAAATTCGATGCGACGGGCCAATGCGTGGAAGCGCCAGCGCAACAACGCATCCCGCCCCAGGCGCGCGTGCGGAAGTTTCCCGTGGTGGAACGCAATCGCTGGATCTGGATCTGGATGGGTAACGCCGAAAAAGCAGATCCCGATCTGATTCCCGACACCCACTGGCTCGCGGACCCGGCCTGGCGCAGCCTTGACGGCTATATCCACTACGACACGAACTATTTACTGATCGCCGACAATCTTCTCGACTTCTCTCATCTTCCGTTTGTCCATCCCACGACGCTAGGCGGCGGCGAGGACTATGCGGCGGCCCAGCCGAAGGTCGAGCGGCTGCAGGACGGCGTCCGCATCACGCGCTGGACGCTCAATACCGAGCCGCCGCCGTTTGCAAAGAAGATCAAGGACTGGCCTGGCAAGGTGGATCGCTGGAATGTCTACAACTTCACGATTCCTGCCATTCTGTTGATGGACTCCGGCATGGCGCCGACCGGCACGGGCGCGCCAGAAGGCACGCGCATCGACGCAGCCGAGTTTCGCGGCTGCCAGGCGCTGACGCCGGAGACCGAGACCTCCACCCACTACTTCTTTGCCCACCCGCACAATTTCGCCATCGACGATCCGGAGGTCACGCGTTCGATCCACCAGAGCGTCGTGACGGCGTTCGACGAGGACCGCGACATCATTACCGCCCAGCAACGGTCCCTGGCGCTGGCGCCGGATTTCAAGATGATCCCTTTCTCCATCGATGCGGCGTTGTCGCAGTTCCGATGGGTCGTGGAGCGCAGGCTGGCCGATGAGGCTGCCCAGAGGCAAACGCCACAGGCGAAGGTGGCATGATGAAGCTCACCGTGACGACACTGCGCCTCGAGGCGGAAGGCGTGCTTGGCGTTGAATTGCGCGATCGATCGGGTGCGTTGCTGCCGCCATTCGAGCCCGGGGCCCATGTCGATGTCAGCTTTTCCAATGGGCTGACACGCCAGTATTCGATTGCCAGCAGCGCGACAGACAGTACACGCTATTGGCTTGGCATTGGGCGCGCTCCCGTCTCGCGCGGGGGATCGAGCTACGCCCATGCAAGCCTTCGCTTGGGAGACGTCCTCGAAGTCAGCGAACCGCGTTCGCTTTTCGGTTTGCAGGAGGAGGCTTCCGGCCACATCTTTATCGCGGGCGGGATCGGCATTACGCCGATCCTCGGCATGATCCATCGGTGCGTCGAGCGCGGCCACGCCTGGCGCCTGCTGTACTGCGTGCGATCGCGGCGCAACGCCGCTTATCTCGAACAGCTCGATCCTTTCAGGAATCATGTCGTGGTGCATGCAGACGACGAGCATTCCGGCAGGGCCGATATCGAAGGCGCACTGGGATCCTTGCCGGAAGGGTGGCATGTTTATACCTGCGGTCCGGCGGCGATGATGGAAGCGGTCTGTGACAGGGCAAGGCTGGCCGGCATCCATCCGGGCTCGGTACACCTGGAGCGGTTCGGCGCGGATCCGGCGGAAATTGCAGTCCGTCCACGCCAGACGTTCAGCGTCCGGCTGCTTCGTCATGGCGGTTGCTTCGCCATTCCGGAAGACCGCAGCATCCTCGATGTTCTCGAGGAACATGGCGTTGTCCTGCCATCGTCATGCAGGGAAGGTTTGTGCAGGAGCTGCGAAGTACCGCTCGTGTCTGGCCAGGCTGATCACCGTGACTATGTCTTGAGTGAGGAGGAACGCTGCGCGCATCAGTCCATACTGATCTGCGTGTCGCGGGCGAAGGACGGCGAGCTGGTGCTGGACATTTGAGAGTCTTTTGGCCGGTCGGCATCAACGTCGCTTCGCAAAGGAGTTGGTCGATGCCTCAGCTTTCGGGAGTGATCTTTGCGTCTTCGACGATTCGCGCAAATCTGGCCGACTCTTGCTGGATGAAGGCTTTGAATTGATCTGGTGACGCAGGATTCGGATTGCCACCGAGATCCCTGAGCCTGGCGTCGAGCTTCGGGTCCTTCAGCGCTTCGGCCACCGCGGCGTTCAGGCGTGTGATGACCGGCGCGGGCGTGCCCCTGGGCGCGAACAGGCCGAACCAGTTCTCCAGGGTGTAGCCCTTCAGGGTGGCCGAGTCGGAGATGGCTGGAATCGCCGGCGCCAGCGGGCTGTTCCCCGGCGAGGTGATGCCGAGCGTGCGCACTTTGCCGTCCTTGATGAACTGGCGCGCACCGGCGAGGCTGACGAAGGTCATTTCGATATTCCCGCCGATCACATCGAGCAACTGGTTCGAAGCGCCGCGGTAGGGAACGTGAGTCAATTGCACGCCGGCCTGCCGCGCCATCAGTTCGCCAGACAAGTGCTGCGGGTTGCCGACGCCGCTGGTGCCGTAGCGAACCTTGCCGGGGTTGGCACGGGCATAGGCAATCAGCTCGTCGATGGTCTTGTACGGCAGCTTCGGGTTCACCACCACCACGTTGGGCACCTTGACGATCAGGCTGACAGGCAGCAAGTCAGTCTGCGGCGCGTACTGCATGCGGCTCTTGTAGACATAAGGATTGATCGCCGTTTCGCCAGCTGAACCCATCAGCAGCGTGTAGCCGTCGGCAGGCGCCTTGACGACGGCCTGCGCGCCGATCATGCCGCTGCCGCCGCCCTTGTTTTCAACTACCACCGGCTGGCCCAGGACGGTGCGAAGCTTCTCGGCCAGCACGCGAGCCATGGCGTCGACGCCGCCGCCGGCGGAGAAGGGCACGACGATGGTGACAGGCTTGGTAGGGTAGGGGGCCTGGGCCAGGGCGGCTCCGGAGGCCAGGGCGAGCAACAGCGCTCCCAGCCGTGGGATGATGCACGGGACTTTCATGGTGTCTTCCTCTTGCTTGCTGTGTGAGGCGGCTCGGTGCGGCCGCCTTCGCTTGTGGTGTTGGCGTGCCGGCTTCCCTTACTCGTCCGAGCCGCCCATCTTGCGCAGGCCCTTGAACACGAACGGTGCAACCAGTGCCGCGACCGCTATCGCCAGCAGCGCCGCCGAGCCGGGGTGGGAGACGAACACCCACGGATCGCCCAGGCTCATCTGCATCGCGCGGCGGAACTGGCTCTCGGCCATCGGACCCAGGATCAGGCCGACGATCATCGGCGCCACCGGGTAGTCCAGGCAGCGCATGCCGAACCCCACCAGCCCGAAGACCACCAGCATGGCCAGTTCCACGATGGACGGATTGGCCGCCAGCGTGCCCATCGCCGCAAACACGAGGATGCCGGCATAGAGCCACGGCTGCGGCAGCTTCAGCAGCCGCACCCAGATGCCGATCAGCGGCAGGTTCAGCACCAGCAGCATCACGTTGCCGATGAACAGGCTGGCTACCAGGCCCCATACCAGGTCGGGCTTGTCGGCGAACAGCAGCGGGCCGGGGACCAGCCCGTATTGCTGGAAGCCGGCCAGCATCATCGCCGCGGTGGCGGAGGTGGGCAGGCCCAGCGTGAGCAGCGGCACCAGCGTGCCGGTGGCGGCGGCGTTATTGGCGGCCTCGGGGCCGGCCACGCCTTCGATCGCGCCGCGGCCGAACTCGTCCTGGTGATCGGTCAGCTTGCGTTCGACGGTGTACGACAGCAGGGTCGGCACCTCGGCGCCGCCGGCCGGCAGCGCACCGATCGGAAAGCCCAGGGCGGTGCCGCGCAGCCATGCCTTCCACGAGCGCTTCCAATCCCCAGCGGTCATGCGCAGCCCGCCCTTGACGGCTTCGATGGTGTCGTGCACACCCTGGAACTTCGCCGCTGAGAAGAACGTCTCGCCCATCGCGAACAGGCCCACCGCCAGCGTGGTGACCTGGATGCCGTCGA
>NZ_JAGIQA010000048.1 GCF_017814975.1 Cupriavidus consociatus
AGTTGATCGTCACGCTCCTGGAGCCCTATTTACAGCCCGATAATTATTAAAGATATTTGCGGGATGTTGTACTAGCGGGGCTTGCGTCTCCGACTCAAGCCCTTCTCACCGCCCCCATTCCGTAACGCGGGCCCTGTTCAGGAATGGTGCACGGAATATCACGCGAAGCCTCCCCGAGAGGCTGGACCCACCCATTGGGGCAAGCGCTTAACCAGTAAATTCAGTAAATCGCCAGATTTTGCATTGCAACCAAGCTTCCTCACATCTGATACGAAGAGTGGAGTCTCCATATGCTGCGTCGGCTTTTTAAGCACGTCTACTTTCAAGTTTTCGTTGCTATTTTCATAGGTGTTGCTATTGGGCATTTTTTCCCAACCATTGGTCAATCATTGAAGCCGTTAAGTGATGGCTTCATTCGGTTGGTCAAGATGATCACGCCACCACTGATTTTTGTCACGATTGTGAGTGGCGCGTCGCAGATTGGTGACCTCAAGGCCTTGGGCAAGATCGGCGGAAAGACGTTGATCTACTTTGAAATTGTTACTACGCTTGCATTATTGATCGGCTTGGCGCTGGTCAATATGATCGAGCCCGGTGCCATGATGAATCTGCACGTGGGAATGGTCGATGCGCATGCCTTGCAGCAGTATCAGGGCCAGCTCCAGAAAGAATCCGGCTTAGTGGGATTCCTGTTGAACATCATTCCGAATAGCGCCATTGGAGCGTTCGCTACCGGCGATATGCTCCAGATTCTGCTTTTCTCATGCCTGTTTGCAGTGGGTGTCTCGCACTTGGGGGAAAAGGGAAAGATGCTGCTGGGCTTCTTCGAGGGCCTCTCAGATGTCTTCTTCAAAATTGTAGGCATCGTCATGCGCCTGGCGCCGATCGGTGCCTTCGGTGCCATGGGTTACTCGGTCGGAAAGTACGGGTTGTCGACTTTGCATTCGCTGGGAATGCTATTGATCACCGTCTATGCAGCTACCATTTTGTTCATGGTGTTTGTACTAGGAACCATTTGTCGGGCGAGTGGCTTCAGTCTGTGGCGACTACTGGGGCATATCAAGGGTGAGATCCTATTGGTATTGGCCACCACATCATCGGAATCCGTGTTTCCCCAGTTGATTCGAAAACTCGAGGGTCTAGGATGTCCGAAGCAAGTGGTCGGTATTGTCATGCCGATGGGATACTCGTTCAATCTGGACGGCACTTGTGTGGCACAAGTCATCTGTGCCATGTTTATTGCTCAGGCATTCGGCGTCCATATGAGTCTGGTCGATCAATTGACGCTTCTTGGCGTATCCATGCTGACCTCTAAAGGATCCGCGGGCGTGGCGGGCGCGAGCTTTGTTGCGCTTCTGGCCACGTTAACGACGTTCAAGCACATTCCTATCGAGGGGGCGGCATTGATTCTCGGCGTAGATCGTTTTATCTCTGAGATTCGCGCGGTCACAAACATGATCGGAAACGCTGTTGCTACGTTGGTAATCTCCGGGTTGGAGAAGAAGCGGGATAACGTACAACTGAATCTGGTGTTGAATGGTAGGGGAGCGCCGTTCCAGAGCCAAGCGACCAGCCCCTCGGAAAGCTGCGCTGTGCCGCAGGATTCACCATCCGCTTGATCGCTGCAACGTTCAGCTTGGACGTTTCGGGCCGACGGGGGCGCTGAGCAGGGCGATCCTCGGGCGGCACGTCCTCGCGCCGTCGAGAACGGCGCCTGCTATTTGTGAATTTCCCTCCAAGGTGTTTGGAGAGAACGTCGCTTCCACATGACGCGAAGCCTTGGGCAGAATGGACCTGCCTGGGCTTCGGGGCAGTGACGTCTCCTATTTCGATGGCCGCCGGTGCCGTCGCCGTATCGAAGCCCTCGACGCGCCCTTGACCTTGGCCGCCACGTCCGGGTGGATCGCTATCGCATCCCCCTTCGTGCCATCGATATGTGGCGGCGCACCTTCCACCAGTGGGAAGGTCAGTCTCGTGGGTGCTTGGCATCCAACACGCCAGCTTGGTCATGTTCCCGTTCGCATTCGATTCTGTGCGACGGAAGCTACTCGTCAATCAAAAAGAGCCCTGACTTCTGCCATGATTCCAAGCCCCCAGAATCTGAGCGCCCAACGCTCCCCTGACGCAGGCGCCCTTGCCTCAGCCACGGTGATTGAGGGCAGCCACACGGTTGTGATTGTTGGCGGCGGCGCCGCTGGGATCGGTGTCGCCGCAAGTCTACTCGCCCGTGAGCCGGACCTCGATATTGCCCTGATCGACGCAGCGCAGACGCACTATTACCAGCCTGGCTTCACGATGGTCGGCGGTGGTTTTTTCGATGCCGGAGCAACCGTACGAAGAATGGTTGACTGCCTGCCACCGAAGGTGCGCTGGATTGAGGCCGAGGTATCGGCTTTCGAGCCCGAGCAGAATCAGGTGGTTCTGAGCTATGGACGCCGCGTCCGATACGAACGTCTTATTGTCTGCCCTGGCTTAACGCTCAACTGGGAAGGCATTGAAGGGCTGGCAGAGACGCTCGGGCGCAATGGCGTCACGTCCAACTATCGATTCGATCTTGCGCCATATACCTGGCAGTTGGTGAACAGTCTGCGCGGGGGCCAGGCCTTCTTTACGCAACCACCGATGCCTATCAAATGTGCGGGGGCAGCGCAGAAGGCGATGTACTTGTCCTGTGATGCCTGGAGGCAGAAGGGGACACTTAGCAGTACCACTGTCCGGTTCTATAACGCTGGAGCTGTGCTGTTTGGCGTTGCAGATTATGTCCCGGCATTGATGTCATATGTTGAGGCGTACGGGATCGATCTGTGTTTCCAGCATACTTTGGTTGGCATAGACGGCCCGGGGAGAATCGCGCGCTTCAACAGAGTCATGCCGGACGGCTCTGTACAAATTGTGGAGGAGACATTCGACATGATTCATGTCGTGCCACCGCAAGTCGCGCCTGACTTCATCAAGACAAGTCCCCTTGCTGACCACGCCGGATGGATCGACGTCAATCCGACGACGTTGCGGCATACGAGCTTCACAAACATTTGGGCATTGGGCGATGCAACCAACACCACCAACGCCAAGACGATGGCCGCTGCGCGTAAGCAGGCGCCGATCGTTGCGCACAACGTGCTTGCGAGCTTAGGTCGGGTGACGGGGCAGGCGAAATATGATGGTTACGGATCCTGCCCGCTAACTGTTGAGCGCGGGAAGATTGTTCTGGCTGAGTTCGTCTACGGCGGCAAGATTAAGCCAACCTTTCCGGATTGGATTATCGATGGCACAAAGCCGTCTCGCGTGGCATGGATGCTCAAGACGAATGTCCTGCCCCCGCTTTACTGGCAAGGGATGCTTAAGGGCCGAGAGTGGCTCGCTCGCCCGGAACTGGCGGAGTAGCCGGAGGAAGTCGCTTGACCGCAGAACTGGCTCGCTAATCAGTGAGCCCTTGCCCGCTGTGGTCACCGGGTCATTCCTGTCGCGGCGTGTGCCCCTGTCCCTTGAGCGCATCACCGGACGCAACAGGCCTGGAGAATCGTAGTTCTTGCTTAAAATTTATCCTTTTGCTGACAGGAGCACACCATGCACGAATCTGTGTACGATACCCTCGCCGGTCTTGACCTTGAACTACCTGCCGTTAGTGCGCCCGCCGCTGCGTACGTGATGGCGGCGCAGAGTGGAAGCACGGTCTTTCTATCAGGCCATATTGCTCGCAAGGATGGTAAGCCTTGGGTTGGAAAGCTCGGTCAAAATCTAAGCACTGAGGAGGGCAAGGATGCTGCGCGTTCGATTGCCATTGACTTGCTTGCCACCCTGCATGCTCATCTGGGCGACCTCAACCGTGTCAAGCGTGTGGTCAAGGTGATGAGCTTGGTTAACTCGGTCCCGGACTATACGGAGCAGCACCTGGTCACCAACGGTGCATCCGAGCTTCTGGTGCAGGTCTTCGGGGAAAAGGGAAAGCACGCGCGCAGCGCATTTGGTGTCGCACAAATCCCGCTGGGTGCTTGTGTTGAGATTGAGATGGTTGTCGAAGTACTGTAGCGGCAATTGAGGTGAGGAAGAGAACAGTGCTTGCCAACCCCATCTACGGGATGGCGTTTATCCCACATTCGTCCCCGGGTCAGCGTACCGGTATTTTGCCACCCATAAGTAGCCGCGATTCCGGCGCGCCTATCATGGTCGGACAGTTGTGCCTCATGGCGGTGCTGCTGCCATGAGGCACGAAGTGTTGTCGAGAGGGATATGGGAGCCGTTACCAAGCGTATCGCCTCCGCGTTTCGCCTACTTAGGCTGCTGAAGGAACTCGATGGCGTAGGCAGCGTGAAGCGCGGCACCGGTTACTAACGACGTCTCATCGATGTTGAATCGAGGGTGATGGTGAGGGAAGCAGGCACCGCACTCCTCGTTGCGGGCGCCAACGAACGCGAAGACCCCCGGATAGACCGCCAGAAAGTCACCGAAGTTTTCCGATGCCATGAGGGTGTCTTGCCGCGTCAATGCGCCTTCCATCCCGAACCGGCGAATGGCCGATTCCGCGACGGCGCTGCAGTACTCGTCATTCCGGACGATCTTGCTGCCCGCGCTCCGGAACTTCAGCTCGGCGTGGACGCGATGGGTCTCGGCCGTGGACTTCACCATCCGGGCAAAGCCGTGCTTCATCAGCGTGCGCGTCGATTCGTTGGTGTTTCTCATGGTGCCGGAGAGGACAAGCCGATCCGGTATCACGTTGGCGGCCTGACCGCCCTGAATCTTGCCGAAGGTCAGGGCGAAGCCGTGGGCCGGATCCAGTTCTCGACTCAGGAGGGCGGAGGCGTTCAGTACCAGTGCGGCGCCGGCGATGATCGGGTCCGCACCTCGATTCGGATTGGCGCCGTGGCATCCCACTCCGTCAATGACGACCTCAAAGACGTCGCTGCCCGCCATCCTCGGACCGGCTTCGACCGAAATTTTTCCCCGCTCGATTTCCGACCAGAGGTGGATGCCAAAGACGGTTTCGACAGGGTGGTTGGCGAACTGCTCAAGCATCTCTTGCGTGCCACCGCCCACTTCCTCGGCTTGCTGGAAGCAAAGGAGCACGGTCCCACGCGGTTGGGAGCGCAGCGACTTCAGCAATCGGGCGGTGCCAAGTAGCATGGCGACATGGCCGTCATGGCCGCAGGCGTGCATGACGCCAGGGATCACCGACTCGTACGCGAGATGCGAGTTGGTCTCCTGGATTGGCAGCGCATCCATGTCAGCGCGAAGCACGACGGCCCGGTCCGCGCGGCTCCCCTCGAGGATGCCGAGAATTCCATGGGTGCCGACTCTCAGGTATGGCACATTGATCGCGTCCAGCTCCGCGGCGACCAGGTCTGCCGTTCGCTGTTCCTGGAAGGACAGTTCGGGACTCCGATGGATTTTCCGGCGGATCGCGGTCATGTAGTCGAGTTCTGCGTCGGCGATTTCTTTGAGGTTCATGACGATTAGGGTTGCAGCGAAATGGATTTGGCGATGGACCGATACTGCGCGACGCTGCGGGAGTAATCGTCCTGCGCCTGAGAAAGGGACTGCGGCTTCGCCACGATGACGTTGGCGCTTTCGGCTGAGGTCTTCAGTGCTGAGTCACGCAGCGCGGCAGTGATGGCCTGGCGCAGCGTATTCACCACGGGCTCAGGTGTGTCCTTCTTGACCAGGAGCCCCACCCAGAGGCTGTAGGAGTAGTCTTTCAGCGATTTAGCGTCAGCAGTGGCCGGCACGTTCTGGAATTCGGCGCTGCGTTCCGGGGAGACCACCGCCAGCATCTTGATCTTCTTGTCACGAATGAACCCGGCAGAGTTTGTCCCGAGCGCGCCCAGGAACAGATCGATCTGCCCGCCCACCAAATCAAGTGTCATGGGCGTGCCGCCTTTGTAGGGGACGTGAAGCAGTGGTGTCCCGATAGACTGGGAAAACTTCTCCCCCAGCAGATGATAAAGAGAGCCGACGCCGACGCTGCCATAGGTCAGCGGGTGTCCTGACTTGGCACGCTGGGCCGCGTACTGCGCCAACTCATCAACATTGGCAACCGGCAGGTCGCCTCGACTTAACACCGCTAGCGTCAGGTCGCCCACCTTCTGGACCATCCGGAATTCTTCACTGGTGAATTTGGCGGACCCAATGACCAATGGCGCCAGGATCAGCTCGTTTGGCGATCCGACGTAAATGTAGTAGCCGTCGGCCGGCAGGTTGAGTACTTTGCGCGCTGCAATCGCCCCGCTGGCGCCGCCGAGATTCTCGACAATGACCGGCTGGCCAAGCTCGGCGGCCATCGTCTTTGCCAGTGCTCTCGCTAGCGCATCGGAAGTCCCGCCGGCCGGATAGGGCACCATGAGTGTGATCGGCTTGGCGGGGAAACTCGGCGTGGCAGCGACCGCTGGAGCGCATAGCGAAAGCGCTGCCATCGCGGTAAGGACACCGACCCGATGGTTCAGATTGAGCAGCATTAATTTGTCTCCTTTGTCGGATGAAATGCCCCTCTTGTTAGTCAGTGCAATCAACGCTTGTCGGTGGAGCTGGGGGCTTGCTGACGATGCTAGGAGACGCGAGGTATGCAGTAAAATACTGTTTGACAATGCCTCCCATGCCGGAACGGTATCGCTATGGAACTCCGACAATTGCGCTACTTCATCGCGGTGGCCGAGCATGCGAGCATCACCCTTGCCGCGGAGTCGATTCACATCGCCCAGCCAGCGCTGACTCGGCAGATGCAGACGCTTGAGCAGGATCTGGGCGCCACGCTGATGGAGCGGTCCGCACGAGGCATCCGCCTGACCGAAGCGGGAAAGCAGTTACTCGTGGATGCGCGGAAAATCTTGGAGGAGGAGGCCGCGGCGAAGCTACGCGTTCAGCGTGCAAGTCGCGGCGAAGTAGGGCATTTGTCCATCGGCCTGCCGGTCATGCAAAGCCTGCCGCCCAGGATTGCTGGCATCCTGCGGGCCTATCACCGGGCTGTGCCTGGCGTCGCCTTGACGCTGCATCATCTGCTCTCAGACGCGCAGTTGGAGTTGCTGCGTAGCGGGCGACTGGATGCGGGATTCCTCCTGTTCCGGCCGGTTGACGATCCGACCTTGGCGGGCATGCCGGTCTTCTCGGATGCGATGCTGCTGGCGTACCCATCGGATTGGAACTGGGCCGCGGGCCGGCCCAAGGTACTGCGGGATCTGCAGGATGTGGAGTTCGTGTGGCTGCCGCGCAGCGCGGCCCCCACCTGGCACGACCAGTTGATTCACTGTTTTTTCGACGCTGGGTTCACGCCCCGCGCCGTGGTTCACGGCGTTGACGCCGGTTCGATGTTATCACTGGTGGCCGCAGGAATGGGGTGCACCATACTTCCGGAGTCGGCGCGTGACCGAGCGCCCTCGACGGTGTCGTTTCTCTCGCTCGACGATCTTCGGATCCGCCAGGATTGGGAGTTTGTCTGGCGTACGGACCGGCCCTCGGCGCTGATTGAGCGATTTCGCGAGACGGTAACGCAGGCCTGTGGCGACCAGCTTGCGTCGTCCTAGGCGGCGGGCATTGTGGTGGTGCCCGGCGCCCGCCTAGCGACACATCGCCTTGACGCTTTGGCCCAGCCAATGCAGCGTGCTGTCAAGGGAATCAGACCAGGGGTGGCTGCAGTTGAGACGGATGAAGTTTCGGTACCCTTCTCGCGCCGAGAAGATCGGGCCAGGCGCGATGCCAATGTCCTTGGCGGCGGCAAGTTCGAACAGTTGCTGAGAGTCGGCATCATCTGGCATCTGGATCCAGAGGACGAATCCGCCCTGCGGTCGAGACACCCTTGTGCCGACAGGGAAGTGCTCGAAGACGGCTTCGGACATCCGGCTTACGCGCGACTGGAGCTGCTGGCGCAGGCTCCGGAGGTGGCGCTCATAGGCGTGATGCAGAAGGTAATAGGCAATCGCCGCTTGCGGAGGCACGGATGTGCCAAGCGTTGTCGCGAACTTCCGGTTCGCGATGGCTTCTCGGTACCTTCCCGCAGCCACCCATCCAATCTTGAAGCCCGGTGCCAAGCATTTGGTAAAGGAGCCGCAATGCAGGATGGTGCCTTGCGTGTCGAAGGCCTTGGCCGCGCGGCTGCGTTGCAGATCGAACTGCAACTCGGCATACACGTCATTCTCGACCAGCGGGACATCGTGTTTCCGCAGCAACTTGGCGAGCTCCCGCTTTTTGGACTCCGACATCGAGAACCCCAGTGGATTCTGGCAATTCGTCATCAGCAGGCATGCGGAGACTTTATGTCGAGACAACGTCTTGTCCAACACGCTGAGGTCCAGGCCGGCTTCCGGATCCGTTGGCATTTCCAGGGCGGAGAGGCCTAGTTGCTTTAGCAATTGGAGACCAGAGAAGAACATTGGGGAGTCGATCAACACGAGGTCGCCCGGGCGGGCGAGGGCCTGCAATGACAGACTGATGGCTTCCATTCCCCCACAGGTGATGACGATCTCGTCCATTGGCACGGCGTAGCCCAGTTCGAGATATCGCTGGGCGATCGCCCGGCGCAGCGCGGGCAGTCCCAACTGCAGGTCCACCAGTGTCTTGGCGTAGCTACCTTGCCGGCTGCTGGCGCTCAGCGCTCGATTCAAGCTCTGGATCGGAAATAGGGATGGGTCGACAAACGAGGAACCCAGCGAGGTCACCCGCGCGCTGACCAGGTCGCCGAGCGTTTCCCGAAGACGGTCGGATTTCCCGACGCGGACCACGCTTGGCCGTGTCAGGCCAGTCCGTGGCAGTTTGGGTACGTCTAGTGCGGTTGCGCGCACATAGAAGCCGGATTGTGGCTTGGCCTCGATCACCCGCCGGGCCTCAAGCAACGAATAGGCTTGGACGACCGTGTTCTTGCTCACTTTGCGCTCTTCGGCGGCCTTTCGGACGGACGGCAAGGCATCGCCAGGCTGTAGCGAGCCGGCCTCAATCAGTCTAGCGATGTCTTCGGCGATCTCAAGGTAGCGCGTCATTTGTGTGGCTCGGGGCTGGCAAACTGTACCAGTCATTTAGTGAAAAAACTGTCACTGTACCAATGGTACTGCCGTTCCTAAAGTGAGCGCACCTCAAACCGAAATGGAGACAACTCATGGACAAGGCAGTACAGCCCATTCCGCGTCGCAGCATGCTCTTCGTACCGGGTCTGCGCCCGGATCGTGCGAAGAAGGCCTTCGCCTCGCAAGCCGATGTGGTTTGCGTGGACCTGGAGGATGCCGTGGCGATTGATCACAAGGATGACGCGCGCAGTCTCGCGTTGCCGCTGTTTGCTGAGTCGAACCCGAACGGGTGCGAGCGGGTTTTGCGCATTAATTCGCTGGACACCGTGCATGGCCTGCGCGATGTCGATGCGATCGCTCGGCTAAAGCACGTGCCCGATGCCGTGATGATGACCAAGGTCCGCTCCGCCTCGGAGGTCAAGCTGCTCGAGGAACTGCTGCAGGGCGCAGCCGCTTCCATCAAGTTCTACGTGACACTGGAAACGAACCGCGGACTCGAGGATGTTTTCGAGATCGCCGGCGCCAGTCCGCGCATGGCATGTCTGCTGTTTGGCGAGGTAGATCTCTCGGCTGATCTGCGGTGCAAGCGCACGTCTAAGGCCTTGCTGTATGCGCGCTCACGGATGGCGCATGCTGCGGCGACGTTCGAACTCGACGCCATGGACGTGCCCCATATCCATCTCGAGGACGTAGACAGCTTGCGCACCGCCGCCGCCCATGCGGCGGAGCTGGGCTTCACCGGAAAAGCCTGCATTCATCCGACGCAGATTCCGATCGTCCACGAGTACTTCACGCCCTCCGCAGAAGAGGTGGCTAACGCAGAGCTGGCGGTGGAGGCGTTCAGGCAGAGCGGTGAGACAGGATTGGCGGTGCTCAACGGCCTAATGCTGCAGAAGCCCGTGCTTCGCTCGTCGCAGCGCATTCTGGCACTGGCCCGCCAAAACAATGCCGGGCGCAGGGAAGAGGTGCAAGCGTGACTGAGGACGTGATTCTCTACGAGCTGGCGGCCGCGGACGACACGCGCTTTAGCCCTTTTTGCTGGAGAACGCGCTGGGGCCTCAGCCACAAGGAACTGTCGTTCAAATCGGTACAGATTGGTTTTCCTGACATCGGGGAACTTGGTGGGTTCCAGCGAACAGTGCCGGCGATCCGGGTGGGCGAGACGTTCGTCGAGGACAGTTGGAACATCGCGGAATTTCTCGATGAAATGTATCCGCATCGCGCTGCGTTATTTGGCTGTCCGCCGGCCCGCGGTGCGGTGCGGTTTGTCGAATGCTTTACCGATAAGGTGATCCATCCAACGATGCTCAGACTGGTGTCGCGCGATGTGTTCGATCGGATGGACCCGTACGACCGGACCTACTTCCGCCGCACCCGCGAGGAGATGCTGGGCTGCACCCTGGAAGAGGCCCAGGCCAGCCGTGAACAAACAGTGCAGGCTTTCAGGAAGGCAATCCACCCGATTCGCCTGACGCTGAACAAGCAGCCCTGGATTTGTGGCGGCACCCCGGGGCATGCGGACTACATCGTGCTGGCCGCGTTTCAGTGGGGCCGGCTGGCCACGAACTTCAAGATTCTGGAGGACGACGACCCCATCGCGAAATGGTTTCAGCGAGGACTGGATCTTCACGATGGATTCGGTCGGCGGGTACACCCCGACGATGGGGGGCCGGGCTTTTCGTCCGTGGGCCTGTGGAAGGAGGCCATGAAGGTCCCAGGCTGATGGGAACTGACAAACTGGGGATGACGGGGTGGCAGCCGTAGATCCCCAACCAACCACTACAAGACACCGGAGACAACCCATGCTTAAGACGACTGACTTGGGCGAGCTACCGCTTGCGCAAGCCCCATCCATTGACTCCAGCGCCTATCGTAAGGCGACCTGGCGTCTCATTCCGTTCCTCGCGGTCTGCTTCGTGTTCGCTTATCTGGACCGCGTCAACATCAGCTTTGCGAAGTTGCAGATGCAGAGCGATCTGGGGTTCTCGGATGCCGCCTATGGGCTTGGCGCGGGGATCTTCTTTATCGGTTACTTCCTGTTTGAAATACCCAGCAACGTCATCCTCGAGCGGGTCGGCGCGCGACGGTGGATTGCCCGCATCATGATTTCATGGGGGCTGGCTTCGGCCATGATGATGTTCGTACGCGATGAGTTCTGGTTCTATACGCTGCGCTTCATGATCGGTGCGACGGAGGCCGGGTTCATGCCGGGCGTGATGCTTTACTTCACCTACTGGTTCCCCGCCAAGAAGCGCGCGCAGATCAACGCGTTGTTCCTCACTTCTGTGCCGTTGTCAGGTGTTGTCGGCGGCCCGATTGCCGGCTTCGTGATGACTGTCTTCGACGGCGTGGGGCACATGCCGGGATGGCAATGGCTGTTCGTACTGGAAGGAATTCCCACCATGCTGCTGGGCGTGGCAGTCCTCTTCTACTTGCCAGACCGCCCGGCAACCACCAAATGGCTTACGACAGCCGAGAAGCATGCCATCGAGGGGAACCTGGCGCATGAATCGCGAGCCAGCCACCGGGAGCACCATTTTGGCCGGGCACTACGTCAGCCAGAAACGCTATTCCTTGCCACCGTCTATTTGTTCACGCTTATTGGATTGTGGGGACTGACGTTCTGGCTGCCGGAACTGATCAAGCAGACCGGCGTCACGCACAAGGTGACGATTGGCTTTCTGACGGCCGTCCCCTATGCAGCGGGGGGCATCGCCATGGTCATGGTGGGTCGTAGCTCGGATCGGACCGGCGAGCGTAAGAGGCACATGGGCATCGCGCTGCTGGTGGGAAGTGCCGGGTATGGGCTCTCGGCCACGTTTGGCGGAGACACCACCATGGCAATGTGCGCGCTTTCCCTGGCCGCGATCGGGACCATCGGTTGCCTGCCCGTATTCTGGACCTTCCCGCCCAAGGTGCTTGCCGGGCCCGCCGCGGCAGGTGGCATCGCGCTAATCAATTCCGTGGGCAATCTCGGCGGAGCGATCAGCCCCTATCTCGTCGGCAAAGTGAAAGAACTCACCGGGAGTACCGAAATGGCTCTCTATACCATCGGAGGCAGCATGATGATCGCGGCCCTTCTCGTGTTGTTCGCACTGCCGTGGAAGCTCTCAGCGCGAGACAAGATCGAGACTCCGAAGTTGCCTGCGGGAGTGGTGCAGCAATAGGGAGCAAAGCCGCCGATCAGACCGTCTTAGTCGGCGGGAATGGTCGCACACGGCTGCGGCTTCTATGCTCGTGTCGGCGTCGTTGCATCCGCCTGGCACGATGGCCTACGAGTTCCAGAGCACGTTGGACGAGCCACCGCGCTCGTCATTCACCGGCATGCCGCGCGCGCAGCAGTCGGTCAAGCAAGTCGAGGTGCAGGTGCGCAAGCCCAGCGGCTACTGACTACCTAGTAGGAAGCGTTAAACACACCATGGGGCATGGGATCCACTTGACATCCGAGGTTGGCGAGGCGTTTGAGCAGGCGGCGGATGGTCTTGTTGACGTCGTGACGGTTGAAGTAATCGCAGCCAAGGTTGGCGTACTCAACACCATCGCGGAGCATACGGTAGGCGGCGGTGAGCATGAAGGCGGCCACGGCCTGGATGGCCTTCTTGCCACCGCGGCGGGCCTTGATGCGCAGGAACTGAGCGTGCAGGTAGCTGGTTTTGACCCATACCGCAGCCCAGGCCTCGTCACCAGGGCGGTCTTGAGCAAGGTGCCACTCTTGCGCACGCGAGTGCTGCGCCGCTTGCCGGCGCTCTCGTCGTTGCGCGGCACAGCCCTGCCCAGGACACCAGGTGGCCGGCATCCGGAAAGCGCGTCATGTCGACGCCGATCTCCGCCAAGAGGACTTGAGCGGTCAGGTCGCTAACCCCGGGGATCGTGGTCAGTAGGCGAGCGCGCTGTCGGATCGGCGCCAACGCTTTTCCCACGACGGCGTCGAGTTCGGCCAGGGTGTGCTCCAGTGCGCCAATGATGTTCCAGGTGCAGTTTCAGCATCGTGCGGTGGTGGTCGGTAATGCGTCCGCGCAGCACCTCACGCAACTCGGCGTGCTTCTTTCGGGCGGTGCCTGGGCGAGCGCCGCGAGTCGCTCGGGGTCGACCTCGCCATTGACGATGGCATTGTGGCTCCGGCCTGATCAGCATTCTTTGATTTCACAAGATGAAACGAATCGCAATTCCAACGCCGTTTTCAGCACAGCCATCGCAGTGTTGGAGGCGGGCGCGTACTCTCGGATGTGCTCGGCCGCAGCGGCCGTGCCCTGCTCACTTCGGCTACGGCAGGTTGCTCAGACCATCCCTAATCTAAAGCTCCAGGCCCGTCAAGCGGAAACGGACAATTAAAGCCGGTCTCGACACGTAAGCGCCGTTAAATGGCACCCATCGTTAGCACCATGCGGAACTTGACCTGTCCCGACATCATGCGTTGATAGGCTTCGTTCGCTTTCTCCAGAGGCATGGTTTCGATCAGCGGACGAACATCGGTCAGCACACTGAAGTCCAACGCCTTTTCCGATTCAAACGGCGTGCCTGTGATGTTGCCCTGGATCATGCGTTCACCACCCACCAGCGCGCCGGGCATGATGGCCAGCGGCTCTCGACCGACGCCCACGACGAGCAGCCGTCCTTGCGGCGCGAGGCCAGGCACGAGCGAAGAAGCGGCGGCACTGTTTGTGATGGTGGTCAGGATTACCTGCGCCCCACCGCTCTCCTTTAGACGCGCGACCGGATCTTCGGCTTGCGTGTCGATATAGACGTGCGCACCCAGCGCGCGAACATCGTCGGCAATATCGGCACCTCGGCCGACGGCAACGACCTTGAACCCCATCCTGCGCGCATATTGAATGGCCATGTGCCCCAGGCCGCCAATGCCTTGGATTGCGACGAGATCGCCAGCCTGCGCACCGGATTTGCGGAGCGCGTTGAATGTTGCAATGCCGGCGCACAGAAGGGGCGCCGCCGCTTCTGAACTGAGTTCGTCGGGAATCGAGACCAATCCCGTGCTGCGCGCGAGCATCATTTGCGCGTAGCCCCCGTCCCGGGAACTTCCCATGACGGGTTGGTTCTTGCAGAGTTGGAATTGACCGCGACGGCATTGCTCGCATTCGTTGCAGGGCCCGCCCAACCGGCCTACGCCAACACGTTGACCCAGCTTCCAGATTGAAGCGGTGTCGGGCCCCATCGCCACGATACGTCCAACAACTTCATGGCCAGGAACGCGTGGGAGTTGCAGTCCCGTCTCCCGTCCTTCAATGGCACCTGCGTCAGCGCCACAGATCCCGCAGGCCTCCACCTGCAGCAGGACTTCGCCCGCAGCGGGTGTCGGTGTGTTTCGTTCAACTAGTTCGAGCGTGCCAGGCTTGGTCACTTGCATCGCTTTGTAAGTCTTCTGTTCCGGCATGGCAAATCCTCGTTAATGGAAAAAAACGCAGTGTGTCGAGTGCGTGTGGTACCGCATGCAAAGGCGCCCTGCAGCTACCCCCGCTCAGCGACCTAGCTGTGAAACTTTCGTGACATTTCGGATCACCGTTTTGACCTTCCTAGAAGACGAGCTATTTATCAATGCTCTAAACGCTCACCCCGGGGGCCGAGCCAGCTTCCCGTTCGAGTCCATATGCCGAGCTATTGTTCGAATTACACCGCTCACTCGCAAACGAGATATTCTGTTTTTATTGAAAGAAAAAGTTTATAGTAGCCGCGCGAAACACGGCGCTGCGTCATGCCTGATGACTTCTCTTTCGCCTCGGTCAGCTTTGCGACGACGAGTCAGCTCCAGCATTGACTCTGAGCGCTGCTTCAGTTCCTACCGCGCTGTAGCCAAGTCAACGAACTTCCCAAGTCACCCCCCTACGTTCCCTGCGGTCTGCTCCATCGTGGGCTCCTTTTTTATTGATCCATCGGCCTGATCATGACGGCCATGCGTGTCCCATCGGCCCTGTCGTAGGAGAACAAACGGCGGAACCGTGAGCCGTTGAGACGAATCTACTCGTGATCGAGTTGGGCCTGGGATGAGACAGTCTCGAGTACACATCCCTTTTCCACTTGGTGAGGACGCTACTTCTCCGATGTTCATAGTTAGGCTCCTTGAATCGGGTGGTCGACGCCGCTGGCTGCAGTTGCAGCACCACGCCAGCGACGCAACAGAAGTGCATTGGTCACGACGCTCACGCTGCTGATGGCCATGGCCGCCCCAGCAATGACCGGGCTAAGCATGCCCAGGGCCGCCAGAGGGATGCCCAGTACGTTGTAGGCGAACGCCCAGAACAGACCCTGCTTGATCTTTGCATAGGTGCGGCGGGAGACGTCGAACGAATCAGCGACCAGACGCGGGTCACCACGCATCAGGGTAATGCCTGCAGCTTCCATCGCGACATCGGTACCGGTCGACATGGACAGGCCAACGTCAGCGGCCACGAGAGAAGGTGCGTCGTTCAGACCATCACCCACCATCGCCACGACTTGCCCTTGATGGCGCAGATCTTGGACAATGGCAGCCTTGTCGCCGGGCAGCAATTCCGCGCGGACGTCGTCGATGCCCAATTCGCGAGCGACAGCATAAGCGCTACCCAAGTTGTCACCGGTCAGCATTACCGTCCGAATTCCAAGCTCGTGCAACCGTGCAACGGCAGCATAGGACTCTACTTTGATGGTGTCGCCGAAGGCCAGCAGTCCTAACACACGCGTTTGATTTCCCTCTTGCGCTAACAGCCACGAGATGGTTCGTCCTTCAGCTTCAAGATGCTGCGCCTTGTTCAACAACGCACTCGGGGTGGCGCCTTGCTCGTTCATCAAGCGCGTGCTGCCGAGCAGGATGTGCTGGCCGGCGACGACGGCTTGCACGCCACGGCCCGGTAGAGCCTGTGCGTCGTGTGCCGGCAGTACAGGCGTGCGTTGATCGCGGACCTTTTCCATCACCGCATGGGCCAGCGGATGGTCGCTGGTCTTCTGCAGGGCAGCGGCGAGTTGCAGAACTTCGTCTGAATTCCCCCCATCTGCGGCTTCGATCGCGACCAGCGACGGCTTGCCCGCAGTGAGTGTGCCAGTCTTGTCGAACGCTACGGTGGTGACCGAGTGCGCTACTTCCAGTGCCTCGGCATCCTTGATCAGAATGCCCTGGCGTGCAGCCACGCCGGTGCCGGCCATGATGGCCGTTGGCGTGGCCAGACCGAGTGCACACGGGCAAGCAATGACAAGGACCGCCACAGCCCTGATCAAAGCTTGCTCTACATTACCGCTGTACACAAACCAGCCGATGAAAGTCAGCAGGGCCAACCCGAGGACCACGGGAACGAAGACCGCGCTCACCCGATCGACGATACGCTGGATCGGCGCTTTGGCCGCCTGCGCCGACTCGACCATGCGAATGATTCGAGCAAGCGTGGTCTCGGCACCGATGGCCAGCGTGCGGACCTGTAGCAGACCTTCTTCGTTGACCGAGCCACCCGTCACCTTGTCGCTGACAGCCTTAGCCACTGGCAGGCTTTCGCCGGTGATGAGCGATTCGTTGACGTGACTGCGACCGTTGACAACTTCTCCATCCACCGGCACGCTCTCCCCAGGTCGGATGACGACAATGTCGCCCACCGCCACTTGTTCAACCGGTGTAGAGGCCTCAGTACCAGCTACCAAAAGCCGCGCCACGGTCGGCCGCAAGACGTTCAGCGATCAGATTGCGTCAGCAGTTTGCCGCTTGGCTCGGGATTCGAGCCATTTGCCGAGCAGCACCAGCGTAATAACTGCGGCAGAGGCTTCGAAATACAGATGCGGCATGCCGCGCCCGGCGTGCTTCCACAATAGATAGGCTGAGAGCCCGTACGCTGCGCTCGTACCCAGCGCGACCAGCAGATCCATGTTGCCCGTACCAGCCTTGATCGCTTTCCAGCCGGCGCGGTAGAAGCGCGCGCCAAGCCAGAATTGCACCGGCGTCGCCAACGCCAACTGCACCCAACCTCGAGGCATCCAGTTAATGCCGAACAATTGCAGCAGCATCGGTAGCAGAAGAGGGAGTGTCAGCAGTGTGCCGACGAGCACAGGCCACCATTGCGGAAGCCATTTTTCTGCCGGCGCCATGGATGTTGCTTCGACCGGCTTGGCAACATAGCCAGCCTTGTCGATGGCGGCTGCCAGCGTCGCGAACGACACACCGGCAAGCGCAGTGACAATGGCCTTTTCCGTGGCAAGGTTCACTGTCGCAGTCGAAACGCCAGGAACGGCTAGCAGGGCCTCCTCCACACGGCCCACGCATGAGGCGCAAGTCATGCCTTCGATCGCAACTTCGATCGGCTTAGCGCGAACGTCATAGCCGGCCTTGCGGACAGCATCAGCCAGGGCACTGGTATCGACTCCGGCAGACGCCTTGACAGTCGCTTCCTCGGTGGCAAGGTTCACTGAAGTACTTTCGACGCCAGGCAGCGCCTGCAGCGCCTTCTCGACACGCGAGACACAACTCGCGCACGTCATGCCTTCGATGGGGAGCTTGAACTCCAGTGGTGCGGTGGGTGCAAGGGGTATGTTCATGAGGGGCTCTATCCCGTTGGTTGTCCAATGAGGAAGTTGTCCAATGAGGAAGCAGCTTGGTCCTTGCCATCGTTGGAAGGTCAAGCGGATCGCGGTAGAAATTTTTTTTTCGGGCCAGATCCAAAAACCCCCTTGACCTTCCCACCGTGGAAAAGCCCAAAGTGGCTTCACTGACACCTCAAACCGAGGTCGAAAGATGGCCGTTGACCCTGGGCCCATGGTGATCGAAGCGGCACCAAGCGATTCGCCTCAATTCAACACTGTGTTGGGCAGGCTCACGGAGCCGCTCATCGAAAAGGAGAAGCAAAAATGCATGTGAACATGATCAAGAAGACGGTGCTTGTCGCCCTGGCTGCAGCGACCCTCAGCGGTGTGTCCGGCATGGCCACTGCCGGCGTGACCTCGCCGCGCGATTCATTCACGGAGGGTGCTCATGCTACGAGTGCGCGCGATGCCTTCATGGATAGCGCTCATGCCACGGGTGCGCGTGATCCGTTTGGCGATGGCAGCAACACAGCTAAATCGTTCGACAGCTTTACGGATGGCGCCTGATGCAAGGCATTGCGGTTCGCCCTGGTTCGAAGCACAGAGGACGCAGTTTGCTTTGCAGCCGTCCCGTGCTAACCCATTGCCCCTCACACAAGGAGTTCGTGATGAAGCTCAAAATCGTCTATGCCCTGACGCTTAGCGCCGTGCTGAGCGTGTCCTTCGTGGCCTGGTCAGGCGTCGCCACTGCCCAGACCGCAGATGTGCCCGCAGGGCAAGACACCGCTGCGTCTGCCAGTTTTGACCTCGTCGACGGCGAGATTCGCAAGGTCGACAAGGAAGCCGGCAAGCTCACGATCAAGCACGGTCCGATCAAGAGCCTCGATATGCCCAGCATGACCATGGTGTATCCGGTGCGCGACGCGGCCATGCTCGACCAGGTGCAAACCGGTGACAAGGTGCGTTTTCGCGCTGACAACCACGCGGGCAAGTTCGTTGTCACCGAAATCCAATCGGTCCGCTGACGAGCGTCCGATAACAAAGTCCAGGGCGTGCTGCATACCTTAACTCGCCACGCATCCCTTGACACTCCAGCGATGGGAAGGCTGACAGTTTCAGCGTCTCGTCACCAAACCATTAGGAAAAGTCTCATGATTACCTTTAAAGTGAAAGGCATCACCTGCGGCCACTGCATCAGCACCATTTCCAAGGCATTGAAGTCCGTAGACAACCAAGCTGCGTTCACCGTCGACCAAGCGAGGCAATGGGTCATGATCGAATCGACCTCCGCCGATCCGGAGGTGCTTCAGGATGCCATAGCGAATGCGGGCTACACGCCGGTGCGGGTAGAGCAAGGCATGGTCAAAGCCGCTGCTCAGGCGAAGTCGTGCTGCGCAAGCAGGCACTGAATTTCTCCGCTTCCGGCGCTGTGCGCTTGCCGGTGGGGGAGGGCGGGAGACCGCGCTCGCCCGAATCACGATGCGCTGGATTGGGGCCTGCGCCGATTCGAGCATGCTGATGATTCGAGCAAGCGTGGTCTCGGCATCAATGATCAGCGTGTGGGTCCGTAGTTGGCCGTCTTCGTTGACCGAGATGCCGGCGCCTTTGTCGCTGGTCGGATTGCCGACATAGTCGGCCCCTGTCGATGGCGGCCGCTAGCATTGCAAAGTCACACCTGCAGGCCCCGTGACAGCGGCATCTTCCTTCGCTAGGTTTCACTACCGCGGCCGATACCCATCTGGGGCGGCCAGCAGCGCGTTTTCCATGCGTCCAACGCACGAGGCGAAAGTCATGCCTGCGATCGCACCCTCGATCTGCTGGGGCGCGAATGTCGTAGCCGCCTTTGCACACAGCGTCGGCATCGACGCCAGCGGACGCCCTGACAGTGGCTTCCTCGGTCGGAAGGTTCACTGCAATGCGCTCGACGCCGAGCCGTTTCTGCAGCGCTTTCTCTACGCGCGAGCCACAGCTTGCGCACGTCACGCCTTTGATCGAGAGCTTGAACTCCAGCAGTGCGGTTGGCGCAAGGGGGCGCCCATGGGGATCTCTGTCAAGTTGGTTGTCCCATATGGAAGCGGCCTAGCCCTTTCCACCGTTGGATGGTCAAGCGGATCGCGGTGGGAATTTTCTATCGAGCCAGACCCAAAAAAACTATTGACATTCCCACGGTGGAAAGGCCGAAAGTGGTTCCACTGATAGCTCACATCGAGTCCAACAGAATGACGCTCGCAATATCTCCGAACCTTAGATTGCGTTTGAGTGCTGGCGGGATGATGGCCCTGCTGCTGGCCGCCGGGGGTGCCCATTCAGAACCCGAGCACACGTCGCCCAAGCCTGTGTCCGAGTTGGCGTATTCGTCGGCTTTCGCTGCCTACAAGGGTTATGCAGACCAGCCAGTCACGTCCTGGCGAGAAGCCAATGATATCGTAGGCCGCATCGGCGGCTGGCGCACCTATGCAAAGGAGGCCGTCCAGGAGACGTCGCCCGCAGCGATTGGCTCTGCGCCGGCGCCGGCAAGTCAGGGCGATGGTCGCAGCGCCCACAAGGAGGCTGGCCATGAATAGCGAACGTACCGCTTTCCGCGGCCTCTTCCTACCGCTGGCCCTGACGGTGATCGCGCTCTCGGGATGTGCTGGCGCCAGCCTGGAGCAAAGCCTATCGCGCACTAACGAAGAGGCCGCAAGCTTCACCGGCGGTCAGTTGGCGCTGGCCAAGACGCAGGAGGACGAAAATGCGCGAAAGAAGGCCGCGACTGAGTTGCTCGCCCGACCGCTCGGACAGGAAGCAGCCGTGCAGTTGGCCCTTGCCAATAGCCCCGCCCTGCAGGCGTTGCTGGCGCAGCACGCAGCAGACACCGCGCGTGCGGCAAAAGCGGGGCGCCTGCCCAACCCCATTTTTAGCTTACAGCGTTTGCGCGTCGGAGACGTTCTTGAGCTGGACCGCATGATCTCCATTGGCCTGCTGGATCTGCTGACGCTGCCGCTGCGCCAGCAAGTGGCTGGACAACAGATCGAACAGGAACGGTTGCGGCTGACGTCCGACGTGGTTGACCAGGTCAGCCGCGTGCGTCAAGCCTGGGTACGCGCCGTGGCTGCGCAGCAAAGCCTGAAGTACGCTGGGCAGGTCTACGAAAGCGCCGAGGCCAGCGCCGAACTCTCCCGCCGTATGCAGGCGGTGGGCAACTTCAGCAAGCTCCAGCGGGCGCGCCAACAGGCCTTCTACGCGGACGCCGGAACCCAGCTCGCGGTCGCGCACTATGCGGCCACGGCCGCACGCGAGGAACTTGTGCGTCAGTTAGGATTGACCGAGGGGCAAGCGCAGGAACTGAAGCTGCCCGAACGTCTCCCCGACCTGCCCAGGGAGCCGTTACAACCAGCCGAAGTTGGCCAGACGGCCAGCCGTGGCCGCCTGGATGTACGGCTGGCCCAAGCACAGTTTGACACCGCAGCTCGAGACCGGGGTCTGGTTCGCGTGACCAGCATCACCGACATTGAGCTTGGCGGAATCCGCAATACGATCTCAAACGGCGCCGACGGAAGCAAGGCCACCGAGCGCGACTATGAGTTTGCGCTGCGCCTGCCGCTGTTCGACTGGGGCGATCTGCAGCGGGACGCCGCGAACGGTCAGGTCCTTGCGTCAGCCCAGCGTTTGGATGCCACGCTGCGCGCGGCAGGTTCCAGTCTGCGCCAAAGTTATGCGGCCTACCGCACGACCTACGACATCGCGAGACACCAACGTGACGAGGTTGTGCCGCTGCGCAAAACGATCTCGGACGAAAATCTCCTGCGCTACAACGGCATGCTGATTGGCGTATTCGATCTGCTTGCAGACGCACGCGAGCAGGTGAACGCAGTGATGGCCGAAATCTCAGCCGAGCAACAGTTCTGGCTGGCAGACGCGGCTCTGCGGGCGGAGTTGATCGGCCGACCCATGGCCAGTCCGGTGACGCCGACGAGCAGCGCAACGGCCGGAAGCGCCGATACCTCGCACTGAATCCGGTCATCAATTTCCCGCAGAGACTCCACAATGAATTCGAGACGACAATTTCTCACGATGGCTGGTGGTGCCATCGCTGCCGCAAGCGTCAGCCGGGTGGCAATGGCCGCACTCCCCGAGCCTATGAGCCAGACCTCGACCGACACCATGCCGCCACTCATACCGAATACGGGCCGGCCCTACAATCCCGTCGTCACGCTCAATGGCTGGACTTGCCCCTGGCGCATGAAAAATGGCGTCAAGGAGTTCCACCTTGTCGCCGAGCCGGTGGAGCGCGAGATGGCGCCCGGCTTCAAGGCGCATCTTTGGGGCTACAACGGCCAATCGCCAGGACCGACCATCGAAGTGGTGGAGGGAGACCGCGTGCGCATCTTCGTCACCAATCGATTGCCCGAGCAGACCAGTCTCCATTGGCACGGCCAGCGCCTCCCTAACGGCATGGACGGGGTGAGTGGCGTTACGCAGAAGGCCATCCTGCCGGGTAAGACTTTTGTCTACGAATTCACAGCACGCCGTCCGGGCACCTTCATGTACCACCCGCATGGCGACGAGATGGTGCAGATGGCGATGGGCATGATGGGCTTCTGGGTCACGCATCCCAAGACCGCGCATCCGCTGATCGACGAGGTGCAGCGCGACTTCTGCTTCCTGCTTAGTTCCTACGACATTGAGCCGGGGGCCTACACACCCAAGGTCACGACCATGCTGGATTTCAACCTCTGGGCTTGGAACAGTCGTGTGTTCCCCGGCATTGACTCGCTGAACGTGCGCTTGGGCGACAAGGTGCGCATCCGCGTCGGCAACCTGACCATGACCAACCACCCCATCCATCTGCACGGCCACGAGTTCATGGTAACAGGCACGGACGGCGGTCCGACCCCGAAGAGCGCACGCTGGCCCGAGGTTACGACCGACATCGCCGTTGGGCAGATGCGCCAGGTTGAATTCATCGCTGATGCAGAAGGCGATTGGGCATTCCACTGCCACAAGGCCCACCACACCATGAACGCAATGGGCCATGAGGTGCCGACCATGATTGGTGTGGACCATCGGGAGGTGGCTGGCAAGATCAACCGTCTGATTCCCGACTACATGGTGATGGGCGAGCGGGGCATGACCGACATGACTGAGATGGAGATGCCGATTCCCGACAACACTGCGCCGATGATGACTGGCCAAGGCCCGTTCGGCTCGATCGAGATGGGCGGGATGTTTAGTGTGCTCAAAGTACGGCGCGACCAGAAGCCCGGCAATTACAAGGATCCCGGCTGGTACAAGCATCCGCCGGGCACGGTGGCCTACGAGTTCCAGGGCACGTTGGATGAGCCACCGCGCTCGTCATTCACCGGCATGCCGCGCGCGCAGCAGTCAGTCAAGCAAGTCGAGGTGCACGTGCGCACGCCCAGCGGCTACTGACTACCTAGACAAAATGTATTGACCTGCCGCACCTCAAGCGACGTGGATTAGGCTTGAGGTGCGGCAGGTCAATACATTTTGTCTAGTCCTTTGTCGATGGTGGCTGCCTCACCGAGGAGGTGCGACGCCAATCGTTGGCTGGGTCGCATTGCAGGCGATCCGCTTTCGGGTACTCATCGGGTGACAGCGGCACGGCATCCCAGTCAAATTCATGGCTTGAGCACCAGTGTGTAATTGGGGCTTGCCAGCCGACGTCGTCACGCGCTATGTGAAGCAGCGGGTCACATTAAACGGTTTGTGCTCCTGGTTTGTGCTCCTTCAGGATGTGGAAACACGCGCGGGCCAGTTTGTGGGCCAGCGCCTTGCGTGCAAGTACCGGATTGGATCTAACCTTCTTGCGGTCGGCCTGGTCGCAATAGCGCAACGCGAAGTTTGCCGCCTCGATGAACGCCCAGGAAGGGTTACCGTTCTTAGTGTTGCCTTTGCCGTTCTTCTTGCCATTGCTCGTGTACTGGCTGTCCACACAGCGCGCATACGAGGCGAAGTTGCCGGCACTGCCGAAACGCTCAATGGTTCCGGTTTCCAGCAGAATGACAGTAGCAAGAGTCTGGCCGATACCGGGCACTGTTGCAAGCAGTGACTGGTCCGGGTGCCGTTTGACCTTTTCCTGAAGACGCTTTTCCACGATCTCGATCTGCGCGCTGAGTCGTTGCGATGACCGCGACGTTTGCTCGAAGCGCAAGGGCGACATCCTCGGGAAAGCCCATCTGGTTGATCGCTGCTTCGCCTAATTGCTTCAGTCGTGCGGTAATGTTATCAACAGCGAGGATGTGGCGGGTGCGGCTGCGTACGAGTTGCATGCGCTTGCGGGCTAGGTCGCGCACGTTGCGCGCTTCTGGTGGCAAGATCGTCCCGGTTGGCAGGATTCCCAATCGCAGCAGGTGCGCCAGGTAACGCGCGTCCGTTTCGTCGCCACAGTGCTTGAGTTCCTCGATCGCAGCGGTGTGCGCCAGGTGGACCGTGAAGCCATGGGTTTGCAGCGCGTCAACGAGCCAGTACCAGTTGTACTTCGATTCGACGACGACGCCGGCGAGTTCCGCCTGCCATGGCGTGAGGACCGCCAGTACCTTCGCCAACTCGTTGGGCAAACGCTTCTCCGCGATTACCCCGTCCGCCTCGTCCGTCACGCTGATCACGCTATTGCTCGAATGTAGGTCAATGCCGCAATATTTCATTCTGGGCCTCCCCGTTCGGTTAAGGTAGTTGGGCAGCTCACTTTAACCCCGCTGCCCTTCAGGGCAGCGGCCGGAGGCCCGCTAGATGATTTTCAAGTCACTCGTCCAGTTCTCGCGCGTACTTCAGGCCGGCGGAGAAATCCACCACTCGCTGCAGGCCTTGCCAGATGGTCTTGACTCCGGCTTCGCCGTCGCCTTTGCGCGCCGGGAATCCGCCGAGCATGGCGACCAGGCGCACGAGCTCATTCAGTCGCGGTGACGTCTAAGGCGGCTTCCTTTTGTTGAGAATGAATGCTGCGCGCCGTTCATCCCGCACGAACAGCAGCCATGCATCCAGGTCCGGGCAAGTAATACCCAGTCGCATCAATCGAGCGATGCGCTAGGCCATCACCATGAACAATGCCAGCGCGCGTTCGAGAGGCTCCATCGAGGCCAGTTGCGGCGCCTCGACCCGGCAGCCGTTCTTCAGCAGGTGAAAAAACAGTTCCGCCTCCCAGCGCGCACGGTACCAGTGAATAAGCTGCACGGCTGCATCAAGGTCGTCCACCTCGCGATTACTCAGCAGCCGCCATTCAATCGGCTTGACGCCTGCCGGCGGGTCGACCTCCCGGGCGACGATGCAAGTGGCACTCACCACGCCGCCTGCAGCGTTAAGCAACGCGACCTGCGCCCACACCTGCCGCCGTACGCGCGCGCTGGCTGAGCCTGACGGGCTGCCAACGTAATGTGAATCCTGCCGACTTGCTCACCCGCAGTCACGTGGTCCCACAGCTTGCCGCCGTCAGACAAGGTGCGATTGTGCTGGGAGCGCAGTTAGCGACATAGACGAGTCGCGTGGCAGGCATTGCGGCCGCGCACTACGTATGGATTCTTAATCTGCAATGAAAAACATTTTCTATCGAACAGTAAAGTTTTAATTTTTGTGACTCCCCTCTGTGGAGGGGTATTTTTATGAGTGACGGGGCCGTTTAAACAATATTGAAGCTGATAGGTATCGCGAAAAATATTCACGAAAGAATACCTATCCTCGTGAAAATGATCGAGAATTTAAAAATATAAAGTTTATTCCATATGAAAACACTGAAAAATCTCAAAATTGGCGTTCGTCTTTCTGCAGCGTTTGGTCTCTTGATCGTGTTGTTAGTCGGGATCTCGGTGTTCGCTGCATTGGAACTTCGCTCGGCAAGCCAGCGCACCGAGGAATTGGTCAGTGAAACCTATCTCAAGGCGGAGCTTGCGCATAAAATCAAGGATTATGCGAACTTCGCCGCGCGCCAGTTGCGTAATGCGGCGCTGGCCGCCGATGCGGATGAAGCTGAGCACTATTTGCAGGGAATCGCACAAATTGGCGTCCCTTACGCTTCCGTGTTGAAAAAGCTCGACGCGCTCGTCCGCGGCGGGGAGGGGCGGCGGATTTTCGACGAGATGAGAATAGCCCAGCTCCGTTACCGGAATGTGCGCGACAAGGTAGTTGACCTGATCAAGCAGGGCCAGAAGGACCCGGCGCGCGATCTCATGTTTGGTGAACTGCGCAAGGAGCAGCAAGCGTATTTTGATGCGCTCGACAAACTTGTGAAATTTCAAGCCGATCTAATGGCGCAAAGCGGCAACAACACGGCGTCTGCCGTGCACAATGCCATGATAACGATTGCGATGATCGCGCTTTCCGCAACCGTTTTGGCCCTCTTGAGCGGCTGGATGATCACGCGCTCGGTAGCGGTGCCGGCGCGGACAGCGGTCGAATCGGCCAGTCGCATCGCGAACGGCGACTTGACCACGCACATCGAAGCAAGCACGAAGGATGAGATGGGGCAGTTGATGCGCGCGCTGCAAGCAATGAATGCCAGCCTCGGACGGATCGTCGGTGGCGTACGGACGAGTGTGGAGGGCATCGGTTCAGCAGTAAGTCATATAGCCTCGGAGAATGCGGCGCTTGCCAGCCGCACCGAACAGCAAGCCGCCATGCTTGAACAGACTGCGGCGAGTATGACCCAACTGACTGAAGCGGTGAAACAGAACACCGACAATGCACATCAAGCCAAAGCGCTGGCGGCGAACGCAAGCGATATTGCTGATACGGGCTACTCGGTAGTACAGGAAATGCTCGGGACGATGGGGCACGTCAATGAGAGCGCGAGCAAGATCTCGGAGATCACGAGTCTCATCGAAGGCATCGCATTCCAGACCAACATCCTTGCACTTAACGCCGCGGTCGAGGCCGCGCGCGCTGGCGAGCAGGGACGCGGGTTCGCCGTGGTGGCGAGCGAAGTGCGTTCGCTCGCGCAGCGCGCGTCGGCGGCTGCCAAGGAGATCAAGGAAACCATCGAGGTGTCGGTTGGCATGATCGAGGATACCTCACGCAGGGCCGGCGAGGTTGGTGCGACTGTCGCCCAGATCAAGCAGGCAGTGCGCAAGGTGCTGGACATCATCACCGAAATTTCGATTGCGTCCGAACAGCAGGCGGATGGCATCGAACAAGTCCACTCCGCCGTCAGTCAGCTTGACCATGTGACCCAGCAGAACGCGGCCCTCGTTGAGGAATCGGCGGCGTCCTCCCACTCGCTTGAAGAGCGGGCGGTCGAGTTGCGCACCGTTATCTCGATATTCAAAGTGGAGTCCAACTTGCCTGCACTGAGTGCCGCGTGAGTTTCATGTGCGGTAGGCCTGTCAGCGTATCCGGAGCAGACCCACTACAACTTGCTGTTTCGCTGGTTCATTGGCCTAGCGATGGATGATGCTGTCTGGGTGCCCACCGTCTTCAGCAAGAACCGCGAACGGCTGCTCAAGCATGATGCGGTGTTCGCGTTCTTCAACGAGGTGCTGTCCATCGCGCAGAAGAAGGACTGGCTGTCAGGCGAGTACTTCAGCGTCGACGGCACGCTGATTCAGGCGTGGGCCGGCCACAAGAGCTTTTAATCATGACATCACCACAAGTTGCCTGAACCCAGCACGCGGCGCTGATCGAAGGCCGGTGTTGAGCGCTTTTGAGCTTGTTGCGGGCGACGGTATGCAACTCATTGAGGTTGTCGGGGCAAAAGTTCGCAATCGCATGATGCTTGAGCCATGCCCAGAGGTACTCAACTGGGTTGAGCTCGGGGCAGTACGGTGGCAGGAAGGTCGGCGCCCTCAAATCTGAAGTGCAACACCTTGCCATCCGGTAAGGTGTGGTGAATGACAAGAACGAAGTACCAACAAC
>NZ_JAGIQA010000049.1 GCF_017814975.1 Cupriavidus consociatus
CGCGAGTGGAAGGGCTCGGCCTTCGGCGGCGCGCGCGGCCGCACCGACGTGCCGAAGATCGTCGACTGGTACATGGACGGCAAGCTCAACATCGACGACCTGATCACGCACACGCTGCCGCTGGAGCGCATCAACGAAGGCTTCGACCTGATGAAGCGTGGCGAGTCGATCCGATCCGTGGTGCTTTACTGATCTCGCAACACGGCTGGCATGGCGGCGCGTGCTAGCCAGCCAACCCGGCAATCGCCCGGTTGAAGGCGCCCGGGTTCGCGATATTCATGCCGTGAGAGGCTCCGGCAATTGTCTGGCGCTCGGCACGCCCGATCCATTCCTGAAGCTTCTCGACCGTGTTGCGGAACATGCGCGGACTCTTTTGTCCATCGATCAGCAACGTCCGACACTGGATTTCCCGGGCGGCTTCGCGTGTGTAGGCGGGCAACGGGTCACGCAGCTGCTTGGGCAGTGTGAGTGCATTATCGAGCGCCATCCTGCGGAAGCTCTGGGAACTCTTGTTCCAGAAGCCGGGCATGGTTACCGAGTCTACGAACAGATTCAGGCCGGCATCAAATTCGCCTTGCTCGATCAGTTCTGCGGCCTTCGCTCTCAACGCATGGGTGCCCGGCGGCAGGTTTCCTGCCTCGGCTCGGGGCGCAGTCTGCAATGGGCCGCCCGGGTCAGCGAGCGTGAGCGTCTTCACCAGGTGGGGGTATTCGCGCGCCAGATGAAACGCAACGCAACCGCCACGCGAGTGGCCGACCAGATGGACCGGCCCCAGACCCAGCGCATCGATAAACTCCGCCACCTCAACGACGTGTGCCTCCCAACTGAAGTCGCCGCGTCCGAACGCGCCGGTTTCCGGCCAATAGTGGCCCAGGCTCGGAGCGAAGCAGTGGAAGTTCTTCGACAGGGAAGCGAGCTGCGGGTCCCAGTAGCGGTAGTCGCACAGCGACCCATGCACAAATACCATCGGCTCGCCGCTCCCGGCTTCCACATAGGGAACCGGGGTGCCGGAGGCAGTGGAAACAAAAGAAGGTGGTGGCCAGGCACCGGCCAGAGCCAGCGTAGTCAGGGGCGCTCGTGCGTTCATGTTCAACTCCTTGCGCACACTTTGCTGCATCGCCACCAAAAAGAAAATCGCATAATATTGATGGAATCTTTCAGATTTTCTGATAGCTCCACTCCGGAGAATGCGCAAGGAGTCACCGCCCCGCCCACGGCAAGGGCGAGGCATTGAAAGTGCGCCCGGGATTCCCCGCTTATGCCCTCGACAGGGCCTGGGCCCGCCGTTGCCGCAGCAGCCGGTTTGCCACGCCGATCACCGCCTGCACCGAAGCCTCGACAATGTTGTGGCTCATGCCGACGCCGAAGCCCGTCCCCGGCACGCCCTCCAGCGCTGCCTCGACGATGGCCATCGCCTGCGCTTCGGCACCGGCGCCGGTGGCTCGCTCCTCATAGGCGTCGATGCGCATGCGCAAGTCCAGCGCATGCACCACCGCTGCGATCGGGCCGTTGCCTTGCCCGTGCAGGGTCTTGCGCACGCCATCGACCATGACATCCAGCGCAATGCCCTGCCCGCTCTCGTCGAGCTTGTAGCCGTGGTACACGATCGCGGCGCCCGTCGCGTCGGACGACAGATAGGTTTCACGGAACAGCTTCCACAGCTCCGGGGCGCTGATTTCGGTCTCGCTGGCGTCGGTGGCCTGCTGCACCACGGTGCTGAATTCGACCTGCATGCGCCGCGGCATCACCACGCCATGCTCGCGCTCGAGCAGGAAGGCAATGCCGCCCTTGCCCGACTGGCTGTTCACGCGGATCACGCTGTCATAGGTGCGGCCAAGGTCCGCCGGGTCGATCGGCAGGTAGGGCACCTCCCAGATCCCGTCGGAATCCTGCGCGGCAAAGCCTTTCTTGATGGCGTCCTGGTGCGAGCCGGAGAACGCCGTGAAGACCAGGTCGCCCGCGTAGGGATGACGCGCGTGGACCGGGATCGAAGTGCATTCCTCGGTGATGCGCGCCACCGCATTGATGTCCGAGAAGTCCAGGCCGGGATGGACGCCCTGCGTGTACATGTTCAGTGCGAGCGTAACGATATCCACGTTGCCGCAGCGCTCGCCGTTGCCGAACAGGCATCCTTCCACGCGGTCGGCGCCCGCCATCATGGCGAACTCGGCGGCAGCCACGCCGGTGCCACGGTCGTTGTGCGGATGCACCGACAGCACGATATGCTCGCGCGGCACGAGGCGGCGGTGCATCCATTCGATCTGGTCGGCAAAGATGTTGGGCGTGGCGTTCTCGACGGTGGTCGGCAGGTTGATGATGACGCGCCGGTCCGCCCGGGCGCCCCACGCCTCGATCGCGGCGTGGCAGGCCTGCAGCGACACCTCCAGTTCGGTCGCGCTGAAGGTCTCGGGCGAATACTGCAGCGTCCACCGGGTCTCGGGGTGCTGGTCGGTGAGCTGCTTCAGGTAGCCGACATGATGGCGCACAAGGGCCATCACTTCCGGCACGCTCATGCCGAATACGATGCGGCGCCAGGCCGGCGCCGTGGCGTTGTAGACGTGGACGATCGCCTTGCGCGCGCCCTTCACCGCCTCCACCGTGCGCGCGATCAGCTCTTCGCGCGACTGCGTGATGACCATGATCGTCACATCTTCCGGGATCAGGTCTTCGTCGATCAGCTTGCGGATAAAGTCGAAATCGGTCTGCGACGCCGACGGGAAACCGACCTCGATTTCCTTGAAGCCGATGCGCACGAGTTCCTGGAACAGCCGCATCTTGCGCTCGCCGTTCATCGGCTCGAACAGCGCCTGGTTGCCATCGCGCAGGTCGGTCGAAAGCCACACCGGCGCGGTGGTGATGGCGCGGTTCGGCCAGGTGCGGTCGGTCAAGCCGACGGCGGGGAACGGTTGGTACTTGGCGGAGGGTTGGGCAATCATTGTTGGTCCACGAATCAGGTGCCGGATGGCTTGCAACGGAGCCATGCCGGCGAAAATCAGGCATTCTCGGATGCGATTTCCCCTGCAGCCCTTCGCATGGCGAAGGCTGGTTCGTGGGCCGGGGTCAGGGGGAAATCAGGCGGCGCGCAGCGAATCGGTCGATTCAGGCGCCAGAGGCTTGCACAAGCGGACCCCGGCCGAGCACTAGGGCTAGGCGGCCTAGGGCCAGGGTCGTGAGGTGCTTGCGATACATGTGCCAGATTCTAGCAGAGGATCTCGCCAGGCATGGTTGAAAATCTGCGAACCGGGGGTTCGCTGTCAGGGAAGCCGGCGCCCGATACCGTACCGGCCAGGCACGACATCAACCCGCCCCGGCCTCTGCGCTCCTTACGCCGTCACGGCGGCGCGTTGCCGCGCCACTTCAGCCTGCGGCGCGCCGGCATTGTCGGCGTGCAGCGTGAAGTCGAAGCGGATCAGCGAGAACGGCTTGTCCACGCCCAGCGCCTGCATGGCGGCCGCATCCTCGACGCGCGTCACCGGCGGCACCAGTCCCTCACGCGTGGCGAAGGCGAAGTCGTCCCACAGGTACGGGTCGCCGTCGATGTTGATCTGCGTGGTCAGCTTGCGATGGCCGGGCGCCGAGACGAAGAAGTGGATGTGGGCCGGGCGCGTGCCGTGGCGATCCAGTTGCTTCAGCAGGCGGTCGGTGGCGCCGTCCGGCGGCACGCTGTAGCCCACCGGCACGATGCTGCGGAAGCGGTACCGTCCTTCGCTGTCGGTGACGATGGTGCGCCGCAGGTTGAAGGCGCTCTGGGTCGGGTCGAAGTAGGAATAGTTGCCCATCGAGTTCGCGTGCCAGACCTCCACGTTGGCATCGGGCAGCGGCTTGCCGGCGCTGTCGAACACCTGCCCTTCCATCACCAGCACCTCGCCTTCGTCGCTGCCGTCGTCCAGGCGGGTTTCGGCCCGGGCGACGGGGGCGCCGGCCACATACAGCGGTCCTTCGATGGTGCGCGGCGTGCCGCCCGAGATGCCGGCGCGCGCCTCGGCCTCGTCCATGCGCAGGTCCAGGAAATGATCGAAGCCGAGCCCGGGTGCGATCAGGCCGAGTTCACCCCTGCGGCCGGCATCGGCCAGGTAGTTGAGCCCGGCCCAGAATTCCTCGGGCTGGATGTCGAGGTCCTCGATCATGTAGAACAGGTCGCGCACCATCCGGTGCACGATGGCGGCGATGCGCGGGTTGGCATTCTGGCCGGTGTTCTCCTCGATGCGGTTGAGTACGGCGTCGATCGCGATCTTGTCCATGGTTGTCTCCTATGGCCTTGTGGGCGCGTGAAGTGGGAATCGTTGTCAGAGCGAGCGGAACAGCGGACTGCGGGTGGCCTGGCTCGCGTCGGCCGCCGACAGGAACTTCTCGGTAAAGATGTCTTTCTCGAACAGCCGGCCCTGCATCAGCGTGGCGATGCAGGCTTCGATCATCGGCGGCGGCCCGCACAGGTAGGCGCGCCAGCCGCGGAAGTCGTGGCTGAAGTGGCGGCCGGCCAGGTCGTGCACATAACCACGCTCGCCAGACCAGTCGCTTTGCTCGGGCTCGCCCGACAGCACCGGCAGGTAGGTGAAGCTGTCGTGCTGCCGGGCCAGTGCCTCGAAGGCCTCGCGATAGTAGAGCTCGCCGGCATTGCGCGCGCCCTGCACCAGCACGATGTGGCGCGGATCGCCGGATTCCAGCAGGTCCAGGATCATCGAGCGCGGGCTCGACAGCCCCGATCCGCCCGCCATGAACACCAGCGGACGCGGGTCGCTCTTGCGCACGAAGAAGCGACCCAGCGGGCCGGACAACTGCAGGCGCTCGCCCGCGCCGAGCTTTTCATGCACATAGGTCGTGGCGCTGCCGCCGGGCACCAGGCGTATGTTCAGCTCGATCTCGCCCGCCGATGGCGCGCTGGCGATCGAGAACGCGCGCGGCGCGGCTTCCTGGCCGATCCACACGTTGACGTACTGGCCCGGCTGGAACTGCAGCGGCTCGCCCTCGATGCGCAGGAACACGCCCTTGATGGTCGGCGTCAGTGCCTCGACGCGCACGACTTCGGCGGTGAAATCCATCAGCGGCAGGCATTGCGCGTCCGGATCTGGCTCGATGTCGGCCTCGATCACCATGTCGGACATCGGCGTGGCGCAGCAGGCCAGGCACTTGGCTTCTTCGCGCTCGAAATCCATCAGCGCGAACGGCGACGCTTCGCCGTGGTCGAGTTCGCCTGCCAGCGTCTGTACCTTGCAGGTCCCGCACAGGCCGTGGCCGCAGGCATGCGGCAGCCATACGCCGGCGCGCAGGCAGGCGTCGAGCACGGTCTGGCCTTCCTCGATGTCGATGGTCTGCCCGAGGGGCTCGATGGTCAGTTGGTAGGTCATGACAGCCTCCGTAGTACCGTTGCCGCGGCAGCGTCAGTTGCAGGAGCCGGCAATGCCGGCAAGGCCCGGCGTGCGCAGGCGCAGCACCGACTTGTGCCCGAGCCCGTTGGCGGCCAGGCCGGCGCCCGCGTCCGGCGCGAAGGGTTCGCCGCCGCGCAGCCACTGCACCTGCGTCCAGTCAATGGCGGCGCCTTCGGGGTGGGCCGCCAGCAGCGGCGCGATGACGTCGCTGACCATGGCGCCGAACGGCATGTCGGGCGGCAGCGGCAGCGTGAAGGGGCTGCAGAACAGCAGGTGCTGGTCCCAGCCGAAATACACCAGCTGGTTGCCGTGGAAGTTCTCGACGCGGTCGCGGGTCTCGCCCGCGTAGCCCGGCTTCAGTGCGATGACTGGCATGGTGGTCTCCGGTGTCTCTTTTTTCAGTCGTGTTTGTGGTCGCAGCACGAGGCGCCGCCGCCCTGCTCCGGCGCCTGCGTGCCGTCAGCACCCGCGGCGCCGGTCCAGCGCTGCCAGTTGGCGCGGTCCTGCGAATCGGCATAGTCCCCGCGGTCCTCCGGGCGCAGGTGATACCAGTCCAGCACCTCGGGCAGCGTGCCGCCGCCGCAGTTGCCCTGGAAAATCTGGTGCACCGGCAGCCACGCCTGCACGTATTTCTCGGGCTCGCCGAGGAAGATGTCGCGGCAACCGTCGGAGCAGAAGTGGTAGTGGTCGCCGTCGTGCTCGGCCTCGCGATAGCAGATCTGCGTGGGATCGTCCGGCTCGGTGAAGGCCATCGGGACCTGGCATACCTGGCACAGCATCGGCAGGCCCGGGTTGAACCAGCGCTGCCCCGCCGCATGTTGCTGCTGCCAGTAGTCGAAGCGCGGCCGGTAGTGCTTGTCGAAGCTGTCGGGATACTTCTCTGCCAGCCAGCCCATTTCCGACGGTTCCGGCACCCAGGTGTGGATGGCAGCGGCGTGGTTGAAGTTGTAGAAGATCGACCAGGCGATGTGCGACAGGTGGTCCTTCTCCTTCGCAGCCTGCTCGTGGTACTTGGGCATGCGGATGCCGTAGCGCGCCAGGTCGGCGAACAGTGCGCCGCCGTTCTGCTCGAAGTAGATCTCCCATGCCTCCTTCCAGCTCATCACGCGCTTGGGCAGCATGTAGTCCATCATCATCGCCACCAGCGTCAGCAGCCGGTAGCCGCGCCAGAACCACTTGTCGATCCACTTCTGGATGATCGGGCGGTTGGCCGGGTCCTGCTCCAGCATGAACTTGACCACTTCCAGCCCCAGCGTCATATGGCGCGACTCGTCCGACTGCGCCGAAAAGCCGAAGGTCACGGTGGCCATGTCGCCGTTGTAGGCCGCGCCCGACATGAACGGCATGAACAGCAGGTTGGTCAGCACGTACTCGAACGAGAACGAGATCGCCGTGATGAACTCGAACGGGCCCGCCGTCATGGCGTCCTCGAAGTACGACTTGGGCACCGACAGGTACCACAGCCGGTCGTGCAGGTGGCGCCAGTCGGCAAAGCCGTTGAAGTACTTGTTGTAGTGGCTGATGGTGTGGATCTGGGTCTGGCAGTGGCGCAGTTCGTCGACCGACTGCATCTGGCACGCAACACGCGCGCCCACGCCGCGCAGCGTGCGGCCGGCCATCGCGAAGCCGCGGTGCGCGGCATATTCCAGCGGCGACACGCCGGTCAGGAACAGCTTCAGCGCGTTGACGTAGCGCGCGTCGGTGACGTTGAGCTGGCCGTTGTTCTGCTGGAACGCATCGATGATCGCGTACAGCTTGCGTTCCTTCTCGGACTGGAATTTCCAGTACGCGTCCATGGTCAGGCGGAACGGGTCTTCCCAGCCGTTCCAGTCATGGATCACGATGCCTTCGAACTTGTCGTGCGGGAACACGGCATCCATCGGCTGGTAGGTGGTTTCCCAGCCGAGGTCGCGCGTGAGGATCGCGTATTTTTCCTTCAGCGACAGCTTGGGCCTGGCAGCCTGCCGCGCGGCGGAGGCAATTGCGGTAGCGGTGGTCATGTCCTTGTCTCCTGATATTTGCATTTGCAGTTCGATTTCCGGCTCAGTGCCAGGCCAGCACGAACTGGTCTTCGGTTTCGTCGATATTGCCGGCCAGCGAGATCAGGCCGAGCTGCAGCTCCTGCACGTCCCACGCGCGTCCCATGCGCTCTTCCACGCTGGCGCGGTTGATCTCCAGCCGCCCGGGCGCGTCGATCTTGACCATGGCCGGATAGCGGTTGACGGTGGCGTGCGGGTTGTCGGCCTCGATGGCGTCGATGACGGGACGCATCTCCTCGTTGGCCTGCAGGGCGATGAATACGTTCTGTGCGGTCATGGCAGTCTCCTCGGGGTCAGGCGGCGGACCTGGCCGGCGTCTCGTCAGTGGCACGGGCCAGGCCCAGTCCGGCCAGCCGCTTCGTCAGCGCCGCTGCCGACTCGTCCAGCGCGGCTGCCGCCTCGCCCGCAAACAGGCGGCGCGCGAGCGGCGCCAGCGCATGCTGGAAACGGTCGAGCCAGGCGAAGGCATAGCCGGCGATCACGCGGGCGTTCTCGGGCGATTCCTGCGCCGCGGTCTTGACCGTGGCGTCGACCCAGCGCGCGGTCTCGGCGTACCAGGCGTTCATGAAGTCGGTGACCAGCGAGAACGCCGGGCTTTCGGCCGACAGGCGCGCATCGAGGCGCTGGTAGATCAGCGGGTACAGCAGCCCGTCCATCACCAGGTTCTGCGCCACGTGCAGCTCGAACCAGTCGTCGCGCACCAGCAGATCCTCGATCGCATGGCGCAGCGGCTGCCACGCCAGGTCTTCCATCCAGGCCGCCTTGGCGGCATCGACGGCCGCCTTGTCGCCGACGAGCAGGCCGATGCGGGTCAGGTATTGCGCGATACCGAGGCGGTCCATGGTCTGGAACATGGCCGCTTCGGTGATGGCGGAGCCAAACCCATAGGCGGTGATGGCGGCGTTGTTCATGTTGGCCGCCCACTCGACATGGCGCAACGGCACCACGCCCAGCGTCAGCAGCTCGCGCAGCGGTTCGGGCAGCGATGCCAGCAGGCCGCGCTTTTCCACGAACTCGAGGTTCTTCTCCATCGCCTCCTGCTGGCGGGCGCGGGCATTGACGTAGCTGCCGTAGTAGAACTGCCGCGGGTCCTTCAGCGCGTACCAGTCCTGCATCACCACCCGCGTGCGGCGCACGTCGTAGAGTTCATACTGCGGCTGCCACAGCGGGCGGTAGTGGAAGCTGGTTTCCGGCTGCAGGTCGTACATCGCCTCCTGGTAGCGCGTGGCGGGCTTGTCGGCGCCAAGGCGCCGAGCCAGGTTGGCGAAGGTCTGCCGGATCGGGCTGACGCTGTCCGTACGGATATCGATTTGCATGGTGGGTTGCTCCTGTCTCCCTGGTGGCTATTCGGTGCTGCCGTGGCTCAGGCCACGGTCTCGCTCCATTTGTCGCGTTCGCGTTCGAGCGCCCGTCCGAGCTGGTGTGAAACCGTGATGGCGCACTGCGCCGCGCAGAACGCGCTGAACTGCTCGGGGCGCATGACCAGCTCCACATAGAGAGCCGGGTCGCCGAGCGAAAATTCGAACTCGACCCACTGCTGGCCGCGCGAAGTCACCCGGACGTAGGGCTGCGCCCCGCGGGGGGCTGTCAAGGCGGAATGGACGGTGGGCGTGGTCATGTCTCGCTCCTGTTGCGGTGCACACCGGCTGGTGCGCGCTGTTTTCGGCGAGAGACATATAGCGAAGGCTGTGCCAGGAGCCGCCTTCCCATACGCCGCAAGGCCTGGCGGGAAAGCGCGCGGGGTGTTCGCGCCGCGGTCGGTTGACGATTTGATGAGATGAAAGAGCCGGTTTTCACCAAATGATCAAATCGGGCGTTAATGCGCCGCATCATGCCGCCGGAAACCCCGAAGATGGGCTTGCGTGGCCCCCGAACCGGCGTGATAGGCTACGGAAAACGAGGCAGGAACGCTCCCCTCCGGATCGATTCGCGCCCGCAGGCAATCCGTGGAGGATGGAGATGACCGCGCCCCCCAGGCAGAAGCCGTTCGATCTGGCTTCGCTGCTGACAATCGACCCCAAGGCCGCACAGATCCGGCTCGGGGAATCCCGCATGGTGCTGATGCATACCGAAGCGCTCAGCTACCTGCGCAAGGAAATCCTGGACACGCTGGGGCTCGAGCGCGGCAAGGGCCTGCTGATCCGCATGGGCTACGCCCAGGGCATGCGCGATGCCGAGATGGTCAAGCGCGAACGCAAGGAAGAACTCGAGCATTCGCCCAACGACGCCTTCCTGCTCGGCCCGCAGCTCCATATGCTCGAAGGCGTGACGCGGGTCGACCCCGTGCGCCTGGAGATCGACCGCGACACCGGCCACTTCTACGGCGAATTCCTCTGGCAGGATTCTTGGGAAGGCGAAGCGCCCTTCAACGAAGCGCTGAGCCGCGAGGAAGGCGGCTGCTGGGTGCAACTGGGCTATGCGTCGGGCTACAGCAGCACCTTCATGGACCGCCTGGTCATCTACAAGGAAACCGAATGCCAGCGGCGGCTCGACCCGCTGTGCCGCATCGTCGGCAAGCCGGCCGAGGAATGGGACGATCCTGACTACCTGAAGTACTTCGAGCCCGATTCGGTCATCAGCGACCTGCTGTCCCTGCAGCAGGAAGTGAGCACGCTGCGCGAGACGCTGTGCGGCGCCAACCAGGGCAACCTGATCGGCCAGTCCCCTGCGTTCCGCGAAGCCTTCGGCCTGCTGTCGGCAGCTGCCGACAGCCACATCACCGTGCTGCTGACCGGTGAAACCGGCGCCGGCAAGGAAATGTTCGCGCGCTGGCTGCATGACCACGGCCCGCGCAGCGAGCAGCCCTTCATCGCCGTGAACTGCGCGGCGATCCCGCACGAACTGATCGAGTCGGAACTGTTCGGCGTGGAGAAAGGCGCGTATACCGGCGCCCAGCAATCGCGCCCCGGCCGCTTCGAGCGCGCGCACGGCGGCACGCTGTTCCTCGACGAGATCGGCGACCTGCCGCTGTCGGCGCAGGTCAAGCTGCTGCGCGTGCTGCAGAACGCCGAAGTCGAGCGCCTGGGCGGCGTCGAGGCGCGCAAGATCGATGTGCGCCTGATCGCGGCCACCAACGTCAACCTTGCGCAGGCGATCCGCCAGGGCCAGTTCCGCGCCGACCTGTTCTACCGCATCAGCACCTATCCCGTCGCCATCCCCGCGCTGCGGGAGCGCCGCGACGACATTCCCGAACTCGCCCAGACGTTCATCCAGCGCTTCAACGCGCGCTACCAGAAACAGGTGCGCGGCCTGAGCCAGCGGGCTCGCGAGGCACTGATGCAATACCAGTGGCCCGGCAATATCCGTGAACTGGAGAACATGATTGAACGCGGCGTGCTGCTTGCGCCAGCCGTGGGGCTCATCGACACCTCCCACCTGTTTGCCAGCCAGCAGGCCGGCGATACCGAACCGCCCGAGGATGCCGACGCCCTGCTGCAGAAGCTGCTGGACCAGCAGGTGTCGCTGCCGCAGATCGAGGCCACGCTGATGAAGCTGGCGATCGATACCACGCGCGGCAATCTGTCATCGGCGGCGCGGATGCTGGGGATTACCCGGCCGCAGCTGGCGTATCGGTTGAAGAAGTGAGTGGTTTTCGTGGGTGTCGGTCCGGCTGGCGAACTGCCGGTCGGCTCGGCGCCGGCCGTCGCCAGCCTGGACCGGACGGATCGGCGCTGCCATACCTTGTTGCTTTGGGTGAAGATCGCTGAGGACACGCAAACCCCTTGACCGCTAGGGTGTGCTGGACCGAAGATGCCGCAACTGATACCCTGAAGGTATGGCATGGAACTTCGACATCTTCGCTATTTCAGCGTCGTGGCCCAGGAGCTCAACGTTACGCGCGCTGCCGAGCGGCTGCATATGGCCCAGCCGCCGCTTTCGCGCCAGATCCGGCAACTCGAAGAAGAAGTCGGCGTGTCGCTGTTCGACCGCGTGGGCCGCGGGCTGCGCCTGACGGAGGCGGGCCGCTTCCTGCTGGAGCAGACCACCCAGATGACCCAGCGGCTGGAAGAGACCATAGAGAGCACCCGGCGCATCGGGCGGCAGGACAAGCGGTGGTTTGGCATCGGCTTCGTTCCTTCGGTCCTGTACGGCGTGCTGCCAGAGCTGATCCGGGAATTGCGCGGAGCGGCGCAGCAGGTCGAGGTCGGGCTGGCCGAGATGATCACCGTCGAACAGGTCGAGGCGCTGAAGTCGGGCCGCATCGACCTCGGCTTCGGCCGCATCGCCATCAACGACCCCGCCATCCGCCAGGAGGTGGTGATGGCCGAGCCGCTGGTGGCGGCGCTGCCGGCCGGCGAGCCGCTACCCGCACTGACGCCGCAAGGGCTGGCCGCATGCCCTTTCATTCTCTACCCGGCGCGTCCCCGCCCGAGCTACGCCGACCACCTGCTGTCGCTGTTCCGGTCGCAAGGCCTGCAACTGCGGGTGGTGCAGGAGGCAAACGAACTGCAGACCGCGCTGGGGCTGGTGGCCGCGGGGGTGGGGATCACGCTGGTGCCGGCCTCGATCGAGCGGCTGCACCGCGACGATGTCCGCTACTGCCCGATCGATGCCCCCGGCTTCGTCTCGCCGGTGATCATGAGCTACCGGGTCGGGGACACCTCGCGGTTCCTGGCGCAGGCCGTTGACTGGGTGATGCGGCAGGGTCAGTGAGCGGGCCGGCGCCGGAGCTTCGCAGCATTTCGCGGCGCCGGTACGTTCGTGAGAGGACGCTTCGGATCGGACGCATCCGGTCCGGTCCGGCATAATACGCCGATAACCATGGCGGTACTGGATTGAACTGGGTGATGCAAAACAAGCCGGACAACTCTCGCGAAGAGACCTTACAAGACACGGATGGAAGCGACGACTGCCCCCTGCGCTGGTTCGACGCGGATCGCGGTGCGTTCGAATCGCTCGAGCGATTGATCGCCGAGCATCCGGCGGATTTCTTTGCCGGCGAGCGTTTTGATCCTGCTGGCGCGTGCGCCACGCGCGAGGCGGTGTTCGCGTCGGTGGAGCTGCCCGAGACTCCGACATCGCCGCAAGCGCATGCCGATCATCTGCTCAACGACGTGTTCCGGCACGTGATGCCGGTGGCATCGCCAACGTTCGTCGGACACATGACGTCATCACTGCCGTCGTTCATGCCTTCGCTGGCCAAGGTGGTGGCAGCGCTGAACCAGAACGTCGTGAAGCTCGAAACGTCGGGTGCGCTGACGGGGCTCGAGCGCCAGGTCATCGGCATGCTGCACAAGCTGGTGTTTGCCCAGGACAGCGCGTTCTACGCGAGATGGCTGCACGATGCCGACCATGCGCTCGGCGCATTCTGTTCGGGCGGCACGGTCGCCAACCTGACCGCGCTATGGGCGAGCCGCAACAACCTGCTGGGCGCGCGTGATGGTTTCGCCGGCATCCATCGTGCCGGACTGGCGGCTGCGCTGCGCCATTACGGCCATGATGGCCTCGCGATCGTGGTCTCGGAGCGCGGACACTACTCGTTGGGCAAGGCAGCGGATGTCCTTGGCATCGGCCGCGACAATCTTGTGCCGGTCGGGGTCGATGCCGACGGCCGCATGCGCATCGACCTCCTGCGCGAGACCCTGCGTGACCTGCGGCAGCGCAATATCCTGCCGATGGCGATCGTGGGTATAGCAGGAACCACCGAGACGGGGTCGGTCGACCCGCTGGACGCGATTGCGGATGTTGCCCAGGAGACCGGCTGCCATTTCCACGTGGATGCCGCATGGGGCGGCGCAACGCTGCTGTCGGAGCGCGAGCGCTGGCGCTTCGCGGGCATCGAGCGTGCCGATTCCGTCGTCATCGATGCGCACAAGCAGTTCTACGTGCCGATGGGCGCCGGCATGGTGCTGTTCCGGAGCCCGGCGTGGACGCAGGAAATCATCCAGCATGCGAACTACATCGTGCGCAAGGGCTCGGTGGACCTGGGGCGCCATACGCTCGAAGGATCGCGCGGCACGGCGGCAGTCATGCTCTATGCGAACCTGCACCTGCTCGGCCGCAAGGGGTTGGCGCAGTTGATCGATCGCAGCATCGATAACGCCAAGTACTTTGCTTCCCTGATTGCGCAGCAGCCGGATTTCGAGCTCGACAGCCATCCGCAGCTCTGCATCCTGACGTATCGCCATGTGCCCGAGGCCGTCCGTGCCGCGCTGGCCACGGCGTCGGCGGACCGGCGCGAGAAGATCCTGGACGCGCTGGATGCGCTGACCATCAGCATCCAGGAAACGCAGCGTGACGCAGGTCGCTCCTTCATATCGCGCACGCAATTGACGTCGTCCCAATGGGATGGGCGCCCGATTGCCGTTTTCCGCGTGGTGCTGGCCAACCCGGATACGACGCATGCCATGCTGCAGGACATCCTGGACGAGCATCGCACATGGGCGGCGGCAAGCCCGTGCATGGCGCCCCTGATGGCGCTGGTGGAAGCGCCGGACGTCGCGTGAGGCATTTGCGGCTGGCTCTCGAACTGGCCTCGGCATAGAGGGCCAGAACGTTCACGAAAGTGAAATGATTCCGGCGCAGAAGCGCCCGACTGAGTGGAAATAAGAATACTTCTCATTTATGATGCGAAGCTTTCTTTTCTTCCGCCCTGGGCCGTCATGCTTGTCCGCCGTCTTGCCATACCCGCCGCCGTCAGTACCCTGCTCCTGCCTCCCGTTGTCTCCCATGCCACCGAAGATCTGACCACGCTGCCATCCGTGACGGTCAGCGCCGCCGGCGACGGGCAAACTGACGTCGGTTTTGCCACGCGGCGGCCGGCCGACGTGACCAAGTCGGGTCAATCAGCGGCCGACGCCGCGCAATCGATCTCCGTCATTACGCGCGATCTGCTCGACAGCCAGCAGGCGCAGAACCTCAGCGATGCGCTGCAGAATTCCGCTGGCGTGGTCACCAACGTCTATGGCAGGCGCGGCTGGGACGACTTCATCATCCGCGGCCAGCGTGCATCGGAATCGATTTTTGCCGACGGCTTGCTCGTCGACATTAACAATCGCGTGGCGCAGGAGCTCTTCGGCGTGGAACGCGTGGAAGTCCTCAAGGGACCCGGCTCGATCCTGTTCGGCGCGGTACAGCCGGGCGGCCTGGTCAACATGGTCAGCAAGCGCCCGCGCGCCGAATTGTTCGGCGAGGCGGGCCTGACTGTCGGCAACTATGGCTTCCGGCAGATGACGGTCGACGTGGGAACGCCACTGGCCAGCGATAGCAAGGCTGCCTTCCGCCTGAACGCGCTGATGATGAACAGCGACGATCCGACCGACTATGTCTGGTATCGCAACCGCTGGATCGCGCCGTCGCTGACGCTGGACCTTGGCAGTCGCACGGACTTCACGATCCTGGCCAGCCACAACCAGCGCAACTATGTGCGCCAGCAAGGCCTGCCCGTGAATGGCACGCTGGTGCCGAACCGCAATGGCGTGGTGCCGGCCAACCGCTTCATCGGCGAGCCGAATGCGCCGTCCTATGACGGCGAGCAGAACCGCATCGGTTACGCGCTGGCGCACCGGTTCGACTCCGGCTGGACGTTGAACCAGAACCTGCGCTACCAGACGTCGTCGCTGAACGGCACGCTGGTGTCGGCCGGCACGATGGCCGTCGACAGCCAGTCGATGAACCGCAGTGGCACGCAGCAGAGCTTCTCGGGAAATTCGTTCGGTGTTGACACCAACATGCAGCGGACCTTCGCGTTCACGGGGCACGCCCACAGCGTGACCTTCGGCATCGACTACCGGCATACGAAGGAAGACCGCCTGCAGAAGACGTGCCGCGTGGCCGCGCTGAACGTCTACAACCCGGTCTATGGCGCGAGCATCAACTGTCCGTCCGCCTATAGCGTGGATGCGACCGATACGCTGGACGCCTTCGGCCTCTATCTGCGCGACCAGATCCGTATTGCCGAGCGCTGGATCATGACTGGCGGCGTGCGCTACGAATCCGCGCGGACGAGCACGACGGACCGGCTGGCGTCGTCGCGTAGCGTGAACGACAACAACGCCGTCACCGGCAGCGCGGGCGTGATGTACGACCTGACGCACTGGGCGCGACCGTACGTGAGCTTCGCCACGTCATTCCTGCCCAACGCTGGCACCGACGTCAGCGGCGCCACCTTCAAGCCAGAGAAGGGCCGCCAGTACGAAGTGGGCGTCAAGTTCGACATGCCTGGCAAGACCGGCCTGCTGACGCTGGCCGCGTTCGACCTGACGCGCACCAATGTGCTCAGCAGCGACCCGGTCAACCCGGGCTTCAGCACGGCGGTGGGCGAACAGCGATCGCGCGGGCTGGAAGCGGAACTCGCGCAGGATCTTGGCAATGGCTTCAGCGTGTTGCTGGCCTATGCCTACATCGCAAGCGAAGTCACGCAGGACACCACGGCCGCGAACGTCGGCAAGCCGCTGAACAGCGTGCCCCGGCACAGCTTCTCGACCTGGGGGCAGTACCGCTTCCGTGGCGCGCTGGCCGGCTGGTATGTCGGTGCCGGCCTGCGCGGCGAGAGCGCCAAGCGCGGCTACAGCTTCAATTACAACGTGCCGGGCTACACCGTGGCCGATCTTGCCGTCGGCTATGTGGCATCGCACTGGCGCGCGGCTTTCAACGTCAAGAACGTGTTCGACAAGATGTACTACGCAGGCGGCCTGAACAATAACGTGTTGCCCGTGGGCAATCCGCGGGTAGCCATGCTGAACGTGACGATGAACTATTGATGCCACGTCGGCGGGCAAGGCGCTGGACAGCCAGGCTGAAGCCAGCCAGGCCAACCCGCCCAAGCCATGGGGCGTTGCGCGGCCCGCCGCGCGCCCCATGCAGCACGGATGCCAGCCTCCCCTGATCCCTCAGTCCGGCTTGCGCAGGAACCCCTGGTTCCCACCGTTACGGTTTGGCGCGAAGCCATTGGCCTGAAGCGTCTCTTCCGCCGTTTCATAGAACACGCCGATCTTGCAGATCTCGCGTGCCTGCTTCGCAGTCGCGATGGGGCGACCGAATTCGCCGGCGATGCGCACCAATTGCCTGATCTGCTCCACCGAGCTCATCTTGCCCGTGCGGGTCTGGTTCCACAGCACATCCTCGATGCCGCACCGCACGTGCAGGCCCAACGCCATGCCAATCATATTGATGGGCAGCACATTGAGCACCGAGCTTTCCACCGTGACCACCGCGCCGTCGGGCACGGCACGCAGCATGTTGGCCAGGTTGTAGATGTTCGCCTGATCCATGCCGCCGCTGATCGCCACCCAGTTCATCACCAGCGGCCCCTTGTAAACGCCGCGGCGAATCAGGCGCTCAATCGTTTCGAAGCTGTTGATGTTGTAGACCTGGAATTCGCTTTGGATGCCGGCAGCCGTCAGGCGGCGGATATGCTCCTCGATAAAGCTCGGATTCGAGGGCACGATCATGTCCTTGTAGGTCCCGTAGAGGTGCGGGAATCCGCGCGACACCCCCTTGAAGTCATCGAAGCCGGCGTGCTCCGTCACGTTCATCTGCGTGGTGTTGACGGTCACCGTCACCTGGTCGGGTTTCGGATCGAGCTCAGCCAGCATGTGCCGCGTGTCGTCGGATAGCCATTTGGCCGCCGCGCCGTCGCTCTCGGGAGCAAAGCTGATGGAGCCACCCACCTGGATGATCATCTCCGGCACGCGGGCGCGCACCCCGGCGATCAGTTCATTGAACATGGACAAGCGCTTGCTGCCTTTGCCGTCGGCTTCGCGCACATGCAGATGCAGCACGGTCGCGCCGGCTTCGTAGCAATCCACTGCCTTCTGGATTTGCTCCTCCATCGTGATGGCAATGTCTTCCGGGAAGTCGGAAGGAATCCAGCCCGGCGCATAGGGAGCGGCGGTGATGATCAAAGGCTGCTGGTTCTCGGGATACAGGTGGCCGTCAAGGAAATTCATGTTGGACCTCTATGTAGAGATGCGAATATTGAGAATGTCGAATTGGATGAGAAGGCTTCAGAACAGGATTGATGAAAATCCTGTTCCTGGTCTCCTCAACGCGGTTCATGCCGAAGCGTTGCGACTTCGAGTGAATCATCCGGTTCGGCGCCACTTTCCGCTTTACGCTGGATGTCTGGCACTTATCCATCAATGACAAAGAGCCGACCCTGTCCGCTGCAGGGACGCCGGCGCAAGCTTCGCCGTGGTCAAACGCTATCGCGGGGCGGCATGCGTTCCCTTATCGCTGTGCCATGAAAAGATAAATGCCTGTCACGTCCCGTCAAGCGCAAGAAGCGCGCAGCATCCAGACTCGCAAGGATTGATCGGCCGCATCGGATCCCTGGAGACAACAATCATGAATCACGCCCCAATGGCGGCACCCGCTGTGGTCCGCGCCACCTCCCTGAGCAGCTCGATCCGCGTCGAGCCCCTGACTTGCACGATCGGCGCAGAGCTCAGCAACGTCAATCTGGGTGCGGCTGCCGAGGACGACCAGCAGATGGCCGAGATCCGGTCGCTGCTACTCAGGCATCGTGTGCTGTTCTTCCGCGAGCAGGACATCACGCGCGCGCAACACGTTGCATTTGCGAGCCGCTTCGGCCAGCTTGAAGACCATCCGGTGGTGGGCAGCCATCCGGATCACCCGGGGCTGGTGCAGATCTACAAGACCCCGGACAGCCCTCCGGATCGCAACGAGAATTCCTGGCATACCGACGCCACCTGGCGCGATAAGCCCCCGCAAGCCTGCGTGCTGCGCTGCATTGAATGCCCGCCTGTGGGCGGCGACACGACGTGGGTCAACATGGTCGAGGCCTATCGCCAGTTGCCCGACGAGATCAAGACGAAGATCGCCGCATTGCGCGCGCGCCACAGCATCGAAGCGAGCTTCGGCGCTGCGATGCCGATCGAAAAACGTCTGGCGCTGAAGGCCCAGTACCCCGACGCCGAGCATCCGGTTGTGCGTACGCATCCGGAAACCGGAGAGAAAATACTGTTCGTCAACGGAAGCTTTACCACGCACTTCACCAACTACAACGTGCCGGCTAACGTGCGCTTCGGACTGGACAAGGCGCCGGGCGCCAGCAATCTGCTCAACTACCTGGTCAGCCAGGCTGGCATCCCCGAATACCAGGTGCGCTTCCGCTGGAAGAAAAACAGCGTTGCATTCTGGGACAACCGTTCGACCCAGCACTATGCAGTGATGGATTATCCCCCGTGCCACCGAAAGATGGAGCGAACCGCCATCATGGGTGACGCGCCATATTGAAAGCCTGACATGCACTCTATGACACCAACCGTTCTCATCGTCCCCGGACTGCGTGACCATGTGCCGGAACACTGGCAGACCTTGCTGGCAGCAAAGCTGCCTCGCGTGGTCTCCGTCGCCCCGCTTGAGCAAGACAAGCTGAGCTGCGCTGCCCGGGTCGATGCGATCGAGCGCGCCCTGGCCACCATCGAGGGGCCTGTCATCATCGTGGCGCATAGCGCAGGCGCGATGATGGTCGCCCATTGGGCGGCCCGAGGCGCCAGTCGCGAGATCCTCGGCGCCCTGCTTGCAGCGCCCGCGGACCTCGAGACGCCCATGCCGGCAGGCTACCCGGCGACCGACACACTGCGCGATCATGGCTGGCTGCCGATCCCGCGTGCCACCTTGCCGTTTCCGAGCATCGTTGCGGCCAGCAGCAATGATCCGCTGACTCGTCTCGAGCGCGCCCGTGACCTGGCGCAGGCGTGGGGAAGCCGCTTTGTCGAACTGGGCGAAGTCGGGCATCTGAATCCGGCTTCCGGCTATGGTGAATGGCCGCAGGCGGAAGCGCTTATTCGCGAGCTTTCGTGAACGAACCATGGCCGGGTGCCACCGGCCGGAAGTAGAGGACAGGACTTGCGGGCTATTCCAGCTGACAGTGCCGGACTACGACCGGCCAGGCGCCTGGCCACATTGCGCAAGCCCGGCCCTTCCCTGAGGAGAACTTGCCGGATCGGCCATTCGATCGGCCATTCAGCATGCGCGGATCGATGATTGGGCAAAGCACGTCGAAGCGGCCGTGGCGACTTCGCTCACGGCATCTTCAGACTATTCGGGCTGGTAGTTGATGGACTTCAGCAACGCGACCTGTTGCTGGTATGCCTGCTTCAGGTCCGTCATCATCTCTTCCGAGGTAGCGGGATCGCCCTGCTCCATGCCCATGTCCTTGATGCGATTCTGCACGCCGGGCTGCCTGAAATACGCCAGCGTAGCCTCGCGGACTTTTTGCTGGACCGCCGGCTCGACATCCGGGCGGGACCACACGGCAAACCAGCCTGCTTGCGCCAGTTGCGGGTAGCCAAGCTCCTTGAACGTAGGAACATCCGCCAGTCCCGCAATCCGGGTCGGATAGGCCAGCGCGATCGCCTTGATCTTCCCCGCCTTGATCAGCGGCAACGAAGTAGTCACGCCATCGAACATCAGCGGCACATGCCCACCCATCAGGTCGTTCAATGCGGGAGGAGAACCCTTGTAGCCTACGTGCCGCATGGGCACATGGGTGAGTTGTCCGAGCAGGATGCCCGAGGTGTGGCCCTTCAATCCGGCAGCGTAAGAAGCAAACACGAGCCCTTCCTTTTGCGACTTGCCGTAGTCGACCAGTTGCTTCAGGTTGGAGACAGGAAGATCCTTGTTGGCGACCAGCACCAACCCCGTGCGGCTGATCTGGGCAAGGGGCTTCAGGTCGGAAAACGGCTTGTAATGGACCTTGTAGGCCAACGGAGCCTCGCTCACGACACCGCCCTGGATGACCAGGAGGGTATGACCATCCTTGCCAGTGGACTGCATGTCGCTGATCGCCAGCGCACCGGCGGCACCAGGCTTGTTTTCGACAATGACCGGCTTGCTCCACGCCTTATGCAGGCCTTCCGCCAGCAGGCGCGCCAATGCGTCGGCGCTGCCGCCGGCAGGGCCCGCCACCACCAGGCGGATCGGCTTCGTTGGCCAGGCCTGCTGGGCCTGAGCCACGGGCAGCCAGCCGACGGCACCAACGCCAAACGCCAGGGCGTATCCGCCCCACAAAAAGTTGTTGGCCTGTTTCTTCATGTCTGTACCTCTTGATTGCTGCGTTGCGTGTTTGGAGGGCTTCGTCGGTGACGGATCCGAGGGCGCGCCAGGTTCCGTCATTCTCGGATCGCACCACGTCGCCCGGCTTGGCCGAGCACGACATGCATTTACCAATTCGCGCAAACAGAGGGAAAACCCTGTAGAGATACTGCGCCCCCTTCCCGACCGCTCTTGCCAGCCGCTGACAATTCGCGATGGCAATGAGCGGCAGCGGATCCGGATCAACCGGGCCCGGCTGCCAATCACCGGGGCTATGTGCTGCAGGCCAAACCTGCGTGACGGCTTGCGGTTCCCGGAAGGGGAGCCGTCAAATCACGAAAATGGACGAGCCGGTGGTCTTTCTGGCCTCCAGGTCGCGGTGTGCCTGCACCGCGTCCTCCAGGGCATAGCGCTGATTGATCCCGATGCGGATGCGGCCGGCCGCCACGTGGCCAAACAGTTCGTCGACCAGTTCCGCCTTCTCGGCAGGATCGGCGATATAGTCGGCCAGGCCCGGGCGCGTCAGGTATGCCGAGCCTTTGCGGGCCAGTATTGCCGGATCAAAGCCGGTGACCGGGCCGGAGGCGAACCCCACGCATACCAGCAAGCCGCGGCGCTTGAGGGAGTCCAGCGAGGCCATGAACGTGTCCTTGCCCACGCTGTCGAAGACCACGGACACGCCCACCCCATCCGTCAGTTCCCGCACACGCCTGGCCACGTCCTCATGGCTGTAGTTGATCGTGTGATCGCATCCGTGGGCGCGCGCCACTTCTGCCTTGGCGTCGGTGGAAACCGTCCCGATCACGGTCAGCCCAAGCAGCTTGGCCCATTGCGAAATGATCAGGCCGACACCACCCGCTGCGGCATGCAGCAATACGGTGTCGCCCGCCTCGAACGGGTAGATCCGGCGCATCAGGTAGGCGGCGGACAAGCCCCGCATGGTCATCGCCGCGGCGGCTTCGCAACTGATCGCCGCAGGCAGCTTGATCAGCGGCGCGGCGGAGACCAGCCGCTCGGTGCTGTAGGCGCCCAGCGTGTTGATGAAACCCGTATAGGTGACACGGTCGCCGACCGCGAGATGGGTGACGCCGGCACCGACGGCCTCGATGACACCGGCGGCCTCGTTGCCGAGGCCGCTAGGCAGCGGTACCTGATAGGTGCCGCTGCGGAAATAGGTGTCAGCGAAATTCAGGCCCACGGCCACATGGCGGACACGGACCTCGCCCGGTCCCGGCTCACCAACGCCGACATCCTCAAAACGAAGGACCTCGGGTCCGCCTGTTTCGTAAAACTTGACCACTTTCGCCATGTCGTCTCCTGTTCTCTATCAAGTCTGAAAGCCCACCTGCGGCTTGCAGGCCTGGGCTCGCCAAAGTACAACGCGGCTTGCATCATCTGCCCTGGCGCCATGTCCCGCTTTACCTTGCACGCATCGGACTTTCCAATTTATGACAGGGATCCGCTGCCGCCGTAGTACGGGATCATCGGCTACCGCAGCGTCGATCGGGACCGCCGCCGCAAATGGCGGCGGCCACGGCTCATTCGTCGACCTTGATACCTGCGTCGTTGGCGATCTTCGTCCAGACCTGCAGATCGTTCCGGACAATCTCGCCCAACTGCGCGGAGGACTTGACCGGCGGCGGCTCAAAGTTCAGCTTCTTCATCAGGGCCACGATCTCCGGCGTCCCCTGCACCTTGTTGACCTCATCGGCCAGGCGCTTCACGATCGCCGGGCTGGTGCCGGCCGGCGCGAACATGCCGAACCATCCCACCGTATTGAACTTGTAGCCCTGCTCGCTCAGCGTCTTGACGTCGGCAAGCTGGGGAGACCGCACGTTACCCACAATGGCAATGCCACGCACCTTGCCGGAACGCAGGAACGGAACCGCCACGCTGGGATCAGTCCAGCCGATCTTCAGCACCCCCGAGGAAAGCTCGGTGAGCAGCTGACCGGATGTCCGATATGCAACGTGTTCGGTCTTCATGCCCGTCTGCTTCTTCAGCCACTCCATCGTCAGGTGCGCGGATGAGCCGGTGGCCCAGCTGCCGTAGCTGTACTTGTCCGGATGCGCCTTCACAAACTGGATGAGTCCGGGCAGGTCATGCACCGGCAGGTCCGGACTCACCAGCAGCAGCACGCCCCCCACCGCTGTCTGCGCGATCGGCACGAGGTTCGTTCTTGCGTCCTGGGAAATGGTCTTGATGACGGCCGGCGCCACCACCATGCTGGATGCCGTCGTGTAGAGAATCGTGTAGCCATCTGGCGCCGCCTTGAGGACCGCGTTAGTCCCGATCACCCCGCTGCCACCAGGACGGTTCTCCACGATCACAGACTGCTTCAGCGACTCGGAAAGGCGCTGCGCCATGGCACGCGCCAGCGCATCGGTTCCCGATCCGGCAGATGACGGCACGATCATTTGAATCGGGCGCGCGGGCCAGGCTTCCTGCGCCTGCACCGGTCCTGGCGCGCACAAGGTGATGCTTGCCACCGCGCACAACGTGATTGAGAGCAGCTTCTTCAGTGATGACATTGTCGTCCCCATGATATTTCGACTATTACCAGCCCGGCCAAGTGCGGCCCGCCTCACCAGGAAATATGCGGCGGGCAACTCGCTCAGGCTATGGTGAAGCTGATCATAGCAGTCTGAATTTTTCATGTCGACATTAATAAAATCGAAGTGCTAAACTCAAGACGCATCATTTGTCCTCGACCCAGGGAATGCCATGACAGCTGTAAAAGCCGTATATCTCGATCCACCGGCCGGTTTCGAGCGCATCGTTGTCGGGCAAGCGAGGGCAGCCCCTCCGGGACCGGGCGAGATCACCGTCCGCATACATGCCAGTTCGCTCAACTATCATGACTACGCAGTAGTTTCAGGCCGTCGGCCCCTGACGCAAAGGCGCATTCCGATGGCGGACGGTGCCGGGGAAGTCACCGCCATCGGTGCAGGCGTGAAGGCTTTCACGGTCGGAGACCACGTCGTCAGCACCTTCTTCCCGACGTGGCATGACGGAGCGCCGTTTCTGTGGGATTTCGCTACCGTCCCCGGAGATGGCGTCGACGGCTTTGCGCGGGAGGCTGTGACGTTGCCCGAAGCGTGCTTCACGCACGCACCACACGGCTACAGCCACGCCGAGGCCGCCACGCTGACCACGGCCGGCCTGACTGCCTGGCGGGCATTGTTTGCCGATGGCAGCTTGAAGCCGGGTGAGACCGTGCTGGTACTCGGCACCGGCGGCGTATCAGTCTTTGCACTGCAATTCGCCAAAGCGGCCGGCGCGCGGGTGATCGCCACGTCATCCTCGGACGAGAAGCTCGCCAGGCTGCACAAGCTTGGCGCAGACTGCCTGATCAACTATTGCAACACGACGCAATGGGGCGAAACAGTACGCAAGATGACAGATGGCGTCGGCGTTGACCATGTCATCGAGGTTGGCGGCGCCGCAACCCTGGACCAGTCGATGACGGCAGCCCGTGTTGGCGGACATATCGCCGTGGTCGGCTCATTGGGAAACCCGACCGGGCCGGTCACCGTCACCCAGCTGCTGCGCAAGCACCTGCGCCTGACCGGGCTGCTGGTGGGGAGCCGCCGACACCAGCTCGACATGGTGCGTGCCTTGAATACCACCGGCATCCGCCCGGTCATCGATCGGCATTTCCCGCTGGAAGCCATGGCTGACGCCTTTCGCTACCAGGAAGCGAATCAGCACATCGGCAAGATCGTGCTGGACATCTGATCGACGGCTTCATTCATGGTGTTGTTCCCTTGTATCTGTGTGCCAGTTTGCCGGGGATCGTACCTGTGTGCCCGAGGCACCCGTTCGAACCGCTGCGCTTGCCCCTAAGGCGTGGCGCCGGCACCGAATCCCTGAGCCTTGTGCAGAAAATTAGCCGTTTTCGCGGGGGTCGCCTCGATCCGCGACGCGAGTGCCAGGCGGATCGAGACCGGGCTGCCAACGATGTCCTTGTAGACAACGCCCTCGACCTGAATCTGGCAGACCGAGGCGGGAACGAGTGAAACGCCGAACTCCGCTGCCACGAGATTCACGACCGAAGAGAGTTGCGGGGCTTCCTGCCCGGCGATGAGATCAAAACCGGCCTGCTTGCAGGCGCCGACGATGACGTCATGCAAGGTCGGACTCGCTTCCCGGGGCAGCAGCACAAAATGGTCTTGCGCCAGGGCGTCGAGGGATATCCGGCGCCGCTTTGCAAGAGGATGCGTGGCGGGTAGCACGACCTTCATCGGCTCCACGGCAATGTGCTGCAGCTGAACCCCTGCCGGTGATTGGCCGCTCAGGCGGACAAAGGCCACATCGACCCGGCCATCATTGAGATAGGCGAGGAGTTGCGACGTATTGCCTTCTGCCAGGGTGAGCACAACATTGGGGTAATCCTGCCGATAGGCGCGGATCAGCCTTGAGACCACGGGGTTGAACGCGGCAGAACCGGTAAATCCGATGTTGAGGCGCCCGATTTCGCCCCGTCCGGCGCTTTGCGCTTTCTCCACGGCGGTGCGCGTGTCATGGAGTATGCGCCGGGCGTCCGTTGCGAACGCCTCGCCCGCTTCGGTCAGGACCACGCCATGCCCGGTGCGGCGAAACAGCTTGACCCCCAGCTCCTCCTCCAGCGCGTGAATCTGCTGGCTGAGCGGCGGCTGCCCGATGCCGAGCTTTTCCGCGGCCCGCGTGACGTTGCGCTCGTCGGCGACGGCGAGGAAGTAGCGAATATGCCGCAGCTCCATGCGATATCTGCCGTCCTATATATCAGAAAGATGCGATAGATATTGGACAGTATATCAGCGGGAGGCCAAAATACGCGCGTATCACCCCTTGCCGGGGCTGCATGGTGTTCGAAGACTATGTCGGACCGTGTTGCCCGAGGCCAAGGCGGCGAATCATCCCACGACAAGAATCAGCGCCCCCATGGAAAAGCAACTATCCACCAGGCCCGAGTTCCGGAATATCGGTATCTCGCAGATCGCGAAATACCGGTTGCCCTGGGCCGGCAAGGTATCCATCCTGCATCG
>NZ_JAGIQA010000004.1 GCF_017814975.1 Cupriavidus consociatus
CCGACCGCTTCATACGCGCCATCGGGCTGGCTGGCGCGTACGCCGGCGCCGGCCTGGACGATGACCTTGTGGCCCTGCGCCACGTACTTCTTTACGGTCTCCGGCGTCGCGGCAACACGCGCCTCCCCCGCCCGTGACTCCGTCGGGATCCCTATCAGCATCATCATTCTCCGGATTGGCCCCGTCCGGCGTCCGGACGGGAACCCTTGGTGCCGGACGCCGCATGGCGGCGCCGGTCGGTGGCGAGAGGGCTCAGCGTGGCACTTCGCCTTCCAGCGTCACGCGGTTCAGTACCCGATCGGCATTGCCGTAGTCGTGCACGGCGTAGTGCATGGTGCAGCGGTTGTCCCACATCACCACATCGCCCTGCTGCCACATATGGCGATAGACGTTGTCGGGCGAGACCGAATGCTCGTAGAGGAAGTCGAGCAGCGGCCGGCTCTCCGCCGCGGTCATGCCCTCGATGCACTGCGCGGTGTCCGGGTGGCCCACGTACAGCGCCTTGCGGCCGGTTTCCGGGTGGGTGCGCACGATCGGATGCATGGCGGTGGGAATTTTGTCGGAACCGGTCATTTTCGCCAGCCGCGCGCCGGAGAAGCGGCAGCGCAGCCCTTCGATCATGCGCTGCATCGCCGGCGACAGCCGGTCGTAAGACAGGTACTGGTTGCACCACATGGTATCGCCGCCCACCGGGATGGTGACCGCCGACAGGATCGAGATCTTGGGGGGCACCTCGGTGTAGATCGAGTCCGAATGCCAGGCTTCGGTCGATGCGGTCTCCTTGGGAATCTTGGTTACCTGGGCCAGCTCCGGGAATTCGGTCAGGCCCTTGAGCAACGGGTTGCCCTGCACCGGCTTGCCCCAGCGCCGCGCGAAGGCGACCTGGGCCGAGGGCTGCAGGTGCTGGCCGCGGAATACCAGCACACCGTATTCCAGGAATGCACGGTGCAGGACGTCGAAGCTGGCGTCGTCGAGGGGCTGGTTCAGGTCGACGCCGGTCACGGCGGCACCGACGGAGCCGGTCAGTGCCTGGATCTGGATGGTCATCATGTCTCCTCGTCTTTTCTGTGGAATCAGTCTGCAAGCAGCACGATCTTGCCCACGTGCTGCTCTTGCTTCATGTATGCATGCGCGGCGGCGATATCGGTCATGGCAAAGGTGCGATCGACCGGCAGGCGCACGCGTCCGGCGCGCAGGAATGGCAGCATGTCGCGCGCGCACGCCTGGATGCACTCCAGCCGCTCCTGTTCGGTGCGCGTGCGGAAGGTCACGCCGATCAGCTGCAGGCGCTTGAGCCAGAGCTGCGTCAGGTCGATCTGCGCGGTTGCTGAGCCCAGCCGCGCGATGTTCACCAGCCGGCCCTTGACCGCCAGGCTTTGCATATTGGCTGCGAACACCGGGCCGCCGACCGTGTCGATGATGATGTCGACGCCCTTGTTGGCGGTGGCTTCCATGACCGCCTCGACCTGGTCGTCGCGCGACGCATCGATGCCCACGTCCACGCCAAACTGGCTGATCTTGTCGAGCTTGGCCGCCGAGCGCGACGACGCGATCACGGGGCGCGCGCCCATCAGCGAGGCGATCTGGATCGCCGCCATCGCCACGCCGCCCGAGGCGCCGTTGACCAGCACCGATTCGCCCGCCACCAGCCGGCCGTTGGTGACCAGGGCATCATGCGCGGTGATGAAGACATTGGGAAACGCCGCGGCATCGAGCCACGACAGCCCGTGCGGCACCGGCATCAGCGCCAGCGGGTCGGCCACGACGAACTCGGCCTGGCAGCCGCGGCCATGGCCCATCACCCGGTCGCCCTTGCGCCAGCCGCTGACGCCCGCGCCAACGTCGGCCACCTCGCCGGCAAACTCGACACCAGCGGTGATGGTATTTCCCGAGCGCAATTCTTTCGCCTGGTTGATCTCGCCCCGGTTCAGGCCGGCGGCGCGCACCCTGACCAGCACCTGCCCCGCCCCCGCCACGGGCACCGGGATATCCTGCACTTCGACCGTGCCGCCCTCCGGGCCCGGCACTACGCGGACTGCCTTCACTGTTGTCTCCTTTCCCGTCTCGCAATGTGTTGCATGCCATTGATCCTGTGCTGCTCTACGTGCTGCCCAGCGCCGTCGCGCGGATCAGCGACAGCAGTTCCAGCGCGCGCTCGGCGGCCGCTTCGCCGCCGGGGTGGTTGCCGCGCACGAACGGCACGCGGCTGTCTTCGATCGCGGCCAGCGCATGCAACGGCCTTTCCGCCGCCACCGCCAGCCGGCGGAATTCATTGACGGTCAGCAGGTAGCTGTGAAACACGTCCGCCTGCGGCGGCGTGGTCCCGAGCTTGTGCAGCAGCGCGTTGAGCCAGTGCGTGCCGGCCAGCATCGCGCCCTCGATCAGCATCTCGTAGTCAGCGCTGGTGCACTTCTGCAGCGAGGCCTCGATGCCGAGCGCCATCGCCATGTGGCGTTCAATGTCCATCCCTTGCTCCTTCCAGGCGCACCGCCAGCAGGGCCAGGCAGCGGCGCAGCGCCGCATCGCAGACTCCGGCGATGGCCGGGGTGGGTTCAAGCCCTTCACGCAGGCAGGGATCGCGGTAATGCTCGATCTCCTCCATCGCCGCCATCATTGCGGCGATGTCGGCCGGCACCGGTGCTTCGACTTTCGGCCGGCCGACATGGAGTACGTCGCCCAGCGGACCGAACGCCGGCCTGAGGCTGCCATCGGGCTGCGGCACCAGGTAGACGCCCGGCTGCGTGGGGAACCTGTCCTCATCCAGCGTGACGCCCGCGTGGTGCAGTGCCGCGTTCACGGCATGGGTGCCCGCGGTCATGCCGGCCCAGAACCAGAGGCCGAAATCCTGCTGCGGATCGAGCCGCGCACGCAGTGCCTGCAGCCTCCCGATCTTCTCCTGGTGTGACCGAACCTTCATGCCTGCCCTCTCCCGTGGGTTCGCTGTGCCGATTAGCCGGCGCCGACATTGCCGCCGTTGTCATGACGATAGACAGCAGCCGTGCCGGTGTCAACAAACTTCTATATAGGACTTACATGGGTGGAGTAGTGGTTTTCTCGTAGATCCCGCACTTCTTCTTGACCATACGCCGCAGCGTTCCCTACAGTTGGCCTCAACACCTATACAGGAGTTGATCAATGCCGCGAGCCATCGTACTGAACCCGGCCGACAATGTGGCCACCCTGCTGGACGCCGGCAACGCCGGCGAAGCCTGCCTGCTGGAAGGCGAGCGCGCCGGCAGGCTGGTGCTGCTGCAGGACGTGCCGTTCGGCCACAAGATCTGCATCGCCGACACGGAGGCGGGCGCCACCATCGTGAAGTACGGCCAGGTCATCGGCCGCGCCAGCCACGCGGCGCGCGCCGGCGAACACATGCATGTCCACAACATCGAGTCGGCGCGTGCCCGCGGCGACCTGCACAAGGGGTAAAGCAGATGGCAACAACCTTCCTCGGATACCCGCGCGAGAACGGCGCGGTCGGCGTGCGCAACTGGGTCGCTGTGGTTTCCGTGATGGACAACTGCAACCCGGTGACCCGGACCATCGCGCGCACGGTGGGCGGCTGCATCCCCGTGACGACGCTGTTCGTGCGCGGGCAGTTCGGCGCCGACCTGGACTTCGCCTTCGAGTCGATCGCCGGGCTGGGCCGCAATCCGAATATCGCGGCGGTGCTGCTGGTCGGCCTGGAAGAGTCGTCGACCGAAGAAGTCGCGCGCCGCATCCGCACCACCGGCAAGCCGGTCGAACGCGTGCACCTGCAGCCCGATGGCACGGTCGCATGCATTGCCGACGGCACGCGCAAGGCCGCGCGGCTGTCGCTGGCAGCGTCGCGGGCGCGGCGCGTGCCGTGCCCGGTGTCGTCGCTGGTGCTCGGCGTGGAGTGCGGCGGCTCGGACACCACCTCCGGGCTGAGCTGCAACCCCGTGATCGGCCGCATGGCGGACATGGTCATCGCCGAGGGCGGCACCGTCATCATCTCCGAGACCTCCGAATTCATCGGCGCCGAGCACCTGTTTGCCGAGCGCGCCGCCGATGGCCGCGTGCGCGAGGCCTTCGTCACCGCGGTGCGCAACATGGAAAACCTGGCGATCTCGCGCGGCGTGGACATGCGCGAGGACCAGCCCTCGCCCGACAACAAGCGCGGCGGCCTGACCACGGTCGAGGAAAAGGCGCTGGGCGCGATGGCCAAGGCCGGCACCAGCCCGCTGGTAGGCGTGCTGCGCTACGGCGAGGCGCCGCAGAAGAAGGGGCTGCATTTCATGGACGCACCGGCCGCGGCAGTGGAAAATCTCACTGCGCTGGCTGCCGGCGGATGCCAGCTGACCTTCTTCGGCACGGGGGTGGGCAATCCGATCGGCAGCATGGTGGCACCGACGGTCAAGGTGTGCGGCAACGTCAATACCCTGCACACCATGGCCGACAACATTGACTTCGACGTCAGCGGCGTCCTGCAGCACGGGGACAAGATCTCAGACCTCGGCGAGCAGCTGTACGGCTATGCGATCGATGTCGCGTCCGGCACGCGGCTGACCAGCGAGGTGCTCGATATCCGGGAGACCGCGATCAGTCGATTCGCCCTGAGCCTGTGAACAACCATGACCAAACTTAGCAGCGTCTCCGACGCCATCATCCGCTCCATCGAGTCCGGCGCCCTGCGCGAAGGCGACCGGCTGCCCTCCGAGGGCGAGCTGGCCACCTTCCACGGGGTCAGCGTGGGCACGGTGCAGAAGGCGCTGGCCCGGCTGACGCACTCGGGGCTGATCACGCGCGAGCAGGGCCGCGGCACCTTTGTCTCGGGCACCCGGGTGGCGCCGGCGGACGTGCGCTACCTGCGCTTTCGCGACGAGCAGGGCAACGAGCTGCCGTCCTATGTGCACGCCCGCTCGGTCAAGCGCATCAAGCGCCAGGGGCCGTGGTCGGAATTCCTTGGCGGCGATGGCTATGTGCGCATCGAACGCGTCATCAGCGTGGGCGGGCGCCTGGACCTGTACAGCGAGTTCTGGCTGCGCGAGGAAGACTTCGCCCAGCTGGGCGGCCTGGACCGCGAGGCGCTGGAGAAAAACCTGCGCGAGCTGATCGGCCAGCGCCTGTCGCTGCCGACGCTGCGCGTGGACCAGTGGATCCGCTTCGGGCCGGCTTCCGCCACGGCGGCGCGAGAGATCGGACTGGAGGCCGACGCGCCGGCCTTCATCATGGAACTGCGCGGCTACACGCTGCGCGACCAGCCGCTCTACTACCAGTCGATCTATGCCGCCCCGTTCTCGGAGCGCCTGATGATTGTCAGGGAGAAATCAGCATGACGACCCGTCCCATCCGACGTACTGCAGACCAGCTCACGCACTGGACCGCGGCCATCTTCGAAGCATGCGGCGTGGCGTCCGGCCATGCCCACCAGGCAGCCGCCGCGCTGGTGCGCAGCGAACTGCGTGGCTACAGGACCCATGGCCTGACGCGGGTGCCGTCCTACGTCGACCGCCTGCGCGCGGGCGACTTCAACCCGCGTCCGCAGATGTCGCACCGCGCCTTCCCCGGCGGGATCGTGCTCGATGCCGATGGCGCCATGGGCCAGGTGGCTGCACCGCACGCGGTGCAGCTCGGCCTGCAGGCGCTCGAGCACAGCGCCAGCGTGCTGGTCGCGGTGCAGTCGTGTGGCCACCTGGGCGCGCTGGGCCTGCCGGCGCTGCAGGCCGCCGAGGCCGGCGCCTTCTGCATGGTCGGGCAGCGCACCCCGCCGGTGCTGGGCATGGAAGGCTTTGCCCGCCCGGCGCTGGGCCACAACCCCATCGCTTTCGGCTGCCCGCTGCCGGACGCGGCGCCGATCGTGTTCGACGTGGCCTGCAGCGTCGCCGCGCGCGGCCATATCCTGCTGGCCGCGCGCGAAGGCAAAGCCATCCCGGCAGGCTGGGCGCTCGACGCCGACGGCCAGCCCACCACCGATGCCCGGCGCGCGCTGGAGGGCTCGCTGCTGCCCATGGGCGGACACAAGGGCATCGGCATCGCCATGATGGTGGAGTGCCTGGCCGGCGCCATGGCCGCCACCGCCGACTCGCTGTCGCCGGACCGCAATACTGTCTCCGGTGCCGGCGCAGTCGGCCGCCAGGGGGGCTTCGCCTGGCTGGTCAAACCCGAGGCCTTCGCCGGCCAGCAGCTTTTTGCCGACTACATGGCGCAATGGACCGGCAACTACCTTGCCGCCGGCGGCGCCGAGGCGCGCCTGCCCGGCTATCGCGGCGACGTGCTCGAGCGCGAAGGGCGCCAGCATGGCATCGCCTTGCCTGACGCCGTCGTGCGGGAGCTGGACACGCTCGGCCGGGCGCTGGGCATCCCCCTGCCCGGGTAGCCGGTTTCCTTCCCGTTTAGCCACAGATCCGGGTGCCACGCGCACACCGGCTGGCCCCGTTCAACCCTGCTAGCCTGAAAAACCGCCAATATGAATGCCCCCATGTCCCCCGATGCGGCCCGCCAGGCGCTGGCCGCTGTGTCGATCGATGACAAATACGCGCTGGAGTCCGGCCGTGCCTATATGAGCGGCGTACAGGCCCTGGTGCGCCTGCCGCTGCTGCAGCGCCGGCGCGATGCCGCAGCCGGCCACAGCACCGCCGGCTTCATCTCCGGCTATCGTGGCTCGCCGCTGGGCAGCTATGACCAGGCGCTGTGGCAGGCGCGCCGGCACCTGGCCGACAGCGACGTGGTGTTCAAGCCCGGCGTCAATGAAGAACTCGGTGTCACCGCGGTCTGGGGCTCGCAGCAGCTGGAGTTCGACGCCGCCAGCAAGAAGTTCGATGGCGTGTTCGGCATCTGGTATGGCAAAGGCCCCGGCGTGGACCGCAGCGGCGATGCGCTCAAGCATGCCAACCTGGCCGGCACCGCGCCGCTGGGCGGCGTGATCGCGCTGGCGGGCGACGACCACGTGTCCAAGAGCAGCACGCTGGCGCACCAGAGCGACCACACCTTCATGGCGTGCGGGCTGCCGGTGTTCTTCCCGGCGAACGTGCAGGACATCCTCGACCTGGGGGTGCATGCCTTTGCCATGAGCCGCTTCAGCGGGCTGTGGTCGGGCATGAAGACGGTGCAGGAAGTGGTGGAATCGGGCGCTTCTGTGGTCACCGACGCCGACCGCGTGCGCATCGTGCTGCCGGAGGATTTCACGCAACCGCACGGCGGCCTGCATATCCGCTGGCCCGATGACCCGCTCGCGGCCGAGGCGCGCATGATGGAGTTCAAGTGGCCGGCGGCGCTGGCCTATGTGCGTGCCAACCGCCTCAACCGCAATGTGATCGAGGGTCCCGATGATCGCCTGGGCATCATCGCCAGCGGCAAGGCCTACAGCGACACGCGCCAGGCACTGCTGGACCTGGGGCTGGACGATGCCACCTGCCGCGCCCTCGGCGTCCGCCTGCACAAGGTCAGCGTGGTGTGGCCGCTGGAGCCGGACAGCGTGCGCGATTTCGCGCGCGGCCTGCGCGAGGTGCTGGTGGTCGAGGAAAAGCGGCCCGTGATCGAGCAGCAACTCAAGGACGAGCTCTATCACTACCCGGCTGCGGCGCGCCCCGCCGTGTTCGGCAAGTATCACCACGCGGACGGCACCGCTGGCAATGGCGGCGAGTGGAGCCACCGCAAGCCCGCCGAAGACTGGCTGCTGCGCGCCAAGGCCGACCTGTCGCCGGCGCTGGTGGCCAAGGCCATCGCGCTGCGGCTGAAGGCACTTGGCGTGCCAGCCGACGTGGCCGCGCGCATGGACCGGCGCCTGCAGGAGATCGCCGCCGGCGAACAGGCCAGCGCGCAGGGCGACAGCCGCGCGACCGACCGCCTGCCCTGGTTCTGCCCCGGCTGCCCGCACAACACCAGCACGCTCGTGCCGGAGGGCTCGGTGGCGACCGCCGGCATCGGCTGCCACGGCATGGTGGTGTGGATGGACCGGTCCACCACCTCGTGGTCGCAGATGGGCGGAGAAGGCGTGCACTGGATGGGCCAGGCGCCCTTCAGCAAGCGCGCGCACATGTTCGCCAACCTGGGCGACGGCACCTACAACCACTCCGGCCTGCTGGCGGTGCGCCAGTCGATCCACGCCGGCGTGAACCTGACCTACAAGATCCTGTTCAACAGCGCGGTGGCCATGACCGGCGGCCAGCCGGTCGACGGCCAGCTCGACGTGCCGGCGATGACGCGCGAACTGGCCGCCGAGGGCGCGCGCCAGATCGTGGTGGTGACGGATGAGCCGGGCAAGTACAAGGGTGCCGGCAACCTCGCCGCCGGCGTCACCGTGCGCCACCGCGACGAGCTGGACACCGTGCAGCGCGAACTGCGCGAGGTCGCCGGCGTGACCGTGATCATCTACGACCAGGCCTGCGCCACCAAGAAGCGCCGCGAGCGCAAGCGCGGCACCATGGCCGACCCGGCGCGGCGCGTGGTCATCAACGAGCTGGTTTGCGAAGGCTGCGGCGACTGCTCGGTGCAGAGCAATTGCCTGGCGGTCCAGCCGGTGGAAACCGATTTCGGGCGCAAGCGCAAGGTCAACCAAGACACCTGCAACAAGGACTTCTCCTGCACCAAGGGCTTCTGCCCGAGCTTTGTCACGGTCGAAGGCGGCCGGCTGAAAAAGCCTGCTGGCGCGGCCGGCGGCAAGGCCACGCCGCCGGCGATCCCGATGCCCGCGCTGCCGGATGCCAGCAAGCCGCGGCGCATCGTGGTGGCGGGCATCGGCGGCACCGGCATCGTCACCATCGGCGGCGTGCTCGGCATGGCCGCCCACCTGGAGGGCAAGGGCGTGATCACGCAGGATGCGACCGGCATGGCGCAGATGGGTGGCGCCACCTGGAGCCATATCCAGATCGCCGCCAGCCCTGACGCGCTGCACGCCAGCCGCGTCGACCTCGGCATGGCCGACCTGGTGATCGCCTGCGACACCGTGGTCGCTGCCAGCAAGGCTTCGCTGGCAGCGATGTCGCCCGCACGGACCTATGTGGTGCTGAACAGCCATCTCACCCCGACCGCGGCCTTCATGCGCAACCCCGACTGGGATCCGCAGGCCGGCGAGGCGGTGGCGCGCATCGCGCGCGCCGTCGGCACAGGCCAGTTGGCGAGCTTTGACGCCGAGCAGGTCGCGAAGCAGTTGCTGGGCCAGTCGATCTTCGCCAACTTGCTGCTGCTCGGCCATGCCTGGCAGCAAGGCAAGGTGCCGCTGTCGCACGCGGCGCTGATGCGGGCCATCGAGCTCAATGGCGTGCAGGTGGACAGCAACAAGGCGGCGTTCGAATGGGGGCGCGTGTGCGCGCACGATATTTCGCAACTGCCGTCGCAACTGCAGTCGAAGCTGCCGTCGCAGCCGGCCGGCTCGCAGGTGATCCAGTTCGTGCGCAAGGTGCCGCTGGAGGAACTGGTGCGCAAGCATGCCGAGTTCCTGGCCGGCTACCAGAACGGGGCTTACGCGGCGCAATACGAGTCGTTCGTCAGCCGCGTACGCGCAGCGGAATCGCTGGTCGGCGGCACCCGCCTCAGCGAAGCCGTGGCCCGCTCACTGTTCAAACTAATGGCCTATAAAGACGAATATGAGGTGGCGCGCCTGCACACCGGCGCCGCCTTCCGCGAGCAGATCGCGTCGATGTTCGAAGGCAAGGTACGCCTGGTGCACCACCTCGCGCCGCCGCTGCTGGCGCGCAGGAACAAGGACGGCGAACCGGTCAAGGGGGCTTACGGCCCATGGATGCGCCATGCCTTCGGCGTGCTGGCCCGCCTCAGGGGCCTGCGCGGCACGCCGCTCGATCCCTTCGGCTACACGCAGGAACGCAAGCAGGAACGCGCGCTGATCGGCGAGTACCGCCGCAGCATCGAAGCCTTGCTGCCGGCACTTTCCGCGCACAACCTCGAACTGGCACTGGAAATCGCGCGGCTGCCGCAGGAGATCCGCGGCTACGGCCACGTCAAGGCGCGCAACCTGGCCGCCACCCGCACCCGCTGGGAGCGGTTGATGGCGCAGTGGCACGCGGGCGACGCGCAGGCTCCGGCCAGGACCAGCGCGGCGGCATAGGCAAGCTCACACACGGCATCGACCACAGACTGAAGACAGCGAACGGGTCCCGGCCGCTGCGGCCGTGGATCCGCCACAGAGACAGCGAGGAGACAACGATGATGAAGACCGTACTGAACCGCTTTGGCCGTGCCCTGGGTGCGATCGCGCTTGCTACCTCATTCGCCGCCTGCGCCACCGGTGCGCTGGCACAGGGCGGATATCCCAACCGCCCGATCCGCATCATCGTGCCCTGGCCCGCGGGCGGCGGTGTCGACGCCGTCACGCGCACGGTGGCCGAGAAGATGAGCGCCAGCCTGGGCCAGCAGGTGATCGTCGACAACCGCCCCGGCGCCACCGGCAATATCGGCGCCGGCATGGGCGCGAAGGCGGCACCCGACGGCTACACGCTGCTGGTCGCCAGCGCGCCGATGGCAATCAATGCCAGCCTGCACAAGAACCTGCCGTTCGACCTGGACAAGGACTTCGCGCCGCTGGGACTGATGGCGAGCTCACCCTACATGCTGGTGGTCAACCCGTCGGTGGCCGGCTCCGTCAAGGAACTGGTGGCGCGCGCCAGGGCGGAGCCCGGCAAGCTCAGCTATGCCTCGGTCGGACCGGGCACGCAGCAGAACGTGGTCAGCGAGGTGTTCAAGGAAACCGCCCAGGTCAACGTCGTGCACGCCCCCTACAAGGGTGGCCCGCAGGCGCTGACCGACATGGTAGGCGGGCATATCCACATGATGTTCCACGGCGTGCCGGCAGTGATGCCATTCGTCAAGGGCGGCCAGCTCAAGGCCATTGCCGTGGCGAGCAAGCAGCGCCTGCCGCTGTTCCCCGACGTGCCGACCATGGCGGAGGCCGGCTTTCCCGGCATCGAGGCCAGCGAATGGTATGGCCTGGTGGCGCCTGCCGGCACGCCCAAGGACATCATTGCGCTGCTCGGCAAGGAAATCGACAAGGCGCTGAACGCTCCCGGCGTGCGCCAGCAGCTGGCCAGCAAGGGCTATGACCCGGCCGCGCCGGGCTCGCCGGATCAGTTCGCGTCCTTCATGGCCGCAGAGCAGAGGAAGTGGGCGCTGGCGATCAAGCAGACCGGGTTCCGCCTGGAGTAAGCGGCCACCGTCGATCTCACGTTGCAGCAAGGCAGCGGCGACCGGACTGGGCGGGGTCAGGCCGGTTGCCGCGTCGGCGCTGCCCCGCCATCGTCCGGCAAGGACATCCACGGCTGCGCCGAGTCGCCACGACCGCGACACGCCGCGAGCCGCACCCCTCGCATTCCCCCATCATGCCTGCCTCCGCAATCGGTGCTACGCGTCCGGCGCCGTACCGATTGGGGCTTTCCCGAAGGTTTCCCTGTCGCTATTTCGCTGTGCGGAATTGTCAGCCGGTTTCCTTGACGATGCCGCGAAGCCTATGCAAAAGTCGGTGAAAACGAACGACCGTGCGGGAATACTCCCGACACCTCGTCCCCGGGCTTGCGCTGCTGCCGATGGCACAGCGGCCCGGCAAGCCGGGCGGCCACGTTGCCGCATCGCACAGGAGACAGCCCATGCAGTATCCGCACCCCGCGTCCGCCCATCCGCCCCGTGACCGCCACGGCGCGACCCCGGCCACGCTGACAGGCCCGCGCCAGCCAGGCGCCGGTGCCCGCGATCCCGCGCGCACGCCGCGCACCTGATCCCACACGCCCCGAATTCTTGCGTGGCAGCGCCCGGCGCTGCCGCGAGGGATCACGCGCGGCGTCTTGCCAGCGCGTGCCTGGATTTCCGAATCGCGAACCGCATGAGGTAACCCCGTGGCATTGTTCCTGCAACAGATACTCAACGGCCTGACGCTTGGCGGCGTCTACAGCCTGGTGGCGCTTGGCCTGACCCTCGTCTACGGCATCCTGCACGTGCCCAATTTCGCGCACGGCGCGTTCTACATGGCCGGTGCCTATGTGTCGTACTACCTGATGACGGCGCTGGGCGTGAACTACTGGCTGGCAATGGTCGGCGCCGCGCTGGTGGTGGCAGTGCTGTCGATGCTGGCCGACCGGCTGGTGTTCCATCCGCTGCGCAACTCGCCCGAGCTGCACGACATGATCGCGGCCATCGGCATCCTGCTGTTCCTGGAGGCCGGCGCGCAGGCGCTGTGGGGCGCTGACTTCCACCGCATGCCGACGCCGTACGGGCAGATCGTCGACGTCTTCGGCCTGACCGCGCCGCTGCAGCGCCTGCTGATCATCGGCGCCGCGTTTGCGCTGATGGTGCTGCTGCACCTGTTCCTCACGCGCACCATGACCGGCGCCACCATCATGGCGATGGCGCAGAACCGCGACGGCGCCGCGCTGGTCGGCATCGATGCGACGCGCGTCACGCTGCTGGTCTTTGCCATCTCGGGCGCACTGGCCGCGATCGCCGCCACGCTGTACGCGCCGATCAACCTGGTCTACCCGAGCATGGGCAACCTGGTGATCACCAAGGCCTTCGTCATCATCATCCTGGGCGGCATGGGCAGCATCCCCGGCGCCATCGTCGGCGGGCTGATCATCGGCATGGCCGAGAGCTTCGGCGGCTTCTACGTTTCCACCGACTACAAGGACATCATCGCCTTCGTGCTGCTGGTGGTGATCCTCTCGATCCGGCCGCAGGGCCTGTTTGCCGGCAAGGCAGCCTGAGGAGTACGACATGAAAGCACTGCAAGGAAAAACCGGCTGGATGCTGCTGCTGGCCCTGGCCATCGGGTTCCCGCTGGTCACGCCCAACAGCTACTACCTGACCGTGATGACGCTGGCCTTCATCTACGCCATCGCCACGCTCGGACTCAACCTGATCACCGGCTACACCGGCCAGCTCAACCTCGCGCACGGCGGCTTCATGGCCATCGGCGCCTACACGCTGGGCATCCTGACCGTGGACCACCAGGTGCCATTCTGGCTCGCCTTCGTGCTGGCCGGCGTGGTCTGCATGGTGCTGGGCTACGTGGTCGGCGTGGTGTCGCTGCGGCTGAAGGGACATTACTTCTCGATCTTCACCATGTGCATCGGCTACATCATCTACCTGGTGATCGAGAAGTGGGAAAGCCTGACGCACGGCACCGTGGGGCTGATCGGCATCCCGGTGCCGGCGGCGATCGGACCCCTCGCGTTCGACAGCGTGCAGGCGCAGTACTACCTGGTGCTGTTTTTCCTGGCTGTGGGTACGTTCCTGATGCACCGCATCGTCACCTCGCTGCTGGGCCGCAGCTTCATGGCCGTGCGCAACAGCGATGCGCTGGCGGAAGCGCTGGGCATCAACCTGATGCGCACCAAGGTGCTGTCGTTCGTGCTGTCGGTGGGTTACGCCGGCTTTGCCGGCGCGCTGTACGCCGGCCAGGTGCGCTTCCTGGGACCGGACATCGCCCGCACCGACCTGACCTTCGACATGGTGATGTCGATGCTGGTAGGCGGCATCGGCACCATCTTCGGGCCGCTGCTCGGCGCGGTGCTGGTGCCGTGGATCACGCAATCGCTGCAGTTCATGCAGGACTACCGCATGCTGGTGTTCGGCCCGGTGCTGATCCTGCTGATCATCTTCGTGCCGGACGGCATCGTGGGTTCCTGGCTGAAGAAGCAGGCGCGCAAGGCCGCCGCCGCGCGCCGCCCTGTACCCGCTCGCCCTGTGCAACCCGCTGCCGGCAATAACGCTGTCCCGACCACCCGCGCCGGAGCCGACCATGCTTGAGATCCGCAACCTGACCAAGAAATTCGGCGGCCTGACCGCGGTGCACGATGTGTCGGTGACCTTCGAGCAGGGCCACATCAACGCCATCATCGGTCCCAACGGCGCCGGCAAGACCACCTTCTTCAACCTGGTCGCGGGCACGCACGCGCCCTCTTCCGGGCAGATCCTGTTCAAGGGCCAGGACGTGGCCGGCCTGCGCGCCGACCAGATCGCGCGCCTCGGCGTGGCGCGCACCTTCCAGGCGACCGCACTGTTCGACCGCGCCACGGTGCTGGACAACCTGATCGTGGGCCACCGGCTGCGCACGCGCTCCGGGCTGGGCGACGTACTGTTCAACACGCGCCGGCTGCGCGAGGAAGAGCGTTTGTGCCGCGACAAGGCCGAAGCCGCGCTCGACTTCGTCGGCCTGTCGCACCTGGCGCATGAAGTCGCCGCCGATATCACGCAGGAAGCGCGCAAGCGCGTGGCCTTCGCGCTGGCGCTGGCGACGGATCCGGAACTGCTGCTGCTGGACGAGCCGGCGGGCGGCGTGAATCCGGAAGAAACCGTCGGCCTGGCCGAGCTGATCCGCAAGATGGTGCGCCATGGCAAGACCGTCTGCCTGATCGAACACAAGATGGACATGATCATGCGGCTGGCCGACAAGATCATGGTGCTGAACTACGGCGAAAAGATCGCCGAAGGCACGCCCGCGCAGATCCAGCAGGATCCGCATGTCATCGAGGCCTACCTGGGAGCCGACCATGTTGCAGCTTGAACGCGTCTCGCTGTCGTACGGCAGCTTCCGTGCCCTCGACAACATCACGCTGCACGCCGGCGCCGGCGAGCTGGTGGTGCTGCTGGGCGCCAACGGTGCCGGCAAGAGTTCGATCTTCCTGGCGATGAGCGCGATCCACCGCATCAGCGGCGGCAGCATGCGCTTCGACGGGCGCGAGCTGTCTGGCATGAAACCGTCGCAGATCGTGCAAGCCGGGCTGGTGCATTGCCCGGAAGGCCGCAAGCTCTTTCCGGCGATGAGCGTGGAAAAGAACCTGGTGCTGGGCGCGTATGTGCATCGGCGCGACGGGGCGGGCATTCGCAAGACGCTGGAGGAGGTCTACGAACTCTTCCCGATCCTGCGGCAGAAAAAGGACGACCCCGCAGGCTCGCTATCCGGCGGGCAGCAGCAGATGGTGGCGCTGGGGCGCGCACTGATGAGCCGGCCGCGCGCGCTGCTGCTGGACGAGCCGTCGCTGGGGCTGGCGCCGCTGGTGGTCAAGCAGATGTTCGAGATCATCCAGCGCATCAACCGCGCGGGGACCACGGTGTTGCTGGCCGAGCAGAACGCCTACGCGGCGCTGGGAATCGCCCATCGCGCGTATGTGATCGAGAGCGGAAAGATCGTGATGGAGGGGGACAGGGATACGTTGCTGAGGGATGAGGGGATTCGGAGGGCGTATATCGGCGGTTAAGGCTCGCAAGCCTCCGCCAAGTCCGACTGTGTGCTCCCTCTCCCGCTTGCGGGAGAGGGTTGGGGTGAAGGCTGCCGTGGCAACGAAGTTGACGCGTTGGCATAGCAACGTCCTGCCCTCACCCCCTGCCCCTCTCCCGCAAGCGGGAGAGGGGAGAAAACAAGCGGTCAATCACCGGCCGCAGACCAGACAAGCGCAGTACATCCAGGAGACATAGCAATGCAAAGCAACATCATGCGCCGTATCTTCCCGCTGGCCGCCACCGCCGTGGCGGCGATGCTGGCTTCGGGCGCCGCGCTGGCGCAGGAAGTCGTCAAGATCGGCTATACCGGCCCGCTGTCCGGCGGCGCCGCGCTGTATGGCAAGAACGTGCTGTCGGGCGTGCAGATGGCGGTGGATGAAATCAACGCCGCCGGGCTGGAAGTCAAGGGCAAGAAGGTCAAGCTGGAAGTGGTCGCGCTGGACGACAAGTACTCGCCCGCCGAAGCCGCCATCAACGGCCGCCGGCTGGTGCAGCAGCACAAGACTGCGGCGATCTTCGTGCCGCATTCGGGCGGCATCTTCGCGCTGCAGGCCTTCAACGAGCAGGAGAAATTCCTGGTGATGGCCTATTCCAGCGTGCCGCGCATCACCGATGCCGGCAACAAGCTGACTATCCGCATCCCGCCGGCCTATACCGGCTATATCGAGCCGTTCATCAAGGCGCAGATGAAGCGCTATGGCAAGAACGTGGCGCTGACGCCGGCCGACCACGACTATGCCAAGGCCTGGGTGCAGGCCTTCGTGCCGGCCTGGGAATCGGCCGGCGGCAAGGTGGTGGCCAACAACCCGATGTCGTACACCAAGGCCACCGACTTCTACAGCGGCGTGTCGCGCGCCATCAGCGAGAAGCCGGACGTGATGTTCGTCGGCGGCCCGTCCGAGCCGACCGCGCTGGTGGTCAAGCAGGCGCGCGAACTGGGCTTCAAGGGCGGCTTTATCGTGATGGACCAGGCCAAGATGGACGAGATGGCCAAGGTCACCAACGGGCTGTCGATGCTGGAGGGCTCGATCGGCGTGCTGCCGCTGGTCAACGACAACCGCCCGGCGGCGCAGGCGTTCAATGCCAAGTACAAAAAGCTGCATGACGGTCGCGATGCGACCACCGAGATGTCGCTGAACTACACCATGGTCTACGCGCTGGCCGGCGCCATGAAGCTGGCGGGCACCACCGGCGATGCCGCGGCGATCCGCGCCAAGATGCCCGACGCGGTGAAGGGGCTGGCCAGGGAAGTCAATCCCAACGAAGTCGACGGCATCGACGCCAAGGGCGGCTCGATGGCCGATACCGTGGTGGGCTGGGTGCAGAACGGCAAGATCTCGCAGGTGCGCCTGTCCGAGCTGGCCAAGTAAGGTATCCAGACAGGCTGGCCAAAGAAGCTGGCCTGAAAAGCCCGGCGGGCCACGCGGCCTTGCCGGGCTTTTTCTTTTGGCGGGCAACCGATAGGATCCGGCTTACGCGTCTCAGTTGGAGAAAAGCCGATGGCCAGCCAGACACCAGGGAAGACGGCGAAAGTCGCACGCAAGGCCGCTGCCATGGACAGCGCCGGAAAGCCCCGCTTGCTTTCCGGTGGCAATCCCCAGATCGCCAAGGCGGACGGCGATGCCCCGGTGCAGGCCTACATCGCCGCCATGCCGGGCTGGAAAAGCGATGTCGGCCGCCGCCTCGACGCGCTGATCGTGCGCCATGTCCCCGAGGTGCGCAAGGCAGTGCGCTGGAACTCGCCCTTCTATGGCGTCGAGGGCCAGGGCTGGTTCCTCAGCTTCCATTGCTTCACCAAATACATCAAGGTGGCGTTCTTCCGCGGCGCAGCGCTGAAGCCCATGCCGCCCGGCGAGTCCAAGGATGCGGACACCCGCTATCTCGATATTTACGAGCAGGACGACATCGACGAGGAACAGCTGGGGAGCTGGATCCGGCAGGCGTCGGCAATGCCTGGCTGGAGCCCATGACGCCCTTCGGCGCGCGGCTACGAGCGAACGCCGAACAGGCCGTGCCAGAATGAATCGAAGGCGCCGGGATGGCGCCTGTGGCGCTCGGGGGTGTCGTGGCCTGACGCCGCTGCTGCCGCCGCTGCTGCCGGCTGGGGCGCTTGCGCGGCAGCCGCACTGGCCTGACGCGAGGCCTGCAATGCCGAAACGCTGTCGGCAATGCGAGCCGCCAGCTCCGCCTCGCAATCCCGGCCGAGCAGCACGCCAAACAGGACATCGCGGTTGTGGCCGTCATCGGCAAAGCGCATGGCGATGGTGACCATCTTCTCGTACTGTTCCTGCGCCGCGCGCTGAGCCTCGCGCTGGGCGGCGCGTTCCTGCTCTTCCTGTGCCTCCTGCTCCGCTTGCCAGCGCTGCATCTCGCGCTCGAATACTTCGTCGTAGATCTGGCGCTGTTCAGCGTCAGACAGGATCGCGTAGGCGTCGCGGATTTCCTGGAAGGCCGCATGCGCCTCGGCCTCGCGGCCGAGGTTACGGTCCGGGTGCCATTTCATGGCGGCGCGCCGGTACGCCAGCTTGATCTCGTCAAGGGTGGCGTCGGCTTGCACGCCTAAAGTTGCGTAGAGGGTCGTCATGGGGCGATGGCGCTGCTGGGCAGGCGTTCATGCTAGCACGGCGCGCCGGCCCATCGGGGGCGTTGCGGCTACTGGCGCCGGTCGCCGTCGCGGTTACGTGCCTCCATCTGCCCACGGTCGTGCTCGGCGCGCTGCTGTTGCTGGCGCTGCTGCTCCATCTGCTGGCGCTGGCGGTCCTGCATCTGACGCTGCTGCTGCTCCTGCTGGTGGCGCTGCTGCTCCTGCATTGCCCGCTGCTGCTCCTGCATCTGCCGCTGCTGCGCCTGCGCGGCGCGTTGCTGCTGCTCTGCCTGCTGGCGCTGCATGGCCTGCTGGCGTTGCTGCTCCTGCATCTGCCGCTGCTGTTCCTGCGCCTGCCGGTGCTGTTCCTGCATCTGGCGCTGCTGTTCCATCTGCTGACGCTGGGCGGCCTGCGCCTGCCGCTGCTGGGCTTCCTGCGCCTGGCGCTGCTGTGCCTCTTGCATCTGACGTTGCTGCTCGAAACGCTGGCGCTGCATCTCCTGTCCCTGCCGCTGCTGCTCGGCCATCTGGCGCTGACGCTCCACCTGCTGACGCTGCTGCTCGGCGGCCTGGCGCTGCTGGTCCATCTGCTGGCGCTGGGCGTCGTGCGCCTGCCGCTGCTGCTCCATCTGCTGGCGTTGCGCGTCCTGAGCCTGGCGCTGCTGCTCCATCTGCTGACGCTGGGCCTCGTGCGCCTGGCGCTGGCGGCCTTCCTGCATCTGGCGCTGCTGGGCGTCCTGGGCCTGGCGCTGCTGCGCCTCCTGCATCTGGCGTTGCTGCTCGAAGCGCTGGCGCTGCATTTCCTGCGACTGCCGCGCCGGATCGGGGCGATCCTGCCCGTCTGCCCACTGGCGTTGCTGCGCGCGCTGCTGGTCCCGCTGCTGGTCCTGCTGGCGGCGCTCCATCGCTTCCTGCTGCTGGCGCTGCAGTTCGCGCGCCTGCTGCTGTTCGCGGCCTTGCTGGCCCTGCCACTGGCGCGACTGTTCTTGCTGGCGACGCTCCATCGTTTCCTGTTGCTGCCGCTGCAGTTCGCGCGCCTGCTGCTGTTCGCGCTGCATGGCCTGCGCCTGGCGTTGCGCATCGGGCTGGCCGGCAAAACCGCGCCCGTCGTCGGGACGCGAGCCCTGCCCACGGCCATTGCCGCGCCAGCCGTCCGGACCCTGAGCCGGGTCCGGGCGACCGCCGCGCGGCTGCTGCTCGCGCGCGGCCAGGGCTGCCTGGCTCATGCGCACGTCCGGCATGGTCTGCGCCTCGCGCCCCGGGCGCCCGGGGCGTCCCGGCCGTGGCTCAGAGCTGCCGCGCCATACCGGGCCCGCCCCCGGGACGACACCGCCCTCGCGGGCGAAGCGTCGAGCCAGGTCATCGGTGGCCGGCCGTCCCGGCGGGTGCGCCGCGATCGCCTGGCGCTCGAAGCCGGGGCGCGCTTGCGGCGGCAGCTGCCGCACGGGCGCGGCGCCGACCAGGCTGCTCTTGACCGGCGCCACCGGCGGGCCACCACGTGCCTCGCCGGCCGGCAGGTTGCGCCATTCGGCCCGGTGCATGCCGCGCACCGGACGTCCCTCGACGAAATTGCGCGCCGGCATGCCGGTGATAGCGCCAGGCACGTTGCGGTTGGCATACGGCGCGGGCCGCCCCCGGTCGCCCATCACGAAGTTGTTGACGGTGACGCGGTTGATGCGCGCGACATAGGTGGGACTGGCGCGGTACGCCGGCCGGTAGGCGTCGCGCGGACCCAGCGGGTACCACGCCACGCCGGGACCGCCGCCCACGTGCACGCTGCTCCAGCCGTGTCCGCCACCCCCGCCACCGACAAAGGCGACCACGGCCGGCGAGTAGCACGGCCGCACCCGCGGACCCGGCACCCAGCCCCAGCGCGTGCCCACATAGGCCCAGCGCCCGTAGTGCGACGGGGCGAAGCCCCATGGGGCATCGTCGATCCAGGTCCAGCCCCACGGCGCGATCCACGCCCAGTGGCCGACGCTGTAGGGTGCCCAGCCAGCGCTGACGACGCGCGGGAACCAGACCGCCCCGTAGGCAGGTTCTTCCTGCCAGTCGCCGTAGTCGTCCAGCGCCGCGTAGCCGGGCATTTCGCGCGGCAAGTAGCGCGCCGACGGCGATGCGTCTTCGCGCGCGTCGCGTGCCGCGGTCCAGCGGTCGAAGCTGTCTTCGGCCACGGGACCGCCGCCGGCGTCGGCCAGGTCGGTGCCGGCAAAGCGCATGCGATCGCCGCGCTGCAGTTCGATCGAGCGGCTGTCGCCATAGACCACGGCGCTGCCATGCCGCATCGTCACCGTGGTGGTGCTGCCGTCCGGGGCCACGTCAAGCCGGTAGTCGCCCGGTTCGCGCGGCACGAAGGCCAGGTTGGGGGTATCGATCTCGACGGTCTGGTCCTGCGGCAGCGCGCGCACGCGCACCTGCAGCGTGCCCTGCGTCAGCTTGACCTGCGTGGTGTCGTCGTCCAGGTTCAGGATGCTGGCCGCGGTGGCGCCGCCCATGCGCATGGCGACGGTGCCGGCATGCAGCTCGGCGCGGCCGCCGGCATCCATCCACAGGCGGTCACCGGTAGTGACCGGGCGGTTCACGCCGGTAGCTGCCCACTGGTCCGAGCCCGCCGGCGCAAAGCTCAGGTTGCCGTCGACCGCGGTGAGCGTGGCGATGCGGGCGGACGGGTCGGCCTGCGCGACCGGGGCATCGACCATGGGCGCATCCAGGTAGGGCTGGCCGGGCGCCGGCACCTGGGCCAGTGCAGCAGCCGCCACTGCCAGGGCCGACGCGGCGGCGAGCGCGGTCAGGGCGAGCCGGCGGGGACCAGCAGCCGGGCGGGGATCTTGGGGGAGAACGGAATCTGGCATGGACTCAGGGGGAAGGCCAATGGCGGCGCGCCATCCAATTGTCACCATACATTGCCGGGACCGCCGGCGGCATGGCCGGGCCGTCGCACTTTGTAAGCTTGTATTTCGCCATGCGGCAAGGGCGCGCGCGGGGCGAACTGGCACGAGGCAGGCGCGGCGCGGGCGGGCGGGCAGATGGCGCCCGCCAGGAGGTGCGCAACGGCGCGGCGGCCGTCAAAGGTGGAAACAACTCTTGGACAAGTCCGGCCGGCAAATCCCCGCGAGGGGGCGCGGCCGGGCGGCGGCTACCCACGTTGCTGCTGGCGCAGCAGTTCGGTCAGCCGGTCGGCCGGCATCGGCCGCCCGTACAGGTAGCCCTGGGCCTCGTGGCAGTCGTTGGCCAGCAGGAAGTCCCGCTGCTCGGTGGTCTCGACGCCCTCTGCGACCACGCCGATACGCAGGCTCTTGCCCACGTTGATCACCGAGCGCACGATCGCGGCGTCGACCGGATCCTGGGTGACATTGCGGATAAAGGACTGGTCGATCTTGAGCCGGTCGACCGGGAACGACTTGAGGAAGCTCAGCGAGGCATAGCCGGTGCCGAAATCGTCGCAGGTCAGCGTCACGCCGTCGCGGCGCAGCGCCTGCAGCTGGTCCGCAACCTCGTCGCCCTGCTGCAGCGCGATGGTCTCGGTGATCTCGATCTCCAGGCGATCCGGCGCCAGCTCCAGCGCGCGCAGCACGTGGCGCACCTCGGTCAGAAGGCGGCTTTCGGACAGTTGCGCGGCGAACAGGTTGATGGCGACGCGCGGCGGCTGCGGAAACGCCAACGACCACGCGCGCGCCTGCGCGCACGCGGTCTGCAGCAGCCACATGCCGACGTCGCTGGCAATGCTGCTGGCAGCCAGCGCGTCGATAAACAGTGCCGGCACGATCAGGCCGCGGGTCGGATGACGCCAGCGCATCAGCGCCTCGGCGCCGCGGATGCGGCCGTCGCGCAGGTCGACCTGCGGCTGGTACAGCAGCTCGAACTGGCGCTGCGCGTAGGCTTCGTGCAGGGCCTGGACCAGCGACAGGCGCGCGGTCACGTCCGAGCGCATCTGCGGCTTGAAGAAGCGGATGGTGCGGCCGCCATCGTGCTTGGCACGGGCCAGCGCCAGGCTGGCGGCGGCGAGTACGTCGGAGCCCAGTTCACCGGCGGCGGGAATCACGCACGCGCCGATGCTGGCCAGCACATGGTGGCGGCGGCCGGCGTGCTCATGCGGGGAAGACAGCATTGACAGGATCGCCGCGCCGACGTGCCGGACCAGCGTGGGATCGGAGATGGAAGGCAGCAGCACGCCGAACTCATCGCTGCCGACTCGGCCAATGGTGGCATCGCGCGGCGATGCATCGCGCAGGCGCCGGGCCACACGCTGCAGAATGACGTCGCCCTCTGCATGCCCGTGCATATCATTGAAGGCACGAAAATCGTCGATGCCGATCAGCAGCAACGCGCAGCGAGGCACCGCCTCAGCCTGCAGGCGCGCCTCCAGCCGCTTCAGAAACCCCTGGCGATTGTCAACGCCGGTCAGCGGATCGAGATCCGAGCCTGGCGAGGCGCCAGCCGCCTTCGCGCCGGACTTGGCCACCATCCCTGCCCCATCTGTAATTGTCGACATTGTTACCCGCTAGCAATTTAGCAAGTGTGACGAAAACTCGGAAAAAATCAAGAAGTTCCCGCCGGCAGCCGTAAGCCCAATGCGGCGATGCAACGCTGGCGAGCCTGCCGTGCTGTTGCGCGTTGAATCGGCTTCCGGCTTACAGTACCCTACCGCGCACCAGGGCCGTGCCAGCCGCCACGCCGCCGGAGATCCGCCCTGGACGCGGCGATGCGAGCAACGGCCGCCCCGGGTAGTCTTGCGCCCCATCGCCGCTGCTCCTCCTGAACAAGAACATGACCGGGACCTTCACCGTGAACGCTTGGACCATCCGCCACCGAATCCTGGCCAGCTTTTCCATGATCCTGCTGGTCATGGCCCTGATGGGCGTGGTCGCCTATACGCGGATGAATGCAATCGAGCGCGAAACCGCGCTGATGCTGCATGACGCGCTGCCCGGGCTGAACTACAGCACCGGTATCCGCGGGGTCTGGGGCGAACGCTACGTGCTTGCCTGGCAGACCATCAATGCCTCGAACGATGCCGAGCGCCGCGGTTTCCAGGAGCAGGGCAAGGACGCGGCGGCGCGCCTGGACAAGCTGGAGCAGCAGTACGAGTCCTCGATCACGCGCAGCGAGGACCGCGTCGCGTTCCAGGCTTACCGCGACCTGCGCGCCCAGTATGAACAGGCCGCGCAGGTGCTGGCCCAGCCCGGCGACTGGAACGGCGCGGCCGCGGTCGCGGCGCTGCGCGGCACCGTGCACGATCGCTGGATCGCCGCGCGCAAGGCGGCCCAGCACCTGGTCGACGACAACAGCGCGGTCAATGCGCGCGCCGCGCGCGGCATCGACGACGCGGTCAACGCCGCCAAGATCGGCATCGAGGCCGCGCTGATCGCCGCGTTGGTGGTGGCCGTGGTGTGCGGCTACCTGCTGCTGCGCGCGATCACCGTGCCGATGCAGTCGATCGTCGGCCTGCTCGCCGGCATCCGCGGCGGCGACCTGCGCCTGCGCATGGCGCTGCGCCGCAAGGACGAGTTCCACGAGGTCGAGGAAGGCTTCAACCAGATGACCGGCGAGCTGACCTCGCTGGTGGGCCAGGCGCAGCGCACCGCGATCCAGGTCACCACCTCGGTCAACGAGATCGCCGCCACCGCGCGCCAGCAGCAGGCTACCGCCACCGAGACCGCCGCCACCACCACGCAGATCGGCGCCACCTCGCGCGAGATCTCGGCCACTGCGCGCGACCTGGTGCGCACCATCCATGAGGTATCCAGCGCCGCCGAGCAGGCGGCCGGGCTGGCCGGCACCGGACAAGTGGGCCTGTCGCGCATGGAAGGCACCATGCAGCACGTGATGGAAGCCGCCGGCTCGGTCAACGGCAAGCTCGCGACGCTGAACGAGAAGGCCGGCAATATCAATCAGGTGGTGACCACCATCGCCAAGGTGGCCGACCAGACCAACCTGCTGTCGCTCAATGCCGCGATCGAAGCCGAGAAGGCCGGCGAGTACGGCCGCGGCTTCTCGGTGGTGGCCACCGAGATCCGCCGCCTCGCCGACCAGACCGCAGTGGCCACCTACGACATCGAGCAGATGGTGCGCGAGATCCAGTCGGCCGTTGCCGCCGGCGTGATGGGCATGGACAAGTTCTCGGAGGAAGTGCGCCGCGGCATGTCGGAGGTGACGCAGGTGGGCGACCAGCTGTCGCAGATCATCGCGCAGGTGCAATCGCTGGCGCCGCGCGTGGTGATGGTCAGCGAGGGCATGCAGGCGCAGGCCGGCGGCGCCGAGCAGATCAACCAGGCGCTGATGCAGCTGTCGGAAGCCGCCCAGCAGACGGTCGAATCGCTGCGCCAGTCAGGCCAGGCCATCGACGAGCTGACGCTGGTCGCCAACGACCTGCGCAGCGGCGTTTCGCGCTTCAAGGTCTAGGCGGCCGCGCCGGCCCGCCTAGCCCCCGCCTAGCGACCATGAAGCTCTTCCTGCTGTTCTGCCTTGGCGCCGACCACTACGCCCTGGATGCGGCCGAGGTCGCCGAGGTGCTGCCGCTGACGCGCCTGAAGCAGGTGCCCGGCGCGCCCGCCTGGGTGGCCGGCATGATGGAGCGCCGCGGCCAGCCGGTGCCGGTGATAGACCTGCCTGCGCTGGCCACCGGCGTGCCGGCGGCGCTGCGCACCAGCACGCGCACGGTGCTGGTCCATTACCGCCATCGCGGCACCGCGGCGCCGCGGCTGCTCGGCCTGCGGCTCGAGTCCGCCACGCAGATGCTGCGCTGCCCGGCCGAATCCTTCGTCGATGGCGGTATCGCGGGCGCCAGCCCGCGATACCTGGGGCCGGTGCGCCATGACGCGCGCGGACTGGTGCAGTGGGTGCGCGTCGACGCCCTGCTGCCAGACGAAATCCATGCGATGCTGTTCGCCGACACGTCCGGAGATCCAGCATGAGCACTGCCACGCACATCGAGGCCCTGCTCAAGGCCCGCATCGGCCTGGATGCCGATGCCATTGGCAGCGGCGCGGTGCAACGCGCGGTGCGCGAGCGCAGCGAGGCAGTGCAGGCGGCGGATACGCAGGCGTACTGGAACCTGCTGCACGGCACCGCCGGCGAGTTCCAGGCGCTGATCGAGGCAGTGGTGGTGCCCGAGACCTGGTTCTTCCGGCATCGCGAAGCGCTGCTGGCGCTGGGCCGCTTTGCCGCCGAGCGCGCCTTGGCCGACGGCACGCGCATGCTGCGCGTGCTGAGCCTGCCTTGCTCCACCGGCGAAGAACCCTATTCGATCGCCATGGCCCTGCTCGATGCGGGCGTGCCGGCGGCGCGCTTCCGCATCGACGCCGTCGACATCAGCGCCCGTGCGCTGGCGCGCGCGCGCCAGGGCACGTATGGCGCCAACGCCTTCCGCGGCGGCCCGCTGGATTTCCGCGACCGCTATTTCACCGCGGGCCCCGCCGGCTACGCGCTGGACCCGCGTGTGCGTGCACAGGTGCGGCTGCTGCAGGGCAACCTGGTCGATCCCAACCTGCTTGCCGGCGAACCGCCCTATGATTTCGTGTTCTGCCGCAACCTGCTGATCTATTTCGATGCGCCCGACCAGCGGCGCGCGGTGCAGACGCTGGCGCGGCTGACGATGGCCGACGGCCTGCTTTTCGTCGGCCCGGCCGAGGCCAGCCTGATGAGCGCACAGGGGCTGGTGCCGCTCGGCCTGCCGCTGACCTTTGCCTTCCGCCAACCCTCGCCGCGCGCCACACTGGCTGCTGTCGCGCACCCGCCGCAGGTGGCAAGGATGGCTGCGCCGCCGCGCCTGCCGCGCTCGCCGGTGCCGGCCAGGCCGATGCCCGTGCGGCCAGTCCCCGCGGCCGGCGCGCCGGCCGCTCCCGTCATGCCCGGCCATGCGCACGCCAGCGAACTGGCCCGCATCGCCGGCATGGCCGACCGTGGCGAACTGGAGGCCGCTGCCGCCGCCTGCCAGGCACTGCTCGACCGTATCGGCGCCGATGCCGGCGCCGCCGGTGCCTGGTGCATGCAGGGCGTGTTGCACGACGCCGCCGGCCGCACCGCGCAGGCGCATGCCGCCTACCGCAAGGCGCTGTACCTGGACCCGGCGCACCAGGAAAGCCTGTACCACCTGGCCGCGCTGCTCGACACAGAGGGCGACCACGACGGCGCCATGCGCCTGCGCCAGCGCGCGCAGCGCCACATCGGCAAGCACCATGGCTGAACCGCAAGGCATCTTCCGCGGAACCTGCGCGGCCACCGTGGCGGTGGACGATTGCTGGCGCCGCATCGGCGTGCGCGGCGACGGCTCCTGCCCGGCGCTGGCCGAGCATGCGCACTGCCGCAACTGTCCGACGTACGCGCAGGCCGCGGCCAGGCTGCTGGATGCGCAGCAGCTGGACCAGGTCGCCGATGCACTGCCCGACGCGGCAACCCTCGCCGTGGAAGCAGACGACCCGTATGCCGGGCACGGGACCGCGCTGTCTTGCCTGGTCTTCCGCATCGGCGAAGAATGGCTGGCGTTGCCGACCGCGGCACTGGGCGAAGTCACTGCGCCGTGTCCGGTGCATTCGCTGCCGCACCGCCGCGATGCCGCCGTGCTGGGCCTGGCGGCCGTGCGCGGCAACCTGCTGGTGTGCCTGTCGCTGGCACGGCTGTTCGGCTCTGGCAGCTCCACGCCCACGCCGCCCGCCAGCGGCGACGCCGTCGAGGCGGATGGCAGCCGCTTCCTGATCCTGGGACAGGGCCGCGCCGCGCTTGCGCTGCCGGTGGCCGAAGTTTCCGGCGTGGTGCGCATGCCCGGAGCCGCATTGCAGCCGCTGCCGGCCACGCTGGGCCGCGCGTCGGCACGCTATACGCAGGCGCTGTTCATGGACCAGGGCCGCAGCATCGGCCTGCTCGACGCGGCCCTGCTGCGCCAGGCACTGGCACGGAGCCTGGCATGAACCCCGAACAGTTGCGCGACGCCTCGCTGCTCGAGCTGTTCGCGCTCGAAGCCGAATCGCAGGCCGAAATCCTCAACGCCGGACTGCTGGCGCTGGAGCGCAACCCGGCCGCCGCCGAGCACCTGGAGGCGTGCATGCGCGCGGCGCATTCGCTCAAGGGCGCGGCACGCATCGTCGGGCTCGACGCCGGCGTGCGCATGGCGCACGCGATGGAAGACTGCCTGGTTGCCGCGCAAGGCGGCATGCCGCTGACGGCCGTGCATATCGATGCGCTGCTGCAGGGCACCGACCTGCTGCTGCGCCTCGGCCATCCGCCCGGCGGCGATCCAGGCTGGGCCGATGGTGCCGGCCGCGCCGAGATCGATGCGGTGGTGCAGCGGCTGGGCACGCTGGATGGCGACCTGGCCTTGCCGCACTCCGCGGCTTTGCCGGCGCATCCGCTCGCGCATCGGCTGGCCGCACCCCCGACAGGGCCGGCAGACGATGCACCTGCTGTACAACCAGCGCCAGCCGCCCCCATCCCGCAGCCCCAGGCAGCGGGGCCACAGCCAACCGTTTCCGGCGAGCCGCAGGAGCGCATGCTGCGCGTCAACGCCGATGCCCTCGACCAGTTGCTGGCCCTATCCGGCGAGGCCATGGTCGAATCGCACTGGCTGCGGCCATTCGGCCAGTCGCTGCAGAAGGCCAGGCGCCAGCAGGCGCGCGCGCTGCGCGCCGCCGATGCGCTGCAGGACGCGCTGCAGGATACCCTCGCGGACAACGCCGGCGCGCGCACGGCGCTGGCCGAATTGCGGCAACTGCTCGACGACGGATATGGCGAGCTGTCGCGGCGGGCTGATGAATTCGACCAGTACGACCACCGCGCCACGCGCCTGGCGCGCCGGCTCTACGACAGCGCGCTGGGCTCGCGCATGCGCCCGCTGGCGGATGGGCTGACCGGCTACGCGCGCATGGTCCGCGACCTGGGACGCGCGCTCGGCAAGTCCGTGCACCTGGAGCTGGTCGGCGCCGGCACGCAGGTCGACCGCGACATCCTGGAAGCGCTCGACGCCCCGCTCGCGCACTTGCTGCGCAACGCGGTGGACCACGGCATCGAGCCGCCCGCGGTGCGCCAGGCACAGGGCAAGCCGGCCGAAGGCCGGGTCACGCTGCAGGCCCGCCACAACGCCGGCCGGCTGGTGATCGAAATCTTCGACGACGGCGCCGGCGTCAACCTGGACGCATTGCGGCGCGGGATCGTGCGGCGCAACCTGGCCTCGGAAGAGACCGCGGGGCGGTTGTCGCAGGCGGAACTGCTCGACTTCCTGCTGCTGCCCGGCTTCAGCCTGCGCGACAAGGTGTCGGAAGTGTCCGGGCGCGGCGTAGGCCTGGACGCGGTCCAGGAAATGGTGCGGCGCGTGCGCGGCAACCTGCGCCTGACGCAGCAGCCCGGGCAGGGCCTGCACTTCCACCTCGAGCTGCCGCTGACGCTGTCGGTGGTGCGCACGCTGCTGGTGGAAGTCGCGGGCGAGGCCTATGCCTTCCCGCTCGGACACGTGCTGCGCGCCGCCGCGGTCGCGCGCGCGCAGATCGAACAGACCGAAGGCCACCAGCATTTCCGCCATGAGGGCCGCGCCATCGGCCTGGTCAGCGCGGCGCAGGTGATGCAGCGGCCGGAGAGCCTTGCGCACGAGCACAACGACGTGCAGGTGATCATCGTCGGCGAGGGCGAGCGCACCTACGGCATCGCGGTCGACCGCATGCTGGGCGAGCGGCTGCTGGTGGTGCAGCCCCTGCCCGCCGCGCTGGGCAAGGTGAAGGACATCGCCGCCGGCAGCCTGACAGACGACGGCACGCCGGTACTGATCTTCGACGTGGAAGACCTGCTGCGCTCGGTCGAGAAGCTGGTCTCCGAAGGCCGCATCGAAGTCGTGCGCCACGCTGCCCAAGCCAGCGTGCAGTCGCGCGCGCGGCGCGTGCTGGTGGTCGACGATTCGCTCACCGTGCGCGAGCTGCAGCGCAAGCTGCTGGCCGGTCGCGGCTACGATGTCGCGGTGGCGGTCGATGGCATGGACGGCTGGAACGTGCTGCGCGCCGAGCCCTTCGACCTGGTCATCACCGATATCGACATGCCGCGCATGGACGGCATCGAACTGGTGAGCCGGATCCGCCATGACGCCGCGCTGCGCCAGCTGCCGGTGATGGTGGTCTCGTACAAGGACCGCGAGCAGGACCGCCAGCGCGGCCTGGAAGCCGGCGCGGACTATTATCTGGCGAAGGGCAGTTTCCACGACGCCGCGCTGCTCGACGCGGTGCAGGACCTGATCGGTGAGGCACGTTCATGAAAGTCGGCATCGTCAACGACTCCCCGCTCGCCGTCGCCGCGCTGCGCCGGGCCATCGCGCTGGACCCGGCCTTCGAGCTCGCCTGGGTCGCCGTCGACGGCGAACAGGCCGTGCAGATGGCCGCGGCCCGCACGCCGGACCTGATCCTGATGGATCTGCTGATGCCGGTGATGGACGGCGTGGAAGCCACACGCCGGATCATGGCGGCCACGCCCTGCGCGATCGTGGTGGTCACCATGGATCTCGGCCGCAATGCGGCGCAGGTGTTCGACGCGATGGGATACGGCGCCATCGACGCGGTCGATACGCCCACGCTGACCGAAGCCGACGCACAGCTCGCTGCCGGCCCGCTGCTGCGCAAGATGCGCAATATCGGCCGGCTGCTGGCTGGCCGCGTGGCCCCGCAGCACAATCTGCGGGCCGCGCCGCGCGCCGTGGCCGCGCCGCGCCTGGTGGCGATCGGCGCCTCCGCCGGCGGCCCCGCTGCGCTGGCGGCACTGCTGGGCGCGCTGCCGGCCGACTTCGGCGCGGCGGTAGTGGCCGTGCAACACGTCGACGAGGCCTTCGCCGCGGGCATGGCCGAATGGCTTGACGGACAATGCGCGCTGCCGGTGCGCATCGCCCGCGCCGGCGACACGCCGCAGGCCGGCACGGTGCTGCTGGCCGGCACCAATGACCACCTGCGCCTGGCCAGCCCGACGCACATGGTCTATACCGAACAACCGTGCGACTACCTGTACCGGCCCTCCATCGATGTTTTTTTTGAAAGCGTGGTCGAACACTGGCGCGGCGACGTGGTCGGCGTGCTGCTGACCGGCATGGGCCGCGACGGCGCGCTCGGCCTGAAGGCGATGCACGACCGCGGCTTCCTGACCATCGCACAAGACCGCGCCACCAGCGCCGTGTACGGCATGCCGAAGGCGGCGGCCGCACTCGGCGCGGCGGCCGAGATCCTGCCGCTGAACCGCATCGCGCCACGGCTGGTGCAGGCATGCGGCCGCACCGGCATGGCCGCACCGCTGCCGTGAGCACCGCCATACTGCAGAACACGTCCGGGCCAGGCCCGGAAGCGCAACACCCCAGGATGACAGCATGAACTCGCAACACCCTGCCCTCGCCTCTAACGCATCGGACTACCAGGTCATGGTGCTGCTGGTGGACGACCAGGCCATGGTCGGCGAAGCGGTACGCCGCGCGCTGTCCACCGAGCCCGACATCGATTTCCACTATTGCTCGCAGCCCGACGAAGCCGTCGCCGTGGCGCAGCGCACCAGACCCACGGTGATCCTGCAGGACCTGGTCATGCCGGGCGTCGACGGCCTGACGCTGGTCCGCCATTACCGCGAGAACGCCGCCACGCGCGATATCCCGATCATCGTGCTGTCGACCAAGGAAGAGGCGTCGATGAAGAGCGCGGCTTTCGGCGCCGGCGCCAATGACTACCTGGTCAAGCTGCCCGACAGCATCGAGCTGATCGCGCGCATCCGCTACCACTCGCGCTCGTACCTGAACCTGCTGCAGCGCGACGAAGCCTACCGCGCGCTGCGGCAAAGCCAGCAGCAGCTGCTCGAGACCAACCTGGAACTGCAGCGGCTGACCAACTCGGACGGCCTCACCGGGCTGTCCAACCGCCGCTACTTCGACGAATACCTTGGCGCGGAATGGCGCCGCGCGCAGCGCGAGCAGACGCAGCTGGCGCTGGTGATGATCGATGTCGACGCCTTCAAGGCCTACAACGATACCTACGGCCACGTCGCCGGCGACGACGTGCTGCGGCGCGTGGCCGCGGTAATCAAGGACAACTGCACGCGAGCGTCGGACCTGCCCGCGCGCTTCGGCGGCGAAGAGTTCGCGATGGTGCTGCCGGGCACCTCGCCCGGCGGCGTGCGGCTGCTCGCCGAGAAAGTGCGGCGCGCGGTGCAGGACCTTGCCATCGCCCACAGCGGCTCGCCCACCAGCCGCTGCGTGACCGTCAGCATCGGCGGCGCGCTGCTGGTGCCGCAGGCCGGCGAGCCGTCGAGCCGGCTGGTGGAAGTCGCTGATGCGGGGCTGTACCAGGCCAAGCGCAACGGGCGCAACCAGGTCATGATGTCTCTGCCTCAGGGATGAGCCCGATCGCGCCAAAACCTTTGCCTTAATGACGGCGTCAATGGCGGCGACATACCGGTTGCAACAACCGGTTACACAGTAATTGCCGCTGGCCCGCACAAGTCGGCGCGTCGGGCCAACCGCCGCCAATCTATACCCGGTCACGCGTTGCCGTATTTCGGACGCATTGTGGGCACTGTGCCTGTGGGATTCCTCCGACAGGGAATTCGGAGCCGCGCGCCTGTCTCCTACCTACCTTCATACCTATCGTTGCATCACGGCAGCTGCATCCATGGCACGCGCGCTCGCCGCGCCTGCACAGTGCAGACGGCCAACTGGCCACGCTACCGGCAACCCCGCCCGCGGCATGGGCCAGCTCGTCTCTGATTCCAACGGTAAGAGGTGACCCATGTTCCGATCCAAGACCAGTCTTATCCTCGGCCTCATGCTGGCCGCAACGGCAGTCCTGTCGGCCTGTGGCGGCGGCGATGACGGTATCGACGATCGCATCGGCCTGAGCAAGCCGAGCATCCGCGCGATCCATGCGATCACCGGCGGCCCCAACGTCGACATCCGCCAGAACGGCGTGCTGACCAGCTTCACCAACAAGCCGTACAAGTTCGTCTCGACCTACTTCAACGTCGAAACCGGCAACCAGCTGATCTCGTTCAACACTACCGGCACGCAGACCGAACTCGGCCGCGCCACCATTGTGGCCGCCACCGGCCACAAGTACACCGTGGTCGCACTGCCGGGCTCGACCGGCGCCGAAGTGCTGCAGATCGACGATCCGTTCGAAAAGGGCCTGCTGTCGAACAAGGCGCGCGTGCGCACGCTGAATGCGTCGTTCAATGCGCAGAACGTCGACTTCTATCTGACCATGCCGGCGATCGACCTCAATTCGGTCGGCCCGAACTTCAGCAACGTGGGCTACAAGCAGGCCTCGCCGGCTTCCGGGTCGGACTCGGTCGACATGGACGGCGGCACCTATCGCCTGCGTATTACCACTGCGGGCACCAAGACCGTGATCTTTGATTCGGGCACGCTGACGCTGGCCAACAACGCCGACTGGCTGATCTCCACCATTCCGACTGACGGCATCGGCGCGACCGTGCCGAACAAGATCAAGGTGCTGGTGGCACGCGGCGATGACGAGTCGCAAGCCGGCCTGGAGCTGGTATCGCAATAACGCGACAAGCATGATCCTGTCGTGCCAGGCGCACGGACAGGCGCCGCAGGCCGGTCCATTGGACCGGCCTGTTTTTTTTCAGGCGACATTGAGGCGCCAAAACCTGTACGCTATCGACGTGGGACGCGCGTGGCGTCCATATCCGTCACGGCACGCCGACGCGCTGGTCCCTGCACACAGCTTTGGGAGATTGCGGACATGGCTATCCAGCTCAATCACACCATCGTGTTTTCCCATGACAAGAAGGTGTCGGCGGACTTCCTCTGCGAGATTCTGGGGCGCCCCGCGGCAGTGCCGTTCGGGCCATTTCTCGCCGTCCGGCTCGACAACAGCGTCACCCTGGACTTCATGGACGCCGAAGGCGATGTTGCCCTGCAGCACTATGCCTTCCTGCTCAGCGACGCCGAGTTCGACCAGAGCTTTGCCCGCATACGTGCGCGCAACCTGATGTACTGGGCTGACCCATACCGCCGCCGCCCAGAAGAGGTCAGCACCGACGATGGCGGCCGCCGGATCTATTTCGAGGATCCGAGCAAGCATTTCCTGGAGATCTTCACCAGGGAATGACGTTCAGGCCTGCTCGCTCTCGTCCGGCGCCAACTCAGCCTTCAGCACCGCAAGGTGCGAGATGTACTGCTCCAGTTCGGCACGCCCGCGCTCCGTGATGCAGTACACGCGGCCGCTGCCTTCGACCAGCTCGGCGGTAATGGCACGCGCCATCATCAGGCTGCGCAACACCGGCCGCAGCGAGCGGATGTTCTTGTCGATGCCCCGTTCGCGCAGGCGTTCGACCAGGCTCAGCACCGTCGAAGGACTCGACTGCACGAGCTTGAGGACGTAGATACGTGAAAAGAAACGGTCAAGGGTTGGCGGTTTCATGGGCGCAGTCGGCGCACCCGATGGTGCGGGAAACATGATCATCATGCGCAGCCCATGACTGCTGCCGCAGTCGGGCACTCTCTTGTCGTGATGGCGGGCCGCGCGGCCAGCGCCAATGAAGAACGGGGTGCACAAAGGCACCCCGAAACGCTTGCGTTGTGATGCGCCGCCCGGGATGAACCGTTCCGACGGCGCATTCCCGGGGAGCATGTGCGGCGCTATTCTTCCTGGAACGCCTCTTCGCGCTTGGCCTTGATCGACGGCAGGGCCACCACCGCCACCAGTGCGGCAGCCGCGATCAGCAGGCCGACCGACAGCGGGCGCGTCACGAACACGCTGAAGTCACCACGCGACAGCAGCAGCGAGCGGCGGAAGTTCTCCTCCATCATCGGCCCCAGCACGAAGCCCAGCAGCAGCGGCGCGGGCTCGCACTTGAGCTTCAGGAACAGGTAGCCGATGATGCCGAAGCCGGCAGCCATGAACACGTCGAAGGTCTGGTTGTTGACCGAGTAGACGCCAATGCAGCAAAACGTCAGGATGGCCGGGTACAGGAAGCGATACGGCACGGTCAGCAGCTTCACCCAGATACCGATCATCGGCAGGTTCAGGATGATCAGCATCAGGTTGCCGATCCACATCGAGGCGATCAGGCCCCAGAACAGCGACGGGTTGCTGGTCATCACCTGCGGACCGGGCTGGATGTTGTGGATCGTCATTGCGCCAACCATCAGCGCCATCACCGCATTGGGCGGAATGCCCAGCGTCAGCAGCGGGATGAACGAGGTCTGCGCCGCGGCATTGTTGGCCGATTCCGGACCCGCCACGCCTTCGATCGCGCCCTTGCCGAACTCGTGCGCAAACCTGGAGGTCTTCTTCTCCAGCGAGTAGGCCGCGAACGATGCCAGCGCCGCACCGCCGCCCGGCAGGATGCCCAGCGCCGAGCCCAGCGCCGTGCCGCGCAGCACCGCGGGAATCATGCGCCTGAAGTCGTCCCTCGTCGGGAACAGGTTGGTGACCTTGTTGGTGAAGGTCTCGCGGGCTTCCTTCTGCTCCAGGTTGGCAATGATTTCCGCGAAGCCGAACATGCCCATGGCCAGAGCCACGAAGTCGATACCGTCCGTCAGTTCCGGCACGTCGAACGAGAAGCGTGCGGCGCCCGAATTCACGTCGGTGCCGATCAGGCCCAGCAGCAGGCCCAGCACGATCATCGAGATCGCCTTGGGCAGCGAGCCCGACGCCAGCACCACGGCACCGATCAGGCCCAGCACCATCAGCGAGAAGTACTCGGCGGGACCGAACTTGAACGCGATTTCCGACAACGGCGTGGCAAACGCGGCCAGGATCAGCGTGGCAACGCAACCGGCGAAGAACGAACCCAGCCCGGCGGTGGCCAGTGCCACGCCCGCTCGCCCTCGTCTTGCCATCTGGTAGCCATCAATGGTTGTCACCACCGACGACGATTCGCCCGGCAGGTTCACCAGGATGGCGGTGGTCGAACCGCCGTACTGCGCGCCGTAGTAGATGCCGGCCAGCATGATCAGCGCGGCCACCGGCGGCAGCGTGTAGGTGATCGGCAGCAGCATGGCGATGGTGGCCAGCGGCCCCAGGCCCGGCAGCACGCCGATCAGGGTACCCAGCACGCAGCCGAGGAAGGCGTAGGCCAGGTTCTGCAGCGACAAGGCCGTGGAAAAGCCCAGCGCAAGATGGTCAAACAATTCCATGGTGTGCGACTCCTCAGGTGGCCAGGAAAGCCGGCCAAACCGGCATCTGCAGGTTGATGCCATAGACGAAGGCACCGAGGCTGATCAGCACCAGCACTACGCCGTTAAGCAACGCGCCCTTCCAGCTGAACTCGTGGCTCGCCATCGAGGACACCAGCACCAGCACGAATACCGACAGCACCATGCCGAGCGGCTTGAGCAGCAGGCCGAACAGCACGACCGAACCCAGGATCCACAGCAGGGTCTTCAGGTCCCAGCGGGCAAGGTGGTCTTCCTCGCCCCTGGACGAGAGCGAGCCCAGCAGCACGACCGCGCCCAGCACGGCGAGCACCAGGCCCAGCAGGAAGGGGAAATATCCGGGTCCCATCTTCGCCGCCGTTCCCATGGAATAGCCGCGTGCGACCCAGGAAAAGCCCAGACCGACCAGGATAAACATCAGGCCGGAGGCAAAGTCCTTTTGGCTGCGTATGCGCAAAACGATTCTCCTCAAAGTTCATGAAATGCGTGGAGGGGACGTGCGCGGGCTCTGGCGCAACGCGGCATGCCAGGGGCATGGTTCCCGACCGTTGGAACGAACCTTAAAGAGGTGATCTTTCAGCGCCCTTTCATTTGTCCTGGTTTACGGGTATTTACCGATGCACCTTGAAATAAGGGGTTTTTTGATGGAATAAGTTGTTGAATACATCACGATGTGATGTATTTGTTCGCGTTGCTTTTTGTAGGGGAAATGGTGGCCGGCGCAGGCGGTATGAGGATACTTTTGGCCTGCCGAATAAGACGGCGCGCGCGCTTGCATCAGGGCAAGGCGCGGCCGTTAAGACGCGCTAGATTGTGCGAGCGCGTGTGCTGGGAGGGAGTGCCAGCGGTGGCAGGATGACAGGTTGATCTTTCGAATGGCTTTCAGGGGGATTATTTTCCTTGGCGCTGCGGCTTGGCATCTGCCGGATATTTGATATGCGGATAGGTCCAGCCGCAGCACAGAACTAAAAAAAACCTCACCGAACCTGCTCAACAACATCCTCACAAGGCGTCCCCATACTCGTATCCGGCGCCTGCCCCACCGCCTCCCCAGGATGCCCACCAGCAGGAAGAATATGGCTACGCCGCCAGCCGCCCGATTGGTAATACCCCACCGCCAGCACCAACGACACTAACGAACCCACAGGAAAGCTCCACCAGATCGCATCCGCGCCGATACGCTCGCCAAGCAGCCAGGCAAACGGCAACCTGATCGCCCACATCGACAAGAACAAAATCACCAGTGGCGCCATTACCGCGCCCGTAGCACGCACCGTACCAAAGATCACGATCGTGAAGCCAAACAGAATGAACGACCACAGCACCACTACATTGATATGCTGGGCGATGCCAATCGCGACGCTGTCGCCGCCAAGAAAGATGCCGAGCGAATTCCGGTTGAACAGGTAAATCAATCCGACCAGCGCTCCCGTCATCGCAACATTGAAAAGCAGCCCCACGCGCGTGATACGCGACACCCGTTGCCACAGCCCGGCCCCGACGTTCTGCGCGACCATGGACGACACGCTGGCGCCCACCGCCAACGCCGGCATCTGCACATACGTCCATAGCTGCGACGCCACCCCATAGGCCGCTGTCGTCTGCGAGCCATAAGCATTGACCAGCGCCATCATCACGATCGCCGACGACGAGATCACCACCATCTGCAAACCCATCGGCAATCCCTTCAATGCCAGCGCACGCAGGATCGCCGGATCCGGGCGCAGCAGCGCAAGCTGGCCGCGGTGCAGCAGCAGGAAATGGCGACGCCGATAGAGCAGCACCATCATCGCCGCCAGGCTGGCCAGCTGCGCAATCAGCGTCGCCAGCGCCGACCCGGCAATCCCCATCGCCGGCAGCGGTCCGGCACCGAAGATCAGCACCGGGTTAAGCGCCACGTCCAGCACCACCGACAACAACATGAACCAGAACGGCGTACGCGAATCCCCCGCGCCGCGCAGAGTCATCATCACGAAGTTGTAGAAGTACATGAACGGCAGCGCGAGGAAGATGATGCGCAGGTAGCTCACCGCGAGCGGCGCGGCATCTTCCGGCGTATGCATCGCCGCCAGGATGTCGGGCGTATAGGCAAAGCCGAGCACCGATGCCAGCACCGACAGCGCCACGAAGAACGTAGTGCTGGTCCCGACCACGCGCCGCGCCTCGTCCAGGTCGCGCGCGCCCACGGCCTGGCCGATCATGATGGTGTTGGCCATGCTGATGCCGAACACCACGCCCAGCAGGAAGAACAGGATGATGTTGGCGTTGGAGGTCGCCGTCAGCGCGGCTTCGCCGAGGAAGCGCCCGACCCAGACCGAGTTGATCGAGGCGTTCAGCGATTGCAGGATATTGCTGCCGAGCACCGGCAGCGAGAACAGCAGCAGCGTGCGGCCGATCGGGCCTGTGGTCAGTCTGGCGTCTGGCTTCATGAGGTCTGGCGCGGTGCGGCAAGCAGCATGCGCTGCGCACGGGCACCGGCGATAGGGTAGGAGCGGAGCGGCTGGCAATCCGGGCAGTCTATCGCCGCGAAGCAGGTGTCACAAGCGCGTGCCGAAACGCGCAGCCCTGCACTTCTACCTGAATGAGTTATTCCGGTGCGACGGTCGCTGCCGCATACTCGGCGCGGGGCAGCGCCTCGCGCAGGCGGTGCGCCTTGCTGGCGCGTCACGGATCGGCCCATAGAGGCTGCATGCGCCGCCGGCAGTTTTCTCTCCCGCAAGTCAGTCCGGCAGCAAACCGCGCGTACCGGCGTACGCGCGCTCTCAGTCGCGGTACCTTCGAGGAGATAGGGTCATGTTTGTCGGTTTCCAGCCCGTTCCCGGCACCGTGGTGCCGTTCGCCTATGACTGGCCCATGGTGGTCCTGTCGTTCCTGATCTCGGTTTGCGGTGCCTACGTGGGCCTGCGCTGGTCGCGGCGCATACGGCTGCCCGACGGGCGGCTTGATGTTGACCGGCTGCTGTGCGCCAGCGTGGCGCTGGGTGGCGGTGCGGTCTGGTCGATGCATTTTATCGGCATGGTCGCGTACCAGACGCCGACGCACCGCGAGTTCGGCCTGTTCATGACGCTGGCTTCGCTGGCCGCGGTCATGCTGCTGGTCGGCGCCGGCCTGGCGCTGGCCTCGCGCCCGCGCGGCAGCCGCACCGACAATGTGGTGAAGGGCGGCGTGCTGACCGGGCTGGGCGTGGTGGCGATGCACTACACCGGCATGGCGGCGATTCGCTCCAATACGCGCTTCGACTGGGACCTGGGCGTGATCGCACTGTCGGCGGTGATTGCCGTCGTGGTGTCGGTGGTGGCGCTGTGGCTGGCCACCACGGTGAAGACGCGCGGCAAGCAGCTGGCCGCGGCGGTGGTGATGGGCGTGGCGGTCTGCGGCATGCACTACACCGGCATGTCCGCCGGCACCATGGTCTGCACCAGCCCCACCTATGCGCCCAGCCTGTTCGCCATCGAGGGCGACAGCATCGGCTATGCGGTGTTCGGCCTGACGCTGATCACGCTGCTGGTGATCCTGGTGGTGGAAGCCACCCGCACCGGCGCCCCCGCGGCGGCCCGCCCGCGCGACCTGGCCTGAGGACCGCGGGCGCGGCCCGTTCCAGCCCGCATCCTCCTTGGCGTTGGCGAAGGACGGGTGCCGCACTTTCGTCCCTGCTGCGCCCGCTCCCGGGCGCAGCGTCCACTGCATGATCGCCGCAGTCGCGGTAAGCTTGCGTTTTTCACTGACGGCCGCGGCCGCGGGATTGCCCGCCGCCGCGGCCTTGACCTTCGCCCATCGAACGCCACCAAGGAGAACACGCATGTACCAGGATCTCGCCCTCTATATCGACGGTGAATTCATCAAGGGAGGCGACAGGCGCGAGCAGGACGTCATCAATCCGGCCACCGAGGAAGTGCTGGGCAAGCTGCCGCACGCAAGCCGCGCCGACCTGGACCGCGCGCTCGCCGCGGCGCAGCGCGCGTTCGAGACGTGGAAGAAGTCCTCGCCGCTGGAACGCGGCAAGATCCTGCGCCGCGTGGGCGAGCTGGCCCGCGAGCGCGCGAAGGAGATCGGCCGCAATATCACGCTGGACCAGGGCAAGCCGCTGGCCGAAGCCATCGGCGAGATCATGGTCTGCGCCGAGCATGCCGACTGGCACGCCGAGGAATGCCGGCGCATCTACGGCCGCGTGATTCCGCCGCGCCAGCCCAATGTGCGGCAGATTGTGGTGCGCGAACCGATCGGGGTCTGCGCCGCGTTTACGCCGTGGAACTTTCCGTTCAACCAGGCGATCCGCAAGATCGTCGCCGCGGTAGGCGCGGGCTGCACGCTGATCCTGAAGGGTCCGGAGGACTCGCCCAGCGCGGTGGTGGCGCTGGCCCAGCTGTTCCATGACGCCGGCCTGCCGCCGGGGGTCCTGAACATCGTCTGGGGCGTGCCCAGCGAAGTATCGACCTACCTGATCGAATCGCCGATCGTGCGCAAGATCTCGTTCACCGGCTCGGTGCCGGTGGGCAAGCAGCTGGCAGCGCTGGCCGGCGCGCACATGAAGCGCGTGACCATGGAACTGGGCGGACATTCGCCGGTGCTGGTGTTCGACGACGCCGACATCGAGCCCGCCGCCGAGATGCTGGCGCGCTTCAAGCTGCGCAATGCCGGCCAGGTGTGCGTGTCGCCGACGCGCTTCTACGTCCAGGAAAAAGCCTATGACAAGTTCCTGGCGCGCTTCACCGAGGTGATCGGCTCGATCAAGGTCGGCAACGGCCTGGACGACGGCACCCAGATGGGCCCGCTGGCGCATGAACGCCGCGTGCTGTCGATGGAGCAGTTCCTGGACGATGCCAGCCAGCGCGGCGGCAAGGTGGTGGCCGGTGGCTCGCGCATCAGCGCCCTCGGCAACGACAAGGGCTATTTCTTCGCGCCGACCGTGGTGACCGACCTGCCCGACGATTCGCGCCTGATGACCGACGAGCCGTTCGGCCCGGTGGCGCCGGTCACGCGCTTCAAGGACACCGCCGAGGTGCTGCGCCGCGCCAACAGCCTGCCCTTCGGCCTGGCCTCCTATGTGTTCACCAATTCGCTGAAGACGGCGACTGAGGTTTCCAACGGGCTGGAAGCGGGCATGGTCAACATCAACCACTTCGGCATGGCGCTGGCCGAGACGCCGTTCGGCGGCATCAAGGACTCGGGCATCGGCAGCGAGGGTGGCCTGGAGACGTTCGACGGCTACCTGGTGACCAAGTTCATCACCCAGGTCTGAAGCCAAAGGGCGGTAACAGCACGGCGGCAACAGCCACTGAGGCGGCCTGCCGCCGGCTTCCTCCCGGGAGCCGGCGGCGCCCTCCCCGTCAGCGGAAGAAGATGCCGCGCGTCAGGAACGTATAGTTCGCTTCTTCCGCCATCAGCCAGACCAGCACCAGCAGGCACAGCGGCGGGACCAGGATGGCGCAGATCAGCGCCATGCGTTCCCATGCCATATGCATGAACACCGCCACGATCAGCCCCGCCTTCAGCGCCATGAACACCAGGATCAGCGTCCAGCGCAGGTAGCCGGTGACATGGAAATAGTCGACCAGGTAGGACAGCGTCGACAGCACGAACAGCAACAGCCAGATCTTCAGGTACAGCCCGATGGGATGCTGCTGGCCGCTATGCGCGCCGGCATGGCCGGGCTCGTGCGCGGCCGGCGGCGTGGGCGTCGTAGAGCCTGCGGGGGATGCGGGAGTCGATGCCATGGCCGCCCTCACCAGAGATAGAACAACGCAAAGATGAATACCCAGACCAGGTCAACGAAGTGCCAGTACAACCCGGCGATCTCGACGATCTGGTAGTTGCCGGTGGCTTCGTAGCGCCCGCGCAGTACACGCGTGGCCACCACCAGCAGGTAGATCACGCCGCACGACACGTGCAGGCCGTGAAAGCCGGTGATCATGAAGAAAGTCGAGCCGAACTGCGCCGCGCCCATCGGGTTGCTCCATGGCCGCACGCCCTCGTCGACGATCAGCTTGGTCCATTCGAACGCCTGCATGCCGACGAACAGCATGCCGAACAGCGCGGTCACCAGCATCAGCAGCGCGCATTCCCGGCGCGCGCGCCGGTAGGCGAAGTTGACCGCCATCGCCATGGTGCCGCTGCTGGTAATCAGCACGAAGGTCATGATGGCAATCAGCAGCAACGGAATATCGGCGCCGCCTACGTGCAGCGCGAACACCTCGCTGGGATTCGGCCACGGCACCGTGGTCGCCATGCGCACCGACATATAGCCGGTCAGGAAGCAGCTGAAGACAAAGGTGTCGGACAGCAGGAAGATCCACATCATGGTCTTGCCCCACGACACCTTGAAGGCCTGCTGGTCCGACGACCAGTCCGCCAGCAGGCCGCGCATGCCGCCTGGCGGCGAGGCCGCAGGAGGCGTGGCCGATGGTGAAGACAGTTGCGTTGACATGCCGCTCACCTCCTCTTCTGCGTGCGTGCCCGTCTAGGCCGTGCCGCAGAGATAGCGCACCAGCTCGGGCGTGAGCCAGCCCAGCGCCGCCAGCAGCACCACCCATACCGCCAGCAGGAAATGCCAGTAACGTGCGCACAGCCGCATGCGCAGCACGGCCCTTTCGCCACTGCCGCGCGCGGCAACCGCGAAGCCCCAGCCCACAAGCCCGCCCAGCACGTGCAGGCCGTGCATGGCCGTCAGCAGGTAGAAGAAGCTGCCCGCGGGATTGCCCGCCGGCATGACCTGCATCGCGCCCAGCGCCTGCCATGCCCACAGCTGCGAAACCACGAAGGCGGCCGCGCCGAGGCCGCCCAGCCGCAGCGCCAGCCGGGCCACGCCCATGCTGCCGCGGCGCGCCGCGCGCGACGCCACCTCCATCGCCACGCTGCCGGCGGCCAGCAGTGCCGTGGACAGCCACACCTGCCACGGCAGCGCGATGCGGTGCCAGTCCGGGCTGTCCATGCGCAGCGCATAAGCGGTCAGGAACAGCGCAAACAGCGATGTGACCACGCCCATGAACACCCACAGGCCGATGCTTGCCGGCGACCGCCGCTGCGGGTGGCGGTGCGCGGCATTCTCGCCGGAGGGATTGCCGCCGAAGTCGTCGCGGCTGACCTTGTAGACGGCGTCGGCGTTCATGCTACGGCTCCGCGTCTGGCGTGGGGTTCAGGCTCCGACCCGCCCGCTTCGGGCGGCGCGTTCTGCGCGATGAAGTCCTCCGGCGCACCCGGCACGCTGTAGGCATAGGCCCAGCGGTACACCACCGGCAGGTGCGGGCCCCAGTTGCCGTGCACCGGCGGCGTCTGCGGCGTCTGCCACTCCAGCGAGGCCGCGCGCCACGGGTTGCCGTCGGTCTTCTGGCCACGGCGCAGGCTCCACACCAGGTTATAGACAAAGAGCAGCTGTGCCGTGGCGACCACGAAGGCCGCCACCGAGATGTACATGTTCATCACATGCGCGGATTCGGGGATGAAGGCATAGTTCTCCCATGCGTAGTAGCGCCGGGGCATGCCCAGCACGCCGAGATAGTGCATCGGGAAGAAGATGGCGTAGGTGCCGATGAAGGTGATCCAGAAATGCACGCGGCCCATGGTGTCATTGAGCATGCGGCCCGTCACCTTGGGATACCAGTGGTAGATGCCGCCGAACACCACCAGGATCGGCGACACGCCCATCACCATGTGAAAGTGCGCCACCACGAAGTACGTGTTCGACAGCGGGATATCCACGCTGACATTGCCCAGGAACAGCCCGGTCAGCCCGCCGATGACAAAGGTGCTGATGAATGCGATCGCGAACAGCATCGGCACCGAGAAATGGATGTCGCCGCGCCATAGCGTGATGACCCAGTTGTAGACCTTGATCGCGGTGGGCACGGCGATGATCAGCGTGGTGGTGGCAAAGAAGAAGCCGAAGTACGGATTCATGCCGCTGACGAACATATGGTGCGCCCACACCACCACCGACAGCACGCCGATCGCCAGGATCGCCCACACCATGGTGCGATAGCCGAAGATGCTCTTGCGCGCATGCACGCTGACCAGGTCGGAGACGATGCCGAAGGCCGGCAGCGCGACGATATACACCTCGGGGTGGCCGAAGAACCAGAACAGGTGCTGGAACAGCAGCGGGCTGCCGCCCTTGTAGTTGAGCTGCTGGCCCATCGACACCATCGCGGGCATGAAAAAGCTGGTGCCCAGGGTCTTGTCCAGCAGCATCATCACCGCGGACACGAACAGCGCCGGGAACGCCAGCAGCGCCAGGATGGTGGCCATGAAGATGCCCCACACCGACAGCGGCATGCGCAGCAGCGTCATGCCCTCGGTGCGTGCCTGCAGCACGGTGGTGACGTAGTTCAGGCCGCCCATCGTCGCCGCGACGATAAAGATCGCCAGCGACACCAGCATCAGGATGATGCCCCAGTCATGCCCCGGCGTGCCGGGCAGGATGGCCTGCGGCGGGTACAGCGTCCAGCCCGCGCCGGTGGGCCCGCCCGGCACGAAGAAACTGGCCAGCAGCACGATCACCGACAGCAGGTAGACCCAGAAGCTGAGCATGTTGAGGAAGGGAAACACCATGTCGCGCGCGCCTACCATCAGCGGGATCAGGTAGTTGCCGAAACCGCCCAGGAACAGCGCGGTCAGCAGGTAGATCACCATGATCATTCCGTGCATGGTGACGAACTGGTAGTAGCGGTTGACGTCGATAAACTCGAAGCGCCCCGGGAAACCCAGCTGCATCCGCATCAGGTTGGACAACGCCACGCCCACCAGCCCGACCACGATCGCCACGATGGTGTACTGCACGGCGATCACCTTGTGGTCCTGGCTCCAGACATAGCGGGTCCAGAAGCTCTGCGGCGCGTGATGGGCGGCATCGTCGGCGTAAGCCATGCGGGTCTCCTCACTTGCGTGGCGGCGCGGGCGCCGCGCCAGGCGGCACGGCCACCGCGGTCGAGGTCGTATAGGTGCCTGAGGCAGCGCCAGGGGATGGCGCGGGCGCGGCCGTGCCGGCTGCTGCGGTCGTGGCGGCACTGGTGGCGGCAGCGGGCGCGCCTGGCGCCGCGGCCTCCGGTGCAGGGGCACCGGTGGTCCCTGCCGACTTGATATATGCAATCAGCGCAGTGGTCTCGTCCTCGCTCATCGGCAGCTTGGGCATCACCGGACCGAAGCCCTTCACTAGGCGCGCTTGCGGGTCCGTGATCTCCTTGTGCAGGAAGGCGTCGTCGACCGGCGCGCTGCTGCCGTCGGCAAAGGACTCGGTCTTGCCGTACAGGCCCTTCCAGGTCGGGCCCACGCTGGGATTGCCGTCGATGCTGTGGCACGCGGTGCAGCCCTTGCTTTGCGCCAGCGCGCGGCCCTTTTCCACCATGCCGGCGTCGCCGGCGGCGCCCGGCGCTGCGGCGGCCATCGCCGCCGGCGGGGCCGCGGCCTTCGCCAGCGCCATCGCAAAGGTCTGCTGCTTCGCCAGCCAGGCTTCGTACGCGGCGGGTTCGTCCACCACCACGATGCCGCGCATGTTGTAGTGCCCCACGCCGCACAACTGCGCGCACAGGACTTCAAAGCGTCCCGTTTGCGTCGGTGTGAACCAGAACGACGTCACCATGCCCGGCACCATGTTCATGCGCGCGCGGAACTGCGGCACGTAGAAGTCATGCAGCACGTCCTTGGAGCGCAGCAGCACTTTCACCGGCTTGTTCAGCGGCAGGTGTACCTCCGGCCCCACGATGACGATGTTGTCCTGTCCGCGCGGGTCGTCCGGGTCAAGTCCCAGCGGATTGGCACCGGTGATGAAGCGCGGGTCGGTGGCACCCAGCTCGCCGCTCTTGCCGGGAAAGCGGAACGCCCACGACCATTGCTGGCCAACCACCTCCAGCACCATCGCCTCGCGCGGCGGGCGCACATAGTCGGCGTAGACGAACAGGCCCGGCGCCAGCAACGCCACCACGCCAAGCGTCGTGCCGCCGATCAGCCACCACTCGAGCTTGGGGTTTTCGGGCTCATAAGCGGCGCGGTGGCCGGTACCGCCATTGGGATGCGGCGCATTGTGCCGGTAGCGCCAGACGATGTAGCCGACGAACAGGTTGATGACGACGAAGAATATCCCGGTGATGACGAGGGTAATGGTCAGCGTGTCGTCCATCTGCTTCCAGTTGGACGCCAGCGGGGTCGCCCACCACGGGCTCAGGAAATGGAAGAGCACCGAAGCGACGACGATGACGACGAGTGCAATGGCCAACGCCATAACCACCCTCCTCCTCGCGCGCGGCGAGGGATGCGGAAGTCACGCAGGTTAGATAAGACTAGTGCATGCCGTCAGGTCACTGCAAGGCGACATGGCGGGCCAATGCGTGCCGCCATGCACAAGCGGCCCGCCGAGAAAAAGCGGCGGCAAGGAACCCTCGGTTCCCTGCCGCCGCCATGTTCGCGCGCGGATCCGCGTAGCGGCCAAAGCGCGCTGGAAACGTGCATGCGTCTTGCCGTGCCGTTCGGGCACGATCCCCGGGTTAAAAAAACCTCGATTCGGCCGCTGAGCGCTGCGGCTAAATCTAAATGCGTCACCTCAGTGCGACACGTCCTTGCTTTCCAGCTTCCAGTAGCACGCTGCCGCCGTCATGCCGAAGATCAGGTGGCCGATGAACGTATGCCAGCCACGCACCTCGACAAACCAGGGGAACGCGCGCGTCATCACATAGAAATTGAAGAAGTAGACGACCAGCCCGAACACGGCGCCGGCAAGCATTGCCATGCCGAGGCTCGAGTCCAGCGTGAACGGCGCGATGATCGCTGCCAGGATCATGCCGAGTATCGCGCCCAGGATAAAGTGGATCACCAGTGCCGCGGTCACCGTGGCAATGCTGAACAGCGATGTCTGCAGCTCGTCCGGGCCCATCACGATCGCCGCGATCATGCGTGTGGCCACCCACGGATTGACGCCCGACACCATCGACGACCAGAACAGTTCCAGCACCAGCAGCAGCGCGCCCGCAGCCAGCCCCGACACCGCTGCCGCGGTCCAGTCAGGCAGGCGACGCACGTAATGGTGCGATCGCATGTGAAGTTCCATAGCCACCTCCATCTCTCTCTCGAATCGGCGGGACGTTCGACATGGAAGGCATCGGGTCCCGCATCTCTGATCAGCATAGGACACGCGGTTCCCATGAGGCTGCCCGCATGGCGAAAAACACGTCGGGTGCGTGCGTGGCGCAACGCCTGCTGAGCAGGAGTGCGGCTGGCGATACCTGTGGCCCGCGCCCGCTGTGCGCCCTACGGGACAATCCCGATGCGCGCTGCCGTGCGCGCGGCACACACTGCCTATACTGGAATCACAAAAGAGAGAGACAGGAGACCGCCATGCACTTCACCGCGCATGATCTTGTATTCCTGATTCCGATGGCGCTGGTGGGCGTGATCGCCATGGGTTCGATACCGGTGACCGCCAAGTACCTGCGTATCAGTTGCCGGACCCTGGGGGCGCTGATCGGCGCGCTGGTCGCGGTGCTGGTGCTGGAAGCGCTGCCGATGCTGATCTGATCCCGGCCCGGGAGGCCGGGCTGGCAACGATCCAAACGATCCCTACGATCCGGGAAAGGGGAGGCCGCCATGTCGATCGGCCTGCTGGCCGCCACTATGGCGGCGCTGCTGCTTGTTACCGTGCTGCGCGCCCTGTGGCGTTGCGTTCACCCGTATCGGATGCGCTACCGGCGTTGCACGGCGCAACGGCAACACGCCAGTCTGTGCCGGCCGCCGTTGCGGCGGCATGGCTAGTAAGGCATGACGGCGCTGCAAAGCGCCGCTTGCATTACAGCTCGATCATCGCGAACTCGCCCTTGCCGACGTCGCATTCCGGGCAGCGCCAGTCGTCGGGGATGTCTTCCCAGCGCGTGCCGGGGGCGATGCCGTCTTCGGGCAAGCCTTGTTCTTCGTCGTAGACCCAGCCGCAGATCACGCACACCCAGGTCTTGTAGGCAACGGCCGCTTCAAGTTGATCCTGCAAAACATTCTCCAGATTCGGTCATGACAGATTGTCCGGGCCGAATCATACCGTCTTTTGCCGGCGGCGCCGTGACGGCGCCGCCGGCCGCTCCGGCTACTGCCGGATCGAGAAATCCACCCGGTTCGGCGCCCCCTTGTCCTTGATTCCCTCGGCCGTGAGCCTGGGCGCGGTCAGGAACAGACGGCTCTCGGGCACCTTGCCCTCGCGCTCCAGCGACTGCTTGACCACCAGCGCGCGCTGCTCGGCAAGACGCTTCAGGTCGGCCTCGGAGACAGTGGCGTTGGCCATCAGCAGCTTCTCCATTTCCTCCGGCGGCAACGACTTGGCAAAGCCGACGAAATTGCGCGGCTTCTTCATCGAGGTGCGCTTGTAGACCTCTTCGAGGTACTTCGGGTATTCCTGCTTCGACACCTTGATTTCGGCGCCCTGCTCGCCCGACTCGTCATCGCCGGCCTCGGTGCCGGCCTGCGCGCTGTTGCGCAGGTCGCGCCGCTTCTGTTCGGCCACGCGCGCATCCAGCCACGCGCGGCGCGCGCCAGCCTCGTCGGTGGCCGGGTCGATGCGGCCGCTGATTTCCAGCCGCAGCGAAGGCCGGTCATTGAGCGCCTGGCCGAGCTTGCCGATCTTCTCCTTCGCCGCCGGCGTCAGCGTCGACGTGCCGGGCGCGAATTCGACATAACCGAGTTCTTCGCCGCCACTGCCGCCGAAGGCCGAGGCGATCAGCGAGAATGGCGAAGTGATCGCCTTGGTCAGCAGATTGACGATCACGCGCACGATCACGCCGCCGATGCTGAACTCCGGGTCCGACAGCGAGCCCGAGACTGGCAGGTTCACGTCGATCACGCCATTTCGGTCCTTCAGCAGCGACACCGCCAGCAGCACCGGCAGCTTGGTCGCGTCCGGGCTGTCGACGCGCTCGCCGAAGGTAAGCTGGTCGAGGAACAGGTGGTTGCGCGCATCCAGCTTGCCATTCTCGATCTTGTAGGCGACATCGACGGTCAGCTTGCCCTTGGTGATCGGGTAGCCGGCGTACTTGGCCGCGTACGGCGTCAGCCGCGTCAGCTCGACCCCCGATGCCTTGGCGGCGATGTCGAGGAACAGCTGCTCGCCCAGCGGATTGATCTTGCCGCTGATGGTGACCGGCGCGTCATCGTCGATGCGGCCGTCGAGCACCAGGTCGGCAGGCGCGGGATCGCCGGATGACACCTTGGACACTGAACCCTTCATGCCGGTCAGGTTGGCGGTGTAGTTGGGCTTGACGAAGAAATCCGAGAAATTGATGTTGCCCTGGCTCACCGACACGCCGCCGATGCGGATCTGCGGCTTGGGCCCGCCCGGCTTCTGCTCGACCTGCGCGGTGCGCGTGTCGCCGGCCTGCACCGGCGGCGCTGCCGGCGCCGAGGCCGGGTTGGCCTGCGTCAGGCTGGTGGACGGCGCCGCCTCGCCCTTGGCCGCGCCGGCGGCCAGCACGTCCTGCAGGTTCAGGCGGCCGTTGGCGTTCAGGATCACGCGCGCGTAGAAATCGGACAGCGCGATATTGCCCAGGCTGACGCGCATCGGCCCCTTGCTCTCGTCCATCGCGAAGTCGATGCCTGACAACGCAAGCGAGCGCCAGCGCAGGAAATCTTCACCGCTGACGCGGTCGACCGTGCGCACGTTGCCGGCCAGCACGTTGCCCGCAAACTGCGCGGCGATCGGCTTGCCGGTGGGGGCATCGACATTGAGCTTGCCCTTGACGGTCAGCGTGCCGCTGCGCAATGCCGCGTTGAGGCGGTCGGCCAGGTACGGCTGCAGCGGCCCCATTTCCACCTGGCGCAGGTCCAGCTGCAGGCGGCTCGCCGGCATGGCGGGCAATACGGTGCCGTCGATGCCGATCACGCCGCGCCGGCCGGCTTCGGCATGCAGCTTCACCGGCACCGCCGCCGGCGTCAGTGGCCAAACAATGGCGCCGGTGCCGAGCTCGATATTGCGGAACTCGTGGATCACCGGGCGGCCGCGGTTGGCTTGGGCCGGCTGGTAGTCGGCCACGCGCGCGCTGCCGCCGTCGAGGGCGATCTTGCCGATCCTGGCTTGCCAGACACCTGCGGCGGCACTGCCGTTCTTGCCATTGGCGCCATTGGCGCCATTCGTGGAGTTCGTGGCATTCGCGGCGGGGGCCGGTGCCTTGCGCGGCGTGGCGCGAGCCTGCTGCGCCGATTCGCTGGCCCACAGCCGCGCCATTTCGAGCAGTTGGCCGCTGTGGTCGCGCGTGGCCGAGATCTGCGGCTGCGCCAGCGTCACCTGGCTGGTCGCAAAGGTCTGTCGCGCGAGGTCTAGCTGGATATCATCGAGTACCAGCTTCTCGGCGCGCAGCAGCGGCAGGTTTGCGCCGGCACGGTCGGCCTCGGCGCGTTCGCGCGCACGGCGGCTCGCGCGCGCCGGAGCCTGCGTCGCCGCTTCCTTCGCGGCGTTCGCCGTGGCGGCGCTAGCGGCGGGGGCGGCCGGCACCACCACCGGATCGCGCGTGGCGACATAGAGCGGCGCCAGTTCCAGCCGGGACTTTTCCAGTACGAACTGGAACTGCGGCGCCGCCCACGACATGCGGTAGTGCAGTTCGGCATTGACCGCAGTCTCGCCGAACTGGCTACGCAGTTCGCGCGGCCACCACGCGGCAAAGCCTTGCGGCCGCAGCCCCGTGGTTTCCAGCGTGCCAGCCAGCGTGCCATCGCGCAGCAGCAGGTCGCCGGTATGGTGCAGCGTCTGGCCGTCGGCCACGGTCAGGGTGGCGTCGATACGCGCCGGCTTGTCGCCTTCGGTGCCGGCAAAACCCTTGACCTCGGCGTCGAGCGGGCCGAGCGAGAGCTTGCCCGGGCCTGAGGGCGCCAGCGCGTCCTCAAACCCGAGGTTGGCCTGCTTCACCACGATGCGGTCGACCGCATAGCGCCAGGGCTGGTCCTTGGGCGCCGGGGCGGCCGGGGCAGCTTGCGCGGAGGAAGCGGAAGGCGGCGCGGCGGGCGCGGACGCTGCCGGAGCCGGAGCCGGCGCCACGCCGTCGGTCGATTTGCTTGCCCCCTGCGGCAGGAACGCCGTCGCCAGGTTCAGCGTGCCGTCGGCGCGCCGCACGGCCTGCACGCCCAGCCCTTCTATTTCCACGCTGCGCAGCTGGGCCCGGTGCGCCAGCGGCTCGAGCCGGGCGATGTCCAGCGCCAGCCGGCCGCTCTTCACCAGCGGCTGGCCCGCGCGCGTGCGGATATCCGCATCGCGCAGCGCGGCGGTGCCGATCAGCAGCATTTCCTGCGTGTCCTTCTGCTGGCGGAACGCCACCGTCAGGCGCGTATCGAGCTTGCCGGACTTGACCTCGGCATCGCGCAGCGGCGGCGCGAAGGCCATGAAGCGCGTCACGTCGAGCCCGTCGAAGTTGACATTAAGCCGGGTCTGGCGCGAATCGGCGAAGGGCAGCACCTCGCCGTCGAGCGCCAGCGGCGTGCCGTTGACCTGCGCGCTCAGCGTCGGCCGCGTCACGATCTCGACGTCATGCGGCAGGTTGGACAGGAACGGCAGCGTCAGCGTCAGGTGGTCGACGCGCAGGCTGGTGTCGAGCAGCCTGTCGTCATAGCTGAAGCTGCTGCCGGTCACGGCAATATTGTTGACCGAGAAGCGCGCCGGCTTGGCATCGGCCGGCTTGGGCGGCATTGCCGCGACCTTTTCCTGGACATCGGCAAAGCTCATGCGGCCGTCGGCGCCGCGCGCCACGCGCACGGCAAGGCGGTCGACGTGCAGGTTGTCCACCACCGGGGCCAGGTGCCACAGCGATGCCAGCGAAGTATTGGCCTCGGCCTCGCCCAGCGTCAGCGCAGGGGTCTTGCCGTCGCGCTCGTAGATCGTCAGGTCAGACAGCGTGGCGGCCAGTTCGAACGGCCGCACATGCGCCTTGCCCAGCGTGACCTTGCGCCCCAGTGCTTCTGTCGCGTTCTTTTCGATCAGGTATTTGAGCAGCGGCGGTCCGCCGAAATAGCCCGCCAGCCCGAACACCGCGAGCGCGGCAGCCACGCCGCCGGCAACGCGGGTCGCAAGCCGGCCGCGCGGCGTCGCAGCCACTGCCTGAATGGATTGCTTGAATTCCATGTCGTCTCAGAAGATCTGACCCCGTATTCCGGCGTGGCATGCTTGTTTGTGCCCCGGATTTCACTTTTTTGTCGTCATTATGGCAACGGATTCAGACAAAGCAAAGACATCAGAATTGCGCAGTCAACGCCAGAATTGACGATCTGGTATCTTTACGGCCTTTGCGAAGCGTTTCGTCGCAAGCCTGCGGCTTACCCGCCACAACGTGCCTGCCTCACCCGCGCTGTATCCTCCGGCCAAATCCTCCACGTATTCCGTGTTGCGCGCTTCGCATGCGATCTCTTCCATGCGAGTCCATTCATGTCCAGCACCACCAGTACCGCAACCGGCGCGGGCGCAACACAGTTCCGTGCGCGCGCCCTGACCGGCCAGGATTACAAGACCCTCTCCCTTGCCGCCTTGGGCGGCGCGCTCGAGTTCTACGATTTCATCATCTTCGTCTTTTTCGCGACGGTGATCGGCCAGCTGTTCTTCCCGCCGTCCGTGCCGGACTGGCTGCGCCAGCTGCAGACCTTCGGCATCTTCGCCGCCGGCTACCTGGCGCGTCCGCTGGGCGGCATCATCATGGCGCACTTCGGCGACCTGCTTGGCCGCAAGAAGATGTTCACGCTGTCGATCCTGCTGATGTCGGTGCCGACGCTGCTGATGGGCCTGCTGCCGACCTACGCCTCGATCGGCCTGGCCGCGCCGGTGCTGCTGCTGGTGCTGCGCATCCTGCAAGGCGCGGCGGTCGGCGGCGAAGTGCCCGGCGCCTGGGTGTTCGTGTCGGAGCATGTGCCGGCGCGCCACGTCGGCTACGCCTGCGGCACGCTGACCGCGGGGCTGACCGCCGGGATCCTGCTGGGTTCGCTGGTAGCCACGGGCATCAACAGTGTCTTCACCCCGGCCGAGCTGGCCGACTACGGCTGGCGCGTGCCATTCCTGATCGGGGGCGTGTTCGGCATTGCCTCGATGTACCTGCGCCGCTGGCTGCATGAGACACCGGTCTTTGCCGAGCTGCAGCAGCGCAAGGCGCTGGCGGCGGAAATGCCGCTCAAGTCGGTGGTGCGCGACCACGGCGGCAGCGTGGCGGTGTCGATGCTGCTGACCTGGATGCTGTCGGCCGGCATCGTCGTGGTGATCCTGATGACGCCAACCTTCCTGCAGAAGCTGTACGGGTTCGATGCGCGCACCGCGCTGGTGGCCAACAGCGTCGCCACGCTATGCCTGACTCTTGGCTGCGTGGTGTCGGGCGCGCTGGCCGACCGCATCGGCGCGCGCCGCACGCTGTTCTTCGGCGGATTGCTGCTGGCGGTCGCCGCCTACGCCTTCTACACCACCATCTTCACCCGTCCGGACCTGCTGCTGCCGCTGTATGCGCTGGCGGGCTTCCTGGTTGGCACCATCGGCGCGGTGCCGTTCGTGCTGGTCAATGCGTTCCCGGCGCAGGTGCGATTCTCGGGCCTGTCGTTCTCGTATAACGTGGCGTACGCCATCTTTGGCGGCCTGACGCCAATGATCGTCACGCTGATGCTCAAGCAGGACAAGCTGGCACCCGCGCACTACGTGGTCGCACTGTGCGTGCTGGGCATGGTGACGGCGCTGTTCGTCAAGGACCGCTCGCGCGGCTGAAGCGCGTTGGCCTCATACGCAATGGAAGGGAGGGCAGTTGCCCTCCCTTTTTCATGCGCGCGTCATGCGCGCGCGGTCGCGGCTCAACGCCGGTGCTGCCGCAGGAAATCCCACATCATCGCGCTGGCATCGGGGCCGATGTCGCTGTGGAAGCCGTAGCTGGCGTCGCCGCCGCTCCAGGCGTGGTCCAGTCCTTCCACCTCCACCAGCGCGACCAGGTCGCGGCTCCAGCGGCCGAAGCGGTATTCGCGGCAACGGCCGGGTTCTTCACCCGGCGCCGCGTCCGGCGCTGCGTCCGGAATAGCAGCAAGCCGGTCTTCCAACTCGTTGTACGCGAGAAACTGGCGCGCCAGCAGCCTGCCGTTGACCGGATGCACCGCATCGTCGGCGAGGCCGTGGATCACCAGCGCCGGCATCTCGGGCCCGCCTGGCGTGACGCCGGCGGCGTCGAGCAGCCACGCCGGCTCGGCCGTGGCGCCGTGCCGCATGGCGTGCAGGCCGGCGTGCGGCGTATCGGCAGCGCCGATCACGACACCGGAATGCATGGCCACCGCCGCCACCTTGCCGGGGTAGCGCAGCGCCACCACCGCGGCCATGGCCGCACCGGCGGACATGCCGGCCAGGTAGATCTCGCGCTCGCGCACATCGTGGCGCGCGGCCAGCGCATCGAGCAGTGCCGCCAGGGCCTGCGCCTCGCGCCCGCCTTCCGCGGCGCTCAGGTCGAACCACTGCCAGCAGCGCTGGACCTGCCGCCGCAGCGGCTGTTGCGGGTAAGCGACGATAAAACCTTCCTGTTCGGCCAGCGCGTTCATGCGCGTGCCGGCGCTGATGGCATCGGGCGTCTGCCGGCAACCATGCAGCAGCACCACCACCGGCAATGGGCCGCGGTGGCGTTTGGACGGGATATAGAGGTGATAGGACAGCTGCGGCACCAGTTCGCCGGGCAGCGCCGCCAGGCGCAGCCGGTGTGCCTGCCAAATACCGGGAAGTTCATCCGGCGCGATGGGTGAGATGGCGGGCGACCTCGCGGGTGACCTCGCGAGCGGCGTGGCGTGCGTCGTCAGGGGCGCAACAGCCGAGCGTCGTGGCCGGGCCGGCGCGTCCTGCGAACGTGACGGTGTCAGCGGGTTCAGTGAATCCAGGCGTTGCAGCCAGGACTTCACCTGCGTTTCAGTTCGGGCCTGCACCCGGCTCAGGCGCCGGAGTTGTGCGTGCCAGTCAGCGGCTAGGCTCTTGGTCATGAGGACTCCTGCTCATATGACGGAATCTCCCCCGGGGTGCCTTTGTTGTGCGTTGCAGCATACCACACCGCGATGGACGGGCCGTGAGGCGGATATGGCACACAGACTACTGCACGGTCCGGTTCTGGCCTCGCCTGACATGGCGAAAATATTGAACACTTGGATCGAAAGAATGAAGATCGCGCAAGTTGACCGGCGATGTCGTCGCTTTATACTGGCTTGTCGATTGCCCTCGCGCCAGGATGGCCATGCCGGATCACGGCGCCCCAGCCTGTTCGCTATGCCTTTTCCATGCCGTCTGTGGCGTAGCCGCGACGACCCCCACCCCCGGCGCCTCCCGGCATGCGCCTGCGGCCTGAGCCGCCGCGCTGACGGTCATGCAATGCCGAGCGCGAGCGCGTGCTGCTGGTTGCCGTGGGATCGATGAAAGCCCCGCAGCGGCTGGCCAGCGTCCAGCCCCGGGTTGCGCACTCAGCGACGTTGCTGCGTGCACTCCTGCCGATACGCCTCTTCCAGCCGCTTGCGATCCGGCTGGCGTTCCAGTGTCGGATGCGTGCGGCCGTCCGCTGTGGTCACTGACGACTGGCCTTCTGACCACTGGGGACCCTTCGGCAGCGCATTGACCTGGTCCAGCAAGGCCTGGCAGTGCTGACGCTGCGATGCGGACAATGTGCCACCGGGGCCTTCGACCACGGCGGTGCCCTCGTCCAGCATCCGCGGCGGCGGCGGCGCCACCATCGGCGTACCGCCGGCGGCGGCGGCTGCGGATGCGGCAGGACTCGCTGCCCACGATGTGGCGTGCAGGGAAATGACCACCATGGCGGCCGTCAGCAGGCCGCACTTGCAAACAAACTTCTTCAAAACCAGTACTCCAGGGCCTGCGCAGCACATGGCGGCAGCCATGGTACGCGGCATTGCGTTGCAGAAAACCAGCCGTGCCTTCAGCGATCCTTGCCGTTGCCCTGGCGGCGGCCGGTACGGTTGCGCAGCAGCTCAAGCTTGAGCAGTGCGTCCGCAAGCATACTCTTGAGCCGCGCATTCTCCTCTTGCAGTTCGCGCAGCTTGCGCCCGTCGCGGGCATCGTTCTGGCTTTGGTCCCCGTAGCGCGCGCGCCATCCATAGAACGAGGCATCGCTGAAGCCATAGCGCGCGCACAGCTCGCGCACCGGCACGCCGCTGGCCGCTTCGGCCAGGTAGCTGCGGATCTGCTCTTCCGAATACCGTCTGTTCACGAATCTCTCCGCTCCACAACGGCGCCGGCGCTGGCGCGGGCAACGCGGGCCGTGCCGCCAACCGTGCCGACTCTGGGCGTACGTTAGCCCACTGCCGCGCTAAAAGGCAATTCAGTGTCTTCGCAAGGCGAGTTAAGAAAATTATCTGAGCGGACTGGCTCGCGGCGCCGCGGAAATGGCCGGCGCAAGCCACCTGGCAGCAGGCGCGCGCGCGTTTCCGGCACCTCGTCTTTCAGAAGATCCGCAAGCCTTGCCGTGGCCGCACCGGCTGTGCCGCCGTGCCGGCGAGGCCGCTGTCGACGGCCATATTTTGTTAAGCCAATTTGGAGTCCACTTTGTTTCAGCATTGTGGCAATGGCCTGGCAAGCCATGTCAAACCGCGCGCCGCCTTGCGCCGGCGGCGGCTGGAACCCGGGGTAAGCGCACCGGATAAGGGCGATGAAAGCGAAATTAGAAGTCTGTCAACAAATCAAGTTTCTAGGACTTTTGCAGACCATGTATTAAGATTCCTCGGCACAACTAAATTTCGCACGCTTTCGCAATGCGCCACGCGGCGCAAGCAGGAAGCGGCCCGGCAGCCCGCAGCCACCGTGAAGAGAACCGGTGCGCGGCCCCTACGTTGCCGGCAAATATCAGGCCTGAAGGATCGAGGAGTCACTGCGCCAATTTGTCGACGCAAGTCGGAAAATTAGGAGTCGTGCATGGTCATCCAAAGTGTCCTGTCCGGACGGCACGGGCCGAGCCGGTCTGCCGCGCTGACAGCGACGGGCGCCATTTTCCAAGCTGGCTTTGCAGTATGGGCGGCAGATTGCCGCCCCGTCGGATAAGCACGTTTCGTGCTTTGCCGCGCGCTCCATTGCGCGCGGCGTTGTACGCATCGGACAGACAAAAAACCAAAAAAAAAAGAGTCATGCATCGGGAGAAGCCAGAATGCGTCACGTCAGCACCAAGCTATTACATGTCTTCGTCCTGGTGATGGAGTATCGCGACCTCAACGCGGTCGCCGCCTGTACCCAGGGACGCGTGCCCACCGTCGCTTACAGCCTGACACGCTTGCGCGAAATCACGGGCGATCCGCTGTTCGTCAAGCGCAATGGCATGCTCGAACCGACGCCCCACGCCTTGCGCCTGGAGCAGACCGCGCGCCAGATCCTGGCCAAGTGGAACCAGCTGGTGCGCCCGGGCGAAGCGGGCATCAGCCAGCGCCACGCGGACGGCAGGCGCATTTCCATCGGTTTCTCGTCGTCGATCGGCGACCCGGTCATTACGGAGATCCTGACCACGCTGTGCGAGCAGTTCCCTCAGGACAGTTTCATCACGCGCCCCGTCATCGCCGATGCCGCGCTTGCCAGCCAACTGGATAGCGGCGAACTGGATTGCGCGTTTGTCGTCGACGGCGGGCACGACCCCGAACGCGTGCGGCAGCAGAACATCATGGCCACGCCGCGCCGCCTCGTCAGCGCCGCCCGCGAAGGCAGCCACGACGAAGGTGAAACGGACTGGATCCTGCTGCAGGAAGATTGCGAAGCCGGCAGTCCGCTGCGCGCCTTCCTGAGCCGGCAGGCCGGCACACCCGGTCACCGCGAGACCGTGGTGCCTTCCTGGCATACGCAGATCACGCTGCTGCATGCCGCCGGCGGCATCTGCCCCGTGCTCGACTTCAACGTGCCGCTGGTCACGCGCGAGCGCAAGACGCGGCTGCTGGCACCGCCGAGCAGTTTTCCCGAATGGGCCGCCCTCCATTTCTGGGGGCCGGAGCGCAGCCACGACAAAGCGGTGCTGCGCGACATCATGGAAGTCGGCAGCGCGGTGCTGCGCGATCCGCTCAAGGCCATCGACGGCCGCCGCAGCATGCGGCCCGCCAATGCTCAGGCCGAGGCGCTCGCCTGACTCGCGCAACGGCAACAGCGCTCCAGTAGCCGATCCTTCAACGCTTCCGATGCGCCATCGGCGCTGGTCACCGTCAGGGGCCAGCGCCTTTTTCTATCCTGCGACACGGTGGCGGCAGCGCTTTGCGAATTCTCCTACTTTCTCGCGGGGGCATAGCCCGTATCCTGCCCATGCATCGCAGCGCGCCGGCCCTCTCCCGTTTGGCCCGGCCTGCGGCGATGCATGCAGTTGTCTGGCGTCAACTTGTCTGGCGTCGCCATTTCGCCGCACGTCGGCCGACGTGCGGCGTTTTCTCGAGCGCGGCGCGGCATGGCGCCCAGCACGAATCTGGACCGAGGAGACCCGATGGCATTGAGGATCCTGCTTGCCGATGACCATCCGGTGGTCAGCGCGGCCGTTGCCGACCGCCTGCACACCCAGACCGGATGGGAAATCTGCGGCACAGTGACCAGCGCAACGGCATTGCTGAACAGCGTCGCGACCCTGCGGCCCGATGTCGTCGTCACCGACTACCACATGCCCTCGCAGCTGGAGGGCAGCGGCGACGGACTGCGCATGCTGAACGCACTGCGCCGGCGCCATCCGACGCTGGCCGTGACCGTACTGACCATGATCACCAATCCGCTGGTGCTGCGCTCCATCCTCGATACGCAGGTGCATGGCCTGCTGCTGAAAGACGCCCCGCTGCCGGAACTGGTCACCATGATCAGCCGCATCCAACGCGGCTTCCGCTACATCGGCAAGTCGGCCATGGAGATCCTGTCCCAGGCCGATCCCGGCAATCCGGCGGCAAGCCATGGCGGCGCCGAGCGGCTGTCGGCGCGTGAAATGGAAGTGCTGCGGATGTACCTGGCCGGGCGCTCCGTCAGCGAAATAGCGGTCCTGCTGTGCCGCAGCGTCAAGACCATCAGCCGCCAGAAGAACTGTGCCATGCACAAGCTCGGGGTCACCAACGACCGCGAGCTGTTCGAATTCGCTGCCCTCAACGGCATGCTGCTGTCCGGCGGCTGACTGGCCGGCGCCAGACATTGCCCGACAATCAGGCCACGGCGTCCGGCTGCTCCAGCCGCGCCAGTGCATGCGCAATGCCGGTCTCCAGCTGCGCCAGCCCGCGCGACAGGTCTTGCATGGTCGAGGCCGAGACCTCGGTCAGCACATCCTGCAGAAAAGCAGAGCGCAGCGGCATCACGCGCGCCACCAGCTGCTGCCCCGCGTGCGACAGCGTGACATGGGTCACGCGGTTGTCGCGCTCCGACGTGGTTCGCTCTACCCAGCCAAGTTCCTGCATGGCCTTGAGCTGGCGGGTCAGCGCGCCCGGATCCATGCCGACGCGGTCGGCCAGTGCCCGCTGCGCGATGGCATCCTCCTGCAGGTGCAGCGCATGCAGGATCCGCCAGCGCGCCAGCGGCAGGCCGATGCACTGCTCGAATGCAGCCGCATACGCGCGATAGGTGCGTCCGAACTGCTGCAGTACGGCCACGCTTTGTCGCTCCAGTTCCATCCATTCTCCTCAGGGATACACAGGCGCCATCACAGGCGCAAGCGCCGCATCCGGCATGCGCTCACTCCGCCGCCATCGCCGGCTCCGCGGTGCGCACCAGCCTGACCGGCGGCACCCGGTGCGCGCACCAGACGCCCACCGCAGCGGCGATCCCGGCGGCCAGCAGGCCCAGATGGATCGCGCTGACCAGCGACATGCGCGCCTGCTCCAGCAGCAAGGCGCCATTGTGCCCGGCCCGGCCCAGTTCGCCGAGCAGCGCCAGTTGCGAGACCTTGTCGATCAGCACCTGCGGATCGCCCAGGCGCGCCGCCCACTGGCTGGCGCCTGCGGCGGCCATGGCGTGGTCGACGCTGCCGGTATAGCTGCGCGTGACCAGCGTGCCGACGATCGCAGTACCGACCATGCCACCCACCATGCGCAGCGATTGCAGCATCGCCGTGGCAATGCCAAGGTGCTCGCGCCCGGCGGTCTGCTGCGCGAACACCATCAGGTTCGGCATGATGAAGCCCAGCCCGAATCCGCCCACCAGCATGATCGCGAGCAGCATCCCGTGCGGCATCGCGCGCGTGGCCTGCGACAGGGCCAGCGTGGCCAGCGCCAGCATGCCAAAGCCGGCATACAGCATCGCGTTGGGCCGGCGGATGCGGGTGATGACGCGGCCGTTGACGATGCTGCCGACCGTGATGCAGACCACCAGCGGCGTGATCAGCAACCCCGCTTCCTTCGGCGACAGGCCAAAGCCGCCCTGGAACAGCAACGGCGCATACAGCAGCAGGGCGAACATCGTGAAGCCGGCGAACACCGACAGCTGGAACAGCGGTGCCAGCCCGGGGTTGCGGAACATCTCCACGGGCAGGATCGGGTTGGCGCAGCGCTGCTCCCAGTGCCACAGCGCCACCATCGCGAGCGCCGACAGCACCAGCAGGCCCGCGGTAAAGGCATCGAAGCCGCGCCCGGGCAGCAGTTCGACGCTTATCTGCATGGCGCCCAGGCCAACGGCGATCAGGAAGGCTCCGAGCCAGTCCACGCGCACCGGCCCGCTGTGCGCCTGCTGGCGCAGGTGCGGAAGGTAGCGCCAGGCAAACCACAGGCCCAGCACGCCGACCGGCAGGTTGACATAGAACACCGCGCGCCAGCCGTACCACTCGGTCAGCACGCCGCCCAGCGACGGCCCGATGGCATTGGCGATACCGAATGCCGCACTCAGCATCACCTGCCAGCGCAGCCGCACATGCGAATCGGGAAACAGGTCGGCAATGCAGGCGAAGGCCGTGCCCACCAGCATGCCGCCGCCGATGCCCTGCAGCGCCCGTGCCAGCACCAGGAACGGCATGCTCGCCGCGAGCCCGCACAACGCCGACGCGACGGTGAACACCACGATCGACGCCAGCACGAAGGGCTTGCGTCCGTAATAGTCGCCCAGCCGGCCGAAGATGGGCACGGTGATGACGGACGTCAGCAGGTACGCCGTTGCCACCCAGGCGTAGTACTCGAAGCCTTGCAGTTCCGCCACGACGGTCGGCAGCGCGGTACCGACCACGGTCTGGTCCAGCGCCACCAGCATCACCACAAAGGACACGCCGAGCATGGCCAGCAAGGACTGGCGAAACGGCAGGACCTGGCCGGGGGCCTCGTCGCTATGTGGCTGGGGCATCATGTGATTGCTCGATCAATCGTTGTGATGTCAATGATTATAGGACAAGGTTGGCGGAACGTCGAAGGCGCTATCAACAGCTGGGCGCCCAGGTGATGCGTGCACCGCAATGGTTACGTATGCACTGAGGAATTGCTGAGCGTCGACTCTGGCGTTTAACTCTACGGCGGCATGCGGTCCTTGACAGCCTGCCGTCGCCTTCATCAAACTTTAAATTGTACCGACCGTTCAGAACAATTTAAGGGGATCTATCTATGGTGAATGCAGCACAACCAGCATGCCTGGACGCACTGCTGGCAAGACAGCGGTCAGGCTTCATGGCGTCGCCCTTCCCCTCCCTCGCCCAGCGCCGGAACGCACTACAGCGCCTGCGCCAGGCAATTCGGGGCCACGCCCAGCAACTCGCCGCCGCCGCGGCCCGCGACTTCAGCGCGCGCGCCGACGCCGAGACGCTGATGGTCGACGTACTGCCGTCGGTGCTGCATATCAACCACCTGCTGCGCGGCCTGCGGCGCTGGATGAAGCCGTCGCGCCGACACACCGAACTGCTGTTCCTCGGCAACGGCGCGCGCGTGATGTACCAGCCCAAGGGCGTGGTCGGCATCGTGGTGCCGTGGAATTTTCCGGTCTACCTTGCGCTCGGCCCGCTGGCGACGGCGCTGGCCGCCGGCAACCGCTGCATGGTGAAAACCTCCGAATACGCGCCGCACACCTCGGCCGCGCTGCGCGCGCTGCTGGCCGAAGCCTTCGATGCAGACGAGGTGGCCGTGGTCGAAGGCGATGCCGCGGTGGCGCGCGCCTTCACCAGCCTGCCGTTCGACCATATCGTCTTCACCGGCTCGCCCGAGGTGGGCCGCCACGTCATGCGAGCCGCCGCCGACAACCTCACGCCCGTGACGCTGGAACTCGGCGGAAAGTCGCCGGCAATCGTTTCCCGCAGCGCGGCGCTGGCGACAGCGGCCTCGCGCATCGCCCATGGCAAGACCCTGAACGGCGGGCAGATCTGCGTCGCGCCCGACTATGCGCTGGTGCCGGAAGAGCTTGCCGCCGCTTTCGCCGAAGCGGTGCTCGCCGCCGCGACCCGCATGCACCCCCAGAACAGCGACGACTACACCGCCGTCATCCACGACGCCGCGCTGGCCCGCCAGCGGGCGCTGCTCGACGATGCCCGCGCGCAGGGCGCGCGGGTCCTCGCCGCGGCGATGCCGGCGGACGGGCGGCGCCTGCCCCTGCACGTCGCGCTTGGCGTCACGCCGCAGATGCGCCTGGCGCGCGAGGAAATCTTCGGACCGATCCTGCCGGTCGTGACCTACCGCACCTTCGACGAGGCCATCGCCTGCGTGCAGCGCGGCACGCGGCCGCTGGCGCTCTACTACTTCGGCCATGACAAGGCCGAGACCGGTCCGCTGCTGGAGCGCACCCACGCCGGCGGCGTCACGCTCAATGACTGGGGCTGGCACGTGGTCAACCACGACCTGCCCTTCGGCGGCACCGGCACGTCGGGCATGGGCAACTACCACGGCGCCGAAGGCTTCCGCGAACTGTCGCACGCCAAGGCGGTGTTCAGCGAGCGCCGCTGGTTCCCGATCGCGCTGTTCCACCCGCCATACGGCGGCCGGATCCAGCGGCTGGCACTGCGCTTGTTTCTCGGCAAGCCGCAGTTGCCCGCCAAAGATGCCGCCCCCTCCACGGACTCGCGTGGTGTCGGGATCGAGCCACGCTAGACGTTCAGGCACGTCGCCGGCATGTCCCCATACAGCGCCATCAGCGCACTGGCAACGCCATTGGTCCATCCGAACCCGTCCTGCAGCGGATACTCGCCGCCTCCGCCACCCCTGGCGCGTTCCCCGGTCGCCTCGATGCGGTATTTCTCCACCAGCTTGCATTCCCTGGCATAGACCCCGGCAATCGTGGCAAGCCAGCGCTGCGCAATGTCGCGCGCCAGGACTTCATGGCCGTAGCGCGTCAGTCCGCGCACCGCGAGCCATTGCAGTGGCGCCCAGCCGTTGGGATGGTCCCACTGCTGGCCGGAGGTGAGTTCCGTGGTGGCCAGGCCTCCCGAATCCATCAGGCGCGCGGCCACTGCGCTGGCGACGCCGCCGGCTTCCTCCGCCCGGGCAAGGCCGAGATACAGCGGCATCATCGTCGCCGCTGTCAGGCATGGCCGCGGCGCTCCGCGGCACCAGTCGTAGTCGACGAAGATGCCGGCTGCGCCGTCCCACAGGTATTGCCGGATGGCCGCTTCGCGCCGGCGCGCGGCGGCAAGGAAGCGGTCGGCATCGGCATCGCCAGCCTGGTCGCACAAGGTGGCAAGGCGCATTTCGAGGTGCCACAACAAGGCATTGAGGTCGACCGGCAGGACCGCGGTGGTGCGGATGGTGCCAAGATCGGCCGGTTGTCCCGCAAGCGGCAGGTCGAGCCAGCGGGAGCTGAAATCCCAGCCCGATTCGGCGGCGGCGCGCAGGTCGCGGAACACCAGGTGATGCGGCCGGCCGCTGCGCTCGGCGGTCTGCACGTCTTCCAGGAAGGCTTCCTCGCGCGGGCAAGGCCGGTCGTCCCAGTAGCGGTTGAGCACGGCGCCGTCGGGCAGGCACAGCGCGCGCCGGTGCGCGCAGCCCGGACGCAGGGCCTGTGCACCGTCCATCCAGAAGTCATACTCGCGCCGAAGCTGCGGCAGGAAGTCGCGCGCGCTGGCGACCTGTTCGCGCTCGAGCAGGTCGACCATCAGCGCGAACACAGGCGGCTGCGAGCGGCTCAGGTAGTAATTGCGCGTACCGTTGGGCACCAGCCCGTAGGTGTCGATCAGGTAGGCGAAATTGCGCGCCATTTCCAGCAGCAGGTCGCCGCGCCCGCTTGCGGCCAGCCCGACCATGGTGAAGTAGGAATCCCAGTAGTACAGTTCGCCGAAGCGCCCGCCGGGAACCACGTAGCGATGCGGCAACGGCAACAGCGACGAGAGTGGCGGATGCGCGACCGGCTCGCGCGTCAGCACCGGCCACAGGCCGTCGATATGTTCGCGCAGCGTATTGGCCGGATCGGAGACATAGTGGCTGTCAGGCACGATCGCGCGGGTGAAGTGGGCCTGCACGAAGTCGGCCAGGCAGAAGCCAGGCTCGACGCGTGACTGCCGATAGCGCGCGACGATCCACTCGGGGTCGCAGCCGGGAATGCAGTCCGGAAAGGTCTTGCTGTCGGCGAACAGGCCGCTATGCTGGACATCGACAAACAGTTCTCCATAGCGCGCCGCCGGCGACAGCGTATCGGCCTGCGGACAGCTCGCCAGCGCATGTGGCGGCGGGCATTCGCGATGCGCGGCCAGCGGCGGATGGGCCACCGCGTGGACCTTGGCCGGCGCGGCGACAGCGCCGGAGACTGCGCCGGCGCCGTCGGGCGTGGCCGGATCCGTGCGCGGCACCGTGTAGGCGCCCGCGCTCCTGGCGCGGCGGTCGTCATTGTTACCCATAGTCCCAGTGCAGGCTGCCGGTGACCGGCGTACTCATGCCGGACAATTCCGCGGCGCGTTCCTGCGTCGAGGCGGCAGCGCGGGCGCCGCCAGCTCATCATGACGGTAGGAGCGGCCAGGCGCCGCAAAGTTCGCCCGTGTGCGTGTGGCTTCAGTGTAGTGCGGCGAGGTCGGCAACTGAGTCTGCCGGCGACTGCGCGGCAGGGCTCGGCAGGCAGATCCACACTGCCAGGCCATGCGGTGCAGCATTGTGCGCCGTGACAGTGCCGCCATGCGCGGCGATCGCCGCCTGGGCGATGCTCAGCCCCAGTCCCGCGCCGGCCGGATGCCCGGCGCCGCTGCGCACGCGGAAAAAGGGCTCGAACAGGCTCGGCAGCGCATCCTCAGGCACGCCGGGGCCACCGTCGACAATGTCGAGCCGGACCGCGCCTCCATTGTCCCCATCGGCGGCAAGCGTGACCATCACCGGCGCCGCCGGGTCCGTGTACCGGACGGCGTTGCGCAGGATGTTCTCGATCGCGCTGCCGAGCGCCGCGGCAACCAGATCGCCAACGGCCCGGAGAAGGTCGACCGCTACCAGTGGGCGCTTTTCGCCGAGGACGAATGGCGCCTGGCGCAGGGCTTCGCGCTGACCGGTGGCGTGCGCATGGACTATGACGAGAACTTCGGCCAGCACTACAGCCCGCGCCTGTACGGCGTCTGGCAGCCGGCCGAGCGCTGGACCGTCAAGGGCGGCGTCTCCACCGGCTTCCGCGCGCCGGACCTGCGCCAGACCGTGGCCGGCTGGGGCCAGACCAGCCGCGGCGGCAACATGTACGGCAATCCGGACCTGAAGCCCGAGACCATGCTGTCGCAGGAACTCGGCCTGCTGTATGACCAGGGCAATGGCCTGCAGGCCGGGTTGACGCTGTTCAACAATGACTTCAAGGACAAGATCACGCGCGTCGCCTGCCCGATCACGCAGTGCACCGATGGCTCCAACCAGTTCGGCGCCACCCCGACCACGTACATGAACGTGGACAGCGCCTACTCGCGCGGCGTGGAAGCCAGCCTGCGCTGGCCGATTGCGCGCACCCTGTCGCTGACCGGCAGCTATACGTACACCAGGTCGGAACAGAAGAGCGGCCAGTACGCGGGGCAGCCGCTGAACCAGTTGCCGATGCACCTGTTCGTCGCCACGCTGAACTGGCGCCCGACCGAGAAGCCCAACGGCTGGGCCCGCGTCAACTATCGCGGCAAGGAAAGCCAGCCGATCACCGGACCGTCGTCCAGCACCGTGGTGGCACCGTCGTACACGTTTGTCGACCTGGGCGCGACCTACGCTGTCACCAGGAACTTGTCGGTGTTCGCTGGTATCTACAACTTGTTCGACAAGCAGGTGAACTACACCGACTACGGCTATGTCGAGGACGGCCGGCGCTACTGGATGAGCGTGTCGGTCAAGTTCTGATCTGTTTCCCTGGCAGCGGCCCGGTGGCCCTGGCTGCAGGACACCGGACGTTGCTGTGCATTCCACGAGGAATTCCCGACATCCGCAAGACAGACCCCGACTGGCTTCCCGTCATCGACCGCGACGCCGCGATCGGCCGCGAAGGGCCGGGCGCGCGCGAGCTGCTTGAGGTTGCGCCGATAAATGGCGCCAGGGCATGGCAGCACGGGGAGGTGGTTTATCTCTCCGGCGAACTGATATCTGCTGGGCGGTGCGGGCCAGGAGGCGACGCAGGATAACGTCAGCAATTGGCCAAGGCGTTTGGGAAGGGGCATTAGCAGCTACGGCGTGCCTCGAGACTTTGCCATACACATACGCATTCGTTCTTCCTGAAGCGGCAGATTCCACGGCACTCTCGGATTCATCCGATTGAGTGAGAGGCACGGTCGTTCCTATGATCCTCCGTAACCGCCGCGAAGGTGGCGTGCTGGCACGCATGATCATGCATGCCAGCACGCCCGCCATACCCCGTCTCCAGAATTTCGCGGCCGAACTCCGTGGAGTGCTATTGCATGGGTCATCGCTTGCCGCCTGGTTCCTTCCGCACCGTCCTCCTTCGCCGCGATTCCCTGCCGCAAATCCCCGGGCATACCGCGATGACAGTTGCGCGCGTCGAGGGAACCGAGGGTCTGAACGGCTTGTTTTCCTATACGGTCGACATCAAGACGCCTGACGGGCGATACGCGTCATATGGCCCCGCCGCCAATCTCGACATGGCCGCGATGCAGGGCAAGGAGCTCACGCTCGATATCGAGCTCGACGGTCCGTGCGCCGGCACGCGCGAGATCACCGGCATCGTGACCCGGGTCGAAGGGCCACGGCCTGACGGTCGCCACGTCATCTACCGTCTGACGCTGCGTCCGTGGCTGTTCCTGGCCACGCTGACATCGGATTTCAAGATCTTCCAGCAGACGAGTGTCGTCGACATCCTGCAGGACCTGCTTTCCGAATACCCGTTCCCCGTCGACAACCGCCTCGACATCGCCCGCTATCCGACCCGTGAGTACCAGGTCCAGTACGGTGAGACCGACTTTGCGTTCTTCGAACGCCTGACGCAGGAATGGGGCATTTCCTATTTCTTCGAACACAGCGACGGCCATCATCGCCTGGTGCTGACCGACGGCAATGGCGCGTTCCGACGCTTTGCAAGCGCCGCCTACCACACGCTGAGCTGGCGGCCTTCGGCCGATCGCGCGGATGCGGAACACCTGTACGCGTTCAAGGTAAGCGACCAACTGGTGTCGGGCAAGTGGACCAGCACCGACTACGACTTCATCAAGCCCCGCGCCGACCTGTCGGTGGCCACGCATGACCCGCGCGACACCGCATACGCCGAGAGCGAGGTCTACGAATTCCCCGGTGACCATGCCCAACCAGCCACCGGCAACGACCCATGGCGCGAGGGCGACATGCTGTCGCGCATCCGCATGGAGGCGATCCGCCAGCATGGCAGCCGGGTCGCGGGCAAGGGCAACGTGCGCGCCGTGGTACCGGGCTGCACCTTCATGCTCGCGGGGTTCGCGCAAGCCGCGGCCAACCGCGAATATCTGGTATTCGATACCACGCTGGTGCTCGAGGACATCGCCGGGGCCTCCGGCGAGGGCCAGCAGTGGCGCTGCGAAGTCGATTTCCAGGCGCAGCCGACCAGCGAGATCTTCCGGCCCGAACGCCTGCGGTCGAAGCCTCGTACCCATGGCCCGCAAACCGCCACCGTGGTCGGCCCCGAGAACGAGGCGCTATGGGTCGACGAATACGGGCGCGTCAGGATCCAGCTGCACTGGGACCGCATCGGCCGGCGCGATGCCAACAGTTCCTGCTGGGTGCGTGTGTCGCAGGCCTGGCAGGGCGAGCGGTTCGGCGCGACCCATATCCCGCGGATCGGCCAGGAAGTCATCGTCGATTTCCTGCATGGCGATCCCGACTGCCCGATCATCACCGGCCGGATGCCGAACCGGCTCAACCTGCCGCCGTGGGTGCTGCCGGGGCAGCATGCGCTGTCCGGCTACCGCAGCAAGGAACTGTTTGGCGAGCGGCATAACACCTTCGTGCAGGACGACACGCAGGGCGAGATCCAGACCCAGCTCGGCAGCGACCACCAGGCATCGATGCTCGGCCTGGGCTACCTCACGCGCATTCCCGACGCCGAAGGCCGGCGCGATAAGCGCGGCGAAGGATTCGAACTGCGCACCGATGGCTGGGGCGCGGTGCGCGGCGGCTCCGGACTGCTGCTGACTACGGAGATCCGGCCGGACGCTGCCAGCTACCACAAGGACATCGGCGAAACGCTGCAGCGGCTTGCCGCCGCCCAGCAACTGCAGCACGAGTTGGCCGATGCCGCCGACCATCAGCGCGCACAGGACGGGCAGCAAGCGGACGTGGCCGCCGCGCTGAAGGCACAGCGCGATACGCTGAAGGGCAGTGGCGACCAGGGCGAATTCGCCGACCCGCACCTGGCGTTGGCCAGCCCCGCCGGCATCGCTGCCACAGCGGCGGCGGATATTCACCTGCACGGTGGCCGGCATACCGCCATTACGACCGGCAGTCACCTGTCGATCGCCACGGGCAAAAGCTGGCTGGCCAGCGCCGCCGAAAAAATAGTGCTGTTCGCGCGCAAGTCCGGCATGCGGCTCTTTGCGGCGAAGGGAAAGATCGAAATCCAGGCACAGAGCGATGACATCGAAATCATCGCGCAAAAGGTGCTGCGGTTGATCAGCGCGCGAGACTGCATCGAGATCCTCGCAAAGAAGGAAATCCTGCTCAACGCTGGCGGCAGCTACATCCGTATCAACGCCGGCGGCATTGAGCACGGCACGCCGGGCACGTGGATCGCGCACGCGAGCACCCACGGTCTGCCTGGCCCTAGGGAATTAAACCCTGGACTTCCGAGCATGCCCACTGCGCTGGCGCAGCCCAATGGTGATTTCCCGGTTTCCCTCTGACAAAAATCATGCTGATCAGTCCCCCCTTCCTGCCTGGCGCTGCAGCTGGTGCCAGTGATGTCACCGACATCGACAAAGTAATGGACAGCACATTCACTGATGGCGAGTGGATGAATTGCGCGATGGCGGGCGGCAAGCCAGGCGCTGGTGGCTTTCCTCTCAGCCACTCTCTCGGCTGGCACGGCGGCATCCACTTGACCGCAAGGCCGGCCGGTGTCGGCCAACCTCTTCCCGTCCGGACCATCGCCGACGGCACCATTGTCTACTTGCGCAAACCCCAGCCCGAAACCAACGACAAGAACCACGCGCTCATGTATCGGGGAGAGTGGACCGATGACGGATGTGTTGTCATCAAGCACGAGACCGAAATTGGCGACGGGAACAACGCCAGGGTGACGTTCTTCTCCATCTACCTTCACTTGTCGGACATCGACAAGCACTTCCTCGACACCTTCGCAAAGGACAAGCGCGTCTACCGCAAGGACAAGATCGGCACGGCAGGCAGGATCTATGGCACGCCGGATTGCATTCATTTCGAAATCATTTGCGATAGTGCAAACCTGAAGCGCCTGGTTGGCCGTGACTCGGGTCGGCTTGATACGCTAAGGGCCGCTCGCACCGACGCCCTTTATGGGGATGTGCATTTCAAGATCACTGCCAGCACCGACCTGCCCATATTGCTCTATGCAAGTGAAACGGCCAATGCCACGCAAACCACAGCTCCGGTCGCAACGGTGACCGAACCGCTCTATGTACGGATTCGCCTCCAGCCAGAAGGCATCGCCGAGAAGCATGGAGCTCGCTACGTTCACACGTATCGAGAAGTGCCGCCCGATTCAGGCAACTTCGAAGAAATCGGCAAGCCGCTTTGCTCGGAAGACTTTGAGTACCGGATGCACGGTATCGCAGTCAAGGCATACCCGAAGTGCCCAAGCGCCGGCTATGAGTTGCTGCGCTTTGGCCGGGTGATCGGCCCGGACGCTCTCGCACCTGCGAATGCACCACTATGGGTTCAGATCAATGCGCCATGCATCGACCCGGCTAATCCGGACGCGCCGCCTTCCATCATGCAGGGCTACGTCAATCTGCACAGCAACAAGGTACTCAGCTTCTCTGACGCAGACTTCCCGCACTGGATGGGATGGACATTGGCCGATGACGATAAGACGCCGGACAGTCTCTGCAACTCCGCGACCCTGCGGCGCTGGCTGGATAAGGACGGAAGCAATGTCGTCAGCCACCGGGAAGCCGTCGCACAACTATCGGAGGAACCCGTTCAGAAGCGGCTGCGCAGGGCCATCTGCAAGTTTCCCACCGAATGGGAAAAGAACAATATCGCTTCTCGCTGGGGTTGGCTCAAGTCGCCTCATGAGGCGTTGGCGTGTCCACTGACGACAGAAGCCTATGACCGTTTCGAGCGGCACCACAAGGTGCTGGCGTTTTGGGAGGAGGCAAACCCCGGCATCGACCCGGACCACTGGCACTTTCACCCGAAGGAGTTCATCAGCCATTTCAGGAAATGCAAGTGGCTCAGCAAGGCTGAATTGCTGCAACTACTTCCTACCTATTCGATTCGTAAGGACGGCGATGGTTATTATTGGGAGGAGGTGAAAGTAACTCACAATACCAACAAGTTTATTGATAGAAACCGGCGTGCTTTGAATCTATCTCTGCGGAAGTATGGCATCAACTCACCGCTGCGGATCGCAGCCTTTTTTCAGAACGCAATAGTGGAGACTTCATGGCTGAGGGACTTCCGGGAAAATAAAGGCAAGAATCCAGATCTACACCGGGGCTGGTACGGAAGAGGCTTCCTGCAACTCACAAATCCACGTGGCAACCTCCATGGCGGCGACAACAATTACTACAACTATTTCCGCTGGCGAGGCAGGTCACCAGAAAAAACGCCGGCGCAACAGCTCCAGGCATGGCGGAATGACATTGCTGAGATTGCTGACGAAGCTTCGCAAAGCGCCGGGTTTTACTGGACGAAGTACCACTTGGAGGGCAAGCATCAAACAGAAACAGCATCCTTATTCGCCGACCAGGCAAGTCCGAATGTGCGTATCGTCGTCAATACTTCGGAAGGAAGCAAAGCCAACTACAGCAATGAGACAGCGCGCCGGACCGCAGCCATCGTCAATATCCCCGGAGCTGTCTACGGCCATTACGAAATTAACGGGATGACAGAGCGCTATCGAGTCTACGCCAATGCACTAGTCGTCTTGACTGACACTCCACAATTTCCGAATGCAGATGGAGTGATTCGCGAGATACCAGATGACTTCACGCGGAGAAGGCCATGGTAATGCAATCATTGCACAAGGCACTTGCGCCCCTGCCACTCCTGCTTTGCGTGGTTTTTGTAACCGCCGGCCAAGTTTCACATGGCAGGGAACGCATGCTATCTTCAAGCCGATCGACGACGCATGCCGTAACCGTCGGGACCTGCAAATTCAGATTCAAGGATTCGCTCGGAGGCAGAATTCGTGAACACCCCCAGGAAGATATACCAAGCGCGACGTACAATGCAGAGATGAAGCGCCCCACATTGCCGAAGGCAGTAATAGTGGACTTCCTGTGCGACACGAAAGGACAAAACAAATACTGTCAAAGATTTTCCGGCATCGGAAAAAAAGATGGCCACTGGGTGCAGCATCCGGACCCTGATTACAGGGCGCCACCGGAAGCCAATTTTACTGTTCGTGAAATAAAAAGTAGCAACGCCTCTGGCGCTACGCGCACCATAGACGACACTATTGGTAACGAAGAGGACCGCGTACGTTACCTCTCATTTTGTCTGGTTTCCCCAGACGGTAACGTCCTGATTGGCGGGGCGGTCATTGATAGTCTGTACGGCAACCACAGAAGTACAGAACCAGAAGTTAGAAAACTGCTGGAAAGCATTGAATTCATTGAGAACCGCTAACCTGCAGAAGCCATTCACAAGACCGGCTCACAGCGCCGGTCTTCGCTGCCCTCACACCTCCTTCTCCCCGTGCCGCACCGGCAACGCTGGCGCCGCCTCCTGCCTCCCCAACTGCATGAAAATCCACGCCGACGCACAAGTAATCAGCCCCATGCAGACAAAGGTGGCATGAAACGCCGGCAACACCGCCGCCGTGTCCCCGCCAAACCGATGCTGGAACGTGGCCAGCAGCGCCCCCGCCGAGGTCACCGCCAGGCTCATCGACAGCATCTGCACCATCGACAGCATGCTGTTGCCGCTGCTGGCGCCGGCGCCGCTCAGGTCCTTGAGCGTCACGGTATTCATCGCCGTGAACTGGACCGAATTGACCGTGCCGAACACGGCCAGCAACGGGACCAGCAGCCATAGCGGCAGTTGCGGCGTGATCAGCGCGAAGGCGGCCATCACCAGGCCGACGACGAAGGTGTTGGAGACCAGCACACGGCGGTAGCCGTGGCGCTGGATCAGCCGCGTGGCGAACCGCTTGGAGGCCATGCCGGCGGCGGTGACGGGCAGCATCATCAGGCCGGCGTCGAACGGTGAGTAACCCAGGCTGACCTGCAGCGTCAGCGGGATCAGGAACGGCATCGAGCCATTGCCGATGCGGGCGAACAGGTTGCCCAGCAGGCCGACGCTGAAGCTGTGGATGCGGAACAGTCGCAGCGGAAACAGCGGCTGCTTGCGGCGGTTGGCATGCAGGCCATAGGCAGTCAGCGCGGCCATGCTGGCAATCAGCAGCAACAACACGGTGGCGTGCTCGAAGCCCAGGCCGGCCAGCCCGTCGAGCGAGAAGGACAGCGCCAGCATGGCGACGGCCAGCAGCAGGTAGCCAGCAATGTCGAAGCGGCCGATGCCGGACAGTTTCGCGTTCGGCATATAGCGGATCGTGGCGAGCGCGCCGAGCAGGCCGACCGGCACGTTGATCAGGAAGATCCAGTGCCACGACAGCGCCTGCGTCAGCCAGCCGCCCAGCGTGGGGCCGATCAGCGGGCCGATCATGCCCGGGATGGCGACGAAGCTCAGCGCCTGCAGGTACTGTTCGCGCGGGAAGGTGCGCAGCACCGAGAGCCGTCCGACCGGCAGCAGCATGGCGCCGCCCACGCCCTGCACCACGCGTGCGCCGACCAGGAAACTGAGCGTAGGCGCGTACGCGCACAGCAGCGAGCCCGCCACGAACAGGCCGATCGCGGTCTGGAAGATGGTGCGCGTGCCGAAGCGGTCGGCGAGCCAGCCCGAGGCCGGGATGATCACCGCCATGGTCAGCGAGTAGGCAATCACCACGGACTGCATGCGCAGCGGGCTCTCGCCCAGGCTGCGCGCCATCGACGGCAAGGCGGTGTTGACGATGGTTGAGTCCAGCGTCTGCATGAAGAAGCCGACCGCCACGACCCACAGCATGATGCGGCGGGTACGGTAGTCCGGCGGTGGCACGACGGGAACGTCTGGCAAGGGCGCGGTCATTACGCAATGCTCCGGGCTGGCGCGCGCCGCCGCCGGCAATGACCAGTGAAGCCATGCTGGCGGACGCGGCCAAAGCCAACACCTTAAAGGGCAATGGCGCAACAGGCAATCAACGAAAGCGGGCGCAACCACCGCCACGTGCCGAGCCTACAAGGCCGCGCGCAGCCCGATGAAGAAGCGCCGGCCCGGTGCCGGCTCGAAATAACGCCCGTTGGCCTCGTTGACGATCACCGAGCCGATATAGCGCCGGTCGGTCACGTTGTCGATGCGCCCGAACAGGTAGGCGCGGGTCGGGCCGATGCGGAATTCATAGCCCGCGCGCAGGTTGAAGACCGCGTATCCGGGCGCGGCCTGAGTGTTGAGGTCGTCGGCATAGACACGGCTGTCGAGGCGCATCTCGGCGCCGAGCGTGAGCGGCGCCAGCGGCCGCCAGGCCACCTCGGCGCTGACGCTGTGGCGCGCGGTGCCGGGCAGCCGGTTGCCCGCAGGCACGGTCTGGCCCTGCGCGTTGACGAAAGCATCGCCGAAATAGGCATCGAGCCAGGTATAGGCCAGACCGGCCTCGATGCGGCTGCCGCCGCCCTGCCCCGGCGTGCCGACCTGCCCCAGGAAGCCGCCGCGCCAGCCCAGCTCGAAGCCGCGCCGGCGCACGCCGTTGACATTCTGGTAGACGGTGCGGCCCGCGTTGTTCGATTGCGGCACCACTTCGTCGTGGCTGTCGGCATCGAACAGCGCCGCTTCCAGCCGCTGCCCGCCGGCCTGCCACTTGATGCCGATCTCGCCCTGGCGGCTGGTCGAGGCGCGCAGGCCGAGGTTGCTGCCGACGCCGCCGGGACCGTAGGCGACCTCGGTCAGCGTCGGCGTCTCGAAACCGCGCCCGAGGTTGGCGTAGACGTTCATGGTATCGAGCGCATGCCACACCAGTCCCAGCACCGGGCTGACGTTGCTGTAGGTGGCGGTGCCGCTGTCGTCGGGGCTCGCCGCGGTGATGAACTGGTCGTCGATGCCCAGCCGCACGCGGCTGGCGCGCACGCCGCCGACCACCTGCCAGGCGGGATGGAAGGTCCAGTCGACCTGCGCGAAGGCGCCCAGGTCGGTCGCGGTATTGGTCTCGTCGCGCCGCAGCGCGCCCTGGCTGCCATCCTGGTTGACGTAGCCGTTGCGGCCGTCGCGCATGCCGTTGGCCTCCACCCCGGCCGTCCACAGCAGCGGCAGGCCGTTTGCGGCGGTGGCGCGCCGGCTCCAGGACAACGCGCCCCCGCCATAGATGCGATCCAGGTCGACGATGCCGCCAGATGACGTCGGCGCGGCGCCGCTGAAACCGAGCCGCTGGTACAGGTTGCGGGTGCCGCCGTAGAGACGTCCGGAGAGGCTGTCGATGTCGGTCAGCCGGTGCTCCACCACCACGCCCGCCTGCGCCTGCTCGACGTTCTTGCCGGTGTCGAACTGGGTCGCCGCCGGCACCGCCTGGCGCGGGCTGGCATCGGCCTGCGCACGTGTCAGCCCGAGCGGATCCTGCGCCAGCGGCTGGTTGAAGTAGTTGAACTGGCCACTCACGCGCGTGCCGCTGGCCGGCTGCGCCACCACGCGTGCATTGAACTGGTAGCGGCGCGCCGCCGAGTGGTCGCGGTAGCCGTCGGTCTGGTAGGTCCAGGCATCGAGCGAGCCGCCCAGGCGCTCGTTGCCGCCGGCCAGCGCCACCCCTGCCTGCCACTGGCCGTCCGAGCCGAAGCCGGTCGACGCGCGCGCGGTAAAGCCGTCCTTGGGCGGATCGGGCGTGAACACATGCACCACGCCGCCCGAGGCGTTGCCGTACATCTGCGCGAACGGGCCGCGCAGCACCTCGACGCGGCCGGCGTTGGCGAGGTCGGCGGTGGAAGCCTGGCCCTGGCCGTCGGGCATGGTCGCGGGGATGCCGTCGACATAGAGCCGCACGCCGCGCACGCCGAACGTGGAGCGCGTGCCGAAGCCGCGCACCGCCAGTTGCAGGTCCTGCGAGTAGTTCTGCCGGTCGCGCACAGCCACGCCCGGTACACCTGCCAGCACCTCGGACAGATTGACCAGCGGCGTGGCGCTGCGCAGCGGATCGACCGGCACGCTGTCCACCGCAGCGGGCGCATCGAATCGGCGCTGCTCGCTGCGGGTGGCGGTGACCACGATGTCGGGGAGGGTCTCACCAGTGGCGGCGGCCACAGCGCTGTCCGGCGCATCGGCGGCGCGCACGCCGGTGCATGCAAGCAGCAGGATTGCCAACGCCAATGCCTTGGGCACCGGGGCAAGGCGGCAGGGACGGGGCTGATGCATGGCCGGCGAAGGCTGCGTGCCGCCTGGTCTCATGATGATCGGGGGCGTGGGGCACAGGTGGAGGTGTCGCAACTTTATCGCGTTCAGCGGCGCATTTCCATGACCGCCGCTGCGGGGGAAACCCCGGGACGCCGCTGCAGGGGGCAGCGCCCGGGGGGCGCCCGTACGGATATTCAAATTATTTCAATAACTTGTTTCGTAAAGGGCCCATCGCAGGGGCATCGGTCTGCCTAAACTCTCTTCACCGACCGACACAACCCGCAACGCGAACAGCAGACTCGCTACAGCGCAATGCAGCAAACGGTCATTCAGATTTTTAAATCAAGGGACTAGACACTATGCATACCCAAGCTACCCGCGTCGCCATCGTCTACCACAGCGGCTACGGCCACACCGCCAAGCAGGCCCAGGCCGTTGCCCGCGGCGCCGGCAGCGTGGCGGGCGCCGAAAGCCTGCTGATTCCGGTGGAGGACATCGACCAGCACTGGGACACGCTGGAGCAGGTCGACGCCATCATCTTCGGCGCGCCGACCTACATGGGCAGCGCCTCGGCGCAGTTCAAAGGCTTCATGGACGCCACCTCGCGCAACGTCTTCGCCAAGGGCGGCAAGTGGGCCAACAAGGTCGCGGCCGGATTCACCAACGCCGCCTCGCGTTCGGGCGACAAGCTGGCAACGCTGCAGCAGATCGCCATCTTCGCGGCACAGCACGGCATGCACTGGGTCAACCTGGGCTTGCCTCCGGGCCACAACAACTCCAAGTCGACCGAAGATTCGCTGAACCGCCATGGCTTCTTCCTGGGCGCCGCCGCGCAGTCCAACGCCGATGAAAGCGCCGACGTGGTGCCGCCTCTGGCGGACCTGCGCACCGCCGAGCACCTCGGTGCGCGCGTAGCCGAAGTGGCGCAACAACTGGTGGCAGGCCGGCGCGCGCTGGCAGAACTGAAGCAGGCCGCCTGACCATTCACCACGCCTCGCGCGTAAGTTGCCTGCCGGCCCTTTCGGGGCCGGTTTGCGTTTTGGGAGACGTGCGTTGCGCGGCAGCGGGAATGCCCCTGCGCCAATATGGCTTTGCGTCAGCGCAAGCGCGGCCGCAGCAGGTCAGGCACCAGCCATGCCGGTTGACAGCCATCAACCCCGGCGCAGAACAGCTGACTTCGGCAATCCCCTACCACTATATGTAGTGATAATCTGCGCATCACGCACTACATAGAGGGGTAAGCATGCGCGACGCACAGCAAGCCGGCACGCTGCCGCCGGCACAGCCAGGCGGCCAGGTCGACGTGGCCAGTGCCATGGAGGAATACCTGGCCCAGCGCGACTGGCGCGTGCATGCCAACGCCAACCAGGGCTACAGCCTGGGCGGACTGATCCTCAACGTCGCCGGCAAGGTCACGGCCAACTACTGGCTGTCGCACATCTTCAGCCCGCAAGCGGGGCAGGCGCATCGCGACGGCGACCTGCATATCCATGACCTCGACATGCTGTCCGGCTACTGTGCCGGCTGGTCGCTGCGCCAGTTGCTGGCGGAAGGCTTCAACGGCGTGCCGGGCAAGGTCGAGGCCAACCCGCCCAGGCATATGTCGGCTGCCGTGGGCCAGATCGTCAACTTCCTCGGCACGCTGCAGAACGAGTGGGCCGGCGCGCAGGCGTTTTCCAGCTTCGATACCTACATGGCGCCGTTCGTGCGGCACGACCGCATGGACTACCGCGCGGTGCGCCAGTCGATGCAGGAACTGGTGTTCAACCTGAACGTGCCGAGCCGGTGGGGCACGCAGACGCCCTTCACCAACCTCACCTTCGACTGGACCTGCCCGCAGGACCTGGCCGGCCAGGTACCGTATATCGCCGGCGAGGAAATGGCGTTCACCTACGGCGACCTGCAGCGGGAGATGGACATGATCAACCGCGCCTACATCGAGGTCATGATGCAGGGCGATGCACGCGGGCGCGCCTTCACCTTCCCGATCCCCACCTACAACATCACGCCGGACTTCGACTGGGACCATGCCAATGCCGAGCCGCTGTTCGAGATGACGGCGCGCTACGGGCTGCCTTACTTTCAGAACTTCATCAATTCCGACCTGGAGCCGCACATGGTCCGCTCCATGTGCTGCCGGCTGCAGCTGGACCTGCGCGAACTGCTCAAGCGCGGCAACGGCCTGTTCGGTTCGGCCGAGCAGACCGGCTCCGTCGGCGTGGTCACGGTCAACTGCGCGCGCCTGGGCTACCTGCACGCGGGCGACGAGGCCGGGCTGATGGCCGCCCTGGACCGCCTGCTGGCCCTGGGCCGCGATGTACTCGAAGACAAGCGCCGCGTGGTGCAGCACTACATCGACGCGGGGCTCTATCCCTATACGCGCCGCTACCTCGGCACGCTGCGCAACCACTTCAGCACGCTCGGCGTCAACGGCATCAACGAGATGATCCGGAATTTCTCCGACGACGCCGACGACATCACGACGCCGGGCGGGCATGCCATGGCATTGCGGCTGCTCGACCATGTGCGCGCGCGCATCGGCGAGTTCCAGGAAACGACCGGCCACCTTTACAACCTCGAGGCAACGCCGGCCGAAGGCACGACCTACCGCTTCGCGCGCGAAGACCGCAAGCGCTGGCCGGGCATCCGGCAGGCCGGCACGGCCGAGCAGCCTTACTACACCAACTCCAGCCAGCTCCCGGCCGGCTATACCGACGATCCGTTCACCGCGCTGTCGATGCAAGAGGCGCTGCAAGGCAAGTACACCGGCGGCACCGTGCTGCACCTGTACATGAACGAAGCCCTGTCCAGCGCACAGGCCTGCAAGGCGCTGGTCCGGCGCGCGCTGTCGCGCTTCCGCGTGCCGTATCTGACCGTCACGCCCACCTTCTCGATCTGCCCGAAGCACGGCTACCTGAGCGGGCGCCACGAGTTCTGTCCCCGGTGCGATGCCGAGTTGCTGGCACGCACCCCAGCCGCGGCCAGCGCGCCGCAAACCCAACCTGAAGAGGAGCTCTCATGAATACCGAATCGCACCAGCCAGCCACGCCGGCCCTCGATCCCACCCTGCGGACCCGCTGCGAGATCTGGACCCGGGTGATGGGCTACCACCGGCCCGTGACGTCCTTCAACACCGGCAAGCAGGGGGAATTCAATGAGCGGCGTTTCTTCACTGAAAGCGCCTGTCGCTGACGGCCACTGCCTCACGGCCATACCGGTGCCCGCGCCAGCGGCCGCCGCGTCATTGCAGGGCGGGCCGGCGCTCGCCGGCCTGGTGCCGTTCTCCAGCGTGGACTGGCCCGGCCAGCTGGCGGCGGTGCTGTTTATTGCCGGCTGCCCGTGGCGCTGCGGCTATTGCCACAACCCCCACCTGCAGCGGCGCCATGCGGCCTACGCCTGGCCAGCGGTGCTGGACTGGCTGAAGACCCGCGCGGGGCTGCTCGACAGCGTGGTGTTTTCCGGCGGCGACCCGCTCAGCGAAGCGCGCCTTCCTGAGCTGGCCGCGGCGGTGCGCGCGCTCGGTTTCAAGGTGGGGCTGCATACCGCCGGCATCTACCCGCGCCGTCTCGCCACGCTGTTGCCGCGGCTGGACTGGGTCGGGCTGGATATCAAGGCGGACGCGGCCGGCCACGATGCGCTGGTCGGACGGCCCGGCGGCCTGGCGCGGGTGCAGGCCAGCCTGGCGCTGCTGCTCGGCGCCGGCGTTCCGTTCGAATGCCGGACAACGTGGGATCCCGCCTGCCTCAGCGAGCCGCGCTTGCTGGCGCTGGCAAGTGCGCTGGCCGCGCAAGGCGTGCGCCACTATGCCGTGCAGGCCTGCCGGACAGGCACCGTGGCGGTGCCTGGCGCATCGTTGAGCGCGCCGGCGCGCCAGGCGCTGGAGTCATCGTTCGAGACGTTCTGCTACCGCGAAGGGTGAGCCGGGCTGCCTGCCCGAGCCTTTGGCGCCGGCCGGCAAAAAATCTCCTAAAGCCCGGCCATTCCCCGTCGATAACAGTAGGTTGAGGCGTCAAGCGTGCGTGCCGGCAAACCGGCACCGGCGAGGCGCCGTAACAGCCGATTAGGAAAGCTGGGGAACGGAGGAGACATGCAGAACCTGGGGATACGGATGAAGCTTGGCGCGGCGTTCGGCGCCATGTGGGCATTGGCGGCGGTCGGCATCGCGATTGCACTGCCGCGCATGCAGGGTGCCGCCGACGGCAACGCGCGCAACCTGCTGGTAGCGCTTGGGCTGGCCGGCTTGGGTGTGGCGATTGCGGCCACCTGGGCGCTGGCGCGCAGCATCGAGGCGCCGCTGGCCGAAGCGGTCTACATCGCCGAGACAGTGGCCGCTGGCGACCTGAGTCAGGACTTCGAGACCGAGCGCGGCGGCGAATTCGGCCGGCTGCTGGGTGGACTGGGCGAGATGGAAGACATGCTCACCGACCTGGTGACGCGCATCAAGGCCGCCACCGATTCCATCGGCGCGGCCTCGCACCAGATCGCCGCCGGCAATACCGACCTGTCGCAGCGCACCGAGGAACAGGCCGCCTCGTTGCAGCAGACCGCAGCCAGCATGGGCGAGCTGACGGCAATGGTGCGCCAGAACACCGAACGCGCACGCGCGGCCAACGGCCTCGCGGAGGCGGCATCCGGCATCGCCGAGCGCGGCGGCGAGGTGGTCGGCAACGTGGTCCAGACCATGTCGGCGATCAGCGCCAGTTCGCGCAAGGTCACCGACATCATCGAAGTGATCGAAGGCATTGCCTTCCAGACCAACATCCTCGCGCTGAACGCCGCGGTGGAAGCCGCGCGCGCCGGCGAGCAGGGTCGCGGCTTTGCCGTGGTGGCGGGCGAGGTGCGCACGCTGGCGCAGCGCAGTGCCGCGGCGGCCAAGGAGATCAAGCAGCTGATCGATGCTTCGGTGCAGCAGGTGGACAGCGGTTCGGCGCTGGTGGGCCAGGCCGGCGCGACCATGCATGAAATCGTGCAGTCGGTCGGCCGTGTCACGGCGCTGCTGGGCGAGATTACCGTGGCGTCGGAGCAGCAGAGCGCGGGAATCGCGCAGGTGAATGAAGCGGTGGCGCAGATGGACAGCGTGACGCAGCAGAACGCCGCGCTGGTGGAGCAGGCGGCCAGTGCTTCGAGCGCGCTGGCGGGACAGGCTACGGAGTTGCAGCAGGTGGTAGCGGAGTTCAGGCTGGAGGCTTGAGGGGGGATTGAGCCGAGTATTCCGGGCCGACAGCACTGCGAATGTTGTCTCCCCTCTCCCGCAAGCGGGAGAGGGGAGCAAGCCGACGGAATGGGATCTGTCCTCGGCCTTCCCAAGCGGCCTTCGCCGCGTTACTGCCTTACACCGCCGCAGCCACCCCAACCGGCAGCACCGCCTGCACCGCCGCAGCAAAGCGCTCCACGATATTGTCGATATCCCGTTCGGTGCAGATGAACGGCGGCGCAAACAACACATGGTCGCCGCGCACGCCGTCCACCGTGCCACCCATCGGATAGACCAGCAACCCGTTCTGCATCGCCGCAGACTTCAGCCGCGCATGCGTCTTCAGCGCGGGATCGAGCGTCGCCTTGCTGTCGCGGTCCGCGACGAACTCCACGCCGACAAACAGCCCGCGCCCGCGCACGTCGCCCAGGTTGGGATGCTCGCCCAGCGCCTCGCACAGCCGCGCACGCAGTTGTTCGCCGCGGGCCAGCACCTTGGCAAGCAGCTTGTCTTCGGCGATCGTGCGCTGCACCGCCAGCGCCGCCGCGCAGGCGGTGGCATGGCCGATGTAGGTATGGCCGTGCTGGAAGAAGCCGCTGCCGCCGACAATGGCGTCATAGACGCGGCGCGTCGAGAGCATCGCCCCGATCGGCTGGTAGCCGGCACCGAGGCCCTTGGCAATGGTGACGATATCCGGCACCACGCCATCCTCTTCGCACGCGAACAGGTAGCCGGTGCGACCCATGCCGGACATCACTTCGTCCAGGATCAGCAGCACGCCATACTTGTCGCACACGGCGCGGACGCGCTTCAGGTAGTCGGCCACCGGCGGCACCGCGCCCGCGGTAGCCCCGACCACCGTTTCGGCGACGAAAGCGGCGACGGTTTCCGGCCCCAGTTCCAGGATCTTCGCTTCGAGTTCGTCGGCGAGCCGCTGTGCGTACTGCGCGTCGGTCTCGCCCGCCTGCTGGTCGCGATAGGCGTAGCACGGCGAGACGTGGTGCGCCGGCACCAGCAGCGGCAGGAACGGTTCGCGCCGCCACGCATTGCCGCCGATCGCCAGCGCGCCGAGCGTGTTGCCGTGGTAGCTCTGGCGGCGCGCGATGAAATGGCGGCGGTCCGGCTGGCCCACCTCGACGAAGTACTGGCGCGCCAGCTTCAGCGCCGATTCCACGGCCTCGGAGCCGCCCGACACGAAATACACATGGTCGAGATCTCCGGGCGCGGCTTGCGCCAGCGTTTCGGCCAGCGTTTCCGACACCTCGGTGGTGAAGAACGAGGTATGCGCGTAGGCGATGGTGTCAAGCTGCGACTTGATCGCTTCGATCACACGCGGGTGCGCGTGCCCCAGGCACGACACGGCGGCGCCGCCGGAGGCATCGAGGTAGCGCTTGCCTGCGCTGTCGATCAGTTCGATCCCCTGCCCGGCAATGGCGACGGGCAATGTCTGGCGCGGATTGCGATGGAATACGTGGGTCATGATGGTATTGAAGTGGCAGTGCCTTTTCGCGCTTCGTGGCGCGCGGCGGATGATGGTTGTGCGGGCCGGCGCTGCAGCACGCGGCCGGTGAATGCGGGGAGCGCGCGCCCATTGCCGTTTGCCTGTGCGTCTTGCTCCCATACCTGCGCGCCATTGACCCAGACGCCATGGATGCCGGTGCTGAGCTGCAGCGGATCTTTGAAGGTGGCGCGGTCCTGCACATGGTCGGCATCGAACAGGACCAGGTCGGCAAAGGCGCCCCGCGCGATCTGTCCGCGATCCTGCAGGCCGTACTGTTGCGCGGCCAGGCCCGACATCTTGTGGATCGCCGTCTCCAGCGTCATCAGTTGGTCCTCGCGTACCATGCGCGCGAGGATGCGCGGGAACGTGCCCCACTGGCGCGGGTGCGGGCGCGGGTCGAAGGGCAGGCCGTCCGAGCCGAACACCGTCAGCGGAAACTGCGCGATCCGTTCCACGTCGCGCTCGTCCATGATGAAGTAGATCGCCGCGGCGGGGCGCAGCTTTTCCAGCAGCGCATCTTCGTCCAGGCCGAGCTCTTGCATCAGTTCGTGGAAGTCGCGCCCGCCCGCAGCCGGATAGCCGGTTGACCAGGTGATCATGGTGCGAGTGGACTGGCGCACGCGGTCCAGCCGCAGCATGGTCGAAGTGGCCGGATACGGATGGCAGTCCAGACACAGCGGCTGCAGCCGCGCGGCGTCGGCGAGCAGGCGCAGCGTTTCGAGCGAGCGCCCGTGGTTGCGCTTGCCAGCCACCTTGTGGTGCGAGAACACCACCGGGCAATCCAGCGCGCGGCCGATGCGCAGCGCCTCTTCGATCGACGGCACGATCTGGTCGGTTTCGTCGCGCAGATGCGTGGAATACAGGCCGCGATGCACGCGCACCGGCTCGCAGACGGCGATGATCTCGGCCTCGGTCGCTGCGGCCGCTGGCGGGTAGAAGGTGCCGGTCGACACGCCGAACGCGCCTGCTGCCATCGCCAGCCCGACTTCGTCGCGCATGGCGGCGATCTCGGCCTCGGTGGCGGCGCGGTCCAGTTGCGGCATGGCACGCACGCGCAGCGTGGAGTGGCCCAGCAACGGCACCACGTTGACGTTGGCCGGCGTGGCGCGCAAAGCGTCAAGCCACTGCGCGAAGGTATCGAAGCGGAACAACTCGGCCGGCCCGAGCAGGTCCAGCGGCTGCGGCGGCGCGCTGCTCAGCAAGGGCGCCACGCTGATGCCGCAATTGCCGGTGACGACCGTGGTGATGCCCTGCGAAACCTTGGGCGTCATGTCCCGGTGCACCAGCAAGTAGCCGTCGTCATGCGTATGGGCATCGATAAAGCCCGGCGCCAGCACGCGGCCGGCGGCATCGACGCTGCGCGCCGCGCGCACCGCGCCGCAGTCGCCGACGGCCACGATGCGGTCGCCCGCCACCGCCACGTCGGCGACGCGCCGCGGCGCACCGGTGCCGTCGACCACGTTAGCGTTCCGAAACACCAGGTCGGCGTGTCCGGGCATGGATTGCTGCACTGCCATCGTCATTCCTCTGCCTACTGCGGCATGATGCCGGCCTGACGCACTACCGCCGCCCACTTGTCGGTCTCGCGCGCGGCGTAGCCGGACAGTGCCTGCGGCGTGCCGCCGACGGTTTCCGCGCCCATCGACGCGAATTTTTCCTTGATCGCGGGATTGGCCAGCGCACGGTTGAAGGCGCCGTTGAGCTTGCCCACCACCTCGGGTGGCGTGCCTTGCGGCGCCACCAGCCCGCCCCACGCCACACTCTCAAAGCCGGGCACGCCCGACTCGGCAATGGTCGGCAGCGCCGGCAGCAGCGGCGAGCGCGCCAGGCTGGTCACGGCCAGCGGCTTGAGCTTGCCGGCCTGGATCAGCGGCAGGATGGTCGGCATGTTGTCGATCAGCACGTTGACCTGCCCCGCCATCACATCGGTCGCGGCCTGCGGGCTGCCCTTGTAACCCACGTGCATCCACGCCAGGCGTGCCTTGTCGGCGAGCAACTGGCCGGTCAGGTGGCCGGAGGTGCCCTGTCCCGGCGACGCATAGGTGACCTTGTCGGGATTGGCCTTGATGTAGGCCACCAGCTCCGCAAAGGTCTTGACCGGCATGTCGCGGTTGACGGCGATCACGTTGGGCACCTTGAACAGCAGCACCACCGGCACGAAGGCATCCGGGCGGTATGGCAGCTTGCGGAAGGTGCTCTTGTTGATCGACAGCGTGACGTTATTGGCATAGCCCAGCGTATAGCCGTCGGGCGCGGCGCGCTCCAGTTCGGAGATGCCGATCACGCCGGAGGCTCCGGGCTTGTTGTCGATCACAAAGGACTGGCCGAGGGACTTGGTGACTTCGGCGCCCAGCGCGCGCAGCAGTACGTCGGGGCTGCCGCCCGCTGCCGAGGGCACGACCAGCCGGATCGGGCGGGATGGGTAGCTGTCGGCTGCGAAGGCGGAGGCGGACAGGCCGGCGCAGGCCAGTCCGAGCATGGCGGCGAGGAAATGGCGTCTTGGCTGGTGTTGCATAGGGGGCCCTGTTGAGAAGGAATGCCTTCGGCGGGTAGGCATCCGCAGTATAGGGTCAGCCCCGGAACAAATGCAACAGTTGTTTCCTTACATATATTTCGCGAAACATACGTTGTTTCACTCCTTGCGCCTCGGCTGCCGGAAACACCGTCGGCCGAGATGAAACAGTCGTTGCAACAGGTGCGTGCCCCGACAAAGGCTTCGGATTTCCGGCAAATTGCGCAGCAACGCTTCAGGCGGGGCTGCGCGCCTTGTCCCCCGCGCGTTTGCGCGGCATGCGGGCCGCCACAGCTTTGCCGCCATCGTCGCTCGCCCCGATCGCGCCCTCGTCCAGCGCCTCGACGATCGCGATCAGGTATGCCAGCCCCTCATCCCCAGGCCGCCGGCTCAGCGACGTGGTGACCTTGGTCCACACCGTGCCGCCATCCGCGCGGATAAAGCGCTTCTTCAGCGTATAGGTCTCGACCTCGCCATCCAGCAGGCGCCGGTACAACGCCAGGTTTTCCTCCAGGTCTTCCGGCACCGTCAGTTCCTGGAACGTCCGTTGCACCAGCGTGGCGTTGTCATAACCCAGGATCTCGCACAGCTTGCGGTTGGCGCGCAACCAGTGGCCGTTCAGGTCCACGTGGGCGATCCCGACCGCGGCCTGCTCGAAGGTGGCGCGAAAGCGTTCCTCACTGTCGCGGTGCGCGGCCTCCACGCGCTTCTGCTCGGTAACGTCCTGCGACGCGCCCACCATGGTCAGCGCATTGCCGTGCTCGTCCAGCGTGACCTCGCCTTCCTCGTGGATGTCGCGGTGGCTGCCGTCGGGCAGCGTGATGCGGTAGTCGACACGGTATGGCGCCTTGTCGACGGTCGCCGCGCGAATGGCGGCCTGCACGCGCGAGCGGTCTTCCTCGACGATCGAGGCCAGGTAGCGCTCCATGGTCACCTTGAACGCCTGCGGCGCCCAGCCGAAGATGCGGTAGGCCTCGTCTGTCCAGGCGCAGTCATCGGTCTGGATGTTCCAGGTCCAGCCGCCCAGGTGCGCGATCTCCTGCGCCTTGGCCAGCAGTGCCTCGTTCTGGCGCAGGGCGGCTTCGGCGCGTCGGCGTTCGGTGATGTCCAGGCTGACGCCGATCATCTTCACCGGGCGCTGGTCGAAGTCGCGCACCAGCGTGGCCCGCGACGAGATCCAGCGCATCGCGTCCTCATGGACCACGCGGAATTCCCACTCGTGCATTTCCTGCGCGCCCAGCGTGCGCGCCAGGACTTCTTTCAGCCGCGCCACGTCGGCCGGATGCACGCAGACCCAGAAGTCATCCATGTTGCGGATATGGCGGCCGAACAGCGTGACGTCGTTGGACGAATACGTCAGGCCATCGGTCAGCACGTTCCATTCCCAGGTGACGATGCCCGAGACTTCCTGCGCGAATTTCATCCGCGCCTCGCTTTCCATGATCTCGGCAAGGTGCTTCTGGCGCAGTTCCTTGATGTGCGGATCGGAACCGCTGCTAGCCTCCAGGTCGGCGATGGCCTGCTCGCCGTAGCGCAGCCACAGCCAGTTCACGCCCAGGAAACGCGCCAGCGCCAGCAGGCGCTCGTATTCGATCTCGCCGCCGCGAGTCCACTTGTGCACCGCCGATGGCGAGACCGACAGGGCCTCGGCCACTTGCTTGAGCATGATCCTTTTGCCCTCCAGCACGCCTTTCAGGCGGGTGGCAAAAGTGTCTTCGGTCATGGCATCCCCTACTTTTTTTCAACCGGTGGTGAATTGAGTAACTCGAACCTTACACCATCACGGTAAATCGCGTGAATCAATAGCCTAGATCAATTGCGCGGCGGAATTAGATCGCTTTTCCAATATTGCAGACTCCCCGCTCTCGTCACTAGACTTCGCTTCACATCACTACTGGTAATTTAATTCACTAATAGTGAATCGAAAACTACCGCACAGACCGAGACAAACGAGGAGACACCCCATGCAGGACACCACCACCACCCCTGTCTGCAGCACTACGTCGCTGGCTTACACGCTGCCGGCCTACTACTACACCTCGCCGGAGATCTTCGAGCATGAGAAAAAGACGATCTTCTCCCGCAGCTGGGTGTGCGTGATGCACAAGAGCCAGGTTGCCGAAAACAACCAGTACGCCACGGCCAAGGTGGCGGGCGAGAACGTGTTCGTGGTGCGCGGCCGCGACGGCGTGCTGCGCGCGTTCTACAACGTGTGCCCGCACCGCGCGCACGAGCTGTTCGCCGACGGCGCCGGCAAGGCGAAGAACGTGATCACCTGCCCCTACCACGCCTGGTCCTTCGGGCTGGACGGCAAGCTGATCCACGTGCGCAACGCCGAGAACGTGCCGGGCTTCTGCAAGGACAACGCCGGCCTGACACCGGTGCGCGTGGAAGAGTTCTGCGGCCTGGTTTTCGTCAACCTCGACATGGATGCGAAGCCGCTGGCCGAGCTGGCGGCCGGCCTGAACGACGAGATCCGCGCGCGCTGCCCGGACGTGGACAAGCTGGTGCCGGCGTACAAGCTCACCTACGAGATGAAGGCCAACTGGAAGGTGGTGGTCGACAACTACCTGGAATGCCTGCACTGCCAGACCGCGCACCCCGCGCTGGTCGAGTCGATCAGGATGGAGACCTACCAGCACGAAGTGCGCGGCCTCTACACCAGCCAGGTCGGCCAGACCCGCTCGGGCAGCGACGCCTTCACCTATAACAGCGACGCCCCGAACACCGACTTCGCCGCGTACTGGCTGTGGCCCAACGTCACGCTGAACGTGCTGCCGGGCGACGGCAACTACGGCGTGTTCTACATGTTCCCGGTGGATGCCGACACCACCATCCAGCACTTCGAGTTCTACTTCCGCGACAGCACGCCCACCGCCGAGCAGGAGCAACTGATCGACTACTACAAGAACGTGCTCAAGCCGGAAGACCTCAGCATCGTCGAATCGGTGCAGCGCGGCCTGAAGTCGCGCGGCTACCGCAACGGGCAGGGCCCGCTGCTGGTCACCGACGACAAGACTTCCGCCATCGGCGAGCACGGCGTGCAGCACTTCCAGCAGATGGTGCTCGACGCCCTGGCCGCCTGAACCCACAAGAACAACCGGAACCGCAGCAATGATCCAGACCCAGCTCTATATCGACGGCCAGTGGCAGTCGCCCATCGACCACGGCACGCGCGCCATCGTGAGCCCGGCCGACGAATCCGTGATCGCCCAGGCCGCCGAAGCCACCCGCGCCGACGCGCGCCTGGCCATCGCGGCTGCGCGCAAGGCCTTCGACGGTCCGTGGCGCCAGACGACGATCCGTGACCGCGCCAGGCTGCTGAACAAGATCGCCGAACTGATCGACCGTGACGCCGAGAAGCTGGCCCATCTCGAATCGCTCAACACCGGCAAGACACTGACCGAAAGCCGCACCGACATGGGCGATATCGCCGCCACCTTCCGCTACTTTGCGGGGCTGGTGGCGTCGGAATCGGGCGCCGTCAACGAAGCGCCGCACCACGTGATCAGCCGCACGCTGCGCGAGCCGGTCGGCGTGTGCGGCCTGATCACGCCGTGGAACTACCCGCTGCTGCAGGCGGCGTGGAAAATCGCGCCGGCGCTGGGCGCGGGCAATACGGTGGTGATCAAGCCCAGCAACCTGACGCCGCTGACCACGCACCACTTCACCCAGCTGGTGGCCGAGCTAAACCTGCCGCCGGGCGTGTTCAACCTGGTCACCGGTGGCGCCGAAGTCGGCGCGGAACTGGCCGAAAGCCTGGACGTGGACCTGGTGTCCTTCACCGGCGGCGCCTACGCCGGCGAGAGCATCATGAAAGCCGCCACCGGCAACTTCAAGCGCATCGGCCTGGAGCTGGGCGGCAAGAACCCGAACATCGTCTTTGCCGATGCCGACCTGGATGCCGCGGTGGACTACGCGCTCAACGCCGCGTTCTTCCACGCCGGCCAGGTCTGCTCCGCCGGCTCGCGCCTGATGGTCGAGGACAGCATCTATGATGCATTCATCAACCGGCTGGCCGAGCGCCTGCCGCGCATCGTGATCGGCAACGGCTTCCACGGCGAAACGCAGATGGGCCCGGTGCAGTCGGCGCAACAGCACGAGAAGATCCTCGGCATGGTGCAGGCCGGCATCGCAGAAGGCGCGCGGCTGGTCCACGGCGGCAAGCGGCCGGCGGGCGACGTATACAAGAAGGGATACTGGCTGGAACCGACGCTGCTTGCGGACGTGACGGCAGAGATGAAGATTGCGAAGGAGGAAATTTTCGGGCCGGTGATCACCGCCGAGCGCTTCCGCTCCGAGGAAGAAGCGCTGCGTGCCGCCAACGACACGCCGTACGGCCTGGCCGCCGCAGTCTGGACCCGCGACCTGGACAAGGCCAACCGCATGTCGCGCGCGCTGCGCTTCGGCACGGTGTGGGTCAATGACTACCACCCGTATTTCCCGGAAGCGCCGTGGGGCGGCTACAAGGCGAGCGGCATCGGCCGCGAGCTGGCCCGCATCGGCCTGGACGAGTACACCGAGCTCAAGCACAGCTATATCAACCTCGCCCCCAAGGCGATGGGCTGGTTCGGCGCCTGAGCGCAGCTGACTTCGCAATCGCGTGCGCGGCGGCACCGCCCCCGGGCCGCCACGCACGGCGTCACGCAAACGAGGAGATTGCACCATGCAGGCAATCCATGAGTACGACTACATCATCGTCGGCGCCGGCTCGGCAGGCTGCGTGCTGGCGGCGCGGCTGACCGAGGACGCCGGTGTCTCGGTACTGCTGCTGGAGGCGGGCGGTCCCGACTGGCGCCTGGACTGGCGCACGCAGATGCCGGCCGCGCTGGCCTATCCATTGCAGGGCACCACCTACAACTGGGCCTACGTCACCGAGCCCGAGCCGCACATGAACAACCGCCGCATGACGCAGGGCCGCGGCAAGGGGCTGGGCGGCTCGTCGCTGATCAACGGCATGGTCTACATCCGCGGCAACGCGATGGACTATGACGGCTGGGCGGAGAACCGATCGCTGGAGAACTGGAGCTACGCCGACTGCCTGCCTTACTTCCGCAAGGCCGAGACCTACGACAAGGGCGCCAACGACTACCACGGCGGTAACGGCCCGCTGCATGTGACCACCCCGAAGGCGAACATCAGCCCGCTGTTCGGCGCCTTTATCAAGGCCGGCGAACAGGCTGGCTACGGCAAGACCGACGACCTGAACGGCTACAGGCAGGAAGGCTTCGGCCCGATGGACCGCACTACCACCACGGGCGGGCGCCGCTGCAGCACTTCGCTGGCCTACCTCGACCAGGCGAAGGACCGGCCCAACCTGACCGTGCATACCCGTGCGCTGGCAGACCGCATCCTGTTCTCCGGGCAGCGCGCCATCGGCGTGTCGTACCTCCAGGGCGATCATGTGCGCGAGGCCCGCGCGCGCCGCGAAGTGATCGTCAGCAACGGTGCGGTGGCCTCGCCGCAACTGCTGCTGCGCTCCGGCGTGGGCAATGCGGATGAGCTGCGCGCGTTCGGCATCGATGCCGTCGCGGACCTGAAGGGCGTCGGCGAAAACCTGCAGGACCACCTGGAGATGTACCTGCAATACGAATGCACCAGGCCAGTCTCGCTGTACCCGGCGCTGAAGTGGTGGAACAAGCCGCCGATCGGCATCGAGTGGTACCTGCGCGGCACCGGCATCGCCGCATCCAATCACTTCGAGGCCGGCGGCTTTATCCGCAGCAGCGACGAGTTTGCCTGGCCCAACCTGCAGTACCACTTCATCCCGCTGGCGATGAACTACGACGGCAGCAATCCCGTCCAGTCGCACGGCTTTCAGTGCCATGTGGGCTCGATGCGCTCGCCCAGCACCGGCTTTGTCAAGCTGGCCAGCCGCGACCCGCGCGTGAAGCCACGCCTGCTGTTCAACTACATGGCGCACGACGTCGACTGGCGCGAGTTCCGCGCGGCGGTACGCCTGACGCGGGAGATCATCGGCCAGCAGGCGATGGACCAGTTCCGCGGCCGCGAGATCAAGCCCGGCATGATGATCCAGAGCGATGCCGAGATCGACGCCTTCGTGCGCGAGCATGCCGAGACCGCGCTGCACCCGTCCTGCACCTGCAAGATGGGCGACGCCTCCGACCCGATGGCGGTGGTCGACAACCAGGGCCGCGTGCATGGCCTGTCCGGCCTGCGCGTGATCGATGCCTCGATCATGCCGAGGATCGTCACCGGAAACCTGAATGCGCCCACGATCATGATGGCCGAGAAGCTGGCCGACGTGATCCGAGGCCGCGCCCCGCTGCAGCGTTCGACGGCGCCTTACTACAAGGCGGCGCCTGCGCGCATGCAGGCTAGCGCGGAGCGAGCGCAGCCGCCCACCGCGCGCATCCCCATGCCGATGCCTGCCTGACCCGAGCGGCGCGGCGCGCGGGCATCCCGCCCGAACCCTGACTGCGGCACATGTGCTGCCGGGACCGAGGTCCCGGCGGGCAGCGTGCGCCCTGTCGGACGCGCCGCGCTCGAACACCACCAAAGCCGGCGATCCATAAACAATCCAGACCGGCTGCAAGGAGGAGACACAACCATGCTGCGCAAATGCTTTGCTGCAAGACGGGCCCCATACAGCGTCCTGTACGGCGCCCTGTATGGCGCCCTGCCCCTGCTGCTGTGCCAGGCGCCGCCCGCGCTGGCGCAGGCTGGCGGCGACACCACGCTGGCCGTTGCGCCGGTGCCGCAAGTCACTGCCACCGTGCCGCCGGCCGAAACCGCGGCGGCAGCGTCGCCGTGGAGCGCCAACATGACGCTGACCTCGCAATACGTCTCGCGCGGCTTCCGCCAGACCTGGGGCAAGCCCGCGGTGCAGGGCGGCATCGACTACGCCCATCCCAGCGGTTTCTCCGCGGGCACCTGGATGTCGAGCGTCAGCGACAAGTTCATCGAGGGTGGCACGGTCGAATGGGACCTGTATGCGGGCTATACCGGCACCGTCGGCGACTTCGTCTACGCCGGACAGGTCTACTACTACCTCTACCCGGGCGCGAAGCTGCAGTACGCGCAGACCCGATACAACTACGGCGAGGCGGTCGCCTCGCTGACTTGGAAGTGGTTCAACGTCAAGTACTGGCTGACCTATACGCCCGACTACTTCGGGTATAACAGCGCCTCGCTGATGACCGGAAACGACCTGCACAGCCGCGGCTCCGGCTACCTCGACGTGAACGGCACCTTCGACCTGGGACACGGCGTCACGCTGCTGCTGCACTACGGCCAGGAGCGCGTGCGCAACTTTGCCGCCTATAACTTCCGCGACGTGCGCGTGGCGCTGTCCAAGGCCTTTGAAGGCGGCTGGACGCTGACCGGCGCCTATACCCGCGGCTGGGGCCGCACCGACGTCTACGACAACTACACCACCGGCGCGCTGGACTCCTCCGGCAACCCGGCGGTGTCCAACCCGCTGAAAAGCACGTTCCTGGTCTCGCTGACCAAGACGTTCTGACGGCATTCATCAACCGCTGTACCACTGCCTTACGAAGCACACCACCATGGCCTCCCTGGGTCTTACCGACGTGACCGGACTTGTCGGCGTTGCCGCCTACGTTGCCGCGCATTTTGCCGTGCAGGTCCTGCACAAATCCCCGACCGGCCGGCTGGCCGTCGTCCTCAACGTGATCGGGCCGAGCTGCATCCTGGTCTCGCTGGCGGGCGCGTTCAACCTGGCCTCGTTCCTGACCCAGTGCTTCTGGCTGGGACTGACGCTGTTGGGATGGTGGCGCAACCGGCGGGCCGGGCGGCCGGTAGTGGAAACGCTGGGCGGCCCGCGTCCAGGGCAGCCAATGCAGCAGTAATCAAGGCACGGCCAGTGCCAGATGCAACGCGAAACAAATCTCCCGTTGCCTTGGCGCAGGGCCGTTCCCTATACTCACCCGAAACACCATTGGTGATGTAATTTACTAATAGTGAATCGACAAGAAACGGGGCGCTGCAACGCCTGATTCAGGGCCGCGCGGCAACCCCGGGATGACAACAGGAGACAAGGATGAGAAACGCCCCCAGAATTCCCGCCACAGATTCCCGACCGTCGTAACGACCGGCAGGCAGTACCCCAAGTACCTACCCACCGCAGACGGCAGACCGTGACGGAGTTCGCGCTCCAGACAAACGGCAACCGGGAAGCAAGGAGACATTTCGTGTATTCACAGAAAGACGTGCTATCGATCGGCGCGCAGGCGCCGCTCGCCCCTGCGCAGCAACAGACCCAGCCAACCCAATCCCATGAGCTGCAGCGCACGCTGACCTGGAAGGACGCCTTCTGGGTCACCAGCGGCGTGCCCGCCGGCGTGCTCTTCACCATCGGCGGCGTGTCCGCCACCATCGGCAACCCGGCCTGGGTGATCTGGATCCTCGCGATCCTGGTTGGCTTTGCCCAGAGCTTCGTCTACGCCGAGATCTCGGGGCTGTACCCGCACAAATCGGGCGGCGCCTCGATCTACGGCGCGCTCGGCTGGGTGCGCTACAGCAAGTTCGTCGCGCCGGTCTCGGTGTGGTGCAACTGGGTGGCGTGGTCGCCGATGCTGGCGCTGGGCACGAGCCTGGCCGCTGGCTACATGCTGAGCGCGCTGTTCCCGGCCGATTCGGTCATCAACACCTGGCAGTTGACACTCGTGGACCTCGGCTTCGTCAGCAAGGGCCTGACGCTGCGGGTGAACTCCACCTTCCTGCTGGCCACCGCGTTCCTGCTGATCACTTTCAAGCTGCAGCACAGCGGCGCCTCGGCCGCGGCCACGACGCAGCGCATCCTGGGCATTGCCTCGCTGACGCCGCTGGTGGTGATCGCGCTGGTGCCGCTGTTCACCGGCGACATGCCCTCGACCAGCTTCCTGCCGCTGCTGCCGCTGACGCACGACACCACCGGCGCCGCGGTGCTGGGCGGCTGGAACGCGGCCGGCATCAGCACGGCGATGGGCGCGATGTTCCTGGCCTGCTGGTCGACCTTCGGCTTCGAGACCGCGGTCTGCTACACCCGCGAGTTCAAGGACCCGCAGAAGGACACCTTCAAGGCGATCTTCTGGTCGGGCGTGCTGTGCCTGTTCATGTTTATCGCGGTGCCGATCGCCTTCCAGGGTTCGCTCGGCCTGCAAGGCATGCTGGCGCCGGACATTGTCGACGGCTCCGGCGTGGGCGCGGCAATGGCGAAGTTCGTCGGCGGCGGCGCGGTGGTGTTCAACGTGATCGTGGTGATGCTGGTGCTGGCGATCCTGCTGATCGTGATGACCTCGATGATGGGTTCGTCCCGCACGCTGTACCAGGCCTCGCTCGACGGCTGGCTGCCGCGCTACCTCTCGCACGTGAACGAGCACGGCTCCCCGACGCGCGCGATGTGGACGGACCTGCTGTTCAACCTGTTCCTGCTGCTGATGTCGAACTACATGGCGGTGCTGTCGATCAGCAACGTCTGCTACATGATCTTCGTGTTCCTGAACCTGCAGGCGGGCTGGATCCACCGCATGGACCGGCCGGACTGGGCCCGCCCGTACAAATGCAGGAACTGGCTGCTGGCACTGGGCGCGTTCTGCGGCTTCTTCGACCTGGCCTTTGTCGGCGCAGGCGCCAACTTCCAGGGCGAGAACACGCTGCGCAACGGCCTGATCGCCGCGCTGCTGATCGTGCCGGTCTTCATCTACCGCCACTACATCCAGGACAAGGGCCGCTTCCCGGAGTCGATGCGCCGCGACATGGAACTGCCGCATGCGCGTGCCGGCAAGCTGCCCTACGTGGCGCTGATCGCAGGCGCGCTGGTGGTGTGGATCGCCGCGCGGCTGACCGTGATCTCCTGATCTGCCGTGACGGGCCGGCGCCATGCCGGCCTGCCTTCACCCCCTGATATTCCCTGTATTCCGAGGTATTGCCATGACTGACACGCTCCGCGTACGCGTCGGCCGCGTCGAGCCGCTTGCCGCCGGCATCAAGCGCTTCACCCTGCAACCCTGCGACGGCGGCGCGCTGCCCGCGTTTTCCAGCGGCAGCCACGTCGTGGTCCATATGGACAGCGGCCGGCTGCGCAACGCCTACTCGCTCACCAGCGCGCTGGACAACCCCGCTCACTACCAGATCGCGGTGCGGCTGGAAGAAGCCTCGCGTGGCGGCTCGCGCTACATGCACGAGCAGGTGCGCGAGGGCGACGAACTGCATATCGGCGCGCCGGCCAACCTGTTCGGTCTGGACCACGGCGCCGGCCGCCATCTGCTGATCGCCGGCGGCATCGGCATCACGCCGTTCATGACGCATATCCAGGCGCTGGCCGCAAGCAACGCGCATTTCGAGCTGCACTACTGCTTCCGCAACACGCAGTCGGCCGCCTTCCTGGACGTGCTGCCCGCCACGCTTCGGCCGGATCAGCTGCACCTGCATGAGAGCGATACCGGCAACCTGCTGGACATCGCTGCGCTGCTCGGCAGGCAACCGGCCGACACCCATGTCTATGTCTGTGGCCCGGCCCCGCTGAACGATGCCGTGGTCAACGCCGCTCGCGCCGCCGGCTGGGATGCCGGCCGCATTCACTTCGAGCAGTTCCGCAACGAGGTGGACGCCACCGGCGGCGCCTTCGAGGCCGTACTGCAGAAGAGCGGGCTGACACTACAGGTTGGCGCCGAAGAATCCCTGCTGCGCGCGATCGAGAAGGCCGGCATCAAGGTGGACTGCATGTGCCGCGAGGGCATCTGCGGCTCGTGCGAGACCGTGATTTTGGCGGGCGAAGCGGACCACCGTGACCAGTACCTGTCCGATGCGGAGAAGTCAGCGCAGAAGAGCATGATGCTGTGCGTATCGCGGTGCAAGGGGCAAAGGCTGGTGCTCGATCTCTGAGTTCCCTGCCCCGGACAACAAGCAACCATCAGGTTGCATTTCCCGCTCCGGTCTCCTAACATGCAACCACAGCGTTGCACATCAACGCCTGAACCAGGAGACCGGACATGCCCACAGAAACCGACCGCATCGAGCGCAGCATCCTGATAGAAGCCCCCGTCGCGCGTGTCTGGCACGCGCTTGCCGATGCCGATACCTTCGGCAGCTGGTTCGGCGTCAAGTTCGACGGCGCCACCTTCACACCCGGCGGGCGCGCCGTGGGCAGCATCACCTACCCCGGCTATGAATATCTGAAGTTCGACGTGCAGGTGGAACGCGTGGCGCCGGAAAAGCTGCTGTCCTGGCGCTGGCACCCCGCGCCCATGGAACGCGGGCGCGACTATTCCGACGAACCGAGCACGCTGGTGGAATTCACGCTGCGCGAAGTCGACGGCGGCACCATGCTGACCGTGGTCGAGTCGGGCTTCGACCAGATTCCGCCAGAACGCCGCATGGAAGCGTTCCGCATGAACAGCGGCGGCTGGGATCAACAGGTGAAGAATGTCCACAAGCACGTCACCGGCGCCGCCTGAAGCGCTGGACCTGCAGCAGTCCGCGGCGGTCTTTGCCGCTTTGGGCGACGAGACCCGGTTGCGGCTGGTGGCGGCGCTGTGCGCGGGCGGCGCGATGTCGATCGCGCAGCTGACCGCCGGCAGCGCCATGACACGGCAGGCGGTGACCAAGCACCTGCAGGTGCTGTCGCAGGCCGGGCTGGTGCGCGACAGCAAGACCGGGCGCGAGCGGCTGTGGATGTTCGAGCCGGCGCAGGTCGAGGCCGCGCGGCGCTCGCTGGAGGCGATCGGAAGGCAGTGGGAGTTTGCGCTGGGCAAGCTGAAGCTGGCGGTGGAAACGAATCACTAGCTGGGGACGCACTGCGAGCCGCTGGTTTGCTCCCCTTTCCCGCTCGCGGGAGAGGGGCCGAGGGAGAGGGCCGGCGTGTGGCAAGCACGACAGCACTTCATTCGCGTGACGCTCCCGCCCTCTCCCCAACCCTCTCCCGCAAGCGGGGAGGGAGCAGCTGCCAGGCAGAGCGAAGCCGCAGCATGTAATCCCCCGCGCACCCCGCTATACTGGGAAGCCCCCCGCCCACTACCACGGCAACACGCAGGCCCGCGATCGCGACAGGCCTGCCGGAGGAAGCGCGCAATTGGCTGACCACGACCTGTCCAGGCTGAAAATCGACCGCAGCGCCACCGCCGCGCCCGGCGTCCGTGTCCGCCCCCGGCGCAAATGGCTGCGCTATGCGGTCATCGCGCTGATCCTGCTGGCCGTGCTTGGCATCGCGGTCAGGCTCGCCGGACCGAGGTCGGTGCAGACCACCACCGTCACATCCGCCTATCCCACGCAGAATTTCACGCTGCTCAACGCCACCGGCTATGTCGTGCCGCAGCGCAAGGCGGCAGTCGCGTCCAAGGCGCAGGGCCGGCTCGAATGGCTGGGCGTGCTCGAAGGCTCGCGCGTGAAGAAGGACGAAGTCATCGCGCGGCTGGAAAGCAAGGACGTGTCCGCGTCCTTCGCCCAGGCGCAGGCGCAGGTCAAGGTGGCGCAGGCCAACCTGGCGCTGCAGCAGGCGGAACTGAAGGACGCGGAAGTCAACCTGCGCCGCTCGCAGATCCTGATCGGGCCGAACGCGATCTCGCGCAACCAGTACGATGCTGACGTCGCGCGCTATAACAAGGCCAGGGCCTCGGTCAGCAGTTCGCAGGCGTCGATCGCATCGGCGCAGGCCAATGCGCGCGCGGCCGAGGTGGCGGTGGAACAGACCGTGGTGCGCGCGCCGTTCGACGGCGTGGTGCTGGTCAAGCATGCCAACGTCGGCGACAACATCACGCCGTTCTCTGCCGCCGCCGACACCAAGGGCGCGATCGTGACCATTGCCGACATGGAGACGCTGGAGGTGGAAGCCGACGTCGCCGAATCCAATATCGCCAAAATTCGCGCCGGCCAGCCGTGCGAATTGCTGCTCGACGCGTTGCCTGGCGTGCGCCTGGCCGGCCAGGTATCGCGCATCGTGCCGACGGTGGACCGCTCCAAGGCCACGGTGCTGGTCAAGGTGCGCTTTGTCGACCGCGACGCGCGCGTGCTGCCGGACATGAGCGCCAAGATCGCCTTCCTGTCGCGCGCCGCCACGGCGCGGGACCGCCAGCCGGTGGTCGCGGTGCAGCGCGCAGCGGTGGTCACGCGCGAGGGCCGGCAGGTGGTCTACATGGTCCGCGACGGCAAGGCGCATGAAACCCAGGTCAAGACCGGCGACAAGCTCGGCGAGCTGGTCGCGGTGCAGGGCGTCAAGCCCGGCGACGTGCTGGTGCTGTCGCCCGGCGACAAGCTCGGCGACGGCGACCGCGTCACGCCTGCCAAGCCTTGAGTGTGACCACATGAGGATGAGCCCATGAGCGCCGCGCCGCTGGTCCGCATCAGCCACGTCGCCAAATCCTACCGGCGCGGCATGCAGACCGTGCCCGTGCTGACCGATATCTCGCTCGATATCGGCGAGGGCGACTTTGTCGCGCTGATGGGTCCGTCCGGCTCCGGCAAGAGCACGCTGCTGAACCTGATCGCCGGCATCGACCGGCCCGACAGCGGCACGCTGCAAGTGGCCGGGCTCGATATCACGCAGCTGCCCGAAGCCGCGCTGGCCGACTGGCGCGCGGCCAATGTCGGTTTCATCTTCCAGTTCTACAACCTGATGCCGGTGCTGACCGCGTTCGAGAACGTGGAGCTGCCGCTGATGCTGACCAGCCTGCCGCGCGCAGAACGGCGCGCGCGCGTTGAGCTGGTGCTGGACATGGTCAACCTGGCAGACCGCATGAGCCACTACCCGTCCGAGCTGTCGGGCGGGCAGCAGCAGCGCGTGGCGATCGCGCGGGCGCTGATCACCGACCCGTCGCTGATCGTCGCCGACGAGCCCACCGGCGACCTCGACCGCACCTCTGCCGCGGAAATCCTGGCGATGATGCAGCGCCTGAACGCGGAACTCGGCAAGACCATCATCATGGTCACGCACGATGCCCATGCCGCTGCGGCGGCGGGCTCGCTGGTGCACCTGGAGAAGGGCGAGCTGATCCGCGGCGAGGTCGCCTGACCCGTCATGTACGCGCTCAAGCTGATCACCCGCAACGCGCTGCGGCACAAGCTGCGCACCGCGCTGACCGTGCTGGGGCTGGTGATCGCGGTGCTGGCGTTCGGGCTGCTGCAGACCGTGATCGACGCGTGGTACGCTGGCGCGTCGGCCGCGTCCAGCGCGCGGCTGGTGACGCGCAATGCGATCTCGCTGGTGTTCCCGCTGCCGCTCAGCTACGAGGGCCGCATCCGCGGCGTGGACGGCGTGACCATGGTGGCGCGGTCGAACTGGTTCGGCGGCGTCTATCGCGACCCCAAGAACTTCTTCGCGCAGTTCGCGGTGTCGGACAACTACCTCGACCTTTATCCGGAATTCATCGTTCCCGAACAGCAGCGTGCCGACTACCGGCGCGACCGCAAAGGGGCGCTGGTGGGCCGCCAGCTGGCCGACCAGTTCGGCTTCAAGATCGGCGACGTGATCCCGATCAAGGGCACCATCTACCCCGGCACCTGGGAATTCGTGGTGCGCGGCATCATGGACGGCCGCGACGAAAGCATCATCACGAAGCAGATGGTGTTCCACTGGGAATACCTGAACGAGACCATCCGCAAGAAGACGCCGCGCCAGGCCGACCAGGTCGGCGTCTTTGTGCTGGGCGTGGACAATCCCGACAACACCGCGGCGATCTCGCGCAATGTCGATGCCGTGTTCCGCAACTCGCTGGCCGAGACGCTGACCGAGACCGAACAGGCGTTCCAGCTCGGCTTCGTCGCCATGTCGAACCAGATCATCGCGGCGATCCGCCTGGTCTCCTACGTGGTGATCTTGATCATCATGGCGGTAATGGCCAATGCGATGGCGATGAGCGCGCGCGAGCGTACCGTGGAATACGCAACGCTCAAGGCGCTGGGCTTCGGCCCGGGCTTCCTGGCGCTGCTGGTGTTCGGCGAGTCGCTGGCGATCTGCGTGGCGGGCGGCGCGCTCGGCATGCTGGCCACGCCGCCGATGGCGGCGGCCTTCAAGCAGGCGGTAGGCGGCGTGTTCCCGGTGTTCACGGTATCGCCGGAGACGATGCGCGCGCAGGCCGCGTGCGCGCTCGCGGTAGGCATCGCCGCCGGCATCGTGCCCGCGGTGCAGGCCGCGCGCGTGCGCATCGTCGAAGGCCTGCGGGCGATCGGCTGACACAGCGGACAACCATGGCGATCCCGCTCACCTATATCGCGCGCAACCTGTGGGCCCGGCGGCTGACGACCGCGCTGACCGCGGGCGGGCTGGCGCTGGTGGTCTTTGTCTTCGCCACCATGCTGATGCTGGATGCCGGCCTGAAGAAGACGCTGGTCACCACCGGCGAGCGCGACAACGTGGTGGTGATCCGCAAGGGCGCCGAGACCGAGATCCAGAGTGCCGTCGAGCGCGGCCAGGCCGGCATCCTGGAAATGCACCCCGCCGTGGCCATGACCGGCGCCGGCCAGCCCATGGCCTCGCGCGAGGCGGTGGTGCTGATTTCGCTGACCAAGTCCAGCACCGGGCAGCCCTCCAACGTGGTGATCCGCGGCATCTCGCCGCTGGGCATGGACCTGCGTCCGCAGGTCAGGCTCGTGGCGGGGCGCATGTTCCGCCCGGGCTCGGCGGAAATCATCGTCGGCAGCAGCATTGCCGGCGGCTTTGCCGGCGTGCAGATCGGCGAACACCTGCGCTTCGCCCAGCGCGAGTGGACCGTGGTGGGCCACTTCGACGCCGGCGGCAGCGGCTTCGACTCGGAGATCTGGGGCGATGTCGACCAGCTGATGCAGTCGTTCCGGCGCAATGCGTATTCGTCGATGGTGGTGCGGCTGGCCAACCCCACGCTGTTCGAGCGCTTCCGCGCCGATATCGACGTCGACCCGCGCCTGGCCGACGAGGCCAAGCGCGAGCAGGTCTTCTACAGCGACCAGTCCAAGGCCCTGTCGAGCTTTATCAATATCCTGGGCTTTACGCTGTCCACGATTTTTTCGATTGCGGCAATGATCGGCGCCATGATCACCATGTACGCGTCGGTGGCCAACCGCGTGGCGGAGATCGGCACGCTGCGTGCGCTGGGATTCAAGCGTGCCAGCGTGCTGGTGGCTTTCCTGATCGAGGCGGCATTGCTCGGAGTGGTGGGTGGCGTGGCCGGGCTGGCCTTTGCGGCGCTGATGCAGTTCGCGTCGTTCTCGACCACCAATTTCCAGACGTTTGCCGATTTGTCGTTCCGCTTCATCCTGACGCCCGGCATTGCGCTGCAGACGCTCGGGTTCGCCATGGTGATGGGGCTGGTGGGCGGCTTCCTGCCGGCGGTGCGGGCAGCGAGGATGAATATCGTGGATGCGCTGCGGGCGCGTTGAGCGCGTACGTTGCCGCGTGTGTTCTCACGTCTCCCGCATGTCGGGGAGAGGCAGGAGGAGAGGCTCGGCGCCTCCACGAAAGTTATGTTCATCAACACCATAGGCTTCGCTTGAGGTGCACTAAACACCGTTGGCTTCGCCACAGGTTTCCGATCGCCACCGATCCTTTCCTTGCCTTCTCCCCACTGTCCGTCTACAACCCGTAGTGATGCATGGTACGCGCCAGGCCTTTGCTGGCGGCCAGTGCGCACCGGCACGGCCAGCGGCGCCCCACCGCAGGACTTACCGCCAGGACGCCCCCGATGAATCTCGACCTGCTGGCTTCATTGCTGACCGCCGTGGTGGTGCTGCTGATCGGCACCCTGGTCAACCGGAGCGTCGGCATCCTGTCGCGCTACAACATCCCTGACCCTGTCACCGGCGGGCTGCTGTTCGCCGTCGTCGCGTCGGTGGCAGCGGCGGGGGCGAATTTCCACGTGGTCATCGATCCCGGCATGAAGCCGGTGCTGCTGCTGATGTTCTTTGGCGGCGTCGGCCTTGGCGCCGACCTGCGCATGCTCAGGCGGGGCGGCAAGGCGCTGGTGGTCTTCCTGATCATCCTGCTGCCCTATATCCTGGTGCAGAACGCCGTCGGCGTGGCCATGGCCAGAACGCTCGACCTGCACCCGATCTTCGGGCTGGTGGGCGGATCCATCACGCTGGTGGGCGGCCATGGCACCGGGGCCGCCTATGCCGAGCGCTTCGCCGAGGTCAACAACCTGCAGGCAGTGATGGACCTGTCGATGACGGTGGCGACCATCGGCCTGGTCGTCGGCGGCATCATCGGCGGTCCCGTGGCGCAGTACCTGATCTCGCGCTACAAGCTGCGCTCGACCGCGCGCGAGGCCGGCGACACCGAGGAGGAAGCCGCCGCCGCGTCGCCGATTACCACGGTCGGCGCGCTTGCGGCGCTGGCCGGCATGCTGGCCGCGGTGATCGGCGGGCGCTGGATCGCGGCGCAGATGCCGTCGGGCCCGATCACCATTCCCGGCTTCCTGTGGTGCATGATGCTCGGCATCGCGATCCGCAACCTGCTGCCGTTTATCGGCCTGCGCTTCGACGACCGCGCCACCGACCTGATCACCAACGTCTGCCTGTCGCTGTTCCTGGTCATGACCATGATGGCGCTGGACCTGGCCGAGGTGGCGCTGTCGGCCGGCCCGTTCCTGCTGATCATCGCGATGCAGGTCGTGTTCATCATCCTGTACGTGGTGCTCGTCTGCTTCCGCTTCATGGGCCGCGACTACGAGGCGGCGGTCACCTCGGCCGCGTTCATCGGCTTCAACATGGGTTCCACGGCGACCGCCATGGCCAATATGCGGGCAATCACCGCGCGCTACGGGCCGGCGCCCACCAGCTACCTGATCACGCCGCTGGCCGGCGCGTTCTTTGTCGACCTGATGAACGCGTTCGTGCTGACCATGATGCTGGCCTTGCCGCTGATCGGAGGCTGACATGCGCCGCGCCTCCCTTGCCTTCCTCTTTGCGTTGCTGGCCAGCCTGTGGCTGGCCGGCTGCGGCGGCGGCCCGAACGCCGACGGCATCCGCGCCAATCTCAACGAGCGCCTGGCGCAGGCGCTGCCGCCGGGCACCGTGCAGCTGATCGACGTCGACCGGCGCGGCTCGCAGTCCGATACCAAGGCACCGGCCGGCGAGACCCGGCGCGTGGTGTATTTCGACGCGGAACTGAAGCTGCTGCGCGACTACGACTTCGGCGCGTGGGATTCGCCCGGCGTGGCCGGGCTGATCTCGGCGCTGGGCGCGGGGCCGCGCGGCATTACCGGGATCACCAGCGGCGGCAACAAGGCGGGCGACGTCCTGCGCGCGCACGGCACCGCGCTGTACCGGCGCGACGGCGAGCGCTGGGTCAGCGTGCAGCCCGCCGGTTACCGCCCGGCCGAGGCACCGGCCGTGGCCACCAACGCGCCCACCGGCCCGGCGGCAATCCTGGATGCGATGCGCAAGGTAGTCGAGGCGGTCCAGAAGGACGCCTCGCCGGCGCAGCGCGCGGTGATCGAACAGGAACTCACCACCGCGCACGCCAATATCCGCGCCCGGCTGGCCCGCGTCGACGAGGGCTACGCCATCGCCGCCGGCGCCGAGCATGGCCAGTACCTGCGCTTCGTGCGTGCGCTGGTGGACGGCGCGCGCGTGCGCGCCATCGCGCTGGTCACTCGCGGCGGCGAAGAGAACCTGCACCTGCTGCGCGACGGCAAGGTCTCGGCGGCCATGGCGCAAGGCGACAGCGCGCTGGATGCCTACGAGGGCAAGGGCGCCTTTGCAGAAGATGGACCGCACGCGTCGCTGCGCGCCATCGGCAGCCTGTACCCCGAACCGGTGCATGTGCTCGTGCGCGACGGCGATCCGGCGCGCTCGGTGTCCGACCTGCGCGGCAAGCGCATCGCGGTGGGCGAACGCGGCGCGGCTTCGCGCGGCACGGTGCTGCGCGTGCTGGCCGCGCATGGACTGACCGAGAAGGATTTCAAGGCCGAGGAAGTCGGCCTGGGCGCGGCGCTGGTGGCACTGCGCCAGAACCAGGTGGATGCCGTGATGCAGGTGATCGGCGTGCCATCCGACAGCATCCGCGATGCGGTGAGCGAACTGCCGTTGCGGCTCCTGCCGCTGGACGAGCGCGCGATCGCCGCGATGGTCGGGCAGAAGGCGGGGTACTTCCGCGCCAGCATCGCACCCGGCACCTATCCTGGCCTGCGCGAGCCGGTGCGCACCGTCGCCACCGCGGCGATCCTGGTGACCGGCCCGGACCTGTCGGATACCGAGGTAGCCGACCTGACGCGGCTGGTGTACAGGCTTGGCCGCGACTTCGTCGCGCGCGGCAGCGCCCAGGGCGGGCAGATCAACGTGGCCACGGCGCGCGAAGGGCTGGTGATTCCGCAGCACCTGGCGGCGGCCAAGGTGCTGGACGGCCTGGCGGGGGGCACGGCGGCCGCGCCGGGGCAGCGGCCCGGAGGACCGGCTGCTCAGGCACCGGCGCCCGCGTCGGCACCGTCACCGGCACCGGCCGCATCCAGGCCGCGCGTCCGCTAGCCCCGATAGCTGCCGCTCGCGCTATCCTGCCGCCGGCAACTCCGCCGCCAGCCGGCAGCGCCGGTCCAGGAAGTCGCTCGCATGGCCATTGCTACCACCCGCCGCGTGAACCGGCTGGTCCACCAGGAAGAAGCCATGGCGGCCCTGCCGGTCCTGGCCATAGGTAAGGAAGATGCCTCGGTCGGGCGGCGGCACCGCGATCGCGCTGGCGCCGGGGTCGTCAGCCCTGCCCCCGACCAGCGCGAACGGGTCGGCCGACAAGACCGGCGTGGCAGCCGGGATAAACCTGGCCCGCACCGGCTTGCCATCGAACCGCAGCGAAGTCCACTCCGTGCCGATCGGCCCGCTCGCGCCATTGACGAAGGCGCGCGCCGCGGCGCTGATGCAATCGAGGTGGATATGGAGCTGGTCCTGGCTGCGCGAGGTGCGGGAATTGACCGCCAGCCCCAGCATGTCGTCCGGCACCGGCTTGCCCAGCGCCAGCCCGACGATGCCGCGCTCGTCCCAGCCGAAGGCCCAGGCGTTGGCACCGGTGCCATCCCACGCCTTGCGATCCTCCACGCCCGTCACTGTGCGCGCCGGGATCACCAGGTAGTGCGACTCGCCGATCGCGTCCTTGTACAGCACCAGCCCGCGGGCACGGTCGACGCTGGCGCAATCGGCATGCTGCGGCTGCGGCGGCGCCAGGCAGCGCTGCTGCACGTTGCGCCACAGGCCATCGCGCCCGCCGGACAGGACGCCGACCACTTTCTCGGGGCTGCAGCCCGCCAGCATCCATGCCGCTGCCAGCGCCAGCGCACCGCGCCGGCGTGCCGGAGTCAGCGCCGGCATGGAACGCCGTAGTACGTCCCCACCCGCGGGTTGGACACGATGTAGGCGTGGCGCTGGGCCCAGAACTGGGCGTCGCGAAAGACCTCGGCCTCGCGTTCGCTCCAGGGTGTGGCCAGCAGCGGCAGGGCTTCGGCGTCAGTGGTCGGGTAGACCTGGGCCTGGTAGCGGGCCGTCTGCAGCGCGCCCGTACGGATGGTACGGATCGTGACGTGGAGTGTCATAGGCAGCTTCTCGTCATGAGGACGACAAATCATAACCACATTCCTGTGTTGCTTTGATGACTGCCGTTGGAACTTGCTGTCAGGAAGCCGCACCGGCAACGACCAACCCCTGTCCCCTCGCCGGAAACCGGAGCCAGACATGACGTCAAAGTCTCCCCGCAAGATCGCGATCCTCGCGCTGACGCACCTCGCCATGCTGGCGGCCGGCTTTGCGGCCGGAATCTATGTGCTGCCGATCCTGACCGAGCAGGCGGGGGCGAGTATCGGGCAGGTACAGGCGGTGTCGCGGCAGGCGGCCTATTCCGGCGCCTTCCGCAAGGACCTGGCCGGCAGTGACGCCTTCCACTGGGCCAGCGGAAGGCTGCATGTGTCGGCCCGGGCCATTGCCTTCGAAGGCAGCGTGGCGCCGGGGCCGGATTACCGGATCTACCTGGTGCCGGAATTCGTCGACACCGAGGCGGCTTTCCTTGCGATCAAGGACCGCGCGGTGCAGGTTGCACCGTTGAAGACATTCGGCAATTTCACCGTGGCGCTGCCGGATGGCGTCGATCCCGGCCAGCACCGTGCGGTGGTGATCTGGTGCGAGCGGTTCGGGCAGTTCATCAGTGCCGCGGCCTACCGCTAGGCCGTGCTAGGCCGTGCAAGGCCGCGCAAGAAAAAAGGGCCGATCGGGGAACCGGCCCAACGAACCCCGCACAGGCAAGGTATCGATATGAACATCGCGCGCCCGCCCGTGCCTGCCGCTGGTGCGCCATGCCGGGCGGGCGTCAGGAGGCCGGGATCAGAAGCGGTGACGCATGCCGATGGTGGCGCCGGCCTGGTTCTCGCCCGCGACCACGGTGCCCACGCCATTCAGGCCCAGGGCCGAGCCGTTCTTGTTCTTGGCGTAGCCCAAGTTCAGGTAAACGTCGGTGCGCTTGGACAGCGAATAGTCCGCCGACAGCACGAACATCCACGGATCGGCATCGCTGTTGCGGGTGTCGTTGTAGTAGGCGGCGCCGGTCACCAGGAAGGCGGGCGTGAAGCGGTATTGCGCGCCGGCCCAGTACACGTTGCTGCGGGTCGCGGCGGCGGTGGCGCTGGAGACGCCATCGTCCTTCAGCCAGCGGTAGCCGGCGAACACCTTGGCGCCGCCGAAGGCATAGGCGGTGCCCACCGCGGCGCGCTTGGCGCTGCGGTCCTGCAGCGCCACGGTGGCGCCCTGGTACTGGTCGTAGGCGGCACCCACCGAGAAGCCGCCAACGGCGTACGACAGCCCGCCGCCGAAATTGCGCGCGACCTTGGGTTCGCCCGGCACTTCGCCGTTGTTGTCGCGGCCGAAGCTGTAGAAGCCGGTGGCGGTCAGGCCGCCGAACTTGCCGGTGTACTTGATGGTGTTGTCGGCGCGGCCGTTGAAGGCCGAGTCGACGCTGTTGAGCGAGTAGCGCGGGCCCACGCCCATCGGGTCGAAGGCGCCGAACAGGTCGTACAGCGCGTTCTGCTGGCGGCCCAGCGTGACGGCGCCGAAACCGCCCTGCAGGCCCACATAGGCCTGGCGGCCGAACAGGCGGCTGCCCTGGCCAGAGGTGCCGGTATCGATATCGAAACCGCTTTCCAGCACGAAGATTCCCTTCAGGCCTTCGCCCAGGTCTTCGTTGCCGCGCAGGCCCCAGCGCGAGCCGGACAGGTTGCCCGAGTTCAGGCGGGTGGTCGTGCCCTGGGCACCGTTGCTGCCGGGCACGTGGCTGATGACTTCGAGGCCGGCATCGGCGATGCCGTACAGCGTTACGTTCGATGCGGACTGGGCCGATGCCGCCCCGGATGCCGCCGTAGCGGCTACTGCTGCCGTCAATGCAAGGAGAGCTTTCTTCACTGTGATTTCTCTGTTTTATGGTGATCCATGAACCGCGCCGGTCCGACCAGGACCAGGGGCCATGCCGGCCTGAGCCGGCTGGCCGCGCCGGACCCGGCGGGCGGCGCACGTCCGCATATGTGCGGCCCGCGCATTCTGATGGCGCAATATGAAGGCGTTGTGACGAATAGTGCGCAGCACAATGTGCCGAATAGCACCCGCATGGGGGTTTTCCCTGTGAGCAACGGGATCGTTTTGGTAGGATGCAGGCTTTTCCGACGACGGTAATGCCAGTGCCCCGTGCCGCCATGTGCCTTTGCCTCGCCAGCTTCGCGTCATGAAGCTGGCAGAGATCAAGACCCGGCTTGCCTCGCTGCAGGCCCCGCTCCCCGCCTCGATCCAGCAACGCCTGTCCGGCCTGTGCGCGCGCAGCGCGCGCCTGGGCCTGACCCGGCCGGGCTCGCTGCGCCCCACGCGCCGCGGCGTGCTGGTGGGCATGGCCGCGGTGCCGGCGGCCTTGCTGTTGTACGTGCTGGTGCTGGTGCCATTCACGCCAGGCATCAGCGACATCCGCAAGGCCAAGTCCGAGCAGCCGGCGCAGGTGCTGTCGGCCGACGGCGAGGAGCTGGCGGTCTTCAAGTGGGCCAACCGCGACTGGGTGCCGCTGAAGCAGATCTCGCCCAACGTGGTGGCGGCGCTGATCTCGACCGAAGACCACCGCTTCTATGAGCACCACGGGCTCGACTGGCGCCGCCTTGCCTCGGCCGCGGTGCATACCTTCTCGGGCGACCGCCAGGGCGGCTCGACCATTACCCAGCAGCTGGCGCGCAACCTCTATCCCGACGAGATCGGCCGCGCGCCCACGCTGACGCGCAAGTTGAAGGAAGCAATCACCGCGTTCAAGATCGAGGCCCTGTACACCAAGGACGAGATCCTCGAGACCTACCTGAACACGGTGCCGTTCCTGTACAACGCGTTTGGCATCGAGATGGCCGCGCGCACGTACTTCGACAAGCCGGCGCGCTCGCTCGACGTGCTGCAGAGCGCCACGCTGATCGGCATGCTCAAGGGCAACAGCTACTACAACCCGGTGCTGAACCCCGAGCGCGCGCTGGACCGGCGCAATATCGTGCTGGGACAGATGGTCAAGCGCGGCAAGCTGGACGCGGCCCGCTACGAGCAGCTAAAACGCCGTCCGCTGCGCATCGACTTCGAGCGACAGACCGAGCCGCCCGGCCCCGCGCCGCATTTCGCGCAGCAGCTGCGCAAGTGGCTGATCGGCTGGGCCGACCGCAACGGCTACGACATCTACGCCGACGGCCTGGTGGTGCGCACCACCATCGACGCGCGCCTGCAGGCCATGGCCACGCAGGCGGTGGCGCAGCAGGGCAACCGCCTGCAGGCGATCGCCAACGCGGCCTGGGCGCCGCGCGCGGGCTGGGCCGCGGACCGCGCGCTGGTGCAGGCCTTCGTGCGCGAGTCGCCGGAATACCGCGCCGCCACCGCCGCCGGCACGACGCCTGAAGACGCGATGAAGCACCTGCTGGCCAACGGCACCTTCATGCGCGAACTGCACCAGCAGAAGACGCGGATCCAGGCGGGCTTCCTCGCCATCGATCCGCGCAACGGCGAGATCCGCGCCTGGGTCGGCAGCCGCGACTATACGCAGGACGCCTTCGACCACGTGCAGCAGGCGCGCCGGCAGCCGGGCTCGACCTTCAAGCCCTTCGTCTACGGCGCCGCCTTCGAGGACGGCAAGTCGCCCGACGACACGCTGATGGACCAGCCGGTCGAGATCGAGCTGGCCGGCGGCGAGATCTGGCGCCCGTCGGACGAGGGCCGCCCCACCGGGCGCGCGATGAGCCTGCGCGACGGCCTGGTCTATTCGCGCAACACCATCACCGCGCAGCTGATGCAGCAGGTAGGCCCGGCGCGCGTGGCACGGCTGGCGCGCGAGATGGGCGTGCGCGAAAGCCGGCTCGACGAGGTGCCGTCACTGGCGCTGGGCACCAGCCCGGTCACGCTCAAGGAAATGGTGGCCGCCTACGGCACCATCGCCAACGCCGGCAACTACATCGCGCCAACCATGGTCACGCGCATCGAAGACCGCAACGGCAATGTGCTGCAGGTATTCCGGCCGGCGCGCGCGGAGCACGCCCTGCCCCACGCCACCACGCAGACCCTGCTCGACGTGATGCGCGACGTGATCGACCGCGGCACCGGCGCCGGCATCCGCTCGCGCTTCGGCATCCGCGCCGACGTGGCCGGCAAGACCGGCACCACGCAGGACAACGCCGACGGCTGGTTCATCATGATGCACCCGGAACTGGTCGCCGGCGCCTGGGTCGGCTTCAACGACAGCCGCGTCACGCTGCGCAGCGACTACTGGGGCCAGGGCGCGCACAGCGCGCTGCCGATGGTCGGCGATTTCTACCAGCGCGCGCTGCGCGGCCGCGTCATCGACGGCCGCGCGCGCTTTGCCGAATACGAGGAAACCCATATGTTCGCCTCGCTCGGCAACCAAGTGCGCGGCTGGTGGGCCCGGCTCTTCAGCGGCGACAAGGCCAACGAAGCCACCGCGCCGCGCCCGGCGCCGCGCCGTCCGGCGCTGCCGGCGCCCGAGGCGGATGTGACGCCGCCGGCGAGCACGCCGATGGCGTCGGCTTCTGCGCCGGTGAACGGCGGAGGCAGTGGCGAGGAAGAGTCCAGCCTGGCGCTGGACCAGGGGGAAACGGTGATGGCGGTGCCGCCGCAGGACCGCGCGACGGCGAGCGCCCCCACCGCAACGGCAGCGCCGTCTGGCCAACCGGCGCCCCCGGCACCGGCCGGCCCCAACGCTCCGGGCTTCCCGCCGCCGCCCACGATGGCCCCTCCGACCCCTCCGGCCCCTCCGGCCCCCTCGGCCCCTCCGGCGCCAGCGCCCGCCGCGCCCATCTACCCGGTCGCGCCGACCACGATCTCGCCCGCCAACGGCAGCAACTGAACCCAGCGGCCAATCTCGCCTCGGGCTGCTAGACCAGCCCCAGATCCCGCCCGGGCACGCCCGGGAACACCTGCCCCAGCCGCGCCGCATCCAGTCCGTACAACCGCTGGAACAGCCCGCCCAGCACCGCCCGATACTCATTGCGTACCGGCCAGTCCCGGTCCTGGTTCAGCGCCGCGCGCTCCACCGCGACCTGCTCGCCCGCGATGCGCCCGCCGCGCACCGCGCCGCCGGCCACCCAGTAGACGGTGCCATGGCCATGGTCGGTGCCGCGGGTGCCATTCTCGCGGAACGTGCGCCCGAACTCTGACAGCACTACCACCGTGGTGCTGCGCCACGCCGGCCCCATGCCTTCGGCGAAGGCCGACAGGCCGCGGCCGAGGTTGTCGAGCAGGCCGGCGAGCTGGCCTTGCGCCGCGCCCTGGTTGACATGGGTATCCCAGCCGCCGACGTCGATAAAGCCGAGGTTGAAGCGCTCGCGCATCAGTCCCGCCATGCGCCGCGCCTCGACCTCGAAGCCGCGCGCGCTGAGCGAGCGACGGTTGGCGGCCTGCATCTCCTGCTGGCGCGCGGCCATGCTGTTGCCACCTGCCGTGTCCCCTGCGGTCGCCTCGGCCTGCCGCGCAACCGCCTGGCGCAGCTCGAAACCTTCGTCGATGAGGGACTCGAAGCGCGTGCCGCGGTACATCTGCGCCAGCATCTGTTCCTGGCGCGCATCGAACGGAGTGCGGCCGCTGCCCTTGAGCGAGACGTTGGGCACGCCGCGCGGCCCGGCCAGCACCATCGGCAGGCCGTCGGTGAAGGCCACCGGCGCGGCCTGGCCGCCCAACGCCTGCGCCAGGCGGTTGAGGAAGCCGCTGCCGCGCAGCGCGGCGAGCTGGCTGCGGTTGTGGTCGCGTGGGTCACCGTCCGCGCCCGGCAGGCCGGCCTCGATGGTGTCCTGGGTCTCGAAGTGGCTGCGCGACAGATCATGGGTGCCGGCAAACGGCACGAAGGCCAGCTGCCCGCGTTGCCACAGTGGCAGCATGGCCGGCGCCAGCGCCGGGTGCAACGCCCAGTCGCCGATGCCGCGCGCGGCGCTGTCGGCGGCAAAGGCTGGCGCCAGCGCGACGGCAGCGCCGGGGTCGGGGTCTGCTCCGGCGGCAGACGGTCGCCGGATCGCGATGTTGGGGCGCGCCGCGTAATAGAAGTCGCTGCCCGCCGGCACCAGCACGCTGGCGGCGTCATAGCCGCCGCGCAGAAACACCAGCAGGAAGCGGGCTTCGGCGTGCGCCGGCAGCGCGTAGACGCGCGACACCGTGGCGGGCAGCGTCCACGCCAGCGCGGTGGCGCCCATCGTCTTGAGCCATTGTCTGCGTTGCATGGCGGACTCCTTTCCTGTGCGCGTCAGCGCTGCATCCATTCGGGCGAGCTGAGCAGCACGGTATTCCACTCCGCCTGCGAGGCCGTTTGCGCCAGCGCCGCGCGCGTTGCCGGGCCTAGCGTGGCTTCAATGCCGTCGTAGTAAAGCTTGTTGCCGATCACCGGGAAGCGCGCGCCGCGCGGCGTGCCCGCATCGCCGGCGAACAGTCCAGCCGGCCCGGAGCCGAGCGCGCGCGCGATCTCGAAGCGCCGCACCATCTGCCCGGAACTGGCCCAGGCGCTCTCCGCCGCGGGATAGCCGTCGGGTGTCACGTGGCCGTACAGCGGTTCGCCCAGCTGGTTCAGCCAGTTCAGCACCGGGCGCAGGTTGGCGACCGGCCGGCCCTCGTAGGCCAGCCGCAGCGACGACACCACGTAGACCACCGGATCCTTGAACTTGCGCGGGGATGACGGCGGCAGCCGGTCCAGCTCGGGCGCCATCAGCATGGTGCGCAGCACCGCGGCGATATCGCCATCGGTTCGGGCGAAGGTGTGGGCCATGCGGTCGACCAGGGCGGGCGGCGGGTTGTCGGCGATGAAATAGGCGGCCAGCCTGGCACTGATAAAGCGCGCCGTGGCCGGCTCGCGCGACAGGATCGTCACCGCGCGCTCGACCTCGGCAAACCCGGCCGGCTCGATGCGCTGACCCAGCAGCGTCTTGGCGCCGAAGTCATGCCGCGCCGGATTGAACTCGAATGCGCCGTCGCTGCGGTACAGCGCCGCGCGCGCGGGCGGCAGCCGCGGTGGCGTGCCGCGCAGGTTGACGCCGACGCCGGTCAGCACGCGCGCCAGTTCCTGCACGTCCTGCTGGGTGTAGCGCGAGCCGCTGGGGCCGCCCGCCACGCCGAGCGTATGCAGCTCCATCAGCTCGCGCGCGTAGTTCTCGTTGATGCGGTTGGCGCTGCTTTGCGCGTTGTCGAGGTAGAGCAGCATCGCCGGCGCGGTGACGGTGGCCATCAGCAGGTCGCGGAAGCGGCCCAGTGCATGCGGCCGGATCGCGCGTTCCTCATAGTCGGGCAGCAGCCAGCGCACCTGTCCCTTGCCCGAATAGACATTGAAGTGGTTCATCCAGAACCACGTCATCTGCTCGCGCAGTTGCGCCGGCGAGTACAACGCCCGCAGCAGGTGGCGCCGCGCGGTATTGGCCACCAGCTCGCGGCCCTGTGCGTTCAGGGCCTGGCGGGCCTGCTGCTTGCTGTCTTCGTCGGGCAGCGCATCGATGCGCTCGCGCGCCTGCCGCGCGGCCAGCAGCGGCGCGCCGGGATCGCCTTGCAGTGCCGGCAGCGCGGCGATGGCGGCGGCCAGCTCCGGTGGATCGGCCGGCGCCATCGCCAGCTGGCGCTTCAGGTAATCCGAGCGTCCCAGGCGCCGTAGCTCGGCCAGGCTGGCCTGGTCGGCGCCGAAGCTGACGGTATTGAGCCAGCGCAGGTCGGCCGCGCTGTCGCTGCCGGCGCCCGGTACCTGGGCACAGGCGCCAACGCAGGCGGCCAGCACCACCGCCGCGCTGGCACGCCACGCCGACAGCCGCCGCAGCACCGTGCCATATCCCGCCTGTTGCGACGCATCCATGCTCGCCTCCCTGTCATGGCCAACCTTCATGGCCAACCTTCATGGCCAACCTGTCAATGTTACGTGGCAAGCGCGTTTCCGTTGACGTCCCGACGGCGCGGGAGTGTTACCAATGCTTTCAGTGCCAGGCCGGCCGAATTGCCGGAAATGCCAAGACAGTCCCGGCACGCCTGGCTAGCCTTGCGCTTTGTCTTTTCAGCAAGCTGTCATGCCGCGCCCCGTCTTCCCTGCCCCCTGCTGGCTTCCCAGCCTTGCCTTCGTCCTGATCTGGTCCACCGGCTTCACCGTGGGCAAGGCCATCGTGCCGCTGGCCGATACCAGCCTGTTCCTGCTGGGGCGCTTTGCCGTGGCCGGGCTGATGTTCATGGCGTGGGCGCTGGCCGCCCGCGCGGCCTGGCCGCCGCTGCGCGAGGCGCCGCGCCACCTGCTGGCAGGCGCGCTGATGCAGGGGGTCTACCTCTGTGCCGGCTACGGGGCCGTGGCGCAGGGCCTGCCGCCGGCGATCATGGCGCTGCTGGGCGCCCTCCAGCCGCTGCTGACCGCGCTGCTTGCCATTCCGCTGCTGAACGAGCTACCTTCCAGGCGGACCTGGCAGGGCCTGGCGCTGGGTGCGCTGGGCGTCGCGCTGGTGGTGGCGCCGGCGATGCAGGCCGGCGTGCAGCCGGTCTCGCCGTGGATCGTGCTGCTGGGCGTGCTGGCCATTGTTTCGATCACCATGGGAACCCTGTTGCAGAAATCCGCGATCGCCGCCTGCGACCTGCGCGCCAGCTCGGCGTGGCAGAACCTGGGCGCGATGCTGGTGGCCGGCGTCATGGTCGCCGTCGTGGCCGCGACCGACTGCACCGGCGCGCCGCTACGCTGGGAAGGCGGCGTGGTGCTGTGGGCGGCGCTGGCGTGGGCCGGCCTCGGGCTGTCCGGCGGCGGCACGTGGCTGCTGGTCAGCCTGGTGCGGCGCGGCCAGGCGGCCAATGCCGCGGCGCTGATGTTCCTGGCGCCGCCGCTGGCGGCGGTGCAGGCGTGGCTGCTGTTCGGCCAGGGACTGGGGGCGGTGCAGTCGCTTGGCATGGCGGTTGCCGGCGCGGGCGTGTGGCTGTGCCAGACACAGGGCAGGCAGCGGCATGCCGAAGCGCGTTGAGGCCCCTGCCCCGCTGGTCGAGCACCGCCGCTACGGCGACCAGCCCGACGGCCACCAGCACCGCTACCACCAGTTGCTGTTCGGGCTGGCGGGCGCGACCGAGCTGGAGATCGATGGCCATGTCTATCGCGTCGACGCGCGTACCGGCCTGATCGTGCCGGCCGGCAGCCACCATGAGTTCCTGGGCTTCGACGGCAACCTGCAGCTGGTCGCGGACTTCCCCGCGCAATCGGTGGCGTTGCCGGCACGGCTGATGGCACGCCCCCGCACCTTTGCGCTGGACGGCGCCTTTGGCAGCCGCGTGCGCGCGCTGGCGGCGTGGCGCGCCGCCGCGGCAGCGCGAGGCCCGCATACCGACTGGCAGCTCGCCGCGACGCTGGCCGCGGCGCTCGCCGGGAGCCTGGGCATGCCGGCCGACCACCATGTCTTTCCGCTGATGGCCGTCGATGCCTACCTGCGCGCCAACCTGTCCGAGCCGTTGCGGGTAGCCGAGGTGGCCGGGCATTTCGGCTGGAGCGTGCGCCGCTTCCAGACCCTCTTCGCCGACGCCTTCGGCGATACGCCGCACCGGTACCAGACCCGCCTGCGGCTGGACCGCGCGCTGCAGCTGCTGTCGCAGACCACGCTGCCGCTGGCCGAGATCGCGCTGGCATCCGGCTATCCGGACCAGACCACCTTCACGCGCGGCTTTACGCGGCGCTTCGGGCAGCCGCCCGGCGCGTGGCGGGCAGCGGTGCGCCACCAGACTGCCTGACCCGCGCGGTCCGCCAGCTCGCGCCACGCCGCGAGAAGCGCCACCCACATGGCAGGAGATTGCGCGCTCGCCGGAAGTTTCGGCACAGCCAGCATTTATTTCTGAATTCTATTGCGAATTCAGCAACAAATACCGAGCCATTCTGTTTAACCTGCCCGCTATTTTCCGTTTGCGGCGCAGCCTGTATCGGCAACCGGATCACGGCACAAGGCATGAACCCGCTTGGGAATTGCGCGGTGTGAAGATTTGCCTGCCTCTGCCACTGTCTCCGCGAACGCGAAAATAAGCTGCTCCCGCCGGCCGCACAAGGACCGGCGCGGCCATTCTGATCACACGGAGACAACGAGACATGAGTGCAAGCGCAGAGCATCTGCAACGCGGCCTGGGTGAACGCCATATCCGCCTGATGGCGCTGGGTTCGGCCATCGGCGTGGGCCTGTTCCTGGGTGCCGGCAGCGCCATCAAGATGGCCGGCCCCGCCATCATGCTGGCCTACCTGATCGGCGGCGCGATGATCTTCCTGATCATGCGCGCGCTGGGCGAGATGGCCGTGCACAATCCCGTGGCCGGCTCCTTCTGCCGCTACGCGCAGGACCACATGGGCCCACTGGCGGGCTACCTGACCGGCTGGAACTACTGGTTCCTGTGGCTGGTGACGTGCGTGGCGGAGATCACCGCGGTTGCCATCTACATGGGCATGTGGTTCCCCGACGTGCCGCGCTGGATCTGGGCGCTGGCCGCGCTGGCGGCGATGGGCTCGGTCAACCTGATGGCGGTCAAGGCCTATGGCGAGTTCGAGTTCTGGTTCGCCATGATCAAGATCGTCACCATCGTGCTGATGCTGTTCGGCGGCGGAGCGATGATCGTGTTCGGCTTCGGCAACGGCGGTGTCGCCACCGGCTTCTCCAACCTGTGGGCGCATGGCGGCTTCATGCCCAACGGCGCCTCGGGCGTGCTGATGTCGCTGCAGATGGTAATGTTCGCCTACCTGGGCGTCGAGATGATCGGCCTGACCGCCGGCGAGGCGCGCAACCCGAAGAAGTCGATCCCGGACGCAATCAACTCAGTGTTCTGGCGCATCCTGATCTTCTACGTCGGCGCGCTGTTCGTGATCCTGTCGCTGTACCCGTGGAACGAGATCGGCGCGCAGGGCAGCCCGTTCGTGCTGACCTTTGAGCGCCTGGGCATCAAGACCGCCGCGGGCATCATCAACTTCGTGGTGCTGACCGCGGCGCTGTCGTCGTGCAACGGCGGCATCTTCAGCACCGGGCGCATGCTGTACAACCTGTCGCTGCAGGGCCAGGCCCCCGCGGCCTTCGCCAGGGTAGACCGCAACGGCGTGCCGCGCCGCGCGCTGCTGGTGTCGATTGCCGCGCTGCTGTGCGGCGTGCTGCTCAACTACCTGGTGCCGGAGAAAGTGTTCGTCTGGGTGACCGCGATCTCCACCTTCGGCGCGGTCTGGACGTGGGCCATCATCCTGGTCACGCAGATCAACTTCCGCCGCAGCCTGTCGGCGGCCGAGCGCAAGGCACTGGCCTTCCGCATGCCGTTCTGGCCGTATGGTTCGTACATCGCGCTGGCCTTCCTGGCACTGGTGGTGGCGCTGATGGCCTATTTCCCGGAAACGCGCGTGGCGCTGTACGTGGGCCCGGGCTGGCTGGTGCTGCTGACGATCTGCTACTACGCGCTTGACATGCGCTCGCGCGGGCCGGTCAGCTACCGCACCTGAACGAGCGCGAGTGCGCGTCATGGCGCGCCTCGCTACAATGGCCCCGGGCAATCCATTGCCAGGGGGCCGAATGTCCGAGACGCCTGACACCTGCGCCGCACCGCGCCACGCCACGCCGCCTCGACGCCAAGGCGTGCCGTCGCGCCACTTGCTGAAATCGCCATGGATATCGCGCTGGCGCTGTCGTGGCTGACGCTGGCAGCCTGGTGCGGGCTGCTGTGGCTGCGCGCCGGCTTCTGGCGTGTGCACAAGCCGGCCGCCGCACCGGCGCCGGCGCAATGGCCGGACGTGGTCTGCATCATCCCGGCACGCAATGAATCCGCAGTGATCGCGCGCGCGGTGGCGGGCGTGCTCGGCCAGCGCTATCCGGGACGGCTCACGCTGGTGGTGGTCGACGACCACAGCCAGGACGGCACCGCCGATCTCGCCCGCGCAGCCGCAGCGACCACCACACGCCCCCAGGCGCTGTCGGTGATCGGCGCGCGCGAGCTGCCGCCCGGCTGGAGCGGCAAGGTCTGGGCCCAGTCCGAGGGGCTGGCCGAAGCGGACCGCATCGCCGCGCATGCCCGCTATGTCTGGCTGACCGATGCCGACATCTGGCACGGCCCCGGCGTGCTGGCATCGCTGGTGGCGCGCGCGGAGCACGAGCGGCGCGACCTGGTCTCGCTGATGGTGCGGCTGCGCTGCGAATCGGCGTGGGAACGGCTGGTCGTGCCCGCCTTTGTCTTTTTCTTTGCCAAGCTCTACCCCTTTGCGCGCGTGCGCGATCCGCGCTCGCGCGTGGCCGCCGCGGCGGGCGGCTGCATGCTGGCCCGGCGCGCGGCGCTGGTGCGCATCGGCGGCTTTGCCGCGATCCGCGGCGAGCTGATCGACGATTGCAGCCTGGCGGCGCGCATCAAGCCCGGCGGTGCGATCCGGCTGGACCTGGCCGACGACAGCCTGTCGCTGCGTCCCTATGAAGACTGGCGCAGCCTGTGGGACATGATCGCGCGCAGCGCCTATACGCAGCTGCGCTATTCGCCGCTGCTGCTGGCGGGCGCGGTGGCCGGCATGGCCCTGACTTACCTGGCGCCGCCGCTGCTGGCGCTGGCCGGCGGCTGGAGGCTGTGGCCGGCGTGGCTGGCATGGGGCGCGATGGCGTTCGCTTACCTGCCGATGCTGCGCGAGTACCGCCAGCCGGCATGGCTGGCGCCGCTGCTGCCGGTGACGGCGCTGTTCTACCTGGGCGCCACCATCGACTCGGCGCGGCGCTACTGGCTGCGCCGCGGCGGGCAGTGGAAGGGGCGCCCGCAGGCGCCGGTGCGGTCCTGAGCCGAAGCGCTCATTTGCCGCTCATTTGCGGCTCACTTCCCCAGATACCCCTGCGTGCGGAACCACGCCAGCGCATCGCTCAGCCCTTCGCGATAGGGGCGCGGCGCATAGCCCAACTGCTGGCGCGCCTTGTCCGAGGTAAAGAACATCCGGTACCGCGACATGTTGAGCCCGTCAACCGTAATCAACGGCTCCTTGCCGGTCACCCGCGCCGCCGCTTCCGCCGCACGCGCCAGCGGATACAGCGGCCAGCGCGGCAGTTGCATGGCAGGCGGACGCCGACCGCACAGCTCGGCGATATCGCCAAGCATCTGCTGCAGCATCACGTCGTCACCGCCCAGGATGTAGCGCTCGCCGATGCGGCCGCGCTCCAGCGCCAGGAAATGGCCCTCGGCAACGTCGTCCACATGGGCCAGGTTCAGCCCGGTGTCGACAAAGGCCGGGATCTTGCCGGTCGCCGCCTCGACGATGATGCGGCCGGTCGGCGTGGGCCGGACGTCGCGCGGTCCGATCGGCGTCGACGGGTTGACGATCACCGCGGGCAGGCCGCGCTCGGCCACCAGCCTTTCCACCACGCGTTCGGCCAGCACCTTGCTGCGCTTGTAGGCGCCGATGGCCTCGTGCGGATGCAGCATCGCGGTTTCGTCCACCGGCGCGAGCGCGCCGGCGACGCGCAGCGTGGCGACGCTGCTGGTATAGATCACGCGCTCGACGCCGGCGCCCTGCGCGGCCTCCATCACCGCCAGCGTGCCATCGACGTTGGTGCGTACGATCTCCTCAGGATCGGGCGCCCACAGCCGGTAGTCAGCGGCAACGTGGAACAGGTAGCGCACGCCCTGCAGCGCGGCGGCCACGGCGGCGGCATCGCGCATGTCGCCTTCGGCCACTGTCACCGGCAGGCCGGCCAGGTTGGTGCGCGGGCTCTGCGGTCGTACCAGCACGCGCACGCTGAAACCCCGCGCCAGCGCCTGCCGCGCTACAGCGGACCCGAGGAAACCCGAGGCCCCCGTCACCAGCACGTCATCGTTTCTCGTCATAAAGCCGTTTTCCCGGTGAGGCACAAGCGCCGCAAAGGCGGCCGGCAGCGCTCGTGGTCCGCCCCGCCGGCCGGCGGGGCTGCCAGACAAAGCGCGCGTGTCGGGTATATAGTAACCATCGTGAGACGGAAATGTGATCCTGATGAATCTCCGGTGCGGCGCCGGATCGTGGATCGCAAATCCTGCCATCCCAATCGCTGAAACCCGTTGCAAAGGGTCAGGGGGTCTACTCTATGCAGGTGATTCTGGCTCAGCCCCGCGGCTTCTGTGCCGGCGTGGTGCGGGCGATCGAGATCGTCGACCGCGCCCTCGTCAAGCACGGCGCGCCGGTGTTCGTGCGGCATGAGATTGTGCACAACAAGCACGTAGTGGAGGGGTTGAAGGAAAAAGGCGCGCGTTTTGTCGAAGAACTCGACGAAGTCCCGGCCAACGCCGTGACCATCTTCAGTGCGCACGGCGTTTCCCGCGCGGTGGTCGCCGACGCCAGCCAGCGCCAGCTGCATGCCATCGACGCCACCTGCCCGCTGGTGATCAAGGTCCATACCCAGGGCCGCCAGTACGCTGCCAGCGGGCGCACCGTGATCCTGATTGGCCATGCCGGCCATCCCGAGGTGGAAGGCACCATGGGCCAGATCCCGGGCAAGGTGATCCTGGTGCAGAACGAAGCCGAGGTCGAGCAGCTCGACCTGCCGCCCGAAACGCCGGTGGCCTACGTCACGCAGACCACGCTGAGCGTGGACGACACCCGCAATATCATCGCCGCGCTGGCCCGCCGCTTCAGCAACCTGGTCGGCCCCGATACGCGCGACATCTGCTACGCCACGCAAAACCGCCAGAGCGCCGTGCGCGACCTGTGCAAGCTGGCCGACGTCATCCTGGTGATCGGCGCGACCAACAGCTCCAACTCCAACCGCCTGCGCGAGATCGGCACCGAAAGCGGCGTGCCCAGCTACCTGATCGCCGACGGCAGCGAACTGGACCCGGCCTGGGTGCGCGATGCCAACGTGGTCGGCATCACCGCCGGCGCCTCGGCCCCCGAAGAAATGGTCGAGGACGTGATCGCCGCGTTGCGCAAGCTGGGCCCGGTCGAGGTCACCACCATGGCCGGGCGCGAGGAGCATGCCGAATTCCGCCTGCCCGCCGAACTGGTCGACGTCAGGCCGTCCGCCGCGCCACGCAAGGCTGGCAAGGCCGCCGCCCGCTCCGAGGCCGAGACCGCGCCTGCCGCTGCCGGCACCAACGAGAATATCGCCGGCTGAACCCAAACAGAGGAAGCTGCCTTGGCCATCCCGCTCCTGCAGGTCGCCCGCGTGGGCGCCTACATCGTCGGCAAGCATTTGTCGCGGCAGAAACGCTATCCGCTCGCGCTGATGCTGGAACCGCTGTTCCGCTGCAACCTGGCCTGCTCGGGCTGCGGCAAGATCGACTACCCCGATCCCATCCTGAACCAGCGCCTGTCGGTGCAGGAATGCCTTGAGGCGGTCGACGAATGCGGCGCGCCGGTGGTCTCGATCGCCGGCGGCGAACCGCTGCTGCACAAGGACATGCCCGAGATCGTGCAGGGCATCATCGCCCGGCGCCGCTTTGTCTACCTGTGCACCAATGCCCTGCTGATGGAGAAGAAGCTGGACCAGTACCAGCCCAGCCCGTACTTCATCTGGTCGGTGCACCTGGACGGCGACCGCGAGATGCACGACCGCTCGGTATGCCAGGAAGGCGTCTACGACCGGGCCGTGGCGGCGATCCGGCAGGCCAAGGAACGCGGCTTCCGCGTCAATATCAACTGCACGCTGTTCAACGATGCCGAGCCCGGGCGCGTGGCCAGTTTCTTCGACTCGGTCAAGGCGCTGGGCGTGGACGGCATCACCGTATCGCCGGGCTATGCCTATGAGCGCGCGCCCGACCAGCAGCATTTCCTGAACCGCGGCAAGACCCGGCAGCTGTTCCGCGACATCCTCGGCCGCGGCCGCGCCGGCAAGAACTGGGCCTTCAGCCAGTCGACGCTGTTCCTCGACTTCCTGGCCGGCAACCAGACCTACCACTGCACGCCGTGGGGCAACCCGGCGCGCACGGTGTTCGGCTGGCAGCGGCCGTGCTACCTCGTCGGCGAGGGATATGCCAAGACCTTCCGCGAGCTGATGGACGAGACCGACTGGGACGCCTACGGCACCGGCAACTACGAGAAGTGCGCCGACTGCATGGTGCACAGCGGCTACGAGGCCACCGCGGTGGCGGATACCTTCGCCCATCCGCTCAAGGCGCTGGGCGTCAGCCTGCGCGGCGTGCGCACCAGCGGGCCGATGGCGCCCGACATCGCGCTGGACCGGCAGCGACCGGCGGAATTCGTGTTCTCGCGCCACGTCGAGATCAAGCTGGAGGAAATCCAGCGCGCAAATCCGCCCGCCAATCGGGGCCGGCAGGCAGCCAAGGCCAACGGCGCCGCCGCCACGCACTGATCCCGGGCCCCGTGCCATGCTCGCCGCCAACCCGGCGGGGGTGTCGGGCGAGGCCATCGCCCCAGTCGATGCGCGCTACCGCCACGCCGGCGAACTGGCACTGCTGTCGCCGCGGGTGCGCGGCGCAACGCCTAGTTGGCGTTCTGCCGGGCGTTGTGGGTGGTCAAATAGTTCACCAGTCCATCCACGCCGCCGCGCGCGACGATATCGGCGAACTGCTTGCGATACACCTCGATCAGCCACGCGCCCATCATGTTGATGTCATAGATGCGCCAGCCGGCGGCAGTGCGCTGCAGCCGGTAGTCGATCTGCATCTCGTCGGCGTTGCTGATGACGCGCGTCTGCACCACCACGTCGGAGGCGTCGCTGCCGGCCCTGGACGGCTGGTAGCGGAACCTGACGTTCTGCTCGCGCAGCTGCGCCAGCGATACCGCATAGCTGCGCACCAGCAGCGTCTCGAACTGCTCGTAGAGCTGCTTCTGCTGCTCGGGCGTCGCGCTGCGCCAGGCGCTGCCGACCGCCAGCCGCGTGGTGCGCCGGAAATCGGCATAAGGCAGGAACTGCTTGCGCACGACCGCGGTGATCTTGCCGAGGTCGCCGGCGCGCGTGTCCGGGTTGGACTGGATCGTGCCGACCACGCCTTCAACCACCGCCTGCACCAGCTTCTCGGGGCTGGCGCCGGGCTGGACCGCCTGGGCGTGCGCCGTTGCAACCATGACCACCGCCGCAAGCGGCACCAGGGGAAGCAAACCGTAGCTCTTCATGGATCTCGTGCAGGAGGGACAGTGTGGCCGCGCGTGCGGCGCATAGCTGTCAGGCGCGGTGGGATAGTGCGGTGGCAAGTGCGGTTGGAAGGCACGCGGCCAGTATAGCGGAACACGCCGGCCCCAATGCCCCCCCGGCATGCCGCATGTGCCACCCCGCCAGCCGATATACTCGCGGTTCGTGCTCCTTCCGGACCCGCCCATGCTGACTTCGCTGCTGACACGCATCGTCCGGCTCGCCACGGCCTTGCCCTGGCGGGTCATCATGCTGGCGGCAGTGCTGAGCACGGCGAGCGGCGTCTACGTGGCGCGCAACTTCGCGATCAATACCGACATCGGCCGCCTGCTCGAATCTGACGCACCGTGGGCACAACGCAATGCCACCATCGACGCCGCCTTCCCGCAACGCAGCCAGCTGATCCTGGCGGTGGTCCGGGCGCCCGCGACGGAGCTGGCCGATGCCGCCGCCGACGCGCTGGCCGAGGCGCTGCGCCGCCAGCCGGCGAGCTTCACCGCCGTCAGCCAGCCTGGCGGAGGAGCGTTCTTCGCGCGCAACGGGCTGCTGTTCGCGAGTCCCGACGAAGTCCGACAGTTGTCGCAGCAACTCGTGCAGGCGCGCTCGCTGGTCAGCGCGCTGGCGCACGACCCCACGCTGCGTGGCCTCTCCGATACCCTCACCACCGCGCTGACGCTGCCGTTGCAGCTGGGCCAGGTCAAGCTTGGCGACATGGCGAAGCTGCTCGGCAGCAGCGCGCAGGCACTGGACCAGGTACTGGCCGGCAAGCCCGCGGCACTGTCGTGGGCCGGACTGGTCAACGACAGCCTCAAGCCCGGCCCGGACGGCCATGCCTACAGCTACGTCGCCGTGAGTCCGGTGCTCGACTACAGCGACCTGCAGGCCGGCGCCGCGGCCTCGCGCGCGATCCGGCAGGCGGCCGCCGACCTGCAGCTGGCGCAGCGCTACCAGACGACGGTACGGCTGACCGGCCCGCAGGCGCTCGCCGATGATGAATTTGCCTCGGTCAGCGACGGCGCCATGCTCAACGGGGCGCTGACCGTGCTGGTGGTGGTGCTGATCCTGTGGCTGGCGCTGCGTTCGGCGCGGCTGATCGTGGCCGTGCTGGCAAGCCTGTTCGCCGGGCTGCTGATCACCGCGGCGCTGGGACTGGCCATGGTGGGCGCGCTGAACATGATCTCGGTGGCGTTCGCGGTGCTGTTCGTCGGCCTCGGCGTGGACTTCGGCATCCAGTTCGGCGTGCGCTACCGCGCCGAGCGCCATGGCTGCGACCACGTGGTCGAGGCGCTGGCAATGGCCGCGCACGCGGTCGGCGCGCCGCTGGCGCTGGCCGCGGCCGCGACCGCGGCAGCGTTCTTCTGCTTCCTGCCAACCGATTACCGCGGCGTGGCCGAGCTGGGCCTGATCGCCGGCGTGGGCATGATGGTCGCGTTCGCCACCACCTTCACGCTGCTGCCGGCGCTGATCTGCGTGCTGCGGCCAGGCGGCGAAGCCGAGGCGCCCGGCTTTGCCTGGCTGGCGCCGGCGGACCTGTTCTTCGAGCGCTACCGCAAGCCGGTGCTGCTGGTGACGCTGCTGGCCATCCTCGCCGGCGCACCGCTGCTACCGGGCCTGCGTTTCGATTTCGATCCGCTGCACCTGAAAGACCCGCAATCGGAATCGATGGCGACGCTGCTGGCGCTGAAGGATGCGCCGCAGGCCGGCACCGAGGACGTCAGCGTGCTGGCGCCGTCGCTGCAGGCGGCGCGCGACAGCGCCGCCCGGCTTGCGGCCTTGCCGGAGGTGGCGCGCGCGGTCACGCTGCAGAGCTTTATCCCCGATGACCAGCCGCCCAAGCTGCAGGCGCTCGCGCAGGCTTCGGCCGCGCTGATGCCGGCGCTGACGCAGCCCACCGCCACGCCCGCGAACGACACCGCCCGCGTCAATGCGCTGCGCAATGCGGCGCGCCAGCTTGCCATTGCCGCCGACGAGCATCCCGGCCCAGGCGCGGCCGAAGCCGCGCACCTGTCGGCCACGCTGAAGAATCTCGCCGGCGCCAACGCGGCCACGCGCGACCGCGCCGAGCGCGCGATCGCGCTGCCGCTGCAACTGGCGCTGGCCCGGCTCAGGCTCGCGCTCGGCCCGCAGCTGGTCAGCCGCGAAACGCTGCCGCGTGAACTGGTGCACGACTGGGTCACGCCCGATGGCCGCGCGCTGGTCAGCGTCAGCCCGAAGCTGCCGCCGGCCGGCAGCGCGCAACGCGAGGCCGCGCTGGACCGCTTTCTCGCCGCGGTGCAGCGCGTGGAACCTGCCGCCACCGGCGGGCCGATCGCCGTGCGCGGTTCGGCCGACACCATCATGACGGCGTTCGGGCAAGCCGGCGCCTGGGCGGTGCTGTCAATCACGCTGCTGCTGTGGATCACGCTGCGCCGCTTCGGCGACGTGCTGCGCACGCTGGTGCCGCTGCTGGTGTCGGCCATCGTCACGCTGGAGCTGTGCGTGTTGTTCGGCATTGCGCTGAACTTCGCCAACGTGATCGCGCTGCCGTTGCTGCTGGGCATCGGCGTGGCCTTCAAGATCTACTACGTGATCGCCTGGCGGCACGGCAAGACCAAGCTGCTGCAGTCGAGCCTGACCCATGCGGTGCTGTACAGCGCCGCCACCACTGCCACAGCGTTCGGCAGCCTGTGGCTGTCACACCATCCCGGCACGGCCAGCATGGGCAAGCTGCTGGCACTGGCGCTGGCGTGCACGCTGGTGGGCGCGGTGTTCTTCCAGCCGATCCTGATGGGCCGCCCGCGCGAAGAGGCGCATCCCGGCCACGACAATCCCGCCGTGCCTTCCCCCTGACGATGCTTTCACACCGCCGCCCGCGTTCGCCTGCCTTGTCCCTTGCCAGCGCTGCCACTGCCGCGACGCTGCTCGCGGGATGCGCCACCGGCTCACAGGCCAACCCCGACGATCCGCTCGAACCGATGAACCGCGCCGTGTTCACGGTCAACGACAAGCTCGACCAGTACGTGGCCAAGCCGGTCGCGCAGGGCTACAAGGCGGTCACGCCGGAGCCCGTGCGCAACGCCGTCACCAACTTCTTCTCGAATCTCGCCGACGTCGGCAACTTTACCAACAACCTGCTGCAGGGCAAGGGCGTGGCGGCGGCCGAGAGCTTTATGCGGGTCGCGGTCAATTCCGTGCTTGGGCTGGGCGGGCTGATCGATATCGCCACGCCGGCCGGCCTGGAAAAGCGTTCGCAGGATTTCGGGCTGACGCTGGGCACGTGGGGCGTGCCGTCGGGGCCGTACCTGGTGCTGCCACTGTTCGGCCCGAGTTCGTTCCGCGACGGCATTGGCCTGTATGTGAATTTCCAGTTCGATCCCATCACCTATGCCGAACCGGCGGTACGGAATTCGCTGTTTGCCGCCAACGTGGTCGACGTGCGCACCAACCTGCTGGGCGCGACCGACCTGCTGTCGCTGGCGGCGCTGGACAAGTATGCGTTCGTGCGCGACGCGTACCTGCAGCGCAGGCGCTACCTGCTGGGGGAAAGCACGGCGCTGCCCGACTATGGCGAGGACGACGAGGACAACGCGGACGGCAAGGACAAGGGTGACTACAAGGATAGCAAGCCTGCCGCGCCAGCCGCTGCGCCGGCGCCGCGCTGAGGCGGCGCCGGCGCACGGATCAGCTGCCGATACCCAGCAGCACCACCTCGAAAGTCAGGGCCGCGTTCGGCGGGATCGTGCCCGGCACGCCGCGGGCGCCGTAGGCAGTCGAGGCCGGGCAGGTCAGCTTGGCCTTGCCGCCCACCTGCATCGCCTGCACACCTTCGGTCCAGCACGGGATCACGCGGTTGAGCGGGAACGAGATCGGCTGGCCGCGCTTGTATGAGCTGTCGAACTCGGTGCCGTCGGCGAGGGTGCCGCGGTAGTGGACCTGCACCGTGTCGGTGGCCTTGGGCGAAGCGCCGGTGCCCTTGACCAGGTGCTGGATGGTCATGCCCGAAGGCAGCGTCTGCGGCGCCGCAGGAGCGGCAGGGGCGGCAGGGGCGGCCGGCGCGGAAGCCGCCGGAGCCGCCGCCATGGCAGAGCCGGCGGCACAGGCCAGGCTCAGGGAACCGACAATGGAGCCGACAAAAAGCGCGAGAGTTTTCATGGGAAAGGCCATCGTATTGTCGTGATTGGATGCGGCAGTGTAACTGAGTCCGGCACCCCGCCCGGCCCGCCAGCGCCCGATGGCGCACAGGCGGGCCGTGCCATGCGGCGTATTCGGCGTATGCGCCGGATTGCGACACGTGTCCCGTTGCATGCCCCGTTTTGCGGTCTACGATGATTCTGACAGTCCCGGCGCGGCCGGGCCGCATGGAGGATGCCATGGCATTGACGGACTCAAGGGATCTCGCGGTCACCACCCAAAACGCGCGTTCGGTCGAGCTGTACGAGACGGCATTGCGACTGCTGAACGGCTACTATGGCGACCCGCTCGGCGTCATCGACGCCGCGCTCGACGCCGATCCCGGCTTCGCCATGGGTCATGCGTTGCGCGCGGGCCTGATGCTGACCGCCGGCGACGGCACCGCCGAGCCCATGCTGCGCCACAGCGTGGAAGCCGGCGAGGCGCTTGGCAGGCTGAACGAACGCGAGCGGCGCCACCTGGGTGCCGCGCGCGCATGGCTGGACGGCGAGTTTGAGCGCTCGCTGCGGCTGTACGGCGATATCGTGGTCGACTATCCACGCGACCTGCTGGCGATCCAGGTGGCGCACCTGGGCGACTTTTTGCTGGGGCAGAGTTCGATGCTGCGCGACCGCGTCGCGCAGGTGCTGCCGCACTGGGACGAGGGCATGCCGGGCTACGGCTACCTGCTCGGCATGCATGCGTTCGGGCTGGAAGAAACCCAGCTCTACGGCCGCGCCGAGGAAAGCGGCCGGCGCGCGCTGGAACTGAACCCGCGCGACCCGTGGGCCGTGCACGCGGTGGCGCACGTGATGGAGATGCAGGGCCGGCTGGACGACGGCATCGCCTGGCTGAACGCACGCCGCGATGACTGGTCCGAGGACAACATGCTGGCTGTGCACAACTGGTGGCACCTGGCATTGTTCCAGCTCGAAGCAGGCAACACCGATGACGTGCTGGCGCTGTACGACCGCGAGATCAGCCGCCCGGCGCCGGCGATCGCGCTGGACCTGGTGGATGCCTCCGCGCTGCTGTGGCGGCTGCACCTGCGCGGCGTGGATGTGGGCACGCGCTGGCAGCCGGTGGCGGACGACTGGCTGGGCCGCGGCGCGGCCGGCTACTACGCCTTCAACGACGTCCATGCGGTGATGGCGAGCCTGGGCGCGCACCGGCCGGCGGCCGTCGACCAGCTGCGTGCCGCGCTCGAGCGCGCCGCGCTGGGCAACGGCACCAACGCCATGATGGCGCGCGACGTAGGCCTGCCGCTGGCCGATGCGCTGATTGCGTTCGAGCAGCGCGATTACGCGGGCGCGATCGACCTGCTGCTGCCGGTGCGGCTGATCGCCCATCGCTTCGGTGGCAGCCATGCGCAGCGCGACGTGATCGGCCTGACGCTGCTCGAGTCGGCGCTGCGTGCCGGCCGCCGCAACCTGGCCATTGCGCTGACGGCCGAGCGTGCCGCGCTCAAGCCCATGAGCCCGAGCCTGCACCGGCTGGTGCAGCGCGCGGACAGCTGCCGGCCATGACGCGTCACAGCGAGGCGCTCCAGCGCCGCCTATACTGCACCTGGCTCGCCCCAGACTGCACCTGCCTGCATCTGACCCCCGCCCCGACCCCGCACCTGACCGGAGACCGCCCCATGCCGAACCGCTTCCGCTCGCTGATGCTCGTCGCCAGCGCCACGCTGGCGCTGGCCGGTGTACCTGCCCTGGCCCACCACGGCTGGTCGACCTACGACGAGACCAAGCCCCTGACGCTGACCGGCAAGATCGTCGAGAGCCATTACGAGAACCCGCACGCGCATATCCGCATCGATGCGAGCGGCAAGCGCTGGCTGGCCATCCTCGCGCCGGTGTCGCGCATGGAAGCCCGCGGCGCCACCGCCGACAAGGTCGCCGTGGGCCGCGAGGTCACGCTGGTCGGCTATGCCAGCAAGGAAAAGGCCGACGAGCTGCGCGCCGAGCGCATCACGGTGGACGGCAAGACCGTCGAACTGCGCTGATTCGCCACGCGCGCGATGGCGGCACTGCTGGCGCAATGGAGCGAATGGGCCGCCGGGCTGGCACGGCTGCCGTTCTCGGCATCGTTGCGCGCCTCCGCGTGGGCCTACCCGGCGGTGGAAATCGTCCATCTCGCCGGCATGGCGCTGCTGTTCGGCTCCATCGTTGTGGTCGACATGCGCCTGGCCGGGCTCGGGCGCCAGCTGCCGGTCAGCCTGCTGCTGCGCCATGCACTGCCGTTCACGGTAACGGCCTTTATTGCCGTCGCCGCCAGCGGCGTGCTGCTGTTCATGGCGCATGCGGACGAGCTGGCCACCAATCCCGCCTTTCTCGCCAAGCTGTGCCTGGTCGCGCTGGCGCTGCTGAACGTCGCGTGGTTCCACACCGTGCCGTACCGGCGGCTGCATGACAGCCGGCTCGGCTGGGACGTGGAGCGCGCGCCGCCGGCCGGTGCGCGCCTCAGTGCGATCGTGTCGGTGGTGATGTGGGTGCTGGTGATCTGTGCCGGCCGCCTGATCGCCTACGTTTGAGGCGCTCCGCGCGCCGGCTGGCGCGGGAACACGGATCGCGGATGCCGCCCTGCAACCGCCCGCGAATTGTCCGACCGCCGCTCAGCCCGGTTATCCCGGTACTGGCGAAAGCGTGCCCAGCGCCGCGACCAGCGCCAGCACCGCGGTACCCGCCACCGCTTCCAGCGCCACGCTGCGCCGCAGCGCGCGCGCCGCCATGGCTGGCTGCCCTTCCGTGCGCAAGTCCTGCTCCAGCCGCGGCGCGTGGCGGAAGCGATTGGCGGCAGCCAGCGCCAGCGTCCCCAGGAAAAGCGCCAGCTTGGCGGCCAGCAAGCCGCCGTACGCCGTTGGCGACATGTCCGGCAGGACCGGACCGACGACGAAGCCATAGTTCAGCGCGCCGGTCAGCACCAGCGTGACGACAATGCCGGTGCCGATACGGGCAAAACCATTGGCCGTGCGGCTGAGCAGCGACAGCGCGGCAGGATCGGATCCCGGCCGTGCCCGCGACAGCAGCACGAACGCGGCCAGCGCACCAGCCCATGCGCCCGCGGCAAGCAAGTGCGCCGCGTCGGCAGCCAGGTGCACGTAGTGGCCGATGCCCTCGCTCATCGCGCCGTGGCCGCCCCAGGGCAGCGATGCCAGCGCCACCGCCGACAGCATCGCCAGCAATACGGCCTGCGCGACAGGCCGGGCGCGCAGCGCCAGCGCCCCTGGCAGGCACAGCACCAGCGCCGCCACGCGCACCGACCAGGCCATGCCGTACGCCGTGCCGGTCAGGAGCATGCCGAAGACATCGCGGTCCAATGCGGAGTACGACGCCGCGCCGCTCATCGTCCTGGCCATCACCAACAGCCCGGCCAGCGACAGCGCGGTGCCGGCCAGCGCGCAACCCAGCGCAATGGCCCGGCACTGCGCGGCGAACCGGGCACCGTGTTCATCGCGCCGCAGCGCAGCCAGGCAGAACAGCGGCAGGCCGAACGCCAGGCCCAGGACGACATAGAGCGCCAGGCGCAGCACCACGGCGAGCCAGTCCATGGCCCGCCATCACTTGACGGTGAAGGAGAAATTGCCGGTGACGGGATGCGTATCGGCCGACACGGCGCGCCATTCGACGCGGTAGCTGCCCGCCGGCAGCGGCTGCGCCGGCGTGATCACCATGGCCTTGGGGTCGCTGCTGGCGGATACCCTGGCTGCCATCTTCATCGGCGCATGGCTGGCCATGCCGGGCATGCCGGTCATCACCAGGTTGGCGCCGGAAAACTGCGTGACGAGGTCTTCCGAGAAGGTCAGCTCGATCTTCTGCGGCGCTGCCACCTCGGCCTTGTCGGCGGGCGAGGACGTGACCAGCCTCGGATGCGCGAGGGCCGCGCTGCTGGCCAGCGCGGCGGCCGCGGCGGCTATGGTGGCGATCAGGGGGCGCTTGATTCGCATGGTTCTGCTCCGTATTGGTAATGGGAAAAAAGGTGGCGCCCGTTCAGAACCACATGCGCACGCCGGCCACGAAGCGCGTCTCGCCGGCGCGGCCGCCGGACGTACGGATCATGTCCGCCGTGTTGCCGAAGGCCTGGTAGCGCTCGACGCCGACATACGGCGCGAACTGCCGGCTGATCTCATAGCGCAGGCGCACGCCCACGGTGCCGCTGGACAGGCCGCTGCCGATCCCGGTCTCGGGGTCGTTCTTGCCGTACAGGCTCGCCTCGATGCGCGGCTGCAGGATCAGGCGCTGCGTCAGCAGCAGCTCGTACTCGGCAGCAAGCCGCAACGCGGTGCGGCCGCTGGTGCCGACGTAGGCGGTGGCGTCGACCTCGAACCAGTACGGCGCCAGCCCCTGGATGCCGAATGCCAGCCAGTTGCGCGCGGGGCGGCCGCTGCCGGCATCGTTGCGCAGGCCCAGCTGGGTATCCCAGTAGCTGGCCACGGCATGACCCCAGAGCAGTTCCGTGCGGGCGTCATGCACCTTTCCCTTCGCAGCCTCGCCCTCGGCCTTCAGCACGAGCTTGTCGTAGCTGTTGCCGAACCACGCCTGCACCTCGTAGGCCGCGGCATTTTCACCGCTGGCATGGGCCCACTCAAGCCGGTCGACCAGCACGGAGGCGAACAGGTGTTCGTCGGCCATCACCAACTGGCGCTTGTCGCCCAGCGCGTACTTGCCGGTGCCGAGCTGGTAGCCGCCGGAGTACGCGTGCGGATCGCGCGCATCGGGCGGGGCGCTGCCCCCCTGCACCTCCATGTCGCCGTGATCCATCGCACCGGATTGCTGCATCGGCTGCATAGGTTCCATGGGCTGCATCGCCTCCATGGGCTGCATCGGCTCCATGCCTTGCATCGGGGAGGCGATTTGCGCCGGCACACCATGACCCTGGTGCTCCTGCTGCGCCTGCTGGCCTTGATGGCCCTGGTGGCCCGCATGCGGATCCTGCGCCGACGCTGTGCCCATCGCAGCCAATACCAGCACGGCGGCCACGACGCGGGTGGCGGGCCTGGCCGGCGAACGCGGAATCTTCTTCATTGCCGTCATCACGCCACCACCACTTCGCGGAACATGCCCGCATCCATATGCATCATCAGGTGGCAATGCCAGGCCCAGCGTCCCAGCGCATCGGCGGTGACAAGGAAGCTGATGCGCTGCGCCGGCTGCACGGGGATGGTGTGGCGCCGCGCCTGGAAGCTGCCGTCCGGCGCTTCCAGTTCGCTCCACATGCCATGCAGGTGCATGGGGTGGGTCATCATGGTGTCGTTGTGCAGGATCACGCGCAGCCGCTCTCCGTACTTGAAATAGATCGGCGTCGATTTGCCGAACTCCACGCCGTCGAACGACCACGTGTAGCGTTCCATGTTGCCGGTCAGGTGCAGTTCGACTTCGCGGCCCGCGCCGCGCGGATCCATCGGGCCGCCGACAGTGTGCTGGTCGGCCAGCGTCAGCACGCGCCGGCCGTTGTTGCGCAGTCCGATGCCGGGATCGTCGAGGTTGGTGCGCGCCATGTCGACGCGCATGTCGGTGCCGGCGCCATACTCGGTGCGGGCGTGGCGCGCGACCTTGCTCGGCACCTTGAGCGACGGCTCGGCCGGCATCGCCGCCATGCCGTGCTGGCTGTGATCCATGCCGTGCTGGTGGTCCATGCCCGGCATCGCGCCATGGTTCGTCGCTGCCATGCCATGCATGCTGCCGTGGTCCATGCCATGCGCACTGCCATGGCCCATGCCACCCCCGCCACCCATGTCGCCCATCATGTCAGTCATGGTCAGCCACTGCGGCTTGTCCAGCGCGGGCACGGGTGCCGACAGTCCTTCGCGCACGGCCAGCGTGCCGCGCGCATAACCGGTGCGGTCCATCGCCTGCGCGAAGACGGTGTAGGCGTCGTCCTGCGGCGCGACCACGACGTCGCAGGTCTCGCCGGGGCCGAAGCGGAACTCGTCGACGGTGACCGGCTCCAGGTCCTGCCCGTCGGCCTGCACCACGCGCAGCTTCAGACCCGGGATGCGCACGTCATAGAACGTATTGCCCGAGCCGTTGATAAAGCGCAGCCGCACGGTTTCGCCGCGGCGGAACAGCCCGGTCCAGTTGCCGGCCGGCGTGACGCCGTTGGTCAGGTAGGTCAGCGTGGCGCCGGACAAGTCCGCGAGATCGGTCGGGCTCATCCGCATCTGGTTCCACATGCGGCGCTTGTCCAGCGCCTGCTTTAACCCGTCGCGTGCCGCGTCGCGGAAGAAGTCGACGGCGGTCGGCTGGTTGTAGTTGTAGTAGTCGCTCTGCACCTTGAGCTTGGTCAGCACCCGCATCGGGTCTTCGTCGGTCCAGTCGGACAGCAGCACGGTGTAGTCGCGGTCGGCGTGTCCGTGCTCGCGACCCGCGGCCGGGTCGATGACGATGCCGCCGTAGACCCCGGTCATTTCCTGGAAGCCGGAGTGCGAGTGGTACCAGTAGCTGCCCTGCTGCGCCACCTTGAAGCGATAGGTGAAGGTCTCGCCCGGGGCGATGCCGGCAAAGCTGATGCCCGGCACGCCGTCCATCCCGAACGGCAGGATGATGCCGTGCCAGTGGATCGAGGTCGCCTCGCGCAGCCGGTTGGTGACGCGGATGGTGACGGTGTCGCCTTCGCGCCAGCGCAGCGTCGGGCCCGGCAGCATGCCGTTGATGGTGGTCGCCACCATCGGCTTGCCGGTGAAGTTGACCAGCGACTCGCCGATCACGAGGTCGAATTCGGTGCCGCGCAGCACCGGCGCGGTTCCTGCCGCCGCGGCGGCGGCGGTGGCGCGGTCGGGCGTGCTGGCCAGCGCGCTGGCGCCGCCAAACCCCGCCAGCCCGGCGACCACGCCGCCGGCCACCAGTCCCTGGACGAAACGGCGGCGTGGCAAGTCGGGAGGCGTGGGCAGCAAGAGGCCCGTAGGTCGGTGGCGTCGCATGGCTTCAAGGTGTCGATCAAGGCAAGGCAAGCGTAGCCAGCGCCACCCTACCCTCGCCTGACCGGAACATGACAATCCGGTAATCTTCCGGTCATGTTCACGCGCGCCGCGCGCGCGTAGAGTTGCCGCAACCATCGAATACAAGGAATCCGGGCCGATGAAGCTGCTGGTAGTGGAAGACGAGTCCAAGACTGGGGAATACCTTCGCCAGGGCCTGACGGAAGCGGGCTTTGTCGTCGACCTGGTGCACAACGGGCTGGACGGCCAGCACCTGGCCATGACCGAGCCCTACGACCTCGTCATCCTCGACGTGATGCTGCCGGACATGGACGGCTGGCGCATCGTGCAGGCTCTGCGTGCGGCCGAAAACGCCGTGCCGGTGCTGTTCCTGACCGCGCGCGACAGCGTGGCCGACCGCGTCAGGGGCCTGGAGCTCGGCGCTGACGACTATCTGGTCAAGCCGTTCGCCTTCTCCGAACTGCTGGCGCGCGTACGCACCCTGCTGCGGCGCGGCGCCGCGCAGATGGCGCTCGACCGGATCCAGGTGGCCGATCTCGTGCTCGACCTGGGCCGCCGGCGCGCCACCCGGGCCGGGCGCCGCATCACGCTGACCAGCAAGGAGTTCGCGCTGCTCGAGCTGCTGGCGCGGCGTCGCGGCGAAGTGCTGCCGCGCTCGCTGATCGCCTCGCAGGTGTGGGACATGAACTTCGACAGCGACAGCAACGTGATCGACGTGGCCATCCGCCGCCTGCGCGCCAAGATCGATGACGGCTTCGAGCCCCGGCTGATCCAGACCGTGCGCGGCATGGGCTATGTGCTGGAGGCGCCCGACCCGGAGGATGCGGCATGAAGGCCGGGCTGTCGCTGACGGCGCGGCTCACGATCCTGTTTTCGCTGTCGTCGGCGGCGGTGCTGCTGGGGCTGGGCGTGCTGATCTGGCTGGCGATGGACAGCCATTTCGCCGACGAGGACTATGCCGTGCTTGACGACAACGTGCGCCTGGTACGCAAGATCGCGGCCGAAGGCCCGATGGCGTCGCTGCCGCAGCGGCTGGGACAGGCGCTGGAGCACCATCCCGGCTTCATCGCCGAGGTGCGCAACGCAGATGGCCAACGCGTGTACGCAACGCACGGTTTCGATTTCGGCCCCGCGCAGGCCACCGCAGCAGCGCTGCCGGCGGATCGCGATACCTTCGCCTGGGAGCAGCGCGGGCAGGCCTACCGCGGCTTGCGCGCCGTGGCGCAGGTGCCGGGTGCCGGCGCGCTGCGCATCGTGGTCGGCATGGACACCGCGCAGCATGCTCACTTCATGCAGGCGTTCCGCCGGTCGCTGGCTTTCTACACCGCGCTCGCGGCGCTGGCCAGCGGGTTGCTGGGCTGGTGGGCGGCGCGGCGCGGGCTGGCGCCGCTGCGCACGATGGCATCGCGCGCGCGCGCGGTCACCGCGCACAAGCTCGACGAGCGCATGCCGGTGGAAGCGGTGCCGGTGGAAATGGCCGACCTGGCCGCCACGCTCAACGCCATGCTCGCACGGCTGCAGGACGACTTCAGGCGCCTGTCGGAATTCTCGTCGGACCTCGCGCATGAGTTGCGCACACCGATCACCAACCTGATGACGCAGACCGATGTGGTGCTGTCGCAGCCGCGCGATGCGGCCAAGTATCGCGAGGTGCTGGCGTCCAACGCCGAGGAGCTGCAGCGGCTCTCGCGCATGGTGTCCGACATGCTGTTCCTGGCCAAGATGGAACACGGCATCACGCTGCCCAGCGCCGAGCCCATCGCGGTCGAGCAGGAAGTCGCCGCGCTGTTCGACTTCTACGATGCGCTGGCCGAGGACAAGGGCGTGCAGCTGCGGCAGCGCGGCAGCGGCCGCATCACCGGCGACCGGCTGATGGTGCGGCGCGCGCTCAGCAACGTGCTGTCCAACGCGCTGCGGCACGCCACAGCGGGCAAGGCGATCATGGTGACGATCGTGTCGCGCGCCGACGCGCAGGAGGGTGCGCAGGCGCTGGATATCGTGGTCGAAAACGAAGGCGAAACCATTCCGCCCGACTTCCTGCCATCGCTGTTCGACCGCTTTTCGCGCGCCGACAAATCGCGCGCGCGTCCGGATTCGGACGGCACCGGGCTGGGCCTGGCGATCACGCAGGCGATCATGGCCGCGCACGGCGGTGCCATCGCCGCCGAATCGGCCGCGGGCAGGACGCGCTTCGTGCTGACGTTCCGCGCTCGGCGCGAACCGGACACCGCGCAAGTGTGATGCCTGCAGGCCGCACGGCGCGCGAAAAAAACGCCCGAGCCAGTAAGGCCGTTGGGGGAAGCTGGCAAGGGCGCAAAGACCGCCGGATGCGGCTCCAGCGGCGGTCCGATGCTACGCAATTCCGGACTGGTTGAATGGCAACAATTGTGTCGGCGGACGCCGCGCTGCACCGACCTGCAGTGCTCCGACCCGCGCTGCTCTGGCCCGCGCTGTCATGGCCCCGCTCCTAACCCGCCGGCAATTCGATCCGGAAAGTCGCGCCGGCACCTGCCGCGCTTTGCACCGTGACTTTGCCGCCATGCCGCTCGGCCACCGCGCGCACCAGCACCAGGCCCAGCCCCGTGCCGTCCGGCGCGCCCTGCCGGCCCTCGTGCAGGCGCACGAAGGGCTCGAACAGCCGCGCCTGGTCGGCCGCGTCGATGCCGGGGCCATGGTCCTGCACCGCGATCACGAAATGCCCGTGCGCGTGCGTCAGCGTCACCGTCACCTCGGCGCCGTTCGGGCTGAACTTGATGGCGTTGCTGACCACGTTGGCAATGGCCCGCACCAGCAGCGCGGGCTCGCCACTCAGCACGGCGGGCTCGTCGGGCAGGTCGACTTGCAGCGACAAGCTGCGGGCGTTGGCCAGCGCCCACAACTGGTCGGTGGCATCCAGCACCAGGCCGCCAAGTTCGACCTCGGTAAAGGCCAGCGACTGCGACTCGGCGCGCGCCACGCTGATGAAATCGTCGGCCAGCGTCATGGTGCGGCGCGCGTGGGCGGCGATGCGGTGCAGCACGGCGCTGTTGCTGTCGCCGGCGCTTCCGGCCTGCGCGGGGCGATGGGGGCCGTCGTCAGTGTCGGCGGCGCTGCGGCGGGCGCGGCGCTCGTGCAGCTCGATCAGCGCCAGGATCGATGCCTGCGGCGAGCGCATGTCATGCGACAGGAAGCGCAGCATCTGCTCGCGCTGGCGCTCGGCCACGCGGATCGCCGTGATGTCGGTGACGCTGACGATCAGCCCCGCCACCGCGCCGGATTCTCCGTGCAGCGGCGCGCCATGCACCAGGTAGCGTCGGTCGCCGCGCCCGGCCACCTCGATGCCGCCTTCGGGCACGGGCTCCGGGCCCGGCCGGACCCCGGCATGGCGGTCATGCAGCGCGTGCCAGTACGCCAGCACCGGCGCGGGCGCCGGGAACAGCGCCTCGATCACGTCGCGGATCGGCGGACGCGGCTGGCCGGTATCTCCTGCCGCGGCCATGCCTGCGAGCACCGCCGGCGCCAGCGTCACGCAGCGGCGGTTGGCCAGCATCACGCCGCCCCCCAGGTCGCAGATGGCGGTGGCATCGGGCAGGCTTTCCAGGCCGTCGGAAAGGAAGCGGCGCATGCCGCGCAGCCTGGCGCTCATGCCATAGACGGCGCGCATGCGGCTGTCCAGCGTGGCGCCGGTGTAGTGCGGCGCCGGCATCAGTCCCGGCTCGCGCTCCAGCCGCGCGAGTTCGTCGGTCAGGAAGCGCAGCGCCGCTTCCTGCCGGCGCCACGCCCATAACGGGTAGAACAGCAGGCAGCCCAGCGCAGCCGCGGCCGGGGCGAACCAGAGCCGTGCCAGCGCCAGCAGCGCCAGCGAGCCGCACAGCAGGGCCGCCAGCAGCAGCCCGGTGGCGACCAGCGCGCCGCGCGGCGGCAGCCGCAGCGCGGCCAGCGCCGCCAGCAGCACCGCCAGCAGCGTTCCCGCGAGCTGCCAGCCGCGCGGCACCGCCAGGATGGCGTCGCCGTCGGTCAGCGCCTGCAGCGTATTGGCCAGGATCTCGACGCCGCTCATGCCGCGGCCATCGCGCGACACCGGCGTGGGCAGCACGTCGCCCATGCCGGTGGCCATGGCGCCGACCAGAACCGCCTTGCCGGCAAAGCGCGCGGGATCGATGCGGCCTTCCAGCACGTCGCGCGCCGACACGCGCGCAAAGGTCCCGGGCGGGCCGGCGTAGGGGATGCGCACGCGGCCGCTGCGCTCCCAGCCGTTGCTTTCGGTGACGCGTGCGGCTTCCTGGCGATAGCTGTCCAGCGCCCGCGGTGCGCGTCCCGGTCCTGCGAGCATGTCGGCCATCACCGCCGCAAGGTGCGGCACGCCGGCGGCCTCGACCGGCTGCGGCCCTTCGCGCAGCCAGACCTGGCGCGCCACGCCGTCGGTATCGACCACCATGTTGATATGGCCGACCGCGGCGCCCAGCCCGGCCAGCGGATAGCGCACCAGCATGCCGCCGATGCCGGGCTCGGCCACCACCGGCAGCACCACGTTGCCCGCCAGCGCCAGGCTGCGCGCCAGCAGCGCGTCGTCCTGCGGATAGCGGGTATCGCGCTCGGACAGGATCACGTCGACGCCGACCGCGCGCGGGCCGCCGGCGGCGATGCGCTCGACCAGCTGCCCCAGCACCGCGCGGCGCCAGGGCCAGCGGCCGATGGCGGTGATGCTGGCGTCGTCGATGGCGACGATGACGATGTCGTCGCGGGCGGGATGGTGCTGGGCGGCGATGGCGGTGTCGTAGGCGGCCAGGTCGGCGCGCTCGGTCCAGCCCTGCCGCGCGGCCAGCAGCACCAGCGCCAGCACCGCCGCGACCAGCACGCACCATTCGGCCAGCGTGCGGCGGCCGAAGGCGCGCCCCGGCGCAACCGGCGCGCCTGGTTCAGGCGCCTCGGCCGGTTCAGTGGAGGCGGATGCGGCCACCGCCACCCGTCCCGCCGCCCGTCCCGCCGCCCGTCCCGCCGCCAGCGCCGATGGCACCGCCAGTGCCGTCCATCAGGTAGGGGACGATCTCGATGCGCTGCGGCGCGGAGAATGCCGCCGGGTCAGGCACCGTGCCCGGCGCCGCGCGGGCAACCCGCACGTAGTAGATACCGGGCGCCGGGCGCGGCAGCTCGATGGCGTTGGTTTCGCTGTGCTGGTCCGCCAGCAGCGTGGCAAAGCCGGCATCGGCGGACAATTGGACCCGGTAGCCGGTGCCCGCGCCACGGTCCGCTGGCCAGCCGATCTGCAGCGTCTTGCCGTCGTCCTGCATCGACGGCACCGGACCCGGTGGCTCGACGCGATAGGCGACCGGCGCCGACCAGGGGCCCGGCCGGCCCGCGGCGTCGACGCTGCGCACGCGCCACCAGTACTGGCCAGGCGCCTGCGGCTGCGCGCTGGCGGGGCCGTCGGCGGGGTGCAGTGCCACCTCGCCGGCGAAGCCGGCATCTGTGGCCACGGCCAGTTCGTAGCTGCCGGCGCTGGGCACCGTCGCCCACGCGAACGCCACTGTCTCGCCGTAGCGCACCGCATCGGCGGCGGGCTGCAGCGTAAACGGCGCCGGCGGATTCAGCCGCACGGCCACCGGCGCCTGCGCGGCAAGCCCGGTCAGCCGGTTGGCATCGATGGCGCTGACAGCAAGATAGAGCGTGCCTTCCGGCAGGCCCTCCGGACGCGCGCGGGTGTCGGTGGTGGTGCCGCTCCAGGCCAGCTCTGTCAGCGCCGCGTCGCGCGCCACCGTGACGCGGTATGCGCTGGCGCCGGGCACCGGCTGCCAGGCCGCGTCGAAGGCCGGGCCCAGCACGGTATCGGCCGGAGGCAGCAGCACCGGCGCCCGCAGCAGCGCCACCGGCTGCGACAGCCGGCCACGGTCCGACACACCGACGCCGTAGCCGGCGCTCACTTGCGCCGACGCCGTCATGGCGCGACCGGCGGGGGCGGGTACAGGCCTGGCCTGGCGCGCCGCGCTGACGCCGACGCGGCCTTCCAGCACCTCGCTGCGGCTGCCGGCGGCATCGGCCGCGACCCGGTAGCTGGTGCCGCGCACGCCCGTGACCATCATCGGCGTGTGCAACTCGAAGCGGCCCACCCCGCTGCCCTCGGGCGCCACGCGGGTATCGGTGCCGCCCTGGTCGATGCGGATCACGGTATCGGTCAGGCCGCTGCGCGTGAACGTACGCAGCCGGTGCACGGCCACCGCGGTATTTGGCGGCAATGTGATGCGGCTGCGATCGGGCAGTTCCAGCGTGACCGAGCCGACCGCCGGAGTCTCGATCCGTGCCGATTCGTCCAGCGACATGCCCACCTGCACCGGACGGCCGTTAGCGCGCACTGCGCCGTTGACATAGACTACGCGCGCCGACGCGGCCTGCTCGGGGATCTGGCTCAGCGGGATGCGCAGCCGCGAGCCGGGCACCAGCCGGTAGGGGTCCGCCACGCCGTTGAGCCGCTGCAGCGTGCGCCAGCCGTCGGGCGCCGCCATGTAGCGCTCGGCCAGGCCGATCAGGGTATCGCCCGGCTCAACCACGTACAGGAAATCGGCGCCCTCCGCGCCCGCCGGCCCGGCCTGGGCCGGACTTGCCACGCCGGCCATCCAGGCCAGCGCAGCCGTGCCGATCCACTTACGCATCCGCCCCGGCCTCGTCAGCTTCCGCTTCGGCCGCGGAAATTTCCTCAAAGCGATAGCCATGCGAATACACCGACGTCAGCCGCACGCCGTTTTCGGGGCGCAACGCCAGCTTCAGCCGCAGCCGCGAGATATGGGTATCGAGCGTGCGCGAGCCGGCGCCCATGGCACGGCCCCAGACCGCCTGCTCCACCACCTCGCGCGCCAGCAGGCGCCCGGTATTGCGGAACAGGAACAGTGCCAGCTCATACTCGCGCGGCGACAGCTGCGCTGGCTGGCCGCCGATGGTGATGGCGCGGGTATGGGGATCGACGGTGTAGTTGCCGCGCCGGATCAGCTCGACTTCCTGCGCGGCCTCGGGATAGGCGCGGCGCAGCAGCGAGCGCGCGCGCGCGACCAGCTCGCCGGCACGGATGGGCTTGAGCATGTAGTCATCGGCGCCGACACTCAGGCCGGCGACGATGTCGGCCTCGCCGGTACGGCTGGTGACAAACAGGATCGGCGGCATGTTGCCGGATTTCTGGCGCACCCAGCTGACCAGTTCATAGCCGCTGGTGCCGGGCAGCTGCCAGTCGACCATCAGCAGGTCAAACGCCCGTTCGCGCAGCGCGCGCAGGAAATCGGCGCCATTGGCGAACGATTCGCACTCGAAACCGGCCTCGCTCAAAATCTGCCGGATCAGCTCGGCCTGATCCGGATCGTCCTCCACCGAGGCAATTCTCATCCACTCCCCCCTGCCTACTGCGACTGCCACTGCGACTGCGCGCCGGGCAATACTGACGGCTCTGATATCCACCCTGGCGGGCGCGGCCCATGGTCAATCGCGCGGCAAGCGTGGCCGAAGCAAGCCGGAAGCTGCAATGTTACCTAACAGCGACACCCGCCGTCGAGGCTCCCGACGAGGGGCATGGTGCAACATGCCGGGATCGGCCATCGATCCGTGGCGAAAAACCGGCCAATGGCAATGATCGCGCGGAGGCGGGGAGATCGGTGCGCCTGATAGCTGACGACCAGGAGAGAGGGAGCCGGGGAGTCGCGCAGGCGCGCGGCTGGGAAGCGGATAAGTCGACGTCGGCAGTGGTCACCAGGTCGTTCAGCTTTCGGCAGGCGGTCAGCGTCTTTCCTTTGCAGCCATTCTTTGGCATGCCGGGCAATCGCAACTGCGGGCATCGACCTCGGCGCCGCATCCGGACGGCAGACAACACCGACCGGCAATCGGGACTTACCCTGCCGGAGACAACAGCGCCACGTCGAAGCATTTTTACAGGGGTTCACCCTATATACGTCGCGCGAGAATCGTTCTTCGAAATGGGGCGATGCGGCGTTTCTACCCGCCGGATTTGCACCGGATCGATGCCCGCCGCACTCGAAGGATAAAAACATCCCCCGAATGTGGTAATGCCATTTGAAACAAAGCGAAACAATGCACCGAAATGCAAGCGTTCCGCACCAGGAACCGCCATTCCGCCAGCAATCAAGGTGCATTCCTCTGAAATTCAGTCGAAACCGCGAGGGCAGCCGCACTCAGGGAATTCACTGAATCGAATGCGAAGTAGAAGACGTTAATATCTCCTATCGGAACCTCTCATCATGATTAGGCGCTTCGCCTGATTGACACATCGGGAAAATTCGGCAGAATGATTCCCACTTGTGCAGCGCCCTTTGGGGTGTGTCATTTGGTGTGTTGTTCCGTGATGTTTTCGGTTGTCACGACAGCGACATATCGAGGTGATACGGATGCAGCAGCGGAACTCAAGAAACCGTTGCCTGCGTTGCACACGGTGTATAACGAGCGTTTTTCGCTCATTTTGAAATCCAAGGTTGAGATAGATATGGAAACCGGTACCGTTAAGTGGTTCAACGACGCCAAGGGCTTCGGCTTCATCACGCCGGATGCAGGCGGCAACGATCTGTTCGCGCACTTCTCCGCAATCGAAGGCTCGGGCTTCAAGTCGTTGAAGGAAGGCCAGAAGGTGCGCTACGTCAAGGCCATGGGCCAGAAGGGCGAGCAAGCCACCAAGATTCAGGCCGTCTGATACCGGTTTGAAGACCGGGCCGGTCCCGCGGCGTCTCGCGACGCTGCGCCGCCCAGCAAGCCCCGCAGCTCCGGCGCGGGGCTTTTCTTTTGCGCGCCGGCATTGTGCCGCTGCCTGCCTGCCGCCTGCCAGGGCGCCGCGGTGCGCGGGTTGATGTTGCTATAATCGCCCGACCCACAATCACCGCCCGCGCGTGGGCGCGCACACCGTTGCGTGCGCTGCGCGGGTGCAGCGTGTCGAGGAGTTACGTGGCCGGTACTCAGATCGCAACGCAAGACACCCCCGCAGCCGTGGCCGGCTCCAGCGCAGGAGCTGCCGCGTCTGCCGGCAGTTCCTTCCATGCCGCGCTGCGCATCCTGCCGGCGCACCAGCGCCAGGCCATGTTCGAGATCTACGCGTTCTGCCGCGCGGTCGACGACATTGCCGACGGCAGCGCCCCGCATGCCGAGCGCCTGGCCGGTCTCGATGCGTGGCGCTGCGACATCGCCGCCTGCTACGCCGGCAGTCCGCCCGCGGCGCTGCAGGCGCTGGCCGCGCAGATCCGCGCCTTTGACCTGCAGCAGCAGGATTTCCTCGCCGTCATCGACGGCATGACCATGGACGTGGTGCAGGACATCCGCGCCCCCGACGCCGCCACCCTCGATTTGTATTGCGACCGCGTGGCGAGCGCCGTTGGGCGGCTGGCGGTGCGCGTGTTCGGCCTGGAAACCTCGTGCGGCATTGCGTTGGCGCACCACCTGGGGCGCGCGCTGCAGCTGACCAACATCCTGCGCGACATCGACGAGGATGCCGCCATCGGCCGCCTTTACCTGCCGGCCGAGGCGCTGGCCGCCGCCGGCATCGATGCCGCGGGCGCCACGCCGCAGGCGGTGGTCGCGCACGCGGCAATCGGCCAGGCCTGCGCGGCACTGGCCCAGGAAGCGCAGGCGCACTACGACCAGGCCGATGCCATCATGGCGCGCTGCCCGGCACGGCTGGTGCGCTCGCCGCGCATCATGTCCGACGTCTACCACCGCATCCTCGCCCGCCTGCGCATGCAGGGCTGGCGGGCGCCGCGCCAGCGCGTGCGCCTGCCGCGCGCGCAGTTGCTCTGGATCATGCTGCGCCACGCCATTGGCTGAGCGCGGCATGCCGTTGCCGGCGATGTAAGCCGATGCAAGCCGAGGCCGGGCGCGGATCGTCCCGCCCGCGCCGGCACAAGGAGTCCGCATGTCGATCAACGAGACCGCCTTCGGCACGACAGCCCCGCCCGTCCGGATCGCCGCCGATCCCGCTTTCGCCTCTGCGCCGGCCCAGCGATCTGCCGCACAGGAACTCGACCACGGCATCGGCCTCGCGGTCGATACGCTGCTGCACCAGCAGCGCCCCGATGGCCACTGGGTCTACGAACTGGAAGCCGACGCCACCATCCCGGCCGAATATGTGCTGCTGGTGCACTACCTGGGCGAGGCGCCCGACCTGGCGCTCGAAGCCCGCATCGCGCGCTACCTGCGCCGCATCCAGAACGCCGATGGCGGCTGGCCGCTGTTCCAGGACGGCAAGGCGGACATCAGCGCCAGCGTCAAGGCGTACTTCGCGCTGAAGATGGCGGGCGACGATCCGCAGGCGCCGCACATGGCGCGCGCGCGCCAGGCCATCCAGGCCATGGGCGGCGCCGCGGCCAGCAATGTGTTCACGCGCACGCTGCTGGCGCTGTACGGCGTGATGCCGTGGTCGGCGGTGCCGATGATGCCGGTGGAAATCATGCTGCTGCCGCGCTGGTTCCCATTCCACCTGTCCAAGGTCTCTTACTGGGCGCGCACGGTGATCGTGCCGCTGCTGGTACTGAACAGCCTGCGCCCGCGCGCGCGCAACCCGCGCGGTGTCGGCATCGACGAACTCTTTTCCAACCCGCGCCGCAGCGTCGGCCTGGCGCCGCGCGCGCCGCACCAGCATGCCGGCTGGTACAACCTGTTCCGGGGGCTCGACGCGCTGCTGCGCGTGGCCGAGCCGGCGTTCCCGCGCATGCTGCGCCGGCGCGCCATCGCCGCGGCGCAACGGTTCGTGCGCGAGCGGCTGAATGGCGACGACGGGCTCGGCGCGATCTTTCCGGCGATGGCCAACAGCGTGATGATGTTCGACGTGCTGGGCGTGCCGGCCGACGATCCCGCGCGCGCGGTGGCGCGGCGCTCGGTCGAGCGGCTGCTGGCCGAGCATGGCGACGAGGCCTACTGCCAGCCCTGCCTGTCGCCGGTGTGGGACACCGCGCTGGCCGCGCAAGCGCTGCTCGAGACCGGCGAGGCGCGCGCGGCCGCGGCCGTGGGCCACGCGCTCGACTGGCTCAAGCCGCTGCAGGTGCTGGACCTGCGCGGCGACTGGAGCGTGCGCCGACCGCGCGTGCGTCCGGGTGGATGGGCCTTCCAGTACGCCAACGCGCATTACCCGGATGTCGACGACACCGCCGTGGTGGCGGCGGCGATGGACCGCTACATGCGCGAGCACGCCGCGCCGGGCCGCTACGGCGAAGCGGTGGCGCGCGCCGCCGAATGGATCGTCGGCATGCAGAGCGGCAACGGCGGCTGGGGGGCGTTCGAACCCGAGAACACGCACCTGTACCTGAACAACATCCCGTTCGCCGACCACGGCGCGCTGCTCGACCCGCCCACCGCGGACGTCTCGGCGCGCTGCCTGTCGATGCTGTGCCAGACCGGCGCCACGCCCGCCTGCAGCGAGCCCGCCGCGCGCGCGCTGCGCTATTTGCTGGCCGAGCAGATGCCGGATGGCAGCTGGTTCGGCCGCTGGGGCACCAACTACATCTACGGTACCTGGAGCGCGCTGTGCGCGCTGAACGCGGCCGGCCTTGGGCCCGACGCGCCCGCGGTGCGGCGCGCCGCCGACTGGCTGGCCGGCATCCAGAACGACGATGGCGGCTGGGGCGAAGACGGCGCCAGCTACCGGCTCGACTACCGCGGCTATGAGGCCGCGCCCAGCGTCGCATCGCAGACTGCGTGGGCTTTGCTGGCGCTGATGGCAGCCGGCGCCGTGCAGCACCCGGCGGTCGCGCGCGGCATCGGCTACCTGCTGCGCACGCAGCGCCCGGCGCGGGAAGGCGGGCTCTGGCACGAGCCGCGCTTCACCGCCGTGGGTTTCCCGCGCGTGTTCTACCTGCGTTATCACGGCTACGCACGCTATTTCCCGCTGTGGGCGCTGGCGCGCTACCGCAACCTGCAGCGCGGCGGTGGCGGCCGCGTGGCGTGGGGCCTATGAACGCACCCTTCGCGCCCTTCGTCATGGTCGTCACCGGCATGGATTTCGAGGCCGGCATCGCCGCCGGCCCGCATTGCCGCGTGGTGCACGGGCTGCGCGGCATCGCGCTGGAACAGGAAGTGTCGGCCATGGCCAGCCGCGCGTGCCGGGGCATCGTCAGCTTCGGCGTCGCCGGCGGGCTGGATCCGGCGCTGGCGCCGGGCGACCTGGTCATTGCCGCTGAGGTCCGCGCGGCCGGCGAACGCTACGACACCGCGCCCGACTGGACCCACGCGCTGCACGCGGCGCTGCCGCATGCCCGGGTCGGCCCTATCGCCGGCACGGACGAGCCGGTGCTCGGCGTCGCCGCCAAGCAGGCGCTGCGGCAGGCCAGCGGCGCGCTGTGCGTCGACATGGAATCGCATCTCGCCGCGCGCATGGCCGCCGCCTGCCGGCTGCCGTTCGCGGCTTGCCGCGTGGTCATCGACCCGGCCAGCCGCGCCGTGCCCGCCGCCGCGGCGGCGGGGATGGGGGAAGGCGGCAGGACCGATGTGGCGGCGGTGGTGGGCGGGCTGCTGCGCGCGCCGTGGCAATTGCCGGCGCTGCTGCGGCTGGCGGGCGATGCCGCCGCGGCGCGGGGCGCGCTGCGGGCGGCCAGGCTGGCGGTGGGCGACGGCTTTGCGCTGCGCGACGTGCTGCAGCAGTAGCGCGCCGGTTCAGCCGCGCTTCCTCCAGACTGCCTTAGCCGAACTTCCTCACCGCATCCAGCGCCAGCCCGCTGCCGATGCTGCCGAACCGGTCGCCTTCGACGCAGCGCGCCTGCGGCAGCAGCGCCGCCAGACGCTGGCGCAGCAACGGCACGCTGCTGGAACCGCCGGTGAAGAAGATGGTATCGACGCCGTTGCCGGCCACGCCGGCATCAACCAGCAGTTGCTGGACGGTCTTCTCGGTCCTGGCGACCAGCTTCTCGATCGACGCATCGAACTCGTCGCGTGTGATCGTCAGCATCAGCCCCTGCTCCAGCCGGTGCAGGTCGACCTCGGTGCTGGCCGCATCCGACAGCGCGATCTTGGCGCCTTCCACCTGGATCGCCAGCCAGTGGCCGGCACGCTCGCGGATCAGCCGCACCAGGCGGTCGAGGCTGACGGTGTCGGCGGCATCGCGGTAGTTGTCCATCACCACCGACCAGGCCTTGCGCGTGTAGACATAGTTGATGGTGTGCCAGCTGGCCAGGTCGAAATACTGGCTCGACGGCATCGCCTTGCCGTTGCGCAGCTGGCTGCCCAGCCCGAGCAGCGGCATGGCGCGCGCCAGGCTGAGAGCGCGGTCGAAGTCGGTACCACCGATATGCACACCACCATTGGCGAGGATATCCTCCCTGCGGTCGGTCTTGCGGGCGCGTTCGGGCGACAGGCGCACCAGCGAGAAGTCCGAGGTGCCGCCGCCGATATCGGCCACCAGCACCAGCTCCTCGCGCGAGATGCCGGCTTCGTAGTCGAACGCCGCGGCAATCGGTTCGTACTGGAACGCAATCTCGGCAAAACCCGCGTCGCGCGCGATCTCGGCCAGCGTTTCTTCGGCGAGCCGGTCGGCGGCCGGATCTTCGTCAATGAAGAACACCGGGCGGCCCAGCACCGCGTGCGAAAAGGTAGTGCCACCGGCCTGCTCGGCGCGGGACTTCAGTTCGCGGATGAAATGCGCCAGCAGCTTGCGGAACGGCATGGCCTGTCCCATCACCTCGGTGCTGTCGTCCATCATCGAAGTGCCGAGCAGGCTCTTGAGCGAGCGCATCAGCCGCCCTTCATAGCCGGCCAGGTAGTCGCCGAGCGCGGCGCGGCCATAGCTGACCAGTGGATCCTCGGCGTGGAAGAAGATCACCGACGGCAGCGTCGCCTTGCCGTCTTCCAGCGGCAGCAGTGCCGCGGGGCGGTCCGGGCGGCTCCAGCCTACAGTTGAGTTGGACGTGCCGAAGTCCAGGCCGCATGCGTTTGACATCATTGATTCCAAGTTTTCCTGCAAGACACCACATCAGTTGCCGCTGGCCGCGGGCAGCGCCGCTGGGACGCGAGTTCCGGGCGGGGGCGCCATTGTAGGGCAGGCGCGCGGCAGCCCCCCGATTTCAGGCGACGGGGTCGGCGGCGGGTTCCAGCATCGGCGTGGCGTGGCCCGGCACCGGGGCGGCCATCGACGACGCCAGCACATAGCGGTCGCGCCCGTGTTCCTTGGCGCAGTACAGCGCGCGGTCGGCATCGGCGAACAGCGCGCGCCACAGGCCCTCCTTGCTGCCCGGGCCGCCGCGCAGCTGCGCCACGCCGATGCTGACGCCGGCAAAGCCCTGCGCGCCGGGCAGCGCGATCCCGCGCACCTTGCGCAGGATGCGGTTGGCCAGCGCGGACGCCTGCTGCTCATCGGTGTGCGGGCACAGGATGCAGAACTCCTCCCCGCCATAGCGCCCGGCCACATCCGAGGCGCGGCGCGAGTTGTCCAGCGCGTGCGCCACTTCGCGCAGCACCGCATCGCCGGCATGGTGGCCGAAGGTATCGTTGACCTGCTTGAAGTAGTCGATGTCGATCACCAGACAGGACAGCGGCAGCCCGTCGCGCTGCCAGCGCGCCACCAATTGCAGCGCCGACATCTCCAGCGCGCCGCGGTTGAGCAGGCCGGTCAGCGCATCGACGCGCGCGCCGCTCTCGTTGTGCGCGACGATCTGCTCCATCGCCATCACGGTGAAGCCGAACAGGCCCAGCAGCGTCGCGATCAACGGCGCCAGCATCCAGGCCGAGCCGGCAGGGCCGGCGAAGAACAGGATCATCGGCGGGGCACCGGCACCGGCAGGCTGCATGGCATGGCTGAAGCCGGCCAGCTGCGTGGCCAGCTGCACCAGGCTCGCGACCAGCACCAGCGGGGCACCGATGCTGCGCCGCCCACGCCCGGCGCGCGCCAGCGTGGCAAAGGTGGCCAGCGACAACAGCGCCAGCACGCCGTAAACCACGCGCAGCACCAGGTGCGGCCCCTCGGGCAGTCCGCCGGCGGTCACCATGACGCCCAGCACGATGGCGGCCGCGGCGGCCAGCGCGCCGTGGTGCGCCGGCACACCATAGTAGACACGCACGCCACGGTAGATCATCAGCCAGCCAATGACGAAGGCACCCGCCCCTGGCGTGCCAAGGTGAAGGGTTCCGGTGGCCGCGCTCAACGCCAGCGCCAGGCCCGCGCCCGATGCCAGCACATGCCCCGATGCCCACAGGCGCCCCGCCTCGCTCGCGCGCAGCGCGAACACCAGCCCCGCCGCGATCACCAGCGTGCTGCAGGAAAACACCATCATCACGACCGCAATGGTCTGCTGGTCCAGGTGCACGGGAATCCTCAAGGAGGCCTCAAGGAGGCGGTCCGCCTTGCCGTCAATCCGTTGGGCGGGACTGCGGCCAGGCGACGGTCACGACACGCCGGGGCAGGCCGCCGGCGCTCGGCAAACGCGCATGATAGCCCGCGCACGGTGGCAGATGGCACCCCCGTCTAGCCGGGGGCGTGCATGACGGGCCTGTTGTGGACCCGACGCCGCTGCCCGGCTCTGTCGCACTGGCGTTTTTATGCAACACCCACGGGCGCGCCGAAGGATGCCTCTAACGGCTGGCTGCGGCCCGCAAGCGGCTTGCGCGCCCCACCAGCCTCAGCATGCGCCACATTGCCACCTCGCAATCGCCACTCGCCGGCATGCAAGCGGAATTGCAGCAAAAGTCGGCCGCATTTGGTTAAGCAGGCACTGCACCGGCTGGATAAAATCATGCGTTGCCTACCGCGCCGACCGCGCAAGAATCTCGCGTCAATACTGCATCAATGACCCGCCCTGCTATCCCCGACCCTGGTATGACCGTTCCCGCCCTCTCGCTTGGCGCCATCCTGGATGACCTGCGCAGCGCACCGCGCCCGCTGACATCCGCGGAGTACGCATATCTGGCGCACCTGCGGCAACGCATCGTCACCGGCGATGCCGACTTGTGGACCACGCTGGAGACCGCCGGCGTGCCGTGCCGCGAACGCCGCCTGTCGCCCGAGGTAATGCAGGCGCTGACGGCAATCGGCCATTTGCCGATGCACTGAAGCGCACCGGCATCGCCATCTGACCGAGACCATTCCTACCTTAACTCGGAAGCTTCACCGCCCTACCCCCGTGCGCGCGCCGCTACGATCGATCCACTTCGATCCGCCGGCAACAGGCCGCGCACCCCGGGATGCATCGCCTCCCTGCCGCGCAACGGTGCCCAGCGCGCCGCCAGTGTCCGTCCCGGCAAGGGCACACTCATGGCATACGTTGTCAACAACAGGCGCGTCAGCTTCCTGTCGTTGCGCGCCTTCGTCGCACTGACGCAGCACCGCGACACCGCCCGCGCCGCGCAAGCGCTGGGCATCCAGCGCCAGCGACTCCATTACCAGATCCGCGGCCTCGAGGCCGTGCTCGGCACGCCGCTGTTCAGCGTAGGCGGCCCCAGCTGGCTGCCCACGCCCGCCGGCGTCAAGGCCTTGCCCAAGGTCATGGCGATGCTGCGCATCTGGGAACAGATTGCGCCGCGCCCATGCGCCGGCCGCAACGGCCTGGCGCCGCCGGAGTTCAGCGACGCCGCGCGCCGCGGCCCGCCGTTCTGGATCCGGCACGCGACGATGTAGCGCGGCGCGACTCAGGCCAGGCGTGCGCAACTGTAGGCTTCGGTGCGATAGGGAAAGGCGACTTCCTGACGTCCGGCGAGCGCCGGATGGCCGTCGATGACAGCCTGCAGCGCGGCGCGCACGCGCTCCTGCTCCGCGCCGGGCAGCGAGGCAATGAAGCTCACCGACATCACCCGGTCGACGATCACCTGCCGCGGCGGGCCCACGTGCGTGTACGGCAGGCTGTGCAGCGCCATGGGGCCGAAGCCCTCCGCGGGAAAGACCCGCTTCCAGTCGCCCTTGTAGAAGCGCGGCGCGTCGCCCTCGTAGGGCGTCATGATGGCGGTCAGCTGCGCGACCCAGTCCACGCTTTCATCGCGAACGTTCCAGACCAGCCCTAGCCGGCCGCCTGGCCGCAGCACGCGGCGGATCTCGGCGATGGCGCGGTCGTTGGCGAACCAGTGGAACGCCTGCGCGCAGACCACGGCGTCCGTGCTGGCATCGGACAAGGGTATCGCTTCGGCGCTACCCGCGAGCGCCTGCACGGCCGGCAGCGCATTGGCCAGCTGCGCGCGCATCTGCGCCACCGGCTCAACCGCGATCACGGCCGCGCCGGTTTCGGCCAGCCGGCGCGTAAATTTGCCGGTACCTGCGCCCAGGTCCAGCACGGTGCGGTGCGGGCCCAAACCGAGCGTCGCGCGCAGCCAGCCATCGATAGCTTCGGGATATTCGGGGCGTCCGCGCGCGTAGGCATCGGCCTGGCTGGCGAATCCCTGCGCGGCGGCCTGGTGGATGGCGGTCATGGCGGCTCCGGTTGGCTTTCCGGTGCCGTAGGCTACGCCGGAAGTCCGCGCGCGGCAAGGCTAGTGCTGCATGCCCCAGCGGCGTACGGTCAGCCGCTCCAGCGTGGTGAAGACCAGTCCTTCCACCAGCAGGCCGATCAGGATCACCGCCGCCAGGCCCGCGAACACGCGGTCCGTATAGAGCTCGTTGCGGTTCTGGAAAATGAACCAGCCAAGCCCGCCCTTCCCCGACGACGCGCCGAACACCAGCTCGGCCGCGATCAGCGTGCGCCAGGCAAAGGCCCAGCCGATCTTCAGCCCCGACAGGATCGCCGGCAGCGCGGCGGGCACCAGCACCAGCGCGACGTAGCGCGGCCCGCGCAGGCCATAGTTGCGTCCGGCCATGCGCAGCGTCTGCGGCACTGCCTGGAAGCCGGCATACATGTTCAGCGCCAGCGGCCACAGCACCGAGTGGACCAATACGAATACCAGGCTCTTCGTTCCCAGCCCGAACCACAGCAGCGCCAGCGGCAGCAGCGCGATCGCCGGCAGCGGGTTGAACATGGCGGTAAGCGTGTCCAGCACATCGCGGCCGAAGCGCGTCGATACCGCCAGCGAAGTCAGCACGAACGCCAGCACGATGCCCGCGGCATAGCCGCGCAGCAGCACCGACAGCGACACCGCCGCCTTGCCCGGCAGTTCGCCGCTGGCCACGTCCTGCGCGAAGGCGCGCAGTGTCGCCAGGAAGGTCGGCAGCAGCAGGTCGTTGTCCTGCACGCGTGCCACGATTTCCCATACCAGTGCCAGCGCCAGCAGGATCACGGCCTTGCGCAGCCAGCCGTGCTGCCACAGCCGTTGCTGCCACGGCAGCGCGCGCGCCAGCGGCGCTTCAGTGAAGGGTTCGATGTCGCGCTCGTATTCCGGGCGCACCGGCGGCCGGAAGTCGGGGCGGAGTTCGGGCGGCTCGGTGAGCGCCAGGGTGGATGTGGATTGCGTCATGATCTGTGTATGGCGGCGGTCGGCTTGCTAACGGCCAACGGCGCGGCGCGCGCGCGGCGGCTGCGGCTCGGCGGCGGGCTCGCCGAACAGCATGGTGTGGATGCGTTGCGCGGCCGCCTGGAATTCCGTGCCACCCTGGCTGGCCAGGCTGAACTGGTGGCTGTTCAGTTCGGCACGCACGCGGCCCGGATGCGGCGACAGCAGCAGGATGCGGCTGCCCACCACCAGCGCTTCTTCGATCGAATGGGTGACGAACAGCAGCGTGAAACCCGCGTTGTCCCACAGCGCCAGCAGTTCTTCCTGCATGCGCCGGCGCGTCAGCGCGTCGAGCGCGGCAAAGGGCTCGTCCATCAGCAGCACCTTGGGCCGCATCGCCAGCGCCCGCGCGATCGCCACGCGCTGCTTCATGCCGCCCGACAGCGTATGCGGGTAGGCATCGGCGAAATCGGCCAGGCCCACCTTCTCCAGGCTGTCCAGCGCGCGCTCGCGCGCTTCGGCACGCGACAAGCCGCGTGCCTGCCGCAACGGGAACATCACGTTCTGCACCACGGTCTTCCATGGCGGCAGCTGGTCGAACTCCTGGAACACCACGATGCGGTCCGGCCCGGGCTGCTGCACGCGCCGGCCCTCCAGCCGGATCTCACCCTCGGCGGGCGCGACGAAGCCGGCCACCGCCTTGAGCAGCGTCGACTTGCCGCAGCCGGACGGGCCCAGCAGCACGAAGCGGTCGCCCGCGTGCACGTCGAAGCTGACCCGGTGCGTGGCGCGCACGATGCGCCCGGACGTGCGGAACTCGAGCGACACGCTGTCGACCTGCAACAGCGGCGCGGCGCGGTCGGATACAACGCGCAGGCTGTGCGTGGCCATGGTCAGCTCCCCTGCGCGGTGACCGGGTCCTGGAAGAAATAATCCTGCCAGGACTTCGGCTGGTTGCGGATCGCGCCCACGCGGTGCATGAACGAGGCCAGCACGAAGGTGTTCTGCGGCGCCACCTTGAACTGCACCTGCGGGTTCTTCAGCACGCGCACCAGCAGCGCGCGGTCGGTCTTGGCCTTGGTCTGGCGCAGGTAAATGTCGGCCGCGGCCTCGGGATTGGCGGTGGCGAACGCCGCGGCTTCGGCCAGCGCATCGACAAAGGCGCGGTAGGTTTTGGGATTCTCGTTGCGGAACTTCTCGGTCGCGTACAGCACCGTCGACGAGCTCGGTCCGCCCAGCACGTCATACGAATTCAGCACGATGCGCGCGTTCGGGTTGCCGGCCAGCTCCTGCTCCTGGAACGGCGGGTTGCCGAAATGCCCGGTGATTTCCGTGCCGCCCGAGATGATCGCGGCAGCGGCATCGGGATGCGGCATCGCCACGGTCCACTTGTCGAGCCGGTTGTACTCCTTGTCGCCCCATTGCCGGGCGGCTGCCAGCTGCAGCACGCGCGACTGCACCGACACGCCGACCGCTGGCAATGCGATGCGGTCTTTCTCGGTAAAGTCGGCAATGGTCTTCACCCTGGGGTTGTTGCTCACCAGGTAGTACGGAAAGTTGCCCAGCGAGGCCACGCCGCGCACGTTCTGCTTGCCGTGGGTGCGGTCCCACAGCGTCAGCAACGGGCCGACACCGGCACCGGCGATGTCGATCGCGCCGGACAGCAGCGCGTCGTTGACCGCGGCACCGCCGGACAGCTGGGTCCATTCGACCTTGACGTCGACGCCCTGCTGCTTGCCGTGCTTTTCGATCAGTTGCTGGTCGCGCGCCACGTTGAGCAGCAGGTAGACCACGCCGAACTGCTCGGCGATGCGCAGCCTGCCTTCGGCGTGCGCGGCGCCGGAAATCGCCAGGCCGGCGCTCAGCGCGAGCAGGCCCAGCTTGCGGGAAAAACGTTGGAACATGAATGAACTCCGGGAAATCGTGGAAGGGACACACGCGACATGCGCGCGCCCGGCATGCATGGCGAAGCAATGGCCGCGTCAGCGCGGCACGTCGCCTTCGATGGTGGTGCGGTACATCACGCGGCGCAGGTGGCCCGGACAGCCCGCGGCCAGGTGCAGCAGCGAGCGGTTGTCCCAGAACACCAGGTCATGCGACTGCCACTGGTGGCGATAGACGTGTTCCGGCCTGACGCTGTGCGCGAAGAGCCGGTCGAGCAGGCCGCGGCTCTCGTCCTCGGGCAGGCCGGCGATGCGCGTGGTGAAGTGCTCGCTGACGAAGAGTGCCTTGCGGCCGGTTTCGGGATGGGTGCGCACCACCGGCTGCAATACCGGCTGCACCTGCGCGATCTGCTCGGGCCTCAGGTTGGGACGCCACGGGCTGCGCTGCTGCAGTTCGGCATAGCGCGCCAGGTAGGTGTGCTCGGCGTACAGGCCGTCGACGGCGCGCTGCAGTTCCGCGGGCAAGGTGTCCCATGCCAGGTGCATGTTGGCGAACAGCGTATCGCCGCCTTCGGCGGGCAGCTCGCGTGCATGCAGCAGCGAACCCAGGCTCGGCTTTTCCTTGTACGACAGGTCCGAATGCCAGAAGTGGCCGGCGTCGCCGAGTCCGATCGGCTTGCCGTTCTCGACCACGTTGGACACCACCAGCACTTCGGGATGGCCACGCAGCTGGAACTGGTGCAGCACGTGGATCTGTAGCGGGCCGATGCGGCGGCTGAAGTCGATCTGCTGCGACGGGCTGATCTGCTGGTCTCGGAACACCACCACGTGGTAGTCGAGGTGGGCGCGATGGATGCGCGCAAAATCGCTGTCGGACAGTGGGCGGGACAGGTCGAGGCCGAGTACCTCGGCGCCCAGCGGCGCGTTCAGCGCGCGGATCTCGAAATCCTGGCCGGCATCGATCAAGGCGGGAGCGGCGGCAGGCGGTGCGCTCTGCTGGCGCGAAACTATGGCGTGGGCGGTTGCGGGCGTCATGGCAGCTCTGGCAATTCGGGGTAAGCCTGCGCGGCAGCGGATGCCGCGTACAAGCCCGCACTGTAGAGACCCGTCACAAGCGCGGTCAACGAATCAAATCGCTGGCGCTTATCCGCTTAGCGCATATTCATGTCTGCACATTGGCTGCGCGTGCCCATTCATGGCATGGGCTCGCCGGCCGCATATACAAATGCGATCAGCTTCCTTGCGTCGCCGGGTGCGGTCCGTGACCATGGCTACCCGAACTGCCTGGGCGGTGCGGCGCCCGGCTGGTACCATCGTTCGGCCCGTCGGCGCGCATTTGCATGCGCCGCGTCGCCAGGCATGTCCGGCACACAACCCAGAGAAAAACATGAGACTCGAAACCCTGGCCGTCCATGGCGGCTACTCGCCCGATCCGACTACCCGCGCCGTGGCGGTGCCCATCTACCAGACGGTGGCCTACGCCTTCGACAACGCGCAGCATGGCGCCGACCTGTTCGACCTGAAGGTCGCGGGCAATATCTATAGCCGCATCATGAACCCGACCAACGATGTGCTCGAGCAGCGCCTGGCCGCGCTCGAGGGCGGCGTGGGCGCGCTGGCGCTGGCATCTGGCATGGCCGCGATCACCTATGCGATCCAGACCATTGCGGAAGCGGGCGACAACATCGTTTCGTCGAGCCAGCTGTACGGAGGCACCTACAATCTGCTGGCGCACACGCTGCCGCAATCCGGCATCGAGACCCGCTTCGCCGACGGCCGCAATCCGTCGAGCTTCGGCGACCTGATCGACGAACGCACCAAGGCCGTGTTCGTCGAGTCGGTGGGTAACCCGTTGGGCAACGTGGTCGACATCGAGGCGATCGCGCGCGTGGCGCATAACCACGGCGTGCCGCTGATCGTCGACAACACCGTGCCCTCGCCCTACCTGTGCCGGCCATTCGAGCATGGCGCCGACATCGTCGTGCATTCGCTGACCAAGTATCTGGGCGGCCATGGCAACAGCGTCGGCGGCGCCATCGTCGACAGCGGCAAGTTCCCGTGGGCGCAGCACAAGGCGCGCTTCAGGCGCCTGAACGAGCCGGACGTGTCGTACCACGGCGTGGTCTACACCGAGGCGCTGGGGGCGGCGGCCTATATCGGGCGCGCGCGCGTGGTGCCGCTGCGCAATACCGGCGCGGCGCTGTCGCCATTCAACGCGTTCCTGATCCTGCAAGGCATCGAGACGCTGGCACTGCGGCTGGACCGCATTACCGAAAATGCGCTGGCGATCGCGCGCCACCTGCAGCAGCACCCGAAGGTGGAATGGGTCAACTTTGCCGGCCTGCCCGAGCATGCGGACCATGCGCTGGTGCAGAAGTACCTGGGCGGCCGCGGCCCCGGCATCCTGTCGTTCGGCCTGAAGCAAGGCGGCCGCGAAGGCGGGGCGCGTTTCCTGGATGCGCTGCAGCTATTCACGCGGCTGGTCAATATCGGCGATGCCAAGTCGCTGGCAACGCATCCGGCATCGACCACGCATCGCCAGCTCAATGCCGCGGAACTGAAGGCGGCTGGCGTCAGCGAGGATATGGTGCGCCTGTCGGTGGGCATCGAGCATATCGATGACCTGATCGAGGACCTGGATCGCGCGCTGGCGGCAGCGTAAGCGCAGGTTTGCTCCCCGCTCCTGCCCGCGGGAGAGGGGAGCGTTCACGGCCGGCGTTGCTTTCCTTCCAGCGCCGTTCCCTGCGCCAGCTTCTTCCCCCGCGCCTCCAGCAGGAAGTACCCCACCGTCCCCACCGCCAGCGGTATCAGGTAATACAACGCCCGGTACGCGATCAACGCCGCCAGCAACAACCCGTGCGGCACCTGTCCGCCGAGCATCGTCAGGAACACCGTCTCGACGACTCCCAGCGCGCCCGGCACGCGGATCACCACGCCCGCCAGTCCGGACGCGAGATACACGCCCAGCACCGTGTAATAGTCCGCCTGCGCATGCAGGAAGGCATGCAGGATGGCCGCCACCGCCGCCCAGTTGCCCGCCGACACCAGGATCTGCAACAGCGCGAAGCGCGGTGAGGGCACGTAGATGTCATGATCGCGCACAGTACGGTGCCGTCCCTGCCACGCCGCGCATGCCGCCAGGTAGCCAGCCGGCGCGGCCAGCATCACTACGCCGATCAGGCGCGTTGCCGCCGGCGGAATGCCCCACTCGGGCGGCAGCACCACCAGGTGGCCGGCCAGAATGATGCCCGCCAGCAGCGCGTAGCCAAGCCAGTTGCTGCTGACCGCCACCGCGAACACACTCCAGATCTGCGGCGGGCTCAGTCCGGCGCGCGAGTACAGCCGGTAGCGTACGCCCGCGCCGCCGAGCGTCGCGCCCAGGTTCAGGCTCATGGTGTAGCTGACATAGGCGATCGCCATCACCCTGTGCACCGGCAGCGGATGGCCGGCGTAGCGGCAGCCCAGTACGTCGAACTGGCTGTACAGCAAGCCCGTCAGCACCACGAACCCCGCGGCGGGCAACAGCGTGCGGCGGTCAAAGCCGCGCAGCGCGGCAAGCACCGCGTCCCAGTCGATGGTGCCGAGCTTGCGCGCGATCAGCGCAAGCACAGCCGCGATGAAGAGGATGCCAATCGCGCGCCGCCACATCGGCCAGCGCGCGTGGTGCCGGATGGCCGAAAGCGCCTGCGCGACCATCACTCGGCCTCCCGTTCCAGCACGAGTACGCGGCGGCGCCCGCGCGGGTCGCCCGCTTGCGGTGTCACCAGCCGCGGCGTATGCGCGGGCAGCCAGCCGGCCCACGCCGGGAAGCGGCGCAGGAAGTGGAACATCATCGTGGCACCGGCCGCGTCCAGCAGCGAGCGCTCATGACGGCGCGGCGGCACCTCGCGGCAGCGTTCGGCGATCAGTGCCTGCAGCCTGCCGTGCAGCCGCTGCGCGAAGGCGGTGTCGCGGATCACCAGGTTGGCTTCGAGGTTCAGCGACAGGCTGAGCGGGTCGAGATTGCTCGAACCCACCGTAGCCCATTGCTTGTCGACGACTGCGACCTTGCCGTGGAACGGGCGCTCGACATACTCGAGGATCTGCACCCCCGCGTCCTGCAGATGGCAATACAGCAGGCCGCCGGCACGCGCGACCCAGGGCATGTCGGGCTTGCCCTGCAGCAGCAGGCGCACCTGTATGCCGCGCGCGGCGGCTTCGCACAACGCGTGCAGCAACCGGTAGCCCGGCAGGAAATATGCGTTGGCGATGACCACCTCGTGCCGCGCGGCGCGGATCGCATCGAGGTAGGCAACCTCGATGTCGTTGCGATGGCGATGGTTGTCGCGCGTGACCAGCCGCACCGGACCCGGCGGCGCCGTGGTGCGTCCCAGCGGCGGCGGTGCCAGCCTGCCCTGCAGGCATGCCCCGGGGATGGCCCGCGCCAGGAAGTCATGCACCTGCCGTGCAGCGGGACCGGTGATCTCGACCGCGTAGTCCTGCTTGGCCCGTGGCCCGTAGCCATACAGGTGCTGCGCCGAGAAATTGATGCCGCCGACAAAAGCCACCTCCCCGTCGATCGCGACCAGCTTGCGATGCATGCGTCGGAAGATATGCGTGCGCACGCCGAGCAGGCGGCGGCGCGGCGAGAATGTGCAGAAGTGCACGCCCGCCTTGACCAGCTCTGTAATGAATGCAGGGGGCAGGTCGTGCGAGCCGAAGCCGTCCACGGTGACGGCCACGCGCACGCGACGCCGCGCGGCGGCCAGCAACGCGGCGTGCAATTTCTTTCCTGCCTCGTCGTCGAACAGGATAAAAGTTTCCACAAGCACGCTTTGGCGCGCTCGCGCGATCGCCTCGAATACGCGCGGGAAGTACTCTTCTCCGTTCTCCAGCAGGCGGATGCTGTCAGCGGCGGACGGCAACGGTGTCATGGCCCGAGAGGCCCCGCAAACACCATGCCAGCGCCGGAGTGTCGCCAGGAGCGCCTGAGGCCGCTTAGCGCGGGCCGCGTCGTCGGCGGACCACCAGGGCCGTCAGCAGCACCCCCGCCAGCAGGCCCGCCGTGCCCACGCCTGCCATGGTGAGCGGCGGCATGCCGGAACCGGGCGGTGGAGCCGTCTGCTGTGCCAGCGCGCGCCAGTCGGCTGCTGTTATCTGGGTCATGGTGATGGCGTTATCCAGGCCGTATACGCAAAGTTCGCCGCCGGGCAGCTTGCAGAAGCGCTCACGCGGGCAGGACTTGAGGATTTCCTGCGGCACGCCTTCGCCGCAGCGGGCGCCGGCGCTGCGCAGGACCTGCAGCGTGACATCGGGATGCCGGGTCAGTTGTTCGGGCATGGCGGCCTCCGTGCAAGGATCGGGCTTGCGGTCCTTCAGCGTAGCGCACCGCGGTGCCTGCAGCCGGCCTATATGCGCTTCAGGCATATCGGCATGATTAAGTACTCGTTCGCCAGGTGACCTGGCTTCCATACAATGGGCTCTCCAACGAACGATCGACGAACGATCAACGAACAAACAGGGGAGCGTCTTGATGCGATACGGGAGATTCGGCTTGGCGGTAGCCGCGGCGGTGCTGGCGCTGGGCGTGGTGCAGGGCGCAAGCGCCGCCGATCCGGACAAGAAGGAAATCCGCTTCGGCGCCACCGCCGGCCCGTACGCCGACCAGATCCGCTACGGCGTGAAGCCGGTGCTGGAAAAGCGCGGCTACAAGGTCACCATCATCGAGTTCAGCGACTACGTGCAGCCCAACCTGGCGCTGGCCGACGGCGCCATCGACGCCAACGCCTTCCAGCACGTGGCCTACCTGAAGAAGTTCTCGGCCGACCGCAAGCTGCAGCTGACCGACATCATCCAGGTCCCCACCGCGCCGATCGGCATCTACAGCCACAAGCACAAGACACTGGGAGAGGTGAAGCCGGGCAATACCGTCTCGCTGCCTAACGACCCCACCAACCTGGCGCGGGCCATTGCCATCCTGCAGCAGGTGGGCTGGGTCACACTCAAGCCCGGCACCGACCCGATCCGCGCCAGCGAGCGCGACATCGATGCCAATCCGCACAAGCTCAAGCTGATCCAGCTGGAGGCCGCGCAACTGCCTCGCTCGCTCGACGACGTCGACTACGCCTTCGTCAACGGCAACTTCGCGCTGGCCGCCGGGCTGAAGCTCACCACAGCGCTGGCGCTGGAGAAGATTCCCGACTACTACATGAACCTGGTGGCGGTGAAGACGGCCGACGTCAACAAGCCGTTCGTCAGGGACATCAGGGAAGCCTACCAGTCGGCCGAGTTCAAGGCGGTGACGCAGCAGCGCTTCGCGGGCTTCGTGCCGCCGCCGTACCAGCGCTGATCCGGCTCGAATCCCCTGCGAAAGGGTTCCCGCACGGGAACCCTTTTTTCGTTGGCCGCGCCTGGACCACGGCTTCTCCTTCCTTGTGCACAGCAAGACAATTGCCGCCGCCATTGCGCCGCAAATACCCTACACTCGACTACACATGCCGCGCGCGCCCACAAAGCACGCCCGGGATCACAACACGACACGCGCATCGAGAGACCTGCCATGTCCATGGTTGCGAGCTTCGAGATCGGCTATACGCGTTATCTCGCCCCGCCGGGCGACCCCCCTTCCCCCACCTCCCCGCCCCCGCCCTTTGCCAGCGACCCTGATGCGCTGCTGCCGCTGTACCAGGCCATGGTGCTGACGCGCCAGTTCGACCTGAAGGCGATCGCGCTGCAGCGCACCGGCAAGATCGGCACCTTTGCCTCGGCGCTCGGACAGGAAGCCATCGGCGTCGGCGTGGCCTTTGCGATGCGGCCCGAAGACGTGCTGGTGCCCTCGTACCGCGACCACGCGGCGCAGTTTGTGCGGGGCGTCACGATGACCGAGAGCCTGCTGTACTGGGGCGGCGACGAACGCGGCAGCGGTTTTGCGGCGGCGCCGCATGACTTTGCCAACTGCGTGCCGATCGGTACCCAGGTGTGCCATGCCGCGGGCGCGGCCTATGCCTTCCTGCTGCGCAACGAGCCAAGGGTGGCGGTGTGCCTGCTCGGAGACGGCGGGACCTCCAAGGGCGACTTCTACGAAGGCATGAACATGGCCGGCGCGTGGCGCGCGCCGATGGTGATCGTGGTGAACAACAACCAGTGGGCGATCTCGATGCCCCGCAGCGGCCAGACCGCGGCGCAGACACTGGCGCAGAAGGCCATCGCGGCCGGCATACCTGGCGAGCAGGTCGACGGCAACGACGTGGTCGCGGTGCGGCACCGCGTGGGCGAGGCCATCGAACGCGCTCGCTCGGGCGGCGGGCCCGCGCTGATCGAGGCCATCACCTACCGGCTGGGCGACCACACCACCGCCGACGATGCCTCGCGCTACCGCGACGAGGCCAGCGTCAAGGCGCACTGGCAGGAAGAGCCGCTGCTGCGCCTGCGCACGCATCTGCTGTCGCTGAACGCATGGGACGCGGCGCGCGAAGAGGCACTGGTCAAGGCGTGCTCGCAACAGGTGGCGCAAGCCGTGGAAGCCTACCTGGCGCTGCCGCCGCCGGACCCCGCGGCGATGTTCGACTGCCTGTACGCCACCATGCCGCCAGCGCTGCAGGCCCAACTGGAGACCGCGCGGCGCTATCCCGCGCAGCACGGCTGACGCTTTCATCGTCCCCTTGGCCCTCAACGACCAAAGCGAGCAAACCATGGCGGAAATCAATCTGGTCGAAGCAGTCAACCTGGCACTGGGCCACGCGCTGGAAAGCGATCCCGACGTGCTGCTGCTGGGCGAGGACATTGGCGTCAACGGCGGCGTGTTCCGCGCCACCGCCGGACTGCAGGCGCGCTTCGGCGCGGCGCGGGTCATGGATACGCCGCTGGCCGAGGGCGGCATCGTCGGCGCCGCGATCGGCATGGCGGCGATGGGGCTCAGGCCGGTGGCCGAGATCCAGTTCACCGGCTTCATCTATCCGGCCATCGACCACATCATCAACCACGCCGCGCGCATGCGCCACCGTACGCGCGGGCGGCTGAGCTGCCCGCTGGTGGTGCGCTCGCCGTGCGGCGCGGGCATCCATGCGCCCGAGCATCATTCGGAAAGCCCGGAAGCGATGTTCGCCCATATGCCGGGGCTACGCGTGGTGGTGCCGTCGTCGCCGGCGCGCGCCTACGGGCTGCTGCTGGCCGCAATCGCCGACCCCGACCCCGTTATCTTCCTCGAGCCCACGCGGCTGTACCGGCTGTTCCGCCAGGAGGTCGCCGATGACGGCGCAGCGCTGCCGCTCGATACCTGCTTCACGCTGCGCGAAGGCAACGACATCACGCTGGTGACCTGGGGCGCGATGGTGCAGGAAACACTGACCGCTGCCGACGAGCTGGCCGCCGAAGGCGTGAGCGCGACCGTGATCGACGTCGCCACGCTCAAGCCGCTCGACATGCCGACCATCCTCGAAGCGGTGGGGCGCACCGGGCGCTGCGTGATCGTGCACGAGGCGCCGCGCACCGCCGGCTTCGGCGCCGAGATCGCGGCGGAACTGGCCGATGCAGGACTGTATTCGCTGGCGGCGCCGGTGCAGCGCGTGGCCGGCTTCGATACCGTGGTGCCGCTGGCGCGGCTGGAATACACCTACCTCCCCAGCGCGGCGCGCATCGCCGACGCGGCACGCAAGGCCATGGCCGCGTGACTGGCGCCGGGCATCTCCAAGCGACACCGAGCGACACCGAGCCGAGGAAGCGCCGATGAGAGTCTTCAAGCTGCCCGACCTGGGCGAAGGCCTGCAAGAGGCCGAGATCGTGACCTGGCACGTCAAGGTGGGGGATGCGGTCGTCGCGGACCAGCCGCTGCTGTCGGTGGAGACCGCCAAGGCCATCGTCGAGATCCCCTCGCCCTATGCGGGCACCATCGCCAGGCTGCACGCGCAGCCTGGCGATATCGTCCACCTAGGCGCGCCGCTGGTCGGCTTCGAGGGCGCGGGCGAGGACGCCGATGCCGGCACGGTGGTCGGCTCTGTGCAGGTCGGCACGCGCGTGGCCAGCGAAGCGGCGCCGCCGGTCGCGGCCGCGCCTGGTGCCGGCATGGCCGCGCGCATCAAGGCCACGCCCGCGGTGCGCGCGCTGGCGCGGCGCCTCGGCGTCGACCTGGCGATGGCCACCGCGTCGGGGCCGGAGGGCACCGTCACCGCAGCAGACGTCGAACGCGTGGCCGCCACGCTGGCCGAACTCGGCGCGCCCGAAGAACTGCGCGGCGTGCGCCGCGCGATGGCGCAGAACATGGCGCGCGCGCAGAACGAGGTCGCCGCGGCCACGGTGATGGACGATGCCGATATCCACGCCTGGCAGGCGGGCGCCGATGTCACCATCCGCCTGGTGCGCGCGCTGGTGGCCGGCTGCCGCGCCGAGCCGGGCCTGAACGCCTGGTACGAAGGCCAGACCGGACGCCGCCACGTGCTGAAGAAGATCGACGTGGGCATTGCCGCCGACCTGCCCGAAGGGCTGTTCGTGCCGGTGCTGCGCGACGTGGGCAACCGCGACGCGGCCGACCTGCGCCATGGGCTGGACCGCATGCGCGCGGACATCCGGGCGCGCACCATCGCGCCGGAGGAGATGCGCGGCAATACCATCACGCTGTCCAACTTCGGCATGATTGCGGGGCGCTATGCGGCGCCCATCGTGGTGCCACCGACGGTGGCGATCCTTGGGGCTGGACGGATACGCGACGAAGTGGTCGCGGCTGGCGGTGCGCCGGCGGTGCACAGGGTGATGCCGCTCAGCCTGACATTCGATCACAGGGTGGTGACAGGGGGAGAGGCGGCGCGGTTTCTGGCGGCGGTGATTGCGGATCTGGAGATGCCGGCCTAGCGGGACGCCGGAAAAAGCGCCAGCAATTCCTGCCGTCCCTTGTGAACGCACCCCTCTCCCGCGCAGTGGGAGAGGGGTGCGGGTGAGGGCCGGACCCCTGCCCCTCTCGCGCAGGCGGGAGAGGGAAGCAAACCGGCGCGGTTTGGCGAGGTTTGCGCTGTATATAATGCCGTCGATCGCCGCCGCCGGACCGCCTGCCCCCTCATGGAATCCAAGACCGCCCGCCTCACCGTCCTGATCGACCCGGTCAAGAAGAAGGCCTTCGAAACCCTGTGCGCCGCGCAGGACCTGACGCCGTCGCAGGTGGTGCGCCAGCTGATCCGCGAATACCTGGCCCAGCACGGCGTGGAATACGCCACCAAGGCACGGCCCGCCGGCAGCGGCCGGCAAAAGAAGTAGGTCAGTGCGAGGCGCGCGTGTCCTCGCGATCCGGTTCCGTACCGCCCTCTTCCGCCAGCACGCCGCAGCGCCGCAGCGCCTGCGCCAGCGCATCCGCGTAATTTTCCTGCCCCAGCACCGCAAGCACCCCGGCCCGCTCCAGCTTCTGCCGCACGCGCGCATTGGCCTCGGCCAGCACCACCGCCACGCCGCGCCGGCGCAGCGTGCGGATCACGGCTTCGAGCGTCTGCAAGCCGGTCATGTCGATGAACGGCACCCGGCCCAGTCGGATCAGCAGCACGCGCGGCTCGGTATGGGTGTGCACCAGCGCCTGTTCGCACGCTTCGACCGCGCCGAAGAAGAACGGGCCGTCGATGGCGTAGACCAGCACGCCCGGCGGCATCCGCGCCGCCAGGGAATCGGCTGCGCCCGCTTCGGCGCTTAGCTCGCGCTCGATGCCCGTCACGTCCTGGCGTGTCACCTCCACCGACGCCGACATGCGCCGCAGGAACTGCAGCATGGCCAGGATCACGCCGATGTTGACCGCGACTACCAGGTCGGTCAGCACGGTCAGCGTAAAGGTGATCAGCAGGATCGCCACGTCGGCGCGCGGCGCGCGCCGCACCATGCGCGCAAACTGGCGCGCCTCGCTCATGTTCCACGCCACCACGAACAGGATCGCGGCCAGCGTTGCCAGCGGCACGCTCGCTGCCAGCGGTGCCAGGAACAGCAGCACCAGCACCAGCGTCAGTGCATGCGCGATGCCGGCCAGCGGGCTATTGCCGCCGTTGCGGATATTGGTGGCGGTGCGGGCGATGGCGCCGGTTGCGGCAAACCCGCCGAACAGTGGCGCCAGGATATTGGCGATGCCCTGCCCCACCAGCTCCTGGTTGGAATCGTGCCGGGTGCCGGCCATGCCGTCGGCCACCACCGCGGACAGCAGCGATTCGATCGCGCCCAGCATGGCGATGGTGAAGGCGGGTCCTGCCAGCTCGATCATGCGCGCCAGCGAGATCTCCGGCAGCGACGGTGCCGGAAGGCCGCGCGGCAGGCCGCCGAAGGCGCTGCCGATGGTGGCCACGCCATCGAAGCGGAACAGCGCCTGCAGCACGGTGGCCGCCACCAGCGCCACCAGCGGGCCGGGAATGCGATGCAGCCAGCGGACCCGCGGTGCGCCCAGCACCAGCAGCAGGCTCCCCAGCGCGAGCGCGGTCGTGGCCGCATGCCACTGCGGCAGCGCCTGCAGCAGGTGCCACAACTTTTCATGGAAGTGGGTGCCGGCTACCGGCGGCAGCCCGAAGAAGTCGCGCCATTGCCCGACGAAGATGATCACGCCGATGCCGGCGGTAAAGCCCACGATCACCGGCGCGGGAATGTAGCGGATCACGCCGCCCAGCCGCGCCAGGCCCAGCGCCAGCAGGATCAGCCCGGCCATCAGCGTGGCGAGTTGCAGCCCCCCGATCCCATGGCGCGCGGTGATGGCGGACAGCACCACGATGAACGCGCCGGTGGGCCCGGCGATCTGCAGGCGGCTGCCGCCGAACATCGACACCGCCAGCCCGGCCACGATGGCCGTGTACAGCCCTTGCTCCGGCTTGGCGCCGGATGCGATCGCGAAGGCCATCGCCAGCGGCAACGCCACCACACCGACGATCACGCCCGACACCAGGTTAGGCAGCCAGTTGGCGCGGCGGAACAGCCCGGCCTGCCATGCTTCGCGCAGCGCGATCATGCGGAGGATCCTTGCAGTGGGTCAACGCCGGAGGGAGGGGGCGCAGGTGCATCGAATGATAACAACATGTTAATAAAAGTGACATGCCACCCCGGCACTTGCGGCCTGCGCCGACCTCGCGGCATCGCGCCATCAAGGGCCGGCGCAAGAAGGCCGCGCGAGGACGCCGCCGGGCCTGCACGCGACCTGTCGCTATCACCGGCCAATTCCTATACTTGAGTGGCTCGTCCGGACGGTCCGGGCGGAACGGCCCGGCGGACGCGGCTATTCACTGCAATCGGAGGCCATCATGTTCAAGCACCTCCTTGTCCCCACCGACGGCTCCGCACGCGCCGAAGCGACGGTAGCCCGCGCCATGACCTTCGCCAGCCGCATCGGCGCACGCGCGACCGGCCTGCATGTGATTCCCGAGTACCACGTATTGACGTACCGGCTGACCAGCCAGCAGGACACCCGAGACTCGTTCGCGGCCGAGGCCGCACGCCATGCCGATACCTTCCTGGCCGCGGTCACGCGTGCCGCCAGCCAGGCCGGCGTGCCGTGCGACACCGTCACCGCCACCGACGACCACCCGTGGCAGGCCATCATCCAGTGCGCCGAGCAGCGCGGCTGCGACCTGATCGTGATGTCGTCGCACGGGCGGCGCGGGTTGCAGGCATTGCTGATCGGCAGTGAAACGCAAAAGGTCCTGACGCACAGCGCGATCCCGGTGCTGGTCTTGCGCTAGGCACCAGGCAATCGCGCGCGTTGCCGGCCGGCACGCCGGCAGCGCGCATTTTCCACCCATGCCAACTGCAAGGAGCGCAACCATGGCGATTCGACTGGGCGAACAAGCCCCGGATTTCACCGCAGACACCACGGAAGGCAAGCTCAGCTTCCATGAATGGATCGGCGACAGCTGGGCGATCCTGTTCTCGCACCCCAAGGACTTCACGCCGGTATGCACCACCGAACTGGGTTACATGGCGCGGCTCAAGCCAGAATTCGACAAGCGCAACACCAAGATCATCGGCCTGAGCATCGATCCCGTCAGCGACCACCAGCGCTGGGCCAAGGACATCGAAGAGACCCAGGGCGCCGCCATCAACTATCCGATGATTGGCGATGCCGACCTGACCGTGGCCAAGCTCTACGACATGATCCACCCTGAAGCCAGCGGCGCCGGACCGCGCACGGCGGTGGACAACGCCACCATCCGCTCGGTGTTCATCATCGGCCCGGACAAGAAGGTCAAGGCGATGCTGGTGTATCCGATGACCGCGGGGCGCAATTTCGATGAAGTGCTACGCCTGCTCGACTCGCTGCAGCTCAACGCCAAGCACACCGTCGCCACGCCGGTGAACTGGAAGCCGGGCGAGGACGTCATCATTCCGACATCGGTTTCGGACGAAGATGCGAAGAAGAAATACCCGCAAGGGTTCAAGACGCTGAAGCCCTACCTGCGCACGGTGGAGCAGCCCAAGTAGCGGAGGAGAGGCCCCGGGAGCGACCGGGCCAGACCAGACAAGGGAGAGAGCGAGCGAGGGAGCGCGGCAGGGCGTGGAGGTCACGCAGGACCGCCGGCAGGCGTCCCGGGCAGTTCGGCCGGGACGCCTGACTTGTCCACAGGATCTATCCACAGCTTCGGTGGATATCCCCCCTCTTGACAACCGCCAAGGGCGCGCCGGCCTTGGCTCGTACTGGAGTGCCCGTTTTATAGGCAAACCGTAAACATACGGGAATGCTTGCAGCCTGAATGATTTTGTGCCTTGTGCTGCCTAAGGCCACACCAGTTATGGCCTCGGGCACCGAACTCATGACCAAACTCAGACAGCGTCCGCTCAGCGCGTCAGCACCTCGCGGATGGTGTCGGCCAGTTCCCTGGCGACGAACTTCGCCACGTAGGCATCCGCGCCCACCTTGCGCACGTGCTCCTCGCTGGCCTCGCCCGACAGTGACGAATGAATCACCACCGGCAGCTGCTTCAAGCGGCTGTCGGCCTTGATCTTGCGCGTCAGCGTAAAGCCGTCCATCTCCGGCATTTCCAGGTCGGTCAGCACCAGCGCCACTTCGTCCTGCACCGACTTGCCGTGGCTGGCCGCCTCACCGGCGATGCGGTCGAGCAGTTCCCACGCTTCCTTGCCCGACTTGGTCATCAGCACCGGAGCGCCCAGCGCCTTCAGGCCCTGCTCGATCAGGCCGCGAGCGAGCGCGGAATCGTCGGCGGCGATTACCTTGAGACCCGGGCGCAGGTTCAACCGCGGGCCGACCGAGCCCGGCTCGACATCCGGCTGCCGCGTCGGCAGCACATCGCGCAGGATCTGCTCCACGTCCAGCACCTGCACCAGGCGCGCCTGCTCCGTGCCGGCATCCAGCTTGGCAATGCTGGTGACGTGGCCGGTGCGCACGCTGGCCTCGGCCGAGTGCACCTGGTTCCACTCCAGGCGCACGATTTCCTCCACCGCCTCGACCGCGAAGCCTTGCGTCGAGCGTGCGTACTCGGTCACCAGCAGGATGCCGAGCCCGTTGCGCGGCTTGCATCCCACCAGCCTGGGCAGGTCGATCACGGGGATCACCTGGCCGCGGATATCGGCCATGCCCAGGATCGACGGGTCGGCCCCGACCACGGTCGTCACCGGCGGCATTACCAGGATCTCGCGCACCTTGAAGACGTTGATGCCGAACAACTCGGACTGTCCGCTGTGCTCGGCATCGCCCAGCCGGAACAGCAGCAGTTCGAACTGGTTGTTGTTGGTGAGGTTAGTCCGTTCGTCGATGTCCCTCATGGAACTGCTCATGCGTCGCTCCCGTGCCGTGCGTTGGATGGTCTGTGGCCGCCGTGTGTGCATTGCCCTGCCGCCGCGGCGGCTGGCGGACGGCAGGGGTCATGACTGGATATCGGCGCGGGGGACTGGAGAGTTGAGGGAGGCGGCCACGCGGAGGGGCTGAGGTCGTTACCCTCCCGCCAACGCCTGCAATATATGCACCTCATCCGTTTCCTGGAGCGGCGCATCCAGCTGCATCAGCTGCGTCCGGTTCACGAACACCCGGATGTACGGCCGCAACTTCCCCTGCTCGTCGACAATGCGGAACCGCATCCCCGGAAACTGCCGGTCCAGATCATCCAGCAGCGCGCCGATGCTCGCCCCGTGAGCTTCCACATACTCGCGCTGCCCGGTGTAAGAGAACAGCGGCGTGGCAATGCGTACTTGCATGGCAGCCCTCCGACTCAGGCCGGCCGCGCCACGCTGACGGCGTAGACCTGCGGCAGGTGGCTGGCGATGCAGCGCCAGTGCTCGCCTTCGTCGACACTGGCCCAGATCTCGCCGCCGGTGGTGCCGAAGTACACGCCCACCGGCCCGTGGCGGTCGGTGGCCATGGCCTGCCGCTTGACCGTAAACCAGCCCTGCTCGGGCGGCAGGCCGCGGTCCTGGCGCTGCCAGGTCTCGCCGCCGTCGCGGGTGACATAGGCCGCGGGGTGGCCGCCGGGACTGACGCGCGGCCAGACATCGCTGCCGTCCATCGGGAACACCCACACTGTGCGCGCATCGCGCGGGTGCGCGACGATCGGGAAGCCGATGTCGCCCACCTCGGCCGGCATCGCCTCGCCGATGCGCTTCCATATGCCTTCGCTCCGGTCCATGCGATAGATGCCGCAATGGTTCTGCTGGTACAGGATGTCGGGGTTGGCCGGGTGCTGCAGCACACAGTGCGGATCCTGGCCGTATTCCGGGTTGGGGTCGGGCAGGAAGGTGGCCAGGCTGCCGCGGTTCAGCGGTTTCCAGTCGGCACCCGCGTCCGTGCTCTCGAACACGCCGCCGCTGGACATGCCGATATAGAGATGGCGCTGGTCGCGCGGATCGACCAGCACGGAGTGCATCTTGGGGCCGTCGGGAGTGCCGTCCTGCTCGCCGCCGGTCCAGTTGCGCCACATCGGGTGGTCGTTGAAGCCCGACACTGTCTCCCACGTGGCGCCGTGGTCGGTGCTGCGGAACAGCCCCTGCGGCGAGGTGCCGGCGTACCAGGCGCCGGGTTCGCTGGCGTGGCCGGGGGTCAGCCAGAATACGTGGTCGACCACGCGGCCGGTCTCGCCTTCAGCCGCCTTGTCGAAAGCGGGCGGACGCGTCGCCTCGGTCCAGTTGCGCCCGCCGTCGGCGGAGCGGAACACCGTCGGGCCAAGATGGCCGGTGCGCGCGGCCATCAGCATCCGCGACGGGTCGCGAGGGTCCTGAACGATGTGGTGGATGGTGTGGCCAAGGAAGGTGGGACCTGCCAGCTGCCAGTGGCCGCGGGCGGCGTCGCTGGTCAGGGTCCACGCACCCTTGGTGGTGGCGACCAGCAGCGTGATCGGGCCGGTGTCGGGGGACGTCGTCATCATGGCTCCTGTGGGAAGGCCGTTGAACGATGCATCCGAGTCTAGTACATGTAGACAGTGTTCACAATTGAGATCGGCATGAGCTCGGAAATGTGAAGTTGCAGCTTATATGTATACGGCGAGCAGGTAGCCAGAAGATAAAAGCGGATATCGCTGCGTTAGCTCGACATCGCCACAAATATATGGCATAAGCATGGTTCTCCCGAATCCGACGCAACACGCTCTATGTCTCGCATCGTCCGCTTCGCCGCATTGAACCGCCCGGCCCTGCCGGCGGCGGCGTTCGCCGTGACATCGCGGCAACCGGGCTACGCCATTGACCACGCTCACCGCGCGGTCCGCAGCGCCGTGCTTTTCCTGGCCGTGCGGGCAGCTCGGGACACTACCCTCCAGCAGACCTGAGCTTTCCCGCACGGCACATGGCGCGGATCGCCATCCGGCATCCGCTTGATCATGCAGCCAGGAGAAAGCCAGCCATGCCCCAACTCTACCGCCAGACCCTTCTTGCCATGGTGGCGCTTGCCGCCCTTTACCTGCTCCTCGAAGCCTGAGGCGCTGCCATGGTTTCGTTACCTTCACTGGGCCCGATGGTGGCCCCGACCTCGGCCCTGACGCGTCCGCTGGCCTTGCGCATCGACGTGGAACTCGCACCGGGTGAGATCGAGCGTGAACTGGACGCGCTCCACGAGCGCATCCAACGGCCCGGCGACCGCCTGCACGACATGCCCGCGCTGCCCGCGGGCATGCCGGCGCTGCGGCTGCGCTACCGCGAAGCCGACGGCGAATACTACGTGTATGTGGAAGACGTGATGCAGCGGCGCCTGGCCGGTTATACCGTGTTCAACCGGCTGATCGAGGTGGGCCGGCGCGCCGACCCATGGGTGCGCGCGCCGCATACGAAGTTTGCGCCCGCTTACCAGCGCCGCGGCCTGGCCAGGGCGCTGTACCGCTGGGCGCTGGACGGCGGACTGTGCCTGCTGAGCGGCGCCCGCCAGTCGGCAGGCGCGCACGCGCTATGGCAGGGGCTTGGCGCGGATTACGCCGGCGGTTATGTCGACCTGCGCCAGAAGACGCTGACCTGGCTGGGCGAGACGGTCAGCCCGCATGAGCGCGATGCGCTGCATACGCGCCGGCTGCTGCTGGGCCGCGGCTGGGCCCTGCAGGAATTCATGGCACGTACCGGCATGTACTGAGCGCCGGCCGCGCCACGGAAGCGGCCTTACGGGTGGATCAGCGGCGCGACGGCGCGGGCGTTGTCGAGGTAGAGCTTCCAGCCGCGGGCAAAATAGACGCGAACGCGGGCCGACAGCGAGCGGCCGCTGCCCATGCGGGCGTAATAGTCGACCTCGCGCGCCGGTTCTGCGGCAGCACGGACATTGGACTTGGCCTGCGACTTGGCCTGGCGGGGTTGACGGTGAAGCGTATCAGCGAGCACTTGCATGGCAATTTTTCTTTCCGGAGCGAAGCAATGTCAGGTGCCTCGCAATGCATATCTGACCGGGTTCCAGTCAGCCGCGCGAGGCAGTTCAGGGTTATCCCTAGTATAACGAAGTACCTCGTCCGGCATCCGGGTCAGTACCTATAGGCCGTATATGGCGTTCGTGATAATTCACAGCGCCCAAAGCGCCACCTGGCGACCGCCGCCGCTTCGAAGATAATTATCCTCCACATTCAGTATTCCCCATCGCGCATGCCGCGCATTCCGCTGCGGTTATGACGAGTCCCTCGCACTCACCTAGCCTTCAGCCTTGCCCAGATCACGCCCGCACTAGAAGGCAACGACAAGCCGGCACACCGATAACAGCGGGTTGGCGAGGCCCCCCAGGCCTGCCGCCCAAAACAGCCAGAACCACGTGAGACAAGCCTGACGACGCGCCGTACGACGGACGTTGCAGCGCCCTGCAAGGAGACAGTTCATCATGATCGAGCAGCCCTATCCGTCATCAGCGACGGAAGCCGATGCGGCACGCCCCAACGTCCCCGAGGTCCGGAACCGGCTCGACGCCTATTTCGAGATCACCGCGCGCGGCAGCACCCAGCGCAAGGAAGTGGTGGCGGGCATCACCACCTTCATGGCAATGGTCTACGCCGTCTTCGTCGTGCCCGGCATGCTGGGCAAGGCCGGCTTCGACACCAGCGCGGTCTTTGTTGCCGTGTGCCTGACCACCGCCTTCGGCTCGCTGCTGATGGGCCTGTGGGCCAAGCTGCCGATCGCGATCGGCTGCGCCATTTCGCTGACTGCGTTCATGGCCTTCGGCCTGGTGCTGGGCCAGGGCCTGTCGCCGGCGGTCGCACTCGGCGCGGTGTTCCTGATGGGCCTGATCTTTACCGCGATCTCGGTGACCGGCGTGCGTTCCTGGATCTTGCGCAACCTGCCGGCAGGCGTCGCGCATGGCACGGGCATCGGCATCGGCCTGTTCCTGCTGCTGATCGCCTCCAATGAAGTCGGCCTGGTGGTCAAGAACACCCACGCCGGCCTGCCGGTGGCGCTGGGCAAGATTACCTCGTTCCCGGTGGTGATGTCGGTGCTCGGCCTGGCCGCGATCTTTGGCCTGGAACGGCGCAAGGTGCCGGGCGGCATCCTGCTGGTGATCATCGCGATCTCGGCGCTGGGCCTCATCTTCGATCCGGCGGTGAAGTTCACCGGCGTGTTCGCACTACCGTCGCTGAGTGCACCCGGCCATGCTTCGCTGATCGGCGCCATGGACCTGCGCGGCGCGCTGACTGCGGCGGTGCTGCCGAGCGTACTGGCGCTGGTGATGACCGCCGTGTTCGACGCCACCGGCACCATCCGCGCCGTGGCCGGACAGGCCGGGCAGCTCAACGCCGCTGGCCATATCCACAACGGCGGGCGCGCGCTGACGGCGGACTCGGTGAGCTCGATCTTCTCCGGGTTCTTTGGCGGCGCTCCGGCCGCGGCCTATATCGAGTCGACCGTCGGCGTGGCCGCGGGCGCCAAGACCGGCCTGACCGCGGTGGTGGTGGGCCTGCTGTTCGTGGCAGTGATGTTCTTCTCGCCGCTGGCGGGACTGGTGCCGTCGTACGCCACCGCACCGGCGCTGATGTACGTGGGCCTGCTGATGCTGTCCAGCGTCAGCCGCCTGCATATGGATGACCTGGTCGACGCGCTGGCCGGCCTGGTCTGCGCGGTGTTCATCGTGCTGACCTGCAATATCGTCACCGGCATCATGCTGGGCTTCTGCACCCTGGTGGTCGGCCGCGTGATCGCCGGCGAATGGCGCAAGCTCAATGTCGGCACCGTCGCCATCGCGATAGTGCTGGCTGCCTTCTATGCCGGCGGCTGGGCGATCTGATCCTGCCTGACGCATCCCGGGCAACTGGCCCGGGACGTCCACGACAAGTTGTCTCCTCCACCGCGATCCAGGTGGATTTCAAGCCCGGGCTTCCTGCTTTCCCGGGCTGTTTTTTTTGCGCGCCTTACTGGGCCTCCTGCATTGCCGCCGTATCCATGTACACCAGCTCCCAGACATGGCCATCAAGGTCCTGGAAGCCATGCCCGTACATAAATCCGAGGTCCATCGGCGGCTTGTAGGTATTGCCGCCCGCGGTGACCGCCGCATTCACCATTTCATCGACGCGCGCACGGCTGTCCATCGACAGGCAAACCAGTACCTCGGTGAATTTGCGCGCATCGCAGATGTCATTCGGCGAGAAGCCACGGAATTTGGCTTCGGTCAGCAGCATCACGAATATGTTCTCGCCAACAATCATGCAGGTGGCGGTGTCATCGGTAAATTGCGGATTGAAGGTAAAGCCAAGACTGGTAAAGAACCCGATCGACTCTTGCAGGTCGCGTACTGGCAAATTGACAAAGATCTGCTGGCTCATGGCGTCTCCGGAAAGCGTTTTGCAACGCAGAGAACCAGTCTAGATGCAAAAGCCGGCAGCGCCAGCTTTTTCCTTTGCCGGAAATTGGAGCGGCGGCATTGCCATTTGCCGCAGTAACGGCCCCGCAATGGCACGCAACGGTGCGCTGTAAAACAATGAGGCTGTGGGCAAACACAAATCAATCCGTGCAATCCCCGTTATTTTTTGTAAAATTTTTATGTCAACCGACAGTTGAAGTTCTAGTACCATGCAGCGGCCTAATTGCAGAAAGGGGAAATAAATGGCGACATACAAGCAACTCCTGGCTGAGAAGGAAGCGCTGGAAGCCAAGCTGAATGAAGTGCGCGCGACGGAAGTCGCCGGCGTGATCGACAAAATCCGCGAACTGATGACCGAATATGGCCTGGCCGCGGAAGACATCATGCCCCGGCGCAAGCGCGGCCGCCCCGCGGGGTCCGCCGGCACGAAGGCCGCTTCGGGTTCGGCGCTGCCCCCCAAGTACATGGATCCCAAGACCGGCAAGACCTGGTCCGGCCGCGGCCGCGCCCCGGCATGGCTGGGCAAGCGCCCGGAGCGCTTCCTGATCGAGCAGTAAGTCCGCCCATCGGGCAGGCGGGGGCCTGCCCGATACGCTATCGTTCCGACCCGGCCCCGGGCACCGTCACAGCGCCTGGCACACATACTCCTTGCGCAGCGCGCGGAAGCCCTTCTGCGTCGGCTCCGTCGTCAGGCGTGCGCCGCCGGCTTCCAGCGGCTGCATCCGCAATACCTGCGCCGAGCACTGGCTCGCGGCCTCGTCACGCTGATACCGGATTTCATAGAGGGCCCCCGGCGCGGGCACGAACGACACCCCGGCGGCGCAACGCTGCTCCGGCAACGGCGGCTCGGCAGCGGACGTCACGGCCACGTAGATGCGCCGGCCTGCCTCGACCAGCCGTTCGCGCGTGCGCTCCGGCGGCTCGGGTGAGCGCCCCGGCAGGCCCAGTTCGCGATCCCGGCCCATTGCCGACAACTGCTTGCCCGTGCCGGCCAGGATCAGCGGCCGTGCCGGCACCGGGCACTTGGCCGGGTCGACCACAGCGAAAGAGGTGATTTCTTCGGTATTGGTCAGCAGCCGCACGCTGGCGGTGGGGGCGCCTGATGGCACCCGGTATTGCGCCACGCAGCCGCATAGCGCCGTGGTGGCGGCCAGTGTGGCAAGGCATGTCAGGCGGAAGGGGACTGCGGACGACCGGTCATGACGCATGGCGGCAGGCAGCTTTGGCATTGCGGTTACGCCAGCCGGGCGATAGCTGGCAGCGGGTAAGCGGCAACATCGGCGGAGATAGACCACGAATCCTGGGCGATATCGGCATGCACGGCATCCGGCGGTGACACCGTTGCGGCTTGCGCTGCGTTGGCCTGCTCCCAAGACCGTGCAGCATACCGGTTTCCGGCACATTGCGGCAGCCGCACAAACCCATGTTGAAAACGCTGGCCTGATATCCACAGAATCTGTGGATATCCTGCCATTACCCTCCCCGGAAGCCTTGGTCTGTGCAGCAACGCACCGGACCGCACAAATTTTAGGCAACGCGTTGCATCGGCCGCGCATCGACCCTCGTTAGCCCGCCGATACCTCCCGCAGTGCTGCGACACGCCCATGTCCGGCCCGACGCTTGCGCTGCCTTGACCACACATCCTCCCCCCGCGTGCCCTTGAAGGCGCCGCCACCACCGCGTAATCTCAGTCTTACCGGGGGCTAGCACAGGCGCCTTGCGCCAATTTGCCAGCCAATAACAATGCCACTACAAGAGCCAATCCAGGCCAGGCCGTTCCCTCGTGACCTGCTGCACGCGCTGCGTGAAGGTGGTTACGACGTGTCGGCGCTCGTGCCTGCTCCTGATTCCGATCCTGAGACTTTTTCCACCCCGGACACGCCCGAGACCGGGCCCCAGCAGGCGAGCCACCTGTTGTGCGCGGTCTACCGGGCCACCGGAGATCCCGCCATCGGCCTGTGGCTGGGCAGCCGGATGCAGCCTGACCTGCTCGGCCTGGCAGGCATGCCGGCCATGGCGGGCCCGTCGCTGGGCACGGCGCTGCGGCGTATCGCGCGCTACCAGAAGCTGATGATGGGCGACCGCATCGAACTGCGCCGGCAGGGCGAAGAGGCCTGGGTCTGTATCCGCCCGAGCGAGCCGGAGGCGCCTGACACCCGCCCGCGCATCGACATGGAGTTGTGCTCGCTGCTAGCCTTCGGGCGCCAGTTCACGCGCAAGCCGTTGCATCCGTTGCGGGTCTCGCTACGCATCGGCCAGCCCGACTGGCACCTGCGCTATACCGAAGCCTTCGATTGCCCGGTGCGCTTTGGCGAACCGGAAGACGCGATCGTGTTCGGCCGGCGCGACCTGTCGCTGCGCATGGTCGCACGCGCCCACCGCCGTCCGGCGGCGCCCGCCGCCATGCGCGACGCGCGACACGCGGCGGCATCGCTCGACGACGTGCGAGCCGCCCTGCACCAGCTGGCCGGCGAGCGCGCGCTGAGCCTGGCCGCGGTGGCGCGCCACCTCGACATCAGCGAACGCACGCTGCAGCGCCGGCTGATGGCGGCAGGCACGGGCTTCCGCGCGTTGTGCGAAGATGTGCGTCGCGAACTGGCCGGCCGATACCTGACCGAAGGCAATATGTCGCTGGGAGAAATCGCTTTCCGGCTCGGCTTCGACGATGCCAATTCATTCTTCCGCGCCTTCCGCCGCTGGACCGGCATGACACCGGGCGATTACCGGCGCTCGGCGGCGCACCCGCCGGGTTAGGGCATACGGCCTGATTCGCCTCCCACGGCCGGCTTCATGCGCCGGCCGGCGCGTCCCACGGGGGATTCTCGCCGTACGCCTGCGCAAGGTAATCGACAAAGGCGCGCACCCGCGGCGGCACCAGCCGCCTTTGCGGCATCACCGCGTAGATGCCGGTGTCAGCCATCGGGAAATCGGGCAACACCTGGACCAGCCTGCCGGCGCGCAGCTCGCCGCCGACATGCCAGGTCGAATGCAGCGCGATGCCGAAGCCGGCCAGTGCCGCGTCCGACAGCAGCTCGCCGGTATTGGCTTCGATGCGCCCACGCACCCGTACCGCGATTTCCCCGCCCTGGCCGTCCCCCAGTCTCCAGACATCCTGCCGGCCCTGGCTGCCCACCAGCACCAGGCAATCGTGCCGTGCCAGGTCATGCGGCGTGCGCGGGGTGCCGCGCCGGCGCAGGTAATCCGGCGCGGCGCACAGCACGCGCCGGTTGATGGCGAGGCGGCGCGCCACCAGCGTGGAATCGTCGAGCGCTCCGATGCGGATGGCCAGGTCGAAGCCGGCGCTGACGAGGTCGAGCACGTTGTCGGTCAGGTTCACGCTGACCGATAGCCCGGGATGCTGCTCCAGGAACCGCGGCAGCAGCGGCGACACATAGAGCCGGCCAAACGATGACGACGTGGTGACCCGCAGCGTGCCGGAGATCCCGGTGCCTGCCTGCCGCAGCGATGCCCCCAGCGCTTCCAGGTCATCGACCAGCGCACGCCCCTGCCCGGCCAGCACCGCGCCTTCAGGGGTGGCATGCAGCCGCCGCGTGGTCCGGTGCAGCAGGCGCACGCCGAGGTCGCGCTCCAGCCGCTGAAGGCGCTGGCTGGCGACGGCCACCGACAGGTCCAGGCTGCGCGCCGCGGCGCTGATCGAGCCCAGGTCGAGCACGCGCAGGAACAGGCCGATATCCCCGATGCGATCCATGATTATCAAGAAACCATTGAAACTGATTATGGATCATGCCGGTTTTTGCGAAAGACGGAAAGGCGCAGACTGCCTTCCTCTTTTCTTCACTGCACTTTTCCGAACCAACCATGGCCCCACTGTCCCCTGCTACCCCCGTTGACGCCGCCGCCGCGCGCGGCGGCCGGTTGCCCCTGGCCCTCTATGCGCTGACCGCCGGCTCGTTCGGCATCGGCTGTGCCGAATTCGTCATCATGGGCCTGCTGCTGCAAGTCGCCGCCGACCTGAAGGTGACCATTGCCGCGGCAGGCATGCTGGTATCCGGCTACGCGCTCGGCGTGTTCGCCGGCGCACCGGTGCTGACGCTGCTGACCCGGCGCATGCCGCGCAAGGCCGTGCTGCTGGCGCTGATGGTGATCTACACCGTCGGCAACGCCGCTTGCGCGCTGGCGCCCGACTACACCACGCTGATGCTCGCGCGCGTGCTGACCTCGCTCACCCACGGCACGTTCTTCGGCGTGGGCGCGGTGGTCGCCACGGGCCTGGTGCCGCCCCACCGGCGTGCCTCGGCAATCTCGGTGATGTTTTCCGGCCTGACGCTGGCCACGCTGCTGGGCATGCCCGCCGGTGCCTGGCTCGGCCTGCACCTGGGCTGGCGCGCAACGTTCTGGGCCATGACGCTGATCGGGCTGCTGTCGCTGGCTGTCATCGCGCTGCTGGTGCAGAAGAGCCGCGACCAGCGCGCCCCGGTGGCGCTGCGCGACGAACTGGCCACCGTGGTCCGCCCGCAGGTGCTGCTGGGTCTGCTGATGACGGTGCTGCAATCGATGGGCACCTTTGCCGTGATTACCTATGTGCAGCCGCTGCTGACGCGCGTCTCGGGCTTTGGCGAGGCCGCGGTGTCGCCGATCCTCCTGCTGTTCGGCGGCGGCATGATCGTCGGCAATATCCTTGGCGGCCGCCTCGCCGACCGTGCGCCGACGCGCGCCTTGCTCGGCTCGCTCGCTGCGCTGGTGCTGGTGCTGGCGGCGATGACGCTGGCCATCCACAGCCAGGTGACGGTAGTGGCGTTCGTCGGCATCCTCGGCGTCGCCGCGTTCGCCACCGTGTCGCCGCTGCAGCTGCGCGTGCTGCGGCATGCCAGCGGCGCAGGCGAGAACCTGGCATCGAGCTTCAATATCGCGGCGTTCAACCTTGGCAACGGCATCGGTGCGTGGATGGGCGGCGTCGTGGTCGATCACGGGCCGGGGCTGAACGCGCTGCCGTGGATCGCGGCACTGGCACCGCTGGCGGCGCTGGCAGTGGCCTGGCTCAGCATCAGGCTCGAGCAGGGCCGCGGCGCCGCCGCACCGGTGGCGCAAGCCTGCCCCTGACCCATTCGCTCAGCCCGGCTTGCCGTCCACCCGTGGACGCGCAAGCCGCGGCGCGTAGGTCATCGCATAAAGGCCAAACCCTGCCACCCAGCACGCCCCCGCGCCCCAGATCCAGTGCAGGTAGCCGGCTGGCCACGCCATCGGACCGAACACACGCAATACCGCGGCCATCGCAATCAGCCAATACGCCACCGTTTCCGTGCGGCCGGCCACCAGCATGCGCCCGGTGTGGCCCAGCGCGGTGCGCGTAATCATGGCGATGATGGCCATGCCGAGCACGCCTACCGTGAACGCATGGGTCGCCAGCCCGGCCATCACCAGGCGCAGCGCGCCCAGTGCCTGCAGCAGCAACGCCAGCGGCAGCCACGCATAGGCGAGGTGCAGTACCCACAGTAGTGGCCGGTTGCCGACCGCGTAGCCGCGCCATCCCGCCACGCGCACCGCGAGCACGCCGGCGGCGAGCAGCGACAGCGCCGCGGCCAGCCACCCCGGCAACGGCAGCAGTCCCGAGGCCAGCCCCAGCACCGTCGCCGGGATCACCATCCGATCGACCTGCTTGTACTGCCGCAGGCGGAAACCGGGAATCGCGTTGGTGGTAAACATCGGGATCACGCGGCCGCCGATCACCACCACGAACAGGGTCACCAGCGCCACGCCGGCGCGACAGGCACGCAGCGCCGAGACGTCATGGCCGCCGGCCTGCAGCCACAATGCGGCGATATCGGCCACGGCGAGCAGCCACAGCGCCAGCGCGAGCGGGTAGTTGCGCCGGTTGCCGGCCCGGGCCAGCGTGCGCGTGAAGGCCAGTGCCGCCAGCGGCAGGAATACGCCTTCGATGGCGAAGGCAACGGTGCCCGGCGCCAGCCACATGCCCACGCGTCCCGCCAGCCACAGCAGGAACAGCACGGCCAGCGCGGCGCCGGTCGGCGTGGGCTGGCCGGTCCAGGCGCGGCCCGCCGTGAACAGGAAACCCACCACGATCGCCGCGGCAAAGCCGAACACCATCTCGTGCGCGTGCCAGAACATCCCGGGCAGCACCGCCGCCGGCCCGACCGACTGCATGCCCGCGAGCATTGCCGACCATGCCGCAATCGCCAGCGCGGCAAAGATCGCGCCGCCCAGGTAGAAGGGCCGGAACCCCAGCGCGAACAGGGCGAAGCCGCGCGGCGGCGGCCCGGCCGGTGTCTTGCCGGATGGCGATGGCCGGGACGGAAGGATGGGGATGGTTTCCATGGCGGAATGGGTCGGAATCTGGTGAATCGGGCAGTGCCCGGGCAACGTACGGCAGATTCTTGATCTGGCGCAGGATTGCCGCAAGCACGCAAGCGGGTGCCATGCGTGCCGCAATCACGATAGCACCGGCGCCGCGCCGCCAACCTCCGCCGGTGGAACTACCTCCAACGACAGATCGCTCCATGTGGCGCGCTGTGCTGCCGGCGAATAGGCAGCACCAGTGGCCGCCCCTACTCTGGCATCACCCCCGCCAAAGTTGACACAGGAGCATGGCCATGGCCACCCAAACACGCGCGCCGGAACCCGTTCCAGCCGGCGCGGCAATCACGCTGGCGTCCAGTACTTTCGCATTTACCATCTGCTTTGCCGTCTGGATGCTGTTCGCCGTCCTGGGCATCCCGCTCAAGCAGGAACTCGGCCTCAACGACACCGAATTCGGCCTGCTGGCCGCCACGCCGGTGCTGAGCGGCTCGCTGATCCGCGTGCCGCTGGGCATCTGGACCGACCGCTTCGGCGGCCGCATCGTCTTCTTCGCGCTGATGCTGGCCACGGTGATCCCGATCTGGCTGATCTCCTATGCGCACAGCCTGTGGCAACTGCTGGTGCTGGGCCTGTTCGTCGGCCTGGCGGGCGGCTCATTCTCGGTTGGTACGCCCTACGTGGCGCGCTGGTTCCCGCGCTCGCGCCAGGGCCTGGCAATGGGCATCTTCGGCGCCGGCAACTCGGGCGCGGCACTGACCAAGTTCGTCGCGCCGGCGATGATCCTGGCGGCCGGCACCTGGACCGTGGTGCCGCGCGTGTATTCGGTGGCGATGCTCGTCACCGCGCTGCTGTTCTGGGTGTTCTCGCGCAGCAATCCGGCGCACATGGTCAAGTCCAGCGTGGGCTGGCGCGAGCAGCTGGCGGTGATGCGCGACGCGCGCGTGTGGCGCTATTCGCAGTACTACTCGGTGGTATTCGGCGGCTATGTCGGCCTGTCGCTGTGGATGACCAAGTACTACATCGGCGAATACGGCTTCGACATCAAGACCGCCGCCTTCCTGGCCGCGTGCTTCTCGCTGCCCGGCGGCGTGCTGCGCGCCATTGGCGGCTGGATCTCCGACCGCTACGGCGCACACCGCACCACCTGGTGGGTGATGTGGGTGAGCTGGGTCGGCTTCTTCCTGCTGAGCTATCCGCAGACCGACTTCATCGTCCAGACCACCGGCGGCCCGCAGGCATTCCGCATCGCGCTGACGCCGACGGTATTCACCATCCTGCTGTTCGTGGTCGGCATCGCCTTCGCCATCGGCAAGGCCTCGGTCTTCAAGTTCATCTCCAACGATTTCACGCACAACATCGGCGCGGTTTCCGGCGTGGTCGGCCTGGCCGGCGGCCTGGGCGGCTTCATCCTGCCGATCCTGTTCGGCATGCTGGCCGACCTGACCGGCGTGCGCAGCAGCTGCTTCATGCTGATGTACGGCACGGTATGCGTGAGCCTGGTGTGGATGCACTACAGCCACCGCGCTGAACGCCAGCGCAAGGCACAGGCCGTCGGGCTCACGCAGGCAGCCTGATAGCTCACCTCTCAAGCGCGCCTCCGCGCTCTTTCAACCAAGGCATACCAATCATGACCTCATCCGTACTCACCCGCTGGGAGCCCGAGAACGCGGCATTCTGGCAAAGCGAGGGCGAGCGCATCGCCTATCGCAACCTGTGGATCTCGATCCCGGCGCTGATGCTGGCGTTCGTGGTCTGGATGCTGTGGAGCGTGGTCGCGGTCAACCTGGACCGCGCCGGCTTCCAGTTCACCAAGAACCAGCTGTTCTGGCTGACCGCGCTGCCGGCGCTGTCGGGCGCCACGCTGCGCATCTTCTATTCCTTCCTGGTGCCAGTGTTCGGCGGGCGCCGCTTCACCGCGATCTCCACCGCGCTGCTGCTGATCCCCGCGCTGGGGATGGGCTTCGCGCTGCGCGACCCGTCCACCGGCTATCCCACGCTGCTGGTGCTGGCGCTGCTGTGCGGGCTGGGCGGCGCCAACTTCAGCTCGTCGATGGCCAACATCAGCTTCTTCTTCCCCAAGGCGAAGAAGGGCCTGGCCACCGGGCTGAATGCCGGCATCGGCAACCTGGGCGTGTCGGTGGTGCAGTTCGTCACGCCGCTGGTGGTCTCGCTGGCGGTGTTCGGCGCGCTCGGCGGCGAGCCGCAGCAATACCAGGCGAACGGCGCCACACAGGACCTGTGGCTGCAGAACGCGGGCTTTATCTGGGTGCCGTTCATCGTGGTGTCGGCGCTGGCCGCGTGGTTCGGCATGCATGACATCGCCGATGCCAAGGCATCGTTTGCAGAACAGGCCGTGATCTTCAAGCGCAAGCACAACTGGCTGATGTGCTGGCTGTACGTGGGCACCTTCGGCTCGTTCATCGGCTTTTCGGCCGGGCTGGCGCTGCTGACCAAGTCGCAGTTCCCGGGCGTGAACCCCACCGCCTATGCCTTCCTGGGGCCGCTGGTCGGCGCGCTGACGCGTCCCGTGGGCGGCTGGATCTCCGACAAGCTCGGCGGTGCGCGCGTCACGCTGTGGACCTTCATCGGCATGATCGCGGCGGTATTCGCCGTGCTGGCAGCGCTGCCGCATGACGGCGCCGGCGGCAACTTCACCGGGTTCCTCGCGGCCTTCATCGCGCTGTTCGCGCTGACCGGCATCGGCAACGGTTCGACCTTCCGCATGATCCCGGTGATCTTCCTGACCGAGCGCCAGCGCGCCGCGAAGGGCAAGGGCGACGCCGCACAACGCCAGGCGCTGCAGGAAGCCGGCAAGGAGTCCGCCGCCGTGCTTGGCTTCTCCGGCGCGATCGGCGCGTACGGCGGCTTCTTTATCCCCAAGAGCTTCGGCACCTCGCTGGAGCTGACCGGCGCACCGGATACCGCGCTGTACTGCTTCATTGCCTTCTATGTCAGCTGCGTGCTGGTGACGTGGTGGTATTACGCGCGCCGCAACGCGCCCATGCCCTGCTGACCGCCTTGCCGGCCGGACTAGTTCTTCGGAACTAGTCCGGCGCCCGGCACCTCCCCCGATCGCCATGCGGCGGCTGTTCCACCAGCGAATTGGCTGCCGCCCCGCTCCCCCATAAGCTCAAGGTGTCCCTGCAAACGCTCCCGCAATCCCCGGAGCGCCGCAGAAAAGCCTCGCGGAGAACAAGCAAATGAGTCATTTCCTGGATCGACTGAAGTTCATGTCGCGCGTCAAGTCCACCTATGCGGACGGCCACGGCGCGGTGGTGAACGAAGACCGCAAGTGGGAAGACGGCTACCGCAGCCGCTGGCAGCACGACAAGATCGTGCGCTCCACCCACGGCGTGAACTGCACCGGCTCCTGCTCCTGGAAGGTCTATGTGAAGAACGGCCTGATCACCTGGGAAACGCAGCAGACCGACTACCCGCGCACGCGCCCGGACCTGCCCAACCACGAGCCCCGCGGCTGTCCGCGCGGCGCGTCGTACAGCTGGTACGTCTACTCCGCGCAGCGCGTCAAATATCCGATGATCCGCGGCCGCCTGATGGAGATGTGGCGCGAGGCCCGCAAGACCATGGACCCGGTCGCCGCCTGGGAATCGATCAGCCAGGACCCGAAGAAGGCGGCACGCTACAAGAGCGTGCGCGGCCAGGGCGGCTTCGTGCGCGCCGACTGGAACACCGCCACCGAGATGATCGCCGCGGCCAACGCCTTCACCGTGAAGAAGTTCGGCCCGGACCGCGTGATCGGCTTCTCGCCGATCCCGGCCATGTCGATGGTTTCGTACGCCGCCGGCGCGCGCTACCTGAGCCTGCTCGGCGGCGCCTGCCTGTCGTTCTACGACTGGTACTGCGACCTGCCGCCGGCCAGCCCGCAGATCTGGGGCGAGCAGACCGATGTGCCCGAATCGGCCGACTGGTACAACTCCACCTACCTGATGGTGTGGGGCTCCAACGTGCCGCAGACGCGCACGCCCGATGCGCACTTCTACACCGAAGTCCGCTACAAGGGCACCAAGACCGTCGCCGTCTCGTCCGACTTCGGCGAGATGGTCAAGTTCGGCGATATCTGGCTGGCGCCGAAGCAAGGCACCGATGCCGCGCTGGCGATGGCCATGGGCCATGTGGTGCTGAAGGAATTCCACGCCAACGGCAAGTCCGCCTACTTCCGCGACTACATCCGGCAGTACACCGACATGCCGATGCTGGTGCTGTTGCGCGAGAACCAGGACAACGCAGGCACGCTGGTGCCCGACCACTTCCTGCGCGCCTCGCACCTGGCCGACAACCTCGGCGAAGCCAACCACCCCGAGTGGAAGACGCTGGTGGTGGACAACGCCACCGGCGAGATCGTCGCGCCCAACGGATCGATCGGCTTCCGCTGGGGCGAGGCCGCGCACAACGGCGGCGAGAAGGTGGGCCGCTGGAACCTGGAAATGAAGGACGGCGGCAGCGGCCGCACGGTCGAGCCGCGCCTGTCGCTGGTCGGCCACCACGATGAGGTGGTGGTGGAAGTCGGCTTCCCCTATTTCGGCGGCGAACACGACGAACTGCTGCGCCGCCGCGTGCCGGCGCGCCGCATCACGCTGGCCGACGGCAGCACCGCGCTGGTGGCGACCGTGTACGACCTGCAGATGGCCAACTATGGTGTCGACCAGGGCCTGGGCGGCCCCAACGTGGCGTCGTCGTATGAGGACGACGTGCCCTACACCCCGGCCTGGCAGGAAAAGCACACCTCCGTCCCGGCCCGCCTGGTGACCCAGGTGGCGCGCGAGTTCGCCGACAACGCCGACCGCACGCAAGGCAAGAGCATGGTGATCGTCGGTGCCGCGCTGAACCACTGGTACCACAACGACATGATCTACCGCGGCATCGTCAACCTGCTGATGATGTGCGGCTGCATTGGCAAGAGCGGCGGCGGCTGGGCCCACTATGTCGGCCAGGAAAAGCTGCGCCCGCAGTTCGGCTGGGCCCCGCTGGCCTTCGGCCTGGACTGGTCGCGCCCGCCGCGCCAGATGAACGGCACCTCGTTCTTCTACAACCACACCAGCCAGTGGCGCCACGAGAAGCTGGCCGTCGACGAGATCCTGTCGCCGACCGCCGACCGCAAGCGCTATGACGGCCTGTCGCTGCTGGACCTGAACGCCAGGTCCGAGCGCATGGGCTGGCTGCCGTCGGCGCCGCAGCTCGGCACCAATCCACTCGACGTGGTCGACGCGGCCGAGCAAGCCGGCAAGGATCCGGTGGCCTACACCGTCGAGCAACTGAAGTCGGGCGCGCTGCAGTTTGCCTGCGACGACCCCGACAATCCGGCCAACTTCCCGCGCAACATGTTCGTGTGGCGCTCCAATATCCTGGGCAGCTCTGGCAAGGGACATGAGTACTTCCTGAAGTACCTGCTCGGCACGCAGAACGCCGTATTTGGCGACGAGAATGACGCGATCATGCCGAGCGAAGTCAACGTGCGCCCGGCCGCCGAAGGCAAGCTCGACCTGCTGACCGTGCTGGACTTCCGCATGAGCACCACCTGCCTGTATGGCGACATCGTGCTGCCGACGGCAACCTGGTACGAGAAGGACGACCTCAACACGTCCGACATGCACCCCTTCATCCACCCGCTGTCCGAAGCCGTGCAGCCGCTGTGGGAAAGCAAGACCGACTGGGAAATCTACAAGGCCATCGCGAAGAAGTTCAGCGAGATCGCCGGCCCATACCTGGGCACGCGCAAGGACCTGGTCTGCACGCCGCTGCTGCACGACACGCCGGGCGAACTGGGCCAGCCGTTCGAGCCCAAGGACTGGAAGGCCGGCGAGTGCGACCTGATCCCCGGCAAGACCGCGCCGTCGATGACCGTGGTCGAGCGCAACTACGCGGACATCTACAAGAAATTTACCTCGATCGGCCCGCTGCTCGACAAGCTCGGCAATGGCGGCAAGGGCATCAACTGGAACACCCAGCATGAGGTGAAGGAAATCGGCGAGCTGAGCCACACGGTGACGGAGCCCGGCGTGAGCCAGGGCCGCCCGAAGCTCGAAACGGCAATCGACGCCGCCGAGATGATCCTGACCTTCGCGCCCGAAACCAACGGCCACGTCGCCGTCAAGGCGTGGGAAGCGCTGTCGAAGATCACCGGCCGCGACCACACCCATCTGGCCGAAGGGCGCGAGCACGACAAGATCCGCTTCCGCGACGTGCAGGCGCAGCCGCGCAAGATCATCTCCGCGCCGACGTGGTCGGGACTGGAATCGGAAGAAGTCAGCTACAACGCCGGCTACACCAACGTGCATGAACTGATCCCCTGGCGCACGCTGACCGGCCGCCAGCAGTTCTACCAGGACCACCGCTGGATGCTGGACTTTGGCGAAGGCGCTTGCGTGTACAAGCCGGCCATCGACACCAAGACCGTGGCGCCGATGCTGGGCAGGAAGCCCAACGGCAACCCGGAGCTGGTGCTGAACTGGATCACGCCGCACCAGAAGTGGGGCATCCACTCCACGTATTCGGACAACCTGCGCATGCTGACGCTGTCGCGCGGCGGCCCGCACGTGTGGATCTCCGAAGCCGAGGCCCGCGCCAACGGCATCCGCGACAACGACTGGGTCGAGGTGTTCAACGTCAACGGCACGCTGACCGCGCGGGTGGTGGTGTCGCAGCGCGTGCCCAAGGGCATGTGCCTGATGTACCACGCCCAGGAGAAGATCGTGAACGTTCCCGGTGCCGAGACCAGCGGCATGCGCGGCGGCATCCACAACTCGGTCACGCGCGCCGTGACCAAGCCCACGCACATGATCGGCGGCTACGCGCAGTTGGCCTACGGCTTCAACTACTACGGCACCGTGGGCAGCAACCGCGATGAATTCGTGATCCTGCGCAAGATGAAGAAGGTCGACTGGCTCGAAGGGCCGCTCGTGGAATCGACGCAGTTTCGTGTGAATGAAGGAGCAACGCAATGAAGATCCGCGCCCAGGTGGCCATGGTGCTGAACCTCGACAAGTGCATCGGCTGCCATACCTGCTCCGTGACCTGCAAGAACGTCTGGACCAGCCGCGACGGCGTCGAGTACGCGTGGTTCAACAACGTCGAGACCAAGCCCGGCATCGGCTATCCCAAGGAATGGGAGAACCAGGACAAGTGGCAGGGCGGCTGGAAGCGCAATGCCGACGGCACGCTGGAGCCGCGCCAGGGCGGCAAGCTGAAGATCCTGGCGAACCTGTTCGCCAACCCCAACCTGCCGCAGATCGACGAGTACTACGAGCCGTTCACCTACGACTACGAGCACCTGCAGAAGGCGCCGCTGTCGCAGACCCCGCCCACCGCGCGCCCGGTCTCGGTGCTGACCGGCCGCAAGATGGAAAAGATCGAGTGGGGCCCGAACTGGGAAGATGACCTCGGTGGCGAGTTCAGCTCGCGCGGCCGCGACAAGCTCTTCGATGACGTGCAGAAGGAGATGTACTCGACCTTTGAGAACACCTTCATGATGTACCTGCCGCGCCTGTGCGAGCACTGCCTGAACCCGGCCTGCGTAGCCTCGTGCCCGTCCGGCTCGATCTACAAGCGCGAGGACGACGGCATCGTGCTGGTCGACCAGGACAAGTGCCGCGGCTGGCGCATGTGCATCTCGGGCTGCCCGTACAAGAAGATCTATTTCAACTGGCAGAGCGGCAAGGCCGAGAAATGCCTGTTCTGCTATCCGCGCATCGAGGCCGGCCAGCCTACGGTCTGCTCCGAGACCTGCGTCGGGCGCATCCGCTACCTCGGCGTGATGCTGTACGACGCCGACCGCATCGAGCAGGCCGCGTCGGTGGCCGACGAGCGCGACCTGTACCAGTCGCAACTCGACGTCTTCCTCGATCCGCACGACCCGGCAGTGCAGGCCGAGGCGCTGCGCCAGGGCATCCCGCAAAGCTGGCTCGACGCCGCGCGCAAGTCGCCGGTCTACAAGATGGCGTGCGAGTGGAAGGTCGCCTTCCCGCTGCACCCAGAGTACCGCACGCTGCCGATGGTCTGGTACATCCCCCCGCTGTCGCCGATCCAGTCGGCGGCCGAAGCGGGCCACATGGGCATGAACGGCATCATCCCCGACGTCAAGAGCCTGCGCATCCCGGTCAAGTACCTGGCCAACCTGCTGACCGCGGGCGATGTGATGCCGGTGCTGTCGGCGCTGGACCGCATGCTGGCGATGCGCGCCTACAAGCGCTCGCAGGTGGTGGACGGCGTGCAGGACCTGGACGTGCTCAGGCAAGTGGGCCTGACGCCCGCGCAGGTCGAGGACATGTACAAGACCATGGCCATCGCCAATTACGAGGACCGTTTCGTGATCCCGTCCTCGCACAAGGAACTGGTCGAGGACAGCTTCAACGACAAGGCCAGCTGCGGCTTCACCTTCGGCAACGGCTGCTCGGGCGGGACCTCGGATGGCGCGCTGTTCGGCAAGAAGCCGCAGGGCAGCGTGCATTTCGTCGACATGCCCAGGTCGCGCAAGAAGGCCGTGATGAGCTGAGCGCTCGCGAACGAACCGGAGAAGAACATGCCCCTCTATCCCATCCTCAGCGCGCTGCTCGGCTATCCCGAGCAGGACCTGATCGACGCGCTGCCCGAGATCGACGCCCTCCTGGCCGAATGGCCGCAGGCGCGCGACATGCTGGCGCCGGTGACCGGCATGCTGCGCGGCGAATCGCTGATCGCGCTGCAGGAAAACTATGTCGCCACCTTCGACCGCAACCCATCGCACTCGCTGCACCTGTTCGAGCATGTGCACGGCGAAAGCCGCGACCGCGGGCAGGCCATGGTCGACCTGATCGACGAATACCGGCGCGACGGCTTCGAGCCGGCGGCGTCGGAGCTGCCGGACTACGTGCCGCTGTTCCTGGAGTTCCTCGGCGCGCTGAGCGCCGATGGCAAGGACGAACGCGCCGAGCACCTGCTGGGCGAGGCAATCCACGTGCTGGCCGCGATCGGCGACCGGCTCGCGCGCAACCAGAGCCCGTACGCCGGCGTGTTCGCCGTGCTGCGCACCCTGACCGACGTGCAGCCGCAACCGCGGCAGGAGCCGCCGGTACGGGACATGGACGAGGCGCTGGAGACCTTCGGTCCGGGCGCCGATGGCGTGGAGCCGCTGCTGGCGCCGCAGACCGGGCCGCAGGCGGTGAAGTTCTATCCGCGCGGCACGGCGCCGGTTCCCGCTACATGCTGATATGCCTTCGCGAGCCGACTGTTTTCGCCCCTCTCCCGCTCGCGGGAGAGGGGCGGGGGTGAGGGCAGGAGCTTCGACGAAGCGCCGGTGCTTAAACCACCCCTCACCCTGCCCTCTTCCCTGAGGGGAGAGGGAAACACAGTTAGCAGATTCAGACACCGAAGCAAGCCCTACCGAAGCAAGCCCATCACCCAGCCCTTGTTGCCCATTTATCGAGCTAGCACACCATGGCCACCCTTCATCAATTCCTCTACGGCATCTACCCTTACATCGCTGCCGCCATCTTCCTGTTCGGCAGCCTGGCCCGCTTCGAGCGCGAGCAGTACACGTGGAAGACCGACAGCTCGCAGGTGCTCTACCGCGGCAACCTGCGCATGGGCAACATCCTGTTCCACGTCGGCATCCTGGGCTTGTTCTTCGGCCACCTGGTGGGCCTGCTGACGCCGGTGGCGGTATGGGACGCGCTGGGCGTCTCGCACGGCTTCAAGCAAGGCGTGGCCATGGCCGCCGGCGGCGTAATGGGCACCATGTGCCTGGCCGGCCTGCTGATCCTGCTGCATCGCCGCCTGACCAACGCACGCGTGTCCGCCGTGACCCGCACCGGCGACAAGGTGCTGCTGCTGTGGCTGCTGGTGACGCTGCTGCTGGGACTGTCCACCATCTTTGAATCGGCCGGCCACATGGACGGCCACATGATGGTGCAGCTGATGACCTGGGCCCAGCGCCTCGTCACGCTGCGCGGCGACGCCGCCAGCTATATCGCCGACGCCCCGCTGCTGTTCAAGGCGCACCTGTTCATGGGCATCACGCTGTTCGCGATCTTCCCGTTCACGCGGCTGGTGCATGTGTGGAGCGGCTTTGCCTCGGTCGGCTACGTCGCCCGAGCCTGGCAACTGGTACGCGGCCGCTGAATCACGCCGCCCCAAGGAGAACCGACATGCCTGTCACCGTCAACGGCGTGGAACTGCGCGACGCCGATATCGAACGCGAGCTGGACCATCATCACAACGCGGCCAATCCCGCGAAGATGGCAACGATCTCGGCCATCCTGCGCCTGCTGGTACGCGAAGAGGCCGGCCGCATCGGCCTGAACGTGCCCGGCCAGGACGACGATGCGCTCGCCATGGCGCTGCTGGAACGCGAGGCCGGCATCCCCGAGCCGGACGAAGCCAGCTGCCGCCGCCACTACGACAGCCGACCAGAGCGCTTCTGCGACGGCGAGTGGGTCGAGGCCGACCACATCCTGTTCCAGATAACGCCGCGCGTGCCGCTGGACGCGCTGCGCGAAATCGCGGCGCAGACGCTGGCGCTGGTGCGCGGCGATCCGTCGAGCTTCGCCCAGCATGCCCGCGCGCTGTCGAACTGCCCGAGCGGCAGCAACGGCGGCCGCCTGGGCCGCGTGTTTCGCGGCGAAACCGCGCCGGAGTTCGAGCGCGCGATCTTTGCCGTGCAGCATGACGGCGTATTGCCGCAACTGGTCGAGACCCGCTTCGGACTGCATATCGTGCGCATCCTGGAGCGCTGCCCTGGCACCCGCCTGCCCTTCGACGCCGTGCGCGGCGATATCGCCTGTGCGCTGGCCACGGCGGCGCGGGACCGCGCCTGGAAGCAATACGCCAGCCTGCTGATCGGCCGCGCCCGCATCGAAGGCATCGAACTGGAAGGCGCCGACAGCCCGCTGGTGCAGTAGCGCCGCCATCCTGACCAACGGAAACCGCCATGCATCAGATCGAACATCTACTGAAAGGCTTCGAGCGGTTCCAGCAACGCTATTTCGACGATGCGCCGAGCCTGTTCGACGCGCTGCGCACCGGGCAGCAACCGCCCACCCTGCTGATCGGCTGCTGCGACTCGCGCGTGGACCCGGCCTTGCTGCTGGGATGCGACCCGGGCGATCTCTTCACCGTGCGCAATATCGGCAACCTGGTACCGCCCTGCACCGGGCGCCATGAAGGCAGCCTGCACGGCGTGTCCGCCGCGATCCAGTTTGCCGTCGAACAGCTGCACGTCGACCGCATCATCGTGATGGGCCATGGCGGCTGTGGTGGCATCCGCGCGCTGCTGGCGCAGCCGGCCGACGCCGGCGACCATCCGCCCGACGAAGGCGACGAAGCCGACTACCTCGGCGCCTGGGTGCGCATCGCCGCGCCGGCGCGCCGGCAGGTGGAGCAAACGCTTGCCGACGCCAGCCCGGCGCAGCGCCAGCGCGCCTGCGAACAGGCGGCGATCCTGGTCTCGCTACGCAACCTGCAGACCTTCCCGTTCGTGCGGCGCGCGCTGGAAGCAGGAAAGCTGACGCTGCACGGCTGGTACTTCGACCTGCAGGCCGGTGCGCTGCTGGCCTACTCGCAGCGCGCCGACGCCTTCCTGCCGCTGGTATGCCCTTTGCCCATTACCGCCGCACAAACCGAATCCGTCTCGACATGAATCCCTTTATCTTCGGCATCACCGGCACCTCAGGCAGCGGCAAGACCACGCTGATTACCGCGCTGCTCCCGTGGTTTCGCAAGCACGGCCTGACCGTCAACGTGATCAAGCACAGCCACCATCCGCTGGAACTCGAGCCCCCCGGCAAGGACAGCGCGCGTTTTCGCGCGGCCGGCGCCACGGAAGTGATGGTGGCCTCGCCCTATCGCTACGCCATCGTGCGCGAGCTCGCCAAAGAAGCCGAGCCGACGCTTGCCGAACAGGTGGCGCGGCTGCGTCCCGCGGATATCACGCTGGTCGAAGGCTTCCGCCGGGAGGATATTCCGCGCATCGAGGTGTATCGCCCGGCGCATGGGCGTGCGCCCTACTATCCCTGCGATCCTTCGATCGTTGCGGTGGCTACCGATGCGCCGCTCGACACCTTGCTGCCCTGCCTGCCGCTGGACGATATTGCGCAGGTGGGGCGGTTCATCCTCGCCATGCGCGGTCGGAACCACCTGGATCCGCTCGGCTCTGGCGCTTTCTCCAAAGCGATGGAGATGATCGCCGTCTGACGGCGGCCCCGGCGGCCCTTGCGGCCCTGGCGGCCCTGGCGGCATGTGCGGGATGCTGCGTCTGTGCCTCGCCGGAACGCCCGCGCCAGTGCCCGCCCCGCCACCCGCCTCGACAATTTCCGCACGCCGCCTATCTTTAGGGGTGTCAGTACCGTCGCCGTCGGTGCTGCCGCCTGCCCCTACGCGGCAGGCGGCAGCCACTGATTTGCGCGGACACAAGCAATAAGCGAATGAACGAGGACTCGCCCCCGCGGCAGAACTACGAGGATGCCTTGCTCGGCATCGTGGGGGAGATGTCTACCGCTATGCGGCCGCAGGCCGAATCCGGTGCGGCGGCCGCCCCTTCGATGGACAGCGCGCTTGAAGCCGAACTGGGCTTCGACAGCCTGACGCGCGCCGAACTGCTGACCCGCATCGAGCAGCGTTTCGGCGTCAGCCTGCCGGAGCAGGTGCTGGCCCAGGCGGACACCCCGCGCGCGCTGCTGCGCGCCGTGCTCGCCGCCAGGGACCTGCCGCCGGGCGCCGAGGACGGGCCCGCACGGCTGGCCAGCCCGGCACCGGCAGATGCTGCGGCGCAGGCGCCGGAAGGCGCCGCCACGGTGACGGACGTGCTGCGCTGGCACCTGCACCGCCACCCTGACCGTACTCACATCATCCTGCACAGCGGCGAAGGCGACGATACGCCGATCACCTTTGCGCAACTGCACCGGCGCGCCTGCAGCGTGGCCGCCGGCCTGGCCGCGCGTGGCGTGCGCGCCGGCACGACCGTGGCGCTGATGCTGCCAACCAGCCCGGAGTATTTCTACTGCTTTACCGGCATCCTGATGGCAGGCGGGATCCCCGTGCCGCTCTACCCGCCAGCGCGGCTGGCGCAGATTGGTGACCACTTGCAGCGCCACGCCGGCATCCTGGCCAATGCGCAGGCGCCGATCCTGATCACGGTGGCCGAAGCCCGCCCGCTCGCCACCCTGCTCAAGGCCGGCACCGGCACGCTGCAAAGCGTGCTGACGCCGCAAGAGGTGGAGGACACCGCCGCCGCGCCGGTCCATGCGATGCTGCGCGCGCACGACATCGCGCTGCTGCAGTACACCTCCGGCAGCACCGGATCGCCCAAGGGCGTGGTGCTGACGCATGCCAACCTGCTCGCCAACCTGCGCGCCATGGGCATGGCGCTGTCGGTCGACGCGCGCGACGTCTTTGTCAGCTGGCTGCCCCTGTATCACGATATGGGCCTGATCGGCGCCTGGCTGGGCAGCCTGTACTACGCGTTCCCGCTGGTGGTGATGTCGCCGCTCACCTTCCTGGCGCGGCCCGAGCGCTGGCTCTGGGCGATCCACAAGTACCGGGGCACGCTCTCGGGCGGCCCCAATTTCGCCTATGAACTGTGCCTGCACAGGCTGGCGCAGGCGGACCTGTCGGGGCTGGACCTGTCGAGCTGGCGCTTCGCCTTCAACGGTGCCGAGCCGGTGAGCCTGCAGACCATGCGCAAGTTCACCGCGCGCTTTGCCCGGCATGGACTGCGCGCGCAGGCGGCAGCGCCGGTCTACGGGCTGGCGGAAGCATCGGTGGGCCTGACCTTCCCGCCGCCGGGACGCAACTTGACTGCCGACCGCATCGACCGCGCCGCATTCGTACGCACATCGCGGGCCGTTCCCGTCGACGGGGACGGGTCAAACCTGGCAGGCGAAGGGGACGCCATGGAGATCCCTTCGTGCGGCCGGCCGCTGCCCGGCCACGATATCCGCATTGTCGACGCCAGCGGCTGCGAACTGCCCGAGCGGCGGGAGGGCCTGCTGCAGTTCCGCGGGCCTTCGGCCACCGGCGGCTATTTCCGCAACCCGGCACAGACGCGCCAGCTCTTCGACCGCGGCTGGCTCAACACCGGCGACTACGGCTATCTCGCCGACGGCGAGCTATTCATCACCGGACGCGCCAAGGAAACCATCGTTCGCGGCGGCCGCAATCTCTATCCCTACGAAGTGGAGCAGGCCATCGGCGCCATTCCCGGCATCCGCAAGGGCTGCGTCGCGGTGTTCGGCAGCCCCGATCCGGACAGCGGCACCGAGCATATCGTAGTGATGGCGGAAACCGCGGCAACGGACGAGGCGGCGCGCGGCGCGCTGCAACGGCAGGCGCTGAAGACCGCGCTCGATGTACTCGGCATGCCGCCGGACCATGTCGTACTGGTGCCGCCGCACACCATCCTGAAGACGTCGAGCGGCAAGATCCGGCGCGCCGCTTGCCGCGAGCGATTCGAGCATGGCGGCACCGGCCTTGGTGAATCTGCGCCATGGCTGCAGATTGCGCGCTTCGGCTGGCAGGCGCTGCTGCCGCAGCTGCGGCGCGGCCGGCATGCCGCCGCCGGGCTGTCCTATTCGCTGTACGCGTGGCTGTTGTTCGCCGCGATGGCGCCCGTGACGTGCCTGGCATCGGTGGCAATGCACCGGCCTGCCATGGGATGGGCACTCAGCCACCACGCCGCCCGGCTGCTGCTGCGGCTGGCCGCGGTGCCATGGTTCGTGCAGGGGCTGGAGCACCTGCCGCGCAATCGCGCCTGCGTGCTGGTATCGAACCATGCCAGCTACCTGGACGGCATCGTGCTGATCGCCGCGCTGCCGATGCCGGCGTGCGTCGTGGCCAAGCGCGAGCTGCAAACGCAACGCATCCCGGGCGCCTACCTGTCCAGCATCGGTGCCGACTTCATTGACCGCTTCGACAACGTGCGCGAATCCGAGGCCATCGAGCGACTGGTCACGGCAGTGCGCGCCGGGCGATCGGCCCTGCTGTTCCCGGAAGGCACCTTTGGCCGCGAGTCCGGCCTGCAACGTTTCCGCTCGGGCGCCTTCGTCGCCGCCGCCCGTGCCGGCGCTCCGGTGGTTCCCATTGCGCTGCGGGGCACCCGCTCGGTGCTGCGCGATGGCCAGTGGCTGCCGCGCCGGGGACCGATCAGCGTCGTCATCGGCCAGCCCCTGTCGCCTGACGGGCACGACTGGCCGGCGGCAATGCGGCTGCGCAATGCGGCCCGCGCCGAGATCCTGCACTACTGCGGCGAATCCGACGCACTGCGCGTGAAGGCGCCGCCTGCGCGGCGGCCCCACCTCGCGCGGCAGCTGCCATGATCCCTGCAGGCCGGACCTGGCGCCAGCCGCCGGCCGTCATACCTTAAGGCAATGGAGACCTTTGCCACCGCCCCGATGTGGGCCGGATTTTTCGTCCTGGTGCTGGGCACGCTGCTCGTGGACATCTTCGTCCTTGGCGGGCGGCATGCACACCGGGTCTCCTCGCGCGAGGCGCTGGGATGGACCCTGACCTGGATGACTCTCGCCGCGCTGTTCGGCCTCGCGCTCTGGTGGGTGGTGGCCGAAGACGCCGGCCACGACGCCGCCTATCGCAAGGTGCTGGAGTTCTACACCGGCTACCTGATCGAGCTGTCGCTGTCGGTCGACAACATGTTCGTGTTCGCGATGATCTTCAGCTATTTTGCCGTGCCGCCGGAACTGCAGCGCCGGGTGCTGCTGCTCGGGGTGCTCGGCGCGATCCTGATGCGCGCCGCCATGATCCTGGTGGGCGTATGGCTGATCAGCCAGTTCGCCTGGATTCTCTACGTGTTCGGCGTGTTTCTCGTCATCACCGGCATCAAGATGCTGTTCATGTCCAGGCACGCGCCCGACCTCTCGCGCAATCCCATCGTGCGCTTCCTGTGTGCGCACATGCGGATCACCTCGGAGTATCACGGCGAACGCTTCTTCGTGCGCATCGACGGCCTGCGTCATGCCACCCCGATGTTCGTGGTGGTGCTGATGGTCGAGGCCACCGACCTGGTATTCGCGGTCGACAGCATCCCGGCGATCTTCGCCGTGACCACCGATCCGTTCATCGTCTTCACTTCGAACATCTTCGCGATCATGGGGCTGCGGGCCCTGTATTTCCTGCTCGCCAACCTGGCGGCGCATTTCCAGTACCTGAAGTACGGCCTCGCCATCGTGCTCGCCTTTATCGGCGCCAAGATGCTGGTCGAGCCGTGGTTCCACGTACCGGTGCATTGGTCGCTGGGCGCGGTCGCCATGACGCTGTTCGTCTCCGTCCTGCTCAGCCAGGCCAGGACCAGGCGAGCCACCGCAGCGGGCGATCAGCCGGGCCGCAGCGGCGCACCGCGCGAACGCGAGGCCGGTAACCGGCGCACATGAGGAGCAAACCATGAACAAGATCCTGCTGGCAACCGACGGGTCGTCCTATAGCGATGCGGCCGCGCGCTACCTGGCGCAAAGCCCGTTGCTGACCCGCGACTTCGTCGTGCACGTGGTGCATTGCGAACCCGATGTGCCCGGCGATATCAAGTCTTTCATCGATCGCGGCACGCTCGACGACTGGCATCGCGAACAGAACGAGAAGGCGATGGGCTCGGTGGCCACCATCCTCGGCGAAGCCGGGATCCCGTTCGAGCGCCATGGCTTCACCGGCTTCGCGCCGGCCCGCATCGTCGAGTACGCGAGCCAGATCGGTGCCAGCCTGATCGTGATGGGCTCGCATGGCCGCGGCGGCTTCCTCGATGCCATCGTCGGGTCGGTGGCAAGGCGGGTCCTCGCGCATGCGCACTGTCCCGTGCTGCTGATCAAGGATTAGCGGCGCGTCGTCCCCCCTACGCAAGGCCCTTTTTCATGAGGACGTGAGGGCGGCGCGCGTTTCCACGCGATGGCGCCGCCCCGGGGAACGCGCGCGCCTGCGCGGCGCGCAAGCGCGTCTTCTCAAAAAAAATCCGTTGCGTGACATCCAGCACGGTTTGATGCCAGTCAATCCCCTTCTCGCAGTGTGTCCGCATCATCACTGCAAGCGCCTGGTGCCAGTTCGCGCCCCACAGCACCGCGACAACAGCTTTCCACAACCCGCTGAACCACGGCACCATGAAAGCAAGAAAATGGCTTTACCCCGCATTCGCGGCATTGCCGCTCTCGCTCTGGCTGGGTCTTCCCCAGGCAGCCACCAACACCGCCAGGGGCGCACCAAAGCCTGAAGCAAAGGCTGAACAGAAGGCGGCAGTTCCCACGCTCACCGCGTCCGAGTTCGACCACGCCAGGCAGATCTACTTCGAGCGCTGTGCCGGCTGCCACGGCGTGCTGCGCAAGGGCGCGACCGGCAAGCCGCTGACGCCTGACATCACCCGCGCGCGCGGCTCCGAATACCTGAAGACCTTCATCAAGTACGGCAGCCCGGCCGGCATGCCGAACTGGGGCACTTCCGGCGATCTCTCCGACCAGGAAGTCGACCTGATGGCCCGCTACATCCAGCTCGATCCGCCGACGCCGCCGGAGTTTTCACTGGCCGACATCGAGAAAAGCCGCAAGGACATCCTGCCCGTCGCGCAACGGCCGACAAAGAAGATGAACCAGTACAACCTGGACAACCTCTTCTCGGTCACGTTGCGCGACGCCGGCGAGGTCGCGCTGATTGACGGCGACAGCAAGCAGATCATCAACATCGTCAAGACCGGCTATGCGGTGCATATCTCGCGCATGTCGGCGTCGGGCCGCTACCTGTACGTGATCGGGCGCGATGCGCGGCTGGACCTGATCGACCTGTGGCTGCCCAGGCCGGACATCGTCGCCGAGGTCAAGATCGGCATGGAGGCGCGCTCGGTCGAAACCTCCAAGTACAAGGGCTATGAGGACAAGTACGCGGTGGCGGGCTCGTACTGGCCGCCGCAGTACGTGATCATGGAAGGCGATACGCTCAAGCCGCTGAAGGTGGTGTCCACGCGCGGCATGACCGTCGACAACGAGTACCACCCCGAGCCGCGCGTCGCCTCGATCGTCGCCAGCCACTATCACCCCGAGTTCGTGATCAACGCCAAGGAGACCGGCAAGATCCTGATGGTCAACTACTCGGACCTGTCCAACCTGAAGACCACCACCATCGATTCGGCCAAGTTCCTGCACGACGGCGGCTTCGATTCCACAGGGCGCTACTTCCTGGTCGCGGCCAATGCGTCGGACAAGATCGCCGTGGTCGACACCAAGGAAGACAAGCTTGCCGCACTGATCGAGGTGGGCAAGACCCCGCACCCGGGCCGCGGCGCCAACTTCACGCATCCGAAGTTTGGTCCGGTCTGGGCCACCAGCCACCTGGGCGACGAGACCATCAGCCTGATCGGCACGGATCCCGCCGGTCATCCGGCGCAGGCCTGGAAGGTGGTGCAGACGCTCAAGGGCCAGGGCGGCGGCTCGCTGTTCATCAAGACGCATCCCAAGTCCTCGAACCTGTGGGTCGATACACCGCTGAATCCCGATGCCAAGCTGAACCAGTCGGTGGCGGTGTTCGATACGCGCAACCTGGAAGACGGCTTCAAGGTGCTGCCGATCGCCGATTGGGCCGGCCTGAAGGGCGCAGGCGCCAAACGCGTGGTGCAGGCCGAGTACAACAAGGCCGGCGACGAGGTGTGGTTCTCGGTCTGGGGCACCAAGGACGGCGAGTCCGCGCTGGTGGTGGTCGATGACAAGACCCGCACGCTCAAGACGGTGATCAAGGACAAGCGCCTGATCACGCCAACCGGCAAGTTCAACGCCTACAACACGCAACACGACGTTTATTAAATCCCGCGGCACCGCACCGCTGTCCCGGTGCGGTGCCCGGTTCCATTCCCCCCAACGGAGAAATCACGATGAAGCTCCCCATCCACCTGCCTGCCCGCCTGCCCGCGCTGCTCGCAGCCGCCGGCTGTGTTCTGTCGTTCGGTGCCGCCATCCCCGGCGTGGCCCATGCGAACCAGCAGCTTGCCTCCAGCAAGGCCTGCCTGTCCTGCCACGGCGTCGACAAGAAGCTGATCGGGCCGGCCTTCAAGGACGTCAAGGCCAAATACGCCGGCAAGAAAGACGGGCTGCCGCATATGGTCCAGTCGATCATGAAGGGCAGCAATGGCCAGTGGGGCGCAATGCCGATGCCGGCCAACGCGGTCAGCGAGGCCGAGGCCAATACGCTGGCCAAATGGATCCTGTCGCTCTGATGACACGGGCGTGGCATGACGCCACGGTAACGGTGCTGGCCGCGGCGCTGCTGGCCGTGCCGGCAATGGCGCCCGCGCAGCCCACGCCCACGCCCACGCTCGCGCGGCAGGCGCAACTGGCGCACTGGCTGCGCGACGACTGCGGCGCCTGCCACGGGATGACGCTGCGCGGCGGCCTGGGTCCGCCGCTGACGCGCGAGGCGCTGGCGGACAAGCCGCCGGAGAGCCTCGTCGCCACCGTGCTGTACGGGCGGCCCGGCACCGCCATGCCGCCCTGGCAACCCTTCATGACGCAGGATGAAGCCCTATGGCTGATCGAACGACTCCGGGCCGGCGACCCGCCGCCCGTCATGCCAGCCACCGCGCCGCCGGCACGCTGATGCGCGGCCTCGCCGCCGCGCTCGCCTGTGCCGCCGCGCTGTTGGCCGGCTGTGCCGGCGCGGTGCGCGGCACCGGCGATCTCGGCGTGGTGGTGGAACGTGCCGCCGGGCGGCTACAGATCGTGGAAACCACCGGCATGACGCAGCTGGCCACGGTCGACGGACTGGGCGACCTGTCGCACGCCAGCGTGGTGTTCTCGCGCGATGCGCGCTACGCCTACGTGTTCGGCCGCGATGGCGGGCTCACGCGCGTCGATCTTTTGGACGCGCGCATCACGCACCGCATCCTGCAAGCCGGCAACAGCATTGGCGGCGCGATCTCCCAGGATGGCCGCGTGGTGGCCGCGCAGAACTACGCGCCGGGCGGGATCCGGCTGTTCGATGCCCGCACGCTTGAGCCGCTGGCAGACCTGCCGGCCATCGGCCAGGACGGGCGCCGCGCCAAGGTGGTAGGCCTGGCCGACCTGCCGGGCCGGCGCTTTGCCGCCAGCCTGTTCGAATCCGGCGAGATCTGGATCGTGGATGCCGCCGATCCGCGCGATCCGCAGGTGACGCGCGTGCCGGCCGGGCGCGAGCCGTACGATGGCCTGGTCACACCCGACGGACGCTGGTACCTGGCCGGCCTGTTCGGCGAGGACGGGCTGGCGCTGGTGGACCTGTGGCAGGCGCCCCTGCAGGCACGCCGCGTCCTCTCCGGCTACGGCCGCGGCAGCCAGCCGCTGCCGGTTTACAAGATGCCGCATCTGCGCGGCTGGGCGATGGCGCAGGGCCAGGCATGGCTGCCCGCCATCGGCCGCCATGAACTGCTGGTCGCCGATCCGGCGCACGGCTGGCAGCAGACCGCGCGCGTGGCGCTGGCCGGCCAGCCGGTCTTTGTCATGGCACGTCCGGACGGACGACAGGTATGGGTCAATTTCGCCTTCCCGCACAACGACACCGTCCAGGTCATCGACACCGCCACGCGCGAGGTGGTCCGCACGCTGCGCCCGTGCCGCGGCGTGCTGCATATGGAATTCACCCCGAAGGGCGAGGCGCTGTGGCTGTCCTGCCGCGACGACAACCGCGTCGAGGTCTATGACACCGCCAGCCTGGCGCGCATCGCCACGCTGCCGGCCGACAATCCCAGCGGCATCTTCTTCACCGCGCGGGCGCAGCGCTTCGGCATGTAAGGGGATGCCATGCTCGACGAAAGCACCCTGTACGACACGCTGCAGCATGGCTTTCCGCTGCAGCCCCGCCCCTACCAGGCGCTCGCGGAAGGACTGGACCTGTGCGAGCACACGCTGCTGTCGCTGCTCGCGCGCGACCTGGGTGCTGGCCGGATCAGCCGCATCGGCGCCGTGTTCGCGCCCAACGTGATCGGCGTCAGCACGCTGGCCGCGCTGAGCGTGCCGACGGCGCAGCTCGATCGCGTGGCCGCGTGCGTCAGCAGCTGCGCGCCGGTCAGCCACAACTATGCGCGCAGCGGCCACGCGTACAACCTGTGGTTTGTCGCGGGCGCGCGCGAGCGCGGCACGCTGGACGGCACACTGGCCGCCATTGCCGGCATGGCCGGGCAAGTGCCGCTGGACCTGCCGATGGCGCGCGAGTACCACATCGACCTGGGCTTTGCGCTCGGTACCAGCGGCCGCGGCGCGACTGTTCGCCGCCGGATCGCCAGCCCCGTGCAGCCGGTCTCGCTGGATGCGGAGGACTGGCGCCTCGTGGCGGCGCTGGAGGCGGGCCTGCCGCTGACGCCGCGACCGTTCCATGAGCTGGCGTTGCGCACGCGGCTGCCGATGCCCCGGGTGCTGGAGCGGATTGCGCAATGGTCGGCGCAGGGCGTGATCCGGCGGCTCGGCGTGGTGCTGCGCCACGGCCGCTTCGGCTACGGCCACAACGCCATGTGCGTATGGGACGTGCCGGACGCCCGCGTCGACGCCATCGGACTGCGCCTGGCACGCCAGCCGCGCGTGACGCTGTGCTACCGGCGCGAGCGGCGCCTGCCGGCCTGGCCCTTCAACCTGTTCGCGATGGTCCATGCGCGCGATGCGCACGACCTGCAGCCCGCACTCGACCACATCCGCGCCACCGTGGGGCTGGACCAGACCCCCGGCGCGGTGCTGGTCGGCACCCGCTGCTACAAGCAGCGCGGCACGCGCTATGCCACGCAGGGGACGGCATGAACATGACAGCCTATGCCAGCGGCGCAGCGCTTTCCGACACCATCGATACCATTGACGCCACTGATCGCCGCATCATCAATGCGCTGCAGCGCGGCCTGCCGCTGGTGCCGCGGCCTTATGCCGTGGCTGCCGCTGCCCTCGGCATCGGTGAGGATGACTTGCTGGCGCGGCTGCGGCGGCTGCTCGACCACGGTGTGCTGACACGCTTCGGCCCGCTCTACCAGATCGAGCGCGCGGGCGGCCGCTTCGTGCTGTGCGCCTGCCACGCGCCGGCACAGCGGCTCGATGCGGTGGCCGGCGCGATCAATGCCTTCCCGGAGGTCGCACACCACTACCAGCGCACCCATCACCTGAACCTGTGGTTCGTGCTGGCGGTCGCGCGAGCCGAAGACGCGGCCCCGGCGCTCGCGCGCATCGCTGCCGCGGCGGGCGTCGAGATCCTGCCGTTTCCCAAGGAACGCGAGTTCTTCGTCAACCTCTTTCTGCCCGCATGATGCTTGCATGATGCCCACCACCGCCCACGATGCCATCGATCTCGCCCTGATCCGCGCCACCCAGGCGGGCTTGCCGCTGGAACCGGCACCGTTCGCCGCGCTCGCCGCCACGCTGGCACTCGATGAAGCCGAAGTCATCGCCCGGCTGGCTGCCATGCAGGCGCGCGGCACGCTGCGCCGCATCGGCGCGGTACCCAACCACTACCGGCTGGGCTGGCGCGCCAATGGCATGACGGTGTGGGACGTGGACGACGCCCGCGTCGATGCGCTCGGCGAGCACGTGGGTGCCCTGCCCTTCGTGAGCCACTGCTACCTGCGCCCGCGCCGCTTGCCGCGCTGGCCCTACAACCTGTTCGCGATGGTCCACGCGCATACGCGCGCCGACGCGGCGCCGCAGATCGCCCGCATCGCTGCGCTGCTGGGCGACGCCTGCCGCGCGCAGGATGTGCTGTGGTCCACCCGCATCCTGAAGAAAACCGGCCTGCGCCTCCCCCCGGACGGCGCCGCTTCACAGGAGCCACGCTGATGTTCCGCCTGTCCCGTTTCATGGAAGCCCTGCGCGACGCAGGACCGGTGCCGCGTGCCCGCAAGGCCGCCGGGCCGGTCGTGATCTGGAACCTGATCCGCCGCTGCAATCTCAACTGCCGGCATTGCTATGCCACTTCGGCCGATACCGATTTCAAGGGCGAGCTGGATACCGGCGAGGCGCTTCGCGTGCTCGGGCAATTGCGCGACGCGCGCGTGCCCGCGTTGATCCTGTCCGGTGGCGAGCCGCTGCTGCGGCCGGACTTGTATGACATTGCCACCCATGCGCGCGCGCTCGGCTTCCACCTGTCGCTGTCATCCAACGGCACGCTGCTCGATGCCGGCCACGCCGCACGGCTGACCGCGGCGGGTTTCGACTATGTCGGCGTCAGCCTGGACGGTTTGCCTGCCACGCACGACCGCTTTCGCCGCAGCGACGGCGCCTTCGCGCAGGCGCTGGCGGGCCTGCGCGTCGCGCGCGCCGCCGGCCTGCGCGTCGGTGTGCGCATGACGCTGACCGAAGCCAACGCCGCGCAGCTGCCCGATCTGGTCGCGCTGGCCGAACGCGAAGGCATCGACAAGTTTTACCTGTCCCACTTCAACTACGCCGGCCGCGCGCGCAGCCATCGCGACGAGGACGCGCGGCATGCGCGCACGCGCGCCGCGCTGGACTGGCTGTTCGACCATGTCTGGCAACGCACGCGCGCGGGCCATGCCGGCGACTTCGTCACCGGCAACAACGATGCCGACGGGGTATACCTGCTGTACTGGATCGCGCAGCGCTTCCCGCACCGCGTTGCTGATATGCGCCAGCGGCTGGAACAGTGGGGCGGCAATGCCACCGGGGTCGGTGTCGCCAATATCGACAACCTCGGCAACGTGCATCCCGACACGATGTGGTGGCACGTGTCGCTGGGCAACGTGCGCGAGCGGCCCTTTGGCGAGATCTGGACAAGCCGCGCCGATCCGCTGATGGCGGGCCTGAAAAGCCGCCCGCGCCCGCTGCAGGGGCGCTGCGCGGATTGCGCGCACCGCGCCATCTGCAACGGCAATACCCGCGTGCGCGCACTTGCGCTGACCGGCAACGCATGGGCGGAGGATCCGGGCTGCTACCTCAGCGACGCCGAAATTGCCGCCGCGCCCGGCACGCAGGTGGCGGCATGATGCGCATCGTCCGATGGCTCCTGTCCGTGGCGCTGGCTGGCTGGATGCAATCCGCGTTCGCGCTCGATCCTGCCGCGCTCTATGGCCAGCACTGCGCCGCCTGCCACGGGGCCGACCGACTCGGCAGCATGGGCCCCGCGCTGCTGCCGGAAAGCCTGGAACGGCTGCGCGCCAGCGAACTCGACACCGTGCTGCGCGACGGCCGCGCCGCGACGCAGATGCCGGCCTTCGGCGCCACGCTGGCGGCGCCGGAACTGCAGGCGCTGGCGCGCTGGCTGCGCACGGCGCCCGCCGCCGCGCCGCAATGGAGCGCCGATGCGATCCGTGCCAGCCACGTGGTCATGCATGCACCCGGCACGCTGCCGGCACGTCCAGCGTTCAGCGCCGATCCGCAGAACCTGTTCGTGGTGGTGGAGGCAGGCAGCCATCACATGACCGTGCTCGACGGCGACCGGCTGGCACCGATCCATCGCTTTGCCACGCGCTTCGCCTTGCACGGCGGTCCCAAGTTCAGCCGCGATGGCCGCTATGTCTACATGGCAAGCCGAGACGGCTGGGTCAGCAAATACGACCTTTGGAACCTGGTCTATGTCGCCGAAATCCGCGTCGGCATCAACACGCGCAACGTTGCCGTCAGCGACGACGGGCGCTGGGTGCTGGCCGGAAACACGCTGCCGCGCACGCTGGTGCTGCTGCGCGCCGACGACCTGTCGCTGGCGCGGGTGATCGACGTCAGGGGCCGCAGTGGCGACGCTTCGCGGGTATCGGCGGTCTACGACGCCGCACCGCGCCACAGCTTTATCGCGGCGCTGAAGGACATCGCCGAGGTCTGGGAAATCCCGTATGCGGATGCCGCGGGCAAACCATTGGCGCCGCTGGCGCCGCGTGCGATCGTACTGGACGATGTGCTCGACGACTTTTTCTTCGACCAGCCTTACCGCCATATTCTCGGTGCATCGCGCAGCGGCGGCGGCCAGGTGATCGACCTCGGCCGGGGTCGCAAGGTGGCCTCGCTGGCGCTCGGCGGCATGCCACACCTCGGCAGCGGCATCACGTGGCAACGGGACGGCCATGAAGTGATGGCGTCGCCCGACCTCGGGCAGGGCCGTATCTCGGTGATCGACATGCAGGACTGGCACACCGTCGCCACCATCCCGACCAACGGCCCCGGCTTCTTCCTGCGCAGCCACGAGAACAGCCGGTACGCCTGGGCCGACGCCATGATGAGCCCGCGGCGCGACACCCTGCAGGTGATCGACAAGCAGGCCCTGCAGGTCGCCGGCAGCGTCACGCCCAGCCCGGGCCGCACTGCCGCGCATGTCGAATTCACACGCGACGGGCGCTATGCGCTGGTCAGCCTGATGGAGCGCGACGGCGCGCTCGTAGTCTATGACGCCGCCACGCTGCAGGAAGTGAAGCGCATCCCGATGGACAAGCCCATCGGCAAGTACAACGTGTTCAACAAGACCACGCGTTCGGCCGGCACCAGTCATTGACGCCATGCCGCTGCGCGCGCAGGAGTCCTACGCATGAACTCCCCCCTCAAGCCCGGCAAGGTCTGGCTGGTCGGCGTCGGCCCCGGCAGCCCCGACCTGGTCACGGTGCGCGCGATGCGCGCGCTGGCGTGCGCCGACGTATGGCTGGTCGATGACCTGGTCGCGCCGGAGATGTCCTGCTATGCCCGGCCCGGCACCCATGTCGAGTGGGTCGGCAAGCGCGGCGGCCGCTGTTCGGTCACCCAGGCGCGCATCCAGCAGCTGACGCTGCAGCATGCGCTGGCCGGCCGCACCGTGGCGCGCGTCAAGGGCGGCGATCCGCTGCTGTTCGGCCGCGGCGGCGAAGAGGCCGCCTTCCTGCGCGCGCACGGGGTGCCGGTGGAAGTGGTCAACGGCATCAGCAGCGGCGTGGCGGCGGCACAGGCCCTGGGCATCGCGCTGACCCACCGCGCCCACTGCCACGGCGTAACCTTCGTCACCGGGCACACCAGCGAACACGGCTCGCCCGACTGGGACGCGCTGGTGCGCGGCGGCACCACGCTGGTCATCTACATGGGCATGAGCCGGCTCGCGGCGATCCGCGACGGGCTGCTGGCGGCCGGCATGCGCGCCGACATGCCGGCGGCGGTGGTGATGCATGCCGGCGGGGCGGAAGAACGCTGCTGGGCCGGCACGGTGCAAACGCTTGCCGAAGCGTTGTCCGCCGGGATGGCCAGCCCGGCGGTGGTGCTGGTGGGCGGCGTGGTCGCAGAGGCGATGCCACCGGCGATGGCCTTGTCGTCCGCCGCGCCTTAGCGCTTGCTGGCGGGACTCCCCCGTCCCGCCCGGGATATGGCACCATCCTCGGCACGCCCGCCTAAATCACACGCAAGCGCCCGCCATTGCCGAAAGTGGCTGCCCTGACACATCACTCCCCCAAGCTGCACCTGACCGCCGGGCGAGGCTTTGCCTTGCATGAAAGCCGCCACGCGGGCTTCCGGCGCGAATGGCATACGCACGACTGCAGCATGCTGCTGTGGACGCGCGCCGGCCGGCTGCGCAGCGTATGGGAAAACCAGCCCGACGCGCAGCAGCCCGGCCCGGTCGCGACCACGCTGGTACGCGGCGGCGCGGTCCTGCTGCCGGCATCGACGCGCCATTTCACCGCGGCCGAAGCCGGTCGCCAGCATCACGGCGAACTCTACCTGCCTCCTGACAGGCTGCGCGGCGCAGCGCCCTACGGCGCGCTGCGGCTCGATGGCGCTGCGCTGACGATGCTCGAAGCGCTGCTGACACCCGGGCTTGCGCCGGCCAGCGCGGACCTGCTGGTGCGCGCCATCGTCGGCCAGATCATGGCCAGCCCGCTGCTGGCGCTGCCGCAGGAGCCGGCCTCGCTCGCGCTCAGGCTGGTCCGATGCTTCAGCGCGGCGCTAGAGCGCGATCAAGCGCTCCCGTCGATCGATGCCGCGGCCTGTACCCTGGGCGTCTCGGCGCGGCAGCTGCAGCGCGCCTGCCAGCTCGAATTCGGCGCCAGTCCGGTCGCTGTCCGCCGGCGGGTGCTCGCCGCGCATGCGCGCGGGCTGCTGGCTGCAGGGCTGCCGCTGGCCCGCGTCAGCGAGCGTCTTGGCTTTGCCAGCAGCGGCCATCTTGCGCGCCTGCTGCGCGAGGTGCCGCCTGCGGGCTGAGCGCACTGCCCGGGTCATTACCTGCCATTCACGCCAGGCAGGCCTCCAGTTCGATCTCGATCCAGGCACGGTCCGGCAGGCTTGCCACGCCCACCGCGGTGCGGGCCGGCAACGCCTGATCGGGGAACGCCAGTGCCAGCAACGCCGAGGCGCTGTCCACCACCAGCGAGTGCCGGGTGAAATCGCCATGCGCGCGCACGAACCCGCGCAGCCGCGTGACCTGCCGCACCGCCGCCAGTTCGCCACCGGCGGCTGCGCGCAGCGCGGCCAGCGCGTTCAGCATCGCCACCTCGGCTGCAAGGGAAGCCGCCGGGATATCGGCTTCGGTGGCGCAGCAGCCGGCCATGGCGATGCCGGCACGCCGCGGCGTCTGGCCGCTGATGCTGACGCGGCCGCCGATCACGCAGGCCGGCGCGTAGCTGCCGCGCGGGACGGGCGCGTTCGGCAGCGCAAAGCCCGCGGCCGCGAGCCGGGCTTCCGGCGTTGTGGCGCTCATGACTGGCTCCATTGGACCGCGCCGCTGAGCCAGCACCCCTGCGCCGCGCCGTCGGCCGCCGTGCGCGGTGCCACCACGATTTCCGAGGGGCGGCCCATGGTTTCGCCCTGCCGTACCGCGAGCACTGGCGCGACACCCCGGGCGTTGCCGGCAAGGTGTCCCCACAGCGCCGCGGCGGCAATGCCGGTGGCGGCGTCCTCCGGATAGCCGGAAGACCGCGGAAATTGCCGCGCATGCACCACCCGCGTGGCCGGCGGGGCTGCCGGGTCGTCGGTTGCCGCATCCGCGTACGGGTACAGTCCGGTGGACCCGATCGCATCGCACAGCTCCGCCATCCGTGTGAAGTCAGGCTGCAGTGCGGCCAGCGCCGCTGCATCCGGCATCGCCACCAGTGTCTTGACGCGGCTGGTGCAGGCATTGGTCATGGCATGGCCGGCGCCATCGCCGGGCAGGCCCAGCACCGCGGCAACCGCTTGGCGCTGTGCCGCACCCAGCGCGCTCGCCTGCACCGGCGGTTGCGAAATCCACACCCGCTGCGCCGCGTCGTCCCAGCGCGCCGTCACGATGCCGCTCAGCGTCTCGACGCGCGCGGCCCGCGTGGTCCAGCGGCCCCATTGGCGCAGCGCCCACAACGCGCCTACCGTGGCATGGCCGCACATCTCCATCTCGTGGCGCGGCACAAAGAAGCGCAGGCGCAGGTCCGCCCCATCGGCCGACGGCGGCAGCACAAAGGCGGATTCATGCCCGTGGAGTGCAGCAACTTGCTGCATGTCGGATTCGGACATGCCGTGCGCATCGGCCACCAGCGGTACCGGGTTGCCGCCGCCGGGGCCACGCACAAAGACGTCGATCAGCGCTACGCGGCCGCGCGCGGGCGCGCTGGGTTGCTGTGGCTTATTCAATCGTCGCTCCCACGGACCGGGCAATCTCGCCCCAGTAAGACAAGTCGTGCTGCACGGCGCCGAGCATCTCGGCAGGTGTGCCCGGGCGCGCCGTCACGCCCTTGTCGGCGAGTTCGCGGATGGTGTCCTTGTCCGCCAGCACCTGGTTGAGCGCCTGGTTCAGGCGCGCGACCACCGGCGCCGGCGTCCCGCGCGGAAATGCCAGTCCATACCAGAGCTGCTGCGCAAAGCCCGGCACGCCCTGGCTGGCGAAGGTCGGCACGTCGGGCAGCAGTGGCGTCGGCGCGGTCGTCGCGACGGCGACCAGCTTGCCGGCGCGGAGGTACGGCACAAGTCCCGCGGGGTTGTCGAACATCAGCTGTACCTGGCCACCGATGAGGTCGGTATAGGCGGGCGCCGCGCCGCGATACGGCACATGCGTCAGCGGCACCCTGGACCAGGCCTGGAATTGCACACCGATCAGGTGCGATACCGTGCCCACGCCGACCGAGGCAAAGCTGTGCTGCGCAAGCTTGGCGTGGCGCAACCGGTCGAGCAGCGTCTTCACGTCGGGTGCCTGCAGCGCGCGATTGGCCGCAAGCACATAAGGCGACGTGCCGATAAAGCCGGCGTAGGCAAAGTCGGTGGCCGGCCTGTACGGCAGCCTGGGATAGACGCTGGCGCTGACCGCATGCGTACTGGTAGTCGCCACGCCGACCACGTAACCGTCCGGCGCGGCACGCGCCACGAAGGTCGAGCCGATGGTGCCCCCCGCGCCGCTGCGGTTGTCGATCACCACGGGCTGGCCGAGCGCCGCCTGCAGCTTGGGCTGGATGGTGCGAACCAGCAGGTCGGTGCCGCCGCCGGCCGGAAACGGCACCACCAGCGTGACCGGCCTGGTGGGCCAGCCCTGTGCGACGACAGCGCCGGCCGGGGCCAGACAAAGGATCCCGAGCATGCAGGCGGGTAGATTGGGAAGGAAGGGTGGCAAGGTTGCCATGGGGCGTTCTCCTTGACTCGAACGCCTTGAGTCTAGGGATGGCGCACCCTGCGGCCAAACCGGCAGGCGACAGGCCTTGATCCGAAATCGGACCAGCGCAATTGGCGCCTCGTCATCCTGCTCCATCAGGTTGCCCAAACATGCAGCCGCCCCGCTGGAGTAGCATGGGGCCGCGCGACAACAACAGGCACAACCATGCTGACCAAGGCTCTCTTCGCATTCCTCTTGATGGCGCTTTGCGTATCGATCCACGCGATCGGCATCATGGCTGCGTTTCACTGGCTCAAATGGCGGATCCCGCCGGGTCCGCGGTACTTCTGGCGCGCCACGCACGCGCTGATCAGCCTGGCGGCGTGCACGATCCTGCTGCACCTGTTGCAGATCGTGGCATGGGGCCTGTTCTACTACTGGCGCACCGGGATGCCGGATGTGCTTACGGCGCTCTACTTCAGCGCCGTGACCTACACCACCACCGGTTATGGCGACGTGGTGCTGCCGCAACCATGGCGCCTGGTGGGCAGCGTGGAAGCGCTGACCGGCATCCTGATGTGCGGGCTGTCGACCGGCTTGTACTTCGCGTTCTTTTCCAGGGTGATGACCAACGTGCTGCGCCACCGGGAAAGCGAAGGCCCCGCGCAAGGCGGGGCCCGGGCTTGATGGTCGAAAGCGGCGCGGCGCGATCCGTCCCGCCTCACGCGCCCGCCGCTTAGCGAGCCGCCGAGGCGGTCAGCCAGCCTTCTTCGGTGCTCGCGGCAGCAACCTGCGTGGCGATCGAATTGCCCAGGCGCGTGGCATCGGCGGAAATCGAATCTCGCGTCATTTCCGTGGCGCCGTGCACGCCGGCGCCACCGGCTGCCGCCATCGCCACATGCCCGGCCGCGGCACCGATGCCGGCGGTTTCCGCCACGCCGGGGACATGGCCAGAATCTGCGTTGGCAACAAAGCTCTGCAGCGGGATCGGAGCGCCGTTGGCAGGCTTGTACGAGATGCGCACGTCGGCGCCAACCTCGCTCTTGCCCGCACCCAGGCCGATCAGCAGGCGGCGGCGGCCGCTGCCTTCGTCGATCTTGCGGAAATCGCCCTCGACGATCAGCGCGTTGGCACCAGCCGGCGCCGGCGCATCGGAACGCACTGCGTTCAGGCCCATGCCGCGCAGTTCGCGCACGATCTCGTTGGCGACCTGCTCACGCGCTTCGGCAGCGGTCTGGTCCTGCGCGCTGGCCGACGAGCCGCCAGCTGCCATCATCCTGACCTTCTGCGCCAGGCCGCCGTCAAGCTTTACCTGCCCGGCATCGGCGTCGAACGCGTGGACGTAGATCACGTCGGCGTGCACCGCCTGCGTCAGGCCCATCTGGTTGATGCCGGTGACACCAGCGTTGGCGTAGCCGGCACCCAGCATGGCGGTGGCGGCAAGTGCGGCGATGGTCAGGCGCTTGGTTTGCTTGGCGATGGTCTGGAGAGCGTTGTGCATATGGGTTCCTTTGGATTGGCAGGTCGTTGCCGGTCGGTAGTGGAAAGCTGTCGCCGACATCGTTGCACCAGGGGGGATCGCAAACCATCGGGAGCTTCTTGCCGCGCTGCCTGCTTCGGTGTTTCCGTGCGTGGCGTTGCGGTGACGGAAGTATGGGAAAAACCCGCGCGCAGCGCCATGCGGGAATTATTTCGCGCCATGTCACGGCGCCGGGGGGACGAGGAGGCGCGGCGCTACGCCGCAGGTGCCTGCAGCGGCAGCGCCACTACCGCCTCAAGCCCGCCGCCATCGCGCGGGCGGAACTGCAGAGAGCCGCCGTGCAGCCGCGCAATGCGCTCGACGATGGCCAGCCCGAGCCCTGTGCCGCCCGCGTGGCCGCGCGCGTTGGCGCCCCGGCTGAAGGGCGCCTTGAGCTGCTCCAGCTCGTGCGCGGAGATGCCGGTGCCACGGTCGCCCACGGCCACGTAAGCGCACGCGGCATCGCGCCACGTGCGCACGCTGAAGCCCGACTTGCCGTAGACGACAGCGTTCTGCATCAGGTTCATCAGCAGCCGCATCAGGCTGACCGGGCGATAGGGAACCGGCGGCAACTCCGCCAGCGACAGCTCGAACTCATGGCCCAGGCCAGCGAAGTCGGCGGCGAGCTGCGATACCAGCGCGTTGACGTCGCCGGGCTGCGGCTGCTCTTTCTCGCCGCTGCCGGCGTAGTCCATAAACTGCTGCAGGATGGTCTCGATGTGGTCCAGGTAGCCCTCGGCCGAAGCCACGAAAGCGTCGTCGGCGCCGCGCGGAATCGACATGGCCATGGCCAGGCGCAATTTGGTCAGCGGCGTGCGGATGTCGTGCGAGACACCCGCCAGCATCAGCGCGCGCGTCTGCTCTGCCTGCTGCAATGCCTGCGTCATCTGGTTGAAGGCGCTGCTGACCTGGGCGATCTCGGTCGGGCCGTCGGTCGGCAGCGGCGGCGGTGTCGAACCCGCGCAGATGTCCTGCGCGGCATGCGCCAGGTCCTGCGCGGCATGCGCCAGGTCCTGCAGCGGCCGGTTCAGATGGCGCTGGATCAGATAGCCGGTCAGCGCCGCCAGCAGCGCCAGCGCGGTCGACAGCGCCAGCGCCGTGGTGATGCCGCCGGCGCGCACGTCCTCGTTGATCGGCAGGCCGATCCAGCGCGGCGCGCCGCCCACATGCATGCGGATCCAGAGTTGCTCGGCCTCGCCGGTCTGCCATCGCACCGGCATGTCGGCGGGAAGGTGGCGGCGCAGGGCTTCCATGAAGACGTCGCGCTGCCAGCTGCGCAGCAGGTGATGCAGGTCTGGCGCCGGCTTCTCGGCGGCGTGCGCGGGTTCCTGCGCCTGCGCGCCTATGCGCGTGGCCGCGACGCCGCCGGGATCAAGCGGCAGCGCCGCCACCACGCGGTCGAGGGTGCGCACGTAATCGGCGAAGACGATGGCGGCGCGCTCGATGCGCGGGCGCTGCACGTAGTGCATCAGCACCGTCAGCGAACACGCCTGGGTGATAGCCACCAGCGCCACCAGCAGCGCGATATTGCGCGCCAGCAGCGAGCGCGGCAGCAGGCGCCTGAGCATGGGCGACGAGCGGGTCACGAATCCACGCCGGCGACCAGCATGTAGCCGACGCCCCACACGGTCTTGATAAAGCGCGGCTTGGACGGGTCGTCTTCGACGATCTGGCGCAGCCGCAGGATCTGCACGTCGATGCTGCGATCGAGCGCGTCATGGTCGCGCCCGCGCGCCCGCGCAAGCAGGTTCTCGCGGCTGACCGCGCGGTTCGGCGACGATCCCAGCGCGTGCAGCAGCAGCATCTGCGCCGAATGCACTTCGACCGGCTCGCTGCCGCGCAGCAGCGTCTGCTTGCCGACATCGAAGGTGAAGTCGCCGAAACGCAGCCTCTGCGTGGTCACGGTGGGATCGCCGGCCGACATCTTCTGCCGGCGCAGCAGCGCGCGGATGCGCGCCACCAGCTCATCCGGCACGAAGGGCTTGGCGAGGTAGTCATCGGCGCCCGTTTCCAGGCCGGCGACGCGGTCCATCGGGTCGCCCTTGGCGGTCAGCATCAGGATCGGCAGCGTATGACCCTCGGCCCGCAGGCGCTTGCAGATGGTGAGGCCGTCCTCGGGCTCCATCATCAGATCGAGCACCAGCAGGTCGTGCGGCTCGCGCTGCAGGTACTTGTCGAGCTGCTTGCCGTCCGCCACCGCGCGCACGCGGAAGCCGTGCCCGGTCAGGAAGCGTTGCAGCATGTTGCGCAGCTCGGCTTCATCGTCGAGCACGACAATCCTGTTCACCTGTTCCATCACGGGTCTCCGGCGACGCCGGCGTGCCGGCGCCGGCTTGCTGTCCCAACTTCGGCGCCAGGCTTCAGCGCATGGCTTCAGCGCGACTGCATCCTCTGCTTCATGAACGCCTCGATCTGCGGCAGTGTCACGTAGCCCAGCCGCTGCGTGTCGATCTGGTCGAAGTGGCTCGCGACCATCGGCATGCCGGCCTGCGCCTGCTCGCGGGTCAGCTTGCCGTCCCGCGTGGTGTTCGCGCTGGCGAAACGCTCCTGCAACTGCTGCAGCGCACGCTCGGCCCGCGCACCACCGGCACCCGCCGCTGCCGGCATCTCGGCACTTTGTGCATAGGCGCCTGCAGAAACAATACACAACATAAGCACTGCAATCATCTTCTTCATGATGGACTCCGTGGGACAGCCGGCCTTGCCGGCAATTGGTAAGGGGAAATCGACGCGAAAGCCTCATCGCGCTCAGACCACGTGGGCGGGTACCCACACGCCGCCGGCCCAGTGGCCGGGGATCATGACTGCCGGACGGGCGACGTAGACCGCGCGCGGCGCGACATAGACCGTGCGCGGCACCGGTGCGGCGACCACGACGCGGACCGGCGGCGGGGCAACCACGACCTTGGCAGGCGGCGGCACGTACACCGTGGCGGGCGCCGGGGCCGGCACGTAGACAGGCGCCGGCGGCGGGGGCGGCGGCGTGACCACCACCGGCGGCGTGCTGACGGCCACCGTCGTACCCACCGTACCGACGGCTGCCACCGTACCGACGGTTCCGACCGTGGTGACGGTAGTGCCGCCCGTTGTAACCGCCGCGCCGTGGACCACGGTAGTGCTGCCGCCGGCGGTCACCACCCCGGGCGCCACGCTGGTGGCGCTGCCCGAGTGTGTGACAGTGCCGCCCTGCGCACCGGTCGCGGTGCCGGAGCGGTAGCAGGTCGAGCCGGCGCAGCTGGTCGAAGCGGCGTGCCCGTAGGTATTGCCGTTTGCGCCAGTGACGGTGCCCGACGACGAGTACTGGCCCACGCCATCGCGGGTCACGCTCCCGGAAGTCGTGGCGGTCTGGCCGTTGGGGCCGGTCAGGTCGCCGCTGTGCGAACAGGTGCCGCTGGCGCAACTGGTGCTGCCGTCGTGCTGCACCGAGCGCCCGTTCGGCCCGACGGCGGTGCCGCTGTTGCTGAACTGGCCCGGCGCGGTGCGGGTGACGGTGCCGGTGTTGGTGGCCAGGCCGCCATGCGGGCCCTCGATGCCGCCGGCGTGCGAGCAGCTGCCGCCACCGCAGGCGCCAAAATGCCCGCTGTTGAACGTGCCGCGCGGCGTATAGGCCGTGCTGTGTCCGCCGAATGCGGCAAAGGCGGGCGTACTCGCCAGGATCACCAGCGCGCCGCCGGCGATGCCGAGCAGGCGGGGCAGGCGCAATCCGCGCTTCGGGCGCTGGGAGCTTTCGGTATTGGCAGGGCGTTTCGTCATGGCAGTTCCTTCTGGTTCGGTGATGCCGCGCAACGTGTCGCGGCGACGGTCGAACTATAGGAAAGGCACGGCGGCTTTTCGCGGTGGAAAAATGTCGCGGTGTTACACCGCCCGCGGCCCGCCGGGCATGACATACGGCGAAATAATTGATGGATGGCGCCGCACGGGCCCGGCCACTACATTGGCCTCACCGACGCAGCAAGCAGCAACCCGGCAAGCCAAGCGTCCCACCTCACCGCACTGGACCCGACATGCACAACCTCGGAAAATTCACCCTCTACGTCACGGCGTTTATCGTGGCGGTCTCGCTGGTCGAAGCCTTCGTGCTGGCACGCAAGGCGAACCGTCAAGGCAAGGCCTATCCCTGGCATGAAGTCGCCCTTTCGCTGGCCGACCTGGTCGGCCGCAAGCTGCTGGCGCTGCTGCCGCTGTCGCTGGCCACGCCGGTGTTCGCGTTTGCCTGGCAACACCGTATCTTCACGGTCGAGATCGACAGCGCGCTGGCCGTGCTGCTGCTCTTCCTCGGACAAGAATTCTGCTACTACTGGTACCACCGCGCGTCGCACCGCATCCGCTTCTTCTGGGCGACGCATGCCGTGCACCACTCCCCGAACGAGTTGACGCTGGGTACCGCCTATCGCCTGGGCTGGACCGGCAAGATCACCGGCACCGCCATCTTCTTCGCGCCGCTGGTCTTCCTGGGCGTTCGTCCCGAAGTGGTGCTGGCCACGGTGAGCCTGAACCTGCTGTACCAGTTCTGGCTGCACACCACGTGGATTCCCAAGCTGGGCTGGCTCGAATACGTGTTCAACACCCCGTCGGCGCACCGCGTGCACCATGCCTCGAACATCGACTACCTCGATGCCAACTTCGGCGGCGTGCTGATCATCTTCGACCGCCTGTTCGGCACCTATGTGGAAGAGCGTGAAGACGAACCGTGCCGCTACGGCCTGGTCCACCCGACCACCACGCGCAACCCGTTGGTCAACCAGTTCGAACACTGGATCGGCCTGGGCAAGGACATGATCAACGCCGGCAGCCTGCTGAATGCGATTGGCTATCTGGTGATGCCCCCGGGTTGGACGCCGGATGGGTCAGGGGAAACCACGGAGAGTCTGCAGCTGCAGGCGCAGGCTGAACGTGCGGTGGCGGTGCAAGTCAGGTAATACCTGCGAGATGCAGGATTGGAAAGCGCGGCAAAGGCCGCGCTTTTTCCTGCTGCTGGCAACGCAACACCCGCGCGCCGCCGGCTTGCGTTCATTCAGTAAGGCAACCCCACATAATTCTCCGCCAGCACCCGGCACGCCGCTTCCGAACCCACCAGGTAATCGAGCTCGGCGCGCTGCATGCGCAGCGCAAACGGATCCGCATCCGGGAAGCGATGCATCAGCGAAGTCAGCCACCATGAAAAGCGCTCGGCCTTCCAGATGCGGCGCAGGCAGCGCGCCGAATAGGCATCCAGTTCGCGCTTGTCGTCATGCCGGTAGGCGGCGATCAGCCCGTCGGCCAGGGTCAGCACGTCGCTGGCCGCGAGGTTCAGCCCCTTGGCGCCGGTAGGCGGGACGATATGCGCGGCATCGCCAGCCAGGAACAGGTTGCCGAAGCGCATCGGCTCGCACACAAAGCTGCGCAATGGCGCGATGCTCTTCTCGATGCTCGGACCCGTCACCAGCGACTGCACCGACCACGGATCGAGACGGCGGCGCAGTTCGTCCCAGAAGCGGTCATCGGACCAGTCCTCCACGCGCTCGCTGGATGGCACCTGCACGTAGTAGCGGCTACGCGTACGCGAGCGCATGCTGCATAGCGCAAAGCCGCGTTCGTGACTGGCATAGATCAGTTCGTCGGCCAGCGGCGGTGTGTCCGAGAGAATGCCAAGCCAGCCGAACGGATAGACGCGCTCGAACAACTGCGTGGCGGTTTGCGGCACGCTCTGGCGGCTGACGCCATGAAAGCCGTCGCAGCCGGCGATGTAGTCGCAGTGGAGCTCGTGCGCCACGCCATCCTTGCGATAGCGGACCACCGGCCTCGCGCCATCGAAGTCATGGAGGCTGACATCCTGCGCCTCATAGACCGTGGTGATGCCCGCTTCCTGCCGTGCCGCCATCAGGTCGCGCGTGACCTCGGTCTGGCCGTAGACGGTCACGCTGCGGCCGACCAGCGCGTGCAGGTCGATGCGATGCCGCTGGCCATCGAACGACAGCTCGATGCCGTCGTGCACCAGCCCTTCCTCATGCAGCCGCGCCGCCACGCCGGCGCGTTCCAGCGCATCGACGGTCACGCTTTCGAGGATGCCGGCGCGGATCCGCCCCAGCACGTATTCGGGACTGCGTTGCTCGACGATAACGTTGTCGATGCCCGCCTTGGCGAGCAACTGCCCGAGCAACAGGCCGGCGGGGCCGGCGCCGATGATGGCAACCTGGGTGCGCATGTCTTGTCTCCTTGTGGATAGCGATCTACCGGCGCTAACGATAGTCGCCGGAGGTCCGCTATGGAATGGACAGACCGAACCGATGACAGGACAATCGGAACATTGCTGGTAAACACCGACGCCCCCTGTGAAACCTGTCCCGACCTATTCCCTGTACGGCGTGAATTCGTCCGAGCCGCTGTCCGACCAGCTGCATTTCGAGTCCATTGCCGCACGCAGCCGGCTGCACGGGTGGGAGATCAAGCCCCACCGGCATGAGCGCTTCCTGCAAATTCTGTACATCCATGCGGGTGGCGGCGAAGCCCTGCTCGAAGAGCGCCGCGAGCCGTTGCGCGGCGGTTCGCTGGTGACGATGCCGCCACGGCACATCCACGGCTTCGTGTTTACGCCGGACACTGACGGCATGGTTGTCACCATGACCGACAGCCACCTGCGCACGCTGCTGGCGGGTGTGCCGGATGCGCTGCCGCTGTTCGATCACCCGCGGCACGACCGCGTGCGGCGCGGTCACGCGCTGGCGGATGCGCTGGCGCTGTTTCGTGGGGAGATGGAAGCCGTGTCCGCCTGGCGCGGGGCTTCGCTGTCAGCGCTGCTGACGCTGGTGCTGATCGGCATTGCGCGGCTGGCCAATGCCTCGCAGCCGCCGGCCGCGCGCAGCAGCAGCCGCCCCGCGCGGCACTTCCAGCACTTCCAGCAACTGCTGGAATCGGACTACCGCGAGCAGAAGGAGATCGGCCACTACGCCGGCGCAATCGGTATCACGCCCACGCAGCTCAACCGCGTGTGCCGCCAGGCCTCAGGCCAGTCCGCGCTGCAGATGCTCCACGCGCGCGTGCTCGCCGAGGCGCAGCGCGACCTGCTCTTCAGCGACCTGGAAATCAAGCACATCGCGCTGTCGCTCGGGTTTTCCGATGCAGCGTATTTCTCGCGCTTCTTCGCACGGCAGGTGGGGCAGGCGCCCACGGAGTTCCGGCAATCCGGGCGGGCGCGGCTCCCGGCGTTCGCGGTACGCTGACTGATCAGGCTGGCTTGTCTATCTGGTCCATCGCGGCAAAGATTTCCTCAGCCATGTGGAAGGCCGAATTCGCCGCCGGCACACCGCAATAGATCGCCGTCTGCAACAGCACTTCCTTGATCTCGTCGCGCGTCACGCCGTTGTTGGCGGCTGCGCGCAGATGCAGCTTCAGTTCTTCCGAGCGGTTCAGCGCCACCATCATGGCGATGGTCAGCAGGCTGCGCGTATGGCGCGGCAAGCCCTCGCGCGTCCAGATCTCGCCCCAGGCATAGCGCGTGATCAGGTTCTGGAATTCTTCGTTGAGCGGCGTCAGCCGCGCCAGCGAACGATCGACGTGGGCGCTGCCGAGCACCTCGCGCCGCACGGAGAGGCCGGCGTCGTAGCGAGCGTGGTCGTCGGTCACGGGCAGGCGTCCGCGCACGAAATCGACCAGTGCGGCGGTGAAGCGGCCCGGCTGCTCGAAGCTGGAGATATGCGCGGCAGGCAATTCGATAAATCGCGCGCCGGGAATCGCATCGGCCAGCGCGCGGCCCTCCTGCGCCGTGGTCGATGGGTCGTGGCGCCCGGCAATGACCAGCACCGGCACCGTAATCGACGACACTGTCTCGCGGAAGTCGGCGTCGCGCACCGCCGCGCAGTTGGCCGCATAGCCGCGAGGATCGAGCCCTGCCAGCACGCTGCGCAGGCCGTCCAGCGCGCGGTCTGCCGTGGCGGCAAACCCGGGGGTAAACCAGCGCTCGACCGAAGGCGCGACCATCACGCCCATGCCGTCGCGCAGGATGGTGTCGATGCGGGTGTTCCATCCCTGCGCGTTGCCGATCTTTGCGGCGGTATTGGCCAGCACGATGCGGGAGAAGCGCTCGGGCACATGGATGCCCAGCCACATCCCTGTCAGGCCGCCCATCGACAGGCCACAGAACACGGCCTGCCCGATCCCCAATGCGTCCAGGATAGCGATCACATCCTGACCGAGCTGTTCAACCGTGAAGGCATCGCCGGGTGCGGTCGACAGGCCGTGCCCGCGCGTGTCATAGCGCACCACGCGAAAGCGCCCGGCCAGCACGGCGGCCTGCGGCTCCCACATGGTGTGGTCGGTGCCGAGCGAGTTGGAGAAAACGATGGCCGGTGCGGACTCGGGGCCGTCGACGGTGTAGAAAAGCCGGGCACCAGCGTGATCGAGATAGGGCAATGCAGTCTCCTGAGAATCTTCAGGCCAGTCAGCGTGTGGCACGTCCGGCCAGCGCGGATTGCCACGCCTGCACGGCAGCGTCCGCAAAGGCCGCTGACTGGCCCGCGTAGTTGGCGGGATTGGCGAGGCGGTCGAGCATGGCATCGTCGAGCAGGCCCGCATGGGCAGGCTCCTCCTGCAGCGTGCGGGCCAGCGCATCGCGCAGGCTGGTGCCATCGGCCACGGCACGCCGCGAGGCGCGCTCCACCACGTGGTGCGCCTGCAGCCGGCCGATCCTGCCGCCGAGCTCCAGCATCGCGGCCTCGCCGAGAATCAGCCCATGCGTGAGATCGAGGTTGGCACGCATGCGTGCCGCATCGACCTGCAGCCCTGCCACCACCTCGCCCATCTGGCGCAGCGCGCCCGCGGCCAGCGTGACGATCTGCGGCAGCGTGTCCCATTCCGCCTGCCAGCCGCCAAGCGCGCGCTCGTGTTCCTGCACCATGCCTGACAGCATGGTGGCCACCAGCGGCGGCACGCGCACCGATGCCGTCAGCACCGCCGCGCAGCCGACCGGATTGCGCTTGTGCGGCATCGTGCTGGAACCGCCGCGGCCGGGCCCGGCGGGCTCGGCCACTTCCGCCACCTCGGTCTGCATCAGCAGCGAGATGTCGCGGGCCATCTTGCCGAGCGTGCCGGTCAGCATGCCAAGCGTGGTGGCAACTTCGACCACGCGGTCACGATGCGCATGCCACGGCAGCACGGGTACGGCCAGGCCCAGTTCGCGGGCCAGTGCAGCGGCTACGTTGGGCGCGGCGTCGCCGAGGCTGGCGAGCGTGCCCGCGGCGCCGCCGAACTGCAGCGCGTGGGCCTGCGCGCGCGCCGCGTCAAGGCGGACGAGGTCGCGGCGCAGCGCGTCGAGCCAGCCGGCGGCCTTGCAGCCAAAGGTGGTCGGCAGTGCATGCTGCAGCCAGGTGCGCGCCACCATCGGCGTGGCGCGATGCGCGGTGGCCAGCGCGGCGCAGGCTTCACCCAGGCGTATCAGACCGGTATCGAGCACACGCAGCGCGTCGCCTAGCTGGAGGACCAGCGCAGTGTCGATGATGTCCTGGCTGGTAGCGCCCCAGTGTACGAAGCGCGCCGCATCGGCATCGCGCGCAGCCACGGCGGCGGTCAGTTGCCTGACGAAGGGAATGGCGAAATTGCCGGCGGCGACCGCGGCCTGTGCCAGCGCATCGCGGTCGATGGCGCCGACGTCGCGGCAGACTTCGGTGATGACTCTCGCGGCGGCGGCCGGGATCACGCCGCATTGCGCTTCGGCGCGCGCGAGCGCGGCCTCGACGGCAAGCATGCGTTGCACGGTGCCGGGGTCTGAGAAAATGTCCAGCACCGCGGGGCTGCCGAACATGGGATCGGTAAGACGCGTGACGGTTGGCATGGGGGCGATCGGAGGGGTCGTGGCGATGACGACCGCCTGATTATGCGTCTGCCGCCGGCGGCCCGGGCGATTCCCCGGCCGCCGGCGCGGCGTGTCAGATATCGAAGAACACAGTCTCGTCCGGGCCTTGCAGCACGATGTCCCAGCGCAGCGTGCCGTTGCCGGCATCGTTGCCGACCAGCGTGCCGCGCCGCTCGGCCGGCACCAGCGCCAGCACCGGATCGGCGCCATTGGCCGCGGCCTCGTTCGGGAAGTACATGCGCGTGGCAACGTGCTTGACCAGCCCGCGCATGAACACCGACACCATGATGTGCGGCGCCTGCGGCCGGCCGTCGGCACCGGGCACGGCGCCCGGCTTGACAGTGACGAAGCGGAACGACCCGTCAGCCTCGGTCGGCACGCGGCCGAAACCGGTAAAGCCGGGCACCAGCGGCAGCTCGCGCGTGTCTTCGGCGTGGCGGTAGCGGCCGGCGGGATTGGCCTGCCAGATCTCGACCATGCCGTCCGGCACGGGCTCGCCGTTGCCGTCGGTGACGCGGCCTTCGATCACGATGCGCTGGCCGGCCAGTGCCGGTGCGCTGGCGGTCAGGTCGGCGCAGTTCAGCCCGCTCAGGCCGATGTGGAGATAAGGACCGACGGTCTGGGATGCGGTGGCGTAAAGCATGGTCTTACTCCATCGGCGTGGCATCGCGGCCACGCAGCACGATATCGAAACGGTAGCCGAGCGCGTATTCGGGCTGGGTGGTCTCCCAGTCGAGGCTGGCGATGAGCCGGTCACGCGCCTTCTCGTCCGGCACGCAGTTGAAGATCGGGTCGAACGGCAGCAGCGGATCGCCGGGGAAGTACATCTGCGTCACCAGCCGCGTGGCGTAGGCGTTGCCGAACAGCGAGAAGTGGATATGCTGCGGCCGCCAGGCATTGTGGTGGTTGCGCCAGGGATAGGCGCCGGGCCTGATGGTCTTGAACCGGTAGTGACCGCTGGCGTCGGTGACGGTGCGGCCCTCGCCGGAGAAATGCGGGTCCAGCGGCGCGTCATGCTGGTCGCGCTTGTGCACGTAGCGGCCGGCGGCGTTGGCCTGCCATACCTCGATCAGCGCGTTCGGCACCGGCCGGCCATTCTCGTCCAGCACGCGGCCGGTCACGAGGATGCGCTCGCCGATGGGCTCGCCGCCGTTGCCGACGGTGAGGTCGTTATCGCCTTCGCGGACGAACTCGGCGCCGAAGGTGGGACCGGTCACTTCGGACAGCGACTGCGGCAGCGCAATCAGCGGCTGGCCGGGCGAGCGCTTCTGCGTGGAAGCGTACGGGTCGAAGCGGTATTCGGGCTGGGTGTCCCAGTAGGGACGGCGATACTGGGCAGGGCGGGTCATTGCGCAGTCTCCTTGTCGTTGGCATGGCATTGACTTTAAGCAACACAGAAAGTCATGTAAATTGAGATTTTCAAGAATTACGATAACTTTTCAGCATGAAAGCCCCCGCCCCGCCCGCGCTCGAAATCTTCCGCAACCGCGTGCGGCTGCGGCATCTCTATTGCTTCGTGGCGGTGTCGCAGACCCAGCACCTGGGCCGCGCCGCCGACCGCCTGGGGCTGACGCAGCCAGCCGTGTCCAAGACCCTGAGCGAGCTCGAGGAACTGACCGGCACACGCCTGCTGGTGCGCCAGCGCGCGGGCACCGAACTGACCACCGCCGGCACGCGCTTCCTGCGCCACGCCCTGCGCATCCTTGCGGATATCGATGCGGCGGCCGACAGCATGGCCGGCGAGCAGGCGCAGCCACAGGAGCGCATCCGGCTGGGCGCCCTGCCCAGCGTCGTGCCGGCGGTGCTGACCGATGCCTTGCTGCGATTTCGCGCCGCGCACCCCGAGGTCGGGCTTGCCGTGCAGACTGGCATGAACCGCAGCCTGATCGACCAGCTCAAGGCCGATGTGCTGGATCTTGTCATTGGCCGGATGGATGACCCGGTTGCCATGGAAAGCCTGTGGTTCGAATCACTGGGCCCGGACTCGCTGGCACTGGCGGTGCGCCCCGGGCATCCTCTTGCCGCCATAGCCGTATCGCGGCGGCCAACCTTGCTTGACGTGCTGGCGTGGCCGCTGGTGATTCCCGCCGCGGGCTCGATCCCCCGCCACAACACCGAAAGCCTGCTCGCCCGCCACGGCCTGCCCCTGCCGGGCGGATGCGTGGAAACGTCGGATGCCTACCTCGGACGGCTGCTGGCCCGCAACAGCGACTGCGTGTGGGCAGCGCCGCTGTCCGCCGCGCAGCGCGCGGTGGCGGAGGATGAACTGATCCTCCTGCCGCTCGATACGCAGGGCACGGAGGAGCCGATCGGGCTGCTACGGCACGGCGACCGCACGCTCAGCCCGATGGCCGAAGCGCTGGCGGACTGCATCCGCGCCGCGGCCCGCCCGCTTGCCGCTCAGTGAATGTTCAGTGAGCCGCCACGCCTGCGCTGCCGGCGGTGTCGGCACCCGGCGCGCGACTGCCGCTGAAATGCTTGACCACCAGCGCACCGGCGGCCACGAATGCCGGCACGGCGAGCAGCGTAAAAATGGTGTCGAAGCCGAGATGCAGGCGCAGCAGTTCGGCACCGAGCAAGGCCCCGGCTATGCCGCCGAAGCGGCCGATGCCAAGCATCCACGCCACCCCGGTGGCACGGCCCTGCGTCGGGTAGAACGCCGCGGCCAGCGAAGGCATCGAGGACTGCGCCCCGTTCATGGCAGTGCCGGCGAGGAAGATCAGCACGCCGAGCAGCACCTGGCTGCCGGTCCCGTGCCCCACGGCGTAGATCAGCACGCCGGTGGCCGCGTAGGTGACGGCAATCACCTTGTTCGGATTGAAGCGGTCCATGAACCAGCCGGCCGCGATGGTGCCGATGCCGCCGCCGAGCGGGAACAGCGCCGTCAGGAACGACGCGTGCTGGATCGAGAAGCCGGCGTCCTTCATCAGCGTGGGCATCCAGCTCGTGAGCAGGTAGAAGATGACCAGTCCCATGAAGTAGGTGCACCACAGCATCGCCGAACCCAGGCGATAGCCGGGTGCCAGCACGGTGCCGACGGCGGAGCGGGTCGCGGGCGCCTGTTCGCCGATGACGAAGGCGTTCGCCTCACCCACGTCCGCGCCGGTCACGCGCCGCAGCAGCTGGCGGATCTGGTCGGCCGGATAGTTGCGCAACACCATGTAGCGCACCGACTCAGGCAGCAGCACCACCAGCAGCAGCGCGAGCGCAAGCGGCACGATGCCGCCAAGCAGCAGCACGCTGTGCCAGCCGAAGTGCGGGATCATCGCGGCGGCGACAAAGCCGCCGGCGGCGGAGCCGAGCGGAAAGCCGCAGAACATGGTGTTCACCAGCACGGCGCGGCGGCGTTGCGGCGCGAACTCGGCGGTCAGCGTCACGGCATTTGGCATGGCGGCGCCCAAACCCAGGCCGGTCAGGAAGCGCAGCACCGTCAGCCAGCCCAGCGTGGGCGCGAAGGCCGTGGCCAGGCTGCAGGCGCCGAAGAAAAAGACCGACAGCACCAGCACCTTCTTGCGGCCGATGCGGTCAGCCAGCGGGCCGGCAACGATCGCGCCGAAGGCGAGGCCGAACAGGGCCGCGCTCATGACGGGGCCGAGGGCCGATTTCTCGATCCCCCAGTCCTGCACCAGCGCCGGCGCGATATACCCGATGGCGGCGGTATCGAAGCCGTCGACGGCGACCACCAGGAAGCAAAGCACAAGGATGAGCCACTGGTAGCCAGTGAATCGCTGTCCGTCGATCAGGGCCTGGACGTCCGCGACGCCAGCCTTGGATTGGAGGGATTGGGGCACTGTTGTCTCCGTCTGCCTTGGCAATCGCGCGCGCCACCCGCAAGCAGGCGGTACGGCGCGCTACGATATTGTTCTAACAGCGAACTCACGTTCTCTGTTTGAACGAATCTTAGGCAACGGGCATCGGGGCCAAGAATTGGCGTTAACCCGGCAAAAATGCGTGACCCGACGAGACTGGATTCACCATGGTTTGCCAGTTAAACCGTCCTATAAACAAGTTTCAACGCGTCTGATGATATTTTTTTCCAAAAATTCGCAGATCTGTGAAATTTTACAGATGGCTCGCTTATATGAATAAGGAAATTTCATATAAAAACTGCCAACCTTCAATTTACATTCCAGAATCGCTGGAAATCCCAGAGTGCTCACCAGCCGGGCGTTCGCAGCAGGCCGGAATCAATGGGTCGATCCGCCGGTCAAACGCCTCAAAGATGGCCTCGCGACCTCCATCCCATGCAACGCCTGCTCCTCATCCTGGGCGCCGTGCTGCTTGCCGCCGGCGCCGCCTGGCCCTGGCTGTCCAGGCTGCCGTTCGACCGCCTTGGCCGCCTGCCCGGCGACATCCATATCGTCCGCGACGGCTTCAGCTTCTACCTGCCGATCACGACCTGCATCCTGGTCTCGGTGGTGGTCTCGGTCGTGATCTGGTTACTGCGGCGCTGACCCGCGCCAGCGTCATCAGGCCGCCTGCGCCTCGGTGCGGAACACCGCCATCGCGCGCTGCATCTGCTGCGCCTGCGCCTGCAACGACTGCGCCGCGGCGGCTGCCTCCTCCACCAGCGCGGCGTTCTGCTGCGTGACCTGATCCATCTGCGCCACCGCCTGGTTGACCTGCGCGATGCCGCTGCTCTGCTCGCGCGAGGCGTGACTGATCTCGTCCATCATCGCCGTCACGCGACGGATCGCGGCTACCGTGCTGTCCATGCTGGCGGCAGCATCCACCGCCAGCGACGTGCCGGATGCCACGCGCTGGGCCGACTGCGAGATCAGCGTGCCGATTTCCCGGGCCGAGTTGCCGGCGCGCTGCGCCAGCCCGCGCACCTCGGACGCCACCACGGCGAAGCCGCGCCCGGCCTCGCCCGCGCGCGCCGCTTCCACCGCGGCGTTCAGCGCCAGGATATTGGTCTGGAAGGCGATCGCGTCGATCACCGCGATGATGTCGACGATGCGGCGCGAATCGGCCTCGATGTCCAGCATGGTCTGCTGCATGCGCCCCACCGCGGCGCCGCCGGCCAGCGCGATGTCCGACGCCTCGCGCGCCAGCTCGCTGGCCTGCCCGGCGCTGCCGGCGTTCTGCTGCACGGTGGCGGTCAGTTGCTCCATGCTGGCCGCGGTCTGCTCCAGCGACGAGGCCTGTTCCTCGGTGCGCTGCGACAGGTCGATATTGCCCTGCGCGATCTCGCCGGCAGCAGCCAGCACGTTGTGCGCGCCGGCCTTGGTATCGCCGATCAGCCCGCGCCAGCTGTCCACCAGCGACAGCAGGTGGCGCTTGACTTCGCTGAACTCGTCGCGGCCGTGCACCGCCATGCGCAGGCTCAGGTCGCCGGCATTGATGCGGTCGACCATGTCACCCACGGTGCGCACGTCGCCGCGCATGCCGCGGCTGAAGCCGCCGAACAAATAGAAGGCAAGGGCCAGCGCGACCACGCCCAGCGCCGCCAGCAGCGCGAACTGGCGCTGCTGCGCGGCGATGCGCTGCGCCAGCATGGCGCCGGCAATTGCGGAGAACGCCTTGTTGGCGGCCAGCACGCCGTTGATCGCCGCGGTCGCCTCGTCGAAATAGGTCTTGGCATCGATGCTGATGCCGCCCGCCCCAAGCATGCGCGCCTTGAGCGTGCCGTAGAAGTTGTCCATCGCCGTCAGCTGCTGCATGGCCGCATCGAGCTGCGGCTGGTGTGCCGGCGCATTCCTGCGCACGCGCGCGACATCGCGCCGGATGGCTTCCAGTCCCTCCTGGATCTGCTCGGCGAGCGCGCCCAGGTCGGCCTGCTGCGCGGCCGCGGCATAGCCGCCCTGCGCGATGATGCCGGCGCCGCGCCCGCGCGCCAGCGCGCTGTGCTCCGCCAGGCGCGGCATCGGGCCAACCAACAGGTTGAGCAGGTAATAGGCGCCGGCCTCGCCGTCGAGCGCGAGCGCCGAGCGGTCGGCCACGTCGGCGATGAACAGCTGCGTCTGCCTGACGAGCGCGCTGTGACGCTCGAACAGCGGCCCGGCCGTGGTGTTCAGGCCGAGGCCGAGGATGTGCTGCCAGTCCTGCTCCAGCTTGCGCGCCGCTGGCTCGAGCGCAAAGCCGGGATTGGCGGCGGTGGCACGCAGCAGTTCGGCGAGGTTGGCCGCGGCCTTGCCGTCGGCCGCGTCGAAGGTCGGCCGGAAGCCGGCGTTGCCGGCCAGCACGGTATTCGCCGCACCGCGCCGGACCTGCGTCTCGCGCATGAAGTCGAGCGCGTGGCCGACGATGACCAGACCGCGCCGTTCGCTGTCGGTGGTGCGGATCGACTGCGCCGCGCCATGCAGCACGACGTACATCGCCCCGCACAGCGGCACGAGGAACAGCACTGCGATCAGGGTCAGTTTCTGGTTGATGTTCAGGCGCGCCATCAGGCGCTCGGCGGGGCGGAAAAAGGCGGTCATTGGCTCGGCTGGACTGGCAGGAAAGGGCTGACAAGGGATTGGCCTTCCCCCGGCTATCGGTTGCGTTTTCCAGGCCTGAAGCACGAATTCCGATCATTTTGACGATGCGCAAACGGGGTGCAGAAAATGCCCTGCATCAGGGCAAAATGCACGCGCCGGAGGCAGGAATTCGCGCTTGCACGCGCAGCGACGGCGATGCCGCCGGAGCGCTTCGCGCAGTCGCCGCGCGCGTCGCCTATCGCTTTCCGGCCCTGGATTTGCCGGCCCCGGCCTGTGCCTGCTTGCGCCGCGCGCGCGGCGGCTGCACGCCGGCCATGGCCGGCACCGCCTCGCGCATCGCATCGATGAACAACCTGAGCCTGGCAGGGTAGAAGCTGGCGTAGGGATAGACCAGGTAGACCGGCAGCGGCTCGGCCTGCCACTCGGGCAACAGATGCAGCAGATCGCCGCGCGCGATGTCGGCGGCGAAGATCCACGCCGAGCCCACGCCGACGCCCAGCCCTTGCAGCGCGGCAGCGCGCAACGCGTACAGGCTGTCGGTGCTCAGCCGCGGCCGGAACCGGAGTTCGCGGCAGTCGCCGCTGGCCGCGTGCGACAGCGTCATCGCCTGGCGGTAGAAGGTGTGCAGCGCCAGCCAGGGCAGCGCCTCCAGCTCCTCGGGCTGGCGCGGCAGCCGCCGGCCTGCGAACAGTGCCGGCGCGGCAACCGCCAGGCGCGGCACTTCGGCCAGCCTGACGGCGACCAGTCCAGGCTCGCGCACTTCGCCGACATGGACGGCGCAATCGATGGCCTCGGCGATGAAGTCCGGAGTGCGGTCATGCAGCAGCCACTCCACCGCGACCTGGTCGTACTGGCGCATGTAGGCCGCCAGCGGCGGCACCATCAGGTCCTGGCCGAAGGCATGCGGCACCACCACGCGCAGCGTGCCTTCGGGCGCGTAGCCGGCGCCGCGCAGGTCGGCCTCGAGCGTCGCCCAGTCGCCGACCAGCGCCTTGGCGCGTTCGTAGCAGCGCTCGCCGTCCTCGGTCAGCTTCATCGCATGCGTGGAGCGCTGCAGCAGGCGCACGCCCAGTTGCCGCTCCAGCGCCTGCAGGCGGCGGCTGACCGTGGGCTGCGTGGTCCGCAGTTGCGCGGCGGCCTGCGACAGGCTGCCCGCCTCGACGATGCGCACGAAGGTCTGCAGCAGTTCGATGCGGTCGGCACCGGCGCTGGCCGGGGCGGGTTCCAGGCTGCCGGCCCGTGCCCTGGTCCGTGCGATGGTTCGCGGTCTGGTCATACGCGCCTCGTATAGCCGTTGTTCACCGCACACCTCTACCAGAAAAGGCGAGGGCCGGACAAGATCTGCATCCATCGCATCCATTGCACCGATTGCATCGATTGCGGATCTGCCTTTTTCAACGAAATCACCAGATTCAGGGATACCGACCATGTCCTGCCTTTCCACCTCGTCCGCCACTGCGGCCGCGACGCCATTGCCGGCCGCGTCGCCGGCGCCACTGCCGGCGCGCCTGGTATTGATGCTTGCCACTGCCGCCGGCCTCGCCGTCGCCTCGCTGTACTACAGCCAGCCCATGCTCGGCATCATGGCGCCGGACCTGCACACCTCCGGCACGGCCGTTGGCGCCATCCCGACGCTGACGCAGCTTGGCTACGCGCTGGGCATTCTGCTGCTGGCACCGCTCGGCGACCGCTTCGACCGCCGCCGCATCATCCTGGCCAAGTCGGCGGCACTGGCGGCCGCCCTGCTGCTGGCCGGGCTGGCGCCCGGCATCGGCATGCTGCTGGCGGCGAGCCTGGCCGTCGGCTTGTCCGCCACGATGGCGCAGGACATCGTGCCCGCCGCGGCGACGCTGGCGCCCGACTCTCAGCGCGGCAAGGTGGTGGGCACGGTCATGACCGGGCTGCTGCTCGGCATCCTGCTATCGCGCGTGGTCAGCGGCTTTGTCGCCGCGCATTTCGGCTGGCGCGCGATGCTGATCGCCGCAGCCGGCAGCATCGCCGCGATGGCGCTGGTGGCGCAGCGCAGCCTGCCGCGTTTCGCCCCGACCGCGGTGATGCCCTACCGCGCACTGCTCGGCTCGTTGCTGACGCTGTGGCGCCGGCATGGCGACCTGCGCCGCGCCGCACTGGCGCAGGCGTTGCTGTCGGTCGGCTTCAGCGCGTTCTGGTCGACGCTGGCGGTAATGCTGCATGGCGCCCCGTTCCACCTTGGCAGCGAAGCCGCCGGCGCGTTCGGGCTGGCCGGTGCGGCAGGCGCGCTGGGCGCCCCGATTGCCGGCCGCATCGCCGACCGCCGCGGCCCGCAGGCGGTGACCCTGCTCGGCGCCGCGCTGTCCTTTGCCGCCATGCTGCTGGCGCCATGGCTGTCGCCGCAGGCGCAACTCGGGCTGCTGGTGGCCGCCGCCGTCGGCTTCGACCTGGGCGTGCAGGTGACGCTGGTCGCGCACCAGACCATCGTCTATGGCATCGACCCGGGCGCGCGCAGCCGGCTGAACGCGGTGCTGTTCGTCTGCATGTTCGCCGGCATGGCGGCGGGTGCAGCGCTCGGCAGCCTGGCGCTGGCGCATGCCGGCTGGACGGGCGTGGCAGCGCTCGCCACGGCCACGTCCCTGGCCGCGCTGGCGGTGCGGATGCTGCCGTCGGAACACCGCGAGCGCCGCAGCGCCGGACAGGACGGCGGCCAGCAGCAAGCCGGCCAAGACCTCGTCAACGAAGACTGCCGCCAGGAAGTCGTCAGCAAGGCTTCCAGCGGGCGGTGACGGCGGGCCGCTCCGATCATCGCCCGGCCTGCGCCCTGGCATGAGCCGCCACGGACGCCACGGCCCGATCATGCCGGGGGTGCCAGCCCCTCCCCTTCCTCGCCGTCTTCCTTTTCTCCCGCCGGCGGCGCCAGCGGCAACTCGATCGTCAGCGTGGTCTGGCCCGGCACCGATTGCAGTTGCAGCCGCCCGCCGATCGCTGCCGCACGCACCTGCATATTGCGCAGCCCGCGCCCGCCGCGCGTGGCGCCGGTGTCGAAGCCGCGCCCGTCATCGGCCAGCGTGATCCGGATCACCTGCGCCACCGGGTCGGCATGCGCCGCCAGCGTGATCGCGCCGGCGCCGGCGTGCTGCAGCACGTTGGTAATGCCCTCGAGCAGCAGGTACTGCAGTTCCTGCACCTTGCGCGCGGTGAAGTGGGGCAGCACCGGCAGCCGCTCGACCTGCCAGTGGATGGCGATGCCGGCCTCTTCGATACGCGGCCCCAGCCGGTAGCGCAGGTTGCCCAGCACCGCCGCGAGGTCGCCTCCGGTGTCCTGCATGGCATCGATGGAGAGCTTCAGCGAGTCCAGCGCATGCCGCACCTGCCCGGCGATCTCCGCGCGGCTGGGCTGGCCTGACTCCAGCATCGACAGCGTGGTGACCAGCTGGCTGCCGAGGCCGTCGTGCATGTCGCGCAGGATACGGCTGCGCTCGCGCAGCGCGGTCTGCTCGGCGGCGACCTTCTGCGCGCGAGCGAAGACCGCGCGCAACTCGGCCTCGCGCTGCGCCACACGCTCGCTCAGCACCTGGTTGGAGCGCTGCAGGCTGCGTACCGCGCTGGTGTAGCGCTCCACCAGCATCCACGCCATGACCACGCTGAACGGCACCGAGACATAGCGGGTCATCGAGCGCACCCAGTAGTAGTCGCCGGTCAGCCATACGCGCAGCCAGTCGCCCAGGAACAGCACCGCCGACACGCCCACGGTGGCGGCCAGCAGCCTGGCCTCGCGGCTCGGATGCCGCAGCGCGGCCCATACCAGCGCGACCGCCACCGTCAGGATGATGCCGACCTTGGCCAGCCAGCTCAGCGGAAACACCAGCGGATGGCTCGACAGCGCCGCCAGCGGCGCCAGCACCGGCAGCGCCAGCCACAGGTAGGCGTTAAGCATGCGGTGCAGCCAGCGCCAGGGCACGCGGATCACCAGCAGGCAGAACTTGCCGATAGCGCCGAGGAAGACCTCGCGCGCGGCGGCAACGATATAGCCGCGCAGTTCCGGCGGCAGCGCGAGGTCGTCGACAAAATAGTCGAGCAGCCGCACGCTCCAGGCGATCTCGGCCAGTCCGTACAGGCCGAAGAGCGGATCGCGCTGGCGCCACCAGATCAGCAGCGCGATGGCGCCGAGCACGGCGCTGAGCACGGCAACGATGAAGGGCCCGGCCACACGCACCATGAATGCGTCCTGGTAGCGCGCGCGCACCGCCTTGGCCGGCCCCACCGTGACCGGAAGCAGGCCGGCTCGCGAAAACGCGCGCGCCGCCACCGTGATGCGCAGCGTATTGCCGTGCTCACGCACCAGCTCCGGCGGCAAAGGCACATAGTACGGGCGCTTGGCCAGCGCGGATGACGGCGCGCTCAGGCTGCCGCCAGCCGCCACCAGGATGCCGTTCAGGCGCACCTCGTAGCTGCCGCCTGCCCACGGCACGAACAAGCCTGCCGCTGCCGCCGCCGGCCAGGCGCGGTCGAAGCGCAGGTCGTAGACTGCCATGCCGGACTTGCCCGGCAGCGCACGGTCCCAATAGTCCGGCAGCGTCAGGGGCTGCGCCGGCAGCACGCTGCCGTCGCTCAGCGTGGCGCTGCGCACGGCCTGTGCCAGTTCCGCCAGCCCTTCGCTCGCGTCCGGCGCGGCACCACGGGCCGGCGCCGCCAGCCACGACAGCGGCAGCAGTACCGCGAGCACGGCAAGCACGGTCCGGGTGAGTCGCAGCCAGGTCGGCGGCATGGCGTGGGAAGCTACAGGGACTTGAGCAGGCCTAGCTTGGCCGCCTCGAACACGGCTTCGCCGCGCGAGCGCACCGCCAGCTTGCCGTAGATGTTCTTGATGTGCGATTGCACGGTATGCACGCTCAGGCCGACGTAGCGCGCGGTCTCCGCATAGGTGTAGCCGCGCGAGATCAGGTCGAGTATCTCGCTCTCCCGCGCCGACAGCGTCACGCTGCGCTGAGCGGCGTGGTCTCGCCCGGCGCCGTCGGCGGGCTCGGCTGGCTCGCCGCGCAGGCGGTTGACCACCTGGCGCGCAATCAGCGGGCTCATCGGCGAGCCGCCGGCGCGCAGTTCGCCGATCGAGGCAGCGATGCGGTCGGTGGTCTCGTCCTTGAGCAGGTAGCCGATGGCGCCGGCCTCGATGCTGGCCAGCACGTGCTGGTCGTCGCCGAAGACCGTAACCACCATGCATTCGCACGCGGGATAGCGTTCGCGCGCCTGGCGTATCACCGCGATGCCGCTGCCGTCCGGCAGGCCCAGGTCGCACAGCAGCACGTCGGGCTGGTGCAGCGCCAGCCAGGCAAGCGCATCGGCGACGCTGCCGGCGCATCCGGCCACGGTGCTGGCGGGCGCATGCATCTCGACGGCCTGGACCAGGCGGCTCTGGGCCGCCGGGTCATCCTCGACGATCAGGACTCTGGTTGTACTTGTCATGCCAGTTTGATTGAAGGACTGGCCGTTGCGTCGGCGCGACGGTTGCCGGCGGATTCTGACATATCCCCCGGGGTCGCGGGCGTGGCACGGTCTGGTTTTCAGGGTAAACACAAGCGCCGCCGCGGCGGGCCTGCACCAGCCCTATCCATGGCACAGCCGCCGGCGCTTGCCCATCCCATGTTTTAGGGAGGCGCGGCCGAACACGCGCTCCTATCATCGCCGTAAAAGAGCCGCAGGGCAGCCAACGACGCACGCGGCAGACATCGGGAAATACGGGGAAAGAACCGTGGACAAGCAAAACGCCGGTACACCGGCAACACGGGGAGCCGCCAAGGCATGCGCCAAAGGCGGCAGGGAAGGCAGGGGGGGACCCGCGGGCACCATCCCGGCAGCCGCCGCGACGCGGCCGCTTGCCGGGATGGCCGCTTGCGGGATGGCACTGATGCTGCCGGCGCTGCTCGCCGGCTGTCTTGCCGCGGCGCCTAACGCCGCCGGGGTGGCTGCCACCGACCTGGACGTGGGCCGCAAGGGTGCGGTCTCAGGCGTCGGCCTGGAAGGCCACGACATCGTCTCGATGTCCGACCTGATGATGCGCGACATCCTGGCCCAGCCGCGCTTTGCCCCGGGCCCGGACGGCAAGCGCCCGCGCATTGCGCTGGACAGCGCTTACTTCGTCAACGACAGCGCACAGCCCATGGACCGGCAACTGATCGTCGACCGGCTGCGCATCAACCTCAACCGCGCCGCCCAGGCGCGCATCCAGTTCATCAGTGCGCAGGCCGGCATGGTGGAGCGCGAACGCCAGCTCAAGCGCAGCGGCGCAACCGATGCCGGCACGCTGGGCCTGGCACGCGCGCGGCTCGGGGCGGACTACCGGCTGACGGGGCGCATCGGCTCGCTGGACAGCCGCAGCGCCGCCACCGGCATGGTGCAGCGCTACATGCAGATCTCGTTCGAGCTGGTGGAAGTCGAGACCGGCGAAGTGGTCTGGAGCGGCATCTATGAATTCCAGCGCGCGGCCGCCGATGACGTCGTCTATCGCTGAAGCGGCGCGGCGGCGCCACCGCGCCGCTGCCGCGCTGGCCGCGGCCGTGCTGGCGCTGGCCGGCTGCGCCGCCACGCCGCCCGCCTACACCGGCTGCACGCCATGGCGGCAGCAGCAGGACCGCCCGGCCTTGCCGGTGTCGTTCCTGTCGCCCGAACTGGCGGACATGGTCGGTGTGCAGCAGATCGGCACCTTCCGCACCGGCAGCGGGCTGGGCGCGGTGCACGCCGCCTTCTACAACTGCACCGACACCGACGTGGTGCTGCTGGTGCGCACACGCTTCCGCAGCGCGGCACAGCCGGGGCCGGCCGAGCCGCCCAGTGCCTGGCGCACGCTGGTGCTGGCGCCCCGCACGCAGGCCGACTACGGCGAGAACGCCGTCGCTGCCGCGTCAGTGGCCGCCGCGCTCGAGATCCTCGACGCGCAGCGCGCGCAGCAGCCATATCGCCCCGGCGAGCGCTATCCGGTGCTGCCCGGCCCCGCGCGCCCCTGAATTCCATCCCACCGCAGGATCCCGACCCTGAGTGCATCCATGCTTTTCATGCCCCGACTCCAACTGACCGCTGCCGCCTGCCTGGCGGCGCTGCTTGCCGGCTGCGCCGCCCCGCAGATGGCGCTCAAGTCAACCCGCACCGGCGGCGACAGCGCACCGCTGGTGCGCGCCGACATGGCCGGCAAGGCTGACCTGTCCAGCCTCAACGTGGGCGATACCGTGGCGGTGTCGCCCGGCAACAGCAAGATCGTGGTGGCCTCGTCGCCGCTGGTCTATACGCTGTATGAAGACAGCACCGTGACCCACGCCGAGATCAAGCGGCAACTGACGGTCAACCGCAAGGACGCGCCCAGGATCGAGTTCCTCAAGGGCGAACTGCATCGCGGCGACTTTGTCCGGCGCGAGATCCTGCTCGACCTGCACAGCAAGGATCCGAACGAATTCAACCGCACCATCCATTTCCTGGCCTTCAACCGCGGCGAGAAGGCCTTCCGCGGCGACCTGACGGTCTACGACCTGCTCCCGGCTGAACTCGAGCTGGTCAGACTGGGCCCCGCCAACAAGTACACCGACCAGACCATGGTCAAGGGCGTGCTCAGCGGACTGCCTTTCCTGTCGCTGGTAACGCTGGCGATGGACAACTATTCGCGCTCCGACGAGCAGGTGCCGATGCGGCATGAGCGCCTGGACCAGGTGCAGAAGTACACCTTCCAGCGGGTGGTGCTCGAGCCGGGCCAGGCCATCGGCTTCACCATGAACGTACGCTACCAGCTGCCCAGCGAGCAGGAACTCGCCGACCTGCGCGAGAACGCGGCGCCGCTGGTCCAGCCTGGCCACCACTAAGCACGGCCATGCGACCCCGCCCGATATTGCACGCGCTGCGCCGCGCCGGCGCCGCCGTGCTCGCGCTTGCGCTCGCCGCACCGGTGCCGGCCGCGGCGGCATGGTTCGGCGGCGACGAGCAGCGGCTTGCCGCCGAAGCCGACCGCTACGTCGCCGACAAACCCGCCGGGCTGCAGCGCATCCTGCATACGCTCTACATGGAGGGCGAATGGAATGCGGTGCTGAACCTGGACCTGCTCGGCCTCGCCGCGCTCGAAGCCGGCCAGCCGCGCGTGGCCGAGCGCGCCTTCGACATGGCCGCCGCGCGCATCCTGCGCATCTACGCCGACGATCCCCATGCGCAGCAGGCCAGGTCGCTGTGGTCGGCGGAAAGCGTGAAGGACTTCAAGGGCGAGCCGTACGAGCGCGCCATGACCTTCTACTACCGCGGCCTGCTCTATGCTGCCGCGGGCGATTACCAGAACGCGCGCGCGGCCTTCCTGCAGGCCGATATCCAGAACGCCTTCGGCCAGTACGAGCGCTACGACGGCGGCCAGGGTGGCTTCTCGCTGATGGTATGGCTGGCCGCGTGGGCGTCGCAGTGCGATGGTGACGGCGCCCGCGCCGCGGAACTGGCGGGCCGCGCAGCCAGGGGCACATCGCCTTTCCTTGCACAGGCGCGCACGGCGCTGCCCCGACACCTGAGCGTGTTCGAGCAAGGCATCGGGCCGGAAAAGGTAACGCTCGGCGATACTAAAAGCATCCTCGGCTTCCTGCCGCAGGGCAGCGCTGGCGGAGCGCCGCGCATTGCCTACGCGGCGGCCGGCAATGCGGGGGCGCTGGCTGCCGGCACGGCGGCGGATCTTGACCAGGTCGCCATGACGCGCGGCGGGCGGCCGATACAGGGCATCCTGGACGGCAAGGCCGTGTTCAAGGAAAACGCCGCCACCGTCGCCGACGCAGCCGGCGCGTTGTCGGCAGGCCTGATGAACGCGGCCATGTCCGCGGCCGGCAGCGCCAACGGCGCCAATGCCTCGCTGGCGCAGGGACTTGGCGCCGCGGGCGCGGCCGGCTCGCTGCTCGGCGTGGCCGCGGGCGCATTGTCGCGTGCGGCCAATGCCGAGGCCGACACGCGCTACTGGGCTTCGCTGCCCAAGACCATCTATGTTCAGGGGCTGGCCGCGCCGCTGGTCGACCCCGGCGCGGAATTCTCCACTGGCAGCAAGGCGCGGCCGGCGCTGCTCAAGGCGCGCCACGGCGAATGCTCCCTCGCCTGGAGCCGCGAGTATCCCGCCTTCGATGCCGAACATGGCGGCGTGGCGAATCCGTCGCCCTGGCCAGCCGAACCTGTGGAGTCGGGCCGCGAGCGCGCCAACGCCGCGCTGCGAAATGAGTTGCTGACGCTGCCTTTCGTCCGCTAGTCCCCCACCAGTCCACGCCGTTGTGCACATCGCGGCATTTTTTCCCGTTTCGCGCCTGCATCCCTTACAAGGTCTGCAAGGCTTGCATGGCCTGCGGCGCCAACTGCGCCGCAGGCGCGGGCCTGCCGCACGGTATGAATCTTGCCGCTCCTGATAACCCGCCAGCGGAATGCGGACATTGTTGCGCCCGTCCGCGTATGGCGCCATTCACATATCAGGAAACCAGCATGAGCTACTACTACGACGAACGCCAACGCCGCCAGGCGTGGGACGACGACGACTGGCAACCGGAATCCGAACGCGATCGCTGGCAGGAGGCGCAGCGCCGTCGCCAGCAACTGACGCCGGGCCAGACCAGCTACGGCGGTCCTGCGCGCCAGGGCAGCGGCTATAGTGGAGAGTACGGCGCCGGCCGGTATCCGGAGCGGCCGACGCAAGGTGAGTACGGCAGCAGCCGCGGCGACTACCGCGGCAGTTACGGCAGCGAGTACCGCGGCCAGCTCCAGCAGCGCGCCCGGCGCGGTGGCCAGGACTATCAAAGCCAGCAGGGCTACCAGGGGTCTCAGGAATACCAAGGCTATGAAGGGCGCCGGTATGAGCGCGACGAGAACGAAGATCGCTATCGCCGCCGTGCCGGCAGCAGCCTGCGCTACGGCCTGAACGGTGGCTATGGCTGGGAACGCGCCGGCGAATGGCGCGACCCGCAAGCCTGGAAGCGCGATGACGAATACGCCGAGCGCCAGTGGCGGGAAAGCGCTGACCGCGCCCGCGACCCGTATGAGTCGGCTCGCGACCGCAACCGCGACCGCTACTTCCGCGACCTGCGCAGCGACACCCGCTACTGGACCGAGGACCGCGACGAGCGCGAAGACGAACGGCGCTTTGGCCAGCGCTACAGCCGCGAGGCGGCGCGCCAGCGTGGCTGGGAAACCGATGACCGGGAAGGCTATCGCGACGACGACCGCGAAGACCACGGCGTGCTCTACAACCTTGGCCGCCGCATCGGCGAGGCGGTCGGCGACCTGTTCGGCACCGACCAGCGCGAGCACGAGCGCAAGGCTGGCCCGCGCGGCTACCAGCGCAGCGACGACCGCATCCGCGACCAGATCTGCGAGCGGCTCAGCTACGCGCGCGGCGTGGACGTCAGCGATGTCAGCGTCGACGTCAAGGAAGGCGTGGTGTCGCTGACGGGTTCTGTGCGCGAACGCGGCCAGAAGTACTACATCGAGGACCTGGCCGACGGCACCTACGGCGTGAAGGAAGTCAACAACGACATCCGGGTGCGGCGCGAGGGCCACGGCACCAGCGCCGGCAGCACGGCCACGTCCGAGGCGACCGGCAGCACGTGGCGCGCGTGATGTGCCGCAGCAGCGCGCCGGCGTAGTGCCGGCGCGCGCCGCAGATGCCCCGGCCGGCACTTGTGCCGGCCGGCCTCGTTCCAACGCGCAAGGTGCCCATGCCCGCCATCAAGATCGCCACGTTCAATATCAACGGCATCCGCAGCCGGATCGGCGCGCTGCGCCACTGGCTGGAGCGCGAGGCGCCCGACGTGGCGTGCCTGCAGGAACTGAAGACCGCCGACGAGAGCTTTCCCGCGCGCGAACTGCGCGAGGCCGGCTACGGCGCCATCTGGCACGGCCAGAAGTCCTGGAACGGCGTTGCCATCCTGGCGCGCGGCGCCGAGCCGGTGGAAGTGCGCCGCGGCCTGCCCGGCGATCCCGACGACAGCCACAGCCGCTACCTGGAGGCAGCCGTGCACGGGATCCTGGTCGGCTGCCTGTACCTGCCCAACGGCAATCCGCAGCCCGGCCCCAGGTTCGACTACAAGCTGGCCTGGTTCGCGCGGCTGATCGACCATGCGCAGACGCTGTTCGACAGCGGCCATCCGGTGGTGCTGGCGGGCGACTACAACGTGGTCCCCACCGACGAAGACATCTACAACCCGCGCTCGTGGCGCAAGGACGCGCTGCTGCAGCCGGAAAGCCGCGAGGCCTACGCACGCCTGCTGGCGCAAGGCTGGACCGATGCATTGCGCACGCACTATGGCGAGGAACGCATCTACACCTTCTGGGATTATTTCCGCCAGCACTGGCAGACCAATTCCGGGCTGCGCATCGACCACCTGTTGCTGAGCGCGGACCTGGCTCCGCGGCTGCGCGATGCGGGCGTCGACACCTGGGTCCGAGGCGAGGATCATCCCAGCGATCATGCACCGGCGTGGGTGGTGCTGAACCGGCCCGCCGCCCGGCGCAAGCGCCCGGCATAGGCCAGCGCAGGATTCAGGCCGCCGCGCCCATCTCGGCCGCAAGGCGCTCCCGGGCGAAGCCCAGGAAGGCGCGCACGCCCTCGGGCAACGTGCGGCCAGCCAGCGTCTGCAATTCGACCGCACGGCTGCGCATGCCGCGCTCGCGGATGGCCGCGGCATGCAGTTCGCCGCGCCGCAGGCGTTCGCCTACGGTCACCGTGCCCGAGATCGACAGCCCGCCGCCGTGCAGCACGAAGCTGGTCAGCGTCTCGAAGTGGTTGGTCACCAACACCGGCTCGAACACGATGCCGCGCTCGCCGCAGGCAATGTCGAACAGCTGGCGCACGGTGTTGTCGCCTTCCGGCAGCGCCAGCGGGTACGGCTGCATCTGCGCCAGCGTGATGCTGCGAAAGCGCGCAAGCGGGTGGTCGGGCGGCATGATGGCGATGACCGGCGCGGGCTGGCGATGCTCGATGCGGATGCCTTGCTCGGCCGCGCGGCTGTAGGTAATGCCGATGTCCGCGTCGCCATGCAGCACGATGCCGGTCACCTCCGCCGGCGCCGCCACGCGCACATGGAATTGCAGCCCCGGATAGCGCTGGCGAAACTCTGCGATGATGCGCGGCAGGAACTCGATGGCAAACCCGGCGGAGCTCGCAACGCGCACGCGGCCACGGCGCAGCCCCTGCAGCGCGGCGATCTCCGCCACCACGCGGTCCGCTTCCAGGGCGCCGCGCAGCGCATAGGCGGCGAGCAGTTCGCCGGCCGCGCTGACGACCATGCCGCGCGGGCGCCGGTCGAACAGCGGCACGCCCAGCAGCGCCTCCAGTGCCGCGACCTGCCGGCTGACCGCCGACACAGTCACGCTCAGGCGCTGCGCCGCCTCGGTCAGCGAGCCGCTGCGCACCACCTCCAGGAAGTAGCGCAACGAGGTGTCTTGCAGGCGGTGCGACAGCATGGGCGGCTCCTGGATTGCGGCGGTGCAGCGCTCCGCTGCTTTGCGTTTTACGCAAGGATATTTGAAAAAATCATCGATTGCGTAAAGCCCCGCCGCGCCCGTATGCTTTTTCCCGACACCACAGGAGACATCGGGAGAACCCATGGCGAATATGCCTTCCACCGCGCCTTCCACCGCGCTTTCCACCGACCCGATCACCGAACTCGATGCCGTCGCCCTGTCGCGCGCCATCCATGCCCGCGAGGTCTCTTGCGTGGAGGTGCTGGACGCCTTCCTCGGCCAGGTCGACCGCCACAACCCGCGCGTCAATGCCATCGTCGCGCCGGCCGACCGTGATGCAGTGCGCGCGCAGGCGCAAGCGCTCGACGCCGAACTGGCGCGTGGCGACAGCCGCGGCCCGCTGCACGGCTTTCCGCAAGCGCCCAAGGACATCAGCCCGGCGGCGGGCATGGTAACCACCAAGGGCTCGCCGATCTTTGCCGGGCAGGTCACCCAGAGCGATGCGGCGATCTTCGAGCGCATGCGCGCCGCGGGCTCGGTCTTTATCGGCCGCACCAACTCGCCCGAGTTCGGCCTGGGCGGCCATACCTACAACTCCGTCTACGGCACCACCCGCAATGCCTTCGACCCGGCGCGCTCGGCCGGCGGCAGCTCCGGCGGCGCCGCGGTGGCCGTGGCGCTGCACATGCTGCCGGTGGCGGATGGTTCGGACATGATGGGCTCGCTGCGCACGCCGGCGGCATTCAACCAGGTGTATGGGCTGCGCACCTCGGTCGGCTGCGTGCCGCATGGCCCCGCCGACGAGGTCTTCTTCCAGCAGTTCAGCGTGGCCGGGCCGATGGCGCGCAACGTGCCCGACCTGGCGCTGCTGCTGTCGGTGCAGGCCGGCTTCGATGCGCGCATGCCGTTGACGCGCCGCGCCGAAGCGCCCGGCGCCTTCAAGCTGCCGCCCGCGCGCGACTGGAAAGGTGTGCGCGTGGGCTGGCTTGGCGACCTGGGCGGCCACTTGCCGACCGAGCCCGGTGTGCTCGAAACCTGCGCGCAGGCGCTGGACCACTTCCGCGCGCTCGGCTGCGACGTCGACGCCGCACTGCCGGATTTCGAGCTGGAGCGCCTGTGGCATGCGTGGATCGACCTGCGCAGCTTCTCGGTGGCAGGCGCCAATGCCGCGCTGTACCGCGACCCGGCCACGCGCGCATTGCTCAAGCCCGAGGCAGCCTGGGAAATCGAGCGCGGCCTGGCGCTGCCCGGCACGCGCGTCTACGAAGCCCTGTGCGAGCGCAGCGCGTGGTACCAGGCGCTGCGCTCGCTGTTCGAGCGTTTCGACTATCTGGTGCTGCCGGCAGCGCAGGTATTCCCGTTCGACGCCGGATGGGAGTGGCCGCGCACGGTCGGCGGCCGCGACATGGACACCTACCACCGCTGGATGCAGGTCGTGGTGCCGGCCACCATGGCCGGGCTGCCGGCGCTGGCCGCGCCCGCAGGCTTTGGCCCGCAGGGGCTGCCCGCGGGCATCCAGATCATCGGGCCGGCTCAGGCCGACGCGGCGGTGCTGCAGCTGGGCCATGCCTACGACCAGGCCGGCGGCTTCTCGCGCGTGCGCAGCCCGTGGCTGGACCGCGCAGCCTAGTACCACATCACACCACCCACCATCACGACACCACGCGGCCCGGCCTGATCCGGGCCAGCGCCCACGCTTCGCTTTCCTACAACTGCCGGCAGGAGTGATTCCGATGACCGCAATGCCCCCGAAGCTGTTCCTCGCCTGTGCCGCATTCAGCGCGGCAATGGCCACGGCGCCTGCCATGGCGCAAGCGCCGGCCTGGCCCGAGCGCCCGCTGCGGCTGGTGGTGCCGTTCGCCGCCGGCGGCGCCACCGATCTCCTGGGCCGGCTGCTCGCCGTCGGCCTCGGCGAAAAACTGGGCCAGCCGGTGGTGGTCGAGAACAAGCCCGGCGCCAGCACTGTGGTCGGCGCCAGCCAGGTCGCCAAGGCCGCGCCCGACGGCTACACCCTGCTGCTGGCGGCCAGCACCACGCTGACGCTGAACCCGGCGATCCGGCAGCACCTGGGTTATGACCCGATCAAGAGCTTCACGCCGCTGGGCCTGGTCGCCGACATGAGCCTCGTGCTGGTTGCCAATCCCGATGCGCAGATCAACTCGCTGAAAGACCTGGTGACGCAGGCCAAAGCCCATCCCGACAAGTTCTCCTATGGCTCGTTCGGCACGGGTTCGTCGGTGCATTTCGGCGGCGAAATGCTCAAGTCCGCCACCGGGATCCGCATGGTCCACGTTCCCTTCAATGGCAGCGCGCCGAGCCTGACCGCGCTCACCGGCGGGCAGGTGCAGGTGGCGGTCGATACCGTGGTGGCCAGCCTGCCGCTGATCAAGGGTGGCAAGATCCGGCCGGTGGCGGTGCTGTCGCCCCAGCGGCTGCCGGCGCTGCCGCAGGTGCCAACGGTGGCGGAAAGCGGCTACCCCGGCTTCCAGATGGGCACCTGGTTCGCGCTGCTGGCGCCGGCCGGACTGCCCGCGCCGGTGCAGCAGAAGCTGGAAAAGGCGCTGGCCGAAGTCGCCAATGCGCCGGCCACGCGCGCTCGCATGGTCGAGCTGGCGCTGACGCCGGCCTACGGCAGCGGCGCCGCGGCGCGGGCGCGGGTCGAGAAGGAGCTGCCGGAGATGCGCGCCGTGGCCGCGCGCGCGGATATCCGCGCGGAATGATGGCGCAGGCCCCGTGCCTGCCGTTGCAGCGCGCGGCTTATGCGACGTGCGCGCCAAACCCTGCCAGGCCGGGCGCCACGTCTTCGCGCAGCGTCAGCGCCGGAATCTGATAGTCGCCAGCGTTCTGCGGCCGGAACGCAATCGGCGCCGTGGTGGCCAGCGTATCGAGGCGCTGGCCCAGTTCTTCGCGGATCGCGGCGAAGCGCGCGTCATCGACCCGGCTGGTCCGGTACACCACGAACGGCGGCAACACGTCGAAGCCGGGGTAGTACAGGATGCCGTGCTGGATCGGGAACAGGACGTCGTCGATCGGCCCGTTGATGCCGCGCGCGCTGTAGTGCGATGCCCATCCGCCGGTGGTGACGACCAGCATCGCGCGCTTGCCGGCGAGCATGCCTTCGCCGTAGCGGTCGCCCCAGCGTTCGTCCGAGTGCTCGCCCACGCCGTAGGCGAAGCCATAGGCGTAGACACGCTCGATCCAGCCTTTCAGGATCGCCGGCATCGAGAACCACCACAGCGGGAATTGCAGGATCACCGTATCGGCCCATCGCAGCTTGTCCTGCTCGCGCGCAATGTCGTCGCTTTGCAGGCCGTTCTCGAACGCATGCTTTGAATCGAACGACGGATGGAACGGCGCGTCGCCGCGGCGCGCCTTGCTGTCGGCCGCATCGAGCTGGGCTTTCCATTGCATTGCGTACAGGTCGGATACCTGGACCTGGTGTCCGGCATCGCTCAGCCGCTGCACCGCGAAATCGCGGATGGCGCCGTTGAGCGATGTGGGTTCGGGGTGTGCATAGACGATCAGAACGTTCATGACAGCGGCTTCCTTGCATAGGCATTGTTCGGGAAAAGCCAGCTTAGGCCGTGGCAAAGTATATTGGAAATGAATATCCAATATCACAGGTATTGCCATGACTAATCTCAGGCGGCTTGACCTCAACCTGCTGGTCACGCTGGACGTGCTGCTGTCCGAGCACAACGTGACCCGCGCCGCGCAACGCCTGCACTTCTCGCAGCCATCGGTCAGCGTCCACCTGGCCAAGCTGCGCGACTACTTCGGCGATCCGTTGCTGCTGCCCGGACCTCGCGGCATGCGGCCGACGGCGAAGGCCGAGTCCCTGCGCGAGCCGCTGCGCGAAGCGCTGGCCGCGCTGGAGCACGCGGTGTCGCCCGACACCCCGTTCGATCCCGCCGCCTCCACGCATACCTGGCGCGTGGCGGCAACCGACTACGGCGAATCGACCATCGTGCTGCCGGCCATGCAGGCGCTGCGCACCGCCGCGCCGGGCGCGCGGCTGGCGGTGCTGGAAATGGTGCCGTCGCGCATCGCCCGCCAGTGCGAACAGGGCGAGCTGGACCTCGCCTTCCACACGACCGAAGGCTCACCGCCTGCGCTGCACCGGCGCGCCCTGTTCACCGAGCGCTATGTGCTGGCAGGCCGCACCGGCCATCCCCGGCTGAAGCGGCGGCCGACGCTGGCGCAGTTCTGCGCGCTCGAGCATGTGATGGTGTCGCCCGACGGCGGCGGTTTCTCCGGCGTCACCGACGAGGCGCTGGCGCTGGCCGGCATGCAGCGCCGCGTGGTGCTGTCGGTGCCACACTTCCTCTTCGTCACCGCCGTGCTGGCGAACACCGACCTGGTGGCAATGGTGCCGCAGCGGCTGGTGCGCGACGCGCCGGGACTGCGCGTGGTCGAACCGCCTGTCGAGGTGCCGGGCTACGAGATGTCGATGCTGTGGCATGAGCGCGTGCATCGCGACCCGGCACACCGCTGGTTGCGGGAGCGGATCGCCGCGTCGCTATGATGGGCGCAATCCCGGCTGTTTTTTTGCATACAAAACTAGAATACAATCAAGGCTTTCAATGCAGCGGCCGGGTGCTTTCCGCGCCGCCCCAGTCTTGGAGGAGACCCATGACCTACAGTGCAACCGGCCTGACTTCCCGCCACACCGCCGCCCTGGCCCCGATCGAGGACTACCTGCAAGGCCACGCCACCGGCAACCCCGAGGTAATGCGCCGCGCCTTCCACGCCGACGCCCGCATCGTCTCGTTCCGCGACGGGAAGCTGCATTCGCTGACGGTGGAAGACTTTATCGCCGCGCGCTGCCCCGGCCATCCGCCGGCCGACGAAGCGCAGCGCCGGCGCGCCATCACCCAGTTCGACGTGGTCGGCAATGCCGGCGTGGCCAAGGTCGTACTGGAGCATCCGGACGTGGTCTTTACCGACTACATGACGCTGCTGCAGATCGACGGCGCGTGGAAGATCGTCAACAAGACCTTCAGCGCGGCGCCACGCGCGCAGCAGTAACGCACGCGGCGGCTGCCCGCGCGGCTCAGCCGGGCAGCACCGCGGTGGCTTCGATCTCGAACAGCATGTTGTCGAGCGCCAGCCGCGGCACCGGGATCAGCGTGCAGGCCGGCGCCGGCCGGTCGCCCCACATCTCGCGCAGCGCGGCGCCGAAGATGCGCAGGCGGTCGTGCGAGTGGTCGACCACCAGCACCGTCAGCTTGGCGACATCGCCAACGTCGGCGCCCGCGGCCTGCAGCGCAGTGCGCAGGTTCTGCATGGCCCGCGCCACCTGCCGGGGGAAATCCGCAGCCAGGCAGCCGGCCGCATCTTCGCCGCCCTGCCCGGCCACGTAGACAATGCGGGCTGGCCCTTCCACCACGGCCACATGCGAATAACCATTGGGACGCGGGTCGTACAGCGCGGGGGGATTGATCAGGTTCAGCGAAGCATTGGGGCGGGCAAGCGTCAGCATGGTCATCAACTCTGTGTTGAGCAAAGGCGAACAATGGAGCCGCAAGTATCAAACCTCAAGTTAGGTTAAGGTCAAGCGCGGCCATGGTGGTAGCATGGGCATTCCCGCTGCCGCCTGCCACCGTCCGCTCCCGGCCATGCCCAAGACTTCCAGACCCGTTTCCGCCGCCCCTGCCACGGCCGGTGCGCCGCGCCGGCGCCGGCCAGGACCTGCCGAAGAACTGCTGTCGGTCGGCCAGGTGGCCGAACGCACCGGCATTGCGGTTTCGGCGCTGCATTTCTATGAATCCCGCGGATTGATCGCCAGCACGCGCAGCGGCGGCAACCAGCGCCGCTATGCGCGCGCGGTGCTGCGGCGGCTGGCGGTGATCCGCGTGGCGCAGCGCATGGGGCTGCCGCTGGCGGTGATCGCGGCGGCAATGCAGAAGCTGCCCGATGGGCGCGCGCCGACGGTGGCGGACTGGCGGCGGCTGTCGGCCAGCTGGCGCGATGACCTGGATGAACGCATCCGCACCCTGACGATGCTGCGCGACCAGCTCGATGGCTGCATCGGGTGCGGCTGTCTGTCGCTGAAGGCGTGCCCGCTGCGCAATCCGCAGGATGCGCTGGCCGGAGCAGGGCCGGGGCCGCATTTCCCCGGCGAACAGGAATAAGCGGACGCCTTATAGGCGAACGCCCTAGCGGAAGGTCTGCAGGTAGCCGAGCAGGTCTTCGATCTGCTTGTCGTTGCCCATGCCCCAGAACCGCATCTTGGTGCCCGGCACGACCTTGGCCGGCGAACGCAGGAAGGCGCTCAACGTGTCATGCGACCAAACCACCCTGGATGTGCGCATCGCTTCCGAATACTGGAAGTCCGTCGTGCTGCCCGCCTGGCGCCCGAAGATGCCATTCAACTGCGGGCCGAACGCGCCGCGCGCATTGCGGCCGACGTAGTGGCACGACGCGCAGCGCGTGGCAAACAGTGCCTTGCCCGCCTGCAGGTCAGGCCCGGCGTGCGCCACGGCGGGCATTGCGGCAAGGACGGATAAGGCCAGGACGGGGACGGCGGACAAGACGGTACGACGCATGGGCAACACGGGGCAATGAACTGCGAGGCTGCATGATACAGGCCCGCGGCTGCGTGGACAGGTTACACCACGTCACACTTGCAACACTTCGAGCGCCCAATATTACGGACCCTGCCCCTACAGTGAGCCCATGTCCAACGCCCCTTGGGAGGCAGCCATGAAACGAATCCTAGCAATGGCAGTAGCAGGCGGTGCATTGCTGGCGGCGAGCGCCGCAGCCCATGCCGGTGTCAACGTCGGCATCAATATCGGCGCGCCCGCCGTCGTGGTGGCCGAGCCGGCGCCGGTGTACCGCCCGGCTCCGGTCTACGCGCCGGCGCCGGTTGCGTATGCCCCTGCCCCCGTCGCCTATGCTCCGGCGCGCCCGGTGGTGGTAGCCCCGGTGCCGGTGCGCTATCGCCCCGACTATCATGCCGGCTATCACGCCGACTATCGGCCCGGCTATCACCGCGCGGAATACCGTGAAGCCCGCCGCGAATGGCGCGAGCGCGAGTGGGCCCGTCGCCATGACGGCCACCACGATCACCGTGGTCCGGGCCGCCACTGGGACTGACACGCCGCTGCCGGCCGGGCCCGCCAGCCCGGCCGCGGCAAAAAGACCCTTCCAGCGAAGATCCGCAAGTCAGGCTACCCTGTCGGCCAACATCCCGTTTGAGCCTGCCAGGAAATCGCCATGACCCAACCCCTCAGAATCGACTTCGTCTCCGACATCGCCTGCCCCTGGTGCGCCATCGGACTGTCTTCGCTCCAGCTGGCATTGCAGCGCCTGGGCGACGAGGTCGACGCCGAGATCGTGCTGCATCCCTTCGAGCTGAACCCTGACATGGGCCCCGAAGGCCAGGCCATCGTCGACTACCTCGGCAAGAAATATGGCCGCACGCCCGCGCAGATCGCCGAAACCCAGGCCATGATCCGCGAGCGCGGCGCCGGCGTAGGCTTCACCTTCGGCGAGCGCGCCTTCGTCTACAACACTTTCGACGCGCACCGGCTGCTGCACTGGGCCGGCCTGCAGGGCAAGCAAGTCCCGCTGAAGCTGGCGCTTCTGCGCGCCTACCATACCGATGGCAAGGATCCAGGCAACCATGCCGTGCTGCTCGAGGCGGCGGCGTCGGTCGGCCTGGATGCCGACGGTGCCCGCCAGGTGCTGGAAAGCGGCCAGTACGCCGACGAGGTGCGCGCCGAAGAGCGCCAGTACCAGCAGATGGGCATCCAGTCGGTGCCCTCGGCGATCTTCAACAACCGCTACCTGGTAACCGGCGGGCAGCCGGTCGAAGCGTTCGAGCAGGCGATCCGGCAGATCGCGGCCGAGGCGAAGGCGGGTACGGCCGGTTGAAGCGACGAGGGCGCTGACCGGCCGGCGTGGGATGGCCCGCCAGGGAGGGAGCTTGCGGGCTAAGAACTGCGCTTGTGCCCGCGCCGTTCATTGACCGCTTCGCCGAGCAATTCCAGCATTGCCAGCGAATCATCCCAGCCGATGCAGGCATCGGTAATACTCTTCCCGTAGGTCAAGGCGGAAGGGCTGTGCTGCCCGGGGGTGAACTTCTGCGCGCCGGCCACCAGATTGCTCTCGACCATGACCCCGAAGATGGAGCGGCTGCCGCTGCGAATCTGCTGCGCCACGTCGCGCGCCACGTCCAGTTGCCGCTCATGCTGCTTGCTGCTGTTGGCGTGACTGAAATCCACCATCAGCGCGTTGCCCAGCCCTGCCGCCTGCAGCTCGCGGCAGGCCGCCGCCACGGAATCCGCATCGTAGTTGGGGACCTTGCCGCCGCGCAGAATGACGTGGCAATCCGGATTGCCCTTGGTGTGCACCGTCGCGACCTGGCCGTTCTTGTGCACGCCCAGGAAATGGTGCGGACGCGAGGCGGCCTGGATCGCGTCGATCGCAATCCGGATATTTCCGTCGGTGCCATTCTTGAAGCCGATCGGCGCTGAAATACCCGAAGCCAGCTCGCGATGCACCTGGCTTTCCGTGGTGCGGGCGCCGATCGCGCCCCAGCAGATCAGGTCGCCTATGTACTGCGGCGAGATCACGTCGAGCAGCTCGCCGGCCGCCGGCAGGCCGAGGCGGTTGATGTCGACCAGCAGGCTGCGCGCAATGCGCAGGCCTTCGTCGATACGATAGCTCTCGTCCAGATAAGGGTCATTGATCAGCCCTTTCCAGCCGACCGTAGTCCGGGGCTTCTCGAAATACACGCGCATCACGATCTCGAGCGTCCCGGCATGGCGCTGCCGTTGCGCCAGCAACAGCCGCGCATACTCGAGCGCCGCCTGCGGGTCGTGGATCGAGCACGGTCCCATGATCACCAGCAAGCGGTCGTCCTCTCCATGCTGGATCCGCGCGATACGCTGGCGCGTCTGCGTGATCAGCGACTCGACCGCCGTGTTCCGGATCGGGAAAAAACGAATCAGGTGTTCGGGCGGCGGCAGCGGGATGATGTCTTCGACATGCGCGTCGTCAGTCACGCTGGTGCGGTCCGGCGGTGACTGCCATTCATTGGCGATGGCGGACGAAGGTTTGAGCGGTTCGTTCATGGCGAGGTCGACCAGGTTTTGCTAGCAAACGATGGTGCTACACCAATGCCGGGGGCGTCAAGGCAGGCGCAAGACCGGCCGGCTCCCGATCTGTGCTGACGGGCACATTTGGCCGGCCTTTGCCACCCTGGTCCGCAGAAGCTTCCCTGCCCGCTGCAAGGACAGCGCCGCGCCCGCACAATTTAACACAACACATGTTGTTTTAATTCGCGTGGCGAGTTATTGTCCGTGGGGTTCGGAGCACGTCTGGTACTTCGCCGAGTAGGTGTTCGCCAAGGATGGGGGCATGAGCGGCCGCGGGCCGTGGCACCAGGACACCGCGAACCTGCCGTGGGCCGGCAGGCACTGGGGCAACGCATGGATCACCTTCCAGCCCATCCCGAAGAAGAATTCGCTGGAAATCCACCCTGGCCTATTACCTGTTTGCGCAATGGGGCGCCTACGCGCTGGTCTACAGCCTCAAATATTCCGAGGAGCATGCGTACTACATCACGTTCCTCTGGAACGTGATCTATTGCGCCACGCCGTTCCTTGCCATGGCGTCGCTGGACCGGTATGAGCGCAAGTCGACCATCCTGGCCGTGTCCGTGCTCAGCGCCCTGCCGCTGGTCGTGCTGGGCCTCTCGGCCACCAGCTGGGTGCTGATCGCCGCGGGCGGCATGGGGGGCGTGATGCTCGCGGCGGCCGCCTGCTACATCGTCTTTTCCATCCCCGTCGCGCTGTTCGGCCCGCGTACCACCAACCGCTCGCTCGAAGCCGTCGCCGGTGAAAACTCCGCCGCTGGGGCGGGAATGCGTTCATCCCAGGACACGCGCGTGGCCGCCTGACCGGCAGCGGTGTTCGACCAAGCCATTGGAGAACAGCAAAGTGACCAAGAACCTCAAGACTTACCGAACGTTAGGCGGATGGACAGAATGGCCGGCGGGCCTGCAGCCACAGCTCGATGGCCACACGAATGCCGACGTGGTCATCATCGGCGCCGGCTTTGCCGGGCTGTGCGCGGCGCTGGAGCTGGCCCGGCACAAGGTGAAGGTGGTCGTCCTCGAGCCCGACTTTGCCGGCTCCGGCGCGAGCAGCCGCAATGCAGGTTATCTCGCGGGAGCGCAGGGGCTCAAGTATGACCGCTTCCTCCAGCGCATCGACCGGGATCTGCTGGTCAACGCGATGTCCATCCTGGTTTGCTCCGAACACGAGCAGGGACTTGCGCAGTTCCTGTATTGGTGCGCGATCTGCTTTGGCGACTGGAACGCCTTCAAGGAAAATTCCGGGCATTGGCCGATCGAAGGCGGAACCGGCCGGCTGATCAACGCCATCAGCGCCGAGTCGAGAGCCGAGCTGCGCCTTTCAACGCCGGTGGCCGCTGTCGACGACAACGGACGGGAAGTCATGGTGACCACTCGCGACGGGCAACGAATCCGGGCCCGCCACGTCGTCGTGGCGTTGCCGCTCATCATGCTGCACGAACTCTCCGTCACGCCGCCGCTGCCGCAACCCGTGCGTGCCATGATCGAGCAGAAGAACCCGATCATGCCCAGCAAGATCTGGGTACGCGTCAAGGGCGAGATCGAGCCCTTCGTGATTTATGCGCCCGTCGGCAAGCATCCCATCAATACCGCGCATGCCGAACGGCGCGGCAATGGCGATACGCTGGTGGTGTGCTTCTGCTGCGATACGTCGGCGCTTGACGGCAATGATCGCGAGGCCGTACAGCGCGCACTGCGTGACTTTGTTCCGGACATCGAAGTATTGGACACGGTCTGCCAGGATTGGGCCAACGACGCCTTTGCCAGGGGCGGGTGGATGCATCACCGACCCGGCAACCTGACCCAGGCTGCACCCCTGATGCGAACACCCCATGGCCGCATCCATTTCGCAGGCGCTGACAAGCCGGGATCGGTGTCGGCGGCATCGACGGTGCCATCGAGACCGGCGCGAGGGCCGCCGTCGACGTCGCTCGCGCATTGGCCATGGCAAGTCGTTGATTGCGACTGGTTGACGCCTTGCTAGCCCCGCCTGGAGCGAGTCCCGGCATCCCGGGCCTCTCCGGGAAGCGGGGCGATCAACACCGCCAGCGCGTCAATGAGTGCCCGCATCCGCCTGGGCGTGAATCGCTTGGGCTCGATCGGGTACATCATCATCCACCCATCGCCCATGGCGACGAGCTGGTCGGTGAGGATATCGGCCGGAATATCGTTGCGGACCGCCCCTCGCTCCTGAGCGTCCTTGACCAGGGAAGCGAGGATGCGGCGATAACGCGCATAACGCCTGGCGATGACTTCAGCGAAGGCCGGCTCGTGCCGCCCTTGGGCAAGCAACTCCGACGTCGCCGGCCAGAATCTTCTGCTGCGATCCGTCAGCCTCAACCAGCTTTCGAAAGGTGCCAGGATGTCGCCGCTTTCCCGTGCGGACTCCAGCATTGCCTCGAAGCGGTCAAAGGCACTTTCCATCAGCGCAACGACCAGCTCTTCCTTGTTCGCAAAGTAATAGGTCACCGCACCAGTCGTGTACCCCGCGTGCCTGGCTACCTTGCGCAGCGATGCATTGGCATATCCCTCCTCCGCAATCACGGACGATGCCGCCCTCAGCAGCGCCTTGCGCTTCCCTTCGCGATCGCCGATCGGGCGACCCCGGGTTGAGACCTGCTCGATATCGCCATCACTGCCCATTCTCATCTGCCTGTTGAGGGTTTCGTTACTGGATGCCATCCGGCCAGGCGCCAATCCATTCAACGGCGCCGGGTGCGGCAAACCCGATTTTACAGAATCCGCGTTATGTCTTGCGGCCACTCCGCCAGGCGTATCCAGACAGCTCCGTGCAGCCCTGTTTTCCACGACCGCACAGCCTGTTCCCGTTCGAACCGACCTGGCAAGACCTGCGGCTTCGGCCTACCCTGAGCACGCAGGGAATACCTGGCTTTCCATTTACCATTGCGACCGTTATCTTAATTCCTCGATTCACCAACATATGACCGTGTACGGTCCAGGAAGCTTGTGCGGCAGAGGTTTCTTCATGCGGCCGCCATGCAACTGAAAAACAGGAGATGGCTGATGGATGCATCCAGGCGCAGGGCCGTGGAGGAGACTGGCGCTGTCGTTAAACAGTGCCCTGAAGGGAGGCAGCGAATGCCATGCGGAAAGGCACCCGACTGGCGCAGCCGGTCGTTGATCGCGCTGGGGGTGCTGGCTACCTTTGCGGGTGCGGCGTGCGCGCAATCCTCGATGACGTTGTACGGTACGGTGGACACCAACCTTGAATTCGACACGAACTTCAAGAACCGGAGCGGAGGCGCTGATAACAGGTTCGCCCTCAATGGCGAGGGCCTGTCGGGATCACGCTGGGGCCTGCGCGGCGTGGAAGACCTGAGCGGCGGCCTGAGCGGCGTCTTTGTTCGGAACCGGTGGAAGCAGCGGCACCGTGAACGGCAGCAGCCTTGGTGGCAAGGGCGAGGTGCCCGGCCAGTTTCGACGCGACACCGGCTACGGTGCGCGGGTGTCCTATACCGCCGGCCCGTTTGGCACCGCCCTGACCTATGGCAGGTGAATCCGAGCATCATCAGCAACGGCACCTTCCTCGGTACCGGCACCTTCAAGAAGGCCGCCGCTGCGGTCAGCTACGCGGTCGGCCCGGCCATCTTCATGGGCGGCTACCGCTGGGCCAGGTCGAGTGCGCCGGGGCAGACACTGGTGCGCGACAACTTGTACTGGGCTGGTGTGTACTACGATGTAACGCCTGCGCTGAGCCTGACCCTGGACTACTACTACCAGGTGTTCCGCGCTTCGACCTTGCCCGCGCTGAAGCCGCCCGGCAATCCGAGGCAGTTGATGTTTATCGCCGACTACCGCCTCTCCAGGCGTACCGACCTGTACCTGACCACGGCCTACTCAAAGAATGCCGGCCTGTGCCTGGACACCGCGTCCATTGCCTTTACCAACGGCTATCAGCTCGGCGCGGGCAAGAACAGCATGTACGGCGCCGCACTGGGTATCCGTCACCACTTCTGAGCGTAACGCCGCACCGCGCCGTGACAAACGGCGCAGGCCACGAGGGTGTGTCCTGCGCGGCGCGCCGCCAGTTTTATCCGGCCCGGTAGACGCCGTCTTCGTTTTCCTCAACCCGCCCGTCAGCCAGCAGTTCGGCCAGATGCTGTGAAATCGTTCGCGTCTCGGCGTTTTCCACCCATAGGCCTTCATAGCCCGGCGGATACAACAATCTCTGATCGACCAGTTGCGCGAGGGTCTTTGGCGATTCGCGCAGCCATGCCAGCAGGCGCTGTTCGCGCTCGTCAAGCTTGGCGGCATAGGCAGCGAGATCACGCTGGAAGTGCTCGCGATCGGTGTAGACGCCCCGGTGATGGGACGTGACCCACACCTTTGCCGGAATCTCCGGGAGCCGCGCCAGGCTGCGACGGAAGTCCGCCAGGCTGGAACACGCGTCACCGTAGTAAGGCCCGAACCCGGTAAGGTCGATGTCCCCCGTGAACGCCACGCACTCCGGCTCGACAAAAAGAACGGAGTGGCCAGCGGTGTGCCCGGGCATGTGGAATGCGCGAATGCGGCTCTGCCCAAGATCCCAGGAGGCGCCGTCCACGTAGCCCTGTGCGTCAGGCCGCGGCGCATAGAAGAAATTGCGCTGGAGCTTCAGCAGCGTCTCCGACGCGTACTCTGCATTGCCGAAAGCGGCGATCATCCCATCCCAGCTTTGTGCCGCTGGCAAATCCGCTTCGTGGACATATACCGAGGCAGCCGGGAGGCGGTGCAAGCCGGCCATGTGGTCTTCATGCACATGCCCCATCACCACTAGCTCGGTCGCGTCGAACTCGGCTCCGATGTGGTTCGCGACAATCGGCGTGTCGAAGGCCGCACGGGTATCCGTGCCCCGCACCAATATCTGGTTTCCGTCGGGATATTTGCCGCTCTTCTCGCCAAAGAAGACCGAAACGCGCCCGAAGTCAGCCCGTTGGATGGGTCCGTGCGTGTCGGCACTGCTGAGAGCGGTCTTCATGCTGGTCTTCTCCTGTGGCGGTCTATTGAAATCCCTTCATCTACGGTGTCCCGCAAGCGGGCAGATACAGCTTTGTCGCTTCAGTTTCAAACATTTAATCATAACATTCGTCATGATAATAAAGAAGTCTCTGGCATCGCATGCGCCGGCTCCTTTCAATCTGTGGCGAAGCCATTCCGCCTGGCCTCGGCGTGTATCCCGAGCATCGAAGCGGTCACCGCGACATCATCATTTGCCCCATGAAACCCTCGATCTGCGGCAGCGTCACGTAGCCAGTTCGCTGCGCGTCGATCTGGTCAAAATGTTTTGCGACCATCGGCATGCCTGCGGCCGCCTGCTCACGCGTCAGCTTGCCGTCGTGCGTGGTATTTGCGTTGGCAAAGCGGCCCTGCAATTGCTGCATCGCATGCTCCACTCGCGGGTTGGCGGCGGCGGCTGCGGGCATGTCGACGCCTTGCGCGAATGCGCCAGCGGAAGCCAGGCACATGGCGGCTACTGCAATCATCTTCTTCATGGTGTTACTCCGTTTGGCCGGCGTCTGCCGGCGTTGTGAACTCTGTTTCTCTTGTTCGCGGTTACGCATACCGCACCTTCGCAGTGACCCGTGGAATTACCGCACCACGTAGACCGGGCGGGATGCGACGTAGACGGTACGCGGCAGCGGCGTGGCCTTCACAACCACCGTCGGAAGCGGTGCTGAGGCAACGACCACCCTGGGTGCAGGCTTGACCACCACCTTGGGAGGCTGCGCAACCACCACCGCCGGCGGACGGACATACACGCTGGCCGGCGCGACCACCACGGTCGAGGCAAAGGCCTGGCTGCTTGCAAGCAGGATCAGCGTACCGGCGGCAGCGCCAAGGAAGCGGGGAATTCGGGGGAAGCGGGAAGTCATCACAAGTCCTACAGTTTCGGTTTCAGCCGGGCAGTGCAGCGCGGCAACGGACCGAACTATAGGTCGGGGGCCGGCGAATTTCGACGCGGAAAACATGTCGCGGTATTACACGACGGCGGCCCCGCAAGGCATGACATGCGGCGACATATTTCCACCATGGCGCCAACCGCGATCGACCACTACATTGGCCTCACCGACGCAGCAAGCCGGCTCCCCGCAAAGCAACGCGTCACCTCTCACCACACAGGACGATCATGCACAGCCTCCACAAGATCACCCTTCTCGCCACAGTCTTCGTCGTGGCGGTCTCACTGGTCGAAGCCTTCTTCCTGGCGCGCAAAGCCCGGACGCAAGGCAAGGCCTACCCCTGGCACGAAATGGGACTGTCGCTGGCCGACATGGTCGGACGCAAGCTGATGGCACTGCTGCCGCTGTCGCTGGCCACGCCCATCTTCGCGTTCGCCTGGCAACACCGCATCTTCACCATCGAGATCAACAGCGCGCTCGCGGTGTTGCTGCTCTTCCTCGGACAAGAGTTCTGCTACTACTGGTACCACCGCGCCTCGCACCGCATCCGCTTCTTCTGGGCAACGCACGCGGTGCACCACTCGCCCAACGAACTGACGCTGGGTACCGCCTATCGCTTGGGCTGGACCGGCAAGATCCTTGGCGCGTCGATGTTCTTTGCCCCGCTGGTCTGGCTTGGTGTGCGTCCGGAAGTCGTGCTGTCCACGCTGAGCCTCAATCTGCTGTACCAGTTCTGGCTGCATACCACCTGGATTCCCAAGCTTGGCTGGTTCGAAAAAGTATTCAACACCCCGTCGGCGCACCGCGTGCACCATGCCTCGAATGTGGATTACCTGGATGCCAACTATGGCGGCGTGCTGATCATCTTCGACCGCCTGTTCGGCACCTATGTGGAAGAGCGTGAAGACGAGCCATGCCGCTACGGCCTGGTCCACCCGACCACCACGCACAACCCGATCGTCAACCAGTTCGAGCACTGGATCGGCCTGGGCAAGGACATGATGAGCGCCGGCAGCCTGCTGAATGCAATCGGTTACCTGCTGATGCCTCCGGGCTGGGCACCGGACGGCAAGGGTCAAACGACGGAAGTCCTGCGGCAGCAGCAAGCCATGGAGCGTGCGGTGGCGGTCAGCGCGAGGTAACAGGCAGGGGCGGACGAAGAGGAAGCGGGCAGCGCAGGCTGCCCGTTTTTTTTATTACACTGAGCCTTCGATCCGTATTTCGTACCCGAATTTCGATACGTTATCCCGCTTCCGGAGAGACTCCCATGAAGGCCTGGATTGCAAAGGCAGTTGGCGCGCTTGGCTGTGCCATGGCATTTGTTGCGAGTCCGGCGAGCGGCGCCGAACCGGCCACGCTGGTCATTTCGGCCGGTACGCAACAACGCAGCTGGACGGTCGATGCGCTGCTGAAGGACCGTCGGCTGACCGACGTGACGGTCGACGACGACAACCTGAAACGCCGCCTGACATTCAAGGCGCTCCCCATGGCCTCCCTGTTGCGCGGCATGCCTGCGGAAGCCGGCGCGACTGCCACGACGGCAGCCAGCGATGGCTACGTCTCTCACCTGCCGCTGCGGATGCTGCTGGCCGATAGCGCCAACGAGCCGCGGGCCTGGCTGGCGGTACAAGCTCAAGGGCCAGGGCATCGGCCCGTTTCGGCTGATCTGGACGCTGCCATCGGGGCGCGCCGCATCCGTGGTCAATGAAAGCCATTGGACCTACAACATCGTGCGCATCGATATCACCGCATCGCCCGGGGAGCGCTTTGCCGCCATCCGGCCTGCCTCCGACCAGCCGGTCGATGGCCCGGTCATGCGCGGCTTTGCGACCTTCCAGCGCGTCTGCTTTTCATGCCACTCGCTGAACAAGGTGGGCGATGCCCACCTCGGTCCGGACCTCAATGTGCCCTACAGCGCGGTGGAGTACATGGGCGACGACAAGCTGGCCAGGCTGATCCGCGACCCGCAGTCACTGCGCTGGTGGCCCGGCGCGCGCATGCCGGCCATCGACGAAAGGACGCTATCGGATGCTGACCTGAAGGATCTGCTGGCGTACCTGCATCACATGGCCGGGCGCAAGGGTTCCTGAAGCCAGGCTCGCGTCAGGTCTTTTCCGGCATGGCCGACGAGTGGTGGCTTGTGATCAGCCATTGCGAGCCGGTCCAGCGATAAGTGTAGGTATAGCGCGCCTTCACGACGGCCCCGGTCCGCGCGAACGTGAAGGTATAGGTCCCCGCATCCACCGCATAATTGCAGCCCAGCTCGATGCTGCGAAAGTCGATTTTCCCGGAAGGACGGCTTTGCAGGAATTCCTTGAAATAGTCGAGCTTCTCGGCGGGGGTCATGCGCGGTTTGTTGGATACCGTCGGAAGCAGGATCGAGCGTTCCGCATAATTGGCCACCACCTTGTTGGGGTCGCCGGTCTGCAGGGACTGGTTCCATCGGTCAAACAACGCGGCGATTTCCTGCTCTGAGGCTTGCTTGCAGGCTTCGGTGCGTGACGCCTGGGACGAGGCCTGTGGACTGGCTGGCGATCCCTGGTTCATGGCGCATCCGGCAAGTACGGAGGCCAGGGCAGCAATGCAGGACAGCTTCATGGCTAGCTCCTTGGATTTATGGTTAGAGCCAGAATGCACGCAATGCAGTATGGACCATCGGGCAGGCGTTAGCCATGTCCGCATCGTGCCGGCATAGCACGGACAAAACACCATTTAAGCGCCTTCTTAATATCGGCGGCCGGCGCTAAGCCTGCGCTATCCCTGCCCGAAGGTCGGTCATGATCTGTTCGGCAAGGAAATCGCAAGGCGGCCGCTTGGACTTCGCGCTTCGGGCGAGGATGAGCTCGAGCGGCGGCAGGTCGGGCAAACCATGGGCCTGGCCGAGCACGGTCAGTTGCGGCGGGATCGCGCATCGGGCCAGCGCCGCGACGGCCAGCCCGGCCTCGACCATGCTGAGCAAACCCAGCAGGCTCGGGCTCTCGTACGACGTTCGATGCGCGATCCGTGCGCGGTCCAGGCTGCGGATCGCGTTCTCGCGCGCCACGCTCCCTGGCATGAACACGGCGATAGGCAACGGCCTGTCCTCCCAGACTTGCGGCCCGTTCGCCATGGCGGCCCAAGCCATGGGCTCGTTCCGGATAAAGTCGCCGGACAGTCCCTTTACGCGCGTGCCGCAGACCAGGTCGACCGTGCCATCCTTCACCAGTGGCGCCAGCGCGCTGCTGGGCAGGCCGACTACCTGGATCTGCACTTTCGGATAGGTCGTCGAGAACTTCTTCAACACCGAGGGCAGCAGCGACGACGCGTAGTCGTCGGGCACCCCGATCGCTACCTTCCCCGTCACCTCCGGCCGTACCACGGCGGCCCAGGCTTCGTCGTGCAGGGCCAGCATCCGCCGGGCGAAGCCCAGCAGCACTTCACCCTCGTGCGTCAGCACGATGCTGCGTGGCCGCCGCACGAACAAGGGCCGGCCCAGCGCTTCCTCGAGCGCCTTGATCTGCATGCTGACGGCGGACTGCGAGCGGTTCACCGCCTCGGCGGCCCGCGTCATGTTGCCGGTCTCGGCGACGGCGACCACCGTGGCCAGGACATCGTGATCGAGCATCTTCATGGGCTATCAGAAAAACTGAATACAACAATCAATATTATGCGTTTTTCTTCTTGAAAACGGCGTGCGATATTCGACAACAACAACAAAAAAGACGTGGACCGCAAACTCGCGCCACGTCTTGACCGCGGGATTTCGGTATCCGCCCTCAGAGCATGGACAACAAAGCCGCTTCGCTACTCGTCGACCACCCGCTACGCGCCTCGCTCGTCGCTGAATTGCACGCCCGCCCCTTTCTTCGGCTCAGCGGCAGCGTGTCACTGACCCACTACGCGATCTACTCGGACGAGGATCCTGCGATCCACGAATATCTCGTTCGCACCTTGTGCGAACAGACCGGCATGGCGCTACCCGTGGACGGGGTCACTCACCACGCCGTGCAATCGCCCTTCGGCTGGCATCTGAAATGGGAGCGGCATACCGAGTTCTCCACGTTCACGTTCGTCAGTCCGCGCGACGACACCGACTACTTCAATGACCTTGCGATCCGCGGTGTTCCGGCGGATTGGCTGAGCCTGCTGGCGGGCAAGCGATTCCATGCGGTCCGGATGGAATTGCTCTCCGCAGACGCTGCCGCCGGCGTGAGGGCGAACTTGCGCCATTGGCTCGACGGGCCGGTTCTCGTCGGCAGCGATGTCCTTGGCGGCGGCAAGGTCTACTGCGACTGGAATGTGCCGGCCGACGGCTATATGCGCATCCTCGCCATCGATGAGGACTTCCGCGAGGAACAGGGCGGCAGGCTGCTGCAACGCCTCTACGAGATCGAGACGTATCGCATGATGGCGTTGCTGGCGTTGCCGGTCGCACGCACGCTGGGCCGGGAGCTCGACGACATTCACGCGTCGCTCCAGGAACTGATGCGGGCCATGGATACCCGTCGCGCCGGTGACGACGACGCGGAACTGCTGGACAGGCTCACCGAACTGGCCGTGCGCGTGGAATCACTGTCCGGGCACAGCGGGCGCTTCAGCGCTTCGCGCGCCTATGAGCGAATCGTGCTGGCGCGCATCCAGGAGTTGCGGGAACAGCGAATCGAAGGCATGCCTACGATCTCGGAATTCATGGAGCGGCGTTTCGGACCCGCCATGGAGACGTGCCGCAGCGTCTGGTCACGCCACGAACAGATCGCGGCACGGGTCGCGCGTGCTGTCGACCTGCTCCGCACCCGCGTCAACCTGACCCAGGAACGCGATGTCACCCGGCTGCTGGCGGGACTGGATCGTACCGCGCGGAACCAGCTGCATCTGCAGCATGCCGTCGAGGGCCTGTCCGTCGCAGCGATCTCGTATTACGTGCTGTCCATCGCGGCAGCGGGGTTGAAGGCGTTGCATGTCGTCAAGCTACCCGTCGATCCCGAGTTGGCGGAAGGCCTGCTGATCCTTCCCGTGGTGCTGATTGTGTTCGGCATCATCAAGCGCAGCCGGACCCAGAAATCCCGCGATGGCCTTGCCCAGGCAGGCCGCGCCTGAAGAATCGCCGACCTGAAGAGCTTCTTACCGAGAAACGCAAATGAACGCCACCACCAGCATTGATCCCTCTCTCGTATCGTTGCCGGGCGCAACCCGCCAGGCATCGCAGATCAGGCCGCATTGGGCGGGCCAGCAAAAGACACCCACGGAAGTGCTGACGGACAATTCGAACGACCGGCCAGACGTCGCGACGATCGCGGTCCTGGGCTACAACTGACGAAAAAAAACCGCCCGGAAACCGGGCGGGCAAGTACTGCCTCTCCTTACCTCTTGCTGCATCGTTACGCGCGCTTCAGCGCGCCGCCGCCTTCATCCTCACGGCCGCCCCATCCGCCGCGGCAGGCGTACGATTCGCCAGCCCCAGCACCACCTGCCAGGCAAACGACACCGCGCCGACGATAAACACCACGTCGCCGAACGTGCGCACCCAGCGCAGCGTCTGCAGGATCGGCTGCTGCATGAACTCTTCGCTGCGCGAATACCAGGTGCCGTGCTCGACGCTGGCCAGGAACTGAATGATGCCGACGGGCAGCAGGCTGGTGCCGATCATCAGCACGAGGCCGGCGTTCAGGCCCCAGAATGCGGTCTTCATCAGTGCCGGGCTCAGCCGGTACGCCGGCCGCACATAGCGCAGCACCAGCAGTGTGAAGCCGAGTGCCAGGAAGCCATAGACCCCGAACAGCGCCGCATGCGCGTGGACCGGCGTGGTGTTCTGGCCCTGGATGTAGTACAGCGCGATCGGCGGGTTGATCATGAAGCCGAATACGCCGGCGCCCAGCATGTTCCAGAACGCCACCGCGACGAAGCACATCAGCGGCCACTTCAGGTCGGCCATCCACGGCGCGCGCTGCTTCAGGCTCCAGTTTTCCCATGCCTCATGGCCCAGCACGATCAGCGGCACCACTTCCAGCGCGCTGAACGCGGCGCCGACCGCCATCACCGGCGTGGTTGTGCCGGCGAAGTACAGGTGATGGAAGGTGCCGGGGATGCCGCCGAGCATGAACAGCGATGCCGAAGCCAGGCTGGCCGCGGTCGCCATCGGGCGCGACACCAGCCCCAGCGTGGCGAAGATGAAGGCCAGCGCGGTGGTGGCGAAGACCTCGAAGAAGCCTTCCACCCACAGGTGCACCACCCACCAGCGCCAGTACTCCATCACCGTCAGGCTGGTGCGCTCGCCGTAGGCCAGGCCCGCGCCGTAGAACAGGCCGATCGCCACCACCGACGAGGTCAGCAGCGCCAGCAGGTTGCGGTCGGTGCCGCGCGCGCGCAGCGCCGGCAGGATGCCGCGCATCATCAGCACGAGCCAGATCAGGATGCCGGCGAACTTGCCGATCTGCCACAGCCGGCCCAGGTCGACGTATTCATAGCCCTGGTGGCCCAGCCAGAAATTCAGGTGCGGCGGCAGCTTCTGCGCGATCGCCAGGTAATTGCCGGCGAACGAGCCCACCACCACGACCACCAGCGCCCAGAACAGGACATCGACGCCGAGCCGCTGGAACTTGGGATCCTTGCCGCCGTTGATCAGCGGCGCCAGGAACAGGCCCGCGGCCAGGAAGCCGGTGGCGATCCAGAACAGCGCGCTCTGGATATGCCAGGTGCGCACCAGCGCGTACGGGAACCACTGCGAGACGTCGATGCCGTAGAACTTTTGCCCCTCGACGGTGTAGTGCGCGGTAAAGCCGCCCAGGAACACCTGGAACACGAACAACGCCACCACCAGGAACAGGTACTTGCCGAGCGCGCGCTGCGACGGGGTCAGCGCCACCGACAGCAGCGGGTCGCGCGCGGGCGCCTGCGGCGGCGTTTCTTCCTTGCCGCGCAGGAAGGCCCACGCCCACACCAGGAAGCCCACGCCGGCCAGCAGCACCACCACGCTGATCACCGACCACACCACGTTTTCGCTGGTCGGCTTGTTGCCGATCAGCGGCTCATGCGGCCAGTTGTTGGTGTAGGTGGCTTCCTGCCCGGGGCGGGCGGTCGATGCGACCCATGCGGTCCAGAAGAAGAAGTGCGTCAGCTGCTGGCGCCGCTCGGCGCTGGGCAGCGTGTTCTCCTTCATGGCGAAGTGATCACGCGTGGTGTGCAGCGCCGGCGCGTCGGAGAAGAGCTGGTCGTAGTAGGCCGCGGTGTTGGCGATGGCCTGCGCGCGGCGCTTCGACACGGTCAGCACGTTGGTGGCCGGATCGGTGGCGTTGCCGCGGTATTCCGTGCGCAACTGCTCGCGCAGCGCAGCCTGTTCGGACGCGGCCAGTCTGGCGTACGGACGGCCGTATGTGTCCTGCGCCGCCAGCTCGAGCCACGCGGTCAGTTCGCGGTGCAGCCAGTCGGCGGTCCAGTCCGGCGCCTGGTAGGCGCCATGGCCCCAGATCGAACCAAGCTGCATGCCGCCAACGGACTGCCAGGCGGTCTGGCCGTCCAGGATCTCGTCGCCGGTGAACAGGGTGCGGCCTTCGGCCGTGACGACCTTGGCCGGCATTGGTGGGGCCTGCCGGTATACCTCGACGCCGTAGTAGCCGAGCAGGGAGAAAGTGACCGCCAGCACGGCGATCAGCAGGAACCAGAGTCTGCGGTAGGAACCCATGATGCGAAGTCGTTGGTTGTGATGGCTGGTGCGCGGCTCAGGCGTGGCCCGCGCAGCCGCAACCGGTGGCGGGCACGGTGGCGGCCACGGTCGCGTTCTCGAACAGCACGTTGTTTTCCAGGTGGATGTGTTCCATCAGGTCTTCGCGCAATGCGCGCAGGCCCAGGTAAAGCGCGCGCCAGGTATTGCAGGCCGCGCGCGGCAGCGTGATGTCGTTGGTCAGCGCGGCCAGCCGCTGCAGCGCGACGCCGTGGTCGTCATGCTCCATGCGCATCACCGCGATCGGGCGGCCGGCGGCGGCCTGCATGCCGCGGGTCAGCATCGGGAACAGCACCTGCTCTTCCTTCTGCATATGGGTTTCCAGCTCGCCGAGCATGCCGGTCAGGTGGTCGGCCAGGCCAACCGGGCAATCGGGCCGGTCGCCGTGGACCTGCTCCACCCGGCTCGCGAGCCGGATCAGTTCAGGCAACTGCTCGCGGTGGCGGGCGTGGAAACGCGTCAGGATGTGGTCGATCAGCGCGGCCGGCGTGGCGGTGTTCCAGTCCTGTCCGGCGGGTGCGGCATCGTCGTGCAGGGCATGCAGCCGCGCTTCGATGCTGTCGATGGCGGCGGCATCGAGGCCCTTTTCGAGCGCGGCATCGCGCAGGGTCTGCTTGCCTCCGCAGCAGAAGTCGAGCGCGTAGTCATGGAAGATGCGCGTCGCGCCGGGGATGCGGCGGGCCAGCTGGCCAAGCGATTGGTCCTGGAAGGTCATGAGGTGCTCCTGTGTGGGAAGTTGCGTCCGCATGACATGACGCGAGGAGCGTGCCTGAAAAAAACCATTTCCGATCAATGAGTTGCTACACAGGCGGTCTTAAATACCCTAAACTTCTCGTGGTACTAATAACCCTAACTGGTGTTTTTCACCATGACAATGTCCGCGATCGTTAGCGAGCTGCTGGCCGACCTGGTGGCCGACCTGCCCCACGCCGTGCGCTTGCAGCGCCTGGTCAGCGGCCTGCGGGCCCATTTCCGCTGCGGCGCCGTGGCGCTGCTGCGGCTGGAAGAAGACCACCTGCGCCCGATGGCGGTGGACGGCCTGGTTGGCGACGCGCTGGGCCGGCGCTTCGCCGTCGGCCTGCATCCGCGCCTGGCGGCGATCCTGGCGCGGCGCGGCGTGACCTGCTTCCACCATGACAGCGTGTTGCCCGACCCGTACGACGGCCTGATCGACGAGCGCGTGGGCGAGCCGCTGCCGGTGCACGACTGCATGGGCACCAGCCTGGAGGTCGAAGGGCAGCCCTGGGGCGTGCTCACCCTCGATGCGCTCGCCGTGGGAACCTTCGACGCCGCCGCGCAGGCCGAGCTGCAGCGGCTCACCGTGGTGGTGGAGGCGGCGATCCGCACCACCCGGCTCGAGGCCGAGATCCTGGCGCTGCAGGTGGCACGGGGCAAACCCGTTGCCGACGAGGGCATCACCGGCAACGGCGATATCACCGGCGAAATCGTCGGCCAGAGCGAGGCCATCGCCAACCTGCTGCACGAGCTGGAAGTGGTTGCCGATACCGAACTGCCGGTGCTGCTGCTGGGCGAGACCGGGGTCGGCAAGGAGCTGTTCGCGCACCGGCTGCACCGGCAGTCGCGCCGGCGCGCGCAGCCGCTGGTGCACGTCAACTGCGCGGCGTTGCCTGAGTCCCTGGCAGAGAGCGAGCTGTTCGGCCATGCCCGCGGCGCCTTCTCCGGCGCCACCGGCGAACGCCCGGGCCGCTTCGAGGCCGCCGACGGCGGCACGCTGTTTCTCGATGAAGTCGGCGAGCTGCCGCTGTCGATCCAGGCCAAGCTGCTGCGCACGCTGCAGAATGGCGAGATCCAGCGGCTGGGTTCGGACCGGCCACGCCGCGTCAACGTGCGCGTGATCGCCGCCACCAACCGCAACCTGCGCGAACATGTGCGCGACGGCTCGTTCCGCGCCGATCTGTACCACCGGCTCTCGGTCTACCCGATCCCCATCCCGCCGCTGCGCGAGCGCGGCAACGATGTGCTGCTGCTGGCGGGGCGCTTCCTGGAACTGAACCGCGCCCGGCTGGGCCTGCGCAGCCTGCGCCTGTCACCGGCGGCACAGGATGCGCTGCGGCGCTATCGCTGGCCTGGCAACGTGCGCGAGCTCGAGCACGTGCTCAGCCGCGCCGCGCTGCGCGCGGTCAGCCGGGGCGCCGGCCGCAACGACATCGTCACGCTGGAGACGGAGCTGCTCGACCTGGACGGACTCGACGCGGCACCGCCTGCGCTGCCCGAGGCCGCTCGCGCCTCGCTGCCCGCGATCGTCCCAGGCACCAGCCTGCGCGAGGCTGTCGACCAGATCCAGCGCGCCTGCATCGAGCAGGCCCTGCAGGCGCACGGCGGGAACTGGGCGCAGGCGGCGCGGCAGCTCGGGGTCGATGCCAGCAACCTGCACAAGCTGGCCAGGCGCCTGGGCTGCAAGTGAGGGGCCTGGGCGGCATCGGCGATGGCAAAGCTCGCCGGGTCTGCCTAAGCTAGTCAGGCGTCGTTTGCAGTGCAACATGTGGTGCCATCACCACCTTGCCGCCAGCGCGCGCTGACCAAGCCCCCGACCCGCCCCGACCCGTACCGGAGATGCCCATGATGATGACCGCAATGCAAGCCTTCTGGCCTTTCCCTGCCGTCTTCACGGCAGGCTTTGCCAGCCTGCAACAGTGCCAGTCCATGCAGGCAGACCTGGCCGAGAACTGGCGCCGCATAGCCGAGCTGAACCTGGAATTTGCCCGCAGCATGGCCGAGGAACTGCGCTTCGACGCCGTGGGCCTGCTGGTGGAGCAGGATCCCGAGACCCTGTACGCGCGCGAGATCGCCAGCGAGCTGCCGCTGCTGGGCGGGCCGCTGCACTATGCCTCCGCCATGCTGGAACTGCTGGCGCGCGCCCAGCAGAAATGGATCGATGGCTGGGGCCACCTGTTCATGCAGGGCCCGCTGACGGACTGGACCGCGGGCGCGAAGGTTGTCACCGACATTCCTGGCTGGCTGGTCCGCGAGACCCCGCGTCAGCCCGCGAACTGAGCAGGCACAAGCGCCGTGGCGTTGCGTGCCGGCACGCCGCGGCCAATTTTTCCTTCGTCCCTTGCCATGACAACGCGCGCGCGCCGGTATCATGCAAATCATGACACCCCGATCCGCCACCCCTGCCGTCCCGGCTGGCGGATCTCCACACAGGACTGGTTCAGGACGCGCCCTGGTTCATGCCCTCATATCCCCTGGTCCTGCTGCTCACCGTCGCCGTCGTCTGCTGCATCGGCATGGCCATTGCCACCTGGCCCCGGCGCGACGACCCGACCGTCCAGGCGTTCCTGGTGCTGGCCTTCGGCGCGGTGGTCTGGAGCGGCGGACGCCTGCTTGAGATCAGTTCGACCGACCTGCCCGGGCGCATCCTGTGGGCCAAGATCCAGTACATCGGCATCGTCGCGGTGCCGATCGGCTGGCTGGTGGCGATGGTGCACCTGAGCCGCCCCCGCTATGTGGTGCCATGGTCGCGGCTGTGGCTGCCGGTGCTCGCGGCAGTGGTGACGGTAGTGCTGGTCTTCACCAACGAGCGGCACCACCTGGTCTGGACGCGCATTACGCTGATGCCGCCGGGGGTCGCGCCCGGCGCGGTGTTCGAGCATGGCGCGGGCTACGTCGTGGTGGCGTTCTGGTCTTACTCGCTGCTGGCGCTGAGCTGGTATTTCCTTATGACGGCCGAAGTGCCCAACGACGCCCTGTCGCGCCGCGGCCGCGTCATCCTCGCCGGCGGCCTGGCCCTGCCGCTGATTGCCCATGTCGCTTACCTGAACCGCTGGACCGGGCCGCTGGGCGGCGACCTGACCCCGGCCACGTTTTCGCTGATGGCGGTACTGGTGTGGTTCTGCGCGCTGCGCACGCATCTCGACGATATCGGCCACTACGCCCGGCTGCGCGTGTTCGACGCGCTGCGCGAGGGCTGCGTGATCGTCGACGCCAAGGGCTCGGTCGTGGAATTCAACCCCGCTGCGGCCCAGTTGTGGCCGCAACTGCATCGCGGCAGCCCGGTGCCGGCGGGATGGGAGACGGCACTGGAATCGACGCAGGCCGCGCCCGGCCTCGCACCGGCCATGCCGTTCGTGCCGCCCGGCGCCCCGTTCGAGCTGGCAGTCGAAAGCGTCGCGCGCCTGGATGGCAGGCAGATCGGCAGCCTGGTGTTCATGCGCGACATCAGCCGCTTCCAGTCGCGCGAGCTGGCGCTGACCGCGCGCCTTGGCCAGACCGAGGAGCAGCTGTGGCAGGTGCAGGCCGACCTCGACGTCGATGCGCTCACCGGCATCTTCAACCGGCGCTACTTCCAGCGCGAGTCGCTCGCCGCGGTGACCCGCGCGCATGAGCGCGGCCAGGCGCTTGGACTGCTGATCCTGGACGTCGATCTGTTCAAACAGTACAACGACCTGCACGGCCACCTGGCGGGCGACGACTGCCTGCGCCAGATTGCCTGCGCGCTGGCCGGCACGGTAGCGGGCGAGCAGTTCTGCGCGCGGCTGGGCGGCGAGGAATTCGCGGCGGTGCTGCCCGGCGCATCGCGCGAAGAGACCCGCGACGTCGCGCGCCGCATGGTCGCGGCGGTGCGCGAGCTGGGCATCGCGCACCGGGGCACCCCGGTGCAGCCCGTGGTGACGATCAGCGTGGGCGCGGTCTGCGCCGTGCCCGAGTCGCCGCGGCTGGAGCCGCTGCTGCACCGTGCCGACAGCGCGATGTACCGCGCCAAGCGCGCGGGCCGCAACCGCTACATGCTGGATGGCGAAGCGGCCTGAGCGGCCGTGGCCTGGCCATGCCGCCGGCTAGCCCGCGCGTACCGTCAGCGCGCCCTGCAGCGCCACCAGCCGCGCCGCGGCCTGGCTGACCCACCCCGGCCGCGGCGCCGCATCGAGCCAGTACTTGACCTCGAGCCCGAGCGCGGTGTCGCCGCTGATCACCAGCTTGCGCTGGAAGAACAGCGTGTCGGTGTCGGCCTCGCCCCCGAGCAGCCGCAGGTAGTCCACCGCTGCGGCGCGCAGTGTCAGCGCGGGTTCTCCGCTGCCGGCACTGGCGGTGCGGAAGCGCCCGCCTTCGCAGCGGAACGGCACTTCCAGCCCCAGGTCCTGCACCGTCAGCAGGAACACATGGCCTTCCAGCGCGGCCGGCGGCTCGAGCCAGCCGGCGCGGCGCGCCAGCTCCAGCGCCGCCACCAGCGGCAGCGCGCGTGCCCGCGCCGGCATGCGCCGGTGCACGCCGGCCATCAGCTTGTGCAATGGGCTCAGGTTCGCATTCATGCCCGTGCCTCCCACGCAATGCCGGCGTGGCCGCGCCAGTAACCGTTGCAGGGCTGCGCCCCCGCCGGGGCGATACCGCTGGGCGCCGGCGCGCGCTCGCGCGCCCGGATTGCCGCCAGTTGTTGCACCACTTCCAGCGTGCCGGTCGAGTGCGGGCTGACGCGCAGCATGTCCACGCCCATCGCGGCCATGGCTAGCGCCTCGCCGCACAGGTCCAGGCAGGTCGCGCTCTGGGTCTGCACGCCGTTGAGCGTAAAAAACGCCTGGCCTTCGCCGGTGGCGGCGACCAGGCCATCGGGGTAGTCCATGCAGCGGAATTCGCAGCTGTCCTTGCGCAGCCGATGGTGGCGAGCGGTGAAGCAGCGCGCCGAGAACGCCAGCGGCATGCGGCCCCAGACAAAGGCTTCCACGCCAACGCCGCCCGGCCGCGCCGCGGCGAGCGCGGCCAGCGTGCGGCCGTCCATTTCCACCGGCACGACGCATCCGGCCGCGCCCAGTCCGGACAGCCAGGCCAGCGTGTCGGCGTGGTAGACGTTCAGGTGCGGGCCGGCGATGAAAGGCCGCCCGCCCATGCAGCGCACCGCGCCAAGGTCATTGGCCTCGACCAGGTAGCCGTGTTGCTCGCAGGCGCGGCGCATCCAGGCGATGTCGGTATCGGACTCCACCAGCACCGGGGTGGACAGCACCACCTGCTTGCCGGCATCGCGCAGCATCTGCGCGATCTCCAGCCATTGCGCGTGGCGCAGTTCGTGGCGCCGCGTGCAGACGGTCTCGCCGAGGTAGACGCGGTCCACCGGGGCATCGGCGACGGCGGCGTAGAACTGCAGCACGCGCTCGCGCGGCCAGTAGTACAGCAGCGGGCCAAGGGCAATGCCGAAATGCGGTGCAGTGGGTAGGGAAACAGCTCGAGGCGCGGTCACCGCGGCGGGGTCGGGCATGGCAGGTTCCATCGTGGCAAGGGTGGCGGCGGGATCGGGACGGGTCGCGTTCATGCGCATCACCGCCATGGCCGGTCGTAGGCGCCCTGGGTCACCTGGTCGCCCTCGGCATGGCGGCCCAGCGTGGCCTGCCACTCCTGGCGCGGCGCGAAACGGGCGGGATCGCCGCACGCGTCGTCGATGGCGGCCCGCAGCACGCCGACCACATCGGCGACATAGCGCGGGCTGCGCTGCCGGCCTTCGATCTTGATCGCGGCGATGCCCATGCCGATCAGCGCGGGCAGCAGCGACAGCGCGTTGAGGCTGGTGGGCTCTTCCAGCACGTAGCCGCGCTCGCCTTCCACCTCGAAGCGGCCCTTGCACAGCGTCGGATAGCCGGCCGGCTCTCCCGGCGCGTAGCTGTCGATCAGGATGCCCGACAGGCGCGCCTGCATGGTGCCGTCCTGCTCGGTCCAGCGCACCGCATGCGCGGGCGAGCAGACCCCTTTGTTGTTGGGCGAATCGCCGGTCGCGTACGACGACAGCAGGCAGCGCCCCTCGGCCATCACGCACAGGCTGCCGAAGCCGAACACTTCCAGTTCGACGCTGGTCTGCCGCGCCAGCTTGCCGATCTGCGCCAGCGACAGCACGCGCGGCAGTACCACGCGGCGGATATTGAAGCGCTCGCGCATCAGCTCGATGGCATCGGCATGGGTGGCCGAGCCCTGCACCGACAGGTGCAGGCGCAGCGCGGGATGGCGTTCGCAGGCGTAGGCCATCAGCCCGGCGTCGGCCATGATGACCGCGTCCGCACCCAGTTCCGCGGCCGCATCGACGGCGCGGTGCCACCGCGCCACCGCGCCCATCTGCGCGAAGGTGTTGATCGCGAACAGCACTTCGGCGCCGCGCGCGTGGGCTTCCGCGACGCCGGTGCGAATGTCGGCCTCGGTGAAGTTCAGGCCGCCGAAGTTGCGCGCATTGGTGGCATCGCGCAGGCCCAGGTAAACCGCGTCGGCGCCGTGCTGAAGCGCCATGCGCAGCGCCGCCAGCGAGCCGGCCGGCGCGACCAGCTGGGGCCGGCGTGGCGCGCAGGCGGGCGCAACGGTGGCCGCATCCGGGCCAGTACAGGCAGTTGTCATGGTGTGGGAAGCAAGACAAGAAAGACAGGACAAGAACAGCGGCTGATGCTAGCCACGCGCTGGCTGAAGGGGCTTGATCGCGCGCAAACCGGTACCAACGGCACACGGCCGGCGCGGGCGTATGCCGGTCGGCGTAGGCCGATGGCAGGCAGCGCCCGTGGGCTTGACCTGCGGCAAACGCAGGGGCTTTCCGCTGTGCCACGCTTCGCCAGTCACCCCCCGCGCCAGGCCGGCTGCCGGCCACACGCGATTCACCTTCCGGAGATTCCTTTTATGAACGAACACTGGCTGAAGCTGACCGGCCGCCGCCTGTTGCCCATCGTGCAGGGCGGCATGGGCATCGGCATCTCGGCGCACCGGCTTGCCGGCGCAGTGGCACGCGAGAACGGCGTGGGCACCATCGCCAGCATCGACCTGCGCCACCACCACCCCGACCTGATGGCGCGCACCCGCGGCGAGCGCGACAAGGCGGGCATCGAAGCCGCCAACCTGGAGGCGCTCGACCGCGAGATCCGCGCCGCGCGCACGCTGTCGGAAGGCCGGGGGATGATCGCGGTCAACGTGATGAAGGCAGTGGGCTCGCACGCCTCGCTGGTGCGCCAGGCATGCGAAAGCGGCGCCGATGCCATCGTGATGGGCGCCGGGCTGCCGCTGGACCTGCCCGAGCTGGCCGCTGGCCACCCCAAGGTGGCGCTGATCCCGATCCTGTCCGAGTCGCGCGGCATCGGCCTGGTGCTGCGCCGCTGGATGAAGAAAGGCCGGCTGCCCGATGCCATCGTGGTCGAACACCCGGCCCATGCCGGCGGCCACCTTGGCGCCGCCACGATCCAGGACCTGTCCGAGGCGCGTTTCTCGTTCTCGCGCGTGCTGGCCGAATGCCGCGAGCTGTTCCAGTCGCTGGGCATCGCATGGGACAGCATCCCGCTGATTCTCGCCGGTGGCATCGACAGCCATGCCAAGGTGCGCCACTGGCTCAACGAGGGCGCCGCCGCGGTGCAGCTCGGCACCGCCTTTGCCGTCACCGAGGAATGTGACGCGCATCCCGCCTTCAAGCAGGTGCTGGCCACGGCGCGCCCCGAGACGCTGCGCGAGTTCACCAGCGTGGCCGGCCTGCCGGCGCGCGCGGTGCTGACGCCGTGGCTGTCGCGCTACCTGTCGAGCGAGGCCAGGCTGCAGCGCCGCGCCAAGGTACGCGAGTGCCTGGAAGGCTTCGATTGCCTGCAATCGTGCGGCCTGCGCGACGGCATTGCGCGCATCGGCCAGTTCTGCATCGACCTCAAGCTGGCGCAGGCGGTGCGTGGCGACGTAGAACGCGGGCTGTTCTTCCGCGGCAAGGGCGCACTGCCGTTCGGCGAGGCGATCCGCCCGGTGGCCGAACTGATCCACTACCTGATGACAGGGGAAAAGCCAGCGGCGCTGGCCTCCGCCAGGGTGGCCGCCACGGCCTGAGCCTGCTTGCCGCGTCCGGTTCGCCGCCACGCGGTGCCTGACGCGCCTGCAGAGCCTGCCGAGCCGGCAATCACGCCACCGCCAGTTCCCCCACGCCCGCCTGGCGCGCCAACCCATCCGGATCGATCAGGTAGATCTTGCCGCGCTCGATCCGCACCAGTTGCTCGGCGCAGAACCGGTGCATCACCCGCGACAGGGTCTCGGGCGTAATTCCCAGCTTTGACGCAATCACGCGCTGCGTGCACGCCAGCCAGGTGCGCCGCGTGGCAAACGCCTGCTCGCGCAGGAAGCCCGCGACGCGCTGCAGCGCGGTCTGCAGGCTGATCGCCTCGATATCGCGCATCAGCCCGTGCAGCCGGCCCGACAGGTTGCGCAGCATCTGCGCCGCCAGCAGCGGCTCCTGCATGACGGCCTGCCACAGCGCCGCCTTGCCGATCTGCAGCACCAGCGTGCGCGTCTGCGCCTGGCAAGCCATGCGCCCCGGCACATCCAGGCAGAGCAGGTCTTCGCCGAAAGCCGCGCCCGGGCCGAAGACCTCGATGGCGCGCTCGCCGGTGGCTTCGTCGCCGGCGCGGGGCTGCAGCGCCAGCTTGAGCAGGCCCTCCGCCACGATATAGAGGCCGGCGCACGGCTCGCCGCCGCGGAACAGGTATTCACCCTTGCGCAGGCAGCGCAGCGTTGCCGCGGCGCGCAACTGCGCCACCACGGCCGCATCGACGCCGCGGAACAACGGCAGCGCTTCCAGGTTGATGGCTTCACCCATGGTGATGACCTCCTTCGGCATGACTGCCTTCAGCATTCCACGCCGCTTGGCGCGGCGGCAGGCCGCCACTGCGGCGCATCTCCCGCATGCAGCGCAACGCGGACAACAATTGCCAGCCCAGCCAGGCATTGGCCGCGGCGAGCAGCAGGCCGGCCGCGCGCGCCATCGGCACAGGCGCCAGCGGCAGTGCCAGCAGCAGCAGGTAGGCCGCCAGCAGCAGCCACGCCTGGCGGCGCTGCCGGGCGGGTACGATGATGGCCTGCATGGCCGGCACCCGCGCGCGCGGCGGCAGCAGCCGGCGCAGATGCAGCCAGACCAGGAACGGCACGATCTTGCCGAGCATCGCCGTGACCGGCAGCACGCCGGTGCCGATGAGTGCCATGGTGCCGGCCCACCACGCCAGCGGTGCATCCGATGCGGGCCACACGATCGCCGCCGCGCCCAGCATGGCGGCGCCCAGCATGCTGGTGCCGGCCACCGGCCACAGCAGCCACAGCGGGTCCTGGCGGCGCCGCGCGCGCAGCGTGCCGGCCAGCCCGAAGGCGGCCACCATGGCGACGAACGCCAGCCACGCCAGCAGCACCGCCTGGCCCAGGGCAGGCTGCCCGGGCCACAGCAGGGTTGCGCCGCTGAACAGCGCCAGCGGCACCCAGTGCGCCATCGGCAGGCCGCGCGCCAGTGCCGCGGGCAGGCGGCGCGTCTGCCAGAACATCGGCAACACGGTGGTGGCCACGCCGGTCACCAGTGCCGCCAGCCAGCCGCCCAGCGCCCAGGCCATATGCATGCCGAGCACCGGCGCCACCGGCACCTGCCACCAGCCGCCGAAGGTGCCGGCCAGTGCGATGCCGCACAGCGCCGCGGCCAGCAGCGGTGCCCCGATGCCGGCCAGCGTGCGCGTGGTGGCATCGACCGCGACTACGCGCCGTCCCGCGGTGAGCAGCACGGCGCCGGCAAGCAACAGCAGCACGCCCGCCGCGGCGGCGGCCTGCATGCCTTCCGGCATGCCGCCGAGCAGCCCGAAGCCCAGTCCGGCGGCCACGCCGGCACCGCAGACGGCGACAAACGGTGCCAGTACTCCGGCACCCGGCACGGCCACGCCCGCCACCACCGGCAGCATCTGGAACAACGCGCCCACCATCACCGGCATCAGCATGCCCAGCGCCAGCACATGGACCGCCACCAGCGCCAACGGCGCAAAGCGGTCCGGCAAGCCGTCGGCGGGCCCCGCCGCGAGCAGCAGACCTGCCGCCGCGCCCAGCCATGGCGCCGGTACCAGGCAACCGAACACCACCGCGGGACGCGGCGCGCGCTCGTAGTCGAGATTGGCGGCCTTCATGTCGGTTGCCCTGCCTCGCCAGCGCTATGCGATGCCGTCTAGCACGGCATCGAGACCCGGCACATGCGCGCGGCACATCGGGAACAGCACGTTCTCCTCCTTGATGTTGTGCTGCCGCAGCAGCACAACCAGCGTGTCGGTCTCGGCCGCGAGCGCATTGACGTCGCACAGCGACAGCCATTCGCGCACGTTGTCCATCAGCGCGCGCACTTCGTCGTGTTCATGGCGCATTACGGCGGTTGGTCCGCCGACCATGCCGGTGGCCTGCTCGAAGGCCGGGAACAGCCGGGCTTCTTCAGCGCCGAAGTTGCCGTCAAGCGCTGCCTCCAGCTCGGCGAACGCCGCGGCGGCCTGTGTCCAGTCAGCTTCGCGCAGCGCGCCTTCCAGGCGTGCCAGCGCGGCGTCGCAACTGCGGTGCTGCTGCACCAGGGTGTCGATGCCATCAGACATGGTGTGGATTCTCCGGACCGGTATTGACCGGATGCTAGGGCGCGGCCCGGCGTGGGGATTTGATCGGGAATAAGTCGGGCGCCAATAGCCGGTGTAAGGGGATCGCCGTGTCGATATATCACAACGTGATATGTCAAGAGTGTCGCATTTATCCCCATCAGACTTGACCGGGCCGGACAATGAGGTGCCGCGCGCACATGCAAACCCGCCGACATCGCGTTTTATTGATCTGGCGCAGGTAGTGCGGCACCTGTCACGCGGAGAATTGCCTTCGAGACCCGCGCGCGACCGACAGCACGCCGGCGTTCCCTGACAGGTAGCCCCCGATACCGAACCATGCCTTACACCGATCTACCGGCCGATCCCCCGGCCGAAGCGCAGGCCGCCACCCCGCTGCGCCATCGCCTTTCCACGCGCATCATCTCGCTGTCGCTGGCCGTGCTGCTGGTGGTGCTCGGCATGATTTCCGGCACGCTGTGGCTGTCATGGAAGCTCGAAGGCGCGGGCGCCGCCATCAATGACGCCGGCAGCCTGCGCATGCGCGCCAACCGTGTCGCGATCGAACTTGCGCTGGCGCACGCGCAGCGCGGCAACGCACTGGCGATGCAGGTGCAGGCGCTGGACGGCACGCTGGCGCAGCTGCGCCGCGGCAACCCGTCACGCCCGCTGTTCCTGCCCGACGAACCCGCCATCCACGCCCAGCTCGCGCGCGTGACGCAGGACTGGCACACGCAGCTGCGCCCGATCGCCATGGCCGGCGCCGACAGCACCGCGCCGGCGCGCTATATCGCCGCGCTGCCGGGCTTCGTGGCGCAGGCCGACAAGCTGGTCGGCATGATCGAGCACGACAGCGCGCGCAAGACCGACCTGCTGCGCCTGTCGCAGACGGCGCTGGCGCTGATGGCCTGCGTGGGCACCGTCGCCGTGATCTACCTGCTCTACCTGTGGATCATCCTCCCGGTGCTGCGGCTGCAGGACGGCCTGCGGCGCATGGCCGCGCGCGAGTTCTCGCTGCGCCTGCCGGTGGAGACCCGCGACGAGTTCGGCACCCTCAGCGAAGGCTTCAACCGCATGGCCGGCGAGTTGCAGAGCCTGTATCACGACCTGGAAGCGCGCGTGGCGCAGAAGACCGCCGAACTGGAGCGCCAGAACCGCGACCTGGAGGAGCTATACGACATGGCGGCGTTCCTGAACCAGGCCCGCGACGCCGACACCATGGCGCGCGGATTCCTGGCGCGCGTGATGCGGCAGTTCGACGCCGAGGGCGGCAGCGTGCGCGTGCTCGACCCGCGCCACGGCCGCATGCACCTGCTGGCCAGCGCGGGCCTGCCCGCGGCGCTGGCCGAGGCCGCGTCGTGTGCTGCCGCCGATGCCTGCCACTGCGGCGATGCGACGCGCGAGGCCGTGATTACCATCACCGACCTGCGCGGCGGGCAAGGCGCCGCGGCCATGCAGGACGGCACGCCGTGCGCGCACAACGGTTTCCGCGCGCTGGCGGCCTTCCGCATCGGAAGCCAGCGCGGCGCCACCGGTGTGTTCGCGCTGCATTTCCGTGCCCCGCGCGCGCTGCCCGCCTCCGACCGGCAACTGCTCGAAACGCTGGGCCAGCATCTCGGCACGGCGCTGGAACACCTGCGCCTGTCGGCGACGGCGCGCCAGCTTGCAGTGGTGGAAGAACGCAACCTGGTGGCACAGGGCCTGCACGACAGCATCGCGCAGGGCCTGAACTACCTGAACCTGCAGGTGCAGCTGCTCGACGACGCGGTCGCGCGCGACGACCTCGCAGAGACCCGCGAGATCGTGCCGATGCTGCGCCACGGCGTGGAAGAGAGCTACCAGGACGTGCGCGAGCTGCTCAACAATTTCCGCTCGCGCCTGGGCAGCGGCGAGCTGCGCCCGGCAGTGGAAGACACCGTGGCGCGCTTCCGCCGCCAGTGCCGCACCGAAGCCACGCTCACCATCGACGAGCATGCCGACGGCAATGGCGCCGCCGGCCGGCCGCTGGCGCCGGAACAGCAGCTGCAGGTCCTTTTCATCCTGCAGGAAGCGCTCTCCAACGTGCGCAAGCATGCGCTGGCCGCGCACGTGACGGTGGCGCTCAGCCACGGCCGCGACTTCCGCCTGGTGGTGGAGGACGACGGCGAAGGCTTCGATCCCGCCGAGCTCGCCACGCGCGCCGACGCGCATATCGGCCTGAACATCATGCGCGAGCGCGCCGCGCGCCTGGGCGCGCAGCTGCACGTGCAGGCAGCCCCCGGCCGCGGCGTGCGCATCGAACTGCTGCTGCCGCGCCACGCCCCACAGAACATCGAGACCCAGCCATGACCATTCGCATCCTGCTGATCGACGACCATACCCTGTTCCGCTCCGGCATCCGCGCGCTGCTGCAGCGCCAGACCGATTTCGAGATCGTCGACGAAGCCGCCGACGGCGTGGAGGGCATCAAGCGCGCCAAGCAGCATCGCCCCGACGTGATCCTGCTGGACCTCAACATGCCCGGCCTGTCGGGCCTGGAGGCGCTGCAGCTGCTGGTGGAAGACCTGCCGCAGACGGCGGTGATCGTGCTGACGGTGTCCGAGGAAGCCGAGGAACTGGCCGCTGCGCTGCGCAGTGGCGCGCGCGGCTACCTGATCAAGAACATCGAGACCGAGGCGCTGATCGCCGGCATCCGCCGCGCCGCCGCGGGCGAGCCGGTGATCTCCGACAGCATGACGGCCAAGCTGGTGGCGCAGTTCCGCACGCCGGCGCCCGCCGCCGCGCCGCGCCACGACGACGCGCCGCGCCTGACCGCGCGCGAGCGCGAGATCGTGCAGGGGCTGGCGCGCGGCGAGAGCAACAAGGAAATCGCGCGCGATCTCGGCGTAGCCGAAAGTACCGTGAAGATCCACGTGCAGAACATCCTGAAGAAGCTCAACCTCGCCAGCCGCGTGCAGGTCGCGGTGTACGCGGTCGAGCATGGCCTGACCGAGGCCGGCTGAGCGCGCCGCCAGCACGGCACCAATGTGCCGCGCGAGGCGTTGTGCAGCGCGCCAAAGGGGCTCGTTGCGTACGGCGTCGTCCGATTCCTACACCGTTATCAGCCCCTGCCCGGAGGGATGCGGCCGGGCCTTGACCTAGGCTGAACCTTGAGCAGTGGCCTTTCAGATGCGCGGGCCGCTTCGGTACGGAAGCCTCCGGCTTCCCCGATCCACGAACAAGGAGCACGCCATGGGAATCGGCACTATTCTTCTGATCATTCTTGTCCTGCTGCTGGTCGGTGCCCTGCCGGCCTGGCCGTACAGTTCCGGCTGGGGCTACTGGCCAAGCGGCGGCCTGGGCCTGATCGTCCTGATCGTGCTGTTGCTCGTGGTCCTCGGCCGGATATAGCGTTCCGGCCGTCCAGCGGGCGACCGCGGCCGGCAGGCCCCCGCGTGAGCGGCATCGCTGCGGCGTTGCCGACCATGCCGGGGTCCTGCTGCCGCATCGCCCGGTTTTACTAAGCCACCCTGTCCCAAGGAGACTGACATGCCAGCCAAATCGAAGGCGCAACAGCAAGCCGCGGGAGCGGCGCTCTCCGCCAAGCGCGGGGACAAGAAGGCCGGATCGCTGAAGGGCGCTTCGCGCTCGATGTACAAGTCGATGAGCGAGAAGGAACTCGACAAGATGGCATCGACAAAGACCAAGAAGCTGCCAAAGCACAAAGCGGAGCGCTGACGCGTTCACGCTTCGCGCCGTTCCCGCTCCCGCGGGAACGGCTGCAACGCAGTGCGCCAATTTAATTCTTTCCTTCCTCGCACTCTCCCAGCCCGCCGCAAAATCCCGGCAAGCGCCTGGCCTTACTGCTGCGCGCCAGCTTGATCGATTCGGACAGCGCCAGCCCGAAGCCGGCGATGCTGTCGAGATCCTGCACTACCCGATCGCGCAGGAAACCGGCCCAGCAGAAGTCCCCATAGGGACCGTCCGGCTTGCGATAGGCGCCGGCGGCGCGCGCAAATGCAGCCAGGCTGCGATACGGGTCGTCGCACATGCCCATCACCGTGGGCGGCAGCGCCTTCGGCGCCCGGAGCTTGCCGTGCTCATCATACGGATGGACGTGGCCGAGCCGGCGCATGCGCTTCCAGAAGGCTCGAGGACTCAGTGCGCTGAGGTCGCGCAGAATCCGCACCGGTCCCCACTGGTATCCCAATTCCATCCAAGCGCGCACCCAGTGATGGTGGTCGACGATATAGAGGCTGCCGCCGGGGCCCGTCACAGTCTTGATTCGGTGCCTGCGCATGAAGCGCCGCAGCGCCGCACGGTCGTTGCGGTCCGCGTGGCGCTGCGTGACTTCCTTCTTGTGGCGGACGTGGGCATAGCCCAGCGTAAGTTGCGTGGGACGCAGCCGCGCCAGTTCGGCAATGGCATTGCCGTTTCGGCGGCGGGCGCGGTCGCGCTCCTCAGTCATGTTCGACACGCTTCTGGTTGACGAAATGCTCCAACTCGCTGCCGGGGTCCTCGTTGCCCGTGGACTGCTCGGCCACCGATTCCCGTGCCAGCGGCCGCGGCCAGTATTCGCCCTCGACGTCCTGCACGGGCTCGCCGCGCACGTTCGGGTCGAAGTCGGTCCACTGGCCACATTCCCAGCAGCCTTGCGCGCGCTCCAGGTGGCTGGCGCCGGCTTCGCGCAGCACGTCGACCACGACCGACGACAGGCCATTGCCGACGCAGGCCGCCAGCATCACGCTGCCGGCGCTCTTGCCGGTGTCGGCCTCGGCTTGCGTCCCGGCCCGCGCCTCGCCTTGCGGCCGTACCGACGTGATGGAAACGTCCCAGACCGAAAAACCCCGTGCGAACAAGATCCGCGCCGCTTCTTCGGCGCTGGCGATGGATTCGAAGCGACCCGCTACGATCGGTGACATGGCGGCTCCTGTATCGAAGAATGGATGCGGTACTTCCCCACGCCGCTTGCAAGAGCCACGCCCACGCCGATTCTGCCGGGGAGCGGTCCTGAGGGCGCGCGGCACGTGCAATATTTGCAAGCGCCGCACCCGAACTACATGCGCGGCATGCGCGTGGGGCACGACGCCAGCGGCGTGCGCGGGCCAGGTCAACGACTCAGCCATTGACGACCTCGCCCCCGTTGATGTGCAGTATCTGTCCCGTGATATAGCTGGCCGCATCCGAGGCCAGGAACACGAAGCCCGCCGCCACTTCGAAAGGCTGCCCCGGCCGGCCCATCGGCGTCTTCTTGCCGAACTCGGCGACTTCCTCCGCGGTAAAGGTAGACGGGATCAACGGGGTCCAGATCGGGCCGGGCGCAACGCCATTGACGCGGATGCCGCGTTCGACCACCTGCAGCGCGAGCGATCGCGTGAACGACACGATCGCGCCCTTGGTCGCCGAGTAGTCGAGCAGATGCTTGCTGCCGCGATACGCGGTCACCGACGTGGTGTTCAGGATCGACGCGCCCGCCTTCATGTGCGGCAGCACCGCGCGCGTCAGGTGGAACATGGCAAAGACATTGGTACGGAAGGTGGCCTCGACCTGGCTTTCGTCGACGTCTTCCAGGGACTTTTCGGGATGCTGTTCGGCAGCGTTGTTGACCAGGATATCGAGCTTGCCGTATTGCTGCAGCGTCTGGCGGGCAACCCCTTCGGCATGGCTGCAGTCGGCAAGATCGCCTGCGACGGCTAGGCACTTGCGTCCGGAGGCTTCGACCAGTTCGACGGTTTCGCGGGCGTCGGCATGCTCGTCGAGGTAGGCAATGGCAACGTCGGCGCCTTCGCGCGCGAAGGCCACCGCGATGGCGCGGCCGATGCCGCTGTCGCCGCCGGTGATCAGCGCCACGCGCCCTTGCAGGCGGCCGCTGCCGACGTAGTCGTCCGCGCCGCTGTCCGGCTGCGGCCGCATGGGTGCTTCCAGCCCGGGTTGGCGATCCTGGTGCTGGGGGGGGACGCTCTTCGGCGTGGACATGGCTGACTCCTGTCGGTGGAGGGCGCGCTGGCCCATGCGCGTGCCGCGCAAGTTCCATGCCGCTGGATTGCATTCGGCATGCTGCCTCGGCGATGCGCCGCGCCAACTGCGGTGACGTGGCAGCCGCCCGTAACCCTTACATCGCCCGGCAATCCTTACAGCGCCGCAGCACGCGTAGCGGTGTGCGGGCACGGTAGCGAAGGGGCACGGATTTTGCGGCTTTGCTGTGCGGCTTTCCTCTGCGGAAGCCACGCACTTCAACGGCCCGGTGCCGCCGCCAGCCTTTGTGCAGGCGACGGCAAAGCCGGACCATTCAGCCAGGAGGCAAGCAATGTTCAACTTCCGCAACGACCGCGGCAGCCGCGGCGGAAATCAGGGCCAGCGCCAGCAAGCGGGCCGGCGCGACGAGAGCCGGGGCAGCGGCTCGGAAGACTGGGGCCAGGAATGGGGCGAAGACTGGCGCGGTGACGCGCGCGCCGAGGAGCGGGGGAACCGCGGCGAATGGCGCGGCGAGGGCCGCGGCCGCTCTGGAACCCGAGCGTATGGCGATGAGCGCGGCGATGAGCGTGGCGATGAACGCCGCGGCAGCGAATCAACGCGCCACGGCGGTCCGTGGTACCAGCAGGACACCCCCGCCGGCCAGGGCCGCGGCAGCTGGGGCCAGCCCGGCTACGGCGCTTCGGATGCCGGCGGCACCGGCCATCCTTACAGCAGTGCCTACGGCGGTTACCGTCCGTCGGCGCAAGACAGCGGATATCGCAGCCAGGAGCGCGAATCGGGCTATGGTTACCGCGACGAGGACCGCTTCGGGCCACGCGGCCGAGGCGGCGAGCGCGATCAGAGGGACGAGCGTGGCGAGCGCGGCGGCCGCGCCATGCACTGGCGCGAAGGCATGGAGCGCGACCGCAGCCAGCGCGGCGGCGAACCGAGCTATGGCAGCGGCTACTATGGCGATTCCGCCAGCGGCGGCCAGTCGTTCAGCGGCGGGCAGCGGGTCTATCCGGACGATCATGGCTATCGCCGCAGCCGGGCCTTCGGCCAGCAGGCGGCCGCCCAGGGATGGAACCAGCGCAGCCAGCACGCCGGCAGGCGCATGACCGGACCGAAGGGCTACCGCCGCTCGGACGAGCGCGTGCGCGAGGACGTGTGCGAGCGCCTCGCCATGAACCCGTACATCGATGTCGGCGAAGTCAGCGTGGAAGTTGCCAACGGCGTGGTCACGCTGGACGGCACCGTGCGCGAGCGCCGCGAGAAGTATGTGATCGAGGAAATCGCCGATGCGGTGTTCGGCGTGACCGAGGTTGACAACCGGCTGCGCGTGGAGCGGGGGCAAGGTGGCGAGCGCGGCCGGAGCGCGGCGTGGGCCGCGGGCTCTGAGGTCGGCGGCGAAGATGCCGGCACCGCCGCGAGCGGCACCGGCACGTCGCCGGAGCGCACGCTGAACAAGAGCTGAGTGCCAGACATCCGGCGCGGCGCGGCGCATGCAAGCGCCAGGCCGCGCCGCGCCGACATGCCGCGCCACCCCCGAAAATATCGTCCCGACAGCAAGCTGATGGTGCCTCTGGACACGCTGCGCCCGACCCAGATCACTGTCGGCGGCTACCACGTCGCGCAAAAGGTCCACGTGACGCGCCGCGTGCCGCCCGCGGACCGCGCTGCGTTCCTGGACCGGCATCGCGTCCACCTGGTGGTCGGGCCGGAGCAGAGCCTCTACGTGGTCGACCACCACCACTGGGTGCGCGCCTGGCATGACCTCGGCCTGACACACGTGCCCGCGATCGTCCGCACCGATGTCAGTGATTTCGATGTACCGGCGTTCTGGCGCTACATGGTCGCCAACCACCTGGTCCACCCGTATGACGAGAACGGCCGCCGCCGGCCGCTGACGGAGCTGCCAGAGGCCATCCACCACATGCGCGACGATCCCTACCGCAGCCTGGAGGCGTTCGTGCAACTCGCCGGCGGCTATCGCAAGGTCAAGACCGCTTACCCGGATTTCCGCTGGGCCGACTATTTCCGTCGCACCGTGCCGGGTCCGTTCGACACGGCGCATCATTTCGCCGCCGCACTGGCGCGCGCGTTCCGCCTGGCGCATGCGCCAGGCGCGCGCGAGTTGCCTGGCTATATCGGTCCGCTGCGGTGCTGACCCCCGCTGCCAACGAGCCGCTCACGAATGCCCCTTTCAGCCAGCGCGCTGCACGGCGTCCAGCAGGCGCAACAAGCGCGCTTCGTCAGCGCGCAGCCGGGCCACCGAGGGCGCCTTTCCGGCGGCTTCGAGCACGCCGCACAGGTAAGCGTCGATCACGCCTGGGTGCACATAGCACTTGCGGCAAACCGCCATGGTGTTGCGCAACTGGCGCGCCACCTCGCGGATCGCGTCGGCTACGGCCTTCTTGCGCGCGGTTTCGCTGGCTGCCGGCGGCAGCTTGCGCAGGATTGCCAGCGCGTGCACGCTGCCGGCCCAGGTGCGGAAATCCTTGGCGGTGAATTCGCCGCCCGTCGCCTCCTTCAGGTAGGCGTTCACATCGGCCGAGCCGATCTCGCGGATCTCGCCGTCGCTGTCTCGATACTTGAACAGCCGCTGGCCCGGCAGGTCGGCGCAGTTGCGCACGATCCGCGCCAGGCGGGGGTCGTTGACCGAGACGTCGTGGGTGATGCCGCTCTTGCCGGTGAACTGGAAGCGCAGCCGGCTGCCGCGCACGGTCACATGCCGGCGCCGCAGCGTGGTCAGGCCGTAGGTGCGGTTCTGCTGCGCGTAGCGCGGCGAGCCCACGCGCACCAGCGTGGCGTCGAGCAGCACCACCACCGCCGCCACCACCTTTTCACGCGGCATGCCGTTGCGGCCCAGGTCGCGCGCGGCGCGGGCGCGCAGCCGCGGCAGCACCGCGCCGAAGGCGGGCAGGCGCGCGTACTTGTCTGAATCGCGCAGTGCCGCCCATTCGGGGTGGTAGACGTACTGCTTGCGCCCGCGCGCGTCGCGCCCGGTAGCCTGCAGGTGGCCGCGCGCATGCGGGCAGATCCACACTGACTCGTAAGCGGGTGGGATGGCCAGCGTGGCGATGCGCGCCAGCGTGGCCTGGTCGCGCACGCGCTGGCCGTCGGGGCCGATATAGCTGAAGCCGCTGCCTTGCCGGCGCCGGGTTATGCCCGGGCTGCCGTCGTCGACGTAGCGCAGGCCGGCATCGCGCAGCACGGCGTCAAGCGCTGCGGCGGGCTCGGTGGCGGTAAGGGTCGTGTCCATAGAGGCGGCGTCGCAACTGGCACGCCACGCATCGCTATCCGGTGCTGGCCGGCGGCGCGCCGGCGGCTCCGGAAGCGGGCGCCGGCGGCGATACCGCAGCGCCCATGGCGACGGCGTCGTCGTCGGGCTCCGGTGCCGCGGACCGCGGCTTCGGCTGCAGGGCACGGTCGGCGCTGACGGGGCCGGCACGCGCCGCAGTGATCATTTCGCGCAGCCAGTTGACCAGCAGGCTGCTATAGGCGCGCTGGCTTTCCTCGTCGGTCAACCCGTGGTCGGCCCCCTTGATCACGCGGTAGGTCATCGAGTTGGCATGCACGCATGCGTCGACATAGCTCATCACCGCGGCGTGCGGGACCACCTGGTCGTGCTCGGATTCGATCACCAGCACGTCGCCGCCGAATTCCGCGCAGGCGCGCACGGCGCGGTTGTCCTCGGGCGGGACCACGCTGCGCCGGTACGCCACCAGGTCCTGCTCGCGGTGCAGCTGGCGCTTGGGCAATTCCCAGCCGGAATCCATGTACAACGCCGGCGCCCGAAAGCCCATCCAGCGCACCGGTCGCATCGTGCTCAGCAGCGCGGCCAGGTAGCCGCCGTAGCTGCTGCCCACCACCGCGATGGCGTTGCGATCGACTTCCGGCTGCCGCACCAGCGTGTCGTATGCGGCGACCACGTCGGCCAGGTTGCGCATGCGTGTGACGGTCTCATATTGCGACTTGGTGCCGGCGTGGCCGGTCAGGTCGAAGGTCAGGCAGACGCAGCCCAGGCCCGCGACCTTGCGCGCACGCGCCAGGTATTGCTGCTGGCTGCCGCCCCAGCCGTGCACGAACAGCACGCCGGGCAATCTGGTCTCGGGACTGATCAGGGTGCCGGCAATGGTGCCGCCCTCGCTTTGGATCTGCAGCAGTTCTTCATGGGTTGCCATGGGAATCGGGCTCCAGCCTTGCGTACTTGGTCAGGGGACCGACGTGGCGGTCCTCTCCCTGGAAATAGATCACGGCGTCGGCGGGTATCCGCACGTTGGCGCCGTACACTTCGCGCGTGGACGCCACCACCCGGACGCGGTCCGGATCGTTCCGCAGCGCCTCCAGTGCCGCCAGCTCGGCACCGGTGGCGCCGCCTACGCGCCACGACTGCTCGAGCACGCCGCCAAGCACCTGCTCGCGGTCGGCGCCGGGACCGGCGGCCGGGCCGAAGGCCACGTCGTAGTTGCAGCGCGTCAGCACCATGCCGCCATAGCAGGCCAGCGCGGCGTCGTGGTACACCATCGCCGCGCGCACCGCTGCCAGCGTGCGCGCGTCGAACGGCTGGTGCAGCAGCGTATCGAAGCCGCCGCGCACCACCGTCAGTGTCGAGCCCCCGTAGACCTGCTGGCCGCGGTTGTTCTGCGTCAGCCCCTGCGTGCCGCAATAGCTGGCGCGCAGTCCGGCCAGCTCCACCTGGCCGACGCTATAGGTCTGCGGCGCGTCCAGGTCCCGTTCCACGACGATGCCGTGGGCCTCCACCACCGCATCGGGCATGGCGGCAAGCGCTTCGTCGAGCGCGCGCGCGCTGGCGACCACGCACTGGCCCAGCCCGCCGATGCCGCACGGCTCTTTCAGCCGCACCGGACCCAGTGCCAGCAGGCGCGTGCCGGCGGTGCGCGCATCGGCGAGGGTGAACGCGGTGAAGCCTGGCAGCGTGGCGCCGACCACGCGCTGCACGAATGCCTCGCTCCATCCTTCGGGAGCGGCCGCGCCCGGCTCGACCAGCCCGTGCGTGATCGCCTTGGTGGCGACAAACGCGTAAGGCACCACGCCGCCGAACAGGTCGCCCTTTCCTTGCACGCCGAGGCGCGCGGCAAGGTCCTGCCCGACCAGCGTCTGCGCGGGCACCAGGTAGGGCCGCGGCCGGCCCGGAGCGGCTTCATCGTACGCACCGGCGTAGCCGATCCCCGCGATTCCGGCCACCTTGCGCGCGATATTGGCCATGGTGGTGCCAAGGTGGCTGTCCGGCTGCCCCAGCGAGTCGCAGCCGTATACCATGACCGCGCGGGACGCAGCGGCGGACGCTTCCATCTGCTTGCGCTGGCTTGCCTTGTTCGGATCGGACACGGCTGGCTCCTTGCTCGATGACCTGGTTGGCGCGACAAGTTGACGGCGATCGGGGCATGCGGCCCGCGGTGCGGCCTAAGGACTGGCGTCGGCAATGGCATGCGCTTCGGCGCCGCTGCCGCCGTCCTCGGACCGGTGCTGCCGCGCGGCGCGAGCGTGCTGCTTGGCCGCATGGTTTTCGCGCGCCTCGTCCAGCGAATGGCTCATCTTGACGCCGTCTTCCTTGTCGGCCAGCTCGGCCAGGTGGCGGTAGAAGTCCGCCAGCTGCCGCAATTCTTCCTCGTCGAGGTCTTCGATCGAGACCAGCATGTTGCTGGCTTCGCGGTGCGAGGCCAGCAACTCGTTGAGCTTGAGGTGGACCGCGACGGCGTCCTTGTTCTGGCTCTGCTGGATCAGGAACACCATCAGGAAAGTGACGATGGTGGTGCCGGTGTTGATGACCAGCTGCCAGGTCTCGGAGAATCCGAACATGGGCCCGGTGATGGCCCAGGCGGCCACCACGCTGACCGCGAGCACGAATGCGGTGGGGGAGCCGGCATGGCGCGTGGCACCACCCGCGAAGCGGTCAAACGCGTGCAATACGCTGGCATGCTTGCCGGACGTTGGCTGATGACCAACGCCCGGCAGGATTGGGCTGGACTTGCTCATCGTTGCGCTCCTCGGTTGCGCTTGCCTGCTTGCGCTACGCGCGGCGGCATGCTGATTTCATTGTATGGAGGGCATGGGGCCGGCGTGCAGCGGGCGCAGTCCTACAACGCGCGCAGCACTTGCGCGCCAATCCGCGGCACACCGCCTGCGTTTTCGCGCGCGCGGCGCGCATGCCGGTGCGCGCTCGCGCGGGAATGCTTCTTGCGCCGGACATGGTTTTCTGTCAAGGAGCCGAGATGAACCAGAATGCCCCTTCCCCATCCGCCGCCGACGACGAAGCCTTGCGCGTGGCGGTGCGCGCCGAGATCGCCGCGGCATTCGACGGCCGCTTTCCTGACGGCGTGGCGCTCGAAGTCTCGGATCGCCGGGTCACCGTGCGGGGCTGCGTCGAGGATGTCGACACCGCGCAGCGCATCGAGAAAGCCGCGGCCGTCAGCGCCGGCGTGCTCGGCGTACACAACGCGCTGTCGCTGCGCCGCGAACCGCGATCCGAAGCGCCGGCGCAGCCCGAGGACAGCGGCATGCAAGCCGACCCATCGCAGCGTCCGTACGGACAGATCAACCATAAGGTCTGACCCCCGAAAATAGAGGCGCCGGATCGAATCCGGCGCCTCGTTCATCGCTCGCTGGCAAGCTACGCTGTCTCCCGGGGTCAGCCCCACGGATCGTAGCGGTCCGCTTCCCAATACGGCGAAATGCCGTAGTACTGGTGGATGCTGGTGGCCCACTGCGAATCGGCCATGCTCGGCCAGTGGTCCTTGTCAAAGCCGGGCGCGGCCTTTAGCCGGTCCTTCTCGACGCCGAGCACGAAGCACTTGCGGCGCGTGTCCAGCGTCAGCGCGGACCACGGCAGGGCAAACAGCTTCTCGCCGATGCCAAGGAAGCCGCCCATGGCCAGCACCGCATACGCGACCCGGCCACCCAGGATATCGATCATGATGTGGTCGATGGTTCCGATGTCGTCGCCCGCCGGATCGACCACCTTGTTGCCCTCGAGCGTATCGGCGGCCATCACGAACGGGCCGGGGCCCGGGGAATTGCGGTCGATGCCGCCGACGATCGATGCGCCGCGCGGCTGTTCACCGGGGGATTCAGGCTGGACTGGGGTCATGGACACCTCCGTTTCGGGTTGGCTGCAACAAGTCGCTGCAAAAAGTCATGGCGTGGGTGGCCGGCTGCCCTGTGCCTGGCGGCGCGCGTCTGCCGGCACCGGCGGCACCAGCGGGTCGAAATCCACCCAGCGGCCATCGACCCATTGCCCGTCGGCACGCTCCACGTCCTTGGCGCCTTCCTGTCGCAGCAGGTCGGCGACCGCGGCGGTATCGCCGCTGGGTACGTGCGCGGCCAGCAGCACGCCGGCGTTGCGCACCGGCGGCTGTCCGGTCGCCGGGTTGCGGCGCCCATCGCGCGCCAGCGCCAGCGCGCCCGCGAGCGAGCCGAGATACGCGCCCAGGCCCACCGCAAATACCAGCACGAGGACCGACACCGGCGGCACGGCGGCCAGCGACGACACCAGCATTGCGCCCACGGCAGCGCCGGCCGCTGCGCCGATCACCACGCCGGCAATGGCACCGGCGCCGGACTTGCGCGCGCCAGCATCGGCCGCGTGGTCTCCGCCCATCGCATAGGCGGCGTGCTGCCCGGGCGGATTGACGTAGAACAGGCTGAGGTCCTGGTCCGCGAAACCGCGTGCCTTGAGGCGGCTGGCGACGGATTCGGCGGTACTGAAGCTGTCGAATCGACCTGCGACGATGACGGTCATGCTGGCTCCATGGCTTGTTGATCGGAATCGCCCGACGGCTACCCTAGCGGCCGCGCACGCTGCCCTTGCGCTGGCCCGCCGGCTTGGCTCCCACAGGCTGCTGCTCGCTGCCGCGCTTGAGCTTCCAGTCGACGTCGTCGCGCGCGGTCTGCATCTTCTTTTCCGCATGCATGGCGGCGCTCGGCGAGATCGGGTCGCTGGCCGGGAAGGTCATTTCCAAAGAGTCGTCGACGGCGGCCTGGTAGGTCCTGGCTTCCTTGCCACGCTGGGGCTTGTCCGTGCCCATGCCGGCCCTGGCCCCGCCGGAGCGCGACACGGTACCGGCCTTGCCGGGCTTGTCGGAGGCGCTGGCGCGCATGGCGCGGGGCTTGTCAGGCTGGGCGGAAGCCTTGGCTGCAGGCCGGGCCGTGCTCTTTGCGGCTGGCTTGGCGGCGGCTGGCCTGGCAGCTGGTTTGACGGCCTTGGCGGCTGGCTTGGCCGCGGGCTTCGCTGCCGGCTTGGCGGCCGGCTTTGCCGCGGTCCTGGTCGCGGTCTTGGCCGCGGTTTTTGCCGCGGTCTTTGCAGCAGGCTTCGCGGCGGGCTTGCTGGCCGATCGCGCGCCAGGCTTGGCCGAGGATCTTGCGGTGGATGCCGAGGATTTCGCGCTGGACGGCTTGCGGGCAACCTGCGCGGCCTTGTCGGACTTGCGGCTGGCGTTAGGCATGGTTGTTCCCTCCTTGGTTGAGTGACTGACCCATGCAAAGGCCGGGCCAGACAGCCCGCGCCGATCGCCGCGCGCGACTTTCCCGCCAGGCATCGCGCCGCGCACCGCGCCGGGCGCGCTGCCGGCGTCCGGCCAATGCGCGCCACGCCGGACATGCCGGTAAAAACTACATCGTCAAGCAAAGGATGGATGGCGCGCGCAACGCGCGATGTCACGCCCTACCGGGCTGGCGCGGGAACCTGACGGCGATGCAGACGCTGATCCTGTCCGCTTCGCAGCCGTCGCTTTCGGCGCTGAGCTGGGCGCCATGCATCTCGACCATGCGCCGCGTGAGCAGCAGCGCGGTGCTCTGCCGCGCCGGCGTGGCACCGTCGGCCGCGGCGCGGCGGCCGAAGAAGTCGGTCAGCGCCGCCAGCCGGCTGGCGCTGCGTTGCTGGTCCAGCCGCGGGCTCTCGGTGATGCGCAGCTTCACGTGGGTGGGCTCGCCGAACAGATGCATCGCCACCGACCCACCCGCCGGCGCGCGCCAGATGCAGTGCACCAGCAGGTGCCGCAGCAAAGGGATGAGGCGGGTCGCGTCACCGTCGATGCCATACGCGCCATCGCCCGCGCCGTCGGTGGTGACGGGGGCCAGCAGCACTCCTCGGGCCTCGGCGGCCGGGCGCCGGTCGGCAATGGCCTGCGCGGCCGCGTCGAGCAGGTCGACGCGCTGCCAGCTGGGCGCGCGCTCGTCGGCCAGCAGGCGCACCGATTCTTCCATTTCCTCGATCAGCGCCAGTTGCTGCTGGGTGCCCGCGCGGATCCCGTCGAGCGCACGCTGCGCCGGGGCCGGCGCCGTATCGAAGGCGCGGTCCAGCACGTAGGCCCAGCTCTGGATGGCATTGAGCGAGGAACGCAGGTCATGTGCCGACTGCTCGATCAGGGTGTTGACTTCCTGCACCACGCGCACCGCGGCCGTATGGGCGGAGTCCGCGCCCCTGGCCACATTCGTGGAATGATCGTCGGAAACGTCCGGCTGGTTGGACGGCGGCTGCGGTTGCGTCATGATCGGATTGGCGTCTGGTCGGCCAGGTTGGCTGCTTGGCGTAGAAGCAAGAAACGTGCTGCGCGCAGCGCTGGGAGCCAGCCCGCATGTCGTTCCAGGCGAGTCAACCGGTCGCGGAGGATCCCGTGTCATTGCGCGAGGCGCGCAGCCACTCGGGCAGCTCCCCGCGGGCGGCATAATCTTCCAGCCGGTTGTACAAAGTCTTCAGGCTGATACCGAGGATCTCGGCAGCATGCTTCTTGACGCCGGCGCACTGCTCCAGCGTGGCGAAGATCAGCTGGCGGTCGGCGTCGGCCAGCGACATCCCTACCGGCACCGATACCACCGCCGCGCCAGGAGCCTGCGTGGCCGCCACCTGCAGCGGCACCTGCACCTCGGTAATGAGGTCCTCGTCGGCCATGATAAAGGCGCGCTGCACGAAATTGCGCAGCTCGCGCACATTGCCCGGCCAGGCATGCAGGCGCAGGCTGTCGAGCACGTTGGGAGCGAAGCGCCGCTGCGTGCCCTGCTCGCCATTGAGCTGGTCCAGCATCAGGTTGGCGATCTGGATCACGTCGTCGCCGCGCGCGCGCAGCGGCGGCAGCTCCACCGGGAACACATTGAGGCGGTGGAACAGGTCGGCGCGCAGCTTGCCGTCGGCCACGGCCTCTTCGGGGTTGCGGTTGGTGGCGGCCAGCACGCGCACGTCGGCATGGCATTCGCGGTTGGTACCCACGCGCATGAAGGTGCCGGTCTCCAGCACGCGCAGCAGCTTGACCTGCAGTTCGGCCGGCATCTCGGTGATTTCGTCGAGGAACAACGTGCCGCCGTCAGCGCGCTCGAAATAGCCCTTGTGCTGGCGGTCGGCGCCGGTAAAGCTGCCGCGCTCGTGGCCGAACATCTCGCTTTCGATCAGCGTGGGGGAGATCGCGCCGCAATTGACCGCGAGGAAAGGCTGCCGGCGCCGCGACGACAGCTCGTGCACGGTCTGCGCGGCCAGTTCCTTGCCAGTGCCGCTTTCGCCGATGAGCAGCACCGTGGCCTCGGTGGGCGCCACGCGCGCGAGCTGGTCGTAGACCGTCTGCATCACCTCCGAACTGCCCATCAGCCGGCCGAAGCGGCCGTAGCGGCGCAGTTCGCCGCGCAGCGAATGGATCTCGGCGCGCAGCTCGCCGGTGGTAGCCAGGCGCTTGAGCACGGTCTGCAGGCGCGCCACGTTGATCGGCTTGACCAGGTAGTCGGTAGCGCCGGCGCGCAGCGCCTCGACCGCGCTTTCGACGCTGGCATAGCCGGTGGTCAGGATCACTTCGACGCCGGAGGCGCCGACCTCGTCGAACAGTTCCATGCCGTTGCCGTCGGGCAGGCGCAGGTCGGCGACGATCGCGTCAGGCATGTGCCAGCCGAACTGCAGCCGCGCTTCGCGCAGGCTGCCGGCGGTGGCGGAAGTGAAACCTTCCATGGCCACGATCTCCGCCAGCGCGGCACATGCGTTTTCATCGTCATCGACAATCAGGATGTGGGGCATACGATCCGTCAGTGAGACCTAATGGAAACTTGGGCGAAACCAGCAAAAACGCCTGTCCGATTTCCGGCCGGCACCAGGTGCTGTTGCCGCCGCGCTGCATGCGAAGCGCGGCAGCATGCCGATCAATTCAGGACAGGGGCGGCACGGTTCCGACTGTGTACTGCCAGTCCACTGCGTAATGCAAGTCTAAGCGGGGCCTGACGCCGTGATTGCCGGTGTCTGTCTGACACAGCTGTCGGAACTTTCCGCGCGGGACCGCGCGGCTATGGCAAGGCCCTGTGGCAAAGGCTAGCATAGGAACTTCCCACCCTCACACGACAAGCTCGCCAAGCCCTGCCTTCGATCGTGCCAGTGACCACCACGCCTCCGCGGCGCAGCGCCGCCGTCCCTGCCACAAGCCGCCAGGCCACTCTCTCCCCTGCGGTCGGGGAAGGCGCGCCGCGCCGCGCCGTGCCTTCGCAGGTGTCGCTGCTGTGGGAAAGTACCGCCCCGGCCATGCAGCGCCTGATGGCCCAGGTGGAGCGGGTGGCGCCGACCGATGTCACCATGCTTGCAGTAGGGGAAAGCGGCTCGGGCAAGGAAGTGGTGGCGCGCGCCGTGCACGAGCGCAGCGCGCGGCGCAACGGCCCCTTCATCGCCGTCAACTGCGGCGCGATCCAGCCGACGCTGATCGAGTCGGAGCTGTTCGGGCACGAGAAAGGCGGCTTTACCGGCGCGATCGAGCAGAAGGCGGGGTATTTCGAGCAGGCGCAGGGCGGCACCCTGTTCCTGGACGAAGTCACCGAAATGCCGCTCGAGATGCAGATCAAATTGTTGCGGGTTCTGGAAAGCCGCACCTTCCACCGCGTCGGCGGCGATACGCTGATCGTCACCGACGTGCGCATCCTGGCCGCGACCAATCGCGACCCGGTCGAGGCCGTGCGCACCGGGCAACTGCGCGAAGACCTGCTGTACCGGCTGGCAGTGTTTCCGCTGCATATCCCGCCACTGCGGGAGCGCCCCGACGATATCGTGCCGCTGGCGCGGCACTTCCTCGCCGAATACAACGCGATGGAACACAGCGACAAGACCTTCTCGGCCGCTTCGCTCGACCGGCTGGTGCGCTATGACTGGCCGGGCAACGTGCGCGAGCTGAAGAACGCGGTCTACCGTGCCTTTATCCTGGCCGACAAGGTGGTCGAGATCAGCAATCCCAACCTGGCCACGCAGCCGCCGCGGCCCACCACCGTGGACGGCGTGGTCAACGTGCGCGTGGGCACCACGCTGGCCGATACCCAGCGCGAGATCATTATGGCCACGCTGGCGCGCTTCGACGGCGACAAGCGCCAGGCGGCGCGCGCCCTCGGCATCAGCCTGAAGACGCTGTACAACCGGCTGGACGCCTACCGGTCGCTCTGAGACGGCGATGCGCCCGTGGCCGGATCGGCCAGCGCGCGCAACAGCGCGTCGATCGCCAGCGGCTTGGTCAGATGCGCATGGAAGCCGGCCAGCCTGCTGCGCCGCTGGTCCTCCGCGGTACCGCGCCCGGTCAGCGCCAGGAAGCGCACCTCCGCGCGGCAGGTCTGGCGCAACGCCTGCAGGACTTCATAGCCCGACATGTCGGGCATTTCCAGGTCCAGCAGCACGCAGTCCGGGCGGAAGCTGTCAGCCAGCGCCAGCGCCTGGTAGCCGCCATGGGCCGCGCGCGCATCGTGGCCGAGCATGATCAGCAGTTCGGCCATGCTGTCGGCGGAATCGGCATTGTCGTCGACCACCAGCACGCGCCGCCGCGGCGGCGCTCCTGTCGCCGGAGCCGCCGCTTCGCGGCGCGGCGCGCCGGCGCGCGGCAGGATCACGGTGAAGGTGCTGCCCTTGCCCGGCCCGGCGCTGTCGGCCTGGATCGCGCCGCCGTGCGCTTCGACCACGGCCTTGGCCAGCGCCAGCCCGACGCCGAGCCCGCTGCGGCTGCCGGCCTCGGCCTCCTGCGAGAACAGGTTGAAGATCCGGTCCAGCGCCGCCGGCTGCAGGCCACGGCCGGTATCCGATATGGTTGTCACCACGCGCGCCGGCTGCACCTGGACCCGCACGCTGATGGTGCCGCCGCGCGGCGTGTACTTGGTGGCGTTGCTGAGCAGGTTGAGCAGCACCTGTCCCAGCCGGTTGGCATCGGCGCGCACGTGCGGCGATACCGCAGGCAGCTCCGCCAGCAACTGCTGGCCCGCGGCATCAAGCACCGGCCGGATCGCCTCCAGGCTGTTGCTGACCACATCGTTGTAAGACGTCGGCGTCAACTCCATCTTCATCTTGCCCGCGGTCACGCGGCCGACATCCAGCAGGTCATTGACCAGCCGCTCAAGCTGGCGCAGCTGCCGCTCGATGATCGCGGCGCAATGGCGGATGCGGGTATCGGTATCCGGCGTGAGCGCGATCACCTCGACCGCATTGCGCACGGGTGCGAGCGGGTTGCGCAGTTCGTGACCAAGAATGGCAAGGAAGGATTGCAGGCGCCGGTTGCCGGACTCGAGCAGCTCGAGGCGCAGCGCGTCGCTGATGTCGCGCGCGGTCCAGAGCAGCCCGACCGGGCAGCCTGCGGCATCGCGCACCAGCACCATGCGGGTCTGGCAGCGCACGATCGCGCCATCCTGGCGTGCCAGGCGCTCGTCGCCGGCCCACTGGCCGCAGGCGCGCGCGGCTTCGAGCGCCGCGCGGTCACGCCCGGCCGCGGCATCCGGCCCGGTGTACAGCAGCGCCAGCGGCTTGCCGATCGCGTCGGCCGCCGCGTATCCGGTCACGGCCTGCGCGCCGACGTTCCAGCTGCGGATGGTGCCATCCAGGTCCAGTTCGCAGACCGCGGTGCCGGGCAAATTGTCGGCCAGCAACTGCAGGCGCGACTCGGCCAGGCGGGCGTGCTCGGACGCGGCTTCCTGCACGGTGATATCGCGGCAAGCCACCACGAAGCCGCCTGCGCTCGCATGCATGACACAGGCGGCCTGCAACTGGCTGCCGTCCTGGCGCACGCGCCAGCCCCGGTCGCGGGCGCTGCCGGCTCGCGCCGCAGCCTGCTGCCACTGCAGCGGCAACCCGGCGGCGATATCGTCGGCGCGATGCAGGCAGGAGAAATGGCGGCTGGCGATGTCTTCGGCGCGGTAGCCGAATACGCGCCGCGCGATGTCGGGCCATGCCACGATGCGGCCTTCTGCATCCGTTTCGAACACCGCCACGTCCTCGACCGCATCCAGCAGGCGCCGGTATTGCTCAGCGGCAGGCTGGCCGGCTTGCCCGGAGAGAACGCCTCCCGCCGCTGCCAGATGTGGCGCGCGGCCATCTTTTGCCGCTTCCGGCTCCGACATGGACAAACCCTGTGTAGTGGTGGACGAACATGGCAGGCCGTTCGATACGATGCGAACGGCATGGCACCATGGCTGGCATGCGGTACGCATTCGGCACGGCTAAATGCCCGCCAGTCGGCGGGCATCCAGATCCATGATAGGTGTTCGTGGCACCGGTCGCGACCGCGGCACCCGCGAAGCGGTGTGCGGGCTGCCGGTGCCACAGTGACGGCCGGTGGCCTAGCGTCCCCGGCGCAGCTGCACCATGGCCGCCAAAGCGGCGGATGCGCCGACGACCAGCGCGGTGGCGAGCATGGGATGCCGCGCGGTGGTCGTGTAGGGGCACGACTGCAGCGCGGTGCGCGTGCCGCTTCGCTCCTGCAGGCCGCTGCCGCTGCCGTACAGCGTGTTGTCCTCGAGCGGGCCGGCCGGGTGGCGCGTCTGCTGGGCACGGCCCATGAAACGACGCATGAAGCGGTCAAAGGTATGCGGCGTGTGATACGCCGCCGCCGAGAAGGCCTTGGCCGCACCGCCGACGAAAAGATCGCGGCGCGGATTCTCGGCGGCGAACAGGATCGCATCGGCGGCCAGCGCCGGGTCGTACAGCGGCGGCGGCAGGCGCGGCTCGACGTCGAGGAAGTTCTTTGCATGCATGGCCAGCGGCGTTTCCAGGCCGGCGGGCTTGATCAGCGTGATGCTGACCGGTGCCTGTTCCTGCTCCAGCTCCAGCCGCAGCGAATCGGTAAAGCCCTTGATCGCATGCTGGGAGGCCGCGTACGCGCTCTGCAGCGGCAGCGGCCCGTCGGAGGCCTCGCTACCCATGTTGATGATGGTGCCGCCGCATTCGCGCAGGTGCGCGGCCGCCGCCAGCGAGCCATGGACGGTGCCCCAGTAGTTGGTGTCGAACAGCCGCCGCTGATCTTCCAGCGGCACGTCGCCGTGACGGCCGAAGATCGTCACGCCAGCGTTGTTGATCCAGGTGTCGAAGCTGCCGAAGCGCTCGATCGCGGCATGCGCGACCTTGGCGACGTCTTCGTGCCGGCCTACATCGGCAGTGACCGTGATGACTTCGGCGCCCTGCTCGCGCAGCTCTTCGGCCAGTTTGTGCAGCGAATCCTCGCTGCGCGCTACCAGCACCAGCCGCGCACCGCGCGCGGCGGCCTTGCGCGCGGTGACCAGGCCCACGCCGCTGGTGGCGCCGGTCAGCACGATCACCTGCGAGCCGATTTTCTTCAGGGTGGGTTTCATCTGCCGCTTCCTCCTCGGGATGGTTTCCGGCGCGGCGCCAGGCGTGACAACGGTTCATCACCAGTAAAGCACCGCAGATAACCATCGCAAATTGCGTTCCCATGGGCGCCGGCCCCCCGGCGCGCGCCGGAGCTGAAGCAGGCGCGCAGCAGAATTACAACGTCCGGTAAGAACCACATGCCGGCCGGCGCGCGTTGCCGTGTGCGGGACGACAGGGCGCCATCTTTTCCAGTGTAGGACTGGCGCCGATTTCGGTAGCGCCATGTGCTGCCTAAGCTGGATGCATCTTCTCCCAACCGGCGACAGCCATGGCCAAGACGACGCGACAGGACTCCGGCGACAGCCGCACAGCGGCAAAGCGTTCTACCGCGCGCAGCGGCCGGCCTGCCCGCAAGGACTCGCCGCCGGCGGCGCGCAAGAGCGGGGCGGCGGCCCGCAAACGCAGCACAGCCAGTGCCGCACTGGACAAGTACCGCCGCATGCGCGACTTCGGCGCCACGCCCGAGCCCAGCGGTGCCCCCGCCCGCACGCACGCCGCACCGCGCAAGCGCGCCGGCGAGCTGTCGTTCGTGATCCAGAAGCACGCGGCGCGGCGGCTGCACTACGACTTCCGGCTTGAGCTTGGCGGCACGCTGAAAAGCTGGGCCGTGCCCAAGGGCCCGAGCCTGGATCCGAACGACAAGCGCATGGCGGTCCACGTCGAAGACCATCCGATGGACTATGCCGGCTTCGAAGGCGTCATCCCCGCCGGACACTACGGCGCGGGCACGGTGATCGTATGGGACCGCGGCACCTGGGTGCCGGTCGGCGACGCCGAGGCAGGCTACCGCGCCGGCAAGCTCAAGTTCGAGCTGCGCGGCGAGAAGCTGCATGGCCACTGGACGCTGGTGCGGATGCACGGCAGCCGGCAAAAGGAGCAGGACGCCTGGCTGCTGATCAAGGAGCGCGACGACGCCGCGGTGCCGGCCGCAGAGTTCGACGTGGTCGAGGCGCTGCCCGACAGCGTGCTGGGCGGCACCGCGCGCAAGGCGAAAGGTGCCAGCCGCTCCGCCAGTCCGGCAGCAAAGCGTGCCGGCAAGGCCAATGCCGGCGCAAAGGCCCACGCCGGCACCCGCGCCAAGGCACTGAAGCCACCGCCCGGCGCGCCGCGCGCGGCATTGCCGCTGGCGCTGGCGCCGCAGCTGGCCACGCTGGTCGACAAGCCTCCGGCGGACGCCGCGGCCTGGCGCTATGAGATCAAGTTCGACGGCTACCGGGTGCTGGCGCGCATCGACGGCAAGGACGTGCGGCTGTTCACGCGCCAGGGCCACGACTGGACCGCGAAGCTGCGCGCGCTGGCACGCGACGTCGGCATGCTGGGGCTGCCCGACGGCTGGCTCGACGGCGAGATCGTGGTGATCGGCAAGCATGGCGAGACCGACTTCCAGGCCTTGCAGAACGCCTTCGATACCGCGCGCGTCGAGGCGATCCAGTATTTCGTGTTCGACCTGCCCTTCTATGCCGGCCATGACCTGCGCAAGGTGCCGCTGGTCGAGCGCCGCGCGCTGCTGCGGCACATCTTTGCCGGCAACACCGCGCCGCGGCTGCAGTTCAGCGAAGACTTCGAGGCCGCCCCCGACGAAATGCTCGACGCCGCCTGCCGCATGAAGCTCGAAGGCGTGATCGGCAAGCGCGCGGATTCGAGCTATGTCAGCACGCGCAGCAATACCTGGATCAAGCTCAAATGCACCTTGCGCCAGGAATTCGTGGTGGCGGGCTTTACCGAACCCAGGGGCAGCCGCACCGGCCTCGGCTCGCTGCTGCTGGGCGTGCACGACAGCGGCGGACGGCTGCGCTATGCCGGCAATGTCGGCACCGGCTTCGACACGCGCATGCTTGGCGAACTGCGCGCGCAACTGGATGCGCTGCGCGCCGATACGTCGCCGTTCGCGACCGTGCCGGCCGGCGTGAAGGGGCACTGGGTGCGGCCGAAACTGGTGGCCGAGGTGTCGTTTGGCAGCTGGACCCGCGAAGGCCGCGTGCGCCATGCCGTGTTCCACGGGCTGCGCACCGACAAGCCTGCCGGCGCGGTGTCGGTCGAGATGCCGGCGGCACCAGCCGGCAAGGGGAAGAAGGCCGCGGCGAAAGCCCCCGCAAAGCGCGCAGGCAAGACCGCAGGCAAGACCGCTTCGAAAGCGGCTGGCAAGGCCACGATAAAGGCCGCCAGAGCTGGCGCCCTCGGCAAGCAGCCCACCGCGCTGGGCGGCAAGGTCAGGATCAGCCATGCCGAACGCGTGATCGACACCACCTCCGGCCTGACCAAGGGCGACCTGGTGCGCTACTACGAGCAGGCGGCCCCGCTGATGCTGCCGCACCTGCGCGGCCGTCCGATCGCGATGGTGCGCGCTCCTGCCGGGGTGGGCGGCGAACAGTTCTTCCAGCGTCATGGCGACACGCTGCGCGTCGATGGCATCAACCTCCTGGACCCGTCGCTGTGGCCGGGCCATCCCGCGCTGCTGGAGATCGTGTCGGCCGAGGCGCTGGTCTCGGCGGCCCAGCTCAACGTGGTCGAGTTCCACACCTGGAACGCCAGCAAGCGCAGCATCGACCGGCCCAACCGCATCATCTTCGACCTGGACCCGGGCGAAGGCGTGCCCTGGGACCAGATGCAGGAGGCCGCCGCGCTGATGAAGGCACTGCTCGACGAGCTTGGCCTGGCCAGCTTCCTGAAGACCAGCGGCGGCAAGGGCCTGCACGTGGTGGTGCCGGTCACGCCGCGCGCCGGCTGGGACGAGGTCAAGGACTTTGCGCAGGACGTGGTGCGCCATGTCGCCGCCACCATCCCGCAGCGCTTCGTGGCCAAGAGTGGTGCGCGCAATCGCGTAGGGAAGATTTTCATCGATTACCTGCGCAATGGTGTCGGGGCGACCACCGTCGCGGCGTTCTCGGCACGCGCGCGGCCAGGGCTGGGCGTATCGATCCCGGTTTCGTGGGAAGAACTCGGGACGCTGGAGAGCGCGGCGCAATGGACCGTCGCCAGCGTGGGCCCGCGGCTGGAGGCCCTGCAGGCCGACGATCCATGGGCCGGCTATGCTGGCGTGCGTCAGGCCATCACCCGTGCCGCCGCGCGGCTCGGGCGCGCCGGCTGAGCTACATCGCGGCATATCCGCGGCACATTTCTTGCGCCGCTTTCCATAGACAACCGGCGTGAGCGCCGTGCCGCCACTTATGGAGAGAGCGCAATGACCCACCTCAGCATTCCCGGTACGATCCGCGCCGCCGGCGGTGGCAGCGCCGGTTCAGGCACCAGCGCGCCGCACAACCGGCGCGCGCTGCGTCGTCTGCTGGTTTCCTGCGCGATGCTGTCTTTCGCCGCTGCACCAGTGCACGCGCGCCTGCCGGCACCCACACCCGAGCAACAGCAGGCGGCCGAAGCAAAGAAGGCCAAGGAAGCGGAGACGGCCAAGCAACAAGCCGAGGCCCTTGCTCGCGTGCAGGACACGCTGGCCGCGCGCTTCGGCAAGGGCGCCAGCCCGGCGGGCGCCACCGACGCCGGCAAGGTCCCGCAGAAGGCCGCCGAAGCTCCCGGTTCGGCCGGCCCGCACGGCGGTACCTCGCCGAGCGCCGAGGCACATAGCGGCGAGGCCGCTCGCCGCTGAAGCCAGACCGCGCCCGTTAGCCTGTGCCTGGTCCCGGCACGCCTCTTGCCACTGCGAAGCGCCAACGGCCTCGCCGAGGGCCCGTGGATGAGCCGCCACAAGGGGGAACGCAATGGATCACTTCTGCATGCATGTAATTACTACAACCTGGGCGTCGCCCGGCCGTGCAAGATTTGCACGCGAAGGGATGGCCCCGGGGCGCTTTTACCTGCTTCCAAACCAACCGCGCGCCTGCGCCGCGGTGATCGCCTGCGGACGTGCGCGAAAGCGTACGTCAGCGTGACACCATGCGCCCGCAAGCCAACCGCGCTCCGCTGATCCTCAACGTCGACGACCGCGAGGGACCGCGCTATGTCAAGAGCCGCATCCTGCATCGCGGCGAGTTTTCCGTGATCGAGGCGGCCACCGGCCAGTCGACGCTGGCGGTGGTGCGCCAGCATGCGCCGGCGCTGGTGCTGCTGTCGTCGCGCCTGCCCGATATCAGTGGACTGGAAGTGTGCCGGCTGATCAAGGACGATCCGGAAATCGCGCGCACCCTGGTGCTGCTGACGTCGCCCGGCGAACCCCAGGCGCGCCAGCGCGTCGAGGCGCTGAACTGCGGCGCCGACGGCTACCTGGTCGAACCGGCCGAGCCCGAGGAAGTCCTGTCGAGCATCCAGGCGCTGCTGCGGCTGCGCGGCGCGGAAGATGCCTGCTACCGCACCACGCAGGCGCTGCACGACAACGAGGACCTGTTCCGCCAGCTGGCGGAGTCGCTCGCCGACGTGGTCTGGATTCTTGATCCCGCCGCCCGGCAGCTGCTGTTCGTCAGCCCGTCGTTCGAGGCGCTGTGGGGCCATCCGGCAGCGGAGGTGATGGAAGAGCCGCGCCGCTGCCTGGACCGCCTGGTTGCGGCCGACCGCCCGCGCGTGGAGGCCGCTCTCGCCAGCATGCTGAGTGACGGCCGCATGGATATCGAATTCCAGATGACGCGGCCAGACGGCCAGCTGCGCGAGATCCGCGCGCGCGCCTTCCCCGTGCACGGCGCGGGTCAGGCGCCCGCGCGCGCCGATCTCGGCAATTCCCGGCCGCTGCGCATTGCCGGCATCTGCCAGGACGTGACCCTGCAGAACCGCGCCGGACGCGCGCTGCGCGACGAGGAGCGGCGCAAGGACCAGTTCCTGGCCATGCTCGCCCACGAGTTGCGCAACCCGCTCGCACCGCTGCGCAGCGCCGCCGACATGCTGCAGCAACTGTCGCCGTCGCGCGAGGACATGTTCCGCGCGCGCGACATCATCGGCCGCCAGCTGCACCACCTGACCCGGCTGGTCGACGAGCTGCTCGATATCTCGCGCTTCAACCAGGGCCGCATCACGCTGCGGCAGGACCTGGTAGAACTGCGCGCCGCGCTCAATACCGCTGTCGAAGCCGTGCGGCCGGAGATCGAAGCCTACCGCCACACGCTGCGCCTGTCGCTGCCCGAGCAGCCGCTGCCGGTGCGCGGCGACCTGGTGCGGCTGACGCAGATCTTCAGCAACCTGCTGCACAATGCCGCCGCCTATACCCCTGCGGGCGGCCAGATCACGGTCGATGCCACGCTAGACCAGGATCCGGCCAGCGGTTCCGCCGGCGGCTACGTCACGGTGCGCGTGCGCGACAACGGCACCGGGCTGTCCGAGGCGCTGCAGCGGCTGCTGTTCGACCCGCTGGCCCCGCACGATCCCGCCGAGGACCACGCCGGCGAAGGAAGCAGCAGGGGCAGCAGCAACGATAACGGCAACACCAACGACGGCATGGCGCCGTCCAACGTCTTCCCGCACGACGGGCCCGGCATCGGCCTGACGCTGGTGCAGAAGCTGGTCGTGCTGCATGGCGGCACGATCCGCGCCAACAGTCCCGGCCCTGGCCAGGGCAGCACCTTCACCGTCACGCTGCCGGTCGAGCCGTGGCACAAGTGGCACCCCGGCACCGGCAAGTCCGCGGCGCACAGCGGCGTGTCGCGGCGGATCATGGTGGTGGACGACAACGCCGACGCGCTCGAAGCCATGACCATGACGCTGCAGACCATGGGCCACACCGTGGTGACCGCGCCGGACGGGCCTACCGCTGTCGCGCTCGCTACCGCCGCGCGCCCGGAAGTGGTGCTGCTGGATCTCGGCATGCCAGCCATGGACGGCTTCGAGACCGCGCGCCGCCTGCGCGCGCTGCCCGAGATGCGCGGCGCCACGCTGGTCGCGTTGACCGGCTTCGGCCAGCCCGAGGACCGCCGGCGCGCGATGGAAGCGGGCTTCGACCAGCACCTGGTCAAGCCGGCCGACCTGGACGCATTGGCCCACCTGCTCGATACGCTCAAGGAACGGGCTTAGCCGCCTGCCGGCCATGCCGGTCCGCCATCGACCCTGACAAGGAGCCTACGTGCATACCACACCCGACCCCGATGACATCCCCCCGCGAGAGCCGGAAGTCCCCCCGCCCGAGCCGCCGCCGGGCCCTCCTGAACCCGTCTCCGATCCGCCGCCGGGCGACCAGCCGCCACCGCCGCCGCAACGCGCGCGCGAATAAGGCGCTTGAGGAGCCATTAAAGGAGCCGTTAAGTGTCCCGCATCATCTGGAAAGGCGCCATTACCTTTGGCCTCGTCAACATCCCGGTCGTCGTGCGGCCTGCCTCGCGCAGCCAGACGCTCGACCTGGACCTGCTGGACGTGCGCGACATGGCTCCGGTGGGCTATCAGCGCATCAACAAGAGCACCGGCAAGCCGGTCGACAAGGAGCACATCGTCAAGGGCTACCAGTACGCCAAGGACGAATACGTGCTGCTGAACGATGAGGATTTCCGGCAGGCCAATGTCGAAGCTACACAGACAGTCGACATCGTCAGCTTCGTCGAGGCAGAAAGCATTCCGCCGTACTTCTTCGACACCCCCTACTACCTCGAGCCGGACAAGCGCGGCGACCGCGGCTATGCGCTGCTGCATGCGACGATGCGGCGCACCGGCCGCGCCGCGCTGGCGCTGGTGGTGCTGCGCAACCGCCAGCACCTGGCGGCGATGCTGGTCCACGACAACGCGCTGGTGCTCAATACCATGCGCTTCGCCGACGAGGTGCTGCCGATTTCCGAACTGCGCCTGCCGAAGGCGTCGAGTGCCAAGGGCAGTGGCACGCATGCGCGCGAGATCGAGATGGCGGCAAAGCTGGTCGAGGACATGACCGAGGACTGGAATCCGGAGCAGTACCGCGACACCTATCGCGACGACATGATGGCGCGCATCGAAGAGAAGATCGAATCCGGCAAGACGCACCAGCTGACCCAGCCCACCGAGGACGAAGAAGCGCCGCGCCGCAGCGCGAAGGTCATCGATATGGTGGCACTGCTGCGCAAGAGCCTGGGCGAGCGCGGCAAGGGCGACGACGGCAAGGGCCGGCGCCGCGCAAAGCCGGCTGAGGAATCGGAAGCGGCGGAGGAAACCGGGGCCGAAGACGACCGCGCCGGCGCAAGCCGCAGCCGCCGCAAGACGCCGGCGCGCCATGCTGCGGCGAAGAAAGCACCCGCAAAGCGGACTACGGCCAAGCGCACTAACGCGACCAAGCATGCGGCGGCCAAGCATGCGCCGGCCAAGTCGCACGGGAAGTCGCACGCCAAGCCTCATGCCACGGCACGCAAGAGCACGGGCACGACGCGCCGCAAAGCCGCCTAGCTGAAATCCGGAAAACCGGGATGGCGGCCGGTGCCCTGCGTTTCGCTGGAGGGCGGGACGCGGGGCGTCGGCGTGCCGGGCATTGCGCTTCAGGCGGTCAGCGCGAAGTCACCTTGAGGTTATCGTTCACCGACGTCACGCCTTCGACACTGCGGATCGTGTCAAGCGCGAGGTCATGCTGTTGCTGGCTTGGCACCGTGCCGCCGACATCAACCGTGCCGTTCTTCGTCTTCACGTGGATGCCGGTCGACTTGAGATCCTTCGCGGTCAGCAGCTTGGTCTTGATCTTCGTGGTGATGGCGCCATCCTCGACCGCCTGCTTGGCTTTGTCGGCATTCAGGTCGGCGCTCGCGCCGCCATCCGGGTCGGCCCGGCCCGGCATGCCTGGCGCGGAGTTGACCGGCGCCACCGGCGTATTGTCGGCCGCGATGAAGATCAGGCCACTCTTGTCGAGCGCCTGCGCGGCGCCGGCAGCCGCCGCCAGCGCCGCGGCCACGCAGGCCAGCCTGAGGCCGCGCGCGGAAAATCGGGATAATCGCATGGCTGTGTCTCCTGTACAGGTTGCCAGCGCCTTCGCCGCGTTCGCTGCCTGGCACGCGGCACGGCTGGCACCTTGTCAGTCCGCAAACTCCATACCCGCGTGTTCGCCCAACGCCACGCAAGACCGGGGGCGACACCGGTGTGTAAATCGGGCCACCTGTTGTAAAAGCGGGCAGTCCCGGCGGGTGCAGCATGCGGCGCGGTCGGCCACGGCAAGCCCGCTGCCGGCGCGTGCGCGCTTGGCATGGTGATTGCAAAAACGGGAATGCGGCAGTCCGCCGCGTCAAGGAGACTAGCAATGGGACAGCAGCAACAGCCGGGTCAATCGCAGTCGGGCCAAAAGCAGCAGGAACAGCAATCTGGCCAACGCGGCGGCCAACAATCTGACATGGAAAAACAACAAGGCGGTGGTCAAATGGGTAACCAGGACCGCGGCCAAGGCCAACAGCAACAACAGGATCGCGGCAGCTCGCAACCGGGCCAGCAAAGCGGTCAACGCAGTGGTCAGCAGGGCGGTCAGGGCGGCCAACAGGGCGGTCAGGGCGGCCAGCAAGGCGGACAACGCCAGCAGTAATTCCAGCAGTCAGGCTCGCCTGCTGACATAGAGGCAGCTATCCGGGTATGTGCGGCAGCAACATGCGGTGCGGCCGCAGGGGCATACGCCGGAAATTGATCGGCCGGGTCTTCCGAACGGAAGGTCCGGCCCTTTTTTCTCAGGTTGCCGCTGCCGGCTTGCCGCGACAGCCCGCTCGCGCGCCTCCGCGGCTTACCGTGTATGCTGGCCGTGACGTCTTCCTGCTTGCAACCAGGTTTTGTCCAGCCACTCTGATCCCGCCAATCCCGCGGTCTCCTGCCACGCCCGGCGCGAACGCGGCTCGCCTGGACCCATGACGCGGGTGCGCGCGCACGCCGGTGCCCAGGTTCGCGCGCTGACGCGCAGCAATTCCGGCCTCACCCTCGACTATGACAACCCGCCCGGCGACCCTGGCCTGTTCGGTCCCGACGCAGTCTGCTGGCGCGTGCATGCGGACTTCCCGGCAATGCTGGCCGGCGGCGTCAGCGCGCTGCTGCTGCAGACGCTGCATCCGCTGGCGCTGGCCGGCGTGTGGGACCACTCCAGCTTTCGCACCGACATGCAGGGCCGGCTGGGCCGCACCGCGCAGTTTATTGCCGGCACCACTTACGGCAGCCGCGACGATGCCATGGCGCTGATCGGGCGCGTGCGGCGCATCCATGCCGGCGTGGGCGGCGTGGCGCCGGACGGCCGGCACTATGCGGCAACGGATCCGGCGCTGCTGACATGGGTGCATGTCGCCGAGGTGTCGAGCTTCATGGCGGGCTACCTGCGCTATGTCGGGCCGCTGGGCGAGGCGGAGCAGGACCGCTATTACGACGAGGTCGCGCGCATCGCGCTGCTGCTCGGCGCGGCCGACGTGCCGCGCTCGCGCGCGGCGGTGGCGGCCTACCTGGAAGCGATGCGGCCCCAGTTGCAGGCCAGCGAGCGCACCCGTGAAGTGGTGCGGCTGGTGCGCAGGATGCCGGTAGCCAACTCGCTGCTGCAACCGGCGGTGCGGATCATGGCCGATGCCGGCATTGCCTTGCTGCCACCGTGGGCGCGGCAGCAGCTTGAGCTCGACGAACCTTCGCTGCGACGCTCGGCCTCGCGGGCCGGCATGCGCGTGCTCGCGCCGGCGCTGCGCTGGGCGCTGGGCGCGGGGCTGGCCGCACGGGCACGGCGGCGCGTGGCGCGTGGCGGCGATGTGGGGGGCGGCGTGGGCGGCGGGGTGGGCGGAGTTTCGGGCTAGGGCATCCCGGCCCAGCCTTCGGTACGCTTACTCCGCAGCCACTGCCGCGCTGCCGACGCTGCCGCGCAGCGCTGTCTCCGGCAGCCGCGCCACCAGGAACGGCGCCAGCAGCGACACCCCCGCGCTCATCAGCAACAGCAGCCGGAAGGCATGCTCGGCGCCCTGGCGCACCGCCGCGGCATCGCCGCCATCCTGCGTGCCTGCCATCACGCGCTGGAACAGCTGCATCAGCACATCTTCGCCGCCGCCCAGGTCACTGACCGCCATGCCGCCGTGCCGCAGCAGCGCGATCAGCACCGTGGTCAGCACCGCCACGCCAACCGCGCCGCCGAGCATGCGCGAGAACGCGGTCAATGCGGTGGCCACACCGACATGCTGCAGCGGCACGGCGTTCTGCGTCGCCACCAGCCCGCTGGGCAGTTGCAGGCCGATCGCCAGCCCGAGCACCACCATCACCAGCGCGCACAGCCATGCGCCGCGCGGATCGACAAACGCCAGCGCCACGATCGCCAGCGGAGCCACCAGCGCGCCTGCCATCTGCAGCGGCTTGTAGCGCCCGCTCCATGACATCAGCCGCCCCGCCGCGTACGCGCCGAAGGGGATCGCCAGCGTCAGCGGCACCAGCCGCAACGCGGCCGCATCGGCCTGCGCACCGGCCACCACCTGGAAGCGCAGCGGCAACAGCACCGACATGGCGATCAATTGGAAAAAGCACAGGAACAGCGTGATGCAGCAGATCGCCACGGTGGGCACGCGCAGCATCGCCAGCGGAATGACGGGATCGGCCGCGCGGCGCTCCTGCCAGAGGAAGAGCCCCAGGCAAGCAAGGCCAGCCAGCAGCAGCCCCAGCGTATCGGGCCGCGACGGCGACTGGCCCTGGCCGAGCCGCGTCAGGAACACCAGCACGCCGCTCAGCCCCGCGCCGAACAGCAGCGCGCCGAGGTAATCGATCCGGTGGCGGCGCCCGCCCGCGGGCAGGTGGCGCAGCGCGCGCCGCACGGTCACCAGCGCCAGCAGTGCCAGCGGCAGGTTGATCCAGAAGATCCAGCGCCATGACAGGAAGTGCGCCAGGTAGCCGCCGAGCACCGGGCCGGCCATGCTGGCCACCGCCCACACCCCGCTGACATAACCCTGGTAGCGGCCGCGCTCGCGCAGCGGCACCACGTCGGCAATGGTCGCCTGCGACACCGACAACAGCCCGCCGCCACCCAGGCCTTGCAGGATGCGCGCAAGGATCAGCTGCGGCATCGTCTGCGCCAGCGCGCAGGCGGCGGAAGCCAGCAGGAACAGCATGATGGCGAAGGACAGCACCGAACGCCGGCCGAGCAAGTCCGAAAGCTTGCCGTAGATCGGTGTGGTGACGGTCGATGCCACCAGGTAGGCGGAGATCACCCACGCCATGTTGTCGAAGCCGTTGAGCTGCAGCGCGATCTCGGGCAGCACCACGGCGACGATCGATTGCTCCAGCGCACCCAGCAGGATCGCCAGCATCAGCCCGAAGATCACCTGCATGACCGGCACCGGGGGCATCGGGGCACGGGCATCGTGCCGGGCTGGCGGCGAAGTCGTAGCGGCAGGAGTGCCTGTCGAGGCGGAGGGGGCGGAGGGGGCAGCGGCGACGGCAGCGTGCGAGGGCGGCTGGGAGGAGACGGCGGTCATGTGCACCTGCGGACGGCAGGATCGCGGCTAGCCGCGCTGCGAGGCCGCGCGGTGACCGGTCCTGCTCTTGTTGCGGAGTCAAGGAGAGCGGCCATTGTAGGCGCTTCCCGCCGCGGGTGCTCGCCGTGCGCCAGCGCGCCAGAGCCGCTGGCGCGCCGGTGTCGGATCGGCGCAGCTTGCGGGCTGATTAAGGGCAATACCCCAGCGCCGCCGCGCTATCGGCGGTCAGCGAACAGTTCTTGAAGGGAAATGAGAATTAAAGGCAAAAACACCCGCAGTTCGGTGAATTGCCTGTCCGGAAGGTGGCTTTTAATCACGCTGGGCATCCCGAACGGTCGGTTAATTCCCGACCACAGCGCCACAGAGCGCGACCTAAACGACGCAGGCACAAAAAAGAAGCCCACGCGCGGGGTGCTCGTAGGCTTTCCAGGACTGCAAGAGCTTGAAAACCAAGCTCTTGCCAAGAATATAAACGCGCTTACATGAGGTGTAAATCCCGCTTCTATCAGGGAAATCCCTTATGTGCAATGCGATAATTTTCACATTTTTAGTGTTTTAAACCCTGACGTCACTTCAGGGCGAATTTCTGACTTTCTTTCACTTTCCCCGTGGTCCCAGGCCATGTCAGGGCTCGCGAATGGCCGGAAAAGGCCATTGTGCAGCCGCACAAAGCGGTTACAATACGACAGCTCCGAGCGCAACAAATTTTATAGAGCGATTACTCTAGGCTCAGCGAGGCACTGCGCCCGTCAACCCTTGTAAAACTTTGTTACTCTCGGCGCTGAAGTATCCCCCCTTCTCTTCTGGCAGCGCCCTTAGCCGGCATGTGCGCGACGCCCCGGGCCTTGCACGTGAAGCCCGCAGGCACCGCGGCGCCGACGACCCGACCCGCCGGTTCCGAGAGCGGATCTTTCCCCTCCGCCCTGGCCGCGCCGCTCACCCCGCCGCCGGCCAACGGACCGTCATCAGCCGCCAGATCCCTTGCGGGCTCTTCCGGAGTCGTTGTGAAGAAGAAGGAAATCCGGCCCAAGCGCTCCAGCCGAAAGGCACTGCAGTACCAGCACCTCGCCGCCCAGTCGGCCAACCGCGCGCCGGTGGCCGTCCACTTGTCCAACGGTACGCGGCTGCAGGGGTTCGTGCTGGGGACGGACAACTACATGGTGCTGCTCGGGCGGCGGCTGGACGATCCGCAGCCCACGATCGTCTACAAGCAGGCGATCTGCCTGGTGACGCCGCTGGACACGCCGGCGGTGGGGATCGATCCGGCAATCGCGGCGGAATTCTTGCCTATCTATATACCGCGTACGCGCAAGCGGCGCTGAAGCCGGCATCGCAACGCCGCACTCTCAGGGCCTGTTGGCAGGCCGGCGCACGCCCGTGCGCTCCCGGGCGATACCCCCCGAAACTCTTGCGGAGATCACTCTAAACCTTTGCCGGGGACGGTCGATAACCCTTGCAACGGAGGCACTCTACGCCCTGCAAAGCAGGCAGCCAACGTTACGGCTAGCAGCCGGAATGCCAAAAACTTTGCATACAGGAGTCGTAAATGGCGCAAGTCATTAATACCAATTCGTTGTCTCTGATGACTCAGAACAACATGAACGCTTCGCAATCGTCGCTGAACACGGCGATCCAGCGCCTGTCGTCGGGCCTGCGCATCAACAGCGCCAAGGACGATGCGGCTGGCCAGGCGATTGCGAACCGTTTCACCGCGAACATCAAGGGCCTGACCCAAGCTCAGCGCAATGCCAACGACGGCATCTCGCTGGCGCAGACCACCGAAGGCGCGCTGACCGAAGTCAACAACAACCTGCAGCGTGTCCGTGAACTGAGCGTGCAGGCCGCCAACGGCTCGAACTCGGCTTCGGACCTGAAGTCGATCCAGGACGAAATTGCCCAGCGCCTGTCGGAAATCGACCGCACCTCGCAACAAACCGACTTCAACGGCGTGAAGGTGCTGTCGTCCAGCGCCAAGCCTCTGACGATCCAGGTCGGCGCCAATGACGGCGAGACCATCACCATCGACCTGAAGCAGATCGACTCGTCGACGCTGGGCCTGACGGGCTTCACCGTATCCAAGAATAGCCTGAATGTCAGCGATGCCATCACGACCGTGGCTGCCGGTGGTGCCGCTGCTGCCGTCGACGTCGACCTCAGCGGAGCCGCCACGACGCTGGGCGTCAACGCCGGCGACCTGTCGCTGCACAATGTGAGCGGCACTGGTGACTACGTGGTCAAGAGCGGCAACGACTACTATGCTGCTTCGGTGGATACTGCTACGGGCAACGTTCAGCTGAATACGGTGGACATCACCGTTGCCGACGCGGCCAACGGCAACGCCGCGGGTTCCGCTGTGACCGACATGCTGGTCAAGGTCGGTGCTGATGCTACCGGCACCGCTACCGGCTACATCACTGTACAGAACAAGAACTACGCCGTTGCCAACACCGCTCTGGCGGACGGTGGCGCCGGTGGTACGCTCAACGACGCACAGACCGGCACGACCATCAACCTGAGCCAGAACGGCGGCACGGCAGCTACCGCTGAATTCACCGGCGTTTCCACCGCCAACCCGCTGGCCAAGCTGGACGCGGCACTGAAGGTCGTCGACGACCTGCGCAGCTCGCTGGGTGCTGTGCAGAACCGCTTCGACTCCACGATCTCGAACTTGGGCACCACGATCACCAACCTGTCGTCGTCGCGCTCGCGCATCCAGGACGCTGACTACGCCACGGAAGTGTCGAACATGACCCGCGCGCAGATCCTGCAGCAGGCTGGTACCTCGGTGCTGTCGCAAGCCAACCAGACCACGCAGAGCGTGCTGTCGCTGCTGCGTTAATCGCACCACGCATGGCACAAAAGGCTGGGCCGCAAGGCCCGGCCTTTTTGCCCGAGGAGCGTTTTGCAGGCAGCGCGACTGCCTGCAAAGCGTTTCTACCCTTTATCAACCAGACCGCCCCGGACGGAGCAGAAGATGGCGCCTCCACCGCCCGTGAACCCGATTGCCCTGCGGCTGCCCGCGGATAGCCTGGTCGCGGCCATGCCGTCCGCCGGTGCCACGCCGGTGGCCACTCAGGCGACGCACCGCCAGCAGGGCGCCGCGGGCGCGCCGGATGAAGCGGCCCTGGACGAGGTGGAAGCCAGCGCCGCCATCGGCGAACTGGTCCACGCGCTCAAGATGACTTCCATTGGCCTGCGTTTCGAGATCGACGAGACGACCCACCGCGTCATCACCAAGGTGGTCGACAAGGAAAGCGGCGAACTGATCCGCCAGATGCCCACCGAAGAAGTGCTGCGCATCGCGCGCGCCATCGACAAGCTGCAGGGGCTGTTCGTCAGCCAGGCAGCCTGAGTCCTGATCACCAGTTGAAGACGAGACAAGAACATGGCAACGATCTCCTCCATCGGCATCGGCTCCAACCTGGACCTGAGCTCCCTGCTGGACCAGCTCAAGACGGCGGAGCAGGCGCCGCTGACCGCCATCAACAACCAGGCCAAGAGCTACCAGACCAGGCTGTCGGCCTTCAGCCAGCTGCAGAGCGTGCTGTCGGCATACCAGGCCGCGGCCAAGAAGCTGTCCAACGCCGACACCTTCGGCGCGGTCAAGGCGACCGTCGGCTCTGCCGACGTGATGTCGGTGACCACCGCCGCCAACGCCGTACCGGGCAACTACAGCATCACCGTCAACACGCTCGCCACCGCGCAGTCCCTGGTAAGCGGCAACGTCGCGGACCAGAAGGCGGCGATCGGCGGGGGCGAGATCACCTTCGATTTTGGCGAAGCGCTGGCTACCGGCGGCGCCGCCACCAGCACCAAGAAGGTCACGATCCCGGCCAACGCATCGCTGGAGGGCGTGCGCGACGCCATCAACAAGGCTGGCATCGGCGTGACCGCCAGCATCGTCAACGATGGCAGCGCCACGCCTTACCGCCTGGTGCTGACGTCCGACAAGACGGGCACGCAAGCCACGATGCGCGTGTCGTCCGGCGATGCCGCGTTGAACAACCTGGTCGCCTTCGACCCGGCCGCCGCGCCTGCCGCGAACAAAATGGAACAGAAGGTTTCGCCGGCAAATGCCACGCTGAAGATCAATGGCATCGACGTGGTCAGCCAGAGCAACTCGGTGGTCGACGCGGCGCAGGGCGTGACCATGAACCTGAACAAGACCGGCACCACATCGCTGGTGGTGACGCGCGACAACGATACGATCAAGTCGTCGGTCCAGGCCTTCGTCACCGCGTACAACAACATCCAGAGCACGGCAAAGTCGTTGACGGCCTTCGACACCGACGCCGGCACTTCGGCGGCGCTGACCGGCGACAGCACGTTGCGGTCGATCCAGTCGCGCCTGCGCGGCATGCTCGGCGGCGCGCTGGACAACGGCAATGGCGGCACGATGACGCTGATCGACGTCGGCATCTCGTTCAACAAGGACGGCACGATGGCGCTGGACGACGCCAAGCTGACCAAGGCACTGAAGAATGATCTTGGCGGTGTCACGGCGATGTTTTCCAGCACAAGTGGCAGCGGCGGTATCGGCAAGCAGATCACCGACTACGTCGACGGCCTGACCAAGACCGATGGCGCCCTGAAGTCGGCCCAGGATGGCATCACCAAGACGCTGAAGGACCTGGAAGACGACTATGACCGCGTCGAAGAGCGCGTCAACGCGACCATCGACCGCTACAAGGCCCAGTTCACGCAACTGGACCTGGTCGTGGCGCAGATGAACCGCACCAGCAGCTACCTGACGCAGCAGTTCAACGCGCTGACCAACAGCAGTTCCAAGTAACGTACGGGGATAACGCACATGTTCGCCCGCCAAGCCGCAAATGCCTACGCCCAGGTCGGTGTCCACACCGGCGCCATGAGCGCCAGTCCGCACAAGCTGATCGCCATGCTGTACGACGGCGCCCGCGCGGCCATCGCACGGGCGAAGTTCCACCTGGAAGGTGGCAACATTGCCGAGCGCGGCAATGCCATCTCCAAGGCCATCGACATCATCGACAACGGCCTGCGCGCCGTACTCGACCACGACGCCGGCGGCGAAATCTCCGCCAACCTCGAATCCCTCTACGAATACATGGTCCGCCGCCTGATGCTGGCCAACCTGCGCAGCGACGCTGCCTTGCTGGCCGAGGTCGATACGCTGCTGGAAAGCCTGGCATCAGCGTGGGCGCAAATTGATGAGCCGCACGCTGCCTTACAGGACAACTGACATGGCACCCTTCTCCCCCATCGTCACCTGCTACGAAGGCATCCTGGCGCTGTCGTCCCGCATGTACGACGCCGCCCACGCCGCTGACTGGAACACCGTCACCGAGCTGCAGCGCAGCTACCTGGAACAGGTCGAGCACCTGCGCCAGCTTGACCATGAATCCCCGTTCTCCGATGCCGAGCGCATGCGCCGCTACCAGCTGCTGGATCGCATCCTCACGTACGATGCGCGCATCCGCGACCTGGCCGTGCCGCAGCTGAAGAAGCTCGGCGACATGCTGACCAGTTCGCGCCGCCAGGTGGAGCTTGCGTCGGCGTACGGGGCGATGGCCTGAGCGGCAACCGGACAGATACCGCGCGCCAGCGCTGGCGCGCCTCCCTCGGCTGACCACACGCGCGTACGGCCCTGCGCCGCGCCGCCTTTATCCGTTATTTCCTGACAGATGACCGGCATCCACCTGCCACCAGGCCTGGCACCCGGTCAGGCCCCGGACCCGCAACTGCTGCGTCCCGCGCTGGCGATCGACAAGCTGGCAGCCTTGCAGCCCGTACTCGAGGCCACGGAAGCGAATGTCCAGAATTCCACCGGCCAGGCAATCCGCCACAGCCAGCAGGCCGCAGGCGCCAATGCCATGCCGGCGCAGGGCGCGCTGCTGCCGGGCACGTCCACGCGCGAATCGCTGAGCAGTGCCGCGCGCGCGATCCTGGCGGTGATGGAGAGCGCCGGGCCGCAGCCGGTCAAGCCGGGCACGCCGTTGTTGCCCGCACCGCCGGCAGCCGGCTCGATGCAGGCCGCCGCGGCGGCGCTGGCGAATGCGGTGGGACAAAGCGGGCTGTTCTATGAATCGCACCTGGCGCAGTGGATGAGCGGTGCGCGCCCTCTGTCGACCATCCTGCAGGAGCCGCAGGCAGCCGTGCCGCGACCGGCATTGCAGGGGGCACCCGGGCAAGCCGCCGCATCGCAGTCGCAGGCTTCTGCCTCGGCCATGCTGACCTACTCCGGACCAGCTGGCGGAGACGCGCCTCGCCTGAGCAACCCGCCCCTGCTGCCGGCCTCGCAGGTCCTGGCCGAAGCGCTGGCCTCGCCGCGCAATCCGCGCGTGGCGCACAGCCACGCGCCCTCCGAGCAGGGTGTGCGCCAGGGAACCGGCTCCGCAGCCGTGTATAGCCGCGATGCCGACACGCCACCGCAACGCCCGTCCACCGGCATGCTGGCGGCGCAGGCCTACCAGGCCACCGCGGACGCCGCGCGCCCCGCGACCGCAGAGTCGATGGCAGGGCATGCGGCGCGTACCGGCGATACCGATAGCATCGGCAGCGAAGCCGCCCGGCAAGCGGCACCCGCCGGACCGGCGATTCATCCCGCGACCGAAGGCGTGGTTCGCCAGCAACTCGAATTGCTCGCCACCCAGCAGTTCCGCTTTGCCGGCGAAGCATGGCCCGGCGCCGCCATGGAGTGGGACATCCAGCGTACGGATCCCGAAGCGCATGGCCAGGGGCCTGACGACGCCAGCCGGCCGTGGTCGAGCCGGATCCGCTTGCAGCTGCCCAACCTTGGCACTGTCGAAGCCCTGCTGACGCTGGGACCATCCGGACTGGAAGCGCGTGTCGCCACCGGCGAGACCGATATCGCCGCGCGCCTGATCGCCGCACGGCCGCTGCTGCGCAACCGGCTGGAAGCCCAGGGAATTCCGCTGCAGCGGCTCAACATCCAGACCCAGGACGACCTGTCTGCCGGAGCCGCGTCATGAGCGAAGGCGCGGCAGACCGCGGCGCGGCCATCGCGCTCAGCTACCAGCACAACAACCAGGCACCGCGCGTGGTCGCCAAGGGCTATGGCGTGGTGGCCGAGGCCATCATCGCCCGCGCCAGGGAAGCGGGTGTCTATATCCACGACTCGCCCACGCTGGTCAATCTGCTGATGCAGGTGGACCTGGACAGCCAGATCCCGCCGCAGCTGTATGTGGCGGTGGCGGAGCTGCTGGCGTGGATCTATCACCTGGAAGCCGGCTTGGACGCGGCCGGGCAAGAAGGCTGACAGCGGCCATACGCAGCAAAAAGCCCCTGATACTTGCAACACCAGGGGCTCAGATTGCTGACCAGGTTAAGACTGCAAGTGTTATCTCTCAAGCCAGCATATGCGGAATGGCGGCCATGGCCATCGCCTCATGCAGTCGCTCCCCTCTCCCGCGCAGTGGGAGAGGGGTGGGGGGAGGGCGGGAGCGTCCACGAAGTGAGGCGCCACCGTGCTTGCCGAGCGCCGGCCCTCACCCCCGGCCCCTCTCCCGCAAGCGGGAGAGGGGTGCAAACCAGCGGCATCGACGCTTTGTCAGCAGTTTGAAGCCCTTGGTACTTGCAACACCCGGCGGCCCTTTTCATCGGATGAAGCCGATCAGATCGGCATGCTCATCATTTCCTGATACGCCTGGACCAGCCGGTTCCGCACCTGCACCCCGGTCTGGAACGAGATATTGGCCTTTTGCAGGTCGATCATCACGTCATTGAGCGCCACCCCCGGCTTGCCCAGCTCGAAGGCCTCGGCCTGGCCATAGGCGCGCTCCTGCGCCGCATTGATCTTGCCCAGCGAGCGTTGCAGCTCGCTGGCGAAGCCGCCGCCGGCAATCGGTGCCGACTGGGTGGCGCTGTTGCCCGAGGCAACCTGTGACAGGCCGCGCAGCTGCTGCAGCATGGACTCGATGGAAGAAATAGTGGTCATGGCGTCGTCATGGGCCGGCCGGCGGCCGAGTCAGTCGATGGGCGTCCCGTCGATCACATTCATGACGGCAAGGCAGACGGGGCGCACCGATTTTCAGCGGTTTGCAGAGTACCCGCCGCCACGCACCCGCCATGGCCCGAAATCGGGCGGAAAACCGGGTCTGTTTGCGGGATTGTCCCAATCAAGTCTGGCCGATCATTGCCACCGTGCCGGACAAGCGCGGGCAATCGCCCCAGCGCCACCTTCCGGCACTTGCCAGACCAACCATCGATCCGGGAGTACGCGTGTTTTCTCTGCAGCGTAATGTGAGCCGCACCGTCAGCCGCGCCATGAGCCGTGCCGACGGCCATGGCCGTCATCACCGCCCGAGCCGTCGCGAGCATCGCGGCGCCGGTGCAGGAGCACGCGCGTGACCGCGGCGGTTGCCATGCCGGGCCGGCCGGCCGAGGTGCTCGAGCGCCTGAAGGCCAATCCCAGGCTTCCCCTGATGCTGGGCGGCGCGGCGCTTGCCGCGGCCATCGCCGTAGGCGTGCTGTGGTCGCGCGCGCCGGACTACAAGGTGCTGTACAGCAACCTGTCCGAGCGCGACGGCGGTGCGGTGCTGCAGTCGCTGCAGCAGATGAACGTGCCGTACAAGTTCGCCGAGGGCGGCGGCGCGGTGATGGTGCCGGCAGAGAAAGTCCATGAAACGCGGCTGCGGCTTGCGTCGCAGGGCCTGCCCAAGAGCGGCACTGCGGGCATGGAGCTGATGGACAACCAGAAGTTCGGCATCAGCCAGTTTGCCGAGCAGGTCAATTACCAGCGCGGGCTGGAAGGCGAGCTGGCGCGCTCGATCGAATCGATCGCGGCGGTGCAGTCGGCGCGCGTGCACCTGGCGATCCCCAAGCCGACGCTGTTCGTGCGCGAGCGCCAGAAGCCCACCGCCTCGATCGTGCTGCAGCTGCACCCGGGCCGCGCCATCGATGAAGGCCAGGTCGCGGCGATCAGCCACCTGGTGTCGTCGAGCGTGCCGGAGCTGACGCCCAAGTCGATCTCGATCGTCGACCAGCACGGCAACCTGCTGTCGAATTCCGGCAACGAGCGCATGCTCGACGCCACCCAGCTCAAGTACGTGCAGGCGCTGGAGCAGAACTACCTCAAGCGCATCGAGGCGATCCTGGCGCCGATCGTCGGCAAGGACAACGTGCGTGCGCAAGTAACGGCCGACGTGGACTTCTCCATCGTCGAGCACACCGACGAGAGCTACAAGCCCAACCAGGATCCCACCCGCTCGGCCATCCGCAGCCAGCAGACCAGCGAGTCGAACCAGCAGGGTGCGACGCCGCCGGGCGGCGTGCCGGGCGCGCTGTCGAACCAGCCGCCCGCTGCCGCGGTCGCGCCGGTGACCACGCCGCAGACGCCGCGCGCGGGCCAGGCGCCTGGACAGGCCGGCGCACCCGCTGCCGGCCAGCCGGGCCAACCCGGCCAGCAAGGCCAGGGCGCGCAGGCCAGCAGCGCCAACGGCCAGTCCGGCGCCAGCGGCCCGAGCAGCAACCGCCGCGACTCCACCGTCAACTACGAGCTGGACCGCACCGTGCGCCACGTGCAGCAGGCGCCGGGCGGCGTGCGCCGGCTGTCGGTAGCGGTGGTGGTGAACTACCGCCAGGTGGCCGATGCCAAGGGCAAGATCGCGGCGCAGCCGCTGCCGCCGGCGCTGCTGGCGCAGATCCAGAACCTGACCAGGGAGGCGATGGGCTTCTCGTCCGACCGCGGCGACTCGATCAACGTGGTCAACAGCCCGTTCACCGTGGACCGCGAGGTCACGCCGGAAGTCCCGCTGTGGAAGCAACCTGAAATGATCGACCTGGGCAAGACCGGCGCAGGCTACCTGCTGCTGGCACTGCTGGCGCTGTTCGCGTGGTTCAAGGTGGCGCGCCCGATCCTGCGCCGCTACACCACCCCGCCGCTGCCGGCGCCGGAAGCCAGGGAAGAGACCGAGGCCGTGCTGCTGCCGCCGGAAGAACCCGCCAATCCGGAAGTCCTGCGGCTTGCCGCCAGGTATGAAAGCGACCTCGCACTGGTGCGCGACGCCGCTCAGCGCGACCCGCGACTGGTCGCCAGCGTGATCAAGAACTGGATTGCCAATGACAACCGCTAAGGCCATCTCCAAGGAAATCTCCGCCAGCGGCCTGCAGAAGAGCGCCGTCCTGATGATGGCGATCGGCGAGGATGCCGCGGCCGAGGTGTTCAAGCACCTGTCGCAGCGCGAGGTGCAGGAACTGGGCGCTGCCATGGCCTCGCTCAGTTCGGTCACGCGCGAGGAAATGGCCGACGTGCTGGGCGAGTTCCGCGCCGAGACCGAGCAGTACCTGGCACTGAACGTCGATTCCAGCGCCTTTATCCGCAGCGTGCTGAACAAGGCGCTGGGCGAAGAGCGCGCGCAGTCGGTGATCGAGGACATCCTGGAATCGCGCGACCCGGGCAGCGGCATCGACTCGCTCAACTGGATGGACGCGACCTCGATCGCCGAGCTGATCCGCGACGAGCACCCGCAGATCATCGCCACCATCCTGATCCACCTGGACCGCCAGAAGTCGTCGGAGGTGCTGGGCCTGTTCACCGACCGCCTGCGCAACGACGTGATCCTGCGGATCGCCACCTTCGGCGGCGTGCAGCCGGGCGCGCTGCAGGAACTGACCGACGTGCTGACCAAGCTGCTGGCAGGCCAGAGCCTGAAGCGCAGCCGCATGGGCGGCGTGCGCACCGCGGCGGAAATCATCAACCTGATGAGCACCGCGCACGAAGAGGCGGTCATCGACGGCGTGCGCCTGCACGACGGCGACCTGGCGCAGAAGATCATCGACGAGATGTTCCTGTTCGAGAACCTGCTGGAGGTCGACGACCGCGGCATCCAGCGCGTGCTCAAGGAAATCGCCACCGAGTCGCTCATCGTCGCGCTCAAGGGCGCGCCGTCGGAGTTGCGCGACAAGTTCATCCGCAACATGTCCACGCGCGCCGGCGAAATGCTGCGCGAGGACCTGGATGCGCTCGGCCCGGTGCGCGTGTCGCAGGTCGAAGCCGAGCAGAAGGCCATCCTGCAGGTGGTGAGACGCCTGGCGGATGCGGGCGAAGTCCAGATCGGCGGAGGCGACGATGCCTATGTCTGATGCATTACCAGAGCGCGGCCCGAACACACAGCACGCGCCGAACGCGCTGAGCGCACGCCGCGCGGTGCGGGGCGATCCCCCTGACGGCGCGCACGGCGGCGGCTTCGCGCCGTTCGAGCCGCCGCGGCGGGCGCGCGGTGGCGGCGCCGGCTGGCAGCGCTGGCAGATGGGCTCGCTCGACCCGCGCGATACCGCGCCCGAGGCGCCGGCCAGCCTCTTGCCGGCCGAGCCCGCGCCGCCGCCGATCGATTTTGCGGCGCTGGATGCGATGCGCGAGGGCGCGCGCAAGGAAGGCTATGCGCAAGGCTACACGCAGGGACAGACCCAGGGCTATGGCGACGGCCACCGCGAAGGCTATTCGCGCGGGCTGGAAGCGGCGCGCAACGAGGCCGCGCAGCTGCAGGCACTGGCCACGAATTTCCGGGGCGCGCTGGCGGGTGTCGACGACCAGGTCGCGCGCGCGCTGGTGACGCTGGCGCTGGACGTGGCGCGCCAGCTGGTGCGCACCACGGTTGCCGCGGATCCTTCGGTGCTGCTGCCCGCCGTGCGCGAGCTGCTGACCAGCGAGCCCGCGCTGCAGGGCTCGCCCGGCGTGCTGCTGCATCCTGACGACGTGGCGCTGGTCGAGACGCACCTGCAAGGCGAACTCGAAGCCGCGGGCTGGACCGTGCGTCCGGATCCGACGGTGGCGCGCGGCGGCTGCATCGCCAGCGCCGCCAGCGGCGAGCGCGACGCCACGCTGGCCACGCGCTGGACGCGCGTGGTCAAGGCGCTGGGCCGCGACGATCCGTGGGAGCCGCCGCATGACTGAGGCCCTCGTTCAAGGTATCGCACCAGCCGCGCCGGTTGGCGCAGCGAACCAGCATACGCAACGCTGGATCGGCGCGCTCGAAACGGCATCGGCCGGTATTGCCGGACTCGACAGCAAGCGCAGCTGCGGCCGCCTGACGCGCGCCGCGGGCCTCGTGCTCGAGGCCGTGGGCCTGCGCCTGCCGGTAGGCAGCGACTGCCTGATCGAGCTGCCCGCCGGGCAGTTCAGTGCCGACAGCAACGCACCGCGCACCGCCGAAGCGGAAGTGGTGGGCTTCGGTGCCGACCGCCTTTACCTGATGCCGCAATCCGACGTGGTCGGCCTGCTGCCGGGCGCGCGCGTCTATCCGCTGGAGCCGTCGCCGCAGCCGGCCGGCATCACCGCGCCGCGCGAGCCTGGCTCCAAGCGCCTGCCTGTCGGCGCGGGCCTGCTCGGCCGCGTGCTCGATGCCGCGGGCCGTCCGCTCGATGGCCTCGGCCCGCTGACCGCGGCGATGGAAGTGCCGCTGGCCGGCGAGCAGATCAACCCGCTGATGCGCGCTCCCATCGAAACCGTGCTCGATACCGGCGTGCGCGCCATCAACGGCATGCTGACGGTGGGGCGCGGCCAGCGCATGGGCCTGTTCGCGGGCTCGGGCGTGGGCAAGAGCGTGCTGCTGGGCATGATGGCGCGCTACACCAGCGCCGACGTGATCGTGGTTGGCCTGATCGGCGAGCGTGGCCGCGAAGTGAAAGAGTTCATCGAGAACATCCTGGGCGATGAGGGCCGCCGTCGCTCCGTGGTGGTGGCGGCGCCGGCCGATTGCTCGCCGCTGCTGCGCATGCAGGGTGCCGCCTATGCGACCCGGCTGGCGGAGTATTTCCGCGACCAGGGCCAGCATGTGCTGCTGATCATGGATTCGCTGACGCGCTACGCCATGGCGCAGCGCGAGATCGCGCTGGCGATCGGCGAACCGCCCGCGACCAAGGGCTATCCGCCATCGGTCTTCGCCAAGCTGCCGACGCTGGTCGAGCGCACCGGCAACGGTCCCGAGGGCGGCGGCTCGATCACCGCGTTTTACACGGTGCTGACCGAGGGCGACGACCAGCAGGACCCGATCGCCGATTCGGCACGCGCGATCCTGGACGGCCATATCGTGCTGTCGCGCAGCCTGGCCGAGTCGGGGCACTACCCCGCCATCGATGTCGAGGCTTCCATCAGCCGCGCCATGACCGCGCTGATCCCGCACGAGCAATTCGCCTCGGTGCGCCGCTTCAAGCAGTTGATGTCGCGCTACCAGCGCAACCGCGACCTGATCAGCGTGGGCGCCTACGTGCCCGGCAACGATCCCGAGCTGGATCTCGCGATCCGCCTGCATCCGCGCATGGAAGCCTTCCTGCAGCAGGACATCCACCAGCGCGCCGGCTACGACGACGCCATTGCCCAGCTGCACAGCCTCTTTCGACAGGAGTGACCATGGCCAAGCCTTCACCGCTCAATGCCCTGGCGGACCTCGCCCAGAACGATACCGACGCGGCCGCGCGCGATCTCGGCCGGCTGCAGGGCTTGCGCACGCAGGCGGAGCAGCAGCTGAACCAGCTGACGCAATACCGCCAGGAGTACCGCGCCCGCATGCAGGCCGTGGCGGCGGAGGGCATGACATCGAGCCGCTGGCAGGATTTCTCGCGCTTCCTCGACTCGCTCGACCAGGCCATCCGCCAGCAGACCGCCGCGCTGGCCAAGGCCGAAGCCGACCTGCTGGCCGGGCGCAACCGCTGGCAGCAACATAAGCGCCGCCTGAATTCGTTCGACACGCTGATCGCGCGTGCCGAGGCCAGGGAAGACCAGATCGCGGCGCGCCGCGAGCAGCGCGCCAATGACGAATACGCGGCCCGGCTGGCACGCACCGCCGCCAGCCGGCTCGGCTAAGCCCGGACCGCAACCGGATATCCAGCAGGACGACATGATCGACATCAGCCAGATTGTCAGCACCACCGCCAATGCCGCCAAGTCGGCTGCCAGCACGGCCGAGGCCGCCAGGCGCGCCGGCTCCGATACCGGCGGCTTCGACGACGCGCTGACACGCGCGCGAGACAGCAGCCCGCAGCAAACCCCGGCAAGCAAGCCCCGGGACGCAGGTGCTGTGCAGGACAAGGCCGCGAGCCAGAAGCAGGCAGCACCCGAGCCGACGCGCGCCGACGCCGGCAAGCCGCCGGCGCCGGCGGACAAGTCAGCGACTGCCGACAGGACGAAGGAAGACGACGACAGCACCAACGCCGCCGATGCCGCCGCAGCAGCGGCCGCCGCGGCGCTGGCATTGCTGCTGCCGGCAATGGCCCCTGCGGCGGCAGCGACCGCCGCAGCCGGCACTACCGCCGCAGCGATCGGGTCCGCAGCCGACGCAGGCAGCAGCGCTGCCCTGCAAGCCGCGCTGGCCGGCGCCGCGCAGCCGGCGGCTGCCGACGCAGCCGACGCAGCCAGCGCCCCGGTAGCGGTGCTGCCTGGCGACGCCCCATTGCCCGCCACGCTGCAGGTCGTAGCCGCCGAAGTCGCGCCGGCCCAGTCTTCTGTCGCCGACACGCTCGCCACCATCGCCTCGCAACGTGCCGCGATGCAGGGCAGCGCGCCGGCCGCCACCGACGCCAGGTCCGCCGCTGCCCTCGCGCAATCCGTGCCGGCTGCCGGCATGCCCGCGCAGCAGGACAACGCCCGGCAGCAGCCCGACGGCGGCGTCGGCCAGCATCGCGCCGAGCCGCTTGCCGCCGCCAATGGCACCGGCGAAGCGCGCCCGGCCGCTGCCTCGTTCGCCGCCGCGCAACCGGCGGCGCGCGCCACCGACGCCACCACCGCATCGGCCAGCGCCGACGACACGGCGGCCCTGGCCGCCACACTCGCCAGCCAGCACTCGGCACAGGCCCCGGCGGCTGTCGCGGCCACAGCCGCTCGCCCGCTGGTCGCCCCCGCGCTGTACGACAGCCAGTGGCCACAGGCGCTCGGCCAGCAGATGATCCGCCTCAGTACCCAGGGCACGCAGAGCGCCGAGCTGCAACTGAACCCGCCCGACCTCGGCCCGCTGAAGGTCGTGCTTAACGTGGTCAACGACCAGGCCCAGGCCCAGTTCGTTTCGCCCCACCAGGCAGTCCGCGCCGCGGTGGAAGCAGCGCTGCCGCACCTGCGCACCGCGCTGTCCGAGAACGGCATACAGCTGGGACAGACTTCCATCGGTGCGGACGGCTTTGCCGGCCAGGCCGGGAATGGGCAGCAACAGCAGCAGCCGCCGGGCAACGGGCGCGGGCAAGCGGCCTTCGGCACGGGCACTCTGGCTGGCACCGAGACCGCCGCCCCGGCGCAACCGGTGGTCCGGTCTACACGAGTGCTGGCGCGCGGCGAGATCGATACGTTCGCCTGATTGCCCCGGGGGTTGGGTGCCGGGCAATCCGCACTTCCGCTGACAAAAATGCCGCCGTTTCAGGCGGCAGTTCTGTTGATGGACAATGGCGGTCGAGGGAGTCAAGGCGGCCACCATGTCAGGGTTCATCGCCGATCAGCCGGGCTCCTTGGTAGCGGGCGTTTTTTGCCGGCCCTCGACGCTCCATTTTTCCACCTGCTTTCTCCCCTCTCCCCAACCCTCTCCCGCAAGCGAAGACGGCCGGCAGGTTCCGCTGCCCTCCAAACCCAGGCGGAACCCTTGGCCGACACACTGGCCGGCAACTCGACAAGGTGCTGGCTCGAGGTTGACAATACGTTGGACCTCCTGCTTGCGGGTATGCAGGCGTCGCGCCAGTTCTGCCTGGGAGACGCCCTGCGCGAGCATTTCATTGAGCAGCAGGACCATGTGACCAAGATCGACACCATCGAAGCGGCGTTTCTGGCCTTGGGCAGGCGGCTGGAACTGACGGTCGCCTGACCGGACCGGCATGCCGGCGCCCTCACGCGTCCACCCCAAGCCATGACTTTCGACCTCTTCGACAACCTCGACGACCCCGCCCCGGCCAACCCCGCGCCCGAGCCCCTGGCCGACGGCGCGGCGGTGCTGCGCGGGCTGGCGCGCGCGGATGCCGGGGCCCTGCTAGCCGACGTGCAGGCGGTCATTGCCGCTGCCCCGCTGCGCCACATGGTGACGCCCGGCGGCCTGACCATGTCGGTGGCCATGACGAACTGCGGCGATGCGGGCTGGGTCTCCGATGCCCGCGGCTACCGCTATGACCGCACCGATCCGCTGAGCGGCAAGCCATGGCCGGCGATGCCGCCGCGGTTGCGCGCGCTCGCGGCTGAAGCGGCGGCCCAAGCCGGCTTTGCCGGTTTCGCGCCCGATGCGTGCCTGGTCAACCGCTATGTACCCGGCACACGCCTGTCGCTGCACCAGGACCGCGATGAACGCGATTTCAGCGCGCCGATCGTATCGGTCTCGCTGGGCTTGCCAGCGGTGTTCCTGTTCGGCGGCATGCGCCGCGCGGAGCGGCCGCAGCGCGTGCGGCTGGCGCATGGCGACGTGGTGGTGTGGGGCGGCCCGTCGCGGCTAGCCTTTCACGGCGTGGCGCCGCTGGCCGATGGCGACCATCCGCTGCTGGGACGCGCGCGCATCAACCTGACGTTCCGCAAGGCGCTGTAGCGCAAGCCTGGCGCGACACGCGGTTTTGCACTTTGTGCAGGGTTTTCTACAGTCAAGGAACTGCCGGAAACGCCAACGCAAAGGATCCCACCATGCATCTCGAAGGCTCCTGCCATTGCGGCGCCGTCCATTTCTCGCTCGAGTCGGACTCGCCGTGCCCGTACATGCACTGCCATTGCTCGATCTGCCGCAAGACCGCCGGCGGCGGCGGCTATGCGATCAATATCGGCGGCGATGCCGCCACGCTGCAGGTGCGCGGGCGCAAAAACCTGGGCATCTACCACGCGGTGATGCGCGAGCCGGGCAAGCGCGCGCGGCGTTCGCCCGCGCAGCGGCATTTCTGCGTGAAGTGCGGCAGCGCGCTGTGGCTGTGGGATCCGCGCTGGCCCGAGCTGGTGTATCCGCATGCATCGGCCATCGACACGCCGTTGCCGCGCCCGCCCGAGGTCGTGGAAGCCTCGCTGGAATCGGCCGCGCCCTGGGTCGATGTACCCAAGGGCAAGGGCCACGTGCACTGCGACACCTGGCCGGAGGAGTCGCTGGCCGACTGGCACAAGCGCCACGGCCTGTCCTCGCGCTGACGGCCCGCATCCCCCGACCGCCTGGCGCGGCGTTGCCGCCGGCCCGCGGCCTCAGGCCGGCAGGAAGCCTTCCACCGTCAGGTAGCGTTCGCCGGTGTCGTAGTTGAAGCCCAGCACGCGCGCATTGGCCGGCAGCTCCGGCAGTTTCTGCGCGATCGCGGCGAGCGTCGCGCCGGACGAGATGCCGACCAGGATGCCTTCTTCGCGCGCGCAGCGGCGGGCCATCTCGCGCGCGGGTTCGGCATCGACCTGGATCACGCCGTCGAGCAGCGCGGTGTCGAGGTTGCTGGGGATAAAGCCGGCGCCGATGCCCTGGATCGGGTGCGGTGCCGGCGCGCCGCCGGAGATCACCGGCGAGGCCACCGGCTCGACGCCGAACACCTTGAGCTGCGGCCACCTTTCCTTCAGCACCCGGGCGCAGCCGGTCAGGTGGCCGCCGGTGCCGACGCCGGTGATCAGCACGTCGAGCCCTTCGGGGAAGTCGTTCAGGATCTCCTGCGCGGTGGTGCGCATGTGCACATCGACGTTGGCGGGGTTGTCGAACTGCTGCGGCATCCAGGCGCCGGGCGTGGCGGCAACCAGTTCCTCGGCACGCGCGATCGCGCCCTTCATGCCCTTCTCGCGCGGGGTCAGGTCGAAGCTGGCGCCGTAGGCCAGCATCAGCCGGCGGCGCTCGATCGACATGCTGTCCGGCATCACCAGCACCAGCTTGTAGCCCTTGACCGCGGCCACCATGGCCAGGCCGATGCCGGTGTTGCCGGAGGTCGGCTCGATGATGGTGCCGCCCGGCTTCAGCACGCCGCGGCGCTCGGCGTCTTCGACCATCGACAGCGCGATGCGGTCCTTGATCGAGGCGCCCGGATTGCTGCGCTCGGACTTGATCCAGACTTCGTGCCCGCTGCCGAACAGGCGGTTGATGCGGATATGCGGGGTATTGCCGATCGTCTGCAGGATATTCTGGACCTTCATCGTGTTCTCCGTGGCGGGCGCGGCGCGGCAGCGCCCGGGCAGGCAGCCGGCGCCGCTGGATCGAAAATGAATGACGATTTTAGTGCAAAGCGCCTGCCGGGCCCGGGCGCATATGATGTCGCTCGCAGCGCATCCGGCTTTCCGGGCACCTATGCCCACGCCGGCCATGTCGGCCGGGCCAGCGGCATGCCGCTGTTGCCGGGCGGCTATTTGCGGAACACCAGGCTGAAGTTGTTCGCCGGCATCGGCACCGGCTCGTCGCAGCGCAATCCCTGCGCGGCGCCCAGCGCAACCACGTCTTCCATGTCGCGCACGCCCCAGTCAGCGTCCGTGGCGCGCAGCTGTGCGTCGAAGGCGGCATTGCTCGGCGCGGTATGCGCGCCGCCGCGGCGATAGGGACCATACAGGTAGAGCACGCCGCCAGGCTTCAGCAGCTTTCCTGCGCCTGCGAACAGCGCCTCGGCCGCGGCCCACGGCGAGATATGGAGCATGTTGATGCAGACCATCGCATCGGCGGCATCGATGCCCCACGGCTGGCGGCACACGTCAAGATCCAGCGGCGCGCGCACATTGGCCAGCCCCGCATGCGCGGTCCATGCCGCGATCGATTCGCGCGCGGCACGGTCGGGGTCGCTCGGCTGCCAGTTCAGGCCGGGCAACGCCCCGGCAAAGTGCACCGCGTGCTGGCCGGTGCCGCTGGCGATTTCCAGGACCGTGCCGCTGGCGGGCAGCACATCGCGCAGCACCGCGAGAATGGGCTCGCGATTGCGCTCGGTGGCGGGCGCCATGCGGCGTGCGTCGGGATCGTGGGTCTGGTCGGTCATGGCGGACTGGCTCGTTTGCCGGCTCGTTTGCCGGATGAACGGCTAGCGTAGCAGAGTCTGCGCGGACCGGGATGCACTGGCGGCGGCGAAGCGCCCGCCGCCTTCATGCCGCAGCGTCCGCTTGCGCTCAGGCCTTCGACAGCTTCACGCCCGCCGGATCACCGGTCAGGTACCCCACGGCCGCGCCGAAGCGGTCCTTGTAGTTGGCGCGCACCAGCGGGTCCAGCGTCGGCTTGACCTTGTCGTGCAGCGGCGATTCCCAGTCGCCCACGTGCTGGAAATTGCTCATCACGTAGGTCCAGCCGTTGATCTCGTCCACCGCATGCAACCCGGTCGACTCGGCGCCGGCCGGGCACGACAGCACACGGCTGAGCACCTTGGTGTCGACGTTGTAGGCCCACAGGAAGTTGTTGACGTGGGTGTTGCTGTCCTCGCCGACGAACAGCGTGCGCAGCTTCTCCGAGAACTTGAGGTTGTCGGGCGTGGCAACCTTGTCCGGGTTGGCGAAGTTGCCGAGCGCATCCTGCTGCTTCATCTTGCCGCCGCCGAGGTCTTCGCTGACCAGCGCCGGCACCGCGGCCATGTCGACCGGCACCCATTCGCTGTTGATGGCGTTTCCGCTCTTGTCGGTCTGGCCACCTTTCAGGTTCAGCTCATAGACGGCGCCGGAGTACGGACCTTCGACCTGGATGTCGCCCGCGTTGGCGGCATTGCCGGCGAGCATGCTCGACTCGATGCGTGACATCGCCGAGTAGGCCTTCTTGTCCTTGATGTTGACCGTGGTGCCTTCCATCTTGGTGAAGCCCAGGCTGCCGCCGACCAGCGCGGCGTAGCGGTGGGTTTCGAGGTAGGCCGCGGCCTTTTCCATGCCCGGCACCAGCTTGATCCAGTTGGCCTTGCCGTTGTAGATGATGCGGGTGTAGCTGCTGTCGTTCGGGTCGACGGTCTGCACGTCCATGATGTCGGCCAGCCGGATGCCGCCATCGACCAGCGCGCGGATCTCGGCACTGGTGGCGCTGCCCAGCTTGATCCACGACAGCGTGGCGCTGCCCGGGCCGGCGCCCGATGTCTGCTGCCACTTGCCCACGTACAGCGAGCCGCTGGACAGGTCGCGCGCCTTGTCGGCGATGAACATGAACAGGCCGCCGTTGGTGGCATCGTCGCCCATCAGCACGGTGCGCTCGTCGGGCATGACCTGCACCAGTTCGTGCGAGATACGGCCCAGGCAGTAGTGCTTCTTGATGGTGCCGGTGCCGTCGGGGTTGACCGTCACTTCGGGCAGGTGGCCGTAGTTGTAGGCATTGGCCCGGGTGGGGTCACCGTACAGGTTCTGGCTGTAGCCCTGCAGTTGCGTGACAGCGTTGGCGTCCTTCAGGTCGGTTTCGTACTCTTCGCTCGACAGGTGGGTGTTCCACGGCGACAGGCTCGCGCCGCAGGTGATCCACAGGCCGTTGACGCCGGAGGTATCGACGTTGTGGTACTTCACCGGGGTCAGCTTGCCGGTGGCGGGGTCCTGGTCCAGCGTCACCACGGCGATCGGCGACGGCAGCAGGCCGTACATGCTGGTGTTGTTCTGGTTGCGCGAGGTGTACTCGAACTGCACCACCGCGAACACGGTGTTGCCCTTGACGCCGGGCACGGCCGGGTTGGCCAGCGTCAGCAACGAGCTGCCATCTGGCGCGTCGGAGAAGAACTGGCGTTCCTTGCCGGCCACGGAGCTGTCCAGGATCGGCTGGTTGTTGATGTTGTAGTAGCCGCCAGCCACGATGGTGCCGCCCTTGCCGTCCGGCAGCGTGTCGCCGGTGACGAAGAACGGCTGGTAAGCCAGCCTGTAGGTGGTGCTGCTGCCGTCGCTGAACGACACCTTGAGGCTTGAGCCCACGGTGGTGGTTGCCATCGCGGCGGCCTCCGCCAGCGTGGGCGCGCTCATGGGGATGAACTCGGCCGTGGTGAAGGTGGCGCCAGGCGCCGGGGCGGGTGCGGGTGCTGCCACGGCATCGTCGCTGCCGCCGCAGCCGGCCAGCAGGCCGGTGGAAGCCAGGCCAAGCGGAAGCATCGGCGCGCCCGCCAGCAGTTTCAGGGCCTTGCGGCGGCCAGCATCAGGTTGTTGTTGCATGGTTTTGTCCGGGGAAAGGATAGATCTGGTTTTTTGACTGCTTGATCGCGCCGGCACCACGCGGGCGGCCGGGCACCTGTTGGCACAGGCAGGCGGCGGACGGCATTGCGCCCGACCGCCGCAGATCCTAGGGCGTCTTTGTGACAGGAAGTTGACGATGCAACACTTCACGCGGTGACGCGGCCGGAGGTGGCTGATCCGCTGCGGTACACTTCCCGTTTCCGTCCGCGACCGCACCGCGCAGCTTTTTCGAGCTTTTTCCTTCCCTCCCGCTTGCCGACCTACACGCTAGCCCATCCCGTCCAGGCCGAAATCGAAATCCGCAAGAGCCGTTTCCTGGCCCTGGCCTTGCCGGTGGCCGACCGCGACGCGGCCATTGCCGCGTTGCAGGCGCTGCGTGCGGAACATCCCACCGCCACCCATGTGTGCTGGGCGCTGCTCGCCGGCGGCGCGTCGGGCATGTCCGACGACGGCGAACCTTCCGGCACGGCTGGCCGCCCGATCCTGGAAGTGCTGCGCCACCACGACCTCGACGGCGTACTGGCCGCGGTGGTGCGCTACTACGGCGGTGTCAAGCTGGGCGCTGGCGGGTTGGTGCGCGCTTACACCGATGCCATCGCCGCCGCGCTGAAGTCGGCCGAACGCATCGAGCGCATCGCCTACGGCACGCTGACGATATCGATCGACTATGCCGACGAGCCACGCGTGCGCCGCTGGATCGAGCAGGCCGCCCAGCACGGCTGCACGCTGGCAGATACCGCCTATGGCGCGCTGGCAACGCTGGTGCTGCGCCTTCCTGCCACGCAGGTGGATGCGGCCCGCGATGCCTTGCGCGACGCCACCCATGGACGCGCGCAGTTTCCGCAGGCACAGGACGAATCCCATGGATGAGCGCGATGCGTCCGCAGCCGACACCGACGGCGAATTCACCGCGCGGGTGCTGCCCGGTGGCCAGACTTTTGCCGCCCCGGCTGCACTGAGCTTGCTGGAGGCCGCTTTGCTGGACGGCGTGCCGCTGCCCAACTCCTGCCGCAACGGCACCTGCCGCGCCTGTGCCAGCCGGCTGCATGCCGGATCGATTCGCTACCGGATCGAGTGGCCAGGGCTGAGCCTGGACGAGAAAGAGGAAGGGCTGATCCTGCCATGCGTGGCTTGCGCGGTCAGCGATGTGGTGATTGAGCCGGTGTCGCTGGGGTGAGGCGCCCCGACGCGCCTCAGGCCCCGACCGCCAGAAAAAACCGCAACGCCAGCTTCAACCCGTCCGGCCCCGCCGGATCCGAGAACGCATGCCCTCCCGGACCGCCACTCCACGCGTGGCCCAACCCTTCGATCCGCACCAGCCGCAGGTAGGGCGCCTTGCCCTCGGTCCAGTCGAACACGTCGACCGCACGCCGCATCCCGCGCTGGACGCGCCGCGCCGGCACGACAGCGAGCGGATGCGCGCCTTCGGGCTGCAGGTGCATCCACAGCGCCGCCGCCGCGGTGGCGTTGCTGAAATCGACCATGGCGTCGGCATCGCCATGCAGCAGCAGCAGCGGCGGCGGGCGCCGGCCGGCAAGGCCCAGGCGCAGCGCGTGAACGGCCTGCGCATCAGGCCCGCGCTGGCCGCGCATCGCGCGTGTTGCCTGCGCCGCGTTGGTGGCGCTCCACGGCACTGCACCGGAATGCGAGCCGACCGCCGCGAAGCGCGTGGGATAGCGCAGGCCGAGCGTCAATGCCATCGCCCCGCCCGCTGACAAGCCCAGCACACTGACGCGGTTAGCCGCAACCGGATGCATGCGGCATGCCTGCTCGATCAGCGCCATCAGCAGGCCGGCTTCCACTGCGCCCTGCCCGGCGGGCTTGAACCAGTTCCAGCAGCGCTGCGCGTTCGCCTGCGAACTCTGCTCGGGCAGCAGCACGACCCAGCCGGCTTCGCGCGCCACGGCGGCGGCACGCGTGACCGCGGCGAAGCTGGCGGTGTCCTGCCCGCAGCCATGCAGCAACACCAGCATCGGTGCGCGGCGCCTGCCATTGGCGCCTGCCGGCACGAAGATGCGATAGCGCCGCGGCGCGAGCGGCCCGGCGCCCCAGCTACCCTCCTCCCAGCGCCCGCTGCCGCGGCTGCGCGGCGGTTCGGCCGGCGATACCACGCCGGACAGCGCGCGTTGCGTGGCCGCGGTGACTGCAGCGGATTGCTTCACCGCGTTGCGCACGATGGCCTCGGTCATCGGCTTGGTGATGTTGCGGTTGACCGCGCGCTGCATGCGGCGGGCATTGCGCGTGGCGGCCTTGTTCAGCGTGGACCAGAGCTTTGCACCGGAAGAGCGGGGCATGCGGTGTCCTGTCGGCGTGGGTAACCCGTGCATCATATGCCGAGTCGCGTGCATGGCATGGCGCACAGCATCAGCATTGCATGCAACGCGATCGCGATCCCTGCCTACAATGCAAGGGTCGTGTCGCGCCGAGGCACGGACAGGAGGCGAGCATGATCGATGCAACGAGCCAGTTCAGGCCTTTGGATCCGGGCCGCGTTAACCTGATGGATCCGCTTGAAGTGCAGTACTGGTGCCGCGAGCTTCACTGCAGCGAGCAGGATCTCGAAGCGGCCGTCGATGCCGCCGGCGACCATATCGCCGCGGTGCGGGACCAGCTGGAGTCAAGCCAGCCGGGCACCCCGCCCCACTGAAGCCGCAGGCACGGCCGGAGCATCCCGGCCGTGCCTGTCATGACCCCGCTTGCCGGTCCGGGGCCGCGCCGTCGATCCGGCGGCGCAGGTACTCGCCGCGCGTCTCGATACCTCGAACAGCCCGTCTGCTGGCCGGTGCGCCACCGCCAGCCGCATACCCGGAATAAGCGCAGTGCAGACCGGAATTCAGTAATGCTGTGTTCGCGTGGGGCGAGTTTTGCTGCATGATTTCGGGCCCGGGCCAGGCCTGGCAGCAGACCGCGCCAACCCGGGAGATCCGAGTACATGGGGGTCACCAACACGAGGACGCAATCGACATGACTATCAAGCTGCAGGCCATCGCCATTTGCGCAGCCCTGCTCGCCCCTGCCGCCTGGGCAGGCAACGACACCCACTGGAGCTACGCCGGACCGACCGGGGCCAGCCATTGGGGCGAACTCGACGCCGGCTACCAGACCTGTGCGCTGGGCAAGCACCAGTCGCCGATCGATATCCGCACCGGCAAGACCATGAGCGCCGACCTGAAGCCGATCGGCTTTGGCTACACCGCGACGCAGGCAACCGTGGTCAACACCGGCCATACCATCCAGGTCAACCTGCCTGCGGGCGGGCAGGCAGAGTTCGACGGCGCGGCGTACAAGCTGGTGCAGTTCCACTTCCACACGCCGAGCGAGGAGAAGATCAACGGCAAGGCCTATCCGCTGGTGGCTCACCTGGTGCACCAGAACGCCGAAGGCAAGCTGGCGGTGGTGGCAGTGCTGTTCAAGACCGGGCGCGAGAATGCGGCGCTGCAGCCGGTCTTTGCCAACCTGCCGGCCAAGGCCGGCGAATCGCGCGAGCCGGGTGCGCCGATTGACGTGGCGGCACTGCTCCCTGCGCAGCAATCCTACTGGGCGTTCACTGGCTCGCTGACCACGCCGCCTTGCAGCGAGGATGTGAAGTGGCAGGTGTTGAAGACGCCGGTGGAGATTTCGGCGGCGCAGCTGGCAGCGTTCCGCAAGCTTTACCGGATGAATGCGCGGCCGGTGCAGCCGTTGAATGGGCGGGTGGTGCAGGCGGGACGGTGAGGGTCGTCGCGTACCCATGACCTTTGCCTGACTGCTTGTGTGCTCCCTCTCCCGCAAGCGGGAGAGGGGAGCAAACCGACGGTATGGGAACGACCTCCGATCAGGAAAGCCCGCGCAGCGCCAGCTCGCCGCCCAGCACCAGCAGCCCACAGAAGAACAACTTGCGAAAGCGTTCCGCACTGATGCGATGCCGCAGCCATTGCCCGATGAACATGCCGCCAAGCGCAGGCACCAGCGCCAGCAATGAGGCCCCCAGCACCGGGGTGTGCAGCAACGATCCGCCCAGCGCCAGGCTGACCGCGAGCGCAATGGTCGATATCGTGAAGGACAGCCCCAGCGCCTGCACCAGGCTTTCCTTTTCGAGTCCCAGACCTTGCAGGTAAGGCACGGCGGGAATCACGAACACGCCGGTCACGGCGGTGATCGCGCCAGTCACCAGGCCGACCACTGGCCCAAGCCAGGCCTCGGCCGCCGGCGGCACGTGCAACCTGACCGCGGCCAGTCCGACCACCGCATACAGCACCAGCGCCACGCCAAGCGCCGAGGTGGCATGGGTCATCATTCCTGCCGGCACCAGCGCCGCGCACAGCCACGTGCCGGCGCAGATCGCCGCCAGCATCGGCCATAGCCGAAGTACCAGCAGGCCGAAGCGCGGACCGCTGAAGAGCTGCACCACGTTGGTCACCATCGACGGCGCCACCAGCAGTGCCGCGGCCTGCGCCGGCGGCATCACCAGCCCGAGCAGTCCCACCGCGACGGTGGGCAGGCCCAGGCCCACCACGCCTTTGACAAAGCCGGCCAGCAGGAAGGTCAGGCCGATAAAGGCAGCCTGCGTGCCGATTGCTTCCATCGTCATCGCTGACTCCTTCAGCCGGGCTTGCGGTCGTGCACCGCGCGGCTGTCGGCGGGGGCTTCGTCGCGCTCGTGCATGCCATAGTCGCGCAGCACTTGCGCCACGCGCAGGCGATAGTCGGCGAACACGCCGCCGCGGCCCGCGGCCTGCGCCTCGCGGTGCGCCACGGTATTGCGCCAGGCCAGTACGGCGGCCTCGTCGCGGAAGAACGACAACGACAGTACCTTGCCCGGGTTGACCAGGCTCTGGAAGCGTTCGACCGAGATAAAGCCGTCGATGCTCTCCAGCTCGCTGCGCAGCCTTGCGGCGATATCGAGGTAGGCGTCGCGGCGGCCCGGCGCGGGCTCGACTTCGAAGATGATGGCGATCATGTGGGCTTCTCCGTGTTCCTGGATCGTGGTCTCAGCAAAAATGCGGGATGCGCGCGTTCAGCGACGGACGATAGCGGAACGCGCGCGCCAGTGCGGCCGGATCGGCCCCGCGCGCCAGCAGCGCCCGGACCGTGGCGCCGGCGAGCGCCTGCGCCAGCCGGTCGCCGGGGCACGTGTGACGGCCATCGCCGAAGGTCCACGGCCGCTTGCCATCGGCCATGCCGATGCAGGAAGCCGCGGCGAGCAGCACCAGCACCGCGTCGCCGGCCTTGACGTCGTGGCCGCACAGGCGGGCATCGGCGGCGAGGAAGCGGCGCGTATTCTGCACCGGCGGATCCGACACCGCTACCTGCGCGGCCAGTTCTTCCGGCACGGTACCGGCCGGCACCGTGCCACGGCCGAGTTGCAGCAGTGTATTGCCTGCCAGCGCGGCGGTGGCTTCGCAGGCCTGGACCAGCAAGCCGATGATGTTGGCCGACACCGCTTGCGCATCGATGCCCGCAGCGTGCGCGGCCTGGTGCAGCAACGGCAACGGCCCTGATGCCGGTGCTGGCGGTAACGCGTCGGCGAGCCAGATGGCAAGCCATTGCGCGGCGCCGGCGCCGGCTTGCACTGCGTTCGTGTCGGCCAGCGGCGACTGGGCGGTGGCAAAGGCTGCGACATGACCGGCAACCGCCACGGCCATGTCGCGATCCACGGCGACCGGCAGGCCGAGCAGGTCGGCCAGCGTCACAACCGGCAGCGTGAACAGGAAGCCATTGACGCGCTCGGCGGACATTGCCGTGCCGGCGGCCAGCAGCGCCGCCAGCGCTGCCGCACGGTGCGCGGCTGCGGACGGATCGATGGCGGCCAGCAGCGGCATCAGCAGCCCTTTCAGCGGCGCATGCGCGGCGCCGTCGTTCATGCGGATCAGCCGGCCGAACAGATCCCCGGCAGGGGTGCCTGCCAGTGCCGGCGGCACCGGCTGCGCGGGCGGGCGTACGCGGCACTCGGGGTGGGACAGCACCGCTGCGACTTCCTGCGCGCCAGCCGCGACCCACAGGCCGAGCCGCTGGTCGCGGAAGAACGGCCGGTGCATCGCCAGCTCGCGGTAGTAGGGATAGGGATCGGGGTGCGTGACGGCGCTAAGGGGGTCGATGGCATCGTCGGCATCGGATACGGTTGCGGGCAGCATGGCGGCACATGGAGGCTGGATGTGCTGCCAGTTTGCCGCGTGCGCGGGGGTGGACGCTTCACGGCAACGTGAAAGATGGATTGCCTGCGAGGTGGCGGTCCAGCACACCGGGATCCCGCTTGCGCGCGGACCCGGTGCCTTCCAACTTCGACGGCGCTGCTTCAGTACTTCGACGCCGCCAATTCACCGCCATCCTGCGCCGCCTCCGCCACCGGCTCATCATTCCTGTGCGCCAGGCGGTACAGCACCGGCAACACCAGCAGCGTCAGCGCCGTCGACGACAGGATGCCGCCGATCACCACCGTGGCAAGCGGGCGCTGCACTTCCGCGCCTGTGCCGGTGGCCAGCGCCATCGGCACGAAGCCCAGCGACGCCACCAGCGCGGTCATCAGCACGGGCCGCAGCCGCGTCAGCGCGCCGTCGCGGATCGCCGGGTCCAGCCCCATGCCCTCCTCGCGCAGCGAGCGGATGAACGACAGCATCACCAGCCCGTTCAGCACCGCCACGCCGCACAGCGCGATAAAGCCCACCGCGGCCGAGATCGACAGCGGAATGCCGCGCAGCCACAGCGCGAGGATGCCGCCGGTCAGCGCGAACGGGATGCCGGTGAAGACCAGCAGCCCGTCCTTGACGTTGCCGAACATCGCGAACAGCAGCACGAACACCAGGCCCAATGCCAGCGGAACCACCACGCGCAGCCTCGCGGTAGCGGACTGGAGCTGCTCGAAGGTGCCGCCCCAGCTGATCCAGTAGCCGGCGGGGATGCGCACGCGCTCGCGAATGGCGGCCTCCGCCTCGGGCACGAAGCTGCCGATATCGCGACCCCGCACGTTGGCGCTGACCACGATGCGGCGCTTGCCGTTCTCGCGCGAGACCTGGTTAGGGCCAGGCGCGATCTCCACGGCGGCGACTTCGCTGAGCGGGATATAGCTGGTGCGCGCGCCGGCCGCGGTGTCCTTCGGCAGCGCCACCGGCAAGCGCCGCAGCGCCTCCACGTCTTCGCGCACGGCATCGGGCAGGCGCACGACGATGTCGAAGCGCCGGTCGCCGCTGAAGAAGGTGCCCGACACCTTGCCGCCGATGCCGATCGCCACGGCCTCCTGGATATCGCTCAGGTTGAGGCCGTAGCGCGCGGCCTTGTCGCGGTCGATATTGACACTGAGCATCGGCAGCCCGGTGGTCTGCTCGACCTTGACCTCGGCCGCGCCAGCAATGCCCTTCAGCACGGCGGCGATGCGGTTCGCGGTGTCTTCCAGCACTGCATTGTCGTCACCGAACACCTTGACCGCCACGTCCGAGCGCACGCCCGAGATCAGCTCGTTGAAGCGCAGCTGGATCGGCTGCGAGAACTCGTAGTTGTTGCCGGGGAGCTTGCCGACCTCCTCGCGGATCGCGGCGATCAGCTCGTCGCGGGTGCGGCGCGGTGCGGGCCATTCGGACTGCGGCTTGAGCATGATGTAGCCGTCCGAGATATTCGGCGGCATCGGATCGGAGGCGATCTCGGCGGTGCCGGTGCGCGCGAACACGCGTTCGATCTCCGGGAATTTCGCCTTCAGCGTGGTCTCGACCTGCTGCTGCATCGCCACCGACTGCGTCAGGCTGGTGCCGGGAATGCGCAGCGCCTGGATGGCGAGGTCGCCCTCGTTGAGGCTGGGCACGAACTCGCTGCCCAGGCGCGTGGCGATCGCCAGCGACAGCGCCACCGCCACGCCGGCCAGCGCCAGCACCACCGGCGTCGCCGACAGCGAGCGGTCCAGCAGCACGGCATAGCGGCGCCGCGCCCAGGCCATCAACCGGTTCTCGCGCTCGGCCACGCGATTGCCGATGGCCAGCGCCACCGCCGCGGGAACGAAGGTGACCGACAGCACCATCGCGCCCAGCAGCGCCAGCACCACCGTGATCGCCATCGGGTGGAACATCTTGCCCTCGACGCCGGTCAGCGCAAAGATCGGCAGGTACACCACCATGATGATGAGCTGGCCGTACAGCAGCGGCCGGCGCGCCTCGCGCGCGGCGGCGAAGACTTCGTGCAGGCGCTCGGTGCGCGTCAGCGCGCGGCCATGGCGTTGCTGCGCATGCGCCAGGCGCCGCACGCAGTTCTCGACGATCACCACCGCGCCATCGACGATGATGCCGAAGTCCAGCGCGCCCAGGCTCATCAGGTTGGCGCTGGTGCGGGTGTGGACCATGCCGGTGAAGGTGAACAGCATCGACAGCGGGATCACCAGCGCGGTGATCAGCGCCGCGCGCAGGTTGCCGAGGAACAGGAACAGGATGGCGATCACCAGCACCGCGCCTTCCAGCAGGTTCTTCTTCACCGTGGCGATGGCCTTGTCGACCAGCGTGGTGCGGTCGTACACGGTGATCGCCTTCACGCCGGCCGGCAGCGTGCGGTTGATCTCCGCCATCTTGCGGTCGACGGCCTGCGACACCGTGCGGCTGTTCTCGCCGATCAGCATGAACACCGTGCCCAGCACCACCTCGCGGCCATCCTCGGTGGCCGCGCCGGTGCGCAGCTCGCCGCCGGTCTGCACGCTGGCCAGGTCGCGCACGCGGATCGGCTGGCCTTGCGCGGTGCCGACGATGACGTCGCGGATATCGTCGAGCGAGCGCACCTGGCCCGGCACGCGCACCAGGTATTGCTCGCCGCGCCGCTCGATATAGCCGGCGCCGACGTTGTCGTTGTTCTTCTCCAGCGCGGTCACCACGTCGGCGAGCGACAGGCCGTACGATGCCATCCGCTCCAGGCTGGGCGCGACCACGTAGGCGCGCGCATGGCCGCCGATGGCATTGACCTCGGTCACGCCAGGTACGTTGCGCAGCTGCGGACGGATCACCCAGTCCTGGATCTCGCGCAGGTCGGACAGCGTGTAAGGCGTGCCGTCGGGCTTGCGCGCGTTGGGCTCGGCTTCCACGGTCCACAGGTAGATCTCGCCAAGGCCGGTCGAGATCGGCCCCATCGCAGGCGTAATGCCGGTGGGAAGCTTGTCGCGCGCTTCCTGGATGCGCTGGTTGACCAGCTGCCGCGCGAAATGGATATCGGTGCCTTCGCGGAAGATCACCGTGACCTGCGACAAGCCGTAGCGGGACAGCGAGCGCGTCTGCTCCAGGCCGGGCAGGCCCGCCATCACGGTCTCGACCGGATAGGTGATGCGCTGCTCGGTCTCCAGCGGCGAATAGCCGGGCGCAGCGGTGTTGATCTGCACCTGGACGTTGGTGATGTCAGGCACGGCGTCGATCGGCAGCCGGGTGTAGTTGTACAGGCCCAGCGCGGCCATGCCGAGCACGGCCAGCAGCACCAGCCAGCGCTGCTCGATGACAAAGCGGATCAGGCGTTCGAACATGGCGCCTCCCGCTCAGTGCTCATGCCCGGCGCTGGCCTTGCCCAGCTCGGACTTGAGGATAAAGCTGTTGGCCGCGGCATAGCGCGCACCGGCCTGCAGGCCTTCGGTGATCTCGACCAGCTTGCCGCCGCTGCGGCCGGTCTTGACCGGCTGCACGGCAAACCCGCCCGGCACCGCGACGAACACGGCACTGCGCCCATCGACCTGCTGCACGGCATCGGCTTCCACCGTGACCGGCACCTGCGTCGCGGCGCCCAGCACGCTGACCGTGACGAACAGCCCGGGCCGCCACGCCATGCCCGGATTGGACAGCGTGACCCGCGCCTTGGCGGTGCGGGTCTGCTCGCCGAGCAGCGCGCCGACGTAGGAGACCTTGCCCTCGGCCTGCGTGTCGGAGGCGGTGGAGCGGATCCTGACGGTCTCGCCCACGCGCACCTGGTCGAGGTCTCGCGCCGACACCACGAACTCGGCCCAGACCGAACTCAGGTCCGAGATGGTGAAGACGCTGGCATCTTCCTTGACGGCCTCGCCCAGCGACAGGTGCTTCTCCACGATGATGCCGTCGAACGGCGCGCGCAGCGCGAAGTGGTTCAGGCTGCCGCCCTTTCCGTCTATTCGATCCTTGCCGGCGCTCTCCGATGCGCCGATCGCGACCAGCTTCTGCCTGGCGTTCTGCACGGCGATCTGCGCCTCTTCCAGCGCGGTGCGGGCCTGCTGGTAGTCCTGCTCGGCGGAAATCTTTTCCTGCCACAGGGTCTTTTCGCGCGCGTAGGTGGCGCGGGCCAGCGCCTCGCGCCGCTGCGCCGTGAGCAGTTCGCTGCGCTGCTCGGCGAGTGCCGTGCTGGCGATCACGGCCAGCACCTGGCCCCTGGCGACCTGCTCGCCCAGGTTGGCGGGCACCGCCTGCGCCACGCCCGCGACGCGCGGCACCACGTGCGCGGTGCGGTCATCGTTGAAGCGGATCTCGCCGGGGAAGTCGACGCTGCCACGCAGCGGCGCCGGACCCGCCGTGGCAATGCCGATGCCGGCCTGCTGCACCTGGTCCGGCGTCAGCCTGATGACGTGGGGCTGGTCGGCGGCCTGCGCGGGCGCAGCGGCGGCAGCGGGGGCGCTGGCCGGCGAACTTGCCGGCTGGTCGTGTGCGTGGCCGTCGCCATGGTCGGCATGCTCGCCCTTTTCAGCGTGTTCGCCATGCTCATGCCCGGCCTCGGAGCCGCCGCCCTTGCCCGTGAACAGGATCGCCGCGCCGCCCAGCAGCCCCGCGACCAGGATGGCCGCCACCGCGGCCCGTTGTTGCTTGCTCATTGCCATGCTTGGAGCCTTCCGTATCAGTGTCCGAGGATGCGGTCGATGCTGGCGGCCGCGTCATAGGTGCGGGCCAGCACGTCCAGGTAGCGGACGCGCGCCTGGAACAGGGTGCGCTGGGCATCCAGCACATCGAGGAAATTGAATTTGCCGGCCTCGAACCCGCGCGAAGCGGCGGCATACGCCTGCTCCGCCGCGGGCAGCACCGAGCCCTGCAGCGTCTGCGCCGCGGCGCGCGACACCGACAACTGCGTCGACGCCTGCTGCAGTTCATTGGCCAGCCGGATGCGGTTGGCGGCATGCACATCCTGCGCGCGGTCGGCGCGGCGCAGCGCCGCGTACAGGTTGCCCTGGTTGCGGTCGAACAGCGGCAGCGGGATCGCCACGCCCAGCACGGCCATGTTGCGGTTGGCCTCGTTGTCGCGCTTGGCGCCGAGGCTGACGGTGACGTCGGGGTACTGGCGGCTGCGCGCCACCGCCACTTCGGCGCGGCTGCGTTCGGCGGAGAGCCGGCTCGCGGCCAGCAGCGGCGAATCCTCCAGCGCGGTTTCCAGCGCGGCGGGCGCGGGGCGCGACGGCAGCGCGTCGAGGTCGCCCTGCGCCTGCGCGAAGCGCGGCGCGGCGTTGCCCCACAGCACGGACAGCGACTGGCGCGCCGACTGCAGCGCGCCGGTGGCCTCGGCCAGTTCCAACTCGGCATTGGCCTGCTCGACCTGCGCCCGGGTCGCTTCCAGCGGCGCGACCTTGCCGGCGGCGACACGGCGCGAGGCCGCCTGCGCCGCGCGGCTGGCGATGCCGACCGAGCCTTCGGCCAGCTTGACGCGCTCCTGCGCGACCAGTACGCCGAAGAAGCGCGCGATCACCGCCGCGCGCAACTCGGCACGCACGCCGCCCAGCTCGGCCTGCGCCAGCTCGCGGCCGCGCTCGGCCACGCCGATGCGGGCGGCGCGCTTGCCGCCCAGCTCGATCGGCACGTTGAACTGGCCAGTGGTCGAGCGCGTGGCGCGGCGCGTGTCTTCCATCGACACCGCCAGCTCGGGGTTGGGAATCACGCGCGCCTGCGTCAGGTCGCCCTCGGTGGCGTCCAGCTCCTTGCCGGCGGCGGACAGCGCGAAGCTCCCGGCTTCGGCCAGCGCCAGCGCGGCGTCCAGTGTCAGCGAGCCGGATGGCTCGCGTACGCCCGCACCGCCCGCACCGGTGGCGTACGGCGAGGGTTGGATGGCAGCTGGTGGCGTCTGGGCGACGCCGGCAAGCGGGCTGGTCAGGACGGCCGCCAGCCCCAGCGGCAGCAAAAGTCTTCGCATCGAATTGCACCAGGAAAGAAACCGGGAATTCGGCGAGACGCCTGAGTTCAGCGAATCAGGAAGAAATCAGGGAAGCGGGTAGCGTCGTCTCGCCGGCTAAGCGAGACGGTGCCACTGCGGGCGGTCGGGGGCCCTGGCGCTGTGGGAAGAGAAGGCGGGTTGCGGCGGGGCCTGCGCCAGTGCAACGCGCTGGCTGGCCTGCACGCGCGGCCCGTCGGCGCGGGCGAACGGCACCGAGGCGATATGGCAGACGCCACAGTCGGGATCGGCAACGCCCAGCTTGTCGACATCGGCGCCGGCCTTGGTTGCATGCTGGCCGGCATCGGCCTTGTGCTGGTGCTCGTGATGCCCCAGGTGCGCCTTGGCCGCCGTTGCCACCTCATGCCGGCAATACGCGGCCGCTCCCGCCCAGGCGAACTGGAGCGGCAGGATCAGTGCGAGGACGATGAGGAGCAGGCGTTGCATGTCGGGAATGGCAGCGAGCCGAAAGTTTAACCGAGGCCAGGCGATGTTCACGCGGCGAGCCGATTACATTTGCGTCATGACGTAACGACGGAAAGCCAGCCAATGCTATTTCAATTTATTTGAATAACTTATCCATACCCATCCCCGCTTGCGCGCGGCAAAGACCCCTATAGTTCGTGACATGACCGGCACGCAACAAGGCAAGACGTTCTGCCAAATTCAACGAATAATACCGGAGAAATCTCATGACCAAGACCGCCCGCTTCGCTTCCGCCCTGTTCCTGTCGCTGGCCGCCCTCGGCGCTGCGCACGCCGCTACCGCCGCCGAACGGCTGCCAGGCGACAACTATGGCTACGGGTTCCGCTCGCACGACGTCTTCGCCGATGGTGCGCGCACGCTGGCCGCCGCCACGCTGCCTGGCGACAAGTACGGTTATGAATTCCGCTCGCACGATGCCTTCACCGATGGCGCCCGCGCCGGCAAGCCCGATCCGTATGTGGACGGCGCCCGCACGGTGGCCGGACTGGACCGCCGCAGCGTGTCGGCAGCACCGGCGCGCAGCTTCGACCCGTACAGTGAAGGCAGCCGCGTCGGTGGTTTCGACCCCTACGGCGAGGGTGCACGTGCGTAAATTGCCGTGAGTTTGCTCCCCTCTCCCGCCTGCGGGAGAGGGGAGCCTTTGCCAGTGCCGTCAGCTTACGTTCAGCGCATCCAGGCGCGACCCCTGGCTACGGACAGCGGCCTCAATCCTCCCGCCCCATTCGCCGCATCGCCTCCCGCATGGTCCGCATCTGCGCGCTGAACACGGTGCAGGCTTCGCAGATCGCCAGGTGGCCGCGCACGCGCAGCCGTTCCACCCACGACAAAGGCTGGTCCAGCCCCTTCATGGTCAGGTGGTGAATCTCTTCGCAGTCCGGCAGCAGGCGGCGGTTGGGGCGGTCAGGCATGGTCGTTGCCGAGGGTTAAGGGAAGAGATCGAGCGCGGGGGGCCGATCAGCTCTTGCCGGCAGCGCCACGCTGCCCGAACCAGTGCAGCTCCAGGCACGCGCGCAGCCGCATGCGGGCCCGGTACAGCATGGCCCATGCATTGGTCGCGCTGATCTGCAGGACCTGACAGATTTCTTCGGTGTCGAGCTCCAGCCATTCGCGCATCATGAAGAGCCGGCCCAGCCGCGGCGGCAGCCGGTCGACGCATAGCTGCAGGATTTCAAAGAACTCGCGGCGCTCGAAGGCGCGCTCGGGATCGCCCCAGTCGGAAGGCGGATGCTGGTAGTGGCCGTTGCGCGTGAACAGCGCGTCCAGCGCCTCCTGCTCCGACTGCACCTCGCCGTCCTCCGGCGCCACCAGCGCCAATCGCACCTCGCGCCGGCCGCTGCGCAGGCTATCGATCAGCTTGTGCTTGAGGATACCGACCAGATAGGTGCGCAGCGAGGACTGGCCGGCAAAGCGCTCCGGGTGCTCCAGCGCGGCCAGCAGCGTATCCGACACCGCGTCTTCTGCCAGCACCTCATCGCGCAGCTGCAGGCGCGCAAAGCGCAGCAGGTAGGGCCGTACAGCCTGCAATTCGGCAGGATCGAGGCTCATGGGGACGCGTCAGCGGCGTTGGGAGATGCGCCATGATACCGCTGGCGCACGCTTCAGGGCGCACGTCAGTTCAGTCCCCGGAATTGCCCGCACAGCCTGAACACGTCTTCAGTCAGCGGCACCTCCCGCGCGCGGGCATAGCGCGTGGCCAGCTTGAGCAGCTCCTTGATATCGCGTCCACTGGCCTTGGGGTAGGCCCGCAGCAGCGCCTCGACCAGCCCCTCGCCCAGCTCCGCGCCGAACTGCGCGGCCTGCAGCCGCCACAGGCGCCGCGCATCCTCCTTGCCCGGCGTTTCGTAGTGGATGGTGGCGATGCAGCGCGACAGGATGGCATCGTCGACATCGCCGATGCGGTTGGTGGTCATGAACAGCAGGCCGTTGAAGTACTCCAGCGTGCGCAGGAACTCGGCGACGATGGCATTGTGCTCGAGGTCGTTGTCGCGGCAGCGGATATAGACGTCGGCTTCGTCCAGCAGCAGGATCGCGTTCCAGCGCATGGTGCGCTGCAGGATGCCGCCCAGGCTGGCGCCGACCGACGCCGCCGTGGTGCCGAGCTGTCCCGAATGGACGCGGTACAGCGGCTTGCCGACGACTTCGGCATAGACCTCGGCGGTCAGCGTCTTGCCCAGTCCGGGCGCGCCCTGGCACAGGATCGTGGTGCCGCCCGACTTGCCGGGCACGAAGTCCGGCACCAGCACGTCCATGTGCGAGGTCAGGATATCGATCAGGTCGCGGTGGTGGTCAGGCAGCACAAGCTTGTCGCGCAGCTCGGGCTGGTAGCGGTATTCGGTCAGGTGCTGAACATGCACCCAGAGATTGCGGTGCCACTCCAGGTGGAAGAGATGCACGTAGCCGTGCAGCGGCACCGACTCGAAGCCCGCTTCCACCCCGGCCTCGCGCCAGAACGAGGCATCGCAGCTCATCTCGAAACGGCGCGCGAGCCGCTCCTCGTCATTGACGCAGCGGGCTGCTGCGCCGTCCGGCACGCGCGTCAGTTCGGCCGCACCCTTGGCGTCGAGCGACCACGCCGGTCCGCTGGCGACAAACTGCGCGCCGAAGCGGCGCTGGTAGCGCATGAAGCGCCGCGCGTGGTGCTCGTACTCCTGCCGGAACTCGGCGCACTCCTTGTAGAAGCCGAATTCGGCAAGCAGCTCGGGAATGGTGCGGTTGGCAATGTCGTCGCGCGTGATCACCATCGATGTGGTCATGCCGGCGCGGCGCTTGTGGTGGTCGGTCAGCTCTGAATTGGCGGACTGCATGGTGTTGGCCAGCAGGTCCACCACCACGTAAGCCATGCCCTGCTCCGGCGCGACGTAGCGCATGCGCCGTACCAGCCAGGGCAGCAGCACGCCGTCGCGGTTGCGCTGGTACAGCCAGCCGTCGATGGCATCGCGCGCCAGGTATGCCACCAGCCCGCCGATCAGCTGGTCCAGCCCCGGGATGACGCGCGCCTGCGGGGCATTGTGGATGTTGTCGAGCGCCAGCATCTGGAACATCAGCGCGCGCTGGTTCTGGCTCTTGCTCAGCGTATAGAGCGAGTTCAGCGCCTGCGCATCGAACAGCTTGCTCGACACCATCATGTCGCCATGGCACACGCCATGCTCCTGCAGCTGCCGGGCGAGTGGCGTGCCCGTGCCGATCATGGCGAGCAGCGGGTGGATCAGCGCTTCCGGAATCTCGAAATCCATCGAACACACTCCCGTTGGCCGTGCGCCCCCCGCGGGACGTTCCGGCGACGATTCACTGCAGGAAGAATGCGATGGCCCGCTCCACCACCGGGGGGTGGATGACATGCAGGCCATCGAATTCCACATACTCGACCGCATAGCCTGCGGCCCTGAGCTTGGCCGCGTTGACGCGGCCGCTGGTGGCGATGGGAAGCTGCTCGTCGTCGCGTCCGTGCGCGACGAATACCTTCGGCGCGCCTTCCTGCATGAACACCGACATGAAGCCGCCGGAAAACGCCAGCACATGGCTGGCGATGTCGCCATTGGTGATGCCGATCGACAGCGCGTAGCTGGCGCCGTCTGAAAAACCCGCGAAGCCCACGCGTTCGCGGTCGATGCGGTAGCGCGATGTCACCGCCGCAAGTGCCAGGTGCAGGCGTTCCAGGTCGGGGCCGTTGCCGCCGATCACGATGTCCCAGGTCGGGTAGAGCGACTGCGGCGCCAGCACCAGGATGCCGTGCCGCTGCGCGTGGGGCTCCAGGTGCGGCAGGACCTTCTCGGCATGACCGCCGGCGCCATGGAACATCACCAGCAAGGGCACCGGCGCGCCGGCATCCATGCCATCGGGCACGAACAGCACCGCGTCGCGCTCGGCCGCAATGCCAAGCCCGTGCCGGCCCGGCGGCAACGGGGCGGTGGCCGGGCCGGACTGGCCGGCACGGTGCGCCGGATCGTTGAAGGTGAACGACAGGCGGCCGAACAGGGAGGGATCGAGCATGGCGGGGATCCGAAGGTCAGGCGGAACGTCTGGCAGGGGACCGGAGACCGGAATTCGTGCTGATATTCTGTATATTACATACAAAGGAGGACACGCGCTACCTGGCCCATCGGAGTGCATGAAAGCCGGACAGCTGTCATGCCTGCCGGGAATCCGGTGAAGCCGCTGCGATGGTGTGGGCGCTGCACCGGCGGGCTGCTGCACGGCAGCGGCGGCACAGGACGGAAGGTCGACGGTTCGGCTGCATTGCTCGTCGATTCTGAGCAGGACGCCCGATTGAACGATCAGCCTCAGTTGAGATGGCGCGCCATGTAGTGGGTACGGGCGCCGAAGCTGCGCAGCAAGTTCAAGGACAATTGCGTCTCACGAACGAGGCTGTCGACTGGCGTCAGGCTGAACCCATGCCGGGCGAAGAAGCCGGGGTGTTCGCTGGTCAATACCGTGGCGTTCGAACAGCCGCAGGCGCGCGCTCTCATCAGTAGCGCGCTGACCATGTAGGTAGCCAGCCGGTGTCCGCGAAATTCCTGCAGCACCGCAGCCGTATGGATGGCGAAGGTACGGCCGTGCTGCTCCCCATATGCGCAGCCAATAATCCGCCCTCCAAGCTCCGCCACATGGTAAAGCCTGCTCACGCCGGCCGCGTCAGCGAGCGTCAAGCCACAAGTCTCCAAGACCCGTGCAACGGCTTCCATATCATTCGCCGAAGCCGCACGGAGTCGAACGTCTCTGATCATTTTGAACGCAGCGCTATGGCACCTCGCCTCTACAGAGAGTAGTCCCTTCGACAAGCTTCTGGAGGCAGGCACATTGAATAATCGAAGACTATGCCGCGGCCCGGACAAGGCTGTCATCCCCCAAGCGAGTCGGTAGTGCGGTGCGCCACACACGCTGTGCCGGGGTCGAGGCCATCCATGGCAACCGCTGCTGCTCGCGTTCAGTCATATACTTCCCATTCCACCCTTCACCCGGAGCCAAACGATGGATTACACCCCCGGCATCAGCCAGCTGGCCGGCCTGCTCGCCGACCCCGGCCGCGCCGCCATGCTATGGGCGCTGATGGACGGCAGCGCGCGGCCCGCGGGCGAGCTGGCACTGATCGCCGGACTGTCGGCATCGTCCACCAGCGGGCACCTGGCGCGGCTGACCGAGGGAGGGATGCTGTCGGTGGAGACGCGGGGGCGCAACCGGTATTACCGGCTGGCCGCGCCGGAGATCGGCGTGGCGATCGAGGCGCTGGCGTCTGCGTCGCTGGCCAGCCGGCCGCCGCGGCTGCGCGACGTGCCGGTGTCGCGCACCGCGCCGCCAGCGCTGCGGCAGGCGCGCACCTGCTACGACCACCTGGCCGGCGAACTGGCGGTGGGACTGTTCGAGCGGATGACGCATAGCGGCTGGCTGGTGCTGGATGCGCGGCGCGTGGAACTGAGCGGCGACGGCGCGCAGGCACTGGCGCGGCTGGGTATCGACATTGCTGCAGCGCGGCGCAAGCGGCGCCAGTTTGCCTGCACCTGCCCGGACTGGAGCGAGCGCAAACCCCACCTCGGCGGCGCGCTGGGCGCGGCGCTGCTGGGCAGCCTGCTGGAGCGCGGCTGGGTCGAAACCACGCGCACATCGCGCGCGTTGCGCGTGACACCGGCGGGCCAACGCGAGATCATGCGCATCGCGGCATGAATCGCGGCATGATCAGGCCGCACGGCACCACAGGAGATCTCGCATGGCCACACCACTGGACGACGACACGCAGGACGCGATCGCGCGTTTCTTCGCCCTGATCAACCTCGACGACAGCGCGCAGACGGCGGCGCAGCAGTCGATGTTCGAAGACGCGCTGCTTGACGCCGAGGACGACGACACCGAGGGCGGCGAGCTGCTATGGGTGGTGCGCGAAGTCATCGACTGGCAATCCGGCTTCTTCGTCGACTGGAAAGACTGCCAGTCCTTTATCGGCTGCCTGAACCAGCTGTGCGAGCGCATCGACCTGGAAATCGACTGGGGCACCGACGAACCCGAGGAAGAGTCGTTCCTGGAAGGCACCAGCGTGCCCGAACTGATGGAGCTTGCGCACAACCAGTTGCGCGTGGCCGGCTATACGCTGTGGAACTGGGATACCGGCGGCGACGCCTACGCCGGCTGGATCACGCGCAGCGAGGATGATGAAGAGATGCTCGACCTGGCCGAGCAATTGCGCTTCGAGATCCGGCCCGCCGACCAGCCTTACTGAGCCACGCCGACCGCTGCGATTGGGCTCATCACGCCAGTCGCGGCTACGGCGCCAGCGTCTCGCGCTTGCGCGCCGGCGGGCGCCGCGTCTCGGGCACGCCAACGGTCTGCTCCAGCACGTCAAGGAACACGCGCACGCTTGCCGGCATCAGCTTGCGCGCCGGCATCAGCACGTAGACCTTGAGCGGCGAGGAGGCATAGGCCGGCAGCACCCGCACCAGTTGCCCCCGCTCCAGCTGCTCCTGCACGAAGCGCGGCGACAGCCGCGTCACCCCCAGCCCATCGATGGCAGCCTTCAGCCGCAGCTCGGCGTTATGGGTGCCGATGCGCGGTTCCACGTCCACGCGCGCGATCTCGACGCCGTCGCGCAGGAATTCCCAATGTTTGTCATCCGCGTTGCCCAGCGTGGGCCAGCCCTGCAGGTCCTGCGGCGTGCGCGGCAGCCCGCGCGCGCGGATCAGCGCCGGCGCGGCGTAAAAGGCGCGCTCGATCAGCACCACGCGCTTGCTGGCGAACGAGGTGTCATGCAGCGCGGTGTTGGTCATGACGAAGGCCAGGTCGTAGCCATGGCGGACCAGGTCGGGCTGGTCCCAGCTGACATCGACCTGCACACGCAGGCCCGGGTGTGCACGCAACACCCGCGTCAGCGTTTCCGACAGGTGCTGCGAGCCGACTTCATACGGGGTGGAGATGCGCAGCACGCCGCTGACCTCGGCACTGCCCGAAGCGGCTTCGGCGCTGATCTCGTGCAGCTCGGCGAACAGCGGGGCAACGCGGTCGTAGAGCTGCTGGCCGCGCTCGGTGACGCGCACGCGGCGCGTGGTGCGCTCGAACAGCCGGGTGCCGAGCTGCCCTTCCAGCCGCGCCACGGCGGCGCTGGCAGAAGACTTAGGCACTTGCGCAAGTTCAGCGCCCTGGGTAAAGCCGCCGCCTTCCACCACGCGGCAGAAGATTTCCCAGTCTTTCCAGTCGATGGTCTTCATGCGGGGCTAAGCCGGGTTGGGCGGAGCGGTGGAGCGCGCCATTGTCCCATAGTGCGGACAATGGCGCCGGTCGATGCAGTCAACTTTCAGTACCGGCCCCGCGCAGCCCTGAGGCGGCCGCTTATTCGAACAGGATCACCGACCGCGCCAGCTCGCCGCGGCGGAGTTCGTCGAAGGCATCGTTGATACGCTCCAGCGGCAGGCGCTGTGCAATCAGTTCGTCCAGGTGCAGCCGGCCGGCCATGTAGAAATCGACCATGCGCGGCATGTCGACCGGGAAGCGGTTCGAGCCCATCAGCGAGCCCTGGATGCGCTTTTCACCCAGGAAGTCGCTGCCTTTCAGTTCGATCTTGACGCCCGGCGCGATCATGCCGATGACGGTGGCGGTGCCGCCGCGGCGCAGCATGGCAAAGGCCTGCTCGGTGGTCTGCTTCAGGCCGATCGCCTCGAAGGCATGATGCACGCCGCCGCCGGTCAGCTCGCGCACGGCATCGAGCACGTCGGCATTGCCGGCATCGATCAAGTCGGTGGCGCCGAACTTGCGCGCCAGTTCCAGCTTGGCCGGCACGCGGTCGATGGCAATGATGCGGCCGGCGCCGGCGATCGCGGCACTGTTGACCGTGGCCAGGCCGATGCCGCCGCAGCCGATCACGGCCACGGTTTCGCCCGGCTGCACTTTGGCGGTATGGATGACCGCGCCCATGCCCGTGGTGACGGCGCAGCCGATCAGCGCGGCGCGGTCCAGCGGCATGTCGCGGCGGATCGCCACCAGTGCGTGTTCGTGGATCAGCATCTGCTCGGCAAAGGCTGACAGGTTCAGGAACTGGTTCATGGGCCCGCCCTGCCGCGCCATCAGGCGCGGCTCCTCGCCCTCGCGGCGGCGGGTATCGGGCTCGATGCACAGCGACAGGTGCCCCGTCAGGCAATGCTCGCAATGACCGCAGTACGCCGACAGGCAGGTGATGACGTGGTCGCCGGGCCTGACCGTGCGCACTTCGGCGCCAACCTGCTCGACCACGCCGGCGGCCTCGTGCCCCAGGATGGCCGGCATCGGGTACGGATAGGCGCCGTCCAGGAAATGCAGGTCGGAGTGGCACACGCCCACGGCAGCGGTGCGCACCAGCACCTCGCGCGGGCCGGGCTTGCCGATGGCAACGTCTTCGATCACGAGCGGGGTCTTGGGTTGATGCAGGACGGCGGCTTTCATAACGCTCCTTTGCGGCGGGCGTGCCGGGACGGCACAGTGCAATGAAGCGAAAAACCATAACCGCAAACAAGGGTTCAGGAAAGGCGCGCCGCGGCGGCGCAGCGATGTTTACAACTCTTCCTTGATCGGGAGCACACGCAGCACGCCGATACCCAGATGCTGCAGCGCTCCCATGCCGGGCTCGCTGTCGTAGGTAGTGAGCTGCCCGTTGTCGCGCGTGGTCCACGTCAGGCGCGCATTGTTGCCATCGGCATCGGTGCGTATGCCGATGCGGTAGGCCATGTCGAGCAGTCCGTCCTCGGTGGTCTTGATCATGCGCTCGGCCAGGGCCGGGCTGTCGAGCACGATGCCCATCTCGGTGTTCAGCCTGGCCGAGCGCGGATCCATGTTGAGCGAGCCGATGAACACCAGGCGCCGGTCGACGATGTAGTTCTTGGCGTGCAGGCTGGCGCGGCTCGACGACAGCCAGGAGCGCGAGCGCGAACCCTTGGCGGCCTTGCCGCGCTGCGCCAGTTCGGCATAGGCGCTGGGCTTGAGTTCGTACAGCTCGATGCCGGCGGCCACCAGTGCCTCGCGGTGCGGGGCATAGCCCGCATGCACGGCGCTGACGTCGGTGGCGGCGAAGGAATTGGTCAGGATGCGCACGCGGATGCCACGCTTTGCGATTGCGATCAGCCAGGCCTCGCCGTCGTCGTCAGGGACGAAGTATGGCGAAATCAGCATGACTTCCTTCTGCGCGCCGCTGATCATCTTCTCCAGCCGGGCGGTGGCATGACCGGGATCGTCATGGGTCTGGTGGGTAATCTTGGCGGCCTTGTCGGAGACCACCGTGGCCTTGCCCGTGTAGGCAGGCATGCGGCCGCTTTCGATGCCCTTGGCCAGGCCCGATTCGAGCAGTTCCTGCACATACTGGCTGGCCTTGGCCTGGTCGCCGCGGGCTTCCAGGCGCTTGCGCAGGCTGCGCATTTCCACCGGCGCCTCCTTGCCCTCGGGGATCAGCGCCACCACCGGATAGGAAGACTCGTCATTCCAGTATTCGTCGAAGACCGCCGACACCTGCGGCACCGCCGGGCCGGCGATCAGCACGTCAAGGTCGCTGAAGTCCATGTCGGTGCGCGCGGAGAAGTAGGCATCGCCAATATTGCGCCCGCCCACCACCGACATCTGGTTGTCCACCGTCATCGACTTGTTGTGCATGCGCCGGTCCAGCCGGCTGAAATCCGCCAGCATTTCCAGCCAGCGCAGGCTGCGGTTGGCGAATGGGTTGAACAGGCGCACTTCGATATTGGGATGCGAATCGATCGCCGACAGGATCTTGTCCACCTCGCCGCCGGTGCGCAGGTCGTCGAGCAGCATGCGCACCCGCACGCCGCGGTCGGCGGCATCGATGATGTCGCCCAGCACCGCGGCGCCGGTGCCGGTCGGCTCCAGGATGTAGGTCTGCAGGTCAAGGCTGCGCTGCGCCGCGCGGGCCATCGCCAGGCGCGCGGCCAGCGCATCGGGGCCGGACGAGAGCGGGTAGAACAGCGATTCGCCCGGGCGCTGCGCCAGGCGCGGGGCCAGCGCCTTGCCCAGCGGCGTGTCCGTGGTCGTGGCGGTGGCGGCGGGCGCGTTGGACGGCGGGCGCTGGGCCGATGCCGGCAGGCTTGCGCAACCGGTCAGGCCCATGGCCAGCGCCAGCGTCAGCGTGATCGCCAGCGGCAGCGCTGCCAGCGATTGGGACCGCTGGCGGCAGGTATCGGACGGATAGTGGCAGAAGACAGTCTGGAACATCCATGGATCTCCCTGCACCGGGAAGGCGCCGGCCCGGGACTCACCGTGCAGAAAAAAGCACACGGCCTGCATGTGGCGTGCCAGACCCGCTATCAAGACAATACACCCCCGCAACAGGTGACGGCAGCGGTGCGGTTCCTTTCCGCACGGGGTCTTTGTCCTACATGGCTTGTGCGTTGCGGCATCGATGCATTGGGACTGCATCGGAATTGCGGCTTTTCCTGCACTGCGTTTTCTCTTATGATCCCGCCGCATAGCCAGGTTGTATATACCGGCCGGTAAGGCTGCCCCCGCGCGCATCAGGCGGAACCTCCGGCCGCATTGCCTCCGCGCCCGATCCCCGGCATAGTTGCGCGCTTTTGCGCGTCGACCCGAGTCCCGATGTCCAGCCAATCTTCCACTTCCGGCGCGCCAGCGCCAACGCTGCGCCGCACGCTGCGCGCCCGCCATCTCACCATGATCGCCATCGGCGGCTCGATCGGCACGGGGCTGTTCGTGGCATCGGGCGCCACCATCGCGCAGGCCGGGCCCGGCGGCGCGCTGGCCGCCTACATCCTGATCGGCGCGATGGTGTATTTCCTGATGACCAGCCTGGGCGAACTGGCTGCGTACATGCCGGTATCGGGCTCGTTCGCCACCTACGGCGCGCGCTATGTCGACGAAGGCTTCGGCTTCGCGCTGGGGTGGAACTACTGGTACAACTGGGCGGTGACCATCGCGGTGGAACTCGCCGCAGCGCAGCTGGTGATGCTGTACTGGTTCCCCGACACGCCAGGCGTGCTGTGGAGCGCGCTGTTCCTCGGGCTGATGTTCGCGCTCAATGCGATCTCGGTGCGCGGCTTCGGCGAGGCCGAATACTGGTGCGCGCTGGTCAAGGTGGTGACGGTGATCGCCTTCATCGGCATCGGCACGCTGATGATCTTCGGCATCCTGCGGGGCGACATGCCGGCTTCGCACGGGCTGGGCAACCTGACCCTCGGCGATGCGCCGTTTGTCGGCGGGCTGCCGGCGCTGATCGGCGTGGCCATGATCGCGGGCTTCTCGTTCCAGGGCACCGAGCTGATCGGCGTGGCCGCGGGCGAATCGGCCGACCCGGCGAAGAACATCCCGCGCGCGGTGCGGCAGGTGTTCTGGCGCATCCTGCTGTTCTATGTGCTGGCGATCCTGATCATCGGCATCCTGATCCCCTACACCGACCCCAGCCTGCTCAAGAGCGACGTGCAGACCGTGGGCGTGAGCCCGTTCACGCTGGTGTTCCGCCATGCCGGCCTGGCCTTTGCCGCCGGCGTGATGAATGCGGTAATCCTGACCGCGGTGTTGTCGGCCGGGAATTCCGGCATGTACGCCTCGACCCGCATGCTCTACAACCTGGCCACCGAAGGGCGCGCGCCGCGCATCTTCGCGCGGCTGACGCGCAACGGCGTGCCGCTGGTGGCACTGCTGGCCACCACCGCGGTGGGCGCGCTGTGCTTTCTCACCTCGCTGTTCGAAAGCAAGTCGGTGTACCTGTGGCTGCTGAACCTGTCGGGCATGACCGGCTTCATCGCGTGGCTGGGCATCGCGGTCAGCCACTATCGCTTCCGCAAGGGCTTTGTCGCGCAGGGTCACGACTTGTCGCGACTGCCCTACCGTTCGCCGTTCTTCCCCTACGGGCCGATTTTTGCCTTCGGGCTGTGCCTGGTCGTCACGCTGGGCCAGAACTACCAGGCCTTCACCAGCGGCAAGATCGATTGGGTAGGCGTGGCCGCCACCTATATCGGCATCCCGATCTTCCTGGCGATCTGGGCGGGCTACCGGATCGTGCGCAGGACCCGTTTCGTGTGCTATGCGGAGATGGAATTCCCCGCGCTGCCGGCCGGCGGCGACGGCGTCGCCGCGCGCGGCGCCGCTCCGATGCCGGCCGAATAGGCACCTATCCCCTGCGCGTCATACCAGCCGGCGTTCCGCGCTTTCACGCTGGACGCCGCCTGTCCGGACACCAGGAGAAGACCCTGGGTTCGATCGAGCCGTGCTAGCGGGCGGCTCGAGGAGTTGGACAAGTTTGATGAGGGGATCCGGAAGCCGTTGCAGGCCGCTGAAGACGGATTGGTTGCCCGTCCATTTCCTCACGATTCATCTCCGTTCACTTTTCAGATCCCTCAGGACTGAGCGAACGCGACATCACATGCAACGGTAGCCTCCGTTGCTTTCTACGCAACACTTCCGCTCCCGCCTTGACGCAGCATGGCCGTGTGTCCATCATTCCGATCTTTCTTAAATGCGAATAATTCGCATTTGTATCAACATTTACACACAGGCCTGCCTGTCTTACCGCCAAGCATGAACCACGCCGACATCCGCGCCACGCGCCTGCGCGCACCCAAGCCTCGCCATCTCGCCGTATTGGCGCACCTGGCCGTCCTCACCGGCTTCCCGGCGGCGGCCGCGCTGGCGCAGGAGGTTGCGGGCGGTGCCGAGCCGCGATCGCTGCCCGCCGTGACGGTCAGTGCCACCGCCGTCGATGACGCGGGCTTGCAGCTGCAGAAAAAAGCCAGTACCGGTGCACTGGGCTCGCGCACGCAGCTCGACACGCCGTATTCCACGACCATCGTCACTGGCGAGGACCTCGCCGATCGCCAGGTCAGCAAGCTCGGCGACGTGTTCGCCATGGATGCCTCGGTCACCGACAACAGCAACGCCTATAACAGCTGGTCCAGCTACCTGACCGTGCGCGGCCTGCAGGTCGACTGGCAGAACGGCTTCAAGATCAACGGGCTGCCGTTCGTCGCGTACGGCATCACGCTGCCGTACGAGCACATGGAACAGGTGGAGCTGCTCAAGGGCCTGCCGGGCTTCATGTACGGCTTTGGCACCCCGGGCGGCATCGTGAACTACGTCACCAAGAAGCCGACCGACACCTTTACCGCCTCGTTCGAGCTGGGCTACCGCGCCGCCAACGTGTGGAGCGAGCACATCGACCTCGGCGGCCGCGCGGGCCCGGACAACATGTTCGGCTACCGGCTCAACTACACGCACGAGGAAGGCACGCCGTACAACGCGCGCAATGTCAATCGCGACACGGTATCGCTTGGCCTGGACGCGCGCCTGACCAGGGACCTGACCTGGACCTTCGACTCGATCTACCAGGACCGCCGCACCACCGGGCAGATGCCCTCGTTCAGCTTCTGGACCTACACTGACCAGGCGCTGCCGGCTGCCGTGTCCGGCCGCATCCGCAACTTCGCCGGCAGCGACCAGCACCTGAACACCAACCTGCAGCTCTACACCACGGGCCTGCGCTACCAGGTCAACCCGGACTGGGCGGTCAGCACCAACTACAGCTTCAGCAAGGTCAACCGCAGCCGCAACGAAAGCCTGTATGGCGTGCTGAACCAGGCCGGAGATTACGTCGACACGCGCTACGACACCGCGCAGAACCAGCAGGTGGGCTATTGGCAGGGGATGCTCGAGGGCAAGTTCCGCACGGGCCCGTTCGGCCACCAGCTGGTGGCCGGCCTGTCGTGGCAGAAGCAGATCGACCGCTACGACAACAACGGCTTTGCCGGCACGATCGGCACCGGCAATATCTTCGAGCCCAATACCAACACATACTTCAGCTCGACCGCGTTCAACAAGGTGCGCAACAGCGACATCACGCAGAAGTCGATTTTTGCCAGCGATACCGTGCAGTTGAGCGAGCGCTGGTCGGTGCTGGCCGGCCTGCGCGTCACCAATTTCGAGCAGAACGGCTACGTGCCGGCGGCCACCAGCTACACCAAGAACGGCGTGGTCACACCGACGCTCGCGCTGATGTTCAAGCCGGTGCCGGCAGCCACGGTCTATGCCAGCTACGTGGAAGCGCTGGAGCCCGGCTCGATCGTGCCGGATGGCTACACCAACGCGCGCCAGCTGCTCAGCCCGATCCGCAGCAAGCAGTATGAGATCGGCGTCAAGGCCGACCAGCAGAAGTGGAGCGCCACCGCCGCGCTGTTCCGCATCGAGCGCGGCGCGGAATACGACAGCGTCAGCAACGGCGTGCCGACGCGGGTACAGGACGGCTCTTCGATCTACCAGGGCGTGGAACTGGCGGGCGTCTATCGCCTGGGTTCGCAATGGGAATTCGGCGGCAGCGCGATGTACCTCGACAGCTACTACGACAAGGGCAATGCCAACATCGACAACCGCGTCGCCGGCGCCCCCGAACTGGTGCTGGCGGGCCGCATCAGCTACCGCGTGCCGTACGTGCCGGGCCTGCGTGTTGGCGTCGACGGCAAGTACACCGGCAATATCAAGGTCAATGCGACCAATACGCTGGAGGCGGGGGGCTATACCGTGTTCAACCTCGGTGCCACCTACAACACGCGCGTGTACGGCAAGGACCTGACGCTGCGCGCGGCGCTGAACAACCTGACCAACAAACGCTACTGGGGCTTCCAGTATGAGAACTACCTGCAGCCGGGCGATCCGCGCAGCGTGAGCCTGACCGCGAAGATCGCTTACTGAGTTCAGTCCTCCGGTCTGCCGGTTTTCTCCCCTCTCCCGCGTGCGGGAGAGGGGGCGGGGGAGAGGGCAGGCGCATGGCAAGCATCGCAACGCCCCACTTCGTGGAGTCTCCGGCCCTCTCCTCCGCCCCTCTCCCATGAATGGGAGAGGGGCGAACACAACGCGATTTTGAAACTGGCAGCAGCCTTGACCCCGCCTTAGCGCGGGGTCTTTTCATTTGTGCGCCGCCAGGCACGGCGAGAGCCGTCCCTTCTCCCCCTATAACCCCGCACCCCTCCCCCATCTTTCGGGAAAACGAATGTTGACAATCACCAACCCATGATCTACAACATCGTCTACAGCATCAATCAATTTTGTAGACAATTTAGTAGACAGCACAACAGAACCCCCACGGCGCACAAAAGAGCCAGACGGCCGCACGTTCGCCTATCGTCAAGACAACCATCTGCCAGGAGACTCAGATGATGCAAACGACCGTAACGCCAGACGCGACCGCCGGCGCGCCGCAGGCGGGGCATGCCACACACGGCAATGCCCTGATCAAGCCCACCTACGACGAACGGCTGACCAACGAAGACCTGGCGCCGCTGCGCAAGCAGACCTGGGGCACCTACAACATCTTTGCCTTCTGGATGTCCGACGTGCACAGCGTGGGCGGCTACATCACCGCCGGCAGCCTGTTTGCGCTGGGGCTGACCAGCTGGCAGGTGCTGGTGTCGCTGCTGGTCGGGATCGTGATCGTGCAATTCTTCTGCAACCTGGTGGCCAAACCCAGCCAGGTGACCGGCACGCCCTACCCGGTGATCTGCCGGGCCTCGTTCGGCGTGCTCGGCGCGAATATCCCGGCCATCATCCGCGGGCTGATCGCGGTGGCGTGGTACGGGATCCAGACCTACCTCGCGTCGAGCGCCTTCCTGGTGCTGGCGCTGCACTTCTTCCCCTCGCTGGCGCCGTATGCCGACGTCAAGCTGCACGGCTTCGCCGGGCTGTCGACGCTGGGCTGGGCCGCGTTCATGGTGCTGTGGGTGCTGCAGGCGCTGGTGTTCTGGACCGGCATGGAGACCATCCGCAAGTTCATCGACTGGGCCGGCCCGGCGGTGTACGTGGTGATGATCGCGCTGGCGATCTGGCTGGTGAACAAGGCCGGCTGGGAGAACGTCAACTTCACGCTGAGCTTCGTCAAGTACACCGGCTGGGAAGCGGTGCCGGTGATGCTGAGCGCGATCGCGCTGGTGGTGTCGTATTTCTCCGGCCCGATGCTGAATTTCGGCGACTTCTCGCGCTATGCCAAGGATTTCAAGTCGGTCAAGCGCGGCAACTTCTGGGGCCTGCCGGTCAACTTCCTGGGCTTCTCGCTGCTGACCGTGATCACCACGTCGGCCACGCTGCCCGTGTTCGGCAAGCTGATCACCGACCCGGTGGAAACCGTCAGCCATATCGACAGCACCTTCGCCATGCTGCTGGGCGCCTTCACCTTCATGACCGCGACCATCGGCATCAACATCGTCGCCAACTTCGTCTCGCCGGCGTTCGACTTCTCCAACGTGTCGCCCAAGCACATCAGCTGGCGCACCGGCGGCATGATCGCCGCGGTGGCCTCGATCTTCATCACCCCCTGGAACCTGTACAACAATCCGGCGGTGATCCACTACACGCTGGACGTGCTGGGCGCCTTCATCGGCCCGCTGTTCGGCATCCTGATCGCCGACTACTACCTGGTGCGGCGCCAGCACGTGGAAGTCGACGACCTGTACACGCTGAACCCGCGCGGCCGCTACTGGTACCGCAACGGCTTCAACCCGGCGGCGGTGGCCACCATGATTCCCGCGGCCATCATCCCGATCCTGTGCGTGGTGGTGCCGGCCTGGCAGGCGGCGGCCAACTACAGCTGGTTCATCGGCATGGGTATCGCGCTGGTGCTGTACCGCCAGCTGGCACCGCGCATGATGCCGGACCACCTCGCCGCGCCGGCTGCCAATCAGGCTTGAACGACATTACTCCTTCGACAGCATCCATCTCAGAGCCGCACCCATGAAGCTGAAGATCATCAACCCCAATACCACCGAGAGCATGACCGAGAAGATCGGCCAGTGCGCCCGCGCCGTGGCCGAGCAGGGCACGCGCATCAGCGCGGTCAGCCCGCGCATGGGCCCGGCCTCGATCGAGAGCCATTATGACGAGGCGCTGTCGGTGCCGGGCATCCTTGACGAGATCCTGGCGGGCGAGCAGGAAGGCGTGGACGGCTACGTCATCGCCTGCTTCGGCGACCCCGGCCTGTATGCGGCGCGCGAGGTGGCGCGCGGCCCCGTGATCGGCATCGCCGAAGCGGCGATGCATATGGCCAGCATGGTCGGCAGCAGCTTCAGCGTGGTGACCACGCTGGCGCGCACCTGCAATATCGCCTGGCACCTGGCCGAGCGCTATGGCATGAAGCGCTTCTGCAGCAATGTGCGCGCCTGCGACCTGCCGGTGCTCGACCTGGAACGCCCCGGCTCGGACGCGCGCCGCATCATCACCGAGGCGTGCCGCCGGGCGCTGGTGGAAGACCGCAGCGAATGCATCGTGCTGGGCTGCGCCGGCATGACCGACCTGTGCGACGAGATCGCCGACGCCATCGGCGCGCCGGTGATCGACGGCGTCACGTGCGCGGTCAAGCTGGCCGAGGCAATGGTCTCGGTGCGGCTGGCCACCAGCAAGCGCGGCGACTGGGCGCGGCCGCTGCCCAAGGCGTATGCCGGCATGCTGGCACCTTATGCGCTGAACTGACGCGCTCAACTGAGGCGCTCAACCCAGGCGCTGAACTGGCGTTTCGAGAACCACTTACCTGATCCAGCAACATGCTCCAGACACGTTATCCCCGCGACCTGATCGGCTATGGCGCGCAGCCTCCCCACGCGCGCTGGCCCGACGGCGCGCGCATCGCCGTGCAGTTCGTGCTCAACTACGAGGAAGGCGGCGAGAACTGCGTGCTGCACGGCGACGCCGCTTCCGAGCAGTTCCTCTCCGAGATCGTCGGCGCCGCGGCCTACCCCGACCG
>NZ_JAGIQA010000050.1 GCF_017814975.1 Cupriavidus consociatus
TACTTTTTGGCGCTCGGCCAAAAAGTGACCCGCCCAGGAGGGCGGAACCAGGCGGCTCAACGGCCGACAGCATGTCATCAACAGCGACAAAGCAAAGGCCGAGGCGCATGTCACCAATTGCGACCAACCCAAAACATCAACTCACCGGACCCCATAAGCCAACGCCGTCCCCACAAAAACACAGGCCCCCAACCAATTGTTGTGCCGGAAGGCAGCAAAACACCTCATCCGATCCCGCCCCCGGATAAGCGTGTAGTGATACCCCGCACAACCAGCCGCCGCAGCCAGCCCAACCCAATACGGCCACCCCAGTCCCAGCATTAATCCCGCCCAAGCCATCAGCACCAGAAACGCCGTGTAGCAAATCATGATCGCAACAACATCAAAGCGACCAAATGTAATCGCCGAAGTTTTCATCCCGACCAGCAGATCATCATCGCGGTCCACCATGGCATACGCCGTGTCGTAGGCCACTGCCCAAAACACATTGGCCAGCAACATCAGCCAGGCCACCGGCGGCACCTGATCCTGGATCGCGGCAAACGCCATCGGAATACCAAACCCAAACGCAATCCCGAGATAAGCCTGCGGAATCGCAAAGAACCGCTTGAAGAACGGATAAGTCCCCGCCACCACCGCCGCCACCACGGCCAGCCATTTAGTCAGTGCATTCAGCGGCAGCACCAGCGCAAATGCCACTAGCGCCAACACGGCAGCGACAGCAAGCGCTTCCCACGCTGCAATCTTGCCCGCCGTCAGCGGCCGTTCCTTGGTCCGCTTCACATGCTTGTCAAAATCCCGATCCGCCCAGTCATTGATTGCGCACCCAGCCGAGCGCATCAGGAACGTCCCCGCCACGAAAATCCAGAACAGGCCCCACGACGGCGGCCCGCCGGCGGCCATCCACATTGCCCACAGCGTCGGCCACAGCAGCAGCAGCGTGCCGATCGGCTTGTCGATGCGCACCAGGCGCGCGTAGAGGGAAAGGCGTTCAAGCATGGGAGCGGGAGGCAATGGCGACAGGGACTGCACGGCGGGGATCCGGGAAGGAAGATTCAATGAAAACGCGCCACAGCCCGGATGGCTGCAGCGCGCAATGCCGGCCGCCGCCTGGCAGCAGCCGGAAGTCGCTCAGGGGCGTCAGGCGAGCATCGCGCGCAGCATCCAAGCGGTCTTCTCGTGCGTCTGCATGCGCTGGGTCAGCAGGTCGGCCGACGGCTCGTCGCCGGCGGCGTCGATCACCGGGAACAGCGAGCGCGCGGTGCGGACCACGGCTTCCTGGCCTTCGACCAGCTTGCGGATCATCTCGGTCGCCTCGGGCACGCCCTCTTCTTCGACGATCGACGACAGGCGGGCGTATTCCTTGTAGGTGCCCGGTGCCGGGTAGCCCAGCGCGCGGATGCGCTCGGCGATCGAATCCACGGCCAGCGCCAGTTCGGTGTACTGCGTCTCGAACATCAGATGCAGCGTATTGAACATGGGACCCGTCACGTTCCAGTGGAAGTTATGGGTCTTGAGGTAGAGGGTGTAGGTGTCTGCCAGCAACTTGGACAGGCCTTCCGCAATTTTCTTGCGGTCCTTGTCGGAAATACCGATGTTCACGCTCATCTCATTCTTCTTTGCCATGGTAGGTACGCTCCGTTCTGGTAAAGCACGAGGAGCGCCGCCGGAATTGCCAAAAACACGGTTCCGGGCGGCGCGTTTCCCGCATTATTGCATTAGCCGGCGATCCCGGACAAACCCCGGACTACCTCGATCAAGATCACCGCAGCACCTAGCACGATCACGGCGACGCCGACTTCCTTGCGCCACAGCTTGTGGCGCAGCCGCGCGGCATCTGGGCCCTCGGGCTTGTCATGGCCGTCATGCCAGAGCTTGCGCCACTCGTCGATAAAGAACCGGATCATTGCCATGGTGCTTCTCCCGGGCGCGGCGGCATGCCTGCCGCCGCGCAAGACAGGTTACTTCAGGTCAAGCGCGCGCTTCATGCCCTCCCCGTAGGCCGGGTCGGCCCTGGTGAAGTGCTCGATCTGCTTGCGCGCGATCTCTTCGGGCACGCCCTGCATGGCCGCCGCGATATTGGCGAACAGCCGCTGGCGCTGGCCCTCGTCGAACAACCGGAACAGCGCGCCGGGCTGGCTGTAGTAGTCCGTGTCGACGCGGTGGTCCCAGCGGTCGGCCGCACCGTCGAGCGCAAGCGGCGGCTCCATTGCGCGTTCGCTGGCACCATAGGCGCTCTCGCGGTTCGGCTCGTAGTTCAGCTTGCCGCCCTGGTTGCCGTCCACCCGCATCGCGCCGTCGCGATGGAAGGTGTTGTGGAACGGGCATTTCGGCGCGTTCACCGGGATCTGGTGGTGGTTGATGCCCAGCCGGTAGCGCTGCGTGTCACCGTATGAGAACAGGCGGCCCTGCAGCATCTTGTCGGGCGAGAAGCCGATGCCCGGCACGATATTGGCGGGGTTCATCGCCACCTGCTCGACCTCGGCGAAATAGTTGTCCGGGTTACGGTTCAGCTCCAGCACGCCTACGTCGATCAGCGGATAGTCCTTGTGCGGCCAGACCTTGGTCAGATCGAACGGGTTGATGTGGTACCGGGCCGCGTCCGCTTCCGGCATGACCTGCACGCGCAGGTTCCAGCGGGGGAAATTGCCCTGCTCGATATTCCCGAACAGGTCGCGCTGCGCGCTCTCGCGATCGTTCGCCACCACCCTGGCCGCCTCTTCATTGGTCCAGTTGGCGATGCCTTGCTGCGACTTGAAGTGGAACTTGACGTAAAAGCGCTCGTTGCCGGCGTTGATAAACGAATACGTATGCGAGCCAAAGCCGTGGATCTGCCGATAGTTCTGCGGCAGGCCGCGGTCGCTCATCAGGATGGTGACCTGGTGCAGCGATTCCGGATGGCGCGACCAGAAGTCCCAGACCGCGATCGGGTCGCGCAGGTTGGTGCGCGGGTTGCGCTTCTGCGTGTGGATGAAGTCGGGAAACTTGAGCGGATCGCGCACGAAGAACACCGGGGTGTTGTTGCCGACCACGTCCCAGTTGCCTTCATCCGTGTAGAACTTGACCGAAAACCCGCGCACGTCACGCTCGGCATCGGCAGCGCCACGCTCGCCGGCCACCGTCGAGAAGCGGATGAACAGCGGTGTTTCCTTGCCGACTTCGGCAAAGATCGAGGCCTTGGTGAATTTCGTGATGTCGTGCGTGACCCGGAACGTGCCGTAGGCACCGGAACCCTTGGCATGCACGCGGCGCTCGGGAATGACTTCACGGTCGAAGTGGGCCAGTTTTTCGAGGAACCAGACATCCTGCAGCAGCATCGGGCCGCGCGGGCCGGCGGTCTGCGAGTTCTGGTTGTCGGCAACGGGTGCGCCGGCTGCGGTGGTGAGAGTGTCCTTCTTGCTCATCTATTCCTCTTGTTGTGGGTGGCTGGAAGAGAATTCCGCCTCAGTTGGCGGCGGCGTAGCAGGCAAGGCAATCGAGCAGGTAGCGCCCCATGCGGAGAGAGAACGGGCGCTTGATCGTTGTGCCGGGAGTGGACTGGGCACTGGTGCTCATGATCGGCTCCTTGCCTGGTTCGATGCCAGTCGGCTGGTAGAAGCCAGTCTACAAACAAACTATTGCACTGAGAATTTAATTATTTATACCTATGCATTAGGTCAAATCTATTCGACCTTCCGCGGTTTTATGCCGGCGCAAAGTGAAGGAGCGAAGTCACGCATCCAAAAATGCCGTACTACGGGGACGGAAAAAAAACAAAAGCCGCAACGGATATCCCGTTGCGGCCTCAGGCTTGCGTCTGGTTTTGGAGAATCAGGCGGCTTCCGCCAGCTCCTTGGCATCGAGCTTGCGCACACCCGGCAGCTCGCAGGCGGCCACGGCGTTGGCCAGTGCATCCATCGCCGGCAGGCGGGTGAAGCTCTTGCGCCAGGCCAGCACCACGCGGCGGTCCGGCACGGGATCGGCGAACGGCACGTACGACAGCATGTCGCCCTTGGCCTTCAGGTCGGGCACCGAGGTGCGCGGCAGCACGGTAATGCCGACGCCGCTGGCCACCATATGGCGGATGGTTTCCAGCGAGGAGCCTTCGAACGTCTTCTGGATGCCATCCGCGGCCTGCGAGAAGCGCGACAGTTCCGGGCACACGCCCAGCACATGGTCGCGGAAGCAGTGGCCGCTGCCCAGCAGCAGCATGGTCTGCCGCTTCAGCTCGTCCGGGTCGATCGCATGCGCCTCCGCGAGCTGGTGTCCGCGCGGCACGGCGACAACGAACGGCTCGTCGTACAGCGGACGCACCGTCAGGCCGGAATCGGGGAACGGCTCGGCCATTACCGCGCAATCGATCTCGCCCTGCTTGAGCAGCTCGATCAGCTTGTGCGTGTAGTTCTCCTGCAGCATCAGCGGCATCTGCGGCACGGTCCCGATCATCTGCTTGACCAGCGATGGCAGCAGGTATGGCCCGATGGTGTAGATCACGCCCACGCGCAGCGGCCCGGCCAGCGGGTCCTTGCCCTGCTTGGCGATCTCGCGGATGGCCATGGTCTGCTCGAGTACGCGCTGGGCCTGCGCCACGATCTGCTCGCCAATGTTGGTCACCGACACCTCCGAGGTGCCGCGCTCGAAGATCTGCACGTTGAGTTCGTCTTCCAGCTTCTTGATGGCGACCGACAGTGTCGGCTGCGACACGAAGCAGGCTTCGGCGGCCCGGCCGAAATGGCGCTCGCGCGCCACGGCGACGATGTACTTGAGTTCAGTGAGCGTCATGACTTATCAATTCCGGGTAGGCGATAGATTTTACCTTCGATTGCGGGATCTGTCAGAGCGCCCCTGTGATTCGTGCGGATGCGTACGATGCGGCACCTACCGACTGCGCAATCAGGCCTTGAGATAGTGCTCGCGCCCGCCGAGCCACCGCGACAGGTGCGCTTCCACCGCTTCCGGGAACTGTGCCAGCATCAGCTCGGCCGCTTCCTGCGCGTACTCCACCAGCCACGCGTCGGTCTGCAGGTCGGCAAAGCGCAACATGGCCTCGCCCGACTGCCGCGCACCGAGGAATTCACCCGGGCCGCGGATTTCCAGGTCGCGGCGCGCAATCTCGAAACCGTCGGTGGTCTCGCGCATGGTCGCCAGCCGCTCGCGCGCGGTCGGCGACAGCGGCGCCTGATACATCAGCAGGCACACCGATTCGGCGCTGCCCCGCCCCACGCGGCCGCGCAGCTGGTGCAGTTGCGCCAGGCCGAAGCGCTCGGCATGCTCGATCACCATCAGCGAAGCGTTGGGCACATCCACGCCCACCTCGATCACCGTGGTGGCAACCAGCACCTGCATGCGATTAGCGCTGAAGTCATCCATCACCGAGGCCTTTTCGGCAGGCGGCAGGCGGCCGTGCACCAGCCCGACGCGCAGGTCGGGCAACGCGGCCACCAGCGTTTCATACGTCTCGACAGCAGTCTGCAGCTGCAGCGCCTCGCTTTCCTCGATCAGCGGACACACCCAGTAGACCTGGCGGCCCTCGGCGGCGGCGTGATGGATGCGCGCGATCACTTCGTCGCGCCGCTCGTCGTTGACCAGGCGCGTGACGATCGGCGTGCGGCCCGGCGGCAGTTCGTCGATCACGGACACGTCCAGGTCCGCGTAATACGTCATGGCGAGCGTGCGCGGGATCGGCGTGGCCGACATCATCAGCTGGTGCGGCACGGTATCGGGCGCCGGCACATCGGTCGCGCCCGCCTTGCCGCGCAATGCCAGCCGCTGCGCCACGCCAAAGCGGTGCTGTTCGTCGACCACCGACAGGCCCAGCTTCGCGAAGCGCACCGTGTCCTGGATCAGCGCATGGGTGCCGATCACCAGTTGCGCCTCGCCCGATTCCACGCGTGCCGCGGCCTCGCGCTTCTCGCGCGCCTTCAGGCTGCCGGCCAGCCAGACCACGGGCACCCCGAGCGGCTCCAGCCAAGCGGACAGCTTGCGGAAGTGCTGCTCGGCCAGGATTTCGGTCGGTGCCATCAGGGCGGCCTGGTAGCCGGCATCGATCGCCTGGCACGCCGCCAGCGCGGCGACGATGGTCTTGCCGCTGCCGACGTCGCCCTGCAGCAGCCGATGCATCGGGTGCGGGCGCGTCATGTCGGCGGCGATCTCCGCCACCACCCGCTCCTGCGCGCCGGTCAGCCGGAACGGCAGCGCCGCCAGGAAGCGCGTCAGCAGGCCAGCTTCGCGGCGTGGCATGGTCGGCGCGGTCTTCTCGCGCCGCGCGGCGTGCGCGCGCCGCAGCGAAATCTGCTGCGCCAGCAGTTCGTCGAACTTGATGCGCTGCCAGGCCGGGTGCGTGCGGTCGGCCAGCGCCGCTTCGCTTTCTTCAGGAGGCGGCGCATGCAGCAGCCGCAGGCAATCGGCCAGCGGGCGCAACTGCAAGCGCGCCAGCGGCCCCTGCAGCACCGGGCGCGGCAGCGTCTCCGGCATCGGCGTGCGTGACAGCGCGCCGCCGATGGCCTTGCGCAGGTAGGCCTGCGAGATGCCGGCGGTGGCCGGGTAGACCGGCGTCAGGCGGTCCGGAAGCGCTTCGCCCTCGACAACGGGACGCACCGTCGGGTGGACCATTTCGGCGCCGAAGAAGCCGCCGCGGATCTCGCCACGCACGCGCAGCCGAACGCCTTCGGCCATCTGCTTGGTCTGGCTGCCGTAGAAGTTGAGGAAGCGCAGCGTCAGTTCGCCGGACGCGTCGGCAATCTTCACCACCAGCTGGCGGCGCGGCCGGAACGTGACTTCGTTGGAGATGACCTCGCCTTCCACCTGCGCCGGCTGGCCGAGCCCCGCGCGACGGATCGCGTCGGCGATCGGCGCCAGCGTGGTCTCGTCCTCGTAGCGCATTGGCAGATGCAGCACCAGGTCGACCGGGCGGCGCAGGCCGAGCTTGGCGAGGCGGGCTGCCGCTGACGAGGTGGCGGATGAGTTGGATGATGCGGATTTGCCCTTGCCCTCCCCGGCCTTGCCGCGCGCGGGTGCGGCCGCGTCCTTGGCGGCATCGGCGGACAGGTCGGTCGTTTCGGTGGCGGTTCCGGGCATCGGCAGCGAAGACTGGCGGCAGGGAGGGCTTGGGCAGCAGGCGTGGGCGGGAACGCCGGCGAATAGCCGGTATCACGCCCGGCCCGGCGGCAAGCATGCCTGTGGCCTTACAATATCGGATTCGCCGATTGTACCCATGCCGGCCGCCACCACGGGCGGCGAGTGCCGTTTTGTGCCTCGCTTTCCGACCCGTCGCGGGCCCCGCGCGCCGTTTCCACGATGTTGACCCTTTCCGATTTCGATTTTCCGCTGCCGCCAGAACTGATCGCCCAGAGCGCGCTGCCCGACCGCAGCGCCAGCCGGTTGCTGGTAGTAGAACGGCTCGCGCCCGCCGACACCGCCGATGCGGTGCGCCTGGTCGACCGCGCTTTCAGCGACATCATCGACTACCTGCGCCCTGAAGACCTGCTGGTCTTCAACGACACGCGCGTGATCAAGGCACGCTTCTTCGGTCACAAGCCCAGCGGCGGCAAGGTCGAGGTGCTGGTCGAGCGCGTGCTGGACTCGCATACCGTGCTGGCCCAGGTGCGCGCCTCGAAAACGCCTGCCGAGGGCAGCGCGCTGCACCTGGCAGAAGACGCCTTCGCGGTGATGGTCGGCCCGCGCGTGGACCAGTTCTTCACGCTGCGCTTTCCCGAGCCAGCGCTGGACCTGATCGAGCGCTACGGCCGCCTGCCGCTGCCGCCGTACATCACGCACGACCCCGACGCCTACGACGAGACCCGCTACCAGACCGTCTACGCGCGCAATCCGGGCGCCGTGGCGGCACCGACCGCGGGCCTGCATTTCGACGATGCACTGTTCGCGCGGCTGGATGCCGCCGGCGTGCGCCGCGCCTTCCTGACGCTGCACGTGGGTGCCGGCACCTTCCAGCCGGTGCGCACCGAGAACCTCGCCGAGCACAAGATGCATTCGGAGTGGTACGCCGTCTCCGAGGAACTGGCGCAGGCCGTGCGCGAAACGCGCGCCCGCGGCGGCCGCGTGATCGCCGTCGGCACCACTTCGCTGCGGGCCCTGGAATCGGCCGCAAAGCCTGACGGCACGCTGGCCGCCGGCAGCGGCGACACCGATATCTTCATCACCCCGGGCTACCGTTTCCGGCTGGTCGATGCCCTGATCACCAACTTCCACCTGCCCAAGTCGACGCTGCTGATGCTGGTGTCGGCGCTGGCCGGCGTGGAAGCCATTCGCGCCACCTACCGCCATGCGGTCGAGCAGCGCTACCGCTTCTTCAGCTATGGCGACGCCATGCTGCTGACCCGCCGGAATGATGCCGATACCGCCGAAACCGCGGACACCGCGGCCTGAACCCTGACCTAAGCATGCTTAACTTCGAACTCATCACCACCGACGGCAACGCCCGCCGCGGCCGCGTCACGCTGAACCACGGCGTGGTCGAGACTCCGATCTTCATGCCGGTGGGCACCTATGGCTCGGTCAAGGCAATGTCGCCGCTGGAACTGAACGAGATCGGCGCGCACATCATCCTGGGCAATACCTTCCACCTGTGGCTGCGTCCGGGACTGGAGGTGGTCAATGCCCATGGGGGCTTGCACAAGTTTATCGGCTGGGACAAGCCGATCCTGACCGATTCCGGCGGCTTCCAGGTGTTTTCGCTGGGCGATCTTCGCAAGATCACAGAGGATGGCGTCACGTTCGCGTCGCCGGTCAATGGCGACAAGCTCTTCCTGTCGCCCGAGATCTCGATGCAGATCCAGCGCACGCTGAACTCGGACATCGTGATGCAGTTCGACGAGTGCACGCCGTACGAGATCGACGGCCGCCCCGCCACGCACGAGGAAGCGGCCCAGTCGATGCGCATGAGCCTGCGCTGGGCCAAGCGCTCGCGCGACGAGTTCGAGCGGCTGGCCAACCCCAATGCGCTGTTCGGCATCGTTCAGGGCGGCATGTACGAGGACCTGCGCGATGAATCGCTGGCGGGCCTGTCGGAGCTGGATTTCCACGGCTTCGCCATCGGTGGCCTGTCCGTCGGCGAGCCCAAGGAAGACATGATGCGCGTGCTCGAGCATGTGGCGCCGCGCCTTCCGGCCAACAAGCCGCACTACCTGATGGGCGTCGGCACGCCCGAGGACCTGGTGGCGGGTGTCGCCGCCGGGGTCGACATGTTCGACTGCGTGATGCCGACCCGCAATGCGCGCAACGGCTGGCTCTTCACCCGCTACGGCGACGTCAAGATCAAGAACGCCGCGCACCGCAACGACCCGCGCCCCCTCGACGAAAGCTGCGCCTGCTACACCTGCCGCAACTTCTCGCGCGCATACCTGCACCACCTGCACCGCGTCGGTGAAATCCTCGGCGCACGCCTGAATACCATCCACAACCTGCACTACTACCTGCAGCTGATGCGCGAGGTGCGCGAGTCGATCGAGCAGCATCGCTTCGCCGATTTCCGCCGCCGGTTCGCCTCCGACCGCGCCCGCGGCACGCAGTGAAATCAGTGCAGCGGCGCGAACTTTCGCGCCGCTGCCGGTCGAATAGCGGGGTTGCCTGCGGCCCGCACCTGCAATGCCGCGCAATGCTCGCCGGCATCGGCCGCGAGTCGCCCCGGAAGCACCCCGAAGAAACCCGTATTCCGCCCTAGAATGCCAAAGGCGGTCCGAATGCGAATGGTAGAATGATCGATTACTTGACTGACTTTTGTGACGGAGAATCAACGTGCTGATTTCTAACGCATTTGCCCAGACCGCCGGTGCCGGCGGCGCGGCTGGCGGCCTGATGAGCTTCCTGCCCATCATCCTGATGTTTGCGGTGCTGTGGTTCATCATGATCCGCCCGCAAATGAAGCGCCAGAAAGAAGCGAAGGCAATGCTCGAAGCACTGGCCAAGAACGACGAAGTCGTCACCGCCGGCGGTATCCTGGGCCGCGTGACCAAGGTTACCGACCAGTACGTCAGCCTGGAAATCTCGGAAGGCACCGAGATTACCGTACAGAAGAACGCCGTGACCGCGGTGCTGCCGAAGGGTTCGCTGAAGGCGCTCTGATCCGCCGATCGCCCCGATCGACTAAGCGACTCCCGCCTTTGTCCTTTCCGGCATGCCCGTTCGCGCATGCCCCGGCAGCCGCCTGATCCAGCCCGCCGGAGCCCCCGTGGCTCCGCTCCGTGGCTGCCAGGCGGCTGTTTGCCAAACCGGTTCGGCCTCGCCGACGTGGCGCGCCACGCCTGCGCCGGCCCCGCCAACCGCTGAATGACTGGCCCGAGATGAATCGTTATCCGCTTTGGAAATACCTCGTGATCCTGGTGGCGCTGACCATCGGCATCCTCTACACCTTGCCGAACTTCTTCGGCGAGGCGCCCGCCGTGCAGGTGTCTTCGGGCAAGGCCACGGTCAAGATCGACCTGTCGATGCAGAAGCAGGTCGAAGAGATCCTGGCGCAGAACCAGCTGCAGCCTGACGGCGTGTTCTTCGACATTTCCGGCCAGTCCGGCTCGGTCAAGGCGCGTTTCCGCACCACCGACGAGCAGCTCAAGGCCAAGGACGTGCTGTCGCGCGTGCTCAACCCGGATGCCGCCGATCCTACCTACGTGGTCGCGCTGAACCTGCTGTCGGGCTCGCCCCGCTGGCTGACCTCGCTGCACGCGCTGCCGATGTACCTGGGCCTGGACCTGCGCGGCGGCGTGCACTTCCTGCTGCAGGTCGACATGAAGGGCGCCGTCGACAAGAAGCTCGACAGCCTGGCCGGCGACGCGCGCACGCTGCTGCGTGACAAGAATATCCGCCACGGCGGCATCGACCGCGACGGCGAGCGCCTGACGGTGCGCTTCAACAACGCCGACGAGGCCAACCGCGCCCGCGCGCTGCTGGCCGACAACCTGCGCGAAGTGGCCTTCGCCCTGGACGGCAACAACGTGGTCGGCACCTTTACCGAAGCCGCGCGCAAGGCCGTGCAGGACGCCGCGGTCAAGCAGAACATCACCACCCTGCACAACCGCGTCAACGAACTCGGCGTGGCCGAGCCGGTGATCCAGCAGCAAGGCGCCGATCGCATCGTGGTGCAGCTGCCGGGCGTGCAGGACACCGCCAAGGCCAAGGACATCATCGGCCGCACCGCCACGCTGGAAGCGCGCCTGGTCGACAATGACGCGCCGCGCAGCCCGCGCCCGGGCGACCCGGTCCCGTTCGGCAGCGAGCTGTTCACGCACGGCAACGGCGCCCCGGTGGTGCTGAAGAAGCAGGTCATCTTCACCGGTGACCGCATTGAAAGCGCCTCCGCCGGCTTCGACCAGAACCAGCAGCCTTCGGTCAACATCAAGCTCGACGCCCAGGGCGGCCGCGTGCTGCGCGACGTCTCGCGCGAGAACCTGAAGAAGCCGATGGCGATCGTGCTGTTCGAAAAGGGCAAGGGCGAAGTGCTGACGGTGGCGACGATCCAGTCCGAGCTGGGTTCGAGCTTCCAGATCACCGGCTCCTACTCCACCGAAGCCGCCAACGACCTGGCGCTGCTGCTGCGCGCCGGCTCACTGGCCGCGCCGATGGAGATCATCGAAGAACGCACCATCGGGCCGTCGCTGGGTGCCGACAACATCCAGAAGGGTTTTGACTCGGTCGCCTACGGCTTTGCCGCCATCGGCGTGTTCATGATCCTGTACTACATGCTGTTCGGCGTGTTCTCGGTGGTGGCGCTGGGCGTGAACCTGCTGCTGCTGATCGCGGTGCTGTCGATGCTGCAGGCCACGCTGACGCTGCCGGGCATCGCCGCTATCGCGCTGGTGCTGGGCATGGCGATCGACGCCAACGTGCTGATCAACGAGCGTATTCGCGAGGAACTGCGCGCCGGCGCATCGCCGCAGATGGCAATCGCGGTCGGCTTCGACCGTGCCTGGGCCACCATCCTGGACTCGAACGTGACCACGCTGATTGCCGGCCTGGCGCTGCTGGCCTTCGGTTCGGGCCCGGTGCGGGGCTTTGCCGTGGTGCACTGCCTGGGCATCCTGACCTCCATGTTCTCGGCGGTGTTCTTCAACCGCGGCCTCGTCAACCTCTGGTACGGCCGCAAGAAGAAGTTGCAGAGCGTGGCCATCGGCCAGATCTGGAAGCCGGGCAACGCCTCTGACACCCCGGTCGCCAAGTAAGCGGCCAGGGCAGTCAATCAGCAAACTAGCAGTACAGAACAGGATTCAACATGGAATTCTTCCGCATCCGGCGCGACATTCCGTTCATGAAGCACGCGTTGATCTTCAACGTGATCTCCTTCGTGACGTTTGCCGCAGCCGTATTCTTCCTCTGGCAAAAGGGCCTGCACCTGTCGATCGAATTCACCGGCGGCACGGTGATGGAGGTCAGCTACCAGCAGGCGGCCGACCTGGAAAAGATCCGCGGCCAGGTCAGCAAGCTGGGCTATACCGACGTGCAGGTGCAGAACTTCGGCACCTCGCGCGACGTGATGATCCGCCTGCCGCTGCAGAAGGGCCCGGACGGCAAGCCGGCCACCTCGGCCCAGCAGAGCGAGCAGGTAATGGGCGCGCTGACCGCGGCGTCGCCTGACGTCAAGCTGCAGCGCGTCGAGTTCGTCGGCCCGCAGGTCGGCAAGGAGCTGGCCACCGACGGCCTGCTGGCGCTGCTGTGCGTGGTGGCGGGTATCGTGATCTACCTGTCGTTCCGCTTCGAGTGGAAATTCGCGGTGGCCGGCATCATCGCCAACCTGCACGACATCGTGATCATCCTGGGCTTCTTCGCCTTCTTCCAGTGGGAATTCTCACTCTCGGTGCTGGCGGCGATCCTGGCCGTGCTGGGCTACTCGGTGAACGAGTCGGTGGTGATTTTCGACCGGATTCGCGAGGCCTTCCGCAAGTACCGCAAGATGACCACGCATGAGGTCATCGACCACGCCATCACCAGCACGATGTCGCGGACCATCATCACCCACGGCTCGACCGAGATGATGGTGCTGTCGATGTTCTTCTTCGGCGGCCCGACGCTGCACTACTTCGCGCTGGCGCTGACGGTGGGTATCCTGTTTGGCATCTATTCGTCGGTGTTCGTGGCCGCGGCGCTGGCGATGTGGCTGGGCGTAAAGCGGGAAGACCTGGTCAAGTCGGACAAGAAGGGAGAGTCGACCGACCGCAACGATCCGAACTTCGGTGCGCAGGCCTGACGCCCTGCTGCTCCGGCAATAAAAATGGCGCCCCGCGGGGCGCCATTTTTATTGGGGCAGATGCAAGCGGATCAGACGGGTTCCGCAAACCGCTCGATCCAGGCCGCCAGCCGGTCAGCCGCGAAGGCCTCGGTGCGCGGCGCGGTCCGGCACAGGATGGTGTCGCCATCGCGCGCGAACTGCACCGCGCCGCCAACTTCGTCAAGCCACAGCAGGCTCGCCAGCCAGGCCGCGTGATGGGGCGACACCGGCGTACCCACCGGCTGCGCCAGGAACTCCGCCAGCGTAGCCGGCGTGGTCCACACCACCGCGTCACCATCGCGGCGCACCACATCGCTGCCGAGCGCGTCGGTAATGACCGCGACCGCGTCGGCCGCTCCCTTGCCCGCGTTGGCGCTGCGCAGGGCCGCCAGGCGCGTGGCCACGGCATGGCCGAAGGTGCCGCTGCGCTCGGCCTCGGCGCGCACCAGGTCGGCATAATCCATGCGCTGCCAGTCCGGGTCGGCATTGCGCGCGCCGGCCAGGTCGACCGCCACCAGGTAGGTTTCCACCGGCTGGAAACGGCCCGGGCCGATCAGGCTCGCGCACAGCGCATGCAGCATGCCGATGCGCGTGGCCACGGTCTGCGTCTGCAGTACCGCCAGCTTCTCGCGCACCAGCTGGTCGCGCTCCTTGCGCAGCCCGGACAGTTCCAGCGCCTGCTTCAGCTCCATGCGTAGCGCAGTAATGTCCCACGGCTTCTTGATATAGCGATGGATCTGGCCCTGGTTCACCGCCTCGACAGTCTGGTCCAGCTCGGAGTAGGCCGTTGTCAGGATACGCACGATATGCGGATAGCGCTCGCGCGCATAGCGCAGCAGCTCGTTGCCATATTCACCAGGCATGCGCTGGTCCGACACCAGCACTGCCAGGCTGTCGGCGTGCGCATCCAGCAGCGCCTTGCCCTCTTCCACCGAACCGCCGGTCACCACCGGTGCCAGCGCCCCGATGGCGCGCTGGAAATACTTGACGGCAGTGGCTTCGTCATCGACGAACAGAATCGCCGGGGGTGGTGCCTGGGTGGCATTCGGTTCGCTCATCGGTCACTCCTAATCATTCGATTCTTGAAACTTGGAAAGTCCAGCGTCACGGTCGTGCCGGCACCGGACGCGGATGCGATCCGGATGCCGCCGCCAAAGGACTGCATGACGCGGTTGCAGAAAATCATGCCCAGGCCGCTGCCGCCGGCGCTGGCGTGGGTGGTCACGGGATCGACCAGCAGGCGCTCCATCACCTCGGGCGGGATGCCGGGACCGTTGTCGCTGATATGGATTTCCTGGTGCGGCTGGGCTACCACCACGAAGCGCAGCGCCGGCGACGGCGTACCGGCGAGCGCTCGCAGCGCGTTGCTCATCACCGACGACAGCACCAGCGCCACGCAATTGGGCAGCGTCTGCACCGGGAAATCGCCATGTACCTCGACCTGGACCCACTGGCGCTGGTCGCCGGAAAACGGGTAGGTATCGAGCAGCGATGCCACCAGCGCACCCGCCCTGACCTCGGCACCGGGCTCGGGCCGCGCGGCTTTGCTGCCGGCGCTGTTGCGCACCGACTGCAGGAACGACGACAGCACTGCCAGGCAATACTGGGCGTTGTCGTGCATGGCGCTGGCGGCCTGGCCGATCTCGCCCTGGCGCTGCTCGCTGTATTCGCCCGCGACCCGGCTTTCGATGCCGCGCGCGAAGTTGGCGATCGCCGCCAGCGGCGTGTTCAGCTCGTGCGCCAGGAACGCCAGGGTTTCGTCGATCGCCATCAGCCGGTGCTGGCGCAGCGCGCGTTCGCGGTGGCGCTCGCCGGCCAGGCGCAGCACGTCGCGTACCTGCGCCACGCTCAGCGGCTTCTCCATGATGCGGAACACCTCGCCGCTGTTGACCGTCTGCAGCAGCATGTCCTTGTCGGCATATGCCGTCACCAGGATGCGCACGATCTGCGGGTACAGCTGCGCCACTTCGCGCAGCAGGTCGCCGCCATCGCGGCCGGGCATGCGGAAGTCGGTCACCAGGACGGCAACGCGCGGGCCATCGGTGGCGAGCGTGGCGATTGCTTCTTCGGCGCTGGCGGCCAGCAGTACCTCATACTCCGAGCCCACCGCGCGCGCGAAATACTTGCGCGCCATGTCCTCGTCGTCGACGTAAAGCAGGGTCGGCCGCGCTTGCTGCACCTCGGTCATGGCACTCATGACGGCTTACTCCGCGCGCGGCAGGTCGAAGCTGAACGCGGCCCACTGCCCCAGCTCGCTCTCGGCGAAGAGCTGGCCGCCATGGCGCTCGATCACCGCGTAGCTGATCGAAAGCCCCAGCCCCAGGCCCTGCCCCACGTCGCGCGTGGTGAAGAAGGGCTCGAACACGCGCGCCAGGTTTTCCTCGGCGATGCCGGGGCCATTGTCGCGCACCGTGACATGGAGCCGGCTGTCGGCCCAGCGCACCGTGGTATGGATCGCCGGCGCGGCCGTGCCGGCCTTGCGCATGGCCAGCGCGGCGTTGGAGAACAGGTTGATCAGCACGCCGATGACCGCGGCCTCGTCGCCCAGCACCAGGGTGTCGCCCGGCAACTCGCGCGTCACCTTGACGCCGCGCAGCTCATGCGCGGTCAGGCGGATCGAGGAGTCGAGCGCCTTCTCGAACAGGAACGGCGTGCCCTCCACCTCCGCGCCCGGCTTGCGATAGGCGAAGGTCTTCAGGTCGGAGACGATATGCTGGATGCGCTGCATGCCCTGCTTGGCATCGACCAGGCACTCGGTCAGCGACTCGCTTTCCTTGGCCTGCGGCTCTTCCATCGCCACCTCGATTGCCATCAGGCAGAAGTTGACCGGGTTGTTGACCTCATGCAGCAGCCCGGCCGCCAGCGTACCGATCGCGGCCATCTTTTCCTGCTGCAGCATCTGGCCCTTGATGTCGACCAGCTTGCGGTTGATGACTTCCAGTTCGGCGTTGGTCTCGGCCACCTCCGCTTTCAGCCGGAACAGCATGAAACGCGCGCGCTCGTTAAAGAAGGTGTAGACGCCGCTGGCTGCCGCCGCGAACAGCAGGAACAGCGAGTTGACGATGAAGGTCCCCATCGGCTCGATGCCGCCGGCGTGGAACAGGCACGCCAGCACATACAGCAGATAGGAGAGCAAGCCGAAGACCAGGTTCTGCCACAGCCCGAACGGCAGCGCGATGCCCGAGGCGAAGATCGCCAGGTTCAGGCCGACGTAGTAAGGTGATTGCACGCCTTCGGTCTGCGAGATCATCCACGCGATCATGATCTGCGGCAGCAGCAGCCAGGTCAGCGTCAGCCAGGGCGCGAAGCGGCGCCCGATGGCGCTGTACAGCATCACCACCACACCCGCGATCAGCAGCGACACCACCACGCGCGCCACCGCGAATGCGAGCTGCTGCTGCGGATACTGGCCGTAGTCGAGTCCGACGCCGAGCAGGACCAGCACGATCGCGGTATAGGCGCCGCCGCGGCTGAACGCCAGGCGGAAGTCGGCCAGTTCGGACTGGTAGCCGGCGTAGAGTTGATTGGTGCTCATGGGGTGGTCCGCGCGGACAGCCTCATTCAATGGTGGCTTCGGCAAAGACGTTGACGCCGGTCGGGTCGACGTAGATGCGGTGCGAATGCGAATTCTCCGGCAGCAGCTGCGCCATGCCGGCGTCGTCGCGGTAGATCAGGTACCACTCCAGCAGATGCTCCATGCCGAACTTCTCTGGATTGTTGGCATGCACGTTGGTGACCAGCACCTGGCCGGCCGGACGCGAACGCGAGGCGAAATACGCCAGCAGCCGCGTGCAGACCTTGTCCGACAGGTAATCGAACAGCCCCGCGCAGTAGACCGCGTCAAACTCCCGCGCACTGATATCGTCAGGCGAGATGCGGCGCTTGAGCAGTTCGTGCACCGACTGGTGCACCATCTCCACCGACACCTTGCGCCCGGCGCCAGAGGCTGCCCGCTCGATAGAGTTGCGCGTGTAGTCCAGCGTCTCTTCGCTGAAGTCGACCAGCTGGAACGACAGCAGCTCGGGATTGGGGTATTCCTGCACAAAGCGCTGGATCTCGAAGGCCGGCCCGCAACCCACATTGAGCACGCGGAACGGCCGGCCGGCGGAGCGCGCGCGCTCGGCCTGGCGCGTCAGGAAATCCACCAGCAGGTCGATGCGGTTGCGGTGCGCGGTCGCCACTGCCGCCTTCAGGAAGGCGGTGTTGACGATCTGGAAGTAGGTGGTCGGACCCTGCTGCGGATCGCTCAGGATCTGGTTGACCATCTCGTAGTCGCCGGCGTAGCCAAGCGGCTTGGTGAAGGTCCGGTACACGAACGGCGCGCGCAGCAGCAGCGGATGCAGCGCCGACTGCGCATAGGTGCGGTGCACCGGCGCGATTTCCGGGTCCACGCGCTCGGCCTCGCCCTCGAGCCAGTCGAGATAGGTCTTGGTCTTGGCCATGATCGGCGTGGCCAGCTCGTAGAACACGTCCTCGCGCAGCTTGCCGTCCTTCTTGGGCAGCGATTCGGTCAGGTCGACCTGCTCGACCCAGCGCGATACTTCGGACAGGAAGGCGCGCATCTCGTTGACCACGATCTGGTAGTCGCGCCGGATATTGAAGCGCGTATCCCAGTCCTGCACGAACAGCTCGGCTTCGCGTGCCACCGACTTGGGCTCGTTGTTCACGTCGGTGAGTTCGCGCCACTCGTCGATCAGCGTCAGCGATACCACCGCGGTCAGGCCGGTATTCACCAGGCTCATCACCACGGCCTTGCCCAGGTAGGCATTCTTGGCGCCCATGCGGACGCTGAGTTCGCTCAGCACCTCGCTGACCTGCACGATCGAATACGGATTGTAGATTTCCATCACCAGAGACTTTCTCTGGAGATTGATGATCGTGCCCCGCACCTGTTCGCCCTGCGAGTTGCGGAAACTAACTACCGGATCGATTTGCGTTTTGGAATACACGGTATTGCGCCAGGGAAATCCGAGAAACGCTGCGGGCCATACTGCCTGGGCGGAACGGCCGGGTACAGCAGGAGGGGCGAGGGGATCGGGAAGGCTACCGGTATCGGGATGTGCAGCGAATGCTCATAGGGATGCGCTATAGCCTGTTGGCGGGCGGCGGCCCCGCCCTGTGCGGGAAAGCACCGACAAACCCGGATCGTCTGGAATTGCCGCGGCCCATTGTACTGTGGCAATTGGGCCGCGTACAACCAAGTGCCTTGTCAGTCCCCTCTTGTGGCGGGGTCGGCTACAGGGTACCTAAAGCCATGAAAAAAGGCCGGCGATCGCCGGCCTTGTGTCGCTTGAGGCACGGCCCGTGGCGGGCCAGCCCGTCGCGCGCTTACTCGGCGCGCACGCCTTCCACCTGGATGGCGAGCTTGACTTCCGGCTTGAAGCCCATCTTCACGCCGTAGTCGAGGCCGAAATCGGCGCGGTTGAACTCGCCCACGGCGTCGGCGCCGCAGGCTTCGCGCTTGAGCATCGGGTGCTGGATGCACTTGAATTCGCGGATTTCCAGCTTGACCGGCTTGGACACGCCGCGCAGCGTCAGCACGCCGTCGACTTCGATCGGCACGTCGCCCTTGAACTTGCTGAACTTGCCCTTGTAGGTCGCCTCGGGGAAGGCGTCCACGTTGAACATGTCCGGACCCTTGGCGTGCTGGTTCAGCTTGGCATTGCCGAAATCGATCGAAGACGGATCGATCTTCACCTCGACGGTACCGGCCTTGGCGGCACGATCCAGCGTGACGGTGCCGCTGGACTTGTCGAACTTGCCGCGCCACGTCGACAGGCCCCCGAGGTGGTCGGCCTCGAAGCTCGGGTACGTATGGGTCGGATCGAGGTTGTACGTCACGGTATTGGCCGAAGCCACGCCGAAGGCGGCGGTTGCGGAAATGGCCGCGACGGCGGCAACGACGGAACGCAATTTCATGGGATCTCCCGACAAAAGCAGGTTGAACAGGTTAAGCGGAACGTTCTTGGTTATTAACGTCCTGGTACGTCAGCGGATTGCCGGCCTTACTTTTTGGCCAGCACGATACGGAACTTGATCTGCACGTCATCGGCCACCACCGACGTGTCCTTCCACTCGCCGTCGCCGATATTGAAGACGGTGCGCTTGATCGGCAGCGCGCCCTCGAACACCTGGCTGGCGCCCTCCTGGCGGTACGTGGCCGGCACCACCACGTCGACGGTCTTGCCCTTGATGGTCAGCTTGCCCGCGACGTCGTACTTGCCCGGCGTGCCGTTCTTGATGCTGGTGGACTGGAACACGGCCTTGGGGTACCTGGCCGCGTCGAACCAGTCCTTGCCCTTCACTTCCTTGGTGGTCTCGGCGTCGCCGATCTCGAAGCTGGCGACGTCGATCTCGACCTTGGCCGACGAGGTGGCCAGCTTGGCGGGATCGAAACTGACCTGCGCGTCGAACTTCTTGAACTTGCCTTCCATCGGCACGCCGATCTGGCGCGCCACGGCGGTCACTGTGCTCTTGGCCGCGTCGACCTGGGCCCAGGCCAGGTTGGCGGCGATGCCGGCGGCGGTCAGCACGGCTGCCACCGTGGCGTTGATGGCCAGCGAGCCGCGGCGGGAATGGCGATTCATCTTCAATGACTCCTGTAGGTTCGAGGTTCGGCGCAAGGCGCCGCGGTACGGCAAATGTCAGCGCAGCATGTCAGCGCAGGAAGGGCAGCATCCGGCCCAGCGTGCCGTCGCGGTCGACGAACTGGTGCTTCACCGCCGCCGCCGCATGGACAACGACCACGGCGGCCATCAGGTAGTTCAGCCAGACATGCGCAAACTTGAGCACTTCCTTCAGTTCGTCGTTCTTCTCGATCAGCGCCGGCATCTTCCACAGGCCGAGGTAGACCACCGGCACGCCAGCCGCCGAGCTGTAGAGATAGCCGCTGATGGGAACGATCACGATCAGCAGGTACAGCAGGTGATGCGCGCCGGCGGCGGCCCTGGCCTGCCACGCCGGTGTGCCGGACGCCACCGCGGGGGCGACGTGCGTGGCGCGCCACAGCACGCGCAACAGCGCCACGGCGAAAATCGTCACACCCAGCCACTTGTGCCACGAGTACAGCTTCAGCTTGGTCGGCGTCAGCCCCGGGATGCCGGTCATGTACAGGCCGAGCCCGAACGCACCGAAGATCGCCAGGGCGACGATCCAGTGCAGCGCGATGGCGGTGGCACCGTAGCCGGCCGGAGCATTGGCGGTAGAACGCATCTGTTTCCTCTCGCCCGCGTCATGGGCATTTCACAAATTTGGGGGCGCACCCAGGAATTGGATCCACCGGGGCGTCGAAGATTCTCGCATTATTGCGGCGGGAAGTGCGCCCGTGCAGGACAGTCCTTCATTAAGTTATTCAAATGCTTTGAAGTATCGTTCTGCCGCAAGCGTCACAAGGCTGCAGGCGTACGCTCAGTTGACCCAATCCGGCCGCCACGGAAGCAAAAAAGCCATCCGGATGGATGGCTTTTCTGGCTGAACCGGCACAGCGGCCGGCAGATGTGATGTCAGATACGCTCGGCGAGTGAAACCGCCTTGCCGATGTAGCTGCCCGGCGTCATGTCGAGAAGCAGCTTCCTGGCATCGTCCGGGATGGCCAGGCCGTTAATAAAGGTCTGCAGCGCCTCGCGCGAAATGCCCTTGCCGCGGGTCAGCTCCTTGAGCTGCTCGTACGGGTTGGGCACGCCGAAGCGGCGCATCACGGTCTGCACCGGCTCTGCCAGCACTTCCCAGCAGTTGTCGAGGTCTTCGTTCAGGCGCTCGGGGTTGGTTTCCAGCTTGCCCAGGCCGCGCAGGCAGGCCTCGTAGGCCAGCAGGCTGTAGCCGAAGGCCACCCCGATATTGCGCAGCACGGTCGAATCGGTCAGGTCGCGCTGCCAGCGCGACACCGGCAGCTTTTCCGACAGGTGGCGCAGCACCGCGTTGGCCAGGCCGACGTTGCCCTCCGAGTTCTCGAAGTCGATCGGGTTGACCTTGTGCGGCATGGTCGACGAGCCGATTTCGCCGGCCTTGGTCTTCTGCTTGAAGTAGCCCAGCGAGATATAGCCCCAGATGTCGCGGTTCAGGTCGAGCAGGATGGTGTTGGCGCGGGCGACCGCGTCGAACAGCTCGGCCATGTAGTCGTGCGGCTCGATCTGGATGGTGTACGGATTGAAGGCCAGGCCCAGGCGGGTTTCGATCACCTGCTTCGAGAACGCTTCCCAGTCGAACGCCGGGTAGGCCGACAGGTGCGCGTTGTAGTTGCCCACCGCGCCGTTCATCTTGCCCAGCAGCTCGACCTGCTCGATGCGCTGGATTGCGCGCGACAGGCGCGCGGCCACGTTGGCCATTTCCTTGCCCAGCGTGGTCGGGCTGGCCGGCTGGCCGTGAGTGCGCGACAGCATCGGCTGGGTGGCATTGAGCCTGGCCAGTTCCACCAGGCGGGCATGCACGCGCTTGAGCGCCGGCACGATGACGCCATCGCGGGCACCCTTGAGCATCATGCCGTGCGAGGTGTTGTTGATGTCTTCCGAGGTGCAGGCGAAGTGGATGAATTCGCTGGCCGCTTCCAGTTCAGCATTGCCCTTGACCTGCTCCTTGAGCCAGTACTCGACGGCCTTCACGTCATGGTTGGTGACGGCTTCGATTTCCTTGATGCGGGCGGCATCGGCTTCGGAAAACTTGTCCACCAGTGCCAGCAGCGCGGCTTCGGAGGCGGCGGAAAACTTCGGCATGTCGGGCAGGCCGGTCTGGGCCAGCGCGATCAGCCAGTGCACCTCGACCTTGACGCGGTTGCGCATGAAGGCCGCCTCGGACAGCCATTCGCGCAGCGCGTCGGCCTTGGCGGCGTAGCGACCATCGATCGGGGAAAGAGCGGTGAGCGGCGAAAGCGAGGAGGTGGTCATGCTGGGAACCGGGGAAAGGAAGGAAATAGGGGACGTACGGTGCGCGCCGCGGGGGCTGGCGCGATATTGGCGTCGGATCGGCGGAAGCTCCGCCGGCAACAAGGACGAAGCGCCCGATGCGCCGCACCGGCGGGTTCGCCCGCACGCGCCGCACCGGCACCGGCGCTGCGCAACGCGGGATTTTACCACCCCTGCCCCGGCTCGGGGGCAGCGGTCAAGTGCGCCCGCGGGGCATCGGTGTGCGACCCCGCATTCGTCCGGCACCGCAGGTATACTCGCGCACGCCGTTCCAGTAGCCTGTTATGAAGTGCATCGGGCAGCAGCGCTCCCCGGCGCCGCTGCCACGCGGCAGGCGATGCACTTCATAACAAGCTCGAGGGGAGAACATGAAGCTGTATGCGTCCCATACCAGTCCCTACGCGCGCAAGGTGCGCGTGGTGATGGCGGAAAAGAAGATCGACTACCAGCTGGTTGAAGAGGACGTCTGGTCGCCGGAATCGAAGATCGGCCAGTACAACCCGCTGGGCAAGGTGCCTTGCCTGGTGATGGAGGACGGCGGCGCCATCTACGATTCGCGCGTGATCGTCGAATATGTCGACACGCTGACGCCGGTCAGCCGGATGATCCCGCAAGGCGGGCGCGAGCGGCTGGAAGTGCGCTGCTGGGAAGCGCTGGCCGACGGCCTGCTCGACGCGGCCCTGCTGGCGCGCCTGGAAGTGACGCAGCGCGAGCCGCACGAGCGCAGCGAGCGCTGGGTCAAGCGCCAGCTCGGCAAGATCGACGCGGCACTGGCCGCCATGGCCCACGGCCTGGCCGACCGCCCCTTCTGCACCGGCACGCACTATTCGCTGGCCGACGTCGCGGTGGGCTGCGCGCTGTCGTACCTGGATTTCCGTTTCCCCGACATCGCCTGGCGCGAGCGCCATCCCAACCTGGCGGCGCTGGAAGAAAAGCTGTCGAAGCGGCAGTCGTTCATCGATACCGCGCCGCCCCGCGGCTGAACTCCAGCTGCTCCAAGAAAAAACACCCGCGCGCAGCGGGTGTTTTTCATTCGGCCGACCACGGCATTTACTGGATGATGCCGCCGCCCAGGCACACGTCGCCGTGGTAAAGCACTGCCGACTGTCCCGGCGTGACGGCCCACTGCGCCTCGGCAAACCCCAGCTGCAGCGTGTCGCCGTTCGCCGCCTGCACGGTGCAGGCGGCATCGCTCTGGCGATAGCGGGTCTTGGCCGCCATCGCCGCGCCCGCGGCCGGCGCCTCGCCAGCTACCCACGACAAGTCCGACGCGGTCAGCACCGGCGTCAGCAGCCACGGGTGGTCGTGGCCCTGCACCACGTAAAGCGTGTTGTTCGCCATATCCTTGCGCGCCACATACCAGGCATCGCCGTTGCCGTCGCGGCTGCCGCCCAGGCCAATGCCCTTGCGCTGGCCCAGCGTATAGAACGCCAGCCCGATATGCTCGCCCACGACCTTGCCCTCGGGCGTCTTCATCGGGCCCGGCCGGGTCGGCAGGTAGCGGTTCAGGAAATCGCGGAACGGCCGTTCGCCGATAAAGCAGATGCCGGTCGAGTCCTTCTTCTTCGCGTTCGGCAGGCCGATCTCGGACGCGATCTCGCGCACACGCGTCTTGGGGATCTCGCCCAGCGGAAACAGCGTGCGCGACAGCTGTGCCTGGTTCAGCCGGTGCAGGAAATAGCTTTGATCCTTGGTGTGGTCGAGCGCCTTGAGCAGCTCGAAACGCCCTGCCGCGTTCTGGCGCACGCGCGCATAGTGGCCAGTGGCGATGGTCTCGGCGCCCAGCGACATCGCATGGTCCAGGAACGCCTTGAACTTGATCTCGGCATTGCACAGCACGTCCGGATTGGGCGTGCGGCCGGCCGAGTACTCGCGCAGGAAATCAGCAAAGACGCGGTCCTTGTACTCGGCGGCAAAGTTGACCGCCTCGACGTCGACGCCGATCAGGTCGGCCACCGACACCACGTCCAGCCAGTCCTGGCGCGTGGAGCAGTACTCGCTGTCGTCATCGTCTTCCCAGTTCTTCATGAACAGGCCGATGACCTCGTAGCCCTGCTGCTTGAGCAGCCATGCGGTGACCGACGAATCCACCCCGCCCGACATGCCCACGACCACGCGCCTTCCTTTCGCGTTTTCGGTCGCGCTCACAACTGCGCTCCCGTGGACAACGCCGAAGGGTGCGTGTAGAGCGCATCCAGCGCGAAACGCTTGCCGGCCAGGTAGTCGTCGATGCAGGCCATCACCAGCGGCGTGCGGTGGCGCTCCGGGCAGGCGCGGATCTCGTCGGCGCTCATCCAGACCGTGCGCACGATGCCGGTATCGAGCTGGCGGCCGGCGTCGAGCGAGCCCAGGTCGCCGGTAAAGGCGAAGCGCACGTATGTGACATCCGTACCGGTGCGCGACGACAGCGAGCGGCCCATGTAGCAGCCCAGCAACGCGCGCGGTTCGAAGGTGTGCGCGGTTTCTTCCAGCGTTTCGCGGATAACGGCACGGATCAGGCTCTCGCCCGGGTCCAGGTGGCCGGCAGGCTGGTTCAGGCGCAGGCCTTCCGCGGTTTCCTCTTCGACCAGCAGGAAGCGTCCGCCGCGCTCGATCACGGCGGCAACGGTCACGCTGGCATTCCAATCACGTGGCATGATGCTCAATTTTTAGGCAATCTCGCATTCTACCGGTTGCCGGGGCATCGTGCAGCGGCATCGGCTGGCGACCGGACCGTCAGGCGAAACTGTTCGGAACTGTCCGGAAATTCGTTGCCGCACTGCAACAAAAACCGACCGCTCGGTCACACCATAGCGCGTCAGATTGCTGTAAGCTGCGAAAAAATTGTGCGCTGCGGCCAGGCCGGCACAGCAAGCAACGGGCCAGACGTCGGTCCGTCCAACCAGATCACGACGCCAGCTAAAGGAGAAATCGACGATGTACATCGGCATCCCGCAGGAGACGCGGGCAGGCGAAACTCGCGTCGCCGCCACCCCCGAGACGGTCAAGAAGTACGTCGCCCAGGGCCACAAGGTCATCGTCCAGGCCGGCGCCGGCGTACGCGCCAGCCAGCCCGATGGCGCGT
>NZ_JAGIQA010000051.1 GCF_017814975.1 Cupriavidus consociatus
GCCGCCGGCTCCAAGCAACGAAAATTCGAACGACTCAGACGAGGGACTGGAAAATATGCAACATTGTAGGCGGCGTAGTCAGCCCAATACTCGCGAATTTGTTCCTGCATTACGTGTTTGATCGGTGGATGCAGAAACACCATCCGGAAGTTCCCTTCGAGCGCTATGCTGACGATGCCATCTGTCACTGCCAAAGTGAAACGCATGCGCGTTCACTCAAGCAGGAACTGGAGGCGCGGATGGCGGAATGCTTGCTGGAGCTTCATCCAGAGAAAACCTAGATCGTGTACTGCAAGGATGCAAACAGACGAGGAACCTATCCGATCTGTCAGTTCGATTTCCTGGGCTACACATTCAGGGTGCGAAGCGCACTGAACCGAATGGGGAAATTGTTTGCAAGCTTTACTCCAGCGGTTAGCAACAAGGCTGCGACGGCGATGCGGCAAGATATGCGTCGGCGTGGTTGGCTAAGGCGCTACGATTTTGGACTCAACGAGCTGGCGGACAAAACTTGTCCGATCCTGCGCGGCTGGATTCAGTACTATGGGCGGTTTCACCGGTCTGTGCTTATCAATGTGTCCTACGCGCAATCGATTACGCGCTGGTGCACTGGGCGCAACGGAAATACAAAACCCTTCACGGCCGCAAAGCGCGAGCGTGGACATGGCTGAACGGCGTCAGAGCTCGCCAGCCGGGCCTGTTCCCGCATTGGTCATTGGAGGGAGGTTGAACGATAGGAGCCGGATGAATCGAGAGATTCACGTCCGGATCTGTGAGAGCGTGGCGGTGAGATTCCTCTGCGCTACTCGACACAATGCGCCGACCGAGAGCTTCTGGGGGACGGCTCAAGACTGCCAGTTTGCACGGAAGAAACTTCGCCACCCGGCGCGAGGCCATGGACGCAGTGCTCGACTGGATAGCCTTCTATAATCACCGACGGCTTCATTCCACGCTGGGTTACCTCAGCCCTATGCAATACGAACAACGCTGGCATGCGGCACAGCGCATAAAGGCCGCATAACCCGAGACCTAAGAGCTACACCAAACAGGGGCAACATCAGTAACGACGTCGCAACGAACTTGTCGTGAACGGAAACGTACAGTTGTTTGGGACGTTAAGGCAAATCTTTACCGCCTGAGCGGACGCGCGAAACACAGCGGAAAATGCGCAGAGCGGTCTCCGATCTTACGCTGTATATCCAGGGCAAAAATCTCCGATCCCGAGCGGCGGAGCAGCCCATGCCCGCTCGCTTGAACTAGCCCATATGGTGTCAACGATCCCGCGGTTGACGTTGTCTACCTAGCCGACAATCAACACCGGCAATTCCGCCATACTCTTGCATTGTTATAACAATTCCGGATCAGAAGTTGATCGAGCGTATGCTTGCCCCGAAATGACGCACCATCGGCCGGCAAGGCAAGAGCGACAATCGCCGCAACGCCAAAGCTCATCGCATCTAAAACGGCGAGTCGGTACAGGGACATTCTGCCTCGTACTTACGAACCGCAATTGGTAGAATATGTCTGGGGCCGCAACTCTCGCCTGAACTGATTTCCACCATAGTCCACGAAGCCGCTATAAATGCCGCTCGACTGAAGAAGACACAATTTATCCATGGCGTAAGCGCGTTGCCTTAAAAGCCGGGTCAGAAGCGACGTATCGTGATCCCGTGCTTGCGCAATGCATAGCCGATCTGCCGCGGGGTGATTCCCAAGAGCCGCGCGGCCTTCGCCTGTACCCACCCAGAGCGCTCCATTGCCCAGACGAGACGTTCGCGCTTACCCTCTGGCCTATCACCAACCGACGAGACCTCGCTCACACCGCCATTGAGGCCGCCAGCAGCGACGCGTGTTGGAAAATTCGGTACCTCACTCGCAGTACAGTCTGATGTGCGTGCGGGACGTACTGCATCTTCGCGTTCGATGTGGTGCAATTCCTGGGTCAAACACTGGTCCATCTCACAGAGGAATGAAAATCGATCTATCGTATTATCGCACGACATCGTCGCGGTCCTTTCAACACAGTTTTCCAACTCGCGCACATTGCCTGGCCAATAGCAACTTGACAGTACTTGCATCGCTTCATCGCTGAAGTGCAGCGAACGACCGTTCTCGCGGTTAAAGTGATCAAGAAAATACTGGGCCATCGCCGGAATATCTTCGCGTCGCTCGCGCAGCGGCGGCAACACAATATTTACCACGTTGATACGATAATATAGGTCCGAGCGAAACTCGCCGCCCTTCACCATACTTTCGAGATTGCGGTTTGTGGCAACAATAAGCCTTACGTCAGTTCTCACCGGCGTCGTGCCGCCGACTCTTTCGAACTCCCGCTCCTGCAAAACGCGTAATAGCTTCGCCTGGAAAGACGGGGAAATATCGCCGATCTCGTCGAGGAAAAGTGTCCCGCCGTGCGCGAGTTCAAACCGACCCTTCCGCTGAGATTGTGCCCCCGTGAATGCCCCCTTTTCATGGCCAAACAACTCGCTTTCCAGTAGCGTTTCTGTTAGCGCCGCGCAGTTCACCGAGATAAACGGTTGCTCCTTGCGGGGCGACAGACGGTAGATAGCACGCGCGATCAACTCTTTGCCAGTGCCACTCTCTCCGCGCAACAAAACCGTTGTTTTCGCTGATGCCACCTTGTGGACCTGCGCAAATATCCGCTGCATAGAGGCAGATCCACCTACCACGTTATCGATCTGATACAAAGGAAGAGTAGCGATCTGGGGCCGACTGAGCTCCTGCTGCGAGACCTCGCGCGTGCGCTTCGCATCGCGATCAAGCAGGAGTGCCTGAGCCATTGGCGCAGCGACAACCTCCATGAGCTGGAGTTCGCTAGCGAAACCGTGCTTCTCATCCGGTCTCTCGCAGAATGCGATAAGGACGCCGAGCGGCCTGCCTTCGTGCCGGATTGGTGTTCCAAGTAGAGCGACGTGTTTCCCGTCAAAGCCACCGGCTCTCCTTACGATATCCTTGAAAACCGGCTCATCATGCACCTCTGAGACGAGCATGGGTGAGTCGCTCGTGTGTATCCGCCCGACGATCCCCTCCCCGGATAGAAAACGCACACGCTCTCCCCATCCTTCCGGCAGCCCCGTATAACAAAGACTGGCAAGATGCCCATCCGGCTCCGCCACAGCGATAAACGCGGAGCGCCAGCCTAGCGTATACGACAGATGCCGCAGGGATCTATCCAACGTCTGCTCGGTATTCCGCGACGAAACAAGCATCTTTATAACCTCGTACACTAAACCGAAATCGTTAGGATTCTCGTTGGCATGAAACTGCGGCATTGATTTATGCTCCCGAGATAGCTCGTCAACCCAATCGAAAATGCGACTAGACATGATGCAGTCGAAATGTCGACGACGGTAATTTAAAAAACCTCAACTGAGTGCACGCCAGACAATTCTGACAAAACGAACAAATCATCGTTCGGAGTGTCGAATAAGTTCGACAATGACCGAAACACGCCTCCGTGCGCCCTATCATGCTAACCTAAAAATCCGTACGCGCTGCGACAAATTTGTGTCGATTTCGTCCACTGTAAGGTCATTACTGCTTGATACCGACAACATAGGAGCGAAACAGGAACAAAAACTGCTTCCATTTAGCGGCGCTGATCAGACAGAGCTACGTCCAACGATTTTCTGGTTCTTCGCCTCATTCAATAAAAGTTCGCGAAGCCAGATACTCGCAGGGTCACCATTATGCTGCGCAGGCCACTGGATGGCTTCAGTGAACGTAGACAGAGGCAAAGGTACCTCGATGATTCGCAAGGGCGCTACGCCTGCGAAATACATTGCCAAGCGCGACGGAATTGTTGCGATACGGTTGGTGCGCGACAACATCGAAGGAATCAGCTCAAAAGTCGGTAGGATAATATCTTCGCGTCTCTTGAGACCGAGTTCGAGTAAGAAGAACTCTTCGATTGATGGCCTACGCGCACGCCCGAACCTCACCGTCACGTGTCCCATGGACATGTACTTGTCAAGCGAAAGCCGCTGCGTTAGCTGCTTGTTCGTCGGACACCCGACACACACAAACCTCTCCTCAAAAAGAGGAGCTTTTGGATAAGTATCGCTCAACAATAACTCCGGAAGGATAAGGAAATCGGCATCGCCTCGCCGGAGCAATTCACCAGGCTCGTCATCAGGGAATAGTAGCTCGAAGCTCACTGAAGGGGCTTCATGCGCGACCCGCTTTATGACGTCGCGAAAATACACAAGCGTCATGAAGTCAGAAAGACAGACCCTGAAGCGTCGATTCGACTTCTCTGGCTGAAACACGTCCCGTGAAATGATCGAAAGCTGGATGTGCGCTAGCGCTTCCCGAACCGGCTCAGCGAGTTCCATTGCTCGGGCAGTCGGGACGAACTCCCGCCCCCTCATCACGAACAAGTCATCACCGAAATAGCAACGCAACCTCGAAACCGCCGCGCTCATGGCAGGCTGGCTCAAATTGACGCTGCTCGCCGCGGCTGTGAGACTGCGCTGCGTCATCAGTGCATCCAACGCGACGAGAAGATTGAGATCTAGACCTTTGAAGCGCATATTGAAACATCCACCGTTCGGATGAGAGACATCGAAACAATCGATTGTACAAATCAATTGTCCTCGCGCAAAGTTATGGCAACGGAATTGGAGACATAGTGAGATCAAATTTCTTTGACATACCCTGGATTAGGTCTCTGCTGGCCTCAGCATTGCGATTTCCCGTTGCGCACACGCTCTAGGAGCTTGCTCGGTGCGACGAGTGGAAATAGCCTGTGCCTTATCGGTAGCCTGTTTCTAAAGTGGACTGAAAAAAGTGAAGCGCTCCTCTTACTTATCTGAAGTTTTCGAATGCGGCGATCCCCCTCAACATCGTAAGGTTTTCCTTACATTTGATGACGGACCAAGCTCCGTATGGACACCCAAAATCCTGGACGTTTTGGCGCAGCACGGAGTTTTGGCGACGTTCTGCGTTCTGGGAAACCGCGCGGCGGACCATCCGGAGTTGCTAGCGCGGATGATAGCTGAAGGCCATGAGGTCGCCAACCACACGACAACCCATCAGAATCTATCGAAATGCGAACCGCATTTCGTTCGGCGAGAAATATTGAAAACGAACGAAATAATTGAGAATTTGTGCCCTGACGTACCATTGCGGTACTTTCGTGCACCGTACGGAGAATGGACAAAAGAAGTCATCGCCGAAGTGGAAAACGCAGGCCTAACGGCGCTTCACTGGTCCGTCGACCCGCGAGATTGGTCTTGCCCAGGCGTTGACGCAATTGTCGATGCTGTGCTGACGTCCGTTCGGCCAGGATCGATTGTGCTCATGCATGACGGAAGTCCACTTGGGGTGTCCGACTCCCAAGCTTGCGCTGCATCCCGCGCGCAGACAGTCATAGCATTGATGCGTCTAATTCCGGCATTGCAAGAACGAGGCTTCATAATCAGTTCACTTCCTCCGTCGCGACCCAGAAATTCCAATATCTGCCCGTAGCTATAGATCGACCCTATCGAACTGCTGGACATGCTACCAGATGGCCTCATATAGATAGATTAGAAAATTCTCCAATGTGGGCTGCAGTGAACCGACGCGTAAGGAAATGATGACACGAGAAGCAGCCGTTTCTGATTCACCTTTCCATCGCTCCTGACTCGAGCTCAATTGTATAGGTTGCTACAATAATTATGCATATTAGCATGATTATAAATCAACGCGCCCTCGATTAAGACGAGGCGGGTTATGTCTTAATCGGTACAGTTAGTTGATTTCAACAAATCGCGCTTTGAGCCTGATTCAAATTCCATGAATCATGGCAGGCTTGCAATCTGATCATTTTCAAACGCCCCCCCTAACAAACCGACCTAGATGAACATACCTGCCATAATTAGCACGACATCCGCGTTAATGTATGCGCTACTTTCGACGATCTATAAAAGTGCGCAGGTTATCCATAGTTTGCGCGTCGATGCCGCCCAAATCAATCCAAAGGGCTCGGGTCTCCCGGACGTCGATATCGTCGTGCCGTGCTTCAACGAAGATCCTGCCACACTCCGGGCATGTCTCGCTTCGATCGCGACTCAGGAATACGCCGGGGCGTTAAAAGTCTACGTTGTCGATGATGGCTCTTCCAACCGAGACACCTTGAAGATGGTGTACCGCGAGTACGGGCACGATGCGCGATTCAACTTTCTTCTCCTTCCTCGAAATCTGGGAAAGCGCAAGGCACAGGTCGCCGCAATACGCTCCTCCTCCGGAGAACTCATACTTAACGTCGACTCGGATACCACGTTGGCTCCGGACGCCGTTAGAAAGCTCGCATTAACAATGAGTGATGTAAATGTCGGCGCCGCAATGGGCCAATTGACGGCCAGCAATCGCAACGATACGTGGTTAACCCGACTGATCGATATGGAATATTGGCTCGCCTGCAACGAAGAGCGTGCCGCTCAGGCCCGCTTCGGCGCAGTTATGTGCTGTTGCGGTCCATGTGCAATATACCGACGCTCTGCGCTACTTTCGCTCCTGGACCAGTATGAAACACAGTTGTTCCGAGGAAAGCGAAGCGATTTCGGTGAGGACCGCCATCTAACAATTCTCATGCTATCGGCAGGCTACCGAACGGAGTATGTTCCAGGTGCAATTGCGGCCACCGTTGTACCCGACAAGCTTTGGCCGTACTTACGACAACAACTGCGCTGGGCCCGCAGTACTTATCGCGACACGCTGCTAGCACTACGCCTATTACCCCGACTTGATGGCTACCTAACGCTGGATGTCGTTGCGCAAAACGTCGGAGCACTACTGCTTGCCGTGTCCACAATCACTGGAATGATCCAGCTGGCCGTGACGAACACTACACCTTGGCAGCCATTCCTCGTCATCGCTTCAATGGCCGTCGTTCGCTCCACAGTAGCTGCGATTCGAGCTCGCCAACTTCGATTTCTTGGATTCGCCATGCACACAGTTATCAATATTCTGCTCCTGATTCCAGTAAAGATCTATGCACTATTTACACTGAGTAACAGTGACTGGCTGTCCCGAGAGGGCGCGTTGGGCACATCGAAAGACCAAAGGAAGCACATTAGTCTGCCGGAGCAGCCCACCGCAACTAGTAACGCTGACTCGAATAGCACCGCGGCGCAATTTAATCATAATAGTCGCGCGTGTGCGCCGAATTCATATGACTCATCTGGAAATGCATCCGTAGCAACTGACGCTTAGCTCGGGATAATACGTCAACCTCCTTTCGAGGAAAATAAACATCTCAACCGACAATGTCCCCTACACCGATCACGTTCACGAACGTCAGAAAATCGTATGGAAACAATTCTGTCGTCAATGGACTATCGTTCCGTGTTAATTCTGGCGAATGCTTTGGCCTATTAGGACCTAACGGTGCCGGTAAAAGTACGGTCGCGCGCATGGTCCTCGGCATGGCACAGCCTGATGCTGGAACAATCACCGTCCTCGGCGAATCAATACCGACGCGCGCTCGCCTAGCAAGAGCTCGTATAGGCGTGGTTCCCCAATTCGACAACCTTGAACCCGGGTTCACGGTGCAAGAGAATCTGTTGATATTCGGACGCTACTTTGGCATGAGCACAGCCGAGATTGACGCGGCAATCCCATCGCTGCTTGAGTTCGCGCATCTTGAAAGCAAGGCCAAAGCGCGCGTGAGCGAATTGTCGGGCGGCATGAAACGTCGGCTAACTATCGCGCGTGCACTAATCAATGACCCCCAATTGCTAGTGATGGATGAGCCCTCGACTGGCCTGGATCCACATGCGCGCCACCTGATTTGGGAGCGCCTCCGCTTACTGTTAGCACGAGGAAAAACGATTCTTCTCACTACGCACTTCATGGAAGAGGCGGAGCGCTTGTGCGATCGGCTCTGCGTCATCGAAAAGGGACGCAGCATAACCGAAGGCAGCCCAAATGAGTTAATTGAGCAGCAAATCGGTGGCCACGTTATGGAGATATATGGTGGCAACCCACACGACTTGCATTCATTGCTCGCGCCTCATGTATCACGCGCCGTAGTAAGCGGGGAGGCTCTGTTTTGCTATGCATCTGATCTAGAAAAAGCACGCGCGCCGTTGCTCGATCATGCTGGTCTGCGCGTTCTGCAGCGCCCCGCAAATTTAGAAGACGTCTTCTTACGGCTAACGGGACATGAAATAAAGGATTCGTAATGTACGAAAATTTCCTGATGAATTTACCGTCAGATGCATTGACTTGGTGGACTGTATGGCGACGCAATTATCTAGCGTGGAAGAAGTCCGCAATCGTCTCGGTTCTAGGGAATCTTGCGGACCCGATGATATACATGTTCGGTCTGGGTTTCGGTGTCGGATTTCTCGTAGATCGCGTAGATGGTACATCGTATGTTGCATACTTGGCAGCCGGAATGGTTGCCACAAGCGCCATGACCTCTGCGACCGTCGAGACAATCTATGCGGCTTTTTCTCGCATGCACACCCAGCGCATGTGGGAAGCCGTTCTGTGTACGAAACTCACGGTTGGGGACATCGTTTTGGGCGAAATGACCTGGGCAGCGACCAAATCCTTATTGGCCGGCACTGCGGTTTTCGTAGTTACCACAATGTTAGGCTATTCAACATTTTCGAGTGTGCTTTTCGTTATTCCGATCATTATCCTGACCGGCCTCGCCTTTGCGAGTATCGCTATGGTAATCATCGCCATAGCGCCAAGTTATGATTACTTTGTCTTCTACCAAACGCTCGTTCTTACACCTATGCTGTTTCTAAGCGGTGTGATTTTCCCAACGAGTCAACTTCCTGGTACGTTCCAATTTGCGGCTCACTTTCTACCGCTGACACATGCCGTTGAACTTATCCGGCCAGCCATGCTTTCACGTCCGGCCGCTGACGTCGGCCTGCACGTGGCTACGCTATCCGGCTTCGTAGCATTGCCATACTTGTTCTCCACTTCGTTGGTTCGTCGACGTCTTATGTCTTGACGCCGACGACGATCTACTTGAGTTGGAGCTATATGTCACCAATTCCGCTATTTACACGCCATGACTAATCCCGTGTCGACAACGAGGTCGTTTGTAATCCTCGGGATGCCTAGAACGGGCACGCATTATCTAGAAGAACTGCTCAACGAACATCCGAATGTCTTGAGCAATGGGGAGTTGCTCAATCCATACGACATGAAATGGCCTGACCGAAAGCGTTTGCTACGTGGCGATCGCGAGCTGCTAGAGCTAGCCTATCTTAACTTTCCCGGCGCGGGAAAGATAGAAGTGACGCACGTCGGATGCAAGATCAACCAGCCCCAATTTCAGGAGCGACCTGGGTTCTTTGAAGAGTTGATTCGATGGCCACGCCTCCAGGCTATACTCATGCTTCGCAGGAATACATTGGAGTCATTGCGATCGCTGGCGCAGGCAAGGCAGAGTGGTCAATGGCTCAAATTCGACGCGGATGCCGACCTAGGCACTCCTCCGCAGGTTACCTTGAAGATCGAAGTCTGCGAGGCCTATTTCAAAGCTGCTGACGATTTTCACCACCAAGTTTGGGACGGCTTTCTGTCGGAAAATATTCTTACCATTGAGTATGAGAATCTGCTTGGCGATTCCAACGCATGCCTGCAGTCGGTTTGTGCGTTCCTCGGAACATCAGCGCACCAACGGCCGCGACGCAACGTCCTTCAGCGTCAGGAAATGAGACCGCTAGAAGAAACGGTGCTCAACTTCTCGGAATTAAAACGACACTTTTCCGGCGGTTGTTACGAAAAGTTCTTTTAACCCATAAGAATGCAAAGCGCTATTCCATGGATGGGATTTGCAGTTCGTTACAATTAAAAAGAGTCTGCTATGTAACGATTGATCATTATAATTTCGACTCCTTCATATTGATAGGACCGACGCATATCGCTTGCTAATGTGAATCCTAATTCCCATTGGTAAGCGTGGCAAGAATTCCAACTAATTGTGACTTTCATGTCCTCAAAAATTCAATGGAAATTGTGTTGGGAAAATGATCTTCAGCTTTCGGATCATATCCAATTGGCTGATTTTTTCCGAAGGACGTATGGGCCGACCGGAGCCTTTAACGCAAAACCCTTCGAAGGCGGTCGAAGCTGGGCCGGAGCACGCCCCGAACTCCGCGCCATCGCCTATGATTCACAAGGTGTAGCAGCTCACATGGGCTCCCTGCGTCGTTTCATCAAGGTGGGTGGAGTGGATGTTCTTGTAGCAGAACTGGGTTTATATGGAGTGCGTCCGGATCTGGAAGGGCTCGGAATCAGTCATTCAATTCGCGCTATGTATCCAGTGCTGGAAGAGCTTCGCGTCCCGTTTGCGTTCGGTACAGTTCGGTACGCGTTGAAGAATCACTTCGCGAGATTGTTCCGACATGGAATGGGAACAATCTTGGAGGGCGCTCGGGCACGATCAACGCTAGCAAACATTCATCTAGACTTGCCTCCAACCCGTATAGAGGAAGTGCTTGCAGTAGTTTTGCCAATTGGCAGCTCGTTGTGTGAGTGGCCGGTTGGCACCACGATTGAGCGCAACGGCCCAGCGCTATGAGACCTCCTCGGTTGCCTCTGGAATCCGTCTGACTCGGTTGGCCACCTCGCATTCTGTTTCATATCCATCAAGCAAGGTAGGTAGGTAAAATTGACTCATGTAAAGAATTTCGAATTGCTGCGTCGTGAGTTGGATTCAGACGACCCTTGGCAACTTGACAGTAATCCGTTTGAACTTGAGCGTCACTGGCAAATGCTTCGATTGTCACTCGCCGGGGGGCCGATCACCAACGCGCTGGAAGTCGGATGCGCGGGGGGGGCGTTCACGGAGAAATTGGCGCCCTATTGTCAACGGCTCACGGTCATTGACGTGATTCCGCAGGCGATTGCAAGAACACGCGAACGCCTTAAGCAACCAGCGAATGCGGTTTGGGTATTAGCGGACGTTAAGAATTTCTCGACCCAGGATAAATTCGATCTTATTGTAGTTGCGGAGGTTTTTTATTATCTTAGCGACCTCGCGGAGGCACGCACCGCCATCCGAAATCTTTCACGGATGCTGGCGTCCAACGGCCAATTGGTATTCGGGTCGGCACGTGACGCAAATTGTCAGCGATGGGGACACGTTGCAGGTGCAGAAACGGTCCTGGCCTTACTGAGAGAGGAACTGACAGAAATAGAACGCGTGGAATGCGTCGGTCAATCACCCAATGAAGATTGCCTACTCGCGCGATTCCGCAAAACGACGTTCTCATCACATAAACAAATTTACCCGTGTTAATGGCGGAGTGTTTATTATGCGAATCTGCGGAGTCAAACTGACGCACGATGGAGCAATCGCAGTTGTCGAAAATGGAAAACTACTTTTTTCCATCGAGCAAGAAAAGCGAGATAACAATCGTCGATATCAGAAAATCGACAACCTTGACACCATTGTGTCCGCATTGTCTGAACACGGCTTGTGTGCCGAAGATATTGATCATTTCGTCATCGATGGTTGGGACGGCGAAGTGGAATCGCACTTTCAAGTTTTTAGCGGCGCGCATGCTATTAGCCTTAAAGCGGCTCCGTATACGGAACGTCGCCCCGATAAGCTTCTCGATTCATTTCACTACACTGGACTACTGATCGGTGGCAAGTCGTATCCGTATAAGAGCTATCCTCATGTTTCCGGTCACGTAGCATCCGCATACTGTAGCAGCCCGTTCGCGCAGGATAATCAGCCAGCGCTCTGCTTAGTATGGGATGGAGGCATCATCCCGCGGCTATATCAAGTTAAGCGTCATGAAGCACACCTGGTTGACTGCTTGTTTCCCATCGTAGGTCACATATACGCAGGAGCAGGTCATCACTTTGGACCATACAAGAAAGCGGGCGGCGCGGCATGGGACCTTGGAGTGGCCGGCAAGCTTATGGCGTACATCGCTCTGGGATCCGTCGACGAACACGTAATCAGCGTATTCCAGGGGCTTTACCAGGAGCGCTTCGCTGGTGACACAAAGCTTGCACGATATTATCGGGAGAATATCCATATCCCGGAGTTTGCACTCGCAGCGGTACGCGATTTCTTCGAAGCAAGTATGATGCGACTGACATCAAAGCCACACGAGAACGTGCTCAGGTCTTTTCATGTCTTTCTTGAACGTCTTCTTGTACGTGAAATAAAAATGGCACTCGAACGCCATTTTACTCAAGGGCCCCAGAATTTGTGTATTGCCGGTGGATGCGGGCTCAACATCAAATGGAACAGCGCATTGCGGGAGAGCGGCCTTTTCTCCGCGATCTGGGTCCCACCGTTTCCGAACGATAGTGGATCAGCGATTGGCGCTGCGTGCTGTGCAATGGCTGAGGACAAGGGCTTCATACCGCTAGAATGGTCTGTCTATAGCGGCCCATCCGTGAAATTTGGCCAAATTCCCCCTGGATGGACTGCATCTCGCTGTTCCATTGCGCAACTCGCTCATTTACTAGCCGATAATAAACCCGTTATTTTCCTTTCTGGTCGCGCAGAATTAGGGCCGCGGGCATTGGGTGGCAGAAGCATCTTGGCTGCCCCGACTTCGCCGACAGTGAAGAATTTCCTCAACGACATCAAACTGCGAGAACACTTCCGTCCCGTGGCGCCAATATGCCTTGAAGACCGTGCACAACTCATCTTCGATCCCGGTACTCCAGATCCCTACATGTTGTTTGACCATCAAACACGCGTGGAATGGCGGGACAAAATTCCTGCCGTCGTGCATCTCGACGGGTCTGCTCGATTGCAAACGATTCGACGGGACTCTCTGCATCCCGTGGCGCAGTTACTCGTCGAGTACGAAAAAATCACGAATATTCCATTGCTATGCAACACCAGCGCAAACCACCACGGAAGAGGCTTCTTTCCGGACGCTGCTTCAGCCTGTGAATGGGGAGGCGTCGAACAAGTATGGTGCGATGGGTTTCTATTTAGAAACGAAAGTGGCGTTGGCCCAGCCATCAAGGGTTGACAACCAGTTCAACTCGGTACGGTGGACTCGACCAATCGAGAACCTTGCCCACTGATATCCATGACGCCTAACTCCCTAGTCAGGCACACGGAACTCCCGTCACAATGCTTTTAAGTGCGCATACCATCGAACAGCATCAACTATTCCAACTCAATTAACTAGACCAATATGACTAATGAGGCGCCGACCTCACATCTTTATATGCACGGCTTCCACGTTTCTCCTGAATCGAGGTCGCGGTTGCTCAGCCAAAAGCCGGCCATTCTCTGGTTCACGGGTCTATCCGGTGCTGGAAAATCTGCGATCGCCGACAGGGTCGAGACGCGTCTTCATGCATCAGGGACGCTCACCTACATTCTCGATGGTGATTCGGTCAGACTTGGTTTGTGCAAAAACCTTGGCTTTAGCGTCGCGGATCGACATGAGAACGTACGGCGTGTTGCGGAAGTTGCAAAATTGATGGCTGACGCTGGCCTTGTGGTTCTGGTGTGCCTCATCTCACCGTTCCGCGGCGATCGAGAGCTAGCCAAGACTATCGCAGGCAACCACATCTTCGCCGAAATTCACGTCCATGCATCTTTGGCCGCGGTCGAGGCTCGTGATCCCAAAGGACTATATCGGCTTGCGAGACGGGGGGCAATTCAGCATTTCCCGGGTATCGACTCTCCGTATGAAAAGCCGACAGCCCCGGACGTCTTCATAGACACTTGCTCAAGGTCTATTAATGAAGGCGCCGACATTGTATTGAACTGGCTTGAGCAACCTTAATCCATCTCGTTATACAGAACTACAACCACCTTCTCGGCGAGGTCTGATGCCTGAGGCTGCGTAGATTCCGAGGCAAGGGGTTGTAAGCATCGGCAGATTCGCGTACTCTCGGATTTTCGGGCAGCAATGGGCAACGAGTTGGGGGCATGGGTGGACGAGGAATTTGAGAGTCTGGATCTTGGTGATCCGCGGCGGGATAAAGGAAAGCGTACGCTGGATTGAAGGGTATGAACGCGTTGCGGAGCAAGGCGCGCTATTGACCCAGACACGGCTGGTCTATGTGACGGACCGCGAGGGTGATATTGCCGAGCTGATGTCGCGCGCCCAGAAACTTGACCAACCGGCCGACTGGCTCATCCGCAGCCAACACAACCGCAACCTTCGGTGCCGACACTCAAGAGCGTCGGGCCCTCAGCCTGTACGCGGCGAGGTTGGCGCGAGATTCCCCGCTAGCCCGGTTCATGCATCCGAGTAAGGCGGTGCAGCCGTTCGTCATCCCGCCGGCAGCGTCGTCGTTGGGTGAGTTTTTCCCAACCAAGCTGGACGCCATAAGCCCATGCTACGTTGCGCCAACGCTCCATCGAATCGGAAACCGGTAGTGCCATCAATCTGCGAATTTCAAATTCGGCGGCAGCCGTAATTTCTTTGTAGGAAACGGAGTGCCCGCCGTTTCGGAGATCTGTTTGTTGTGGGACCATGAAGCTCACGATGGTTAGATGAAGCGGTCGGCATTGAGATGCCAGTGGCGCCTTTCGGGACATTCGTTTCGGCAAGGCTCTAGCGTCAGGAAAGCGAACATCATGACAACGACATTATGCGGCCTCTCGAAAAGATGTAGTACCGATTTGACAATATTTAACCCATCAATTCGATAGTTCCTTAAAAATCAGAAAATACTGATAATAAAAAAGGATTTCCTGATTCTGCAGTCGGCACGCTTGCTCGCTAAACACCGAGCCGGAAATGCTTGGCGGCTCACACGATCGAAGCCAGCAGCCTGTTGCGAGAAACGCGCTGGGATGGATCTTCGTCATCCGGGCCATTCTTCCGGTGGCACGCGCCATGCCGCCGCTAAGCATCGCAGGCGAATAGAACCTACTCGACGATCCTGCACAGCGCCCTGCACGAACCGCTCGTGGCCCTGATCCCGGGCGATCGCCGCGCAGCGCAGCCTCATAAAGGGGCAGCAGAGAAGCGTAGATCTGCCGACAGACGGGGAAGAGCAGAGCAGACCTCAACTTTTCCGGCGAACGGGCGATCCGGACGTCTGCCGTTTAGCAAAGAGCGACGACAATGTTCGCATTCTTGCCTTGGCCCGCGATCGATGGATCGACTATCCGCGCGCAACACAGGCGTTCAAGGTCTTGGACTGGTTGGTGAAGACTCCTCCACGGCAGCGTATGCCGTGCGTGCTGCTGTATGGCGACTCGAACATCGGGAAGACCCAGATCATCGCGAAATTCGCACGGCGCCATCCAGACGAAATAGCAGGCGTGGAGCACCGGAAGGTTGTGTCTATGCAGATGCCACCGACGCCCGACCAGAGCCGCTTCTATACATCGCTCCTGTTTGAGCTTGGCGCGCCGTTCAACGCAGCAGCGAGGCTCAACGTGCTCGAGAATCTGAGTCGCGAGGTGCTGAGCCAGCAACGGGACCCAGGTTACGGAAAGTAGGTGATTTCTTGGAGCAACTCGGGCCCCACTCCCGATCGCACATGGCGATGGCAGCTTGAACCCGCCGGGCCGGCACAACGCGCCAAGATCGATGCCCTGAGCTTAATCTCCTTGCAATCCGATTCGGGGAAAACGCCCCGACGAGAAACCGTTCACTAACGCGAATGGGAATGGGAATGGGAATGGGAATGGGAATGGCAAATTATCAGGTGGGCAAATCCTATGGGTGCTATATACGGCGTATTTGCCTCCGCTTGTCATTCCCGACCCGCGGGACCGGCAATCCGCTGACCGCGACCGCGTGAACATCATCGTCATCATAGATGCCCGCGAACTCCGCACGAGCCGGCATGGCAGTGCTTGCCAACGGTGCGGATTGCGGCTTGAATGAGGGGCGTAGCGGCCAAAGTGCGTATTCCACGGAATCCGACCAGCCGTTCCACGCGAAGCCGACCCGCGATTCCACATGAATCCGACCAGCCTCGAGCGTGGGATGCAGGGTTGTGCGTTTTTACTCCGACTCGCGTTTGTCGGTCAATTTATTTTGGTTCTTGCGCATCGATTCTCCATCCAGAGAGAAGCGATGGGCGTTGTGGACGAGCCGGTCAAGGATGGCATCGGCCAGCGTAGGATCGCCAATCGCGCCGTGCCAGTTTTCGATAGGAATTTGGCTGGTCACGATTGTCGAGCGCGAGCCGTGCCGATCATCCAGCAGTTCAAGCAGATCACGGCGCGCCTGGTCGGCAAGAGGCGCCATCGCAAAGTCATCCAGGACCAGAATGTCGGTTTTGGCCCATTGGGCCAGCAGCTTCGCGAAGCGCCCGCTGCCGTGTACGATGGCCATCTCCTCGCTGAACTTCGGCATACGCAAGTAGCCTACGGAGTAGCCCTGTCGGCAAGCCTGGTTGGCCAAGGCGCACGCCAGCCAGCTCTTGCCCAAGCCTGTCTTGCCGATCAGGATCACGTTCTGGTGTCCCCGGATCCATTCCCCGGTCAACAGGCGGGCCAGCAGCGCCCGGTCCAGTCCGCGGGCAGCGCGGTAGTTGATGTCCTCGGGCACGGCGTCGGCGAAGCGAAGTTTTGCGCGCCGCAGCCGAGCCGAGAACATGCGTGACTGGCGCTCACTGCTTTCGCGTTCGACGAGCAGCCCGAGACGCTCTTCGAAGCCGAGCTGCTCGATGCTGACCTGCGATTGTTGCTCGGCAAGTGCCGTAGCCATGCCGAACAGGCGAAGCGCGTTCAGCTTTTCAACGGTTGGGTGGTGCAACACGATATTCGTTCCTTTCAGTGGTAGTAGGACGGCCCGCGCAGGTTGGCGTGCATGAGCGGCAGTTCGGTCTGTGCCGTGGCCGCCTCGGCCTTGCTCTCCAGACCGTTCTTCAGTGTCGAGGCGATGAAGCGATAGCTCGGCGCCTTCAGATCGATGGCGCGGCAGCAGGCGGACTCCAGCCGCTCGTGCCCGTAGTCCTTGGCCATGCGCAGCACCCCCAGGCAAGTGCGGTAGACTTGCTGCGGATGCTGCCGACTACCCAGCAGGTGTTCGATCACTGCGGCGGTGTGCGGGCCGATCTCACTGGCCCAGCGCAGCAACCTTTGTGGGTTCCACTCGGTGGTGGCCGCCCGGTGGTTTGGCGGCATGTGCGCGTCGATCGTGGTGTGATGACCGCGCCGATCACAACGAGCATGCGCCGCGATGCGCTGGCCCCGGTGGAAGATCTCGACGGTCCCCTTGGTGTAGCGCACGTCGACCTGCTCGCGCGCGTGGCTATACGGCACGGAGTAGAAGTGCCCTGCCAGTTCTACGTGGTAGTCGATGCCCGCGCGGGCGAGCTTCCACTCGGCAAACTGATAGGGCTGCGCCGGCAGCGGTTTGAGCATTGGGCGGTCCAGCTCCTCGAAGGCGCTACGGCGGCAGCCGGGCAGCTTCTTGAACGGCTTGTCGTTCATCTCGATGACCAGTGCGGCGATCTCCCGGTTCGCCTCCTCAAGGCTGAACAGCCGGCGGTTGCGCAGCTTGGCCAGGATCCAGCGTTGGGCCAGCAATACCGACTGCTCGACCTTGGCCTTGTCGCGGGGGCGATATTTGCGGGCCGGGATGATCGCGACGCCGTAATGCCTGGCCAGGTCGCCGGCCACGGCTTACCGGATTGGTTCTGACCAGTCCCTCGTCAACAAGAAACTCGAACAGCAGTCGGACTGCGGTGATCCGTTGTTGCAGCGTTGCGTTCGACAGGAAACCGCCTGAGTCGATGCGCACCACATTCGCATTCGCTCGCCTCGGCTGAGTCCGCAGTTCGCCAACATACTGTGCGATAGTTTCGTGCGACACGCTGCGTAGATCGACGGAGTGGCTCAGAGCAAAGCGAAGGAATCCCTCTATCGCATACATGTAGGCCGCGATCGTATTCTTGGCCAGGCCGAGCATCACGCAACTCTGTATCCAGCGTCGAGCGCAACAGTTCGAGGCAATCAGCGGATACCGTTCCCAGACAGGTTCGACCGTAGAACCATCTGCAGCCATGATCTGCTCCTCGCGAAACGAATGCTACTTCGCCATCAAACGACGATTCGGAACAGGCGCGCAGAGCGAATCGCCCTGGGCACGGGTTACCCACCGGGCCGCTCGCCTCCCGCTACAGAGAAGCGGGCGGCGGCCCCGTGGATAACCCTGCGTGATCTGTTTCAATATGTTCTGCGCACCAGCCAACATAAGAATTGGCCTACCGGAGCACAGATTCAATTCCAAATAACTTATACGAACCGGCCGTTCGCCGAGTGGTCCGAGGTGTTCCCGAACGCCGCCTGTGTCGTCTCGCTGGTTGACCGGCTCGTGCATCGTGCCGAAGTCATCGCAATCGAGGGCGAGTCGTATCGCGTCAAGGAAGCGCGTGAGCGAGCCGATCAGCGAGCAAAGAAACGCAGTGCGGCCCGGGCGGAGAGAAAGCCATCATGACGCGTCCGCATCTGCCCTCAGGCATCACCCACGGGCTCGACTTCCTGATCCCAGACAACTGGTCCGCTGAGCAGGCGCTCGCCGTCGTCGAACTCATCGACGATCTACGCGAGCGGATCTGCGCGCACTACCAGCTCGCGCTGCATGACCTGCTGAGTGAGCAGCGCTCGCCCCCCGAGAAAGGCCTCGACGATCCGTTCTAACCAGCACCGGCCCTCCCAAACTGCAAGGGGCCGCATGCGGCCCCTTGGTTACCCAACCATACGCCGCCATTTACTGTCGCTTTTACACCGCCGTCAACAGTTGCGCTTGGTCAAAGAAAATGTCAGCGCGAATCGATGGAGTCTTGTCGAATGCGGAGTCGGATGACTGCTCCGCATCCTGGCTCACTGTCGATCTCCAGTTCTGCATCGATCAGCCGAGCCCGTTCGGCCATCCCCTGAAGGCCATAGGAAGAGCCAGCCCGCGCCGAAACAATGTCGAAACCTTGCCCGTCGTCCCTGATAGCAAGTTCGATGCCCGATTCGGTGTGGGCAAGGGTGACATCTACCCGTGATGCGTTAGCGTGACGGGCCACATTGGTCAGCGATTCTTGAACGATACGAAAAACCGCGGTCGCGCGTGTGTCGGACAGACTTGGTTCGGGACGCTCTGCTTCGAAATGACAAAGAATCTGAGTATGGCGGCTAAAATCAGCAGCGAGCCATTCCAAAGCCGAAGCTAAGCCATAATTCAGTGCTGTTGGACGAAGGTTGCTAACCACATTGCGAACGATTCTTATGGTCTTATCAACGAGCTCGCGCATCTCATTGGCCTTGTGAATTGCCGCAGCATTCGTCGACAATTGCATTCTCAGTAGTGAGACATCAATTTTGAGAGCGGTGAGAAGTTGGCCGAGTTCATCGTGAATTTCCATTGCTATGTACTTTCTTTCCTCCTCCCTAATGACCTCTTGATGCGCCGACAGCCGTTGTAGTTGTTCGCGCGATGCCAACAGTTCGAGCTCGGTGCGTTGACGTTCTCTCACCTCCAGTTCGAGTTGATCGCGCTGACGCTTTAGGTTTTCTAAGGCGTCTTTGCGAGCAGTAACATCGGTCATCAGGCCTTCGAGGTAGCCGAGCCTGCCGTCGTCTCCTACGAGGCCACGCGCATTCAATTGAACCCAAATAGGAGTGCCATCAAGGCGGCTCATCTGCAGTTCGAGGCCGAGGATTTCACCGTTTGCGCGCAGCATCTCAAAGAGCGTTTTCGTCCAGCAGGGATTAAATGGATTTTCATCTGGATTTTTTTTAATCAGGTCAGCCGCATTGTCATATCCGAAAAGTTGTGCCATAGCTGGATTGACCTCAGACAGATTCCCTTCCTGATCAAGCAAAAAAATACCCTCAACGGCGTTTTCGACGATGCTACGATATTTCCTTTCACTTTCACGTAGTAGTAGCGTCGACACACGAAGGCGATCAGCCATTATATTGAAGCGCATGGCGAGTCGTCCTAATTCATCATCAGATTCGACTGCGCAAGTGGCATTGAGATCTCCGCCGGCGATTCGGTCGACCACATCTTCCAAGCGATTAATTGGAGTGCGAACCATTCTTTTGAGTAAAAGGAACGTTGCAGCGTAGAGCAAGACAACGACAGCCGCCATGATTGCGAGAATACCTTGGCGCGCGCGGTTGATTGCCTGCTGAGCTACCGCTTTAGTTAGGACAACGCGGATCTCACCGATCTTCTCTCGAGGCGCGTTTCCGGGCGGGCCATATTCTATCGGCCTTATACGTACCACGGCTTCACCGGGTCTTAACTGACGGACATTTTTTACGCTTGATACCTCACCGTAGCGCTCAGCCGTCACTGTAAATTCCGCGACCTCTGGATTCGGCGCAAGCGCGGCGAGCTGACTTTGGATAGCGCTGACATCGATGTTCCACAACGGCAAAGCAAGTGACTGACTAAAAAGGTCAGCTATTCTTGTGGCACGCTCACCTAGTTCGACAAGTCGCCGGTTACGTTCTTGTTCGAACAAAGCATAAGCAGAAGCTCCTGCGACCGTAGCGACAAGTACAAGTAGCGCAAGCATTAACTTGGTATGCAGACTCACCGAGGCGAGAGCAAACCTTGGTAGCAGATGCATCACAACTTCTTGGCCATGGTTTTGAACAGATATTCCGGATTGAAATCGTAGACAACAGTACGCGGGTGGAGGTGCTTTGAGTAGAGTCCGAAGTCGAGAGTCTCCTCCGTCCTAAAAACGACGTCAGCGAATCGGCTAGCATTTTTGCGGTGAACAATGCTTAGATAGTCCAGCTTCAAGCGAGAACCTTCAGAGGTTGAGAAGTCTTTACCCCAGTGGTAGTCATAGAGCATTACCATGGCAAAGGCACCCACAAAATAGTCTCCTGCCACGATGGCCGTCAGGCCGCCGTCGGCGACACTAGTGAGTGCCTCCTGCAATGCTCCCATTCCGCCTACCACAACACGAGAATTGCTTACCTTGGCTGCCTCCAATGCGCCAAGTGCCATGGTGTCATTGGCAGCCCAGATTACATTGGCTCCCGGATACCGGGCGAGCAGTACGCGTGCCTTTTGGTTGCTATCAGCATAGCTCCAGTCGCTAAATGCCAATTGACAAATACGTGCGTTAGGTATGTGAGCCAGATATGCTGCGACCCCTGCCGCTCGTTCCAGGGAAACGGGTGTATTGGGGTCTCCGGTTATTCCGATCACATTGATTTCAGGTTGATGAACCTTTTGATGTAGAAATTGCATCAGGCGATAACCTCCAAGTTCGGCGTTCGCAGTTAGCGTACCTATCCAATTTGGAAAGCGCTCCCGCTCATTTCCAACTCCGCGGCGCTGCTCTGGCGTTAGATCGTTGTGAATAACAAAAATCTTGGCAGGCGACCGTGCGAGCGATATAAGCATCTGCTGTGCCGCCATTTTCTCGTTAACAATAACCACGTAATCAGGTGGCTCACTACGTCGAGCAACTTCTTCAGCCTGACGTTGCATGAGTAAATGATCGCGCTCCGCGTAAAGGATTTCTAGCTCTATATCAAATGTTCTTGCAGCCATGGCCATGAATTTCGAAACCAACTGCCAATGTTTCCCAGTGCCACGCTGAACAGCTTCACCAGGGTTAAGGAAAACCACACGAGGCGAGCGAGGGCTTAACGCATAATTTGGCTTCAGTATGCCCATTAGGCTGAAGTATGTGCAAGCGCGAAGAGTTGCTCGACGATTCATTTGGCAGTTTGCTGCGCTATCAAACGCTAGTTGTTCGACTTATTAATATAGATAGGAGGCGGAGTCACGTCGTTTCATGGAACAGATCTGAATTTTAATTATGTTGATGGGTTGTCTCCTTGTGACAGGGCGCTAGATGCCCGGTATAGCGCTCCGAATCGATGATACCGACGGGTGGTTTTTTAAAATTCCTTCGGGGAGTGATAGCCCAGGGCGTCGTGCAGGCGACGTGGGTTGTATCAGCCCTCGGTGTAGTCTCACGGACCATCCGATCCCATCGAAGCCTCAACATAGGCCTCTCCACAACATCGCCCGAAGGCAATAGAAGTGTATTCGGCAGCCTTGATCTGCGCGGTGAGTCACTACGCACGAACGCAATATCCAGCGCTTGCAACATCAGTGCGCGCAGTTGACTACCCGTGGCGCAGCCTACGATGTGGCGGCCGTAGATATCGATGACGACAACCGAGTGGCAAAACCCGCCAGCGCTCGGCATATGCGTCGCCTTGATCGAAGTGTGCGTATCGGCACATACGTGGCGCGCGCACTCGTGGTATCCCATATGTACTTGGCGAGCGGAAGTGAATTTTATGGATGTGCGCGTGCAAGGGCGTCACACGCGGCGTGAGCGTTCCTTCCAAGCAGGACACTGCGCGAGACCTTAGGCGCCATGTTGGACAACGGATAGCGATCCTGGTTTGAGCGAGTCATGAACCTGTACCTTATTGGGCAGTGTGTCGGTTTCCCCTGGGCAAACCGGGCGAGGTCTTCGCAAGTATCTCCCTATTCACTTTGACCTGCCGGTTCTCGCGGCTTAGCCACGCTGGTCCCCGCTGTTCGGCTGTCATCAGGCCAGGAAATCGGAATCGCGATCCGCTTGGGTGATCCATTTGCAGATCGTCTCGGCTGGCGGACTCCTTGGCCGGATCCTCACAGCAGCGACCCAGCTAGGACAGGTTAACCGTTTGTTGACGGGAGACAATGCTTGATGGACGCGTTTCAGGCATGGTGCACACGTGGGTCACCTCCACAGGAGAAGAGTTGCTCTTGCCAGCGTCGTCACCAACCCGACATTCTCGAATGTACTAGTCCACTGCGTCATTGAATTGGCACCGGGCGAATTCGCCGCGATGGATCATCGTACTTCCACTTGATTGGCTTGGGATTCTCGTTGTGTTGACGGATATAGCGCATCAGCTTGCGATCCAAGTCCTTCACCGAAGTGAGGACGCCTCGTGCGATCACATCGCGCTGAATGCGCGCAAACCAGTTCTCGACCTGATTGAGCCAGGACGTGTAGGTCGGCGTATGGTGCATGTGAACGTTGGGGTGTTCGCTGAGGAAGTCGCGCACGCGCTCTGTCTTGTGACTGCTCACGTTATCGCAGATGACATGGATTTCTTGCTCCGGTGGCTGACTGGTCACAACGTCAGTGAGGAAGGCCACAAACGGCTCACTGGTATGGAGTGGCGCAGTCTTGCCGATCGCCTCTCCGGTTGCTGTATTGAGTGCGGCAAACAAGCTGAGCGTGCCGTTACGTTTGTATTCAAAGCCATGACTCTCGGCGCGCCCCGGCGACAGCGGCAACATCCGGTCCTTGCGATCCAAGGCTTGAATTGCGGTCTTCTCGTCCACGCAGAACACCACCGCATGCGCGGGCGGGTTCAGGTACAGCCCGATCACGTCCGCGGCCTTGATCTCGAAGTCCGGATCATTGGAGATCATGTGCTTGTCCAATCGATGCGGGCGCACGCCATGTCTGCGCCAGATGCGCTGCACAGCCGTGACCGACACGTTGCCTGTAGCTACTCCAATGCGTGGACCCATCCGCAGGCTTGCGTTTGAGCGTGTAGTTCAGCATGCGCGCCTCAAGCTTCTCGGGCGGCTGCAGCGGCGCTCGCCCAGGGTGGCGCGCGTACAAGCCGGACAGTCGCTCGGCCAGAAACCGATTCGACCAACGCGATATGAAACGCGAGTCGCACCCCAGCCGCTCAATGATCGCGTCGCGCGACTCGCCGTCTTCAAGCATCAGGATCAGCCTGGCTCGGCGCGCGTCGGCTGCCCGAATGGTTCGGCTGCGAGTAGCCGCCAACAGTTGTTCTCGCTCGAGCTCGGTCAGATTCATTTTTCCCATGCACCTGATCTAACCACGAATGGGGTGCTTTTTCAATGACGCATTGGACTAGTCGTAGCGCGCAGTATCATCACCCATTGCTACCACTTCGGGTCATCCCCTCGGGCTGCAAGATCATTTGCGCCCAGGTAGAGCAGATTCTCTAGCGCCTTAGCGTGATTTCTGGGGCAGCGGTCGTTCCGAAGTGCATTATAAAATACATAGAGCGGTGCAGGCGAAATAACATCTTAATTTGACCTACCTGTTACCTAGATACTATGAAGGGCCGCGGAAGTAAGCCCCCTGGAGTAAAACGAGGATTCGGAGTCTCGTTTCTCAAGGAGCACGCAGATGAACGCGCCTGACACAGCCCTTCGCGGGCAGGATACGACGATCACCGGCTGGCTGTACATCGCCTTCGAACTAGGCGACAAGAGCTGGAAGCTGTCGCTGG
>NZ_JAGIQA010000052.1 GCF_017814975.1 Cupriavidus consociatus
AGTGGCTCAATGCTAGGCGTCACCCACCGATATCCCAAGCTTCTTAGTCCAGCTTTCCCGGGCAGCGGGGGACGTTAATTCTTGTGGGTCCACCCAATCCGATGCCGCGCCTGCGTGGCCTCGTGCCGCGCATCCTCCTCGCTGTGCAGGTATCCGCTGGTCGTCGAGATCGACGCATGCCCAAAATTGTCCCTGACGTAGCGCAAATCCACCTGCCGGTCCGTCATGTGCGAGCCGGCGGTGTGGCGCAGCCAGTGGGCCGAGGCGCTGGCCAGGACATCGGCCTGCGCCGCCCATTCGGGCCCGCGCGCGCGCAGGCGCGCGGCCGCCAGGCCGAACACTTCCTTCAGGATCAAGTGCAGCGCGCCGCGTGACAGGCCTTGGTCACGGTTGTCGCGGCCCTCGCGTCCGATCACCGGCAGCAGCAGCGGGCGCGTCTCGCCGGGGTGCGGGGTGGGCCCCAGCCCGTGGGCGCGGCGGTAGCGTGCCAGTTCGGCAATCAGTTCGTCGGTGGCTGGCACCAGCCGGGTCTTGTTGCCCTTGCCGGTGACCTCGAGCCACCAGCGCTCGACGCCCTGGGCATCGCGCCGGCAGAAGAACGCCCCCATGGCCGTGCCGGTGACTTCCGCCGCGCGCAAGCCGCCCAGATAGAGCACGCTCAACAGCCAGCGGCAGCGCGCCGCATGCAGCCGCTCGCGCGCGGTGGCGGTGTCGGTCGTCCCCGGCATCGCCGCGACGGCGTCCTTGACGGCGTCCCACAACTCGTGGCTCAGGTAGCGCGTGATGCGGGGCTGCGTCGGCGCGCGCCGGTGGCGCGCGAGAGCCAGCGGATTGCCGGCCAGGTAGCCGGCCTCGGTCAGCCAGGCAAAGCAGGCGTTCAGGATCACCAGCGCGTGGCGCACGCTCGCCGGCGACAGCGGCCCGGCAAACGGGCGCCAGTCCGGGTGGGCGCGGCCGAGCTTCTTGCTGCCGGCGAGCACCCAGCGCGCCGCGGGCTGCGGGTCGGCCAGGAAGCGTTCATAGACCAGCAGGTCCTCGTGCGTCAGCGACGACAGCGGCTTGCCGAGCTGCAGCACGGTCCACAGCAGCAGCCGCTCGACCTCGCGGCGGTAGGCGGTGAGGGTCGCCGCGCTGTCGGCATAGCGCGCGAGCCAGGCGGTGACGGCGGCCAGGTCGTCGGCCGCGGCAATGCGCGTGGCCGTGGCGGGCGCGCGGTTGCTACCGGCGGCGCCGGAGACCGCGGGCGGCAGGTGCAGGCGCTCCAACGGCGTGGGCAGCACGGCGAGCAGGCCAGACGCGGGCGGGGAGGGAGGCGGGGGCGCGGGGAGGTCCAAGCTCGGGGCAGTGGCTGGGTGGAGTGAGGACCTTATTATAGACATAAGCACACTTATGTCTAAAGGTTGGCGCTTGGAGTTTGCTTTTTAACGTATTACGTCGTAATATTGATCGATCCCGCGACACTTTACCCCCGATGACCATCGCCGATCTGGACTTGACCGATGCCGCGCCCGACTTCGAGCGGTCCGCCGCCTTGGCCGACGACATCGCCGAACTGCGCGGCCGTTTCCCCGAAACCCGCGCGCTGTACCGCGAGGTCTGCGGCCTGCTGTTCTTCCGCTACGGCATCACGCCCACCGCCAACAAGCTCTATCAGCTGGTGCGCAAGGGCAGCATGGGCACGCCCGCCGAGGTGCTGCAGGCGTTCTGGCAGGAGTTGCGCGGGCGCACCCGCGTCACCATCGACCACCCGGACTTGCCGGAGGCCTTGAAGGACATTGCGGCCGGGGCGGTGCAGACCATCTGGCAGGCGGCCAACGAGGCCGCCACCGGCGAGCTGGCCGCGCTGCGCGCCGAGGCGCGCGCGGCTGCCAGCGCGGCCGAGGCCGAGCGCGATGCCGCGCACGCCGAGACCGCGCTCGCGCGCGAGGAAGCCGCGGCGCTGGTCGCCCAGCTGGACACCGCGCGGCAAACCATCGAGGCGGGCGACACGGCGTTGGCCGCCGAGCGCCAGGCCCACGCGGCCACGCAGGCGCGGCTCGAGGCCAGCCGAACGGAACTCGAGGGCGCGCGCCGGCAGCTGGACGCATTGCGGACGCAATTCTCGACGGAGCTGGAGCGCGCCCGCGAGCAGGTGGCCATTGCCCAGGAGCGGGCCGAGGCCAGCGAGCGCCGCGCCTTGCGCGAACTGGACGCGGAGCGCACCGCGCGCCAGCAGAGCGAACGCGCGGCCGAAGCGTTGCGCGGCGAACTGGCGGCGGCGCGCGCCGCGGCGCGCGACGCGGCGGTGGCGCAGGCCGAGGCCCGCGCTCGGCTCGAGACCCAGGTCGCGGCGCTCACCGAGCAGCTCACCACGCGGCGCGCGGCCGCCGACGCCGCCGCGCGGAAAGCGGCCGACGACCGGGACGCGGTGCAGGCGGCACTGGCCGCGGCGCAGCGCCGGGCCGAGCGCGCCGAAGCCGAATCGGCGCTGGCGCGCCAGCTGCTGGCAGAATTACGGCTGGCGCCGCGCGAGCGGGGGGAGGGGGCTAGCGCCGAGCGACGGCGGCGCAAGGCCGGCGGCCCGGCCCCTTCCGCCAGCGACACACCAAGCGACACACCAAGCGAACCGCCAGCCGAAGTCCAGGGGGCGAGCGCCCCGCGCCCGGAAGAGGGCGGCGACAGCAGCGATCGCAGCGATAGCAGCGACAACGAACACGATGACAGCAAAGACTGAGCGGGCGGCGGCGATCCGCTGGATCCAGGCCGAGATGGCCGACTACGGGCTGACCATGGAGGAATTGGCCGCGGCGGGGTGCTTCGATCCGCCGCCCCCGCCGCCCCCACCCGAGCCTCCGCCTCCGCCCCCACCCGCGCCGCCGGTGGTCTGCTACCGCAACGCCGCGGGGCAGAGCTGGGACGGGCAGGGCGAGATGCCCGACTGGCTGCGGCGGGCGGTCAATGCGGGGCAGAGCAAGGAGTTTTACCGGGTGGGATAGGTCCACCGATGCATGCAGCCCGCTGTCCCATGGCGGAGGTGACGAGGTGCCAAGCGGTTGCGCGAGAGCCGGACCGGTGCAAAGGAAGCGATCCACCGCGCGACCCCGGCCGTCGGCTCCATCAGGAGCGCGGCTTCCCGGGACTGCGCCTTTCGCATCGGCGAGAATGCGTCAGGAAGGCTGGGCGCAGGCGAGATGCGAACGACACGCAAGAGACCAGGTCTCACCGTCTATGGGATTAGGAAGCGTCTGCACGGGCAGTGGCTTCAATGAAGGAGAACAAATTGGCCCCAGAGCAAGAGGTTGAACCCCGTGTCGCGAGCAATGCGACGAACGGATTGGGTCAGATGGAGCTTCCCATCGCTGAGGCGATGCGCGACGCGGATCCCGCCATGGGTGAAGCCAGTGGTGCAGGCGTCGGTAGTGGCAGCGTTGACACTCAGGCCCAACGCTTGGACTTCTGGTCGACAAGCCGGGATAGCGGCCCGACGGCGACCGTGTCCTATCGGCGCCGGCGGTCTTACGCCCCCCCGGACGCTTCAACGGAAGACGTGGCACCGGAAGCATCGAGGGAAGCCGCCGCCTCGGCAGCGTTGACTGAATCCGACGCCCCGGAAGCGCCCATGGAAGCCATGCCCTCGGAAGCGACCACGGAAGCCGTGGCCGAAGCTCCGGTTGAAGTCCTGGCCACGGACGATCCGATGGAAGCTGCCGCCCAGGACGAACTGACCGAAACGGCCGCCCCGGTAGCACCGCTTGACGCCCCAGCTCCGGAAGCTGCGCCGGAAGAGACACGGGCCCCGAAGCGCGATCGGAAGCCGAAAGCGCTCACCGAAACTGCCGCTCCGGCAGAGACGCGGGCCCCGAAGCGCGGTCGGAAGCCGAAAGCGCTCACCGAAACTGCCGCTCCGGCAGCTGCGCCGGAAGAGACACGGGCCCCGAAGCGCGGTCGGAAGCCGAAAACCCTAGCCGAAGTTGCCGCCCCAGAAGTCACGACTCAAGAGACCCCAACCCGGAAGCGCGGGCCGAAGCAGATAACCCTGCCTGGCGTGGAGGCTGCCCCGGAAGCACCGACTCAGAAGACGCCAACCCGGAAGCCGCGACAGGAGCAAAAAACGCCTACCGCAACCCAAAGCCCGTCCCCATCCTCACTGCTCGCTCAACTGGCATCTGTCAATGCGCAACTTGAGCAGTTGCGAGCCACGGAAGTGCCAAAGGTCGTGGAGGAGATTCGGCAGTGGATGCAGGAGTACGACCTCAGCATTGAGGACATTGCGGGCAAGCCCAGTGTTGCGCCCGCTGCCCGCGCTGTTCCGACCAAGACGAAGGCCGCGCAGCCTCCGAGGTACCGCAACCCCAAGACGGGCCAGACCTGGTCGGGGCGCGGTAGGGCTCCCGCGTGGATTGGCAAAAAGCCCGAGCGTTTCCTAATCGATCTCTTGTACTGAATGACAGGTTGGCGGGCGCGGCCGGTCCGCCGCCGCCCCCCGCTCGTTGCCCGGCTCTTCCCCTTGGGCTCTAAGGGACCACAATCAGGACGAAGGCAACGACAGCAGTGGCGGCAGCGATGACAGCAAAAACTGAGCGGACGGCGGCGATCCGCTGGATCCAGGAGCAGATGGCCGACTATGGGCTGATGATGGGGGAGCTCGATGCGTCGGGGGTGCTTCGAGCCGCCGCCCCACCCGCACCATCGCCGGTGGTCTGCTACCGCAACGCCGCGGGGCAGAGTTGGGACGGGCAGGGCGAGATGCCCGACTGGCTGCGGCGGGCGGTCAATGCGGGGCAGACCGTGGAGTTTTACCGGGTCGGGTCCTTGTAGAGCAATGCTCGATCACGACGGCAAATGGTAGCCTGCTCGAGGGTGGCAGGGATACGCCCTTATGCTCTCGCAGTGCAGGACGATGGAGGCGTGCGAGCCACCGTCACCGAAATAGCCCAGCTCGAGAGAGACGGGCCTTGATGCGGGCTCGTCGGCTGCAGCGCACGATGGCTGCCGTCGTCAACAGTTCGGCATAAACTATGCAGTTCGTTATTGGCAGTCTTCCTCTGTGAGTGACCTCCGATCATGGCCAAACTGGGTATCAAGGACGCCTTCGCCAAGTACGGGGCTACGCTGCGCAACGTCCAATGGTCTGTTTCATCATGGACGGCGAACGGGGCGCTGGTCGTCAGTCTTTGGGATCATCACCGGCAGCCAGGAATGCCCGGGACATTGGAGTTTGCTGACAAGGCCAGTCGCTGGCATGGCCCTGGGAACAGGGAGTTCCGTGAAAACGTGGCAAAGGCCTTTGACTTGTCCTCCGAGGTGCGGCTAGTGATTGTCCGTACAGCAGATACGGAGCGTGTAGAAGCAGGGGGGAGTGCCAGCAGCATTCCAAAGGAATTTTTCGTTCGCGATGATCTCATTGGGCAGGTGGTCGAATGGAACGGAGATAACTACAGGTTCCGCTTCATCCGTGAATAGTTTCGCCTCCGTTACGCTTAAGATATTTGGAAATCCTGGGCGATCCCTTCCGCATCAGTTTGACCGGATTTTCGATCATTACGAGTATCTGCCAATGGCAACTCGAACCATCATCATCGCAGGCGCCACCGGCTTGGTTGGCAGAGAGATTCTTAATGGCTTGTTGGCCGACGTAACGGTGGCTAAGGTACACAGCCTCGTCCGCAGGACACCTGGGATTCAACATGCCAAACTGACAGCCCATGTCGTCGACTTTGCCGCCCTACCTTCCCTGCCGGCCGCAGACGAGTTGTACCTTGCACTTGGGACAACAATCAAAGTCGCCGGCAGCCAAGCTGCGTTCCGGGCCATCGACTACGATGCCAATCTGGCGGTGGCGAAGGCGGCATTGATCTCTGGCGTCCGGAAGTTAGGCTTGGTGAGCGCGATGGGAGCCGACTCCAACTCGAAAGTGTTCTATAGCCGCGTGAAGGGGAGTCTCGAGAATGCGTTGACGCAAATGCCATTCGAAGGACTAGTCATTGTGCGTCCATCTCTCCTTGTTGGAGATCGGGAGGCTGTGGGACAGCCGAACCGGCGGGGCGAGCAGCTTGGATTTGCGTTCAGCAAAGCTGTCGGCTTCCTAATTCCCTCGAACTACAAGCCAATCGAGGCTACTGACGTTGCGAAAGCTTTGCTGATTGAGGTGCCTCGAGCTACAGGCAAGAGGGTTATGCTGTCCGGGGCAATGCGCACCACTAAGTGATTTGCCGCATTGAGTCCGGTGGGCTAATCGCTCGAATCGCACAGAATGTAGCGGTGGCGACCCGGAAAGCTGCTTCCAGCAAGGGGGGATGGTGCTTTTGGCGCTGATTGATACGGCAGCGCCGGATCCAGCGTGCGGATCATCGGATGGCCCGCGACGCGGGGTGGCGCCGAACTGGCGCACAGGCGTGGCGGAAGGACACGCTGCGACGATGGCCGTCGTCGTCGGACGCACGCTCGGCTGAGGGTCGGATCACCGGCCCGCCTCCATCCTGCGCGCGCATGCTGGCCACGGCCTGCTCCAACCGCGCGCGCCGGGGCACAGCCTCGGGTTGAACTGACGGTCTCCGGTCGGACACCAACAGACGGTCGCGTTCGACTGACCCCCGCGTTTGGTTCAGGGCCGGTGTGCGAGAATACGCTGCGGCCAAAAGCGGAACTCGCTCCAGTCGCGACAACACAACGCGGAGACGAGATTGGCCAAGAATCTACTGGTCGGCCTGGCAACGATAGTACTGGCAACCTCGGCGTTTGCCGGCGAGCGCTACATAGAAGTCTGGAACCCGCCGGAGGCGCGCAGTTCTGCCGCGAAACACCCGAAGCCATCGGCACATAAACCGAAGAAAAGTCGTGTGGGTGCTCCTGCAATCAGCCGGGCGCGTCGCGTAGCGGCGGTATCCACGTTACGGCCTGCCACAACGGCAAGGCCGGGCCGATCGACATTCAACGATCTTCCGCGGCAGATGACGCCAGATGGCAACGTGCTTCGTGTGGCAGGCGGCCCGTCTCGAATTGACGTTGAGCGCTGATGCCGTCCAAGCGCGACAAGGGGTGATTGAGGGGTGACCGGGATACGCCCTTATGCTCTGCAGGCTTAAGGGCGTATCTTGGTCAGGGGCCACTACGGGCTGACCATGGAGGAGCTGGCAGCGGCAGGGTGCTTCGATCCGCCGCCCCCTCCACCACCGCCCCCGCCGCCCCCACAAGCGCCGCCGCCGGAGGTCTGCTACCGCAACGCCGCGGGACAGCGCTGGGACGGGACCGGCGAGATGCCCGACTGGCTGCAGCGGGCGGTCAATGCGGGGCAAAGTAAGGAGTTTTACCGGGTCGGATAGCGGCCGGTTATCCGCGCGTCAAACCGAGGTGCCTCCGGATTCCCCTTATCTTGGTCGAGGGCCTGAACGGCAGAGCCTTGCTGTGGCTCCCTGGTGGGTCACTGCTATTCTTCGCACGAAAGGTACGCCAGAAAGGACAACCATGGATCGGGAACCTAAATTGCAGGGCCCCAAGCGGCAGCACTACCTTCCCCGCATGTACCTGAATGGGTTCACAACTGGAGGTGGAGTAGCCGTTTTTGATCGCCAAACTGGCGAGATGAGGCGCCAGACCGTGGGCAACACGGGCCTAGAAACGCATATCTACACGTTCGAAGATGACCAGGGCCGCCGACGCTACGAAATCGAGGAACTCCTATCGCAAGTTGAATCTGGATTGGCAGACGCGATACCACGATTCGAATCCGCAAAGGGCTACACAGCTACCGATATCGAATACCTGATCAGCTTCATCGCGTTCGCGGAATTGCGAACGCCTGGAGCGATGGCTGATGCGAAGTTGGTGAAAGCTGGCTTTGTCGACAGCGTAGCGAAGGTCGCCGTGGGGTCGGTCGATCGCGCGATGAAAATCCTCGGCGCCATGTACCGAGACAAAGGTGTGCACCGCACCAAAGAGGAACTCAAAGCGGAGGCAGAGGGCATAGTGCAGTTTGTCCGTGGTGGCCAGTACGACATCGAAGTCGACCCTCAAGCGGCACTCATGGACAACTTGCGCCTGTGGAAGGCAGTGGTCGATTCGCTGGTGGACAGGGATCTGCAGATCATCAGGCCAACGGATCCTCAGTCGCGATACGTGACCTGCGATTCGCCCGTGGTATTGGAGTCCCGCTTCAGGAAAGACACCGTTGGTTTCGGTCGGACGAGGCGATGATCCTTTTTCCGCTCACGGCAACGTGCCTGATTTCTCTAACCGGCAATAGAAGACGCCGAGGCACCGGATCGGCGCGGCCCGAGCAGGTCGAGCGGGTGAACGAATTGCTTGCTCTAACCGCAGACCGGTACATCATCGCCGGCAATGACGAGATACTGGGACGTCTGGCGGAGCGGCTCCAATTGGCAAAAACGAAGCGGGGGCCAAAATATGTCACCGGCCGGTTCCCAACTGGCGACGGTGCAATTGCCTTCGTCCGACGCGTGCTGCCCCACCGGACGCCTCCTCTGAGCATCAATTCGGCCGATCCGGATAGGGACGCCTAGCGGGGGTGATCGAATGGAAGGGACTTCCCCGTCCCGAGGTTGCGGCGGAAGCCGCCAGTTGGCACCGACGTGCCATGATGGCGTGTCGAAGCTGCATCACAACCAACGAAGGGGGAAGTCCATGGCTATCGTTACCGTTGGAATTGATCTCGCCAAGAATGTGTTTGCCATTCATGGCGTCGACGAGGCCGGCAAGGCAGTGCTGGTCAAGCCGAAGGTCTCACGCGATCAGTTGGTGCTACTGATTGCGCAGTTGCCGCCTTGCCTGATAGGGGTCGCTTCAGAAAACGGAAAATATTGCACGCTAAGACCAAGCAGGGGCGCGGCCGCTGTAGTGCTCAGTTGGACTGGCGCGGAGGTAATCCCGACACGCGGCAGATCACAACATGGCCGTTGCCGACCCAACAGAGCCATTCGACGAAGGGCCGAGTCGTGCCGATAAGCGGCGTTCTGACGCAGAATGCGAGGACCGCTGCGGGCCCTTCATGCGCTGTTTCATGGCGTTTCAGTTCAGAGCTGCATTGCCTCGGTATGCCCACGCAGACTGGCTGATGGGCGGCAACCTCGCCGTTGCAAAAGGCCCACTACTACGAGATGGCAAGACAATCTCTGCTGGAAGGGTTGTGTCACGCTCGAAGCCGGCAGTTTGGGGGTCCGTCGAAGCCCGGCTGGCCTTCTCAAGGCCGGATCCCTTTTCATGGCTCTGGACAGGTAGGTACCAGGATCGTCAACTCGCTGGTGAGCCGGGCAGTCGCTCCCAATGATGTGCTTGCCGCTGGTCGGCACGCCGATTTCGCGCTGGCGATGTCTCAGCGCTGCATACGCATCTGGTCGTCATGGCCGCTGCCATACGACATCAGGCCTTTGCCGTCAGTCTATCCACGCCACGCCGACTTGCTTTCGATTCCATCCTTTTCTTTGCCCATCGCAATCAACCCTCTGCCACAGTCCGTCGAGCTTTGCTGGATTTCGACAATATCGCGACAACCGACTCACGGGCCTGATTGGCTACAGAATCCCCGGCGGAGGTCACCGGCGCTGGAAGCCTCGCGCTATTCGCGGGCCTACACTACACTGAAAACCGCTATCGCGAACTGCTTCTGGCAGGACATGAAAACGCCGCGGTCAACTGGCATGTCCATGGCGATGCCGGTAAGTCCGCGCCGCGAGATATCAGGCATTTAACACGATAAAGTTTGGGGCCCCCCCTTGTCATCCTCCAACAAGCTAACGACCTGGACAATTTTGGCTCCGCTGGCCGGTTGGATTATTCTGATCGCGGGAATGCTCTTCGCGCAGGGCTGGCTGCAGTGGTTGGCCGCGCTTGCCCTGGCCGGCTCCGTATTCGCGGCAGTTCACCACGCAGAGATGGTTGCCCACAAGGTGGGCGAGCCGTTCGGCACGCTGGTGCTTGCCGTATCGATTACCGTCATCGAGGTAGCGTTGATCGTTTCAATGATGGTGTCGGCCGGACCTGAGAAGGCCGCACTGGCACGCGACACGGTATTCGCCGCGGTCATGCTGGTGTGCAATGGCATTGTGGGCCTGTGCCTGTTCATGGGCGCGCTGCGACACCGCGAGCAGGTCTTTCAGGCACCGGGCGCAAACGTTGCCCTGGCGGTGCTGGCAGCACTTGCCGTGCTGACCATGGTGCTTCCGAATTACACCTCCGCCACTCCGGGACCCGAGTTTTCCCGCTCGCAACTGGCATTCGCCGGCGTGAGCTCACTGGTCTTGTACTGCAGCTTCATTTTCGTGCAGACAATACGTCACAGGGATTACTTCCTGATCGAGGGCAGTTCGGATGAAAGCGAGCACGCGCCGCCGCCGACTTCGGCTGTTGCACTGATCAGTGCCCTGATGCTGGTTGTTTGCCTCGTGGCAGTGGTGGGACTGGCCAAGCAGTTGTCGCCAGCCGTGGAGGCTGGGGTGGAACTGATGGGTGCGCCGGAGGCTATGGTCGGCATCGTGATCGCTGCGCTGGTGCTCTTGCCGGAAGGGTTGGCTGCCTTGCGCTCGGCAATGGCCAATCGTCTGCAGACCAGCCTGAATCTGGCGCTGGGCTCGGTTCTGGCCTGCATTGGTCTCACCATACCCAGTGTCGCGGCAGTATCGGCTGCAATCGATCGCCCGCTGGCACTCGGGCTTGAGCCGAAGGAAACCGTGCTGCTGGCACTGACGATAGTGGTCAGCACGCTCACTCTGGGCATGGGTCGGACCAATATCCTTCAAGGTATTGTGCACATGATCGTGCTGGCAGCTTATCTTTTTCTGGCCTTCGCACCCTAAGGCATGTCCGTGGCCTGGCAAAACGCGGGATTGGACGATTCAGGAAGGCGCGCGGGCTACGCCTTTGGCGGCGGCGGGAATGCCCATATCCAATATCCTCCCGCGCGAATGCGGCATGGTACTTAGTTGCCCGGTACTTTGCGTGAGAGCCAACGACCGTCGCTTTGCTTGCAGAACCAGCCGGTCCAGTTCCCGCTCTTTTGGGCGCGCTGCAACCGGACGTTCAGTTGGCGGCAGGACTGTCCCTGATCGGTCGTTGATTTAAGGGGCGTAAGTTTCCCCTTGATCTCCTTGCGCGAGCCGGTTGCAGGGTAGTTCCATGGGACGGCCGTGCGGTCTGCCCCGTCATCCAGTACCTTGTTGACGGCCTGCAGGAGTTCGTCCTTCTCGGTCTTGTTCATGCTTCCGATCACGGTTCCACTCAGGGGATGGTCAAAGTAGGCATCCACGGATGTGGCCATACCGCCCAGGGTTGCGCACAGAGCAAGCGCTGCCAGCAAATTTCTCGTGGCCATATCTAAATCCTTTGCCAACAGTCCTGTGAACGCATAGAGAGTTGCCCAACGGGGAACACGACTCGGTCGAAATTTTTCGCGCCGATTCGGAGTGCCCCTGCCGCCGTGGATTTGACGAGTCACTGCATCCTTATGTGACTTCCCATCAGCGATCCGAAAACGTTTGGGTAGGGCTTTGCCAATGTCAGCATAGGCCATGTAATCCCGAAAGTACTGCGCTCTGCGCTTGTCAACCAAATGGAACACACTCGAATGTGTGGAATGGATCGGTGTGCGGTGTGGGATCCACCGCAAAGTGCCTCGTTGCGTACAACGCTCGCGGAACGCCTCACGATGTGGCTTAGGGTCTCGACCTGTTGAGATCGGAGTTGAGGATAGGAGCGCGTGCGGATCAAGGCGCTGGGCCGGGAAGTCCGGGGGCCTGTGCGACCCGTCGCCTTAAACTCTCCAGTTCCTCCCACAAGGCACATGCCAGCCGGTTTTGTTCAAGTGCAATGGCGCCCAATACGTCGGGATCGGCAGGAAGATCCGAGGCGGACAAGGCGACAGGCATGCCGACAGAGTGTTCGCCTGTCGCAGTGCCCTGCACCGCGGATGACGGCTCGGTGCCCGTATTACCGGAAACCATCAAGTGGCGGCTTTTGCTGCGCCACCGGGACACACTGCATCCGAACCGGCGCCCGAACCAGCGTGAGAAAGCGCTCAAGGATGAGAACCCCGCCAACGTCGCGACTTCCGACACGGGCCGATTGGTACTGGACAGGTATCCCTTGATCATTTCCTCCCGAACGTCGTCGACTATCGACAGATAGCTTTCGCCGTGTTGCGCGAGGCGGCTGGATACGGTCCTGCGAGAGACGCCCAGATGCTGCGCTACGCGATCCAGGGAGCAGGTGCCGGAAGGAAGCAGCGTGATGACGAGCTTTCGTACCTGCTCGGACATGGACGCATTGGACTGCGCCAGCAGCGTATCGAGGTGCCGGCGTACCTGCTGTGCCATTACCGGGTCGTAAGCCGGGATCGCGACCTCCAGATCGGACGCCCGGCAAACCAGGCCATCGAAATCCTGCTTGAACAGAACCGAGGCGCCGAACACCCTCTCGTACATGGCAACGCTTGAGGGAGCCGCATGCGTAAAGCAGATGGCTCTTGGCCGCCAGGTGGCACCAAGAATGGTTGTCAGCGTCCGATGCAGCACCCCCAGCACCAACTGCATCGCCTGTCGCACGGTGCCGGCAAAGCCATCCAGTACATCCTCCCGGATGAGAACGATGCCCTCGCTCTCCTCGATCCGCATGTGAAGCGCTTCGTTCTGCAACCGGAGATAACGGGCGACGGAGTCGAGTGCCTTGCGCAGCGTGGGCTGCTCCTGCATCACAAAGGCGAGGGGCCCAAGGTTGGACAGCTCGCGGCTCTGCGCCATGCGCAGGCCGAAGTCCGCGATTCCCGCAGCCTCGGCCGATTCCTCCAGCAGGCGCGCCACCGCCTCGGCCGGAATCATGACATCCGAGGCCAGTGCGGACGGATCGATCCTGTTGTCCCTGAGGAAGCGGTACGGATCAATACCGACGGACCTCGCCACCTTCAGGTAGTCGGTCAGGGCAGTGCTGCGAACGAGGTAAGCCATTTTTGCGTTTCTCCCACGTTGCCCGATATGTAAATAAAAACGCCCGGTATGTCAAATCAACCCATCGGCGGTCTCCGATACTTGGACCCAAGGCGCCATGACGCGGCGCCAGTTCAAAACTGTCAGGAGGCAAACGATGAGCGACAAGGCCGTGGCTACCCCCATTTGCGACCAATTGCGCAAGACGGGCAACTGGAACGCGGCATGGGATCCGATCGCGGAAGTGGATCCCGTCTGGACCGAAAAATTCATGGCCATGGGCGCACACACGATGACGTCGGGCGTACTGGAGCCAAAGGTGCTCGAGTTCCTCGCTATCGCGGTGGACGCGTCATGCACCCACATGTACGCGCCGGGCACGCGCCGCCACATCCGCAAGGCGCTTGAGCTCGGGGCCACGCGGGAAGAGATCGCCGCCGTTCTGCAGGCCGTCAGTGTGCTGGGCATTCACTCCAGCAGCCTGGGCGCGCCGATTCTCCTGGAAGAGCTGGCCGCCATGGCGCAACAAAAGCCCGAAGCCGAGCGCGCCGCTGCCTGATCAACCTTTCTCCCAATCACTCATTCAAGGTACTTGACCATGCAATTCCTAGACGACTCCCTGTTGCCCGAGAACCAGGAAAAGCTCGTAATCCAGGTGGCGCCGTACGGTCCGCAATGGATCCCCGGCGACTCGGACGATATCCCGGTCACGATGGACGAGCAGGTCCAGAAGGCTGTGGACTGCTACAACGCCGGCGCCACCGTGCTGCACGTCCATGTGCGCGAGGTGGACGGCAAGGGCAGCAAGCGGCTGTCGAAATTCAATGAATTGCTCGCTCTCCTGCGCGAGGCCGTTCCCAAGATGGTATTGCAGGTCGGTGGTTCGATTTCATTCGCACCCGAAGATGAGGGCCAAGCCGCCAAGTGGCTGAATGACGACACGCGTCATATGTTGGCTGAACTGGACCCCCGTCCAGACCAGGTGACGGTGGCAATCAATACCAGCCAGATGAATGTGATGGAGTTGATGACCGAAGCGGACATCGCCGGCACCTCGCTCCTGAATCCCGCGCTGCAGGCGGCCTATCGCGACATGATCTCGCCGTCCAACCCCTCATGGCATGTCGAGCACCTCAAGCGGCTGGTCGAAAACGGCATTCAACCGCAGTTCATGCTAGGCAACGTGACGCAACTGGAAACACTCGAGCGCCTGATCCGCAAGGGCCTCTACACCGGACCACTGAATCTGAACTACGTGGCGATCGGTGGCGGTGCGGCCGGGTTGCATCCGGCCGACATGCTCGAGTTCGCGCGTCGTACCCCGGATGGCGCTGTCCTCACCATCGAAACCCTGAACCGCAATGTGGTGCCGATGAACACGATGGCAATCGCGCTTGGCCTGCATGTGCGTGTCGGCATCGAAGACACGCTGTTCGGCCCTGACGGCAAGCGCGCGACCTCGGTCCAGCAGATCGAGCAAATGGTACGCATTGCCCGCGAACTGAACCGCGACATTGCTACCGGAGAGGATGCGCGCCGCATCTACCAAATCGGTACCCAGTGGAAATCCGCGGAAGAGACGCTGAACGCCTTGGGCATGGTCCCCAACCGTGCGCCGGCGCAGCGCGGTGTGCCCTTGCGCAAGGCGGCCTGACACGTGTGTCCCCGGACGGCGCGCGGCAGCGTCCCGCATGCCGTCCGCCTGTGACGACAGTTCCTAGAAGTGGAGACATCCAATGCTGTGGAAGAAAAGCCCTTCAGCCGTTCTGGCGACCCTGTTGACCATCCACCTGCTTGCGCACATCGATCGCAACATGTTGCTGGGATTCTCGCCCCAGATCATCAAGGACCTGGCGATCAACAACGCGCAATATGGCTTCCTGGTCGGCGCGGTGTGGGTGCTGAGCTTCGGTGGCATGGCGATGATCATGGGAACGCTTGCGGATCGCTTCAGCCGTACGCGGATCATCGCGGCCGGCGTGCTGATCTGGAGCGGCTGCACCTGGGCTTCCGGGCATGCACAGAGCTTCGAGCAAATGGCCATTGCACGCTTCTTCGTTGCTAGCGGCGAAGCGGCGCTCGTGCCAGCCGCGGTGAGCCTGCTTGCCGAGCTTTTCCCGGAGAAGCGGCGTGGCACGGCGATGGGCCTGTTCTTCATGGGCATTCCTCTCGGTATCGGTTGCAGCTTCCTGCTGGCCGGCACGCTTGGTGCCACCCACGGCTGGCGCGACACCTTTTACATTCTGGGCATGATTGGCGTCGCCATCGCCGTACCGCTGGCATGGCTCAAGGAAGATCGCGGCCAGGTCGCGCCTCAGGAACGTGGGGCCCCCGCCATGCAACAGGTCCGGGCCGTCCTCCAGCTGATCTGGGGGCACCGTGCACTTCGCTTCACCATCGTTGGCTTCGTGCTGACTCACGTCGCGTTCGCCAGCCTCTCCTTCATGCAACTGTGGTTGGTGAATGAGCGCGGCATGGACGCCAACGGCATCGCCACCCGCATCGGTGCGCTGCAACTGGTATTCGGCACACTCGGCGCGGTGGCGGGTGGCGTGCTCAGTGACCGCGTGGCGCACAGGTTCCGTGGCGGACACGCAAGCTTTATCGCGCTGCTAGTCGTCGTCAGCGCGCCGTTCGTTATCGCCTGTCGTCTCGCCCCAGCAGGCTCCGCCCTGTTCTATATCGGCATGTGCGTTGCGTTCTTCCTGCCGCTGGCAATTTATGGGCCGGCCAATGCGGCCATCGCAAGCATGACTCCGCAGAATATGCGTTCGACGATCTCCGGCTTCACGATGCTGTGCATCAATGTCTTCGCGCTTGCGACTGGCACCGTGGTCGTTGGTGCTGCAACAGACTACCTCATCGCCAACGGCGTGACGGTGCCGCTGACACGGGTGCTGCTGACCACTGACGCGCTGGCCATCTCTTCGGCACTGTTCTTCGCACTGGCTGCGCGCGTGTCGTGCAAGCAGCCGGCTGTCAACTTGCCATTCCTGCAAACGACGAAGTAAGGAATCATGATGCAACACCAAAGACAACCTCTTGCAGGCCGTGTGGCCCTGGTTACCGGCGCCGGTCGGGGGATGGGCGGCGCTATCGCGCTTGACCTCGCCACGGCAGGCGCCCACCTCGTGATCTGTGATATCGACTTGCCTGCACTCGAGCAGACGCACGCGGCAGTGGAAGCTGCCGGTGCGCAATGTCTGTCGCTGCGCTGCGACGTGTCATCGCCTGTGGAGGTCGACAGCATGTTCGGCGCCATCGTCGAGCGATTCGGCACATTGCACATCCTGGTGAATAACGCTGCGCTGGTGCCCAACCGGCCGGTTGACACCGAGCGTCGCAACAAGCACTACGCCTATATCACTTCGCCGGTGCCGCGCCAGTCGCTGGGATTCACAAGCACCATGAGCGACGAGGAATGGCATCGCTACTGGGATGTCAATGTGCACGGCCTGTTCTATTGCACTCGCGCAGCGCTCAGACTGATGGAGGCGCAGCGTGACGGCAAGATCATCAACATTGCTTCGATCGCCGGCCTCTCGGCGATGAGCGCGCATAGCCCGCATTACGGTGCCACCAAAGGCGCTGTCATCGCCTTCACCAAGTCGGTCGCCGCCGAAGTGGCCGGCGCCAATATATTTGTCAATGCCATGGCGCCAGGTGGTGTGGCAACTCCTGACTTCACGGAGTATTTCGAACGAGCTGGTGAGGAGAAGCGCAACCAGTTCTGGCAGATGGTCCCCGCCGGACGCCTTGGCACGATGCAGGAATACGCATCGACGGTGACCTATCTGGCCGGCGACCATTACCTGGTAGGCCAGGTGGTCAGCCCTAATGGTGGCGTCGTGATCTGACGAAGCGCACCAGATGCCGGAGCCGGTGGCAAGAGAATGCCACCGGCGTGCCTCCAATATCCACGCATACAGGTTTGTTGAGCTATGAACGGTTTGATGATGCACAAGCAGATGTTGATTTCCTCACTGATCGTCCACGCCGATCGTCACCACGGCGATACGGAGATCGTGTCGCGGCGGGTGGAGGGCGATCTGCACCGCTATACCTTCCGCGACTGTCACCGTCGTGCGCGCCAGTTGGCCAATGCTCTCGCCAACCTCGACGTCAAGCCTTCCGACCGAGTGGGCACGCTGGCATGGAACGGCTATCGACATATGGAGTTGTACTACGGTGTTTCTGGCATGGGCGCGGTGATGCACACCATCAACCCTCGCTTGCACGAGGACCAGGTCGTATACATTGCCGATCACGCCGAAGACAAATACATCTTCTTCGATCTGACCTTCCTGCCGCTGGTCCAGGCAATCGCCGCGCGCTGCACGACGGTCAAGGCCTTTGTGGCCATGACGGACCGGGCGCACATGCCGGAGGATTGCGGCATTGCGAACCTGCTGTGCTATGAGGATCTGCTCGAGGATAGCTCGCCGGACTACGAATGGCCGAGCCTGGACGAGGATAGTGCCAGCACCCTTTGCTACACGTCGGGAACAACCGGCAACCCGAAAGGCGTTCTGTATAGTCATCGCTCGACACTTCTGCATACTTTTGCAGCGGCGCTTCCCGATGCGCTGAATTGCTCGTCGCGCGACACGATTCTGCCCGTGGTGCCGATGTTCCATGTGAATGCCTGGGGCATACCGTATATCGCTTGCATGGTGGGCGCCAAATTGGTGTTTCCTGGTCCTGCTCTGGACGGTAAATCCCTTTACGAATTGTTTGAGGCTGAACAAGTCACCCTCTCCGCCGGAGTTCCGACGGTCTGGCAAGGCCTGCTAGGCTACGTCGAGCAGAATGGACTTGCGTTCTCGAACATGAAGCGCACCGTGATTGGAGGTGCGGCTTGCTCGCCAAGCATGCTGCGCACGTTCCAGGAGGACCACGGCGTTCAAGTGCTGCATGCTTGGGGGATGACGGAGCTGAGCCCGCTTGGTACGGTTGGCACGTTGAAGTCCAGGCACTCGACAATGTCCGCCATCGACCGCCATGCAGTGCAATGCAAGCAGGGGCGTGCCGTGTTTGGTGTAGACATGAAGATCGTTGACCAGGACGGGGCGGAACTGCCATGGAACGGCCAGACCTCAGGCGAGCTGCTGGTGCGCGGCCCGTGGGTGGTACGAAACTACTTTAGAAGTGAAGACGGGAACCCGCTGAGGATCGACGGCGGAGCGCATGGCTGGTTCCCGACGGGAGATGTCGCCACCATCGATGCAGATGGATTCATGCAGATCACCGACAGAAGCAAGGACGTAATCAAGTCGGGAGGTGAATGGATCGGTTCCATTGAACTCGAAAACATCGCAATGGCGCATCCAGCGGTGTCGCAAGCGGCGTGCATTGGCGCGAAGCATGCCAAGTGGGATGAGCGTCCCTTGCTCATCGTTGTTCGAAAGCCGGAGGCGGATTTGACGGGTGAGCAGATGCGTATGTTCTACGAGGGCAAGGTTGCAAAGTGGTGGATCCCGGACGACGTGGTCTTCGTCGATGCCGTCCCTTTGGGCGCGACTGGAAAGATCCTGAAAAACCGCCTGCGAGAGCAGTTCGGTGATCACTTGTTAGGCGGCGCTCATTGATCCAGCGATACAACTCCATGCTGATTTCCGAGTCGGGCTGCCACCTCGATGACCGGGTGCCCGCGCTCAATCACCCGACGCGCTGCTCGAAGTTTGCTATCAATCGCAAGATTGAACAGAGCCAAATCGCGGATGCTTGCTGCCACCTGCAGCCTCGTTCGAATAGCCCAGATTTCAGCAAGCCTTCAATGGTGGTTTTTGTCCGGTCAGCTTGCCTTTGTTCCAATGCACGCGGGAGGACAGGGAGCTCATTACGGGTTTCCATGACGATCTCCGTCCGGTTGGAGGAAGATCCAGCGTGCGCCTTTGCCAGCGGGCGGTGACCGACCCACATGCGACAGTCGTCCTTCCGCAAGGCGGTCATTCATTCGACGCTGGGTCCCCTACGAACAAACAGGCGTGTGCTTAGCTACGCCGGTTCGCCGAAGCGCAGGAGATTGCCATCCAGATCGCGGATTGTGAACTCGCGCCGCCCCCAGGGCTGCACGGCAAGCGCCTCGGTGATCGGTACGTTCTTGCGCTGGTACTCGTCATAAAGTACGTCCAATCGCGGCGCGACGGTGATGTATAGCGCGCCGGAAGGCGCAGCCGACGCCAGGACTCGCTGCGTCAGTTGCAGCCTCAGCCCTTGAGTGGACCACTCGCCCCGGAACAATCCAGCATGCGAAACTGGGTCGCCAAACACGTAGTCCACCGTAAAGCCTAATTGCTCGCGGTAGAACTGCACGGCGGTGCCGACATCAGCCACGCCCAGTATCGGCTCAACCCCATAAAACACCGGCCAGCTGTCCATGGGCAAAGTCGCTCGATCGTCCGACTGCGTATCGCTTCTTGACCACTGCACACGCGTGACGCCATACACCGCCGTTTCTCGCGATTGTCCCTCTCGCGGGTAGATCTGGCGAAAGGCGCCGCGTCGAGCGAACCCAAGCGATTCCGCCATCCTCTGGGACGCCGTGTTCGCCTCATGAATCCAAAGCTCGACACGGTCGAGATTCAATTGCTGAAAGCCGAAGTCCAATGCCACCCGAGCGGCCTCTGCCGCGTATCCCTGCGACCGATGGCGGGAATGGATCGCATAACCGAAACCTGGGATTGTGCCAAAGCCGAGAAAACCCAAGAACCCTATCGTCTCCTGCTTCGCGGCGGTGCGCACGGACCACCAACGGGCGCGAGGCGGACGCAACATGGCCTCAATGGCCGACCTGGTATCTTCCAGCGTCTGGTGCCGGCACGTGTGCCAATACGGCATCGCGTCGGGATCATGGAACAGGTCGAACAATGCCGGCGCATCGTCCGGACACAACGCATGCAACTGCAGTCTTTCGGTTCGCAGGAACTCCGGCAGCGTCGTCATTCAGCGACATCCCGTAATCGTCCAGACAATCGGCTCGGACGCATGCGGTCGGCGATCGGTAATGTCCGCGCGGATCGCCGTGGCAGCCCCGAGATCGGCGGCCGTGAATACAAGTGGTATCTTCACCCGCTGTACCCAGGGCGCTGCGGCGGAGGCAGTACGCTTCCAGCTCAGATACACAAAACGCGACGCGGGCTTGCCGTGTACGAAGGGTCCGGCGAAATCGATGCTACCGACCCCCTTGTCGCGCACCTGAATCACACACTCGAATTCGAAGGAGCCGTCGCGCTTGCGTGTGCCGGCATGGACATTCTGGTCTTTGTCCTGAATACCGACGTTTGCCGGCTCCTCGATCGGCGGTAGAGTCTTGCATGTCAGGGTTACCAGGATGTCGCGGGGAAATTCGCTCATTCTTATCCTTGGGTCGAAGGAATGCAGGTCGAATTATTGACGATTTGAAGGGCCCCGTGGACCGACCGGTAGTGCCAGAACCGGCCGGAACGGACTCTGGCTTATTAGGACCCCCGATCTGGCGAATCTAACATCCGATTTCTACGCAAACCGTACCGGAAGTTCCTTCGGCTAGCTGTGCTCCGGGAGTGGGCGCAGCGGCCGGAAGCTCCCTTCCTGTAGTTTGTTGCTCTGGCGCCACACATAGTCGCCGGTCAGGTTGATGTGTTCCCATCCGAGCGGCGACAGATAAGAAAACATGGCCGGATCGATTGACATGCCGCGGCCCATCAATGCCTGCACAGCGCGTTCGAGATAGACGGTGTTCCACAGCACAATTGCCGCCGTGACCAGGTTCAACCCGCTGGCGCGATAGCGTTGCTGCTCGAAGCTGCGGTCGCGAATTTCGCCGAGACGGTAGAAAAAGACGGATCGCGCAAGAGCGTTGCGGGCCTCGCCCTTGTTGAGGCCCGCATGGGTGCGACGGCGCAATTGCAGATCTTGCAACCAGTCTAGAGTGAACAATGTCCGTTCGATGCCGCCGACCTCGCGAAGCGCGACCGCCAGGCCATTCTGTCGCGGGTAGCTGCCGAGCTTTCGTAGCATCAATGAGGCGGTAACGGTGCCCTGCCGGATCGACGTGGCCAGGCGCAGGATTTCATCCCAGTGTGACCGGATCAGTCTTTCCTTGTACGCGCTGCCGATCATCGGTGCCAAGGTTGGATAGTCGTCCGGGGTGCCAGGGATGTACAGTTTCGTGTCCGCGAGATCGCGAATCCGAGGCGCAAACCGGAACCCGAGTAGATTCATCAGGCCGAAGACATGGTCCGTAAAGCCATTTGTATCCGTGTAGTGCTCCTGGATTCGCAGATCCGACTCATGGTACAGCAGGCCATCGAGCACGTAGGTCGAGTCACGGATGCCGACGTTGACCAGCTTCGAGTGATATGGCGCGTACTGATCCGAGATGTGCGTGTAGATCATCCGGCCGGGATCAGAGCCGTACTTTGGATTGACGTGGCCAGTGCTTTCGGCTCGGCCGCCGGCCTTGAAGCGCTGGCCGTCCGATGACGACGTGGTGCCGTCGCCCCAATGGGCGGCGAACCCATGGGCGGACTGCGCATTGACCAGATCGGCAAGGCCTTGAGAGTAGGTTTCGTCCCGAATATGCCATGCCTGCAGCCACGACAGCTTGGCGTAGGTTGTGCCCGGGCAGGATTCCGCCATCTTGGTCAACCCGAGATTGATGGCATCGGCAAGAACTGTCGTGCGGCGACGGGCGCGGCAGCCAACCCGCCCTGCGACCGTGATCTCAATACTGCCACGCGTTCCATCGTGATGCCGAATCTGTCAAAAAAGGCTGCAGGCAAATCCTTTTCCACCTTCCAACCAATTTGCTCACTCAGCTTTGCAAGCACGAGATTTTGAGCCAAAAGCTCGAATAGCGCACGGTTGAGGCGTTGGCTAGTGATGATGCTCGAGAGCGATTGACCCTTTCGGAAAAGTTCAGCACGCACTTTCCTTTCGGGGATCCCAAGCTCCGCTGCTATGAAGCGAGCGCTCCAGTCGAGGGCAGGAGCCAAGAAAACGGCCCTGGATACGGCGTCCGCGAGACAAGTATCACGCGCCTGCGCGAGGCTGGATAGCACTGACTTGTGCGATTGTCCTTCTGTGTGTCCAATCGCGATCTTGATTCGGAGATTGCCAGGGGCACTGTTAGTGCCAAAAACTGATAGCGAGAACTCTTGAAACGGTGGGATGCAAAGAGTCACGCCGACTGACAGGCGCCGCCGAAAGTTTTTAAGGGTTATATCCTGCTCGCCTTGCAGCGCGCAGATTTCAACCGCAAAACAGGGAAGAATTCCGCGCAGGCGGACAGATTCTCTCGTTGCGATTTGAACATCCATGGTCAGTCAAATGCATGCTTTTCAGTGCTTGCGAGCGGCGCGAGGTTAGTCGCGCCGCGATCCACATCGTCAGATGCCTTCGATCTGGATCGCGATTGTGCCTCCAACCGAGCAGGGCTTAGCAAGCCCATTGTATCGGTTACTGAGTCATCTCGATCTTGCGTGTTTGCACCAGCTTACGCATGGCGTCAAGCTCGGATTTGAGCTGGGCAGAATACTCTGCAGGGCTGCTACCGACCGGGATGGCGCCTGCGCGTTCCAACTGCGCCCTTACTTCTGGTCGGGCGAGCACCTGTTTCAGTGCGGCGGAAACCTTCGCAATTACGGGGGCAGGTGTTTTCGCTGGCGCGATCAGACCATACCATGCTTGGTCGGCGAACCCCTTCAACCCCAGTTCATCGAACGTCGGAACGTTCGGATACTCGGGCAAACGCTTCGGAGCGATCACGCCAATGAGGCGCAACTTTCCCGCATCGATGAACGTTTTCGACGAAGCAAGTTGATCGACGAGAATGGGCACCTGACCGGCAATGACGTCACTGACAGCAGGGCCTGATCCACGGTAAGGCACGTGGACCAATTCGGTTCCCGACAGCGCCTGGAACGACTCGCCGAGCATGTGGTTGATCCCACCAAGACCGGACGATGCGTAGCTGTACTTGCCCGGATTTGCTTTCAGTACCGCAAGAAACTCTTTGGCGTTCTTTGCAGGGAACGAGGGATGGACGGCAATAATGTTCGGCGTTGCAGCGATATTCATGATCGGCACAAAGTCGGACGGACTGTATCCTGGCCTCGGCATCGTCGCCGGGATAATTACCATCGAACCAACTGTCGAGATCGCGAACGTGTAGCCATCGGCGGCTGCCCTGGCCACTTCTGCTGTTCCGACCGCGCCGCCGGCACCGCCTTTATTTTCGACAACGACGGGCTGGCCAAGCGCTTGGCCGAGCGGAGTCGCGATCGTCCGAGACACGATGTCCGCAGTGCCTCCCGGCGCATAGGGGTTGACGATACGAATCGGCCTGTCCGGGTACTGGGCAAAGACTGCGCCGGCGAGGCAAAAGCTCAAGAGGGCGACGGGGAGCGATTTTGCGAAATGCATGTTTGTCTCCATTTTTTAATATCTCGAGGCACGTGCTTCGATGGCACGGCTGCAGGTACATCTTGAGCCAGTCTTTCAAGCAACTTTCCAGGCGCGAAGGATCTCTGTCAGTTTCAATGTACCCGCCTATTCGATAGTGCAATAGTGATGATTAGACTGCTGCGAGTTCAGCGGGGCTGGACTCGGTGAGTGGGTCGCGGCCGAACTCGGGCATGATCTCGGTGGCGAAGCGGTGCAGCGTATGGCGCGAGCCGCCGAGGATG
>NZ_JAGIQA010000053.1 GCF_017814975.1 Cupriavidus consociatus
TTCCGCTGCCCGGGCGTGCCGGTGGTGCCGCTGCTGGCGATCGGCTTCTGCCTGTTCCTGATGGCGCACCTGCAGGCGCTGACCTGGATCGCCTTCCTCACCTGGCTGGGGATCGGGCTGTCGATCTACTTACTCTACGCGCGCCGCAATGCGGTGCTGCACGGTCGCGCTAGGTAACAGGGGCTAGCTGTAAGCACTGCACCTCGCAAGGGAAGGGCGGGCGCACACATCACATTAATCAACGAGAAGAAGTGGTGGGCGGTGTGATGACGGGGCCTTCCACGCTGCCACATCCCTCCACGACAGCGCGCCCTCGTCACTCCAGCGGCAGATTATTGTGGCTTTTGAAACCGATCATTGCGAGCATAAGGGTTTACCGCCATAAGGGAAACCCCTAATAATGGCACTCATCGAATGCTGACCCAAAGGGAAGGCATTCCAGCTTGAAGAAGAGATGAGCCATGAATACCAATCGCCGTGCCCTAATCGCTGTCGTTACACTCGCTGCTACCCTGGCGGCTGCTCCTGTGTTTGCCAAGAACGGTAAATTCGATACTTACACTGACGGCGCGCGGGCTGGGAAGTACGATGTTTACACTGAGGGCGCAAAAAGCGGCAAATTCGATACTTACACGGACGGCGCCAGGTACTACATTGCGTCCGACCGCGCCCCCCTCTAAGGGCTGCACATCCCGGTCGGGGGCACCTCCCCAAACCCGGTTCCGCTCTCCAGAACCCCACACTTGCCAAAAGTGTGGGGTTTTTATATTTGGGAACCAGGACTGTTGGCCGGTGCCACTCCGGTGAGCCGGCCCGTTGCATTGGACGCCACGCGAGGCGGCGATCTTGAGGCGGTTCAAATCAGTCGGCGCGGATACCCCGCTGGCGGATCAGCGCGCCCCACTTCTCCGTTTCCCTGGTCAGATGGTCGCGCAATACGGCCGGCGAGCTTCCGACTGGCTCAGCGCCAATTTGCGCCAGGCGTTTTTGCAAGGCAGGCTTTCGCAAGGCTTCGAGCATCGCTCCATTCAGCTTGTCAATCACTGCCTGCGGCGTCCTCGCCGGAACGAAGGCGGCGAACCAGGGCGACAGTTCGTAGCCCGGCAACCCCGCTTCGGCCACAGTGGGAACATTGGGGAGCGCGCTGGAGCGTCTGGCAGTAGTGACGGCAATCGGTGTCAGCTTGCCGGATTCAATCTGCGGCTTGGCCGACGTGATGCTGTCGAACATGTAGTCCACCTGTCCGCCCAGGAGGTCTGTCATCGCCGGTCCGCTGCCCTTGTAGGGAATGTGCAGCATGTCGACGTGTGCCATCGACGTGAACAGCTCGGCCGCGAGGTGAATCGAGGTGCCGTTGCCGGCGGAAGCATAGGTATATTTCCCCGGTGCCGCCTTGGCCTGGGCAATCACGTCCTTGACCGTGGCCTCCTGCCGGCGCGACTTGTTGGCGACCAGCACATTGGGCACCACGGCCAGCAGCGACACCGGGGCGAAATCCTTGATCGGGTCATACGACAGCTTGCCGTACAGCGCCGGGTTTACCGCCATGCCGTTGGCCACGATGATCAGCGTATAGCCGTCGGCCGGCGCCCGCGCCACCAGCTCGGCGCCAATGTTCCCTCCCGCCCCCGGCCGGTTCTCGACCACAATCGACTGCCCGAGCGTGCGCGACATGTCTTCTCCGAGCGTACGAGCGATGCTGTCCATTGCCCCGCCCGCGGGGAACGGCACGATCCAGCGGATTGGGTGATCGGGATATGCCGCCTGGGCGGCAGGCGCCGCGATCGAGAGGCTTGCCGCCAAGGCAAGTGCGCCTGCCTGGCCGGTACGGGCCAGCCGCTGAAACAACGTAATCATGGTCTCCTCACTGGGTTCCCGCGCCGGGCGGGCTTGTACTTGCCGCCCGCACAGCCGGTCGATGACGGATGCTTCGCAAGGCGCAGCCGCGGCGGCAGTGCGCCAGCTTGTCGTCGTCCGGCGACTCGCCCGGGCCCGTGCCACGGGCCCTGCGGCAGGTTCATGCAGATTGTGTGTCAGGCAAGTATGGCGCTTGACCAAGACCGCGTCCAAGACCGATTTGGTCACGATTGATACCTTGCAGGTATTGGAACGGGTTCAGCCGCCGCCGAGCTACTCGGGCCCCCGCCGCGCATGGAAGCATTGAATTAATCCGGTCGAAGTAAACCAGCCTGCACAATCCGCGGGACCTGACGCAAGCCAAGCCGGCCGGTCCCCTTTTTCAAACCTATCATCCAACGCGTCAGCGCAAGAATCGTCCACCGCAGCGCAAGGATGTTCTATGGCGATGACCGCCGGTGCCTGTAGCGTTTCGACGACTGTCCCACCAGTCCAGTTCGCCACACAGCTTTCGGTTCCCATGCGGGCCCGGAGCCGGGCCAAACCTGCAGAAACTTGCGGAATGCGCCTGGGCGCTTGCCGCAGTTGGTTCCCGAAGTTGTTACAAGCCCGAACGAAGCCCTGTCCCTAACCGCCCAAGTCGTTGGGCCATGAAAAGAGGAATGTCGACTATGTCTAGTTCTGTTCGTTCCGATGATAGCCAACCACATTCCGGTGATTGTTGCGGCTCAACCCGTACGCCGCTGCGTCTGACAGTCAACGGCACGCTGCATCGCCTCGATATCGATCCACGCGAATCCCTGCTTGACGTACTGCGCGAGCGCCTGAACCTCACGGGCACGAAGAAGGGATGCAACCAGGGGGCGTGCGGGGCCTGCACGGTGCTGGTGGACGGGCGCAGGATCAACGCCTGCCTGGCTTTGGCCGCCATGTATAACGACGCCCACGTGAGCACGATCGAGGGCCTGTCATCGGCCGACGGCAACCTGCATCCGCTGCAGGCCGCGTTTATCGCGCACGATGGCTTCCAATGCGGATTCTGTACGGCTGGCCAGATCATGTCCGGCGTCGCTTGCATCAATGAGGGGCATGCTACCTCCGCCGACGATGTGCGCTTCTGGATGAGCGGCAATATCTGCCGTTGCGGGGCTTACCCGGGGGTCGTCGCGGCGATCGCGGAGGTTGGTGGGAGGAAGCTGCCATGATCCCCTTCACACTGCAGAAAGCTGGCTCCGAAGCGGAGGCCTTGGCGGCGGCCGCGGCCGGGGCCCGCTTCATCGCCGGCGGCACCACGCTGGTCGACCTGATGCGCGAGCACGTGGAACAGCCCGCGCACCTGGTTGACATCAACGCGCTGCCGCTGAACCATATCCACGTCGAGGGCGACGAGCTTGTCATCGGTGCGCTGGCCCGCATGTCCGATGTCGCCGCGCATGCCGACGTTTGCCGGCTCCACCCGGTGATCAGCGAGTCGCTGGTCGAGGGCGCCTCACCCCAGTTGCGCAACATGGCCAGCATCGGCGGCAACCTGCTCCAGCGCGTGCGCTGTCCCTATTTCCGCATGCTTGATGCCGCCTGCAACAAGCGCTCGCCGGACAGCGGCTGCGCCGCCGTTGATGGCCTGCACGCGGGCAATGCCATTCTGGGCGTCAGCGACCATTGCTCCGCCACGCATCCATCCGACCTTGCGGTGGCGCTGGTCGCACTGGACGCGGTGGTCCATGTACGGGGACCGCACGGCGCGCGCCACTTCCCCGTGGAAGACCTTTATGTGCTGCCCGGCACCACGCCGCATCTCGAACACAGCTTGCGGCCCGGCGAACTGATCGTCGAGGTCCGGATTCCACCGCTCGCCTATGCACGGACAGCGCGCTACCTGAAGGTGCGGGACCGCGCCTCATATGAGTTCGCACTGGTATCGGCGGCGGCGGCATACGAGGTCAGGGATGGAGCGATCCAGGCCGCTCGCCTCGCTTGCGGTGGCGTTGGCACCCGCCCGTGGCGCATGCGCGCCGCCGAACTCGCGCTGCAAGGCAAGCCGCCGACGCGCGCCAGCTTCGAGGCCGCAGCGCTGGCCACGATTGCAGGCGCCACGCCGCTGCCAGGCAACCGCTACAAGGTCGCACTGCTGCAGCGAACCGTGGTACGGGCCCTCGAACTCGCCGGAGAAGGAAGATGAACGCAAACCATATCGGCCAGCCGCATGCCCGTGTCGACGGGCGCGCCAAGGTGACCGGGAGCGCGCGGTATGCCGCCGACTTCAACCAACCCGGGCAGGCCTACGCGGTGATCGTGGGCGCTTCGATCGGACTGGGTCGCTTGACCGCACTCGACGCCGAGGCCGCGCGCCGGCTGCCAGGGGTATTGGCGGTACTGACCCACGACAACGCGCCGAAACTGGCGTACGCCCCGCACAAGGGTTTTATCGACCCTCAACACGGCGAACGTCTGCATGTCCTGCAGGACGATCGCGTCCACTTCTACGGGCAGCCGGTTGCCGTGATCGTGGCGCAGACGGTGGACCAGGCCGAACACGCGGCTCGGCTGCTGCAGATTCGCTATGCAGAAGAGCGGCCGGTTTCCGACCCGCTGGACCAGCGCGCCGAAGCTGTCGTGCCAGAGGCGGGACGCGAGCCGGGCCCTCATTCGGCGGACCGGGTCCGCGGCGACCCCGAGGCCGCGCTGGCCGCGGCAGCCGTCAGCATCGACGTCACCTACGATGCCGCGCGCGAAAATCACTTCCCGATCGAACCCAACGCAACCGTTGCCGCCTGGGAAGGCGACCGGCTGACGCTCTGGAGCAAGAGCCAGTTCGTGGTCAACGAGCAGGCCGAGATCGCAGCGATCTTCGGCATCCCCGCTGAAAACGTCCACGTCGTCTGCCCATTCATCGGTGGTGCCTTCGGCACCAGCCTGCGCACCTGGCCGCACGTCACGCTGGCGGCGCTCGCCGCCCGCGAAGTAGGCAGGCCTGTCAAGCTGGTATTGTCGCGGCGACAGATGTTTCATCTGACGGGACACCGGCCGCGCACCGTGCAGCGCATCGCGCTGTCGGCGACGCCCGACGGCAGGCTGACTGGCATCGTGCACGAAGGCACCGGCGAAACCAGTCGGTATGAGCAGTTCACCGAGGCACTCACTTCGGTGACGCCGTTCCTCTATCGCTGCCCCAATGTGCGCACCCGCTACCGGCTGGTGCCGCTGGACATCGGCACGCCGACCTATATGCGGGGTCCGGGCGAGGCTACCGGCGTCTTTGCGCTGGAATGCGCGATGGACGAACTGGCCCACGCCCTGGAAATGGATCCGCTGGAACTGCGACGGCGCAATGAACCCGAGCTCGACGAAGGGATGCAATTGCCCTTCTCCAGCCGCTCCATGCTGGCCTGCTATGCGCGCGGCGCCGACGCGTTCGGCTGGTCGCGCCGCACGCTCGCGCCTGGCTCGATGCGGGATGGACGGCTGCTTATCGGCTGGGGGATGGCCTGCGCCAGCTACCCCGTGTTCCATGGCCAGGCCAGCGCCCGCGTGCGTCTGCTTGCCGACGGAACGGCCGAAGTGGAAGCCGCCGCCAGCGACATGGGCCCAGGCACCTACACCTCGATCACCCAGATTGCCGCCGAGACGCTGGGATTGCCGATGGCCAGCGTGCGCTTTAGCCTGGGCCGTTCGGATTTACCGCCGACCCCGCCACATGGCGGCTCGATGACGCTCGCGTCGGTGGGCTCAGCGGTGCGCTCGGCCTGCCTGGCCGCGCTGGACCAGCGCGAGGCACGCGCGGATAGCACGGACGGCGCCATCGAAGCCAGCGCCACGACGGGCCCCGATGCCGAGGTGCGCAGCCGGTTTTCCATGCATGCCTTCGGTGCGGTGTTCGTCGAAGTCGCCATCGATCCCGATGTCGGCACGATCCGTGTCCGGCGCGTCGTCGGCGCTTATGGTGCGGGTCGTATCGTGAATCCGCGGCTCGCAACCAGCCAATGCACGGGCGGGATGGTCGGTGGCATCGGCATGGCGCTGATGGAGCGAACTGCGCTGGATCCGCGCGACGGCCGACCAGTGAATGCGCACATGGCGGATTACCTCGTGCCCGTCAACCTGGATATCCAGGGGCTGGAGGCGCATTTTGTCGACGAGGTCGATACCCATGTGAACGAGCTGGGCGTCAAGGGATTAGGTGAAATCGCACTGGTGGGCGTGGCCCCGGCCGTGGCCAATGCCGTGTTTCACGCAACCGGAAAGCGCGTGCGGGAGCTGCCGATACGCATCGAGCACCTGGTCGAGTACTAATCCGGCAGGTGCGAAACATGCGCCGACGCTGCCTGCAACGGCGGCGTCGGCGGGTCCGCATGGACCGGACGAATTCGTCGCGATGAATCGTCGTACTTCCACTTGATTGGCTTGGGATTCTTGTTATGTCGAGATTATCGCAGTCACCACCATTGCCGCCGCTGACATCGAGCGTCACGGCGGTGCCTGCGGCGCTTCAGACCCCGGCGGCCTTTGCTGCTTCGCCCAGCACGTCAGCCACCGCGCGGATGAACTCGCCAGTCCGTTCGGTGCTCGGCTGGCTGCCGTTCCAGTTCAGCGTGAGGCAGAAGGTCACCGGCACCGCGCCCGCCAGCATCTGCCCGGCGAAGCACAGGCAATGGAAGCTTTCCCAGTCAATGCTGCCGCCTTTGCCGAAGCCCTGCACACCGGCCGGCACAGCCAGCCACACGGCATCGGCCATGGCCTGGATACGCCTGTATTCCGTCAGCGTTGCCGGCTGCGTGAAGTATTTGCCCGCCAGCGACTGCCGGTACCAGCTCACCATCTCGGTCGCGGTGCTCAGCATCGCCTGCTTGTCGTTGATGACGTCGGTGCGGGACTTCAGGCCAAGATCCTCGCCATTTTGTATCTTGACCATGCCGTCCCAGCCGAGGTCGACCCCGGATTCAGCCCCGGCCAGGTAGGAAAACAGCTTGCGAGTCGAATCCGGGATGCGGGTCTGGGCCAGGCCCGCTTCGGCGATCAGCGCGCGCACGCGCTCAGGGCCGACGGCCGCGAGCGCGATATCGGTACCGGTGTTGTCGCTGTGCGCGATCATGGCCTCCAACGCATTTCGGTACGGTGTCTTGCCGGTCAGGCCCACGAACACCGGGCTGCCGGGAGAGCGGAACGTATCGCTGACGTCGCAGGCCAGGCTCTCGCTCAGTCCGCCGCGGCCGGCTTCGGCGTCCCGCAGAAACTGCGCCAGGATGAAGGTCTTGACGGCGCTGCCGACGAACAGCTGCCGGTCCGGATGATAGCCGGCCGACCACGCATTGGCGCCGCTGCCAGCCGGCTCCGCACGCACCAGGCAGTTGGCGGTATCCGGCGCCAACGCGGCAAAGCGCGCAATCGCGGCCTCCACGTCCGCCGGCGCGGCGGCTTCAGCGCTGCCGCCGCAGGCGGCGATGGCGGGCAATACCAGGGACGTGGCAGCGAGCTTGAGCGTGCGCCGCTTGGCGGGGTAGAAAGTGGACATGCGAGGATTCCCGAACAAAAGACTGGCCGACAATGCCGGCCCGTTGATATGGCCTGTGTCGGTACGTTGCCGCACCCCACAAGCTGGCTGATTTTGTGGCAAGTTTATGCCAGATCAGCCATCAAAAGTAGTCGGCAGGCTGGTCAACGCTTCATCACAGAGTGCCAGTCTCCAAGCGACGTGGGAATGTGCTCAGCACAAATTCAGGATCTCGCGAGCCTGGGCTGCGCTCGCGACGGGGCGACCGTACTCCGCGCAAAGCTCCGCAATTTGGCGCACAAGCGCGGCGTTGGACGGGGCGAGCGTATTCCTGTCCATCCGCACATTGTCCTCGAGCCCGGTGCGGCAGTGCCCCTCCAGTTCGAGAGACCAGCGAGCCATCGTCAGCTGATCTCGACCGATGCCTGCGCCGGTCCACGTCGCATCGGGCGAAAGGCGCTTAAGGGTACGAACGTAGAATTCAAGCACTTCTCGATCCACAGGCATTGCGTTCTTGATGCCCATCACAAATTGGATATGCAGGGGACCCATGATCGCGCCGGTTGCCTGCATGGCCGCGGCCTGGAAGATCATCGATAGATCAAATGCCTCGACTTCTGGCTTAATGCCGTAGGCTTTCATTTCGGCGGCAAGCCAGTCGACCAGGTCCGGAGAATTGTCATAGACCCGGGTCGGGAAATTGACAGAGCCGGTGGCCAAGGATGCCATGTCCGGCCGCAGGGATAGCATGGCACCTCTCTCATTGCCAGCCCCAGAGCGACCACCGGTGGATACTTGGGTGATCATACCCGGCGCGTGCTTGCGAATGCCTTCTAGCACCAGGGCGAAACGATCGGGATTTGACGTGGGGGTTTCGTCATCGTTGCGTACGTGAAGATGGACCAGGGTCGCACCGGCTTCGAATGCCGCCTGGGTTGACTCCACCTGCTCGCTCACAGTGATCGGTACAGCAGGATTGTCTTTCTTGCGCGGCAGTGATCCCGTGATCGCAACAGAAATAATGCAAGGCTTGTTCATGCTCGATTTCAGAAGGTTGGGTAGGGTGGACGCGGTATTCGTTTGCGCCCTCACCGATAAGGCGATCACTGCGCTGGTTTGGCGCCGTCTTCGTTGGCGCGTAGAACGACCGTCCGTTCCGAATCCGCTGCGCCCAGGCTCGACTTGCTGTCGATCACCGATGCCGACCGCTTATGGTCGATCAGGAGCACAGCCAGCACCGCTATGACCGCAGGCACTGCCATTGCAGCGAAATTCTGCTGAAGAGGAAGGGACATGCTTACCAGCACGCCGATGACGATGGGCGCGAGGATTGCGCCGCTCCGGCCGACACCGGATGCCCAGCCAATGCCCGTGCCCCGGACGGTAGCTGGGTAGAACTGCCCTGCATATGCGTACGTCACAATTTGGGTGCCGATCGTGGACCCTCCGGCGAGCGCAACCACGAGGAACAAGGCCTCGGTCGGCATCTGGTAGCCAAGCAGGGTGATGGATACGGCAGCAAGTGCGTACATGCCAACCAGCACGTATTTGATATTGAACCTGTCTGCGAGCCAACCGCCTCCAATTGCGCCGGCCATCGCGCCAAAGTTCAACACCAGGACAAAGGTCAGTGCCGAACCGAGGCTATAGCCCGCGCCAGCCATGAGTTTCGTGAGCCAGGAGCTCAATGCATAGACCATGAACAGGCACATGAAGAAGGCGACCCATAGCATCACGGTGCTGAAGCCCCGGCCATCACGGAACAGCATACTGATGGGAGCGCCGGACCCTTTGTCGGCCTGCGGCAAGTCGAACCGGTCTGTCATCCGAGCGCGGTAGGTGGGCTCCATCTGGACCAGTACCGCTTTGAGAGTGTCCAGACGATTGCGCTGGATCAGGAAGGGCAGTGACTCCGGCATCAGCTTCAACACTGCAGGGATGATCAGTACGGGAACGCTCGCAGCCAGGAATACCGATTGCCAACCGTACGTCTCGATCAGTGATTTGCCCATGATTGCTGCGAGCATCCCGCCTATGGAATACCCGCTGAACATCAGCGTGACCATGGTTCCGCGGATCTTGCGCGGCGAGAACTCTGTCATCTGAGCGACGACATTTGGCATCACACCGCCAATTCCCAGTCCGGCAAGGAAGCGTGTAATGCTGAACATGAGCGGATCATGCGTTATTCCCGCCGCAGCAGTAAAGACGCTGAAGAGTCCGATACAGACTGCGATGGCTTTTGGACGGCCAATGCGATCTGCAACGGTTCCCATGATGATTGCGCCGAACATCATGCCGAACAGCGCGGAACTGATCATGAAGCCGGCGCTCGTCGCATCGACGCCCATGTCTTTCATGATGGATGGGAGCGCAATGCCCACGACGGCCAGATCATAGCCGTCGAAGATGATGATGAGCGCGCACCAGAACAACAGGCCAGCGTGGAATCTGTTGAAGCGCGCATCGTCGGCGAGCTTGTGAACGTCGATGTGACGCATGATTTTGTCTCCTCCATTGTTTTAGGCGCGGTCGCGGCGTTCTCCGCAGCATCTGCGATACACGCCCGCGCCTCCAGTTCTCTGATCCTGGCGTTGGATCTTCGACGAGTCCTAGCCGTTGTCACCGCCTGCAACCGGCAGCACGGCGCCCGTGATGTAGCCTGCTTCGTCAGATGCAAGGAAAAGGATCGGCGCGATTTGTTCGTCAAGCGTGCCGTAGCGTTTGAAAAAAGTGGATCCAGTAACCTGCGTCACCGCCTCGCTCATCCAGGTCTTCTCTTGCTCGCTATCTCTGGCCGCGTTGCGAGGCACGCGCCGTGGAGGCGCCTCGGTTCCACCGGGTGCCGCAGCGACCACACGGATGTTGTGCTCGCCATACTCCATCGCCAGCGACTGGGTTAATGCGTTGACGCCGCCCTTTGCAGCCGAATACGGCACGCGGCGGATGCCGCGCGTTGCATTCGAGGAAACGTTGACGATCGTCCCGTGTCCTTGAGCGAGCATGTGCGGAAGCACCGCGTGGCAGCCGTACAAGGTCGGCATGAGCGAGCGGCGGATTTCCGCATCAATCTGAGCCGGTTCGAATTCGGCATAGGGCCGCATGCGAATGGCGCCGCCGACTCCGTTTATCAGGATGTCAATTCGGCCAAACGTCTCCACAGCGAAGGCCATCGTGGAGGCTGCGCCTTCATAGGTCTCGAGGTCGGCAATGAAGCCAGCAGTGTCGGCCCCAATTGCTTGCGCTGCGACCTCGGAGACGAAGTCGGCGCGGTCGACAAACAGAACCTTGGCACCTTCAGCCGCAGCGCGTAGCGCGACGCCCCGTCCGATACCTTGGGCAGCACCGGTGACCACCATTACCTTGCCTTCGAATCGCCTGGCGCTCATGGGGTCACCGGGGCTGCGTTGGGCGTGAACTTCTCGTAATGGAAGCTGTTGGGCTTCACGCCGTTGTCGTCGAAATACTTGCGCACCGCGTCGACCATCGGCGGAGGTCCGCACAGGTATACGTCAACATCACCATCGTTCAGGTATTCAGCCGGCATATGCTGGGTCACCCAGCCCTTGCGGGGATGGCTCGATTCCGCTTCTGCGACCACGGTGCTGAACGTAAAGTTCGGCAGCTTCGCGGCGTACGCTTCGATCGCCTCAACCTGGACAAGGTCGAGGTCTCGGGTCACACCGTAGATGAGATGCACCTTCTGCTCCGAGGTCGCGCGAACCAGGACTTCCAGCATCGACAGGAATGGGGCCAGGCCCGTGCCACCGGCCAGGAACAACAAGGGACGCTCCACTGCCCGGAGGTAGAAGCTGCCCAGGGGACCCGTCAGTTGCACCTTGTGGCCTGCCTGCGCCGATTCGAGCCAGGTGCTCATCACGCCGCCAGGGATTTTCTTGATCAGGAAGCTGATTTTCGATGCGCCCGGCGCGGACGAAAATGAGTACGACCGATGCTTTCCGCTGCCGGGGACGTCGATGTTCACATACTGGCCAGCAAGGAAGACCGGAGGGATGCTGTCAACGTCCAACTCAAGGACCACCGCCGCATCATTGTGCTGTGCGACTTTCGTGACCGTCGCAGTGAATTTGCTTTGCTCCGTTTTGCACATCGTCGACGATGCCGGAACTGCGATGACGCAATCACTCTGGGGAACCATCTGGCACGTGAGCACGAGACCGCCTGCCTTCTCGTCGTCGCTCAACGCGTCCTCAATGAAGTCGTCGCCCAAGTCGTAGCTGCCACTCTCGGCGCGGCACTTGCAGGTACCACACACGCCGTCGGAGCAATCCATCGGCAGGTTAATCTTGGCCCGAAAAGCGGCATCGAGAACCTTCTCGCCGGCCTTACATTCGACAAAGCGGGTCACGCCGTCTTCAAAGTTCAGTGCGATGTTGTAGCTGGACATGTTACCTCCTGCGTCCTTTCTCATTCCACCCAGTGGCATCAGACGTGGTAGACGTCCAGCACCTGGCGGATATAGTCGTTCTTGAGCGCAATCTTCTTGCTCGAAATCAGCAACCGGTCGTCAACGTTGCGGAAGGTGACGTAGGCGGTGCCGAAATACTGATCCGTGACCTTGTAACGATGGCTCAGCGTGTTGAAGTTGTATCGAACGTCGACTTCGTTATCCCGCTGCGCCAGCACTTCGATATTGGTAACGTAGTGGCTGGTGCGCGGCTCCGGCATCGACGCGCTGCTGCGCTCGGTTCTGATACGGAACACCCGGTCTTCCAGGCCACCGCGGCCCGAGTAATACATCAGAGAAATTTCGCTTTGCGGGTCTTCGGTGAGCTTGTCATCGTCATCCCAGGCCGGCATCCAGTAGGTGACATCTTCTGTGTAGCAGGCCAACCACTCGTCCCACTGACGGTCATCCAGAAAGCGCGCCTCTTGATAGAGCGCGCTACAGACCTTTTGATAGTCGATGCTCATACGGCTGCCTCCGCCTGTTCTTTCCGCAGGGCTTCGCGCATCACCCGCATCCAGTATTCGTGTTGAACCACAAAGAGACCTTCATCTTCGCTGCGCTCGCCCGAGATAAGCGGGTTCAAGCCCATGCCCTTCGCATTCGCGTCAGGTCCGTGGACCCACAACGGTGCGCCGCGCGACATGTCGTTCCACATCGACGTCGTGCTGGCATAACCCGCCTGGCACGCGCGGAACTCTTCGAGGTCGTCACTGGTGCCCATGCCCGAGACGTTGAAGAAGTCTTCGTATTGACGAATGCGGATCGCGCGGCTTTCTGCGCTTTCGCCCTTCGGTGCGAAGCAGAAGATGCTGACTTCTGTCTTGTCGACACTGATCGGACGGACGACGCGAATCTGGGTACTGAACTGATCCATCAGGAACACGTTCGGATACAAGCACAGGTTTCGTGTCTGATTCACGATGTACTTGGCCTTGTCTTCGCCGACACGCGCAGCAATTTCGTCGCGATGCTGATAGACAGGTCGCACTTCAGGATTCATCGTGTTGGTCCAAAGCAGGATATGGCCATGCTCGAAGCCATACACGCCCGCAACCGACTTGCTCCAGCCATTTGCGTCGACGGCCTTGGTGCCTTCGACATGGCGGCGGCCCATCGTTGCGGCATAGTTCCAGTGCACGGTGCTGACGTGATAGCCGTCACAACCGTTTTCCATCTGCATCTTCCAGTTGCCGTCGTAGATGTACGAAGAGTTGCCTCGCAAAACTTCGAGACCATCCGGCGCCTGCGCGACGATCTGGTCAATGATGACCTTCGTCTCGCCGAGATAGTCCTCGAGCGGCATCACGTCTTCGCTCAGGCTGCCAAACAGGAAACCGCGATAGTTCTGGAAGCGCGCGACCTTCTTCAGGTCGTGCGATCCCTGCTTGTTGAACTGCACCGGATACTCGGTGGTCTTCTCGTCCTTTACCTTCAGCAGCTTGCCGGCGTTCGAGAAGGTCCAGCCGTGGAACGGGCAGGTGAAGCTGCCTTTGTTGCCGTGCTTGCGGCGGCACAGCATGGCGCCCTTGTGGGCACATGCGTTGATGACCGCGTGCAACTCACCGGCCTTGTCACGCGTGATGACAATCGGCTGACGACCAATCCACGTCGTGTAGTAATCGTTATTGTTCGGTACCTGGCTTTCGTGCGCGAGGTAGACCCAGTTGCCCTCGAAGATGTGCTTCATCTCGAGGTCATACAAATCGGCGTTCGTGAAGATGTCGCGGCGGCAACGGAAGACGCCATTTTCCTTGTCATCCTGAACGGCGTTGCTCAGCAAGTCGTCCAGTTTCCGTGCTTTGTCGATAGTTGCGGACATGAGTCGTCTCCCTATGCGGGCTTCGTGGTCAAGCCCATGGCATCGGTTCAGATAGTTCGTGCGGAGGAGCTGGCGGCCTGGCGAGGGAGGCCGCCGTGAGAGAATTACGCCGTGGCGGATGCGCGAGGGCGATTCACAAGCTGGTTGTCCTTGCCTTGCACCAGGGGAGTCAGCTCGATGTTGAATTCGATTTCCTTGTACGCGTCGTCCTTGAGGCCGAGCGCGGCCCCGCCCGTCTTCTCGACCACGTGCGGCACGAGCTCTTCGCGCGTCGCATAAGCGAAGTCGTCCCAGATCAACGGATCGCCTTCGATGTTGATCTGCGTCGTGAGCTTGCGAGTCTTGTCGCTCGTTACGAAGAAGTGCACGTGCGCCGGGCGGTTGCCGTGGCGGGCAATCACGTCAAGCAACTGTTGCGTTGCGCCGTGCGGCGGACAGCCGTAGCCAACGGGCATCAGCGTGCGGAACTCGTACTTGCCGTCGGCTCCGGTCTTCACCGCGCCGCGAAGGTTGAAATCGTCTTGCGCGCCAGTCGGATCGAAGTGCGAGTAAAAGCCCTTGGAGTTGGCGTGCCAGCATTCGACGAGCGCATCGGCCACGGGCTTGCCGTCCGGTCCGGTCACCGTGCCACGGATAATGAGCGGGCCCGCGTTTTCGTCGGCATTGAGATCAATCCTGGAGACGCCATTACGCACGGGGGCGCCGGCAACATAGAGCGGGCCTTCGATCGTGCGCGGCGTGCCGCCGTGGATGTCAGCTTCACGGTCTTCTGCATCCATGCGGATGTCGAGATACTTCTCAAGACCAAGACCAGCGGCCAAGAGAGCCGCCTCACCATCTTGCCCGAGCTTGTTGAAGTAATTCACACCAGCCCAGATCTCGTCGGGCGTCATGTCCAAGTCGTCGATGGCCTTGAAGAGATCGCTCAGCAGACGATGAGTAATCTGCTTGGCACGAGCATTGCCATCTTGGCTTCCCAGGTTGGCAGCGGCCTGCAGCAGGTCCTGCACTTCCTTCGAGTCGAACACTTTGACACTCATGTCTGCTCCTAACTTTCTGTGTTTTGGTGGGGGTAAACCCTTGCTTCAGGTCAATCTGAATCTACCCAGAAGGTATAATGTGACCTCGAAACAGAGCGTGATTGCAGAATAGAGGATGGCAAACGGGTCAGTCCAACACCGTTTTAGTATCAGATCATATCTTGGAGGTATTGTATGGAGCTGCGACATCTCCGCTACTTTGTAGCGGTTGCGGAAGAACGCAACTTCACGCGGGCGGCAAAGCGGCTCCATATCGCGCAGCCGCCGCTAAGCCGCCAAATACAACAGCTCGAAGAAACGCTGGGGGTGCAGCTATTCGAGCGAAGCTCTCGTCCGCTCAAGCTCACCGAAACAGGCAAGTTCTTTTACTCGCACGCAGTGCATCTCATTGCACAGACGAACGAGTTGGAATCCATGACAAGGCGCGTTGGCAGCATCGAGCGCAGTCTGTCCGTCGGCTTTGTAGGGTCCACGCTCTACGGCATGCTTCCCAAGATCATTCGGCGCTTCCGGGACGAGAACAAGTCGGTCGAGCTCAGCCTCCACGAGATGTCGACGATGGACCAGATCCGCGCCCTCAAGGACGGCCGCATCGATGTAGGGTTCGGTCGGATTCGACACGAGGATGCGAACATCCGCCGGGTGATTCTTCGCGAGGAGAAAATGATCGTTGCGCTTCCCGTCGGTCATCCGCTCTCAACATCGAAGCCGGTGCTCGCGCTTCGGGACCTGATCTACGAAACACTCATTGTTTTCCCCAAGGCACCGAGGCCAAGCTATGCGGACCAGGTTCTGTCGGCTTTCCAGGAGCGGGCTCTTACGCCTCGGCGGATCTATGACGTGCGCGAGTTGCAGATTGCACTGGGGCTTGTCGCTGCGGGAGAAGGGATTGCAGTCGTCCCGAGCAGCGTCTATGGGTTGAAGCGCGACGACGTGAGCTACATGGAACTGGATGATCCTACCCTCACCTCGCCCATTATCATGAGTATGCGCGCGATGGATGAGTCGCGTGATATCAAGGAAATGCTGGAATTGATTTATCGACTCTACGAGGAAGAGGCGATTCCCTATGTGCCTCGCACGGACAAGGGGCCGTAGAACAGCCGTTCCACGCTACAACATCCTCTACGCCCGTACGCCCTTGACACATGAAGTGCGGAAGACCGCCCCCCGTTCACGCGAAGCCTGAGTGCGACACGTCCTGCCCATGCCGACGGACCGCCCCATTAGGGAGGTAGTCCGCGGCATCCGAGCAGAATGTCAGCGCTGCTGGCAAGCGCATTCCGGGCCGCACCGGCATTGCGGACCGCAGGCACAGACGGCTTGTTCGGCGGGCTTCTGGCAACCACAGTCGCAGCCGGCGCCGGGGCAAGCCGGACAGTTGCAGGGAGTCGGGGTCGCGGTATCAGTAGTGTTCATGGCAAATCTCCTTTCGGTTGAAGTGAGATGCCACTGTAGATCTGGCAGCTCCGCGGCGACTTGAACGAAACGGCTAACCCGCGGCGATACGCTGGACGTTGATGCCGGCCGCCAGAACGCCAAACATGCGCTTGAAGGTGCGAGAGAAATGTGCCGAGTCCGCGAAGCCGCCGGCATGGGACGCTTCGGTCAGGGTGTTGCCGGCTGCATAGGATGCGATGGCCACTTCCATGCGCAGCCACAGGACGTAAGGCCGGAACCGGATGCCGGTCTCTGCCAGGAACAGGTGGCGGAATCGCTCGGGAGACAGGTGGACCGCCGCGGCGATTTCGGTCATGGTGACGGTCCCGCCGATCCGTTCGCGCAGTATGTCGATGGCGCGCTCGATGCGCTTGTCGAGCTGCCTGGCAGGCAAGGGCTCGTGCAGGGTCAATCTCGCGGTGACTGCGCGGGCGCGCGCGGCAAGGTCTTCGTCCGTAGCCCCGGCGTCGTAGGCGGCGGCCAGGGCCGCAGCTTCAGTGGCGAAATCGTCGATGGCCAGCGCTGCGATCCCTGCGCTGAAGCGCTCGCGCAGCAACCGGCCCTCACGTGATTCGGGTTCGGTGAAGATCAACGCCACGCGCTCGCCGCGTGCCTCGAAGGCATGCGGCTGATGGGCGGCGACAATCGCAGCCTGGTACGACGACCAGTCGTCCTCCGAACTCCGGAAGCGCACGGCGCCGCCTGACAACGCTAGCGTCATCTGGATCGCATGATGCGCATGGAAGCCTGCCTGCTCTTGCGCATGCCCGATCCAGACACTGCCACCACGCCAGAACACGATCCGTCCGGTCCCGAAAAGCCTTGCACTCCCTCCGCGCCCCCGGTCGGTCATGGCCTCCTCCTCAGTGGCTTTCCGGCCTGATGTTGGCGATCACGAAGGAAGTGGTCGAACGCGCAGGCGCGGGTGAAGCCATACAGTCCACAATCGCGAATGGCACGATCTTGCGGCCAAGGGGATGCCACCGCCACCTGAAATGGCCGAAGTCCGGGGCCGAGAACGCCTCCACTTATCGTTTACGACGACTCTCGCAGCAGCTCGCTTGCCTGACAAGCATCCACGGTATCGAATCCCTCCGTGAATGTGGCATGGACCTTGGCTAACATTTGCCGTGCAGCGTTGTTCTTGCCTTGGCTGTTCCACAGTCGGGCAAGGCTCAGCGCAGCTTGCAGCTCGATGGACCTGGCCTCCTGGTGATGCGCGAGCGCAATGGCCTTCTCGAAGCATGCCTGCGCTTCGTCGTCCCTGTCGGAGGCACTGGTCATTTCGCCCGGCAATTTCAGCATCCATTCTCCCTGGAGGCGATGCAGCGTCGCTGCATCGAAGCACTCGCCTGTGCTGCTTGCCAGTGTCAGCGCCTCACCCAGCACGCGCAGCGCCGCATCAGGCTGCCCTGCCCTGCCATAGGCATCGGCGAGCAACCCCAGCAGGGATGGCCGCCCCAGTGCGGCCCCGGTGGCTTCGTGGGCTTCGAGACCTTGTTGGATCAGTGCGATGCCAGGCTCATGGTCGCCTTGCCGGCCGAGCGCCCAGCCGCGCAGAATCGTTGCCCAGGCCAGATAGAGCGGGAACCCCTGTTCGCTCGATAGCGCGAGCGCGGCATTGGCGTACTCGCGCGTCCGTTCCGGTTCGCCCCGGCGCTGATGCAGTTCGGCCGCATAGATCAGGCTCAAGGCAAGGCCGAATGGGTCAGAGGCCTGCCTGGCCAGCGCCAGGGCCTCTGCCGAGCGGGCCAGGGACTGATCCGGCAAGCCCAGATACCAGAGCGACCAGCTCAGCGCGCTGCGCATGTGGACCGCGGGGTTGCGCACATAGCGCAAGAGATGGCCATAGGATTGCCGGTCGGGGCGGTGCAGTGCCAGCGCCTGCTCGATGTGGGCCCGGGCCGCCCGGAACTCGCCCAGGCGGAACACGGTCGAGCCGAGCACGCGGTGTGCCTCCGCCATCTGTTCCGGGTCCTGCGTATCCTGCCCGAGGCTGAGCAGCCGCTCGCCTAACGCCTGCGCCGTCTTTAGCTGGGCGCGCAACAGGTAGAAGGACCACAGACCGAGTTGTGACGAGAAGCACTGCGGCGTGTCCCCGCCCTGCTTGCTCAGCGCGAGGGCCCGCGTGTAGGTCGCCTCCACCTCCGGCGCGCCGAAGCCGCGCGCGGCCATCCAGGCCGGGCCAAGCGTTAGCAGCAGCGTCAGCTCTTCCTGCAGGCGTTCGGGCGTATCAGGCAGGGTCTTGAGCAGTTCGAGCGCCGCGCTGAGATGGCCAATCGCTTCGAGCTGGGCGGAACGCTGCAGGGCCTGCTTGCCCGCCAGTTGCAGGTATTCGACCGCCTTCGGCACATTGCCGCTCTGGCTGTAATGATGCGCCAACTCGTTGCAGTACTCCTTGAGCCGGTCCGGGAACAGCGCCTCGATCGCCTGGGCCGTGCGCTCATGCAGCAGGCTACGCTGCCCCGACAATAGGGAGTTACTCGCGACTTCCTGGGTCAACGCGTGCTTGAACGCGTACTCGGCTTCGGGGTAAGCGGGACGCTCATAGATAAAGTCCCCGGCCTGGAGGTCGACCAGCAGCGGGTGCAGCGCGGTGTCGGGCTGCCCCGTCACATGCCGTACCAGACTGGACGGGAACTCGGTGCCGATGACCGCGAGCGTCTGCAGCAATCCCTTTTGCGGGACCGGTAGACGGTCGATCCGGGCCGCCAGCACCCCCTGCACGGTGGTCGGGATGTGGAGCGCCAGCGGGGCCTTGTCAATCCGGTAGTGGCCGGGCTGGCCGAGCAGCGCGCCTTCCTCGGCCAGAGTCTGGACTACTTCCTCCATAAAGAACGGGTTGCCTTCGGTCTTGGACAGGATCAGTTGCACGAGCGGCACCAGCGAGGGATCATCGCCGAGCAGCGCCGTGAGCAGACCCTGCGCCTCCGCCGGGCCCAGCGGTTCCAGATGCAGCTGGGTGTAGCACGGCTGGCTGCCCCAGTCGTGGCGGTATTCGGGGCGATAGTTCACCAGCAGCAGCAGCCTGGCGTGCGGCACCTGCGCGATCAGGACATCGAGGAACGCTTCGGTCTCGCTATCGAGCCATTGCAGGTCTTCGAACAGCACCATCAGCATCTGATTCTGGCTCTCGCGCACCAGCAGTCTTGCAAT
>NZ_JAGIQA010000054.1 GCF_017814975.1 Cupriavidus consociatus
CAGGTACTCGCAAATCCCTCGGACAAGCTTCCTCTTCAATAACATGCGGGGCGTTGCACTTCGCTCTTGAAACCGCCCTGTTTCAAAAAGACGGCTCAGCGCGCCTGAAGATGTTCCAGCAGACGAGAGAGCAGCCGAGTTTGAGGAACGCTTCGTGAATGTCGGCTCGACGTTCGAAGCGAATGCGAAGACGACGAAAGTTGTGAAGCCACGCATGAGTACGTTCGACAACCCACCGGAATTTGCCCAAGCCACTGCCGTGTTCTGTCCGGCGCTTGGCGAGCACCGGTTTGATGCCGCGCTCGTGAAGCCGCTGACGATGCGGCTCGGAGTCGTAGCCACGGTCTGCGTAGATGACTTTGGGCTTTTGAAGCGGGCGACCGCGCACGCCGCGAATTGGCGGGATCGCGTCGACGAGCGGCAGCAATTGGGTGACGTCGTTGCGGTTCGCCCCGGTCAGGATTGCACTGATGGGGACGCCATTTGCATCGACGAGGATGTGATGCTTGGAACCTGGTCGCGAGCGATCCGTGGGGTTCGGACCAGTTTTTCGCCCGCCCCAACGGCTCGCACCGACGATGAATCGACGGCTGCTCGGGAGAAATCGAGCTCGCCGACCTCGCGTAACTTCGCCAGCAGTAGCTCGTGCAATCGCTTCCAAACGCCGGCCTTCTGCCAATCGCGCAAGCGCCTCCAGCAGGTCGGCCCCGACCCGAATCCCAACTTGGTCGACAGGTCCAGCGTATGCCGGTCTTGAACACGAACAGGATGCCGTTCAGTGCAGCCCGGTTCGAAACCGGGAGCCGCCCTGGATATTTCTTGCGTCGCGGTTTCGGTGGCGGCAGCAAAGGTTCGATCAGTGCCCATAGTCCGTCATCAATGATCGGCGCGCTCATCCCCTCGGTTCCAGTTGTTCAGATGGCCAAGGTTAACAGCTTGCCGAAAAGGTTAACAGCCCCCCGAGGCTCTTTTTGAAACGGTCTCTAAGAACGTCAAACGAGAGGCCGACCAGATCCGGCTCGAAGAGCTTCTGGCGGCCAACAAGGCGCTGATGACGGTCTACGTGCTCAAGGACGATCTCAAGGCCCTGTGGGACTACCGGCACCGCGGCTACGCCAAGCGGTTCTGGAAGCACGGTACAAACGCGCCATGACCAGCGGGATCGAGTCGCTGCGCCAGTTCGCCCGGCGGCTCAAGCCCTACCTGCGGGGCATCTTGAGATCCGCGCAGCTTTCCCCGGAATTCGGCGATGAACCAAAAATTGGCATATTGCAGTTTTATACTGAAACTCATGGATCCGTGGATCGAGTTGGATGAGGATGCGCTCGCCGTGACGACCGTGATCGACAGCAGGTGTCGCGTATCGTGCCGTAGCGCACGTTGTTCGTGCTCGAGGCCGGCTGTGGCCACCATGCCGCCGATCGATACATTGGCCCCCCGGGTCCACGGAGAAGAACAGGCCCGTACCGGCCAGCGCCTTGTTCAATGCCTCGCGCGTCACTCCGGCCTGGATCGTCGCTGTCATGTCTTTGGTGTAGATGGACCACTTGGTCCATGCGTGACAGATCGAAGCACACCCTGCCGTGGATCGCCAGCAGGTGACCCTCGACAGACGACCCGACGCCGAACCGGATCATCGGAACGCGATGGACTGCGCAGAGGCATACGATCTGGGCGACTTCCTTGGTGCCTCACCGGTAATGCAACGGCGTCGGGTGGGACCGGCTGACAGGCCGATTCGTCGCGGCCATGCTGGTCGCGCACTGCCCAATTCGTCGTGAAGCGCTCGCCGACCCTGCTGCCCAACTTCATCGAGAAAAATCGAAGGTAATGCACCGGATGAGGATGTTCGCGGGAACTCAGTGGTCGATTTCATGGGCAAAAGTCTAGGCGCGCCGCATTAGGTGAGAAGACGTGAACAGAGATGGCGGCACCGCGAAAACAGATGGCGCAGCGACCACCATGGGCAAGGCCAATCGGGTTTCAGGTCGACCGCTGTGCGCAAACCATGGAGCGCCCAGCCTCGGCATTCAGCCTTGCTGCGGCCTCGCGAAGCGCGTCCCGAACGGAGCCAACCAGCGGAAGGCGCTCGAGATCCCTGGTCGTCAAGAAACACAATGGCGGAAGGTTCCAATTCAGGTCGTACGGCAGAACCGCGCAGTCACGAGCTATCGCGTGCTCTTCCACCACGTCCCTCGCGAGGATCGTGATCGCATTGGGATTCATACGGGGCACCGTTCCGATGCTGCGCACGGAAACGCTTTCGAGAATGGGAACGGGCGGCTGAAGTCCTGCACCGGTGAAGACGGCATTGAACGTTCGGCGCAGCGGTGTGTTGTCAGGCGGCAGGACCCAATCCAGCGCTACAAGACGGGACCAGTCCAGCGGGCCGCGCGACAGCCGTTTTGCGCTTTGCGCATTCACGACTAGGCCAGGTCGCTGTGCACACAAGGGCACCTGAACCAAATCGCGCGCGTCTCCATCGTAGGAGCGCCCAATGACGAAGTCGAGTTCGTGGGAGATCAGGCGCCGCACAAGATCATCCGTGGCCCCTTCGACGCTCAGCACTTCCACTCGCGGTTCGCTTGCAAGCAAGTGCATGAGGACTGCCGACAGCAAGACTTGCGGAACCATCCCGGTGATCCCCAGGCGCAGCCGGCCTTTGAACCCGGCTTGGATGGACTCCAGAACTCGCGCCGTGGATTCAAGTTCGGACAGCGACCGGCGTGCGTAGATCAGGACCGATTCACCGGCTGGGGTAAGCGACAGCCCATGCGCCGTCCGTTCGAACAGGGGCGATCCGAACAACTCCTCGATTTCCCTCAGCGCCATCGTGATAGCCGGCTGGCTCAGCCCCATCTGCGTCGCGACCCGGGCGATGGTGCTATGCCTGGCAAGGGCATCAAGAAGTGAAAGCTGCCGCAATTTCAGGCGCGTGAGCAGCGCGTGGTGCAACTCGCTTTGAGGCACTCGGCGTGTAGTGGACATAAGAGTTTCCTTATGAGGAAGCCAAAAGATTCTGCATCAGCCGCGAACGCACAAACTAAAGTGGGAACACGGCGGCCGCTTCTTGGGCGGCCCGACAACAATAGCCTTGAATTTCAATGGAGTTTTGAGATGCTACAACGAATCCCGGTTTTGATCGTCGGCGGTGGCCCCGTCGGCCTTGCCATGGCCATCCTGCTGCAGCGCTTCGGCATTGAGTTCGTGCTGCTGGAGCGGAATTCCAGTACGACGACCCATCCCAAGGCGCGGGGTACCTGGGTTCGGACCATGGAGATCTTCCGGCAGTGGGGCCTCGAAGACGCCATGAAGCGCCATGGCCTGCCGGATGGGTCGGACTGCTGGGCGTTTAGCGAGTCGATGAGCGGGCGCGAGTTCGGTCGGACCGCCCCCGAACCGAACCTCGGGCATTCGCCCACTTGGAAAGTGATCCAGTCGCAGGACACCGTGGAGGTCGAACTCCTGGCGCTGGCGCAGAAGGGGAAGGTAGGCAGGATCCTGTACGGTCACGAATTTCTGACCCTCGAACAGACGGATAGCGGTGTGTTCGTGACCAGCCGTGAGACGACAAGCGGGGAAGTCACGACTTGGGAAGCCCAGTACCTCATTGGCGCGGACGGTGCCGGAAGCGTGATTCGCCGGCAGGTCGGCATCGAGATGCGCGGGCCCGCCAATATGGCGGTCATGGCGAACGAGTACTGGCAAGCCGATCTCTCACATATTCCTCGCATCGGCTGCACGGGTGGCTGGCGCATGCCTACCCATGGTGTCGCCGCCGATCCCACGATGACTGTGCTGAACGCCAATGGCAAAGACCGCTGGCTCACCCTCCTGCGCGTGGGCACGGAGGTGGACGAACGTCTCGGTGAGCGTTCCGACGATGAAGTCGTGCGGATCGCGCGGGCCGCCGCTGGACTTCCTGAGCTGGATGTGAAGGTCATCAACCGATCGGTGTGGCGGCTCAGCCGTCAGGTCGCGGCCCAATACCGGAAGGGTCGAGTGATTCTTGCTGGGGACGCAGCTCACAGGTTTCCACCTAGTGGGGGCTTCGGCATGAACTCAGGCATTCAGGACGCGCATAATCTTGCGTGGAAGCTTGCATTTGTTCTACGCGGTCAGGCTAGCCCGCGACTGCTTGATACATACGATAGTGAGCGGCGCCCCATCGCTGAATCCAATGCCGACTTCAGCATACGCAACGGCGTTCGGTTTCAGCGAGCCGATGAGGCACTGCTCTCGGGGAACCTTGATCGCATTAGCTTCTGGATCCACGACGCCGACAACCACTTGCACAGCGTCGGTCAGTCGCTCGGCTTCTGCTACGAGGACGGCGCGCTGATCCCGGATGGCACAACGCGCAACACGGTGAGCTCGCGCTATTACGTACCGAGCGACCGACCGGGCGCTCGCTTTCCCCATTTCTGGCTAGACCAGACACGCGTGAACAGCAGCCTCGACTGGTTCGACAAGAACTTCGTGCTGGTCGCCGGCGCCAAGGCTGACGAGTGGGTGGCGGCTGCCCATTCTGTCGCAGCGAAAACGGGCCGCCCCATCGAGGTGCGACAGCTCGAGGACTCGCATGAAAAGGACGGTCTTCTGCTAGGGATGCGGGGCGCTGTGCTGGTACGGCCGGACGGCCATGTTGCATTCCGGATGCCGTGGACGCCATCTGACCCGGCCAGGGAGCTGGCCGAAAGCATTGCCAGGCTGCTGGACTGACGCCATGGCGACGCTTTCGATCCATCACTACACGCTCATGTGCTCGCCGGCGCAGCTGGATGCGCTGGTGGATTTCTACACTCGCGTCCTGCGGCTGGAGATCGGCCCACGCCCGGCTCTCCCGGCGCCTGGCGCGTGGCTGTACGCCGAAGGCCAGCCGCTGGTTCACATCTATGCTGGCCTCACGATCGAACGCATGGCGTCCGCGGGTATGGAGACAGGGGCTCTGGACCACATCTCCTTTCGCTGCCGCGGTTTGCAGGAAACGAAGGCTCATTTGCGCAAGCACGGCATCGTCTTCGACGAACTGCCGGTACCCGGCCGGCCCATCTATCAGCTCTTCCTGCGCGACCTCCAGGGCCTCAAGATCGAACTGACCTTCTTTCTCGAGGAGGAACACGAGTGACGAATTACATCCAGACGGGTCATCAGCACATCGCGTTCGACCAAGTTGGCGAAGGTCCTCCGCTGATCCTCATGCATGGCGCGGAAGGCACGCGGAAGATGTTCTCCGCAGTGGCACCACTGCTTGCCGAGCACTTTACGGTATTCAGTTACGACCAACGCGATTGCGGTGACACGCTCGGTCCGGAAGAGCCCGCCACGTTGGCGGATCTCGCAGGCAGTGGAAGTTGCGGTCGCCCACGTGACCGAACACCGGAGCCAGAAGGCCGCTGCGCTCGACGTCTTGCACCGTTTCGACGATGCAATGCTGCCGACTCGCGGCCAGGGGGTCCGCGTTCGCGTCGACAAGGCCTTGACAGATGCCGGAAGAGGCGTGGCTCGTATCACTGCGCAGATCGACTCGCTGACGATCATGAAGCACGCCGCAGCGAACGGCGTCGGGCCCACGACAAGAGAGATAAAGGCATTCCCGTGTCTCGCGTACCAAACTCGCGATCTCCACGCTATCGGCGTCCACAGCTGCATTCTTCACGGCATGAGGCGGCTTGAGCGGCACACCGGGCGTATCACCGGCAGCGCCACTTGTGCAAGCAGTTGCCCCCGCGCAGGCAGCGCGCGCTCGCCAAGGAGGCGCCGCAACTCACGTTGACCTCGGCCTATATGTTGGTTGTCTCGATCAAGGCGTGACTGGGGATGGAAAGCACCAGTGGCGGCTTCGATATGGTCTAAAACGATCGCTAGTTTAGGAGAGAGCAAGGATGAAACCGAATTCCGTAACGCGTCGCAGGCTGCTGCTGGGCGTCGGTACCCTGGCTGCGACGCGCGGCGTTTCGAAGGTCTGGGCGCAACGTCCCGCGACTCTGCCGCTTTTCATGGACGGGCACGTCCATATCACCAACCGTGTCTACTGGGAGAAAGCCGAGTTCTGGCAGCCGCAGCCAGGCAATTGGGACTATGGTCGCGCACGGGCCAGCGGCATCAACTGCATCGTCGACAATCTCGGCACCTACGGCGCCTGGAACTACAACTATGCTCCCAAAATGTTCCTGCGGCTGATCGAGACGGCACTGCGCTATGCCGAGCAGCACAAGGACAAGATGGCGATTGTCACCACCACAGCCGATGCGAGGCGGGTGATCGCCAGCGGCCGCATGGCGGTGTTCCTCGGCAGCGAATCGGGCTGGGACCACGAGGGCGATCTCGACGTGCTGGGCGCCTTTTACCGACTCGGCTTGCGCTCGATCCAATTTGCCACCCAGACCGGCTTCAACGCCTTTGCCGATTCGGAGATCGCGCCGCAGCAGGGCGGCCAGAAGTCGGACCACTATCATGGCATCAACCAAAAGGGCCGCGCGCTGATCGCCGAGATGAACCGGCTGGGCATGCTGGTAGACATCACCCACGGCACCAATGATGCGCAGAGACAGCTGATCGAGGCGAGCAAGGCGCCGGTGGTCTGCAGCCACGTCACGATGAAGACGGTAGCGGGCGTCGGCATGACCGACGAGAACCTAAAGCTGCTGGCGAGCAAGGGCGGCGTCGTCGGCATCCACGGCGGCGCGGCGGTAGTCGGCAAGCGCTATCGCAAGTGGATGACCGAGCATCCGGTGGAGGCGAAGAAGATCAACGAAGCGCTGCGCAACATGTTGGGCTACCAGCCCTCCCAGCCACGCCAGCCCGGCGACCATGGCGAGTACATTGAGATGTTCGACCGCGAGTTCGGCCACGCCTGGAGGGCGAACGGTGGCTGGAAGGAGCTCCCCGAGCTCCAGCCATTGGTTCCAACCGCCGACGAATGGGCTGAACAGGTCGACCACGTGATCAAGACCGTTGGTGCGGACCATGTCGGCATTGGCCTCGACATGGCAGACGGCCGCAGCGGCGTGCCGCGCGACGCCGGCGGCTATGGCGAGATCTTAGCAGCACTAAAGAAAATCACCACGCCGGCCAACGTCACGAAGATCTGCGGCGAGAACTGGTTCCGTGTGCTCGACAGCGCGAAGGCTTAGGGCCGTCACAATGGCGGGAGGCTGATCGAACACCGCTTCCCGCCGGATCGAAGTTCTGCCTAACTGAAGGATCCCAAGCAATTTTTTTGGTTCATCGCCGCCTTCCCCGGAATTCGGCGATGAACCTCTTTTAAGGGCGTCCCTTGCGGCCGCCGGCGGTATCCGCTAGACGGTTGAGGGCTTGAGCCTCCAGGGCAGCAGAGCCTCGTAGTCGTCGGCTGTCTGTGCGTGTGGCAACGCCTTGAACAAGGCAACAAGATACTGATACGGATCGACGTCGTTGGCCTTGCAGGTTTCCACCAGCGAGTAAAGACTTGCGCTGGCGTTGGCACCGGCCACGGTGTCGCAGAAGAGGAAGTTTCTCCGTCCGATCACGAATGGCCTAATCGCGTTCTCGCAGGGATAATGCCGCCTGTCGAATTATGCTGCTTGAGGGCTAGCCAATCCATGTAACACGCGCTCGAATCGAAGATTGATGCGGCATAATTCTTGGGCTTTCCTTTCGTTGGCTTGACGCCAGAGAAGGAGGTGCCCCATGCCCGCAGATTTGCACCCGGCGGCCGCCGGAGTTCCGACAGCTTATACGTTCGACGACTGTGTCGACGGCTATCGCTTACCTTCGTTCGGTTGACTACGCCCAGTCCACGCTTCGCAAGAAGCGGCGGGTGATTGCCGAATTCGCGCAATGGGTTCAATCTGAGAAGCCCACGATGGCTATTCTCGACGACCACGACATCGACGTGTTCTCATCATGCCTGAACCGTCCCGGACCATACAGGCTGTCGTTTGTACGGCGCACTTTGAGGCTTCTGTTCATATATCTTCGCGCGCAAACCGAGTTCGCGGCGCCAAACAAATCGGCGAATGCCGATTCCCGCGCCGATAAACTGTTGCGAGCCTATGCTCACTATCTGCGCTCTGATCGAGGATTGACCGAGTGTTCGGTTCGTGTCTAGCTGCCATTTGTTCGGGCATTTATCTCACAGCGAGAGGCTGCAATCAATGCCGATGCGATGGACTCGTTGAGCCGCGTTTAGTCCAGCAGCAATCCAGAGTTTCCTTTTGGTCCGCGTCAGAAACCACTCAAGTGAGTATTCGCGGTTGCTTGCGATAGCCCTCCGATCGTTCTGCCGATTTCTTTTCGTTCACGGTCACGTCGCACGTGATCTCTCAGTTTGCATTCCGACCGTACGTCGATGGCGCCAGGCAGAGATTCCCGCGTTCCTTACGCCTGAACAGATCGAGCGACTTCTGGCGACCACCGATCGACCCATATCAAGTGGGCGCCGCGATCGCGCTGTCCTGCTTCTACTTGCACGGCTTGGCTTGCGCCCCGGGGAAGTGGCCACACTTGAGCTTGATGATCTCCATTGGCGGACCGGTGAGATCACAATACGCGGCAAAGGAAGGGCCGTGCAATGTTTGCCCCTGCTCCCCGACGTTGGCGAAGCACTGGCTGCATACCTTCGTGAGAATCGCGGCGCCTGCCGATCGCGACGCGTTTTTCTACGAGAGAAGGCTCCGTGTGGTGAACTGGCCGGGCCAGGGGCCATCGGCCCGATTGTATGTCAGGCGCTTGCTCGTGCGGGAATCCGGAGAACAAGCCGGGGAGCGGCCCATTTGCTGCGGCACAGCCTCGCGACGCAAATGATCCGCCGAGGCGCATCCCTCTCGCAAATCGCCGAGGTGTTGCGCCATCGCACGGAGAACACCACGGCGATCTCAAAGTGGCCACCAGTACCGTGTGCGCGACCCCGAGTCCCTTTGACCTGCTGCCGCATCCCGCCCCGATCCCGCCTGAGCCCACACCGCCCGCATACACCAGCTGCTGATGGGCCATAGGTGGATCCGGCGTACGTCAGTGCCGGCTTCCAGCAGATGCGTGGCGAACGCGTGGCGCAAAGAACAGCATCCGAGATGCACCAACTGATAGGTGTTTGCGACGTCGTCGTATGGTGCATAGCCGTCGGTCATCAACACCGCCCCAGGCTTGATGCCGGCATAGAGAGCCGTAGCCTGCTTTGTCTCGCGTGTCGGGCTATAGGCAAACAACCGTACCGGCGGCCCCGTGCCATTCATCTGCGCCCATAGGAAGCTCTTTCTCTGGGCAGGCCTGCCGGGCTCCTTGAGCAGCTGTACCGTTGTCTCGTCACCGTACACGACGTCTGCTTCCAGCAGATGGTCGCGCAGCAGGTTGATGATTGGCTGCACCGCTTGGCCTACTCGCACTATGCTTGCTGCCAGGGTGCCGCGAGAGAGGTCCCCGCCGAAGCGATGCAGCAGCGCTGCCTGTCGGTACAGCGGCAGGCCATCCTGATACTTCGAGGTGATGCACCAGGCCAGCGCCGATTCGGTAAGGAGTCCCTTGGAAATAATGCGTGCCGGTGCCGGCGTCGTGTTGATGCCGCCGTCGCAGCATGGGCAGGCGTACTTGACCCGCTGGTGCTGGATCACGCGGACCTGCTGCGGCACGATATCGAGCTGTTCGCTGACCTCGACGCCAATCTCGACCAGAGTCTGGCCATCGAGGGGGCAGACGCGTTCCGATTCGGGTAGTTCGTGACGAACCTCGACACGGGGCAGCGCCGGGTCGAGCGGCTTGCGGCCGCGCTTTTTGCGTTTGTGTCCAGCCACTTCGGTCTCGGGCGTACCTTCTTCTTCCTGCGTCGGCTGCGCGGCCGCCGTCGCCAAGGCCTCGGCCTCATTGAGGAACAAGTCCTTCTGCTCCGAGCCTCGCTCTTGGCGGCGAACAGCTTACGCTGGAACGCCTTGAGCTGTTCCAAGAGCAGGTCTCGCTGGACCGTCATCACACGCAGTTCGCCCTTGATTGCCTCGCGTTCCGCGAGTATTGCCTTGAGCTCGCGCTCGGCGTCTCGCAACAGTTGCAGCTCGGCGGCGGTAACGGTGACGGGCGTGGATGGCATGGCGGGTTAGACCGCTGCCGCCAAGCAGCGTTCACGCAGCGCGATGGTATTCTCGGTGCGGGTGCCGGCGCATCGCCTCGTTACGGAACACAAATACAGCCGATGCAAACGGATCCGGCCCGAGCGCCTGCTCGACCAGCAGTGCCAGGCCGTTGATGTTCTTACGGAAGTCCCACTGCGTCGCGATGCAGATACACCCGCAGCCCAGCGTCGAGCCGGAACATCAACGGTCTCCACTCAGTGCTTCGATCATGATCCCACCCGAGAATCTTGATGCGATCGGCCCGCTGCATTGCCTTTACGAGCCCAACGTCTCGCTCGCTGCATTCGAGCTCAACTGATACACCGTTGGGCAGCTTTGCGCTCAAGAGCGCCAGCAATTGCGCTCGCCGCGGTGGCGGATCGCCAGTCGTTGAGGCCGCTTCGTGGCAAGGCACCACAACCTTTGCAGGTGTCGCGATTGGCCGCGAATCCAGAACCTCCCGGACAACCGGCACGAATGCCGACAACGCACCTTGCGCCTGTGCTGAATCTCGATACTCCCGAATCCATTTGCGCAACTGGTTAGCGTTGATGCCAGCCTTGAGAGCCGTGCCCGAAACCGATGCTCCCGATTGAAGACAGAACTCAATCAGACGCCGCTTGGCCGCTGGCTCGTAGTCGCGCTTCCCATTGGAGCGGACTCGCACCGCCTGCAGCGGAAATAGGTCAATCTCGTCTTGGATCATGTTTGCGTCCGCAAAGTCTTTGCGGACGCAAACCTGCCAACGTTCAGCCTTCAATACCAGACGTCGTCAATTGAGCGCCTACATTCAAGTCGCCGACGAGCTTCTTGATAGCCTTGTTGAGCTTGCCCAAGCTGTAGAAGCGGTGGTTGCGCAGCCGCGCCAGGATTCACCGCTCGACGATCAGCAGGCCGGTCTCGACCTTGGCCTTATCGTAAGTCAGCAACTGCTGGTCATGGTGACGATCGTGCGGCAATAACGGTCGAGATCACCCATCCATTCCACCCTCTGCGCGGGACCCGGATTCCCGTGGCTACTCGCCGTCAGAACCGGGGCGAGGACCGCGTCATGTACTACAACTCGCGCGGTAAGTTGGTGTCCATACACTTCATTACGCATTTTCATTCTGGTCACCTCACCGGTCTGCCAGACCTCTACGCAAGTGCTCCAGGAGCTGATCGCATCGAAGGCGCCGAACGCCAAGGACTTCACCAATCAGCGGACCCCCAGGAACACGCGGGAAGAACCGTAATAAATCGAAGCATGTCTTCGCTGTGGTTAAGCGCCTGTGGGGCTTCACGAAAGTCCGCTACTGTGGCCTGAAGAAGAATGCCGCCCACGCCTTCACGGCATGGCGCTGGCCAATCTCTACTTGAGTCGAGAGCATCAAGTCCGCCCATAAAGGGCGAGTGCGGGGCGGGCGTCCCGCCAACACACCCCAAGGGGGGCGCACGAAGGCAAATCTCATCGTCCCAGCTATTTTCTCGGCCGAACAGGCTCATTATCAACCGCGGCACTCAATTTGCCCAGCTGCTTGAGTGTGCGCCAAGAGATTCACCGTTTTACAAGTAAGTCGATACGTTCCGACCGTCGTGATGGGCCAGTGTCACATAGACCGCTCTTCGGCGCTTATTGTGTGCAGATGGCGCCACTTACATATTCCTTCTGAAAGTTTACTTGAAACCTAAAATATTTAGGCATAAGATAAGACCAAGCGAGATTGCCGAGACGCTGGATACGAGCGCCTCAACTCGTTCACGTCGCGGCGCCATAGAAGAGCGGGCGATCCTGAATGTTTGAGGCAGTCAGGCTTCCCGCAACGCCCGGTCCCTCAACGAACCTCCCGAAGTCTGCTATGCCTAGTTCACATGTTGACTCCTTTGCCCGCGATAATTTGCCTTCAGTTGACCAGCAGCCAGAGTATGTGTTTGAGCTGCCGGAACTACAGTTTCCGACTCAGCTGAACTGCGCTACGGAGCTACTGGACCGCCACGTTGACGCGGGGCGGGGCGATCATCTATGTATCCAGGGGGGATGGCGGAGTACGCTGGACCTATCGCGATTTGCAAGAAAAGGCAAATCGCATCGCACATGTTCTCGTAAATCAAATGGGACTGGTGCCAGGTAATCGCGTACTGCTTCGCGCCCCTAATAGCCCAATGCTCGCAGCGTGTTGGTTTGCGGTGATGAAGGCCGGCGGTATTGCGGTCTCCACCATGCCGCTCTTACGCGCGAAAGAACTCAAGGCGATTATTGATAAGGCGCAGATCCAACATGAGCTCTGCGATGCAAGGCTTGCCGATGAGCTGCATCAGGCTATGGAATGCCTGCCGATGCAGGTTCAGTATTTCAACGAATCGTCGGCTGATAGTCTGGAAGTGGCAATGACAAGCCATCCCCCCGATTTTCGCAATGTAGACACCGCAGCCGACGACACTTGCATCCTGGCCTTCACTTCCGGCACGACTGGTATTCCGAAGGCAACCATGCACTTTCATCGCGACGTCGTGGCGATCTGTGCTTGCTGGCCACGACACGTCTTACGCCCGCTCCCTACAGATATCTTCATCGGAAGCCCGCCCATTGCCTTCACTTTTGGATTAGGCGGTCTCTTGCTGTTTCCGCTGAGTGTCGGGGCCTCTACGGTTCTGCTAGAGAAGGTGTCGCCGCCGCAACTGATTGAAGGCATCAGAGAGTACGGCGCCACGATCCTGTTTACGGCGCCTACTTCTTATCGAAACCTTGTTGTCAACGGCCACGCGGTACATGGCACATCTCTGCGCAAATGCGTATCCGCAGGTGAAGCGCTACCAGAGGACACTCGAGCGGCATGGAAGGACGCTACTGGCATTGATCTGATTGATGGCATTGGCGCTACAGAGATGCTGCACATCTTTATATCAGCAGACGAAGCTGATAGCAGACCAGGCGCCACCGGTAGGCCGGTGGCGGGTTACCGTGCGCGCGTGGTAGACGATGCGGGCAATCCGCTTCCCCCGGGTGCGGTCGGCAAGCTAGCGGTGAAGGGGCCAACCGGCTGCCGGTACCTTGCTGATGAGCGGCAGCGCAGCTATGTCAAGGACGGCTGGAATCTGACTGGCGATGCGTACACGATGGACGCGGACGGTTACTTCTTCTACCAGGCGCGCACCGACGACATGATTATTTCTTCCGGCTACAACATTGCGTCGCCGGAGGTGGAGGACGCGCTCATGCAGCATCCGGCAGTCGCTGAATGTGGCGTGATTGGCGTGCCTGATGAGGAGCGGGGGCAGATCGTCAAAGGCTATGTTGTGCTGCGTCCGGGCTATGTCGCCGATGCATTGATGGCGAGGCAATTGCAGGAGTTCGTCAAGAAGACGGTCGCGCCCTACAAGTACCCCCGTGCCATCGAGTTTCGCACCAGTCTGCCGCGCAGCGAAGCCGGAAAACTTCTGCGCTATCGGCTGCGAGAAGGCAGCTAATTGATCGACACAGTGATGAATGTCGTACAAACAAAGTTGACTGCGAGATATGGAATCGCACATGACCAAGGCTCGTTTTCGGCGCCAGCACAAGATCCATTTCTCGGAATGCGACCCGGCCGGCATTGTCTTCTACCCACAGTACTTCGTGCTCTTCAACGACCTTATCGAGCGCTGGATAGACACCCTGTTGCCTGACGGGTACCACGGCCTGATCGGCACACGCCGACTGGGCATGCCGACTGTGCACCTGGAGGTGGACTTCAAGGCGATCAGCCGCTTTGGAGACCAGGTCTGGCTGGAGTTGGAAGTGATGCGCCTTGGCGGTAAATCGATCACGCTGGCCTGGCGCTGCACCGGCGAAAGCGGCGAACTGCGCATGGCCGCCACTCAGACCATCGTGCTGACCTCGCTGGAAACGCACATGGCGATTGCTGTGCCCGATGATTTGCGGGCCGCCATCGAATTCGGCCCTGCTCCCGCAGACGGGCTTTTCCCCGAAACCACCGCCTGAAATGCCGACGTCCCCAGTGTACGGGTGACCAAGGCTCCGATAGTGACCTGATTGGAAGCAGCCATGAACATTGTATGTATCGGCGGTGGCCCCGCCGGCTTGTATTTCGGCTTGTTGATGAAACTCCAGGATCCCGCCAACAAGATCGTGGTGGTGGAACGCAACCGCCCCTATGACACCTTTGGCTGGGGCGTGGTGTTCTCCGACGCCACCATGGACAACCTGCGCGAGGCCGACCCGGTCTCGGCCGAGACTATCGTCGATGCGTTTAACCGCTGGGATGACGTCGAAGTTCACTTCAAGGGCCGTCCGGTGCGCAGCGGTGGCCATGGTTTCATCGGCATCGGCCGCAAACGCCTGCTCAACATCCTCCAGGCGCGCTGCGAGGAAGTTGGCGTAGAACTGGTGTTCGAGACCAACGTCGAGGACGACCAGGCTATCGCGCGCAAATACAATGCCGACCTCGTGCTGGCGTCGGACGGCCTGAACAGTGTGGTGCGCAAACGCTATGCCGACACGTTCCGCCCAGACATCGACACCCGCAAATGCCGCTTTGTCTGGCTGGGCACGAAGAAGGTGTTCGACGCCTTCAACTTTATCTTCGTGCCGACCGAGCACGGCTGGTTCCAGGCGCATGCCTACCGTTTCGAAGATGGCACGTCGACCTTCATCGTCGAGACTCCGGAAGAGACTTGGAAAGCTGCCGGCATCGATCAGATGAGCCAGGAAGAGGGCATCGCCTATTGCGAGAAGCTGTTCGCGCCCTACCTGGACGGCAATCCGCTGATCAGCAATGCCTCGCATCTGCGCGTCTCGGCGATCTGGATCCAGTTCCCCCGTGTTATCTGCGAGAAGTGGGTGCACTGGAACGACCTGACCGACGACAGCGGCCTGCAGAAGAAGGTGCCCGTGGTGCTGATGGGCGATGCCGCCCATACCGCGCACTTCTCGATCGGCTCCGGCACCAAGCTGGCGCTGGAGGATGCCATCGAACTGGCGCGCACTCTGCGCAACATCGACGGCTCGTTGGAAGATGCATTGAAGCACTACGAGGCCGTGCGCTCGGTGGAAGTGCTCAAGATCCAGAACGCTGCGCGCAACTCGACCGAATGGTTCGAGAATGTCAAGCGCTATGAAGACCTCGAGCCGGAGCAGTTCGCCTATTCGCTGCTGACTCGCTCGCAGCGCATTTCGCACGAGAACCTGCGCGTACGCGACAAGGCCTGGCTTGAAGGCTACGAGTCGTGGCTGGCCGAACGCGCCGGCACGGATGCCGTCCCCGTGCCCCCGATGCTAACGCCGTACACCGTCCGCGGCGTGGAATTGAAGAACCGCGTGGTGGTGTCGCCGACCGCCATGTATTCGTGCCGGATGGGCGTGCCGGGCAATTTCCACATGGTGCACTTGGGCAGTCGCGCACTGGGAGGTGCCGCCCTGGTGATGGTGGAAATGACGGCAGTGTCGCCGGAGGGCCGCATCACACCGGGTTGCCCGGGCCTGTGGAATGACCAGCAGGCGGCGGCATTCGCCGGCATCGTCAGCTTCATTCACGAACACACCAGCGCGCGCATTGGCGTGCAGATCGGCCACGCCGGCCGCCGCGGCTCTACCCAATTGGGCTGGGAGCAGATGGATCACCCCCTTGCCGAGGGCAACTGGCCGCTGATCTCGGCCTCTGCGCTGCCGTACCTGCCGGGCGTTTCGCAGACGCCACGCGCCATGACCCGCGCCGACATGGATCGCGTGCGCGATGACTTCGTCACCGCCACCCGGCGTGCTGCAGTTGCCGGCTTTGACTGGCTGGAGCTGCAAGCCGGGCACGGCTACCTGCTGTCTAGCTTCCTCTCGCCTGTGACCAACCAGCGCAGCGACGAATACGGCGGCTCGCTGGAAAACCGCATGGCCTTCCCGCTGGAAGTACTGCGAGCAGTGCGTGCAGCATGGCCGCAGGACAGGCCGGTGTCGGTGCGTATCTCCGCGACTGACTGGGTCAAAGGCGGCAACAGCGCCGATGACGCGGTGGTCATGGCGCGCCGGTTCAAGGACGCCGGTGCCGACATGATCGACTGCTCTTCCGGCGAAGTCACACCGGAGCAGAAGCCGGTCTACGGCCGCATGTTCCAGACCCCGTTCGCCGACCGCGTGCGCAACGAGGCGGGCGTGCCGACCATCGCCGTGGGCGCGATCACCGAAGCCGACCATGTCAACGGGATTATCGCCTCGGGCCGCGCCGACCTGTGCGCGCTGTCGCGCCCGTACCTGGCCGATCCGGCCTGGCTGCTGCGCGAAACCGCGCGATTGGGCTACAGCGGCGTGGAATGGCCAAATCAGTACCTGTTCGCCAAGGATCAGCTGGAGCGCAATATCATGCGCGTGGCTGCAGCCTGACGATCGCTCGTCCCTTTGTCTTCCACGGGATACGGGAACACCAAGATCAAAATAGGAATACGATGTCAGATACCTCATACGACAGCCATCGCGAAAGCGTAGCCGGCCGTGCCGACGTGGAAGACACGCCCGAGCTGGTCGCCTACTACAAGGAGCTCGCGGCGCTCAAGACCGGTGCGCTCTGGACGGTGGCCAACAAGATCGAACCGTGGCAACCGAAGTCGGAATCGGTGCCGGTGCTGTGGCGCTACCGCGACCTGCGTGACCACGTGCTGCGTTCGGTCGACCTGGTAACGCCGGAAAAGGCCGGACGCCGCGTGATCTACCTGAACAACCCGGGCCGCCAGGACGTTTCGGCAGCAGTGGGCTGGCTCTACTCGGGCCTGCAGGTGATGCATCCCGGCGAAGCCGCCTCGGCACACGCCCATTCGTCGTCGGCACTGCGCTTCATCATGGAAGGCAGCGGTGCCTACACCATCGTCGACGGCCACAAGATGACGCTGAACGCCAACGACTTCGTGCTGACGCCCAACGGCACCTGGCACGAGCATGGCGTATCGGCAGAGGGAACGACCTGCATCTGGCAGGATGGCCTTGACATTCCCCTCGTCAATGCCCTGGAAGCCGGCTTCTACGCGGTGCACCCGGACCTCCAACAGGCTGTCACCCATCCGATCGACGACATGCCGGCGATCTGGGGCGGCAAGGGACTGCGCCCGCACGAGGGCAACTGGAGCAAACCGTACTCCCCACTGTTCAAGTACGAATGGGCGCCGACCTACGAGGCGCTGGTACGCCACAGCAAGGTCACTGAAGGCAGCCCGTTCGACGGCGTGCTGATGCACTACATCAACCCGGTAACCGGTGGCCCGGTGATGCCCACCATTGGCGCCAGCATGCAGCTCCTGCGGCCGGGCGAAGCCACCAAGGCTCACCGCCACACCGGCAGCTTCATCTACCAGGTGGCCAAGGGCAGCGGCTACTCCATCATCAACGGCCAGCGCTTTGACTGGACCGAGCGCGACATCTTCTGCGTGCCGTCGTGGGCCTTCCACGAGCACGCCAACGCGTCGGCCAGCGATGACGCCGTGCTGTTCTGCTTTAACGACCTGCCGGTGATGCAGTCGCTGGGTCTGTACCGCGAGCAGGCGCTGGCGGAGAACGGCGGACATCAAGTCGTCCTTTGAACGTCATCAATACCTGTTTTCCAGGCCCTGTCTTTCAAGCTATATCGCCGCAGTTTTTGCGGCCTTTCTCGGAGTTTTCGAAAATGCGTCTCGTAACCTATCGCGCTGAAGTTGCTGCCGCCGCCCGCCTGGGTGCCATCGTCGACGGCAACGTCGTCGACCTCGCCCGCTTCGGCGCTGCCGTCGGCGTGAGCATCCCCTCTACCATGCTCGAGTTCATCGACCTGGGTCCCGAGGCAGTCCGCTCGACCAGCGCGCTGCTGAACGAATATCGTGGCAAGCTGCCGTTCGGCGTGGCTGTGCCGGCCTCGAACGTGAAGCTGCTGGCGCCGATCCCGCGTCCGCGCAAGAACATCTGGGGCATCGGCCTGAATTACGTCGAGCACGTGGCCGAATCCAGCCGTAGCCTGGACACCTCGAAGCAGCTGCCCAAGGAGCCCGTGATTTTCTCCAAGCCGCCTACCACCGTAATCGGCCCGGGCGACGCCATCGAGCATAACAAGGAAATCACCGAGCAGATGGACTGGGAGGTTGAACTGGCCGTCGTCATCGGCACGCGCGGCAAAGGCGTGACGGAAGCCGATGCGCTCAACTACGTGTTCGGCTACAGCGTGATGATCGACATCTCGGCACGTGACTGCCGCCGAGCCGGCCAGTGGATCTATTCCAAGGGCCAGGACACCTACGCACCGTTCGGACCGGTCATCGTCACCGCGGATGAGATCCCCGACCCGCACACGCTGGACCTGTCGCTGACCGTCAACGGCGTGACCAAGCAGAGCTCCAACACCCGCCACATGCTGTTCAAGGTGCCCGCGCTGATTGCCGACATCAGCAAAGGGATGGCGCTGGAACCCGGCGACATCATCGCCACCGGCACACCGGATGGCGTGGGTGCTGGCCGCACCCCGCAAGAGTGGCTGTGGCCTGGCGACACCGTAGTGGCCACGGTGGAAGGCATCGGTGAGCTGCGTCACCCGGTGGTGGCAGTCTAAACCCCGTTATCCCCGCGCATGCG
>NZ_JAGIQA010000055.1 GCF_017814975.1 Cupriavidus consociatus
TCGACGGCATCCAGGTCACCACGCTGGCGGTGGGCCTGTTCGCGATGGGCGAGACGTTCTTCTCAGCGGCGAAGTTCACCGGCGTGCATGAGACCATCGAAGCCGTCAAGGGCGGGCTGCGCATGACGGCTGGGGATTGGAAGCGCTCGTGGAAGGCGTGGCTGCGCGGCACCGCGCTGGGCTTTCCGATCGGCGCGCTGCCGGCCGGCGGTGCCGAGGTGCCGACGCTGCTGTCGTACACCATCGAACGCAAGCTGACCGACCACCAGGACGAATTCGGCCGCGGCGCGATCGAAGGCGTGGCGGGCCCCGAGGCGGCCAATAACGCCGCCGCCACCGGCACGCTGGTGCCGCTGCTGACGCTGGGGCTGCCCACCTCTGCCACCGCCGCGATGATGCTGGCCGGCTTCCAGCAATACGGGCTGGTCCCGGGACCGCTGCTGTTCGCCGACAAGCCTGACCTGGTGTGGGGGCTGGTGGCCAGCCTGTTTATCGGCAACGTGATGCTGCTGGTGCTGAACCTGCCGCTGATCGGCATCTGGGTCCGCCTGCTCAAGCTGCCGCAGCCGTGGCTGTACGCCGGCATCCTGGTGTTCGCCGCGATGGGCACGCTGGCGGCCAACCCGTCCATTGTGGAACTGGCCATGCTTGTGGTGTTCGGGCTGGTGGGGTTCGGCATGCGCTGCCTCGACTACCCGGTGGCACCGATGATCGTCGGCCTGATCCTGGGTCCGATGGCCGAGAGCCAGTTCCGCCGCGCGATGCAGATGAGCCTGGGCGATCCGTGGGTGTTCGTCTCCCACCCCGGCTCGGCGGCGCTGCTGGCGATAGCAGCCGCGGCGCTGGTTGCGCCGTTCGTGTTCAAGGGCCTGCGCAAGATGGGCGGTTCGGATGAATAAGGGAAGTCAGCACACCAACACCACAGGCGAAGGCGGCCGCAGCAGGCCGCCTCGCAGAGCAAGCAAGAGGAAGACACCATGAAAGTACGATTCATCACCCAACACCTGGCAGCTCTGTTGCTCGCCTTGACCTCCGGAGCCGCAATGGCCCAGGCCCCCTACCCTAGCAAGCCCGTCACCATCGTCGTGCCCTTCTCCGCCGGCGGTGGCGTCGACGCCATGGCGCGCGTGCTGGCCGAGAAGCTTCGCACCGTGCTGGGCCAGCCGGTGGTAGTTGAAAACAAGGGCGGTGGCAGCGGCATGATTGGCGCGCAGGCTGTGGTCAAGGCGCCTGCCGACGGCTACACGCTGCTGATGGGTTCCGCTGGCGAAACGGCAATCAATCCTTATGTCTACAAGAGCCGCATGCAGTACGCGCCCCAGACAGACCTACTGCCAGTCAGCCTGGTCGTCAAGGTACCCAACGTGGTGGTGGTGAACCCGAAGCTGCCGTACAAGACTATCGACGAACTGATTGCTTATGCCCGGGCCAACCCCGGCAAGGTTCGCTACGGCACCAGCGGCGTCGGCAACCCGCAACACTTGTCTGGTGAACTGATGGCGCGGCAGGCCGGCGTGCAATTGACGCACGTCCCTTACCGCGGCGCTTCGAACCAGTTGCTCGATGTGATCGGCGGAAATATCGAGATGACCTTCGTCAGTCTGGCTGGCGCACGCCAGTTCATCAAGGATGGCAAGGTCCGGGCACTTGGCATTACTTCACAAGGCAAGAGCCCGCTCGCACCGGAGATTCCGGCAATCTCCGACTCCGCCAGCCTCAAGGGCTACACGCTGGAAAACTGGTTCGGGCTGTTCGCGCCCAAGGGGACACCCGCGCCGGTGGTGACGCGCCTGAACGCCGCGGTGGCGGAAGCGCTGAAGGATCCAAAGCTCGATAACAAGCTGCGGGAACTCGGTGGCAATCCCAGTCCGACTTCGCCGGACCAGTTCAAGACGTTTATCCAACAAGAGTCGGTCAAGTTCGGTCGCATCGTTAGCGACGCCAAGATTACCCCTGATAGCTGAGGTCGTCAGGCTATGACAGCGTGTGCTTGTGCACACGTTGTCGTTCACTACGCTTGGTAGGCTGTTTCACACACTCAGGCGCGGCCGGCGAGCAGCTTGCGCAAGCTATTCGGCCGAGGCGCGACCTCTGTGCCGCTACCAAGCGCATGGCGCATGAACGGTTCATGCAGGTTCTACGCTGGCCGTGCTATCGCGCGGGGGCGAATAAGTACCCGTCGAGACGCTCTGGCTCGCACGTTGAACCGAGGATGCGCAACCCCTCGATGGGCATTGCAAAGTCGATTTGAAAATGAGGTTCCAGCGGGCGCTGGCCCTTTCAGTTTCCAGCCCGTGGCACTGTCATCTGGCGCGAATCGGTTCGCGATTTCGCCCGCAACGGAATCCACTGCAGATCGCTCCCGACAACAACGTCGCCACTGAACCCCTCCTTCGCCCTCGTCCAACGCCCTGCGGAATTGTCGGCCGGCGCAAGGTGCGACAGTACCAGTACCTTCACATTCGCCGCTTGCGCCACCGTGCCAACGTCTTCCACCGCGGTGTGGGAATGCACGAGATGGTGCGCCTTAGCTTCCTGGGCTGCATTTCGTGGCTGCGGATACAAGGCGTTGACCCACGCGGTATCGATCACTTCATGGACGAGCACGTCCGCACCTTGCGCGAGCCGGATCAGGTTACGACTGGGGCTGGTGTCGCCAGAGAAGACGACAGATCCGTCTGGGGTATCGAAGCGGAAAGCAAATGACGGATAAACCGGCGGATGACTGACCAGTGTCGCGGTGACTTTGACGTTCTCATCCTGATAGACCGGAAACGGTGCCATCTCTGGTGCCGGATCGGTATTCGGGTCGATACCGTCTTGAGATGGAATCACGATGTCCTGCACTTCGACACGTGTACGCGGGTTCGGTTTGCGACTATCAAGAATATTGTCGTTGATGTCGGTAGCAAACGCCCGGTATATCGCCTCGGTCATTGCGACGGTACCCGGCGTCGGGCTTTCTGGTGCGACGATGCCCGACACACCAACGGTGCTGCCGCTGACGGGCGGAAGCTTTCCTCTTGCGCCCGGCCCAAACACCCGTACGGGGCTCTTACGCTCGCTTAGTCCGTCGGACGCACCGAACAGAACCAATGACGGATAATCCACCACATGGTCCGCATGCAAATGGGTAATGAATGCAGCCCGTAGCGATTCGAGGCCGCGCGCTGGCGCAGCTGCACCCAACCCAGCCTGGAAATATCGCCGGAGCCAACCGTCGCCAAAATCAACCAAATAGACATGGCCATTCACTACCACGGCCGACGAGATGCCCGCGGCCTGTACACCGCGCCATGAAGTTCGTCCCCCAGACGTACCAAGAAGGACCAGATGGGCACTCTCTTTTGCGCCCGGTGTGTTGGCTTGCCGCGCGTCTGCCCTGGAGGAATGGACAGCAATTGCCATGCATGCGGTGAGCAGCGCAACGGACGACTTCCGGCGCCAGGAGACGCCCAGTCCAGATCTGTTCATTATTTTGCATATCCTCGTTGGTCAGCTACTCAGGCTTGACGCCCGCGTCCTGAATCACACGCTCCCATCGCACTTTTTCCGCCTGCACAAAACGTGCGCTCGGCTCTCGGCCAAGTGCCATCGGATAGGTGCCAAGATCCTTCAGCCGTTCGACGAAAGCGGGCTGCGCCAAGGTGCGGCTGATGGCGGCGTTGACCTCGTCGAGCACCGCGGCGGGTGTGCCCTTGGGCGCAAACATCGCAAACCAGCCCTTGACGACCAGCCCCGGCGCAACATCCCTTGCCAGCGGGATGCCGTCCAGCCCCGGAAGCGCGGTGTCCGAGGTGACCGCCAGCGCTTTGAGCCGGCCGCTGCGTACCAGCGGCACCAGAGGCGCAATGCCGTCGACATAGACCGGCACATCGCCCTTCACCACAGCCTGGATCGCCTGCGTAGTGCCGCTGAAGCTGATCTGGCGGAATTTGGCCTTCTGCAACTGTCCCAACATCTCGGCGGTCAGGTGAGGCACCGAACCACGAGTCGGACTGCCGATGGCAATATCGTCGGGTTTAGCCTTGCCAGCCTTGAGGACATCCACAAGGCTCTGGTAGCCCGATTTTGGATCGGCAACGAACATCATGGGCGTGTAGGCTAGCGTCGACGCCACCTCCGTGTCCCGCTGAATGTCGAATTTTGCCTCCTTGTACATCATGGGCGTGATCACGGCCGCTGCGGCATGGAACAAGCCGAGCGTGTAGCCGTCCGGTGCCGACTGACGCAGCGCGGTCATCGCAACAATGCCGTTGCCGCCTGGCTTGTTTTCGACGATGACCTGCTGCTTCCAGGCTGCGGTCAGGCGCTCGGCAACTTGCCGCGCGATGATATCGGGAGCGCTGCCCGCGATCGATGGCACCACGATGCGCACCATCTTTTCTGGATATGCGGCAGCGTGGGCGGAAGCTGCAGCGGTGAGCCCAGCCATAAGGAGCAGCCCGAGGCAGGCGCGACGTTTCATGTTGTCTCCCGTGTATGGCGCATGGCTAGCCGGGGGGGCGGCATGACCACGCGTATTTGATATATCGACAATTAATTTTAATTTAATTGTCGCAGTATCAAATAAGGACTTACCACTAAGGGAGCCGCCGACGGGCGAGGTAAGAAATTGTCACGAAAAGGGGCGCACCAATGCATGCCCCCACAAGAGCTCAGGCGGCCCTGGACCGAGATTTTCGCGCCGGCTGGCGGTTCTGCTGCTTCCACGCTTCAATGCCGTCAAGCGTGATGCGCAGGCCTTCCTCAAACGCAATATCGGAAGACAGCCGCGAGAACGCCTTGCTGACGAACCGCGCCCCGGGATACTGCAGTCCAGAAGCCGACTCGAGCTTCTTCTCAATAAATGCCTGGTGATAAGCCGGCAACTGCCGCGAAGCCTCGGCCATACTGGCCGACACCAGGTACTGCGCAATCAGGTGATAGCCAAGCGCCACCTGTTCGGCTGTAAAGCCACCCTGCATGATGGCCGACGTCATGCGATTGAAGAACTCCAGCCCGTAATCGGTCTCTCCCGGCTCCACGTCCTGAAACAAGCGATACCGATTATGCGACGCAACATAGATACTGACGCCCGGGTTTTCCACGGCGACTTCGAAACTAAGCCGGGCAATGCCCTCCACGTCCGCGCGCCAGTCGCCGGTCAGCGACGGCAGCACGCCAACACGCTGCCGGTAGTAGTCGTTGAGCACCCCAGACACCAGCTGGTCACGCCCCCCAAGGTAATAGTGGATCAACCCCGGCGCCACGCCGAAGTCCTTGGCCAGCTGCACCATCGAAATCTGGTCCAGGGGCATGGACTTCGTCAACTTGATCGCATGCTGCAGGATGGCGACCCGGCTCAGCATCGGTTCGGCACCGATAGGCGAGTCCGTTTTGGGCGGCCGGCCACGGCGGCGCGGTGCAGAGGGGGCGACGGGCGCTTTGCCGCGGGTTGCGGCGGCGGCAGTGGTATTGCGGCGTGCGGCTGGCATGTTGGTCTTACCGGTTATGGAGACAGGGCCGCAAAAATTGCGGCCCTGAGAATTTTACCCCGCCACGCCAGCCATGGCGAACTCAGGCGCCGGCAGGCTCAGGGAGGCCGGCACCATGCGGCCTGGGACGCGGATACCGCCCCAGCGATAACGTCAGCGCACCGGCCGCCAGCAGCATGCAGGGCAGCACCAGCAGCGCGGCGTCGTAGTTGCCATGCCGGTCAAACCAGCCACCCAGTCCAATCGGTCCAATCACCGCGCCGAAACCATAACCGGAGAAGGCGATGCCGAACAGCGCCCCGAAAGCCCGCAAGCCGAAGTACGAGCGCACAAGGTAGGAAATCAAGTCGCCTTCGGCGCCGATGGTCAGCCCGATCAGCGTGGCGGCAACCAACAACAGTTGGTAGTCGCGCGTGACACCGAGCAGGTAAATGCCCGCGGCGCCGCCGACGAAGAATACGCAGGCAACGAAAGGTGCGTGGATGCGATCTATCAGCACCCCGGTCAAAATGCGGCCCGCCAACAGTCCAACGCCGACCATCGACGCGCTGCGTGCCGCTTCCGCAGGGCTGAAACCCTTGTCGGCAAACATCGCCGGCAGGTGCGGCCCTAGCGACAGCGTTGCCGACGATGCCAGGATAAACACGCCCCAGATCGCCCAGAGGCGGTAGCTGCGCAGCGCCTCGCGCATCGGCATTCCGGGCGCTGCGGCCTTTGACGTTGCTCGCGACGCGCCGGACACGCGACGCTCGCGCAGCAGCGCACAGGCCAGCAGTGACAGCACGATCGATCCGATCCCAAGCACGACATATGCGGTGCGCCAGCCATAGCCGGTGACCAAATACTGGGCCGTCGCGGGCATCAGCACCGTGCCGGCGCCGAGGCCACACATCGCGATGCCGAGCGCAAGCCCCAGACGCCGGTCGAACCACTGAGGCAGCACCGCGAGATAGCCAAGTACCGAGGTCGCGGCGCCAAAAACGCCGACCACCACCGACAAGCCGACCCACATCGCCTGGCTGCCGTTCTGCAAGGCCATGCATGCCGTCGCAATGCCGAACACCAGCGCCGACGCCACGATCACGCGCCGGATGCCGAACCGGTCCATCATCGTGCCGACCAGCGGACTGACAACCGCCAGCCCGAACATCGAGGCCGCGTACGATAGCGAGGCTTCCGAGCGCCCCCAGCCGAACTCCTGCGCCAGCGGTTGCACGAAGACGCCGGCGGTGGCGTTGAACAGCGGGGCGTAGCCCGCCAGCATCCCGAGCGCCGCGCCCAGGATGACGGCGACATAGGTCCAGCGGCCGGCGGCCGGCGCCGGTTGGGGGGCTTGTTGCATGGTGGTTGTCTCCGTTGCGGATACCGGCCGCCTCTGAGGGCGGTCGTCTTGTGTCATGCCAGCCCGGTGCGGCTGCCGAGCAAGGCGCCGGCGCCAGGCGCTTCGGCGCGCAGGCCTAGCCGGCGCAGCATCTGGCGCGCGGTGCAGGCCGCCGTCGACGTCACCGGGATGCCGAGCGTCTGCTGTGCCGGTTCGAGTGCCGCGAGCGAAGGCATCTGCACGCAGGCAGACAGCACCACCACGTCGACACCGGCGGTATCCAGCCGCTGCACGTCCTGCAGCAGTTGCAGCGGGTCGCGTGCACCGACTTCCAGATTGTCGAGGATCGAGAAGTTGATCGCATCCTGCACCTTGATGCCTTCGCCCTCGATGTAGTCGACCACGGTGCGCGTGAGCGCATCGCTGTACGGTGCCAGCAGCGCAATGCGGCGCGCGCCGAAGTCCTTCAGTTCTTCTACCAGTGCGCCGGCCGAGGTCATCACTTCAGGCAAATGGGGTATGTCGCCTATCGCCGCGGTGAGGTCTTCGATGACCTGCCGGTGGTAGCCCTGCCCCATGCACATGGTCGCGACCAGGCACGCGGTGCTCATGATGTCGACGCGCGCGTCGGCCAGTTCTTGCGCGCAGCGGCCCATGTCGCGGTTCATCTGCGCCAGTTCCTCGGCCACCACGCGGTGCATGCGCACGCGGCTGGAGTGGAAGGAAAAGCGTTCCGGCAGCACCTTCATGCGGCCGGCGAAGATGGCGGGGACTTCGCGCTCCATGGTGATGTTGGAGCTTGGGACGATCTGTCCGATTCTGTATTGCATGATGAAAGTTTGAGAATGTCGGCGGCAGCGCCGCGCCTCAGCGCGCGGCGGCGGGCCGCTGGAAGGCCGACAGCGCGGCGCGCAGCGAGTCGGGAATGGGCGTGCCGACGCGCTCGTCCAGCCGCACGCAGATGGGCGAGAAGGTTGCGTCGAACACCGCGCTTCCGTCGGGTCGCCGGGCCATGCAGCGGATGTCATAGGAGCGCGTGCGGATTGCTTCGATCCAGCACTCGATGTCGATCACATCGTCCGGCCACAAGGTACCGATGAACTCGAAGCGCATGGCCTTGCACGGCGTGCCGACGCCATGCTGTGTGCCTAACCGCCCCGCGCCGCCGGCGATATGTTCGGAGAACAGCCCCACCGCACCGAGCAGGTAGTCCGTAAAGCGGCCGGTGTAGACCACCCCGGCCGGATCGCAGTCGCCCCAGCGCACGGTGCGGCGCACAACGAACGGCCGCTCGCTGAGCACATACTCGATGGCGCGGATCATGGGTGCTGCCCGGCCGGCACCGACACGCCCGCCGCCGTCAGCTCGGCAAGCAGGTTCGGGTACTGCTCGCGCAGCCGGTTCAGGTCGACGCGGCCGGTGCGGGTCATGAAGCGGAACACGAACTCGTGCGCCGTGGGAAGATCCATCCATTCGCGGATGCGCTCGTACCAGTTGTACGATGCCTCCGAAGCGCTGATCAGCTTGGCTTTCTCCGGTCGGCGCCTGGCATCGTAGCGCAGCAGTGCTGCCTGCACATCGTCCGGCGAAGCGACAATGGCCTCGGCCAGCGCGATCGCGTCTTCCATGGCAATGCGCGTGCCCGAGCCGATCGAGAAATGCGCACTGGTCAGCGCATCGCCGATCAGCACCTGGTTGCCGACATGCCAGGTGTCGTTGACGATCACCGGGAACTGGCGCCACACCGAATTGTTCGAAACCAGCCGGTAGCCACCCAGTTCAGCGGCAAAGATCTTCTCGAACAGCGCCTGACGCTCGTCCTGCGTCATCCGCTCCATGCCGAAGTCGAGCCAGGTCTGGTGATCGCACTCGGCCACGAAAGTGCTCATCGAGTCCGAGTAGGGATAGTAGTGCGCGACGAAATACCCGCCTTCGTACTTCCGGAACACCAGCGCCGGGTTCGGGAACGGCTTCTCCACGCCATACCACGCGAAATGGTTGGTCAGGCTGTGGCGGCGCGTGCCGAAGCCGGCCTCGTTGGCCGCGCGCAGCTGCGAATTGACGCCGTCCGCACCGACCACCAGGTCGGCATCGATGGCCGAGAAATCGCTGATGCGCTGGTTATACGTGATCCGCACACCCAGTTCGCGCGCGCGCGCCTGCAGGATCTGCAGCAGCCGGATGCGCGGGATGGCACCGCCGCCGGCGCCAGGGCGCTTCATCGTGATCGGATGCTCGTGGCTGACGATGGAATGGCGGTCGCTGAAGCGCATGGCGCGGGCCAGCTCGTCGACCACGGCCGGCGATGCCGCGCGCAGGCTGGACAGGCCGGTATCGGCCAGCACCACGCCGAAGCCGAAGGTGGCGTCTTCCGGGTTCTGCTCGTAGATATCGATGTCGACATCGGCGAGCCGCTCTTTCAGCAAAATGGCCAGGAACAGCCCCGACGGGCCGCCCCCGATGATGGCGACTTTCATTTGGCATCCCCCGGGACGATGACCAATGCATCCATGTCGAACTGTTCGATGCGCCCTGCCAGCCCTCCGGTCAGGGCGCCGTACCAAACCGCCGGTTTGAAGCCGAGCGCCTTGCGGCCGAAGCGGATGCCGGGGTTGCCGTCGATGCGCACGTAGCCGTTGCCGAGCGGCGTGGTGGCGTACCCTTCGGTCTTGCTGGCCACGTCGAGCAGCGCGGAGAATTCGGGAACGTCGAGCACAAACACCGAAGCCTTGCCCGCCGGCGCGGTCCTGTCGATCAGCGCGGCCTTGCGCTGCCACACTGGCTCGATCGAACTGAACGGCGCGCCATCCTTGCCGGCGTTCTCCAGCTCGATCGCGGCCTCGATGGTCAGCTGGGCATCGTTGGCATCGGACTCGCTGAACGGGCGCAGCTGCCAGGTGATCTCGATCGGATAGCCGTTGGGGTCGTTGAAGTAGATCGATTCGATCACCTCGTGCCGGATCTGGTAGCGCAGCGGGATGCCAACCGCTTCGACGCGCTGGCGCCACAGCAGCAGTTCGGCCTCGTCGCGCACGCGCCAGGCGGTGTGCGTGGCGCGGTCCTGGTAGTGCTCGCGCACGGTCAGCCAGTCAGGGCGCTCGGTGCCGATGTAGTAAAAGAAGGCGATGGTGCTGCCGTTGCCGCTGTCAAAGAAGAAGTGCAGGAAGTCCGCATGGTTGTCCGGACCCCAGCCCTTGGCGGAGATCGCATGCACCAGCGGCAGGCCGAGCAGGTCGCGGTAGAAGTGCACGGTCTCGGCCAGCTTCCAGGTCGGGCGCGCGGTATGGTGCACGCCATGCAGCTGCACGGAAGGCGCTGCGGCAAGGGTCGTCGCTTGGGTCGTCGCTTGGGTCATCTCACTTCCCTTCGTTGGTGTTGCCACGGGCCGCCTCGGCCTCGAGCGTCTGCGTGATCTGCTGGCGCAGCAGCGCCTTGCTGAGCTTGCCGGATGCGGTCAGCGGGAATTCGCTAATCGCTTCCACGCGTTCCGGCCACTTGAACTTGGCCAGGCCCGCCTGCTGCAGGTATTCGGTCAACTGCGACAATGACAGGCTGGTCGCCGGTGGCTTGGGCACGATGAACGCGCACACGCGTTCGCCGTAGATTCTGTCGGGCATGCCAACAACGGCCGAGGCCAGCACCGCCGGATGCTGGTTGATCACGTTCTCCAGCTCTTCCGCATTGATTTTCTCGCCACCGCGGTCGACCACATCCTTGATGCGGCCGCAGAAGAAGTAGTAGCGGCGCCCGCCGACCACGCGCGACGACATCAGGTCGCCGGAGCGGTAGAAGCCATCGGCAGTAAAGCGCGTTACGTCTTCCTTCTCGGACTTGTAGTAGCCGCGGATCGTGTACGGGCCGCGGAACAGTGCCTCGCCGGCCTCGTCGTCGGCGACCGGCTCTTCGGTGCCGGGATGGACGATCTTCACTTCGTCATACTGGGACACGGGGCTGCCGACCGAGGTATCGCGGATTTCCTGCGGGTCGTCGCGGCGCGCGAACATGATCACGCCCTCGGTCATGCCGAAGATGTGGTGCGTCGGCGAGCCGGTCAGCCGCGTCAGCCCCGCCGCGTTCTTGGGCGCGATGAAGTTGCGGCGCGCGCGCTCGGCCGCGCCGGCCTTGGCCAGCTCCGGCGCGATCCGCGTCAGGATCGGGCCGGCGACGCCGAACCACGTCGGGCGGTAGTCACGCACCAGTCGCTGCAGGTTCTCCTCGCCGATGTCGGGCGTCACGGTCACGGTCGCGCCGGTCAGCAGGAACGGGCCGAAGAAGCAGCCCATGTTGAGGTTGTGCATGTACGGCGTGGGGAAGAACAGCACGTCTTCCTGCGTGTAGCCGTTGCAGGCGGCCACCGCGCGCATGTTGTACAGGTACTCGTTCTGGAAGCGCGGGATGATCTTGGGCACGCCGGTAGTGCCGCCGGAAAGCTGAAACACGGCCACCTGGAAGGGATCGTGATGCACGCCCGCGAGCAGTTCGCGAGCCCGTGCCAGCGGCATGTCCTCGATCAGACCGGCCAGCAGCACTGCCTTGCCACGACGTTCGCCGCGCGCCTGCAGGATATGGGCAAAGCTCGGCACCTCGGTCTGCATCTCTTCGGCGAAAGCGACATCGTCGAACTTGGGATCGTCACCCTGCACCAGGTGCAGCCGCGCTTCGCACAGGTTGCCCAGGTAGCCGATCTCCAGCTTACGGAACGCCTGCAGCGAGCACAGCGGGATGATGCCGGCCTTCAGGCAGGCGAAGAACGCAAGCAGCAGTTCGTTACAGTTGCCGCACTGGAACACGGCGCGGTCCAGCGGCTTCAGGCCCAGCGCCAGCAATGCGGCGGCCAGGCGGTCGGTCTGCTCATCAAGCTGCCGATAGGTCAGCTCGCCTTCGGGGCCCGCCAGCGCCACGCGGTCGGCATGGCGTTCGAACGATTCGCGAAATGCGCCTGCCAGGGATTCCCCGGTCAGCACGACTTCGGCGACATAGCGGCGCAGCCTGTCTTCATCTGGATACCTGACGCCCTCCAGCAGCTGCGGCGGACGGACGGTGTAGTTCTGCAACATGTGTCTCTACCCTTTTTTCGATGGTCGGGGCCGCGTGCGTTGATGTCGGGGGGCGACCGCGCGCTGGCCCTGGTGGATGCTTGCCGGCTAGCCCATGTGCTCGCGCAGCCAGGCAACGATATGGCGTCCGGCGATGCGCTGGCCCGGCTCCTCGTCCCGGCTCAGCGCCATGCCGTGGTGGTTGCCGCGCACGCGCAGATGCTGCTTGCGCGCGCTCGGGATCTGTTGGTAGATCGCTTCAATGTCAGACGGGAAGGTGCACTGGTCGCCGGTGTACTCCAGCAGCAGCGTGGGCTGGTGCAGTGCGTCGAGGGTCTTGTCGAGCGCGGCATTCGACGACAGCCCGGACCACGTCGATAGCCACGCCTCCGGCGTGACCACGCGGCCGAAGCCGACACTACCCCAGTTCGATACAAATGGGTCCTTGCCCCATAGCGAACCGGTCTTGCGGTCGGACGGGTCAAGCGAGATGTCCCATGAGCGCAGGTCGGCATCGGTGCGCCAGACCTGGAAGATCGGGGCATGCGCGGCCACGCGGCGGTCTGCAGCGGTGCCGCTGCCGGCCTTGATGCGCTGCCGCGCTTCATGCTTGGCCTTGAGAAGAGCGCGGGCGCGGCTGTCGATGCGGGCCACGCGCTGTTCCTGTGCTTCCCGATAGCGTTTGATGAAGTCCGGCGCATAGCTGCCGCGCCCGGCGGCAGCGTCGAAGCCGTTGGCGACCGAGAACGGGTCGAGCGACGGGTCGGTTTGCATGGGGTCGTCCTCGTCAACCACGGAAGGGTCGAGGCCGCTCATCAGCAATTTGCCCTGGCCGGGGTGAGGCGAAACTAGGATCATCCCATCGACCACTGGCATCCGGGCTTCGGCCAGGCTGGTCGGGCGGCCACCAGGCGTGCGAGCGATGCGCTGTTCAGGGGCAGCTTGCGACTGCTGGTTGTAGAAGGCATACAGCCCCGCGCCGCCGGAGTTGCCTAGCAGCACGATGCGCTCGTAGCCCAGTTCGCGCAAGTGGGTCATGCCGGCGGCTACGTCGAGCAAGGCAATTTCATGCTCCAGGCGCAGGTCGTTGCCGATCGAGCGCGGACCCTGGACCCAGCAGGCGCAGCCGGCGTCCAGCACGAATGGCACCAGGTAATGGGTGATGGCCATTTCCCTGGGGTGCATAAGGGAGACGACGGTTTTTTCCTTGCCGGTGACCGTGAACAGGAAACCAAGCGTGCGTTGGCCATCGGCTGTCCCAAGTGCATAGGGCACCATTTGATAAGGCCGGGACATCAATCGGGCGTCCCATGATGCACCCCGCATGCCTGCCGTCACCGCTGGCTTCTCTTGTTCTGTCACGATGTCTCCTCCTGATAAATGCTACCGTCTCAATAATGTAGAAGTAATTTGATATGGTGTCAAATAATGGTAAACGCTGTCTCGCCGCCTCCATGCAATGGCGCAAAAAAAGCACGCGCCTTCTGGCGCGTGCTACCAAGGCACGGCGATGCCGCACAGAAGATGAAGCCCGCTTAGAAGTTGTGCCGCATGCCGATGACGGCACCAATCTGGTTTGCGCCAGGTACCACTGAACCGTCATAGCCGTTCGCGCCCAGCGCAGATCCGCCCTTGTTCTTTGTGTAGGACGCCGTCACATAGGCATCGGTACGTTTTGACAACCGGTAGTCGGCTGACAGCACGAACGAGATGGGATCCTTCGGTGAGGTCCTGTCGTTGGTCTTGTACACCGCCGCGGTCAATGCAAAGCTTGGCGCGAGGCTCCAGTTTGCGCCTGCCCACATCAGATCTGTGCGGGTCATCGAGGTCACGAGCTGGCTGACCAGGCGGCGGTAGCCGAGGTACGCCGTCACGGGGCCGACCTCCACTGACGCCGCGCCGACATAGCGTCGCTCGGTGAGACCCGCCTTAGCGGCTGAGTTGCCATTAAGTTGATCGTAGACCCCGCCGAATCGGAACTTGCCAGCCTGGTAGCTGAAGCCAGCGCTCATGTTGCGGCCGACCCGGCTGTTTCCAGGTACCTCCGAGCCATTCGGTACTGTTGAATCGACCCCGAAGCTGTAAAGGCCCGCGATTGTCAGGCCGCCGAACTTCCCCGTGTACTTGGCTGCATTGTCGACCCGTCCCGCAAGCCACGTGTCATGACTGAAGGCCGAATACTTTGGTGCGAAGTACATCGGGTCATAGGTGATGATGAGGTCGAACATCAGGTTGTGATGACGCCCCATCGTGAACTGACCGAACGTGCCGCTGTCCAGCCCAACGTATGCCTTGCGCCCGAAAAGCCGCCCGCCCTGCGACGCCATACCGGAGTCCAGCACCATGCCACCTTCCAGCACAAACACACCCTTCAAACCGCCGCCAAGGTCTTCGACACCGCGCATGCCCCAGCGACTGCCAGCGATATTGCCAGACGTCATGCGGAACAAGTCTTCACCTTGTCTTGTTGCATCGGGCACATGGTTTAAGTACTCAATACCGATATCCGCGACGCCGTAGAGCGTGATCGACGATTGGGCATGGGCGTGCGTGGCCGCCGCCGCGAGCATGGCGCCCGCGATGGGCAGGTATTTCTTCATGGCTCCTCCGATGATGGGAAAGACCCCGCCGAGGATACTTGGCGTCTTGCGGGGCATGCGGTCTCGTATTGGTAAGCAGCACAGCTGCCATGCGGCAAAACTTCTATGCCGACGCAGAATTATTTGAGACCATGACAATAATCAACATTATTTGACTATGTGTCAAATAATGGTTTTCCCCAAGTTCGCTACCTCCCTTGGCTGGTCATACGTTCCGCTCCTGTGCGGGCGCCAACTGGCGAGCTTCGGCTTACACCACTTCCCTCGGGTTATCCCTGCCCTCCCATTCATTGCAAGTAGGCGGTATGCATTACATAATCACAAAACGCATTGTGAGCGACCTCCTGGAAACCTGACCATCAACGCTGATGCCCAGTTTGCCCGAGATTCGACCTGCATTGCACTTTGTTTTAATAGAATGCTTAATAGGGAGACTTAAGATGATGTTTAGAACAATTGCGGTGCGGGCCGTCGGCGTACTTTGTTTAGTTACCGTCAGCGTCGCCTCGGCGATGGATACGGCAAAGATCATGGTCCCGGGATCGCCGGGCGGAGGGTACGACCAAACTGCCAGAACCTTGGGCAAAGCCTTGCAGGAATCTGGCCAAGCAAAGGGAGCAACGTACGAGAACAAGCCTGGAGCCGGTGGGACATTGGGACTCGCTCAGTTCGTGAACAGCAGCAAAAGCGATCCCAATGCGATCTGTATCATGGGCGCCATCATGGTCACCGGGGTGGTACAGAACAACCCGCCCATTACGCTTGCGAATGCAACGCCCATTGCCAAGTTGTTCACCGAGTACAACGTCATAGCGGTCAACAAAGCGTCGCAATTCAGGAACTTGGCCGACCTGATGGCGGCCTTCAAGAAGGACCCTGCCTCTGTCAAGTGGGGTGGCGGCTCGAAAGGCTCCACTGACCATATTGGCGTAGCAGAACTGGCCCGCACAATCGGCGTTCCCAGCAACAAGATCAACTACATACCATTTGGCGGCGGCGGTGAAGGCACAGCCGCGATGCTCGGCGGCCATATCTCAGTTATCACTGGCGGCTACTCCGAACTCGCCAAGTACATTGAATCGGGGCAGATGCGCGCACTCGCCGTGACATCCCCTGAGCGCTTGGCAGGTGTCCAGACACCTACGCTGAAGGAACAGGGAGTGAACGTCGTGATCGGAAATTGGCGGGGCGTCTATGGCGCGCCAGGACTTAAACCGGAACAACAGAAAGCCCTTGCCGACGCCGTGGTGGCGGCAACCAAGACAAAGATTTGGCAGGATACAGTCAAAGCCAACCAGTGGACGGCTGAAGTTATTACTGGCGAGGCCTTCGGCAAGTTTGTCGAGAGCGAGCATGCGCGCCTTCGGACTATCCTTGCCGACGTCGGGTTGAAGTGACATGGCCTGCGCGCAGCCAAATTATCGTCACCTCGCGCTCGGCTTGGGCCTCGCCGGTATTGCTGGCGGCCTTGCAATGGGCGCGGCACGCTTCCCGGCGGACTCGGGTTACTCGGTCATGGGAACCAGTGTCTTTCCGTTCGCTGTGGCGCTGTTCCTCGGCGTCGTTTCCGCCGGGATAGTGCTGCAGGCCCTGACCGGAGGACTGAGGAACCTGGACGAACCTGAAGGATCCGAACCGGCCACTCGTGATGCTCGCGCTGGTGCAGCCTGGGTGTCTGCCGCCGTGCTGCTGGACGCACTGCTGATCGAGCGCGTTGGCTTTGTGTTGGCAGCTAGCCTTCTATTTGTCCTCTGTGCGCGCGGCTTCGGCAGCGGGATGTGGCTCCGGAATTGTGTGGTCGCGCTGGCCATCTCGCTGCCGGTGTATTGGGGATTCGCCAACGGGCTCGGCATCTCACTGCCACGCCTTTTCAATCACTGGATCTAGCCGTCCACCTATGGGGCTGGCGCCCCCCTCACTGGCCGCCAACCATCATGAATGATCTGTGGAATGCCCTTCTCCAGGGCTTCGGGGCGGCGCTCGTCCCAATGAACCTGCTATGGGGCTTTGTTGGCTGCCTGCTAGGCACTGCCGTCGGCGTCCTCCCTGGCATTGGCCCTGCGTTGACTGTAGCCATGCTCCTCCCTGTCACGGCGCAACTGGAGCCCACCAGCGCCCTAATCATGTTCGCGGGTATCTACTATGGGGCGATGTTTGGAGGCTCGACGACCTCCATTCTGCTGAATACGCCGGGCGAATCCGCTTCCATGGTTACCGCGATGGAAGGGAACTTAATGGCAAAAAATGGCCGAGCGGGACCGGCTCTTTCCACCGCGGCGATCGGCTCGTTCTTCGCCGGCACGCTGGCGACTGTGGGGCTGACCCTGTTCTCGCCGTTTGTGGCCGAGTTTGCCTTGCGCTTTGGCCCAGCCGAGTACTTTGCCATCCTTGTCCTGGCCTTCACCACTGTTTCAGCGGTACTGGGAGCCTCAATGCTGCGCGGCCTTGCCAGTCTTGGCCTCGGGCTGTCGATCGGCCTGATTGGCATGGACTCCATTTCGGGGCTGGCGCGCTACACCTTCGGGGTTCCCGAACTCGTCGATGGAATCGAAGTCGTCCTGGTGGCGGTAGGTCTGTTCGCTGTCGCCGAGTCCCTGTATGCATTGCTGTATCCCGCAAGCGGCGACGCCTCCATGAACAGAATGACCTCGCTCTGGATGAGCCGTGACGATTGGCGTCGATCTGCCCCCGCATGGCTACGCGGCACACTCATTGGCTTTCCCTTCGGATCGATCCCTGCAGGTGGCGCCGAGATCCCCACCTTCCTTTCGTATGCGCTCGAAAAGCGTCTGTCAAAAGCCCCTGCTGAATTCGCTGCGAACAAGGGCTGTGGGGCTATTGAGCTTCCCAAGCCCAGCCCGTGCCTGTGCCCGGCGTTCGCGAAGAAACGACTATAAAGGGGAACGGCAGCGCCGA
>NZ_JAGIQA010000056.1 GCF_017814975.1 Cupriavidus consociatus
CGGCCATTACAACCGCTTCGACATCTTCGACCTGCGCGTGGACCGCCGCCCGCTGCAGCCTGCCCAGTTCATGGACGGTACCACGCAGGCTTATGACCTGGATGCCGAACAGGCTGAACTCAATGCATTCGACTTTTCCGAGAGCAAGTAAATGTCTTTCCTGTTGACCCCCCAGAAGCCGCTGCGCGTCGGGCAAATCGTGCCGTCCTCCAACACCACCATGGAGACGGAAATCCCCGCCATGCTCCGCGAGCGCGAGAAGGACTTCGCCGAGCGCTTCACCTTCCACTCCAGCCGCATGCGCATGAAGAAGGTGGTGAAAGAAGAGCTGGAGGCGATGGACCGTGACAGCGACCGTTGCGCGATCGAGCTGTCCGACGCACGCGTGGATGTGCTGGGCTACGCTTGCCTCGTCGCCATCATGAGCATGGGCAAGGGTTATCACCGTGTCTCCGAGGCACGCCTGACGCAGCGTACCGTGGACAATGGCAATCCCGCACCGGTGGTGACCAGCGCCGGCGCGCTGGTGGACGGCCTGCACGCGATGGGGGCGAAGCGCGTCTCGGTGGTCTGTCCTTATATGAAACCGCTGACGAAGATGGTCGTCGATTACATCGAGAGTGAAGGCGTGGAAGTCAAGGATTATTGCGCGCTGGAGATTCCCGACAACTTGCAGGTCGCGGCGCAGGATCCGGCCAGTTTGCTGGAAATCTACAAGCGCATCGACACCACCGGCGTAGACGCCATCGTGCTCTCCGCCTGCGTGCAGATGCAGTCGCTGCCGTCGATCCAGAAGGTCCAGGACGAGTCGGGTATTCCCACCGTGTCGGCCGCGGTGGCTACCACCTGGCAGATGCTGCGCAAACTGAACCTTCGCACCGAGGTCGCCGGTTGCGGCGAACTGCTGAGCGGCAAGTACTGAGCGCATTCCATCGCCTTCGTCGTTCCTGCCCGCGCAGGAACGACGCTTCGCACACGAACATGGACAATATTCACTTCTACGAGCCCATGCGCGGCCATGGATTGCGGCATGACCCGCTTGCCGCAATCGTCGGCCCACGTCCAATTGGCTGGATTTCGACGGTGGATACGGCGGGCCGCGCCAATCTCGCCCCCTACGCATTCTTTAACGTCTTTAACTACACGCCCCCAGTGGTGGCATTCTCGAGCGTCGGTTACAAGGACACGGTGCGCAATCTTGAGGCCACCGGCGAGTTCGTGTGGAACCTGGTGACGCGCCCACTGGCCGAACGCATGAACCTCACCAGCGCCGGCGTTGCGCCCGAAGTCGACGAATTCGGCCTGGCGGGCCTGACGCCAACGCCATCTCGCCTGGTGTCGGCAGCGCGCGTAGCGGAAAGCCCGGTGTCATTTGAATGCCGCGCGACCCAAGTCATGCAGCTGGCCAAGGCGGACGGCGCCCTGCTCGAGACGTGGATGGTGCTGGGAGAGGTGGTTGGCGTGCATATTGACCAGTCCTTCCTGCACGACGGCATCTATGACACTGCCGCCGCCCGCCCCATTCTGCGCGGTGGCGGCCCGGCCGACTACTATGAAATCAGCAAGTCGACGTTGTTCCAAATGCGCCGACCGGGCTGAGCCCTGGGCCTGCCTTCAGTTGGCAGAGCGATGCAACCGGATCAGCAACTTCAGCGTGGCGCGCAATTCGTCGGCCTTCTTCTTGCCGAGCGGTGCGAGCACCTCGGCCTCATGGAGGAGGGCCTGTGCAATCAAGTCAGAGGTCAGCTTCTGGCCGCGCGTCGTGATGCGCACCAGCGTGATGCGCCGGTCGGTCTCATGCGGAATGCGCTTCACGTAGCCCTGCGCTTCCATGCGGTCGAGCAGCCGCGTCACAGTGGGCTGCTTGGTTACCGAGATCTGCGCCAGTTCCCCGATGCTGATTGACTTGCCGCCCGACAGGGTTGCCAGGACGCGCCAGTCTGAGATGGTGAAGCCGTTGGCCTGCACGATCGCGTGGAATTCTCCCGAGATAAGTTGGCTGGCTTGGGCCAGCAGGCCTGGCGTGTAGTTATCGACGAAGTCATCTTCGGCGGTATCGCTGCGGGAGTTCATGCGGTCGGTGGTCGGTTGGACGGCCTCGCTGGCCGGGCGAAAAGCAGAACATACCACGGCGGGACACTTCGGCCTTGGCGAGCAGTCCGCGCACACGGCCGCTCTCTTGCTACCCGCAGGAACTTTAGGTACAAAACAAATGGATTGCGCAGGCATCTTGCCGCGCATGCGAGCCTGACGCGCTGCAATCCTCCAGGAATGAGACGATGCAGACCGCCCCCCAACCGTCACCCGAAATGCCGCCCGCACCAAGTGCCGAAAGGGACACGTTACGGGGGCTACTCGCTCAGTATCCTTTGTTCCGCTCGCAAGACGTTGAGGAGACGCAGGGCAAGATTGCAGCGGTGTTTTGCCCGCACGAACTGCGTGTTGTTGGCGCAGCGCAGCATTTGCACGTGCAGCACAACCTGGTAAAGCTGCATGACACTGCCATCAATTTCCTTGCCTATGGCGCGGATGTCCAGATCGACCCTGGCCGGCTCGGCAACTTTTACCTGGCTCAGATTCCTGTCGCAGGCCACGCAGACATCCAGTGCGGCGCGCAGAGCGTAGTCTCTGACGTCAAGACAGCCAGCTTGCTCAGCCCGGATACACCAACGCGAATGCACTGGCACCAGGACTGTGCGCAGGTGTTGCTCTGGATAGAGAAGGCGGCTATGGAGCACCGCTTCGCCTTGTTGACAGGGTGCGCCCCGGACGGTCCCCTTGCGTTCGATCCGTCGCTGCCCCAGCACGCAGGTCTTTCCAGCCCCTGGACACAAGCTGTACTGGACCTTGCAAGGAATATTGATCAGCACGGCACCCACTGGCTCCAATTCCCCGCGGCGGTGGCGTCGATGGAGGATTATCTCCTGCGGACACTGCTACTGCTTCAGCCGCACACCTATACGTATCTTCTTGCACGCAGCGCCGAGCCCGCCAAGCCGCGTCATATGCAGCGGGTAATCGATTATGTCCACGCGAATGCCGACACACCGATGACCGTCGCAGACCTGGCAAAAATCGCGTGCGTCAGTGTCCGGGCGCTGGAGGAAGGCTTCCGGCGCCATCTCAATACAACGCCGGTTGGGTACTTGCGCGACGTCAGGCTGGACAGCGTGCGACAAGCACTGATTGCCGCTGCGGGAGCCGAGCATGCCTCCATCACGGATATTGCATATCGGTTTGGGTTTACGCATCTCGGCCGGTTTGCAGCCTACTACAAGAAGCGCTTCGGTGTTTCTCCCTCAGCAACGTTGCGTGGTGAGGCAACGGAACGCCATTTCAGCGATACCCGGCGTTAAGGGCCCTCGGGCTCCCTAGCCTCACTCTGGACCAGCCGCCCTTCGGCGCCATTCAGTCGTTGATACAACAATAAAGCTGCGCAGCCACTGCACCGCCCCTTTCAGCCGAGCCATCCAGCAAGGCTGCCCCCCTCTTTCTGCCCGCATTACCGCCCACATTTTCTGCTACCACCAAAGGCTCGCAATCCGGATATTGGCCGGCGGATTCTGGATAGCGGCGCCGTCATCGCTAAACCAAACTACCTCCCACATGGCGACGTGCAAGCCAAGACAATAAGCGGAGACAGACATGCAAGGCATTGAAGGCAAGACGGCCATCGTAACCGGTGGCGCAACGATGATTGGCGAGGCGGTGGTGTCGGCCCTGATCTCGGCAGGCGCGAACGTCGTTGTCGTTGACATCGACCAACAAGGCGGTCGCCAGATCGCGGAACGCCATCCGGCGCGTTGCCGCTATGTTGCCGTGGACGTGACCAGCGATGCCGACATTGCTACCTGTATCGCCCAAACCGTCGATGCATTTCGTGGCATCGATTTGCTCATCAACTGCGCCTGCACCTATGTGGACAATGGCGCAGATTCCACTCGCGAGCAGTGGCTGGAATCCTACAACGTCAATGTCGTCGGCGCGGCGATGATGCTCAAGGCATGCGTGCCGGAGATGAAAAAGCGCGGCGGCGGTGCCGTCGTCAACTTTGCCTCGATCTCGGCCGGCGTGGCGCAGGCGGGGCGCTGGCTGTACCCGATTACCAAGACCGCGATGCAGCAGTTCACGCGCAGTGCGGCGCTTGACCTGGCCCCTGACAACATTCGCGTGAACTCGGTCTCGCCGGGATGGACGTGGTCGTCGGTCATCAGCGCGCTCAGCGGCGGCGACAAGGCCAAGGCCGACACTGTTGCCGCCGACTTCCACCCGCTCGGACGCCTCGGCAAGCCTGAGGAAGTCGCGCAAGTTGTGCTGTTTCTCTTATCCGATGCCGCTGCGTTCGTCACCGGCACCGACTACGCGTGTGACGGGGGCTATGGCGCATTGGGCCCCGAAGGTCGGCAGGCAGCCATCCAGCGCCTCATGGCGTAACACCGTCCGATGAATCGCGGTGCCGGCAACCCAGCCGATTCTGCGCCCTGCGCCCTGCGCCAGACACATAGAAGAGACCCTCACTGGAGAGACACATGACAACTCATTCCATTGCCAAGATCACGCCCCGCAAGATTGCTATTGTCGGCGCAGGCCAGGCCGGCCTGTTGCTCGGATGCGCCCTGCTCCAGCAAGGCTACGAGGTCACGCTGGTGACCAACCGCACCGCAGAGGAAGTCTGGAGCGGCAAGGTGATGTCGTCCCAATGCATCTTCGACCAGGCACTCCAGATCGAGCGCAATTTCGGGATGAATCAATGGGAATCGCAGTGCCCCAACGTGAATGGCATTGGCCTGACCATCCCGACGCCTGACGGCAAGGGCGAGATGGCAATCCATTGGCGGGCTCGCCTGAATGCCGCTGCGCAGTCGGTGGACCAGCGGGTCAAGATGCCCGGATGGATGGCGGAGTTTAAAACCCGCGGCGGCAATCTCCGCATCGAGAACGTCGAGATTCCCCAGCTTGAAGCATTGACCGAAAGCCATGACCTGGTCCTGTTGGCAGGCGGCAAGGGCGAGATCGTCAACCTGCTGACCCGCAATGATGCGCGCTCTCCCGTTCGCCATCCGCAACGCCAACTGGCACTTGCTTACGTGACGGGAATGGAGCGCAGCGGCCCGTTTGAATGCGTCAATTTCAACCTGATTCCCGGCGTCGGTGAGTATTTCGTGTTCCCGGCCCTGACCACCAAGGGCAGCAACGGAACGCAAGCCTGTGACATCATGGTCTTCGAAGCCATTCCCGGCGGCCCGATGGACCGTTGGGCGGATGTCAAATCAGCCGACCAGCAGCTGGACGTCTGCCTGGGTATCCTGCGCGATTACCTCCCCTGGGAAATCGAGCGCTGCGCCAATGTCCAACTCACCGACGCGAATGGCATCCTGAGCGGACGTGTCACGCCGACCGTGCGTAACCCCACGCTTACGCTGCCCTCCGGCCGGGCCGTGATGGGCCTGGGCGACGCCGTCATGGTCAACGATCCGATCACCGGTCAAGGCTCGAACAACGCCACCAAGGGCGCCCTGCACTATTTCGATGCCATCCTGCGCCATGGTGACAAGCCGTTCGACAAGGCATGGATGCAAGCGACCTTCGACGGCCTTTACGAAGGCTACGCCGAGCCGGTGATCCGCTGGACGAACTCGTTGCTGTTCCCGCCCCCGGAACACATCGTCAGGCTGTTGGCCACGGCGCAGCACGCACCGCGTGTCGCGCAGCGCATCGCCAACGGCTTCAATGACCCTCGCGACTATGGCAGCTACTGGTTCGACGAGGAAGCCACCGACGCCTGGATCGCACAAGAGTCCCAGACCCGGGCCGCCTGAAGACATCACAGCCCCATTAGAACAAGTCGCCTGCCTGCTCCGTCATCGGTGCAGCAGGCCACAGGAGACAACCATGACCGACGCCCGCGAGTTTCGGAATGCCCTCGGCCGCTTTGCTACTGGCGTAGCCATCGTCACAACCCGCACCGCCGATGGCGAACCATGGGGCGTGACTGTCAATAGTTTCAGTTCGGTATCGCTGGAGCCGAGACTTGTGCTGTGGAGCCTCGCAAAGAAATCCTACAGCCTTGAGGCATTCAAGAAGGCCGGTAGTTTCGTGATCCACGTCCTGGCTTCCGACCAGGAAGACGTCTCGAACCGCTTTGCGCGCGGCGCGGACGGCAAGTTCGTCGGCATCTCTTGCACGGATGGCCTCGAAGGCTCCCCTGTTCTGCCGGGGTGCGCGGCGGTCTTCCAATGCCGCAATGCCCTGCAGTACGAGGGCGGCGACCACGTCATTTTCATTGGCGAGGTCCATCATTTCGACACATCGGACCGAGAATCCCTGCTCTTCTATAAGGGCGGGTATGCCCGCGCTGCCAATGCGCTCACCGACCTTGCAGAGCTGATCCGCAGCGAGTACGTCGCAGCGACCTGAATGCCGTACGCGACCCGGTGTCCATGACCCATGCAGGCCAACGCCGCCGCCAAACGCATTGCACCTTCCTATCCTTGCCCCCGGGATAATCCATGAGTATTACCTATGACGCCGTTATTGTCGGCAGTGGCATCAACTCGCTTGTCTGCGCTGCCGTCCTCGCCCGGCGTGGCAAGCGCGTCTGCGTGCTGGAACGCAACAGCACGCTGGGCGGATGCATTCGCACCGAGTCCCTGAACGCACCGGGCTACCTGCACGACACGTTGTCCACGGCACACCCGCTCTTTGTCACATCACCCGGCTACGCGGAGCTGAAGGACGATCTCCATCAGGCGGGACTCACCTATCGCAATAACGACACGCCGACGGGCGTATTGCTGCCCGACAATCGTTCGCTGATCCTGGCCACCTCCCGCGAGCGCAATGTCAGCGCATTCAATGCGCTGGCAAGCGGCGACGGCGATGCCTATATGACCGCCATGCAGGAGGTCGAGCAGAATGCCGGGCTGGTGTTCTCGATGCTCGGCAACGAGCTTTGGAGCGCCGGTGTGGCAAAGACGGTGGCTGGCCGCCTGTGGAAGCGGGGTGTGCATGACACTGTTGCCTTCTTCTCGCCTGCGCTGATGAGTTGCCGGAGTTGGCTGGAGACCCACGTCAAATCCGACCTGGTCCGGGCGCTGCTGGCACCTTGGGTATTGCATACCGGCCTTGGTCCGGAGAGCGCCATGTCTGCGCTAATGGGCAAAGTGGTGGCGTTCAGCCTGGAGGCCGTGGGACTGCCAATCGTCCAGGGCGGCAATGCCCGGACAGTCGATGCATTTCGCCGGATCATCGAAAGCCGGGGCGGTGCGTTCCATGTCAATGCCGATGTCGAGGATATCCTGGTCCTCGGCGGCGCGGCTCGGGGCGTAAGGACGCGGGACAATCGCGTATTCACGGGCAAGGAAATTATCTGCAACGTCACCCCCGGGCAGCTCTACGGCAAGCTGCTGGCCGCTGAACACGTTCCGGCTGGCCTGCGCCAACAGGCCGCAGAGTACCGCTATGGCAAGGGCAATATGCAGATTCACCTGTCGCTGTCAGCCCCGCCGGACTGGCCCCAGGAACATCTGCGGGACATCATCTACCTGCACCTTACCTCCGGCCTGGACGGCGTCTCCAGGGCGGTCAGCGAAGCAGAGCGCGGACTGCTTCCAGCCGAAGGCACGATATGCGTTGCCCAGCCTTGCGCGGTTGACCCGTCGAGGAGCCCGGCTGGTGGCTGGGTACTCTGGATCCAGGTCCCCGAATGCCCGCGAAATATCAAAGGCGATGCCTTGGGAGAAATTCCCGCCCCCGCGGACGGCCGCTGGACGCCTGAAATCAGAGAGCGCTACGCCGACCGCATCGTCGCCCGCATTGCGCGCCAGGTTCCAAACCTGAAGGCGAGCATCGTCGGGCGGACTGTCCTGTCCCCGGCGGACCTCGAAGCGATGAACATCAATCTCGTCGGCGGCGATCCCTATTCCGGCGAATGCAGCATCGACCAGTTCATGTTCTGGCGGCCGCTTCCAGGCGTCAAGGATCACGCAACACCGGTCAAGCATCTCCACCATATCGGCGCCTCTACGCATCCGGGGCCAGGCCTTGGCGGCACATCTGGTTACCACGTCGCCAACGCGCTCGCACGGAAGCGGGCGAAAACAAACTGAAAGTAAAAAGATCTGACAGGAGACAACCATGAGCAACAGCCTCGCCCAGTTTGCAGCCGATCTTCTGGCTGGCCGCATCCGTGTGGTCGACCTGACCCAAACGCTGAGCCCCGAGTTTCCGACCATCTCGCTGCCGCCCGAGATGGGCCAGACCTGGCCCTTCCGCCAGGAGACCATCTCCCGCTATGACGAGCGGGGTCCAGACTGGTACTGGAACAATTTCTCATGCGGCGAGCATACCGGCACCCATTTCGACGCGCCCGTCCATTGGATATCCGGCAAGGATCTGCCGGACAATACGACCGACACCATCCCCGCTGAGAATTACTTCGCCACCGCCTGCGTCATCGACTGCTCCAGCGAGGCTGCGGAAGACCCGGATTACCTGCTCACTGTCGACGCCGTCAAGGCATGGGAAGCCCGGCATGGACGCATTCCGCCCCGCTCGTGGGTGCTGATGCGTACTGACTGGTCCAAGCGCACCGATCCCGAGGCGTACTTGAATGCGCGCGAGGATGGCATGCACACACCCGGCCCCGACCAGGGAGTCGTCCAGTGGATGATCGAAGAGCGCGATGTCCATGGATTCGGTGTCGAGGCAATCGGCACCGACGCGGGCCAATCCTATGGCTGGGAGATTCCGTTCCCGTGCCATTACCTGATGCATGGCAACAACCGCTACGGCCTGCAATGCCTGACCAACCTCGACCAGCTTCCTCCGCAGGGGGCATTGATTGTCGCTGCCCCGCTGAAGATCAAGGATGGCTCTGGTAGTCCACTACGCGTCCTTGCCTTGATACCCGGCTGATATTCCATCCATTCGACCATAACCATAAAAGGAGGAGAACGAATTGAAGAAACGAGCCGTCGCCGCCATGCTGGCCGGTTTGCTTGCGCTAGTCGGCAACCAAGCCTTCGCCAAGGAAGGCGCAGACCAGTATCCAAATGGCGCGGAAAGCTGGATGTCGGGAGCATTGCCCCCTCCCGGCACATATTTTCTCAATTACACCGGCTACTACGGTGGCAAGCTCAAGGACGGCAACGGCGACAACGCCAGCATTGGAGGGAATCCCGCCAAGGTGGACGCCTGGTTTGACGCCCTGCGTCTCATCAAGGTAACGAACGTCACGATTCTTGGCGCGAGCTGGGGCATGCAGGCAATCGTCCCGCTGGTCTATCAATCGATGAATCTCCCCCAGTCGGGCGGCCGGCGCAGCGCCACCGGCCTGGGTGACATCTCGATCGACCCGATTGTCCTCGGCTGGCATGGCGCCAACTGGCATGTCACGACTGGCCTGGACATCTACCTGCCAACGGGACGATACGACCAGAACGATCCCAGGACCAGCATCGGCGCGAACTACTGGGCCTTCGAGCCGGTGGCCGCATTCACCTGGCTGAGCCAGAGCGGCTGGGAAGTCTCTGCCAAGTTCATGTACAACATCAAGGGCAAAAACAAGGACGCGAACTTCGGCGGCATGACTGGAAATTATCAGTCAGGACAGGAATTGCACGTTGACTATGCCTTTGGCAAGCATATTGGCCCGTGGACCTTTGGATTGAGCGGCTACTATCTGAAGCAAGTCACGGACGACAAATTCAATGGCACTGTGGTACCGGAGGTGCCCGGCGTGTGGAGTCGAGGCCGGCGTGGCGAAGTGCTCGCCATTGGCCCCAGTGTCTCCTATTCGAATGCCAAGGGCACCAGCTTCGTCGCCCAATGGCAGCATGAAGCGTATGCAAAGAACCGGTTTGGCGGCGACAAATTCTGGTTCAAGGTGGTTACAGCGTTCTAACGACCAGGGGTCCGCAGGAGCGGATCCCGCAAGATTGGAAACGGTGGTACCTGGCAGGCCGGCTTGGCTATTTGCGCCCGCCACCGCGCGGCGAAATACTCGGTTCGACGCTTGATATCCGTGCGGCGAACCCACCCCTCGACGACGTGCTGATCCCGCCGGGATATGCTCCAATGGGAGGCAGCCCTGTATGTCGTCGGGCTCAGCCGGCAGGCTGGTCCCATAGCCAGCCCGCCAAAGAGGTGAAGCATGGCTATCATCAATCGCCAGCTGTTCTCTAACTCTGCAGAAGTCCGGGTTCGCGATGTAACGCTCTCAGCGAGTGACGATTTCGATACCCAAAGGGACAAGCTCTCAAGCATCATGCTGGATGCGATGTACCAGTTCGTCGGCCTGCTGGACGTGGACGGCAAGATGCTAGAAATCAACCGCGCAGCGCTCGAAGGGATCGGCATCCGAATGGACGATATTCGCGGAAAGCCATTCTGGGAGGCTCGCTGGTGGGTCATCTCGCAGGAGAGTCAGGCCTTGCTACAAGCGCTCATCCGGCGCGCGAGCCAGGGCGAGTTCGTCCGATGCGACTTCGAAGTCTATGGTCAGGCGATGGGCGAGGAGACAATCATTGTCGACTTTTCGCTCTTGCCTATCCGGGATTCGAATGGCAGTGTTGTGTTTCTGCTTCCTGAAGGCCGCAACATCACGGAGAAGAAGCACGCAGAAGCCGCACTTGCCCAAAAGAATGAGCAACTGCAAGCAAGCTGGGAGTTGATTCGGAGGCAGCGCGACGAACTCCAGAGCCTCTACGATAAGCTCATTGCGGAGCAGAAATTATCGGAGCGGTTGCTGCTCAATCTGCTGCCCTACCCAATCGCGGAGCGTCTGAAGACGCGTCCTGATCTGGTCGCCAACAGTGTTCCGGAAATTATCGCTGACAGCTTTCCTGAAGTAACGGTTCTGTTTGCGGACATCGTCGCCTTCACAAGGTTTTCGGCCCACATGAGCCCCGAGCAGCTGGTTGCCGTCCTCAATGAGATTTTTTGCGAGTTTGACATCATTGCGGACTACCGCGGCCTCGAAAAGATCAAGACCATCGGCGATGCCTATATGGCCGCCGCGGGGTTGCCAGAACCCGTAGACGACCATGCAGTGCGAGCAGCTCAGATGGCGTTGGACATGGTTGACGCGCTCTCGCACTTCAACCAGCGCAGTGGCTACAACCTGCAGATGCGCATTGGCATCAATAGTGGGCCAGTGGTTGCTGGCGTCATCGGCAAGCGCAAGTTCATTTACGACTTGTGGGGAGCTGCCGTCAATACCGCCAGTCGGATGGAATCCCACGGTGTCGCCGGACGGGTACAGGTGACGGATACGACTCGGCGACAACTGGATGAGCTTTTCCTTTTTGAAGAGCGCGGGATAATCGAGGCAAAGGGGGTTGGCACACTACACACATGGTTCCTCACAGGCCGGAAAAGTGGCTGACAAAATACGGATTTGGGCATGCGTCCATCTCGAGGCCTGCGCAGCCAGGAGGATGCGCGGGACATGCCACACAGGAACGACATCGGAGTTGGACCAGGCCGAACGCGATCATTTCGAGTTCACAGCCCTAATAAGGCCGTCCACCGCTTCAGGTGGACCGGCTTTGTTTATTTGTCGCTCCCGGGACGGCCAACCAGCGAAAGTCCAGCGACCCGCCGCGCGCGGGTTCAAGATTTTTTGCTGATTTTCCCAAGCAATTCAGCACCATTGACTGGATAGCTGCCGATACGATAGCGAGCATGCCCAAGGGAAGATCGCACGGCAGTTATTTTTCCGTCATGACGCGCGCCGAGCCCGCCACAGGCAACACCGCAGCACAAATTTCGCCCCAAGCATGCCCCGCCCCATTTCCGTGACCATCCATCTGTCGGCGCTCGCCAACAACCTCGCCGTTGCGCGTCGCGCCGCGCCAGCATCCAAAGTGTGGGCCGTGGTAAAAGCCAATGCCTACGGCCATGGCATTGGCCGGGTCTACCCCGCGCTGGCTGAAGCCGACGGTTGCGCACTGCTGGACTTGAACGAGGCAGCATTGCTGCGGGATCTGGGCTGGCGCAAGCCCATCCTGCTGCTGGAAGGATTCTTCGATGAAAGCGATATTCCGCTGCTCGCGTCATTGCGGCTGAGCACCGCGGTACATTGCGAAGACCAGTTGCGAATGCTGGAGCTTGCCTCGCGCACCGCACAACTGCCTCCCCGGTCGCTCGATGTCTGCCTGAAGCTGAATTCGGGCATGAACCGGCTTGGCTTTTGCCCAAGCGACTACCGGGCGGCATGGCAACGGCTGCGCAACATTCCCGCAGTGAACTCTGTCACCCACGCGACCCATTTCTCGGATGCGGATTCGCCGACGGGCACCGCCGATCAGTTGGCGGTTTTCCGCGCCGCTACGCTGGGCTTGCCCGGCGAGATATCGGTGGCAAATTCGGCAGCAACGTTGTGGCATGCGGATTGCCACGCCGACTGGGTACGCACCGGGATCCTGCTATATGGTGCGTCGCCATCGGGCCGGCCCGATGACATAACGGAATCCGGCCTGCAGGCAGCGCAGACGCTGGCGAGCAAGATACTGGCCGTACAGGAGATTCAGCCCGGCCAGGCGGTGGGCTATGGCTCGCACTATGTGGCGTCGCGTCGCCAACGCATTGGCATTGTGGCGTGCGGCTACGCGGATGGTTACCCGCGCACGAGTTCTTCGCATGGCGCTCACTTTGCCCCGGTGCGCGTTGGAACGCGCTTGACTCGCACGGTGGGCCGCATTTCCATGGATATGCTTGCCGTCGACCTCACCGACTGCCCCGAGGCCACCATCGGCACTCCGGTCGAATTATGGGGCCGGCACGTTCCCATCGACAGCGTCGCCGCCGCTGCGGGGACCATCGGCTACGAGCTGATGTGCGCCGTCGCACCTCGGGTACCGGTCGAAGTGGCCAGCTGATTGCGCTTCCGTGCGCCTTGCACCGGTTTTCTGATTTCTGTGTGGCCACTCGGACTGCAGGGGTGACGTGCGCGCACCGGCCTCCTGCAAGCTGATACCGCTCAGGTGGAAGGGAACAGCTTTTCGATCGGATAGTGAGTCTTGACGAAAGGAGACTTGATCACGATGAAGCTGAAGTACTTCTCGATCCCGATATTCCGTTCCAACAGACTTTCCATCAGTTCCTGGTAGTGGCTGACACCACGGGTGATGAACTTGAGCAGGTAATCGTAGCCGCCACTGACCAGGTGGCATTCGATAATCTCGTCCACAGCGCTCACCGCCCTCTCGAAGCGCACGAAATCCTCGCGATGGTGGTCCTCCAACGTGACCTCCGTAAACACCGTAAGAATGTCGCCAAGCTTATCCAGGCGAATATCGGCGCTGTATCCGCCGATATAACCCGCCTGCTCGAGCCGTTTGACGCGAATCAGGCAAGGGCTTGCCGACAGACCCACTGAATCGGCAAGGTCCACGTTGGTAATCCGGCCGTTTTTTTGCAGGTGGGCAAGAATCCGAAGGTCGAGGCGATCAAGTTTGATTGGCGCAGACATGGTCTTTCAAGCCTGGAATGACTGCATCACATTGTCCCGGTCCGATTCGGCGAGGGCAATCGGGGCGGGCCCGGACGATCGGTTTGATAGGGTATTCCCCAAGATTGTTGCGGTGCACAGGCGCCCTTATCGTGCACATGGCATTCAATGCCGAACCATACACCCGAAACCGCAGCTTTCACTGTCATCGTCCGGAATACCCCGCAAATTCGTCAGTGACACATGCTTCAATACCCAGAAGACGGTGATGGGTTGACTTGAGAGGCCGTGCGAGGGATTGATCGCCGCCGGCAGCGCACACGCACCCTACATCAAGCACGCCGGCTGTCAGCGATGATCCGGCAGGCTGGGCCGACCTCAGGCTGGGCCGACCGACGAGGAGACCTTCATGAACCTGTTCATCTTGCGTCTGCTGGCGCGGCGTGTCGGGCTGGCGTTGATCTCATTGCTGGCCGTCTCGGCCATCGTCTTCGCGATCACGGCGGTACTGCCCGGCGACGCCGCCCAGGAACAGCTCGGGCAAGACGCGACCCCTGAGGCCCTGGCCGCGCTGCGCAGCCAGATGGGCCTGGACGTGCCGGCGCCGGTGCGCTATGTCCACTGGCTGGGCGGCCTGCTGACCGGCGATGCCGGCGAGTCACTGGCTACCCACATGCCGGTGTCGGAGGCCATCGGCAGCCGGCTGCCCAATTCGCTGCTGCTGGCGGGCCTGACCGCGCTGATCTCGGTGCCGGTGGCGCTGGGCCTCGGCATCCTCGCGGCGGTCTATCGCGGCACCTGGTTCGACCGCGGCGTCAGCCTCGGCGCAGTGGCAGTGGTCTCCGTGCCCGAATTCCTGGTCGCCACGCTGGCGGTGTTGCTGTTCGCGGTCCAGCTGCGCTGGCTGCCGGCGCTGGCCTATGTCGGCAACGACGAGTCCTGGGACAAGGTGCTGCGTTCGCTGGCCATGCCGGTGCTGACGCTGTGCTGCGTGATCGTGGCGCAGATGCTGCGCATGACGCGCGCCGCGGTGATCGACCAGCTGCAGGCGCCCTATATCGAGATGGTGCGGCTCAAGGGTGCCTCGTCGACCCGCCTGGTGCTGTTCCACGCGCTTCCCAACGCCATCGGCCCGATCGCCAATGCCGTGGCGCTGAGCCTGTCCTACCTGCTGGGCGGCGTCATCATCATCGAGACCATCTTCAATTACCCGGGCATCGCCAAGCTGATGGTCGACAGTGTCGCCCAGCGCGACATGCCCGTAGTCCAGGTATGCGCCATGATTTTCTGCGCGACTTACCTGACCCTCGTCACGCTTGCCGATGTATGCGGCATCGTCGCCAATCCGCGTCTGCGTTACCGCTGATGCCCTGAACGCCATGCAGGAGCCGCGCCCCGTGTCCACCACCACCAACACCACCCCGCTCGCCAGCGCCACGGGGGTCTCCCCGGCTGCGCCCGGCACTACCGATAAAGGCTGTGGCCGCCCGCGACGTCCCCGGTTAGGCATTAGCGGTTGGATCGGCTGCGTCATTCTTCTGGGCTGGCTTCTCGCTGCCATCTTCGGCCCGATCCTGATCAACCCGGACGCAGCGGCCTCGGGCGAATTCCAGGTCTTCGGGCCGGTCAGCGCCCACCACTGGCTCGGCACCGATTACCTGGGCCGGGACATGCTCGCGCGCGTGCTGCTCGGCGCGCGCTATACCGTCTGCCTGGCGCTGGTCTCGACACTGTGCGCGAGCGGCAT
>NZ_JAGIQA010000057.1 GCF_017814975.1 Cupriavidus consociatus
CACCTGGTTGGCGCGATCGATCGTCCGGTCGCGCAGTAGGTATGGCCAGATCTTGTGCGCCGCATGCTTGCGGCTCTTGTTCGGGCGACGGTACAGCGCTTCGATGCCCATGCGCTTCATCAGCGTGCCCACGTGCCGACGGCCGACCGGGATGCTGGCCCGCCTGTTGCGACGGGGGAGCATTGCTGATTCAACCGGTGGTCGCAACGTATTGATGGAATCATTCAGCCAGCGTATCGAAGTCTAGAGTCTTATGTGGACGTTCGTTGAGCCGCCTAGCGACGGCATTAAGCTTGGTCTGCGAGTAAACAGCCAGATTGGTGCCTTTTGGGAAGTATTGCCTCAAGAGGCCACTTGTGTTCTCGTTAGAGCCCCGTTGCTAGAGATTCTGAGGATCGCAGAAGTAGACCTTGCTGTCTGTGGCTACGGTCAAGCGCTTGTGATTGGCCAGCTCTTTGCCGCGGTCCCACGCCAGCGTGGTATTCATGGAGGAAGTGATACAAATGCTGGCCAAGCATGGGTGAAGCGTTTTTCCTCGTCGACTCGGGATTGTCCTCCTATTGACATGTCCGGAGGAACTTAAACAACTACAGCATCCAGGGCGCGTAGATCGGTTGGCCTAAAAATTCTCGGGCATGCAGTTTGAGCGTGCCATGGACGGCGGCAGCACGGTCACCAACGCATCCGATCACCCGCAGTCAGCGCCGGATTTTGATCTTGATCAACTGAAAGCCAAGTATGTACTATGAATTAGATGCCAAACTGAACATAGTGGAGCAATATAAATGACGCCAGATCGCCTTGCGGTATGCGTTCTTCAAGACCAATGCGAAGAACTCGACTTGAGACTGACACTGACCGGTGTGGGAGATGGCTTGATTTTTCTCTCGGGGCCTGCCGGTGAGTCAATACGAGTTCGGCTCTTCGACCCTGAATTTTCAATGTTAGAGCAAGTAATCCGAGGGCTTAGATTTGAATTTGACAATCTCCCACTCTTGTGCCGGGGAGAGAGCAAGGAGATTCGCCTGCTTACGAGGGGAGTCGCTGTCGCAAAGCTACTACCGACGGTCTACTCGTTTACCGAGAATCGCTATGGCCAGGTTGAGGGAACTGAGATCGTAAGAAGCTGCTTCTCAGCAATGATCTTCAGAGAAATGAAGCTTCATCCCGGCGCTAGACATATTGCAACGGCATTCATCGGATCAGTTCAATCACCATTTGGAAATCTACTAGTTGAAAGGGTAGTCGACCCCGGGAATATAGAAGTGCGCGTTAAGAGATATCACATCGGATCGCCTGTACACAGATACAAATATACTGAGAGGCATGGAACCAGATTGGGTGGCGAACCGCTGAAAAGATGGAATCGATTTGAGTCGCCAGTCGTATGCTTCGATTGGCGAAATCCGATTTTCAGCGATGAGAATGAACGACTGGCGGACGAGCCTCTGCCGGATGACTATGCCAGTATTTGGATCGACGACATCCATAACGCCAAGAGGCTCGCCAGACAGGCATTCGAATGGATTGAAGAGAAGTTTCAAAGTCGAGGGCTACAGTTGATCGACATCTGTTTCTTCATCGATCGAACGGGAACCGTTATTTTTGGAGAGATCAGTCCAGATTGCATGCGTGTGCGAAAGGTAGCATCCGACTCGTCGGAAGCGCTCGACAAGGATCAATGGCGCTCTGGTGGTGATCCCCCTTCGATTCTAGCTCGGTACCGCAAGCTTACCGATATTCTCTTTGATTAATGTACAACCACAAATCAAAGCAGCGCATATGCAGACGCAGATCATTATAAGAAAGAAACCCAGACTCAAAATCTCCCCCGAAGGGATTATCTGCCTGCCTCTTCGTGCCAGGCAGGCGCTAAGCATGACCGCCGCTGCCGGCTTCCGTGTAAGTGTGGCAGTGGTGAACAACAGCGTGGAATTGAAGCCCGTAAAAGGAGAAGGAGGAAGTCGTGTTTCGCCGAAAGGGCAGATGGACTTGCAGGGGGACGCGCGCACCGTCCTTCAATCAGGTGCGAAGGGGCAAATCTCGATGGTAGTGTCTGAAGAGGAACACACTGTTGTAATTCGCCCCTGGACTGACGAGTAGAGTCGCTTATGCTTGGTTGCCGTCTGCATGAAGCGGCGACCGGTTCTGGATGCTCTTCGGCAACTCTTTTGCCAAAGATCTCATAGATTAAGCTGACAGCAGCCTGACAAACCAGTCTTCCTAGATAAAACGCTACTTCTGACGGTTCGTTCGTAGCATCAGCCATCTCTGCCCAGTAGTAGACGTTGAAGTGTCTTTCTCTATCATTGATGATAATCATGGCGCTGTGCTGGGCAGCAGCAAGAAGGCGCGATCCGCCAGGACGCTCTTGGTGACAGTGATCGACTTAATGGCCTTAATCAAGGCGTCGGTTGCCAATATCGCGCAACCGGGAGTAGCCGCCACCGCCGTCGGCAAAGATACCGCACGTGTTCGCCCGGAGTTACTCGCGTACTTTGTCGACTGACAGGACTCCTTATCAGCTAGTGCGATGTCGATAGATTTGAGTGTGACGGGGCGTCTTCGGGCGAGCTTTCTTGGCAAGCACGTATGCTCCTCCAATCTCGTCGGCGTCGAAGAACAGGGACACATCGAGATCCGGGCAGGTTCTGCCCAACCGCATCAAGCGTGCAATGCGCCACGCCACCACCATATACAACGCCAGGGCCCGCTCCACACGATCCATGTGCGATAGCTGTAGCGCTTCGAGCTTGCAGCCGGTCTTCAGAACATGGAAGAACATCTCCACTTCCCAGCGGGCTCGGTACCAGTCGACGAGTTCAATGACAGCATCGGTATCCTGCGCTTCTCGGTTCGTCAACAGCCGCCAAACCACTGGCTTGACGCCTGCAGGCCCTCCGATCTCCCTGGCCTCTACACAGGTGAGCGCCGCTCCGGCCAGACCCGGCAGCTGTCATTGAACTCGTCGACTGGTACCGAGCAGCTTCACACGTCGGGCGCGTAGTTCCTGTTTGACTTCGCGCGCCTTCTGGCCTGCACGCCCTGGCAAGATAAAGGTGATTTCCCCAAGTACCGGGCTGGCGTCGACGCTATCCCACAACTTGCCGCCCTCAGCAAGGTTGCGGTTGTGTTGGCTGCGGATCAGCCAGTCGGCCGGTTGGCCAAGTTCCTGGGCGCGCGCCATCAACTCGGCAATATCACCCTCGCGGTCCGTCACATAGACCAGCCGTGTCTGGGTCAATAGCGCGCCTTGCTCCGCAACGCGTTCATACCCTTCAATCCAGCGTACGCTTTCCTTTATCCCGACGCGGATCACCAAGATCCAGACTCTCAAATTCCTCGTCCACCCATGCCCCCGACTCGTTGCCCATTGCTGCCCGAAAATCCGAGAGTAAATCCATGGTCACCCCCGTTTTTGCAACCCTGACGTTGATCGGTAGTTGGCTTGCCTAAATCTATCCGGCGTCACTGTGAGGATCGCTCCTCGCGCCACGATGAGAATCGCGCCTGACAGCCCTAAAAACGCGAGCAGCTTCAAGAGCTCGTTTACTCTCCAGGGTGTCTGCCAGGCCGGTATGCCGTTCACGTCATCACATATCAGCAGTCGCAAAACCAGATGGGTTGACTTAGGTAAAACTGGTCGCGTGTGTGGAGGCGATCAAGCCCCCGGCCATCGCGATCGACCGCGCTTCGAATCGAGTGTGACGGGTCGTGAGTGCCCAGGCGACTCGCGCCAGCTTGTTGGCAAGTGCGCCCGCTACGATATTCGGATGCCGACGCGTCAGCATTGAGCGCACCCAGTCGGCCATTGGGGCAGAGTATTTGCCTAGCTGGCGCATGAAGGCCCGAGCACATTGCACGAGCAGCCATCGAATATGCCTGTCGCCGCGCTTGCTGATACCGAGCAAGTTGGACTTGCCGCCGGTGCTGTACTGGCGCGGCACCAGTCCAATCGAAGCGGCGAAGTCACGGCTGCTTCCGTACTGTTTGCCGTCTCCCATCTCCGCTGCGAGTACGCTTGCCGTGATTGGACCGACGCCGGGAATAGTGAGCAAGCGCTGGCCAAGATCGTCCTCGCTGAGTTGGTGGTTCAAATCCTTCTCGATTTCGTCAAGTTGCTGATTCAGATACTTGATGTGCTCGTGCAGCCGCTGGAGGATCGCGATCAGACGCGGAGGCAGTGGTTGATCGGCCAGCAGGGCGGGCAGACGCCTGATGGCGGCCTGGCCCTTGGGCAGGCTAATTCCGAACTCAAGCAGAAATCCATGAATTTGGTTGGTCGAGCGCCCCCGATCGTGCACGAGAGAATCACGGACCCGGTGCAAGGCCGACAACGTTTGCTGCGACTCCGTCTTCGGCGCTACAAACCGCATGGACGGACGCGATGCCGCCTCGCAGATAGCCTCGGCGTCGACGAAGTCGTTTTTGTTGCTTTTGACGAAGGGCCGTACGAATTGAGGCGAGATGAGCTTGACCTTGTGCCCGAAGGTTGCGAGTTTGCGGGCCATGTGGTGGGCGCCAGCGCAGGCTTCCATCACCACCGTGCACGCGTGTAGCGTGGCGAAGAACTCAACCAGTTGCTTGCGGCTCACCCTCTTGTGAAACACTGCCTTTCCAGCCTTGTTTTGGCCGTGAATGTGAAATACGTGCTTACCCAGATCAATTCCGACCAGCGTGATCTCTTCCATGGCACACCTCCGCGAAGAAATGTCCTTGCAGGGTACTCCCCCTGCGAGGAGGGGGTGACCATCTCATTACGCGAGTCTGCCGATGTTTACAACCCCTTGCCTCAGAATCTACGCGGCCTCAGGCATCAGGCCTCGCCGAGAAGGTGGTTGTAGTTCTGTATAACGAGCTGTCCTTAACGGCCGTCCAAAATCATTTTGTTAGAGCTTCTAAGAGTAAACTGGAGGAGGCCTGTTCGGAGATTGCAGCACCAACCGTGCCAACCCTTTGGCTCGCACACATACTCATCAGCAAAGGCCGGGTGGGGCGAACCAATCAAGATGATGGCTACACTTACTGATACCATGATATTGAATGGATTCATGAAAATTCTCTTGGAGGACGATTTAACTAGACATAAAAAGTGTGGTCAAAATCGCGAATCTTAAGCAATATCAAGCTTTCACAATTAGCCGTTCTACCAACGACGGCGCTGGGGGTGGATACATTTCGATGAAAGCGATATCCATGCCAACAGTCCTGAATATAAAAGAGAATTAATGGGCCATTTTTCGAGAGTGCAAGCAGACAAAGCCAACAAATTCGACCGGATCCGTCGCTGTTGCGACAAATAGGCTCCACCAACAGGCGTTGAATATTCATACGTTGCTGGACCGTCCTGGATCGATTAGCCCACCAGACAAATGCGCTTCCTATAGCTAAAGGCAATCCGGAATCGAAGCGGCTCTGGCTTTCGCTGCGGCTTATGGTGCGGCCAGCGCCCTGGCTGCATGAGCAGAACGGATGCCCCGGTGATCGAGGAGATCCCGATGGCGTACAAGGACATCGATACGGTGATGTTGGCGCATCGGATCTGGTCGAAGCGGTGCATACGCTGCGGCAGGTGGTGTGCGTGAAGGGATGGCGGCCGCGCACGGCCATTGAACCGGGGGTGATGCCACGCGCTGCAACGTGACAACACCGACATATGTTGTCGAGCATTGGACAAACAGGTCGCAGTCAGTTGTCGCCTATTTTTAGCATTTCGCGGCGGGCGAGTAGATGGCACATATGTTGCTGACGCGTAGGTGTCCCCCGCAGACATGTTCATGTAACCGGGATCTGTACACGCTTCTTCTAATTCAAGTAGATCATTGACGTGAAAGATCATTGACGTGAAGAAATGGTCTATTTGTACTGGAATGCGCAGGATTTATTACTTTGACAGCGATTTGTAAGGATGGCCTATTATGTTCGAGATTAAGAAAATTTTGTTTGGTGGGGTGGTTGTCATCACTTTAGCAGGCGCTGCCGTGCCTGGGCTGGCTGCTGAGCCGAATAATTCGCCGAACTGTCCTTATCTCGACATTCATATTGGAAAATTATGGATTTGCAAATAGACGTTGGTCAGTCTCAGTGAGGCGAAGGTGTAATTGCATTCCTTGTGCAAATCTCTGATTTTGGATCGTGGCACAGCGATAGCTGGGCACAAGCGTGTCACTGTCGCATCCTACATTAAGGTCCACTTCTGCGAGCGTTGTTGCATAAATTGAGATTGAAATCAGGGGCTCTTCGGTGAGGCTGAACTCAGGCGATACGGATGGATTGCGGGCGAGCGAGCGCGACCATGCTGTTGAGCACGCCCGCACGGATGGCCGCTTCGGTGGCCTACGACCCGATTTCGCGTGCCCACAGACTGGGTCCCGTCAGCGTTTTGAGGCGGTACATCAGGGTCTCGGCCAGCGAGCGCCGGTGGTAGCCCGGTGCGCGTCAAGGTAGATGTCGCCTCATTCACGCAGCTAAACGCTGTTTGTCAGCGTCTGGCTTGATGCGGCTGGGCACGGCAATCTCGCGCTCCGGATTGAGCGTGACCAGCGACGTGGGTTACGCTCGCGAGCTTGGACATATAGCGCATGACGCTGCGCAAGAATCTTGGCGTCATGTCCGGCGTGGCGCTGTGCCGGGCTCACATAGCGGATGCCGCTGTGCCGGTGCTCGTGGTTGTACCAGTACACGAAGTGCGCCGCCCAGGCGCGCGCTGCGGCCAGTTCGGTAAAGCCCGTGGGCGGGAACTCAGGCCGGTACTTGGCCGTGCGGAAGAGGCTTTCCACGAAGGCGTTATCGTCGCTTACGCGCGGACGCGAATAGGACGGCTTGACGCCCAGCCAGTGCAACATTGCCAGTACCGTAGTGGCCTTGAGCGTGGCACCATTGTCTCCGTGAGCACCGGCTTGGCCGCCATGGCGTGAATACCCTTGGCCAGCGCCGTACGCTTGACCAGATGCACCGCGTGGTCGGCGTCGTCGCGATCGTGGACCTCGAAGCCCACGATCTTGCGACTGTACACATCCAGTATCAGGTATAGATAAAACCAGCGCCCAGCGATCTCGGCCGGCAAGTACGTCATGTCCCAGCACCACAGTTGGCGCGGCCCCGTGGCCACGTGCGTGGTGGGTGGACGGCTTTGACGCGGCGCCTTGGCGCGCCCGCGATGCCGGGTCTGTCCATGCGCGCGCAGCACGCGGCCAAAGCTCGACTCGCTGGCCAGATACACGCCTTCATCGGCGAGCATGGGCACGATGCGTGCCGGCGGCATGTCCGCAAAGCGCGGTTCGTTCGCCACGCGCAGAATCTGCTCGCGCTCAGTCTTGGTGAGCGCATGAGCGGGCGATGGCCGCAGCGCCTGAGGCCTGCCATCGCCCGCTATGAGCCCATGATTGGCCGTCCAACGCTGCAGCGTGCGCACGCTGATGCCAGCAGTCTCGCAGGCTGCCTGCAACCTTGCCCCAGCGGTGTGCGCTTCTTCGATGTCACGGGGCAATGCCTGGCGATCTTCGAGGCCGATCATGCGTCCTCGCCCTTGTTGAAGATCGCCGCCACTTTTTTTGACAGCACCAGCAACGCCGCAGTCTCGGCCAACGCCTTCTCCTTGCGCTGCAGCTCGCACTTGAGCTCCTTGATGCGGCGACGATCATGCTGCGTCTGCTGCGGGCTGGCGCCGCACCTCTTCAGGCTCAGCCAGCGCCTGCGTGGCGGCCTGGCGCCACTGCTCAAGCTGTTGGGGTGGATGCCGTATTCACGACACCTGCGCCTCGGCTGGCCTCGTCCATGGCCGACGTAGTGATCACAGCCTCCAGCCGCGCGGCTGCTGTCCATGCCCGCTCGCGAGCGGGCATGGACAGCGCATCCGCACGCCAGCGCTCCAGCGTGGCCACTGACACACCCAATTCCCTTGAAACCACTTCCACCGCAGCACTCTCCGGTGGCAACAACTGCGCTACTGCCCGGTCCTTAAACGCTTGTCCATATCGGCCCACTTCTATCCCTCATCGCCCCCTTGGTTCGGATTCTATCCTGACGACATCTATTCTGACCCCGGGGGGAGCATCTGTATGCCTCACGAAATTTGGTCGAGCGCTTCTTCGGCCGCATTAAACAATTCCGCCGCGTTGCTACGCGCTATGACAAGCTCTCCGAACGCTTCTCATCATTCGTTGCGCTTGCCGCCGCATTCATCTGGATGTGCTGATTGTCAACAGACCTTAGCCTGTTCCTCCAACTTGTCGCGTCGACGCGCGAATAGTCCAGAGCGACAGCAGCATCGCCGCGCACATTGCGCAGAGCGTCTGCCTTGCTCCGAGCCAGTTGGCTACAGACCCCATAAGCAGGTGTCCAAGAGGCATGCCGCCCAGTAAGGCAAGCCCGTACAGCCCCACGACGCCACCGCGGAGATGTATCGGGCAACGCCGCTGCAGGGTTGAGTTGATGACGGTCACCGAGTACGACACGGCCATGCCGATGAAGAAAAAACCGGCCCCACTGAGCACCGCGTTCGGCGATGCTGCGACGGCGAACAATGCTCCCGCACTCAGCCAGGGGGTCCAACCGAGCACGCGTCTGGCGGTGCGCGGATTCCGCAGCGACGCAAGCGCAAGCGCCGAGCAAAGCGCGCCTGCGCCAGCGCACGCGGAGAACACGCCGGTGTAGCGGCTGGCGGAGCCAAACTCCGTCGCCGCCAACGCGGGGATAATGGTTTGATAGGAGCTGACGAACAGGCCGAAGCATGCAAGCGTTGGCACATAGCGCCTGGCGAACTCGTCCTTCTCGGCGAATCGGAATACATCGCGGATGCTCGAATGTTCCCGCGGCGTTGCTTCGACCGGCCGTGATTTCGGCACACTCTGGATGGCGGCTAGCATGACTAGAAGACCGGCGACACTACAGGTGAATCCTGCGATCGCACCGTACCGGGCGAACAGGACCGCAGCGACCGCAGGACCGGCCATGCGCCCGACGTTGAAGACGAGGGAGTTCATAGCGACGGCGTTGACCAGCAGCGAGCGGTCGGGCAATAAGGAAGTGAGGAGCATCTGGCGCGCGGACCACTCCAAGGCCAACACGATGCCCAACAGGCCGGCCAGCAACAAGATCGGCAGTGCGCTGAGCCTTCCGGCGACCGCGCCTAGCAGGAAGACCACAGAGATTCCCAAGGAACAGCTCAGAATCCAAAAGGTCGTCGCTCGAATAGTGGACGGCTGAAGACGTGGCCCCGCCACCATGGGCACGAACAGCATCGGTCCTTGCAGCAGGAAATTGAGCACACCGATGAGGGACGCTGAGTGGGTCTGGTCCCACAACAGCAAGCTCAGCGTGATGTTCTGTGTCCAATTCCCGAGAATGGACGCCAGCTGACCGCCGAGATAGCGTCCGACGACAGGCTCAGAAAATACCGGAAAAGCACGCGTCAGGAGGGAAGTCACAAGATTGCCTTATTGAAAAAATGGGGGCGAAGGCCCGATGGCCCACCCGCTTGGACGTGCAGGCCAGGGCCTCGGCGCCCGCCGCTAGAGGCGGCGGATACAGGAAAGCCCAGCTCCACCAGCTCCTCACGGTCGCGGACAGCACCGTCGATCACGACACCGGCCAGCTGACGGACCTTGCACGCGTTCATCATGAGCACGCCCATCAGTGCGGCAGTCTGGTCGCCCTTGCCCTCGACGACCAACACGTCGCCAGGCTTGGCGAGTGCGATGGCCGCATGAACCATCAGGTTGTCACCAGGGCGCTGTTCGACAGTGAATGTCGAGCCAGCCATTTTGATGTTCGGGACGAGCGGCCCGATACGTCCGCGCAGCGCACCCCCTCCGCCGTTGACGTCGGCAAAGATGGCCGCCTGAAATTCGGACGCCTGCTTTACCTGCTCTGCGGGAACCCGTTCAAACTCACGATTGATTGACATGGTTTTGCTCCCTTTATCCGACTCTCGCGCCGGACGCACGACTTTGCCCACCGAGCCACGTCGTCCCGCACCGAGCGAATGCCTTAGGGGCGCTGCCCGCAACTTCCATTCCTTGTGCCTGCAGCTTGTGCTGATCCCGAACGGCGGGCGAACGAGCTTGTCGTAACAACGACACGGTTGTCGAATTTGATTGTCGGCCTCAGTAGCAAAAATTAACCGAGGCTCGCCTGACTACCGTATGGGCGGAATTCCAGCGAGCGGGCATGGATCTCGCATTTACCGAGCGTGCGACCACTGGCGGTTGCGAGGAGCCATCGATGTGTGATTTCACGAAGGCATGCTGCCTGTGCTCGCCGGCCCAATGGCTGCATCGGGCCGATACTGCCGTTCGCGTCGATCGCTGAAAGCGCATATTCCTGGCGGCAGTTGGGTTTCACGCAGCGGCATAGGGCAAATCGAGTTGCAGTTCGTCGGGTGCACCGGTGGGGTACGCCCCACGAGAATGGCGTACTGACGAAATGAGCGCAGTTTGATTTCAGGCATCAACGAACAACATTTTATCGAGGCAAAAAGTGCGACCCGTTCCTACACATCATCATGCCGCCAATAGCGGAGGCTATAGCATTGCGCGTATTTCGGAGTGCACGGCCAGCGCGGCCCGCCTTCCCGCTACCTGAATACGGGGTCGGACACTTGCATGGGCGGCGCGAACTTGATGCACCATTGCCGACAGTTCGCTTGAACGTATAGGTGCTTCTCGGCGCGGACCGGAGAAGCTCTCGCCCAACAAGACAGAACTGATGCAAGTCGAGTCCAACCAGCTTCGCGGCGCGCTGCGTATTGCGTTAGGGCTTTCACGCCGCGCCGGCAACGGCCGAGGTAAAGGGCAGTTAGTAGGTTTGCGCAGATGAGCGAAGTGATGGACGAGGCGAAGCTCCTAACCCAGTCGCGTGGTAGTGATAGCGGTGACACAGGCTCCGCGCCCATGTCGAGCAACAATTTTATGTACCCAGCATCTGGTCTGGATGTGCATCCACGCTCCTGCCTTCCTTCGTCGTGACGGCGGTGTATTCCAGAAAATTATGAGTTGTGCTGGTTTCAGCTTAATGAATTCTTCGAAACACTAGACGCGAGAACGATATCGATTTCTAAGATCGGCATACAGCTATGCCAGCTTTGCCTGATCGAGGTGTGAAACGCCCCTTCGTCCCTCACCAAGAACTTGAAACCCGCACTGGTAGGCTCCTTATGCATTCTAAAGAAGGATTTGGTGAAGCTATTGGGCATCACGGAGAGTTTCTCCAAGGCGTTTTTGAAAGCGAGGGCAGGCGGCTGCACCGTGGCTTGGTTTCGCTACCTTGTCCTAACCTAACGTCAAAAGCGAGGTTTTTAGCCAATGGCCAAATACGGGTTTCTGTTAGTCCACAACGTTGCGTAAAGGCGAAACGTGCTGCTGAGCTTACGCTCGAGACGTTCGCACAAACGAGAGTCGGCGGAAGTCTGGCAATTACTAGCAACATCGCCGTCGGGCGCGGCATGGGATCTTCTACTGCAGATGTTGTGGCCACCATCTTGGCCGTGCTTGACTACTTGAATGTCCGAACATCAATTGATCGTGTAATGCAAATTGCCGTGGCCGCGGAGACTGCATGTGATTCCACCCTTTTTTCTCAGCACGCCGTGCTCTTTGCGCAACGCGAGGGGCTTGTAATTGAAGCCTTCACAAAGTCACTCCCCCATGTCGACCTCATTAGCGTTGATTCAGCAGAGACAAAGGCCGTCGACACCCTTATATTAAAACCGGCTGAGTATAGCCAAGTAGAGATTGAGAAGTTTCGTTCGCTGCGGGCTCTCCTGCGCCAAGCGATCAACACCTCCGACCTCAACTTGCTCGGCCGGGTTGCTACGGCAAGCGCCCGGATCAACCAGAGATTCTTGCGAAAGCCGCACTTTGACCACCTCGAAGAAATCGGTGTCCGGCACGGCGCGATCGGTGTCCAAGTTGCCCACAGTGGAACTGTCGTTGGTTTGATGTTTAACCCTGCGGAAGACAGAACCGCAGAGCATATGGAACTGGCTACCCGTGAACTGAGGCGCTCAGGTTTTGAGCCGTTTATCGTGCACACTTAAACAGTAGCAGAAAAATGTCTACCAGAACCTTAATGCGAAATTTCGAAGATTTTGAAAATCCACGAATCATTGAGTTGAGTCAGGATTTGTATGGCGCAAGCTTTTTCCTTATGAAGCTCTTACCGGCACGATTTATGTTGGAGCGGGCTTCGGAGCAAGGGTTGCTAAGGCCCGGGGCCACAATCTGCGAGTCGTCATCCGGCACTTTCGGTCTCGCCTTAGCCATGCTTGCTGTACAGTATGGATACAAGCTAATACTCGTGAGCGACTGGGCACTCGACCGGCATCTTCATAAAAGACTTCTCGAACTCGGAGCAAAGGTCGAAATTGTAGACAGGCCCGCGGACGGCGGCGGACTTCAGCAGGCGCGGTTAAACAGGCTTGCCAAATATCTAAAGGAGATACCCGATAGCTATTGGCCCTCACAGTACTCCAACACGGATAATTCGCTTTCGTATGGGAAAATTGCGGCGCTCCTAATCGAAAGAGTGGGAAAAATTGATTGTCTGGTGGGCCCTGTTGGATCAGGCGGGTCGATGTGCGGTATGACCACGTTTATTCGAAGACTGCTTCCTGAGTTGCACGCAGTTGGTGTCGATACTCCGAACTCCGTCCTGTTTGGGCAACACAGCGGAAAGCCGATATCGCTCAGCGGCCTTGGCGGTGCGTTCGTGCCCTCCAATGTAGATCATACCCAGTTTGATGAAGTTCACTGGCTAACGCCTGTCGAGGCGTTTCATGCAACTCATCGATTGCATCGACGTCACGGATTGTTCATGGGCCCCACTAGCGGGGCAGCGTACAAAGTGGCCGACTGGTGGTCAAGCAAAAATCCTGGAAAAAAGGTAGTTGCGATTTTCCCGGATGAGGGTCACCGTTATGTCGAGACGGTCTATGACGAAAACTGGCTTTCATCCGTACCCGGATGGCCTGCATCGCTGTGCAGAGAACCAGCGGTTGTGGAAGCACCCACCCAAGAGATGAGTGTGTGGGCTACCTATGCCTGGCGCAGGCGTACGCTCGACCAAGTCCTTTCTATCCAGGCGCCCACGATTTCTCACCCTTCTCCACGAAAGGTGGCCGACAGTGCCTCACTTGAGCGAGAGTTAAACAGACAGTACAAGACCTCTACCCTTATCGAAAAAACGCGAGACGCTAGGCTGAGATTCTTATCCTGCTTTGATTGCGCGTCGGTTTCCCACCTCGAGTTGAAGCCCGAGCAGACACAGTTCGTGGATCCGTTATATACGGTATTCCTTGAGCTTCAACGTAGTTCTCATCACGAGAATGAGCACCCATGCTCGGTTGTGGTGGGAGATAAAATCGTTGGCTTTTTTGTCCTGCGTGAAAAGGCTGCGTTGCCGGAGTGGGCTCCGTCAGACGCTATCACTGTGCATAGCTTCCGTATTGGCCAACAATATCAGGGCAATGGATATGGTAAGGCGGCATCTGGATTGATGGTCGATTGGATTCTATCGACTAGACGATATGCAAATCGCCTTATGCTGGCTGTCAATCAGCGCAACTCCATAGCTAGGAGAATATATCTGAATTCTGGTTTTCATGAAACTTGCACAAATTATTGCGGACCTTCTGGACGTCAGGATATTTTTGAGTACATCTTGAGGTAGATGCGCCCAGAGGTGTGTCACATTGGCGCTTACATTCAAGCTGGTGCTTACATAGAAGGCAAGATGACTGGATTTGGCACTAGGTGAACGTGCCACAATCCTAGTTATCGTCAATAGAATCGAGATGCTGATGAAGAAAAGTGCTTCGACAAATAATGGCTTATCTCTTCACGAGGTCGTGCGCGCCGAGATCTCCAGACGTATCGCTATGGGAGTATACAAACCGGGTGATGCGATCATGTCGACCGCGCAACTAGGCGAGGAGTTTGGCGTGAGCTCCATCACTATCAGGCGAGCCTTGCGCGACCTCCAGTCAACTGGTGTACTAAAGTCGATACCCGGAAAAGGAACGTTTGTGAAAAATCGGTTTCGCTTTGTCCGAGAATTAGATGTTTGCATGTCATCACTAGACGATGCACGGCGACTGGGTTTCCGGCCGAAGATGGAGTTGATTTCAATCACAAAGGAGAAGATCAAAGATTCGACCCTAAGCATCTTCAGTCCGCCGGATAGAATTCTCCTCTGTGTTCGTAAGTTGATATATGCCAACGACGTGCCTATCATGTACGACTGCACGTTTCTTCCCACCGGCATATCGGATGCGGTCGCCGAGGAGTTCGGTGATCGATTCATTATTGATGCGCTCCGACGACATAAGGTCAACATCAAGGATATATCGCTCATCATTGATGCGGCGCCTGCCTCGCACGAAGCTCGTCAGGTATTCTCGATTCCCAACGGCTACCCAACGCTGCGCCGCCTCTACAACCTAAAATCGAAAAGTCCTACCATGTCAGTTATTGGCGTGGTTGAATCACCGTTCGATAGACTAGCTTGCTCTTTCGGCTTTGAAACCAACATGGGACTCAATCGCAGAGAGGCATTAAATGAAGAGTGTGGCAGCGCGTGAACTCGGTCGCTTGCTGCGCACGGTCTTGCGCTGGATGTCGCAGAAGGAAATGCGGCAGGAAGAGACGCCGACCACCAACAAGATCGCGCGGCCACTACGGGGTCATGTCGCATATACCCTTTCCGGTGGAACGGGCCCAAACGGCCATGACGAAGTGTTCCCTAGCGAGACACTGCGTCTCCGCGACCGGTGATCAAAAAACGGTTGCTTTATGCTCTGCAGAGCATAAAGCAGAGGATTTTTTGGTTAGCGATCGCGGCCGCAGAGGCATAACGGAGCCGATCAGGATCCGCCCGCGAGCGGTAA
>NZ_JAGIQA010000058.1 GCF_017814975.1 Cupriavidus consociatus
TGCTTGCTCGACATGTCTTAGCTCCTTGCTCGTATTGGAACATAGGCTAAGAACTCCACTCTCCGGGGGCAAGATCACACCGAATGCGGTATATGCGCCGCTATTTAATAGCATGAGATGTTCTTAGTCATCATCTGGAATGCCATATGATCTTTCGACGCCCTTCCTGATCGCCTTGCGCAACCACGGAGGGGGAGTGCCCGTCAAGACGTCCTGCAGCTTAACGAGAATGTCTTCGATCAGTTCTGGCTGTGATACCTTGACTGGATGGATCTTCATTGCGACCACGCGCGCAGCACCTGAACCCCCGATAGCTGCAACGTACAGGATCACGCAGTCGGAGATGGCTTCGAGCTTAGGCCCGAGCTTGTCCTCGTCGCCATCCTCCTTCAGCGTGTTGCCAAAATCGAAGGCCTCAATAAACGTGTGGCTATCTGGGGTCACGTCGTAGGTGACAATACTTTTCGCCCAGCCGAAGTGCGCGTCGACATGCACTCTATCCTGGGTGGCAAATGCGATTTTCATCCAGTCCTTTCCTTTAATGCTCGCACAATGAATGTGATGATGCGATTCACTTCGTAAGTGGGGCAGTTGCAGCAAGATCGAGCGACGACTGCGGCAGTGGCCAGCGCCCCGGATGTGGTTGGGCAATCTGGTCGATCATCAGGTTTGCAATCTCGAAGATGAGGTTCATCGTACCTCGATAGCCGACATGGCAACTTTGCGCGTTGCCAAGGCGGTCGAAAACGGGAAAGCCTACGCGCATGAGCGGCTTGCCGAGGCGTGTGGCCATTTTCCGACCGTGAGAATTCGTGATAAGCAAATCGCAGTTGACCGCCGCTCGTTCCAAGTCCTCAAGGTCACCAAGCACGACTTCTCTTGCTGGCAGACGCGCGTGTGACGCCGACGTGGTTGTGCTGACGCAAACCGATAACTCGGCTCCCATTTCGTGCAGCAGCGAACCGATTGCAAGCAACAGATCAGGCGACGCAGCGAGTGCCACCTTGGCGCCGCCGGTGTAAAAGTGCCCGTCGAGCATTGCGTCGAGCAATCGGCTACGCTGCCGGCGGTACTTCGACGGAACCGGCCGGTCCGATAGTTGCGCGAGGCGCTTCAAGAGCCGGTCGTTGGGTTCTAGCCCTGTTAGCCGCTCGAAGATTTCGAACGGAATGCCAGCTATTGCCGCAAGGGTCTGCGCGGCTTCTCGGGTCTGTTCGCCAACGCCGATGGTAAAGATGGAGGCGCCAGCCGCGCGGATTTGATCAAGCGTCGTTCCGCCTAGCGTTGTACCCCTCCAGTCAGGCGCCAGATGTCCGTCAAGGGAACCTGAGATGTCCGGCAGTACGATCGTTTCTAGCCCAAATGCTTCGATAATTTCGCGCAATTCGTCAATATCGCCTGGCGAGAGATGGCAGCCGGGAAGAAGGGTGATCTGTCGATTGGCGGCCGGCAATGGCTTGACTATTGCATTAATGATCGCGCTAATGGCGCGGCAGTACCCCTCCTCAAAGGATCCAACGTAGTCGGGCGTTGATACGTATACCAGTTCGGTGTCGTTTAGTTCGGGCTTGCGCTGGCGCACCATCGTGAGATGACCAACGATGTCCTCGCCGTTCGTTTCGGTGAGCCCCGTCGAACAGAGCACAATGATTTTTGGTGCCGCGCGCTTGCAGATGTTCACCAAAGCCGTCTCGACATTCTCGTATCCGCCGAGAATGGTGGTGACCTCATTCATCGCGGTGGTCTGCAGCGGAACAGCCTCTCTGAAATGACGTACCAACAGGACGAGTCCGAACGATGCGCAGCCCTGCGGACCATGCATCACCGGCATGCAAGCGTCGAGACCCATGGCCGCATAGCTCGCGCCGAGCGGTTGGCTCAATTTAAGCGGGTTAACCGTGCAGGATTTATCTGGTTGAACGACAGTAGCCATGATGTTTTCCTCCTTTCGCTCAGTCCCAACTCTGCGCGTGTCCGCACGCCGGGACGGGCAGCAAGTGCTTCGAAACCGCCTGCCCGGTAACCAGCCTGTCACCGTCGTCGTCCCACGGGGCCGAAATTCGCACTTGCTGCCAGACCGGGTTATGGATCTCCCTGTCAATCTCATGCATCAACTCGACGATACCTTCATAACCGGCGTACGGACGATGGCGTTCTTGGTTGACGTCGAGCCACGGCATCCGTGCTTTCAGCGCGACAAATTGTGACCGGCCACCCGACAGCATGATGTCGGCCTTCGCGTCGCAGAGCATCCCATACATCTCCCGCGCCGTCATGTTGTCGATCATGCGTGCATCGTCGCCAAAAATCTCCTCGATCTTTTCCTTATCCCCGTCGGTGCTCTTCTTCACACTCGTGCCGACGATTTCGAGGCCCGCTTCTTGTAACGCGGCCACAACGGACCACGACTTCACACCGCCGGTAATCAGTAGCACCCGCGTGCCGTCCAGGCGCTTCATATACGGCGCGATGCGCCCCCATGCACGAGCCTCTTCTGCGGCAATCAAGCGCTCAGTGCGCAAGAGCAGGTCACAGGATGCGCCCTGCTGCACGAGCAGGTTCGCAATCAGCCTCAGGGTGCTGCTCATATTGCTTATGCCGTAGAATGAGCCTTCACAGTAGGGGATTCCGTATCGCTGCTGCATCCTTGTCGCGACATTGATCATGGACTTTGAGCACACTACTATGTTGGCCTTCGCGCGGTGCGAACTTGCAATCTCACTGTAGCGGCCGTCGCCGGAGAGAGTGGCGAGGATACGGATGCCGAGCGTGTCGAAGAGCGGTTTAACCTGCCACAACTCACCAGAGAGATTGTATTCGCCGATGATGTTAACGTCCGAAGCTGTCGTATATGCCGGTTCGCGTGTGCCGATCACGTAATCCAGCAGCGCCTCACCGCCGAGTTTGTTGCCAAAGTTTTTTGATCCGGCGAATCCTGGAGAATGCACTGGTATGACGGGCCTGCCAAACTTTTCAGTTGCAAATTTGCAGACTGCCTCTATGTCGTCGCCGATCAGCGCGGTGACGCACGTTTGATAGACAAATACGGCCGGCGGATCGTATTTTTCGATGATCTCGCACATACTTCTGAAGAGTCGACGCTCACCGCCGTAGATCACGTCGAGCTCATTGATGTCAGTCGTGAAGCCCGTACGATAGAGCATCGCCCCAGACGATGCTGCATTGCGGTTATCCCACGAGTTGCCCTCGCATGCAATCGGCCCATGCACGAGATGCGCAACATCAACCACCGGTTGTAATGCAATCTTTGCCCCGTCGAATGCGCAGCCGGCCGCCGCGGTCCCTGGCGTGAGTTGCCTTGTACAGCCTCGCTTGCGTGCCTCGTTACCCTTTGCCAGGTTAGTCAAGCAACCAGGTTCGTTGAAGATGGTGACAGCCTTCGCCTTGAACAGCATCATAGACTCCAAATAACCCCTTACTCGCTCGTAGCGCAAGTTGCGTACCATCGTCGTGGCCCGCGTCGCGCCGCTACGAAGCCCGGCGTGGAAGCTCGAATTGTCACGATTGGTGCCACAGGCTGACAAATCTGAACAGATTCCGACACTTGACCCCGATGCTAAGGGCGTAAGCCCCACTCGTTTAGTTAACATGCCCCCTTTCGATGTAAGTCCTTTGGAATCTTGCGACGCATTCTGCCGATTCAGCCAATGGCCAGATATTGCGCCTTCTACCAATGCGCGCTTGAGTTCGTTTTCCAGAAGATCGACAGTTACAATGATCACTCTCAGCCCTCGTCCAGATGTAAGCCAATCGCGGCGGCACTAGTCCGCGCGCTGGCTAATACTGCTAACGGCAGAATCTGGCGTACCATAGCGGTGAGGCGAAGGAGTGAACGCCAATTATCCGGCACGAGCGGATTCGCGCAAAATCTTGCATAGCTACAACTTCTACCTCGACGATAACATCAAGTGACCGAATGCTCGCTATTAGCACGGCATCCGCCCTTCGATGATCAACGAGTGACGGTTTCCGGTAAACGATAAGGGTGAAGCCATGATTTATGGAAAGATATCGTCTGTTCGCGCGTTCGACTGAAGCAAGGTGTTCACAACGTCTAATCCAATGCAGTCGGTCGGATCAAGCTTGTGCAGTTTAGTAATCAGCTTCCGCGCGGCGGCTTCATCACCAAGGCGCGCGTTGATGAACGCCAGCGCCTTCAGTGTGATGAGCCAGAAGCGGGCCGGCCCGGGAATAGTGAAATCGGTATCGTTCGGCTGTACCAGACGCCAGTCGGTGTCGATTGATGCTTGAAGAGCTGCGGCCGACAAGGCCCGTAAGGCGACCCCTTTCGCGTCCCTAAGCTCACCTCGGTTCGCATGGAACCTGTATAGCAAATAGTACGGAGGCAAGCACTGTGGATGAGTCAGGACCGCAGTCCACAACGCAGCGCCAACTTGATCATTGCTGCCGCCACGAACGCTGGTGAGAATGTCTTCCACGGCCGGGGAACCGGTTCCGCCGAAGAGTTCCGTGGATTCAATACCTGTAAAGATATTCATTGGCTGCTCCGAGAGACTGCAGTTCGCGAAAAATTTTCCTGAACGCTGGAACCTCTATGTTATAGAAGTTAGAGCGCATATATCGATGCGCTCTAATGGAATGAATGAATAGAAATAAAGCGCTAAATGTTCATTTTTTCACGCTTGCCTTGTATGCCTAGTCACGCCAATGTGTAGTTTATAGAGTGGGTGAATAAGGTATTGCAGTTGTTCCTATCGCGTTTGCGATCTACCCAAACTTGAAGAGAATTCCGTGACCGCCGCGCGGATATTTCCATTCGACGTTGTGGTGATCCGTGCATAAAATTCGGCAGCTTCCGCACTCTAGGCAGCCGTCAGTAATCAGCGTGACAGACCCGTTGGCCTCTCTACGATAGCAAGAGGCCGGGCACACATGCGTGCAGCATTTGTCCGCGCAGCTATTGGTGCAGATATCGACGTTCCTGATGCGGATATGCGGCCGACCAACATCAACACGGTAGCGATTTTGATACAATTTTTCCTCAATTGTTACAGTAATCGGTTTCATCGGAAGGCCCTCCAGAATTTGTAAGCATCGCCGATGAGTCCGCTCAGCTTGCGGCTTTTTCGGAAGCTAGACGTAATGTTTTGCATTTTTTTATTCTTATCGACGCCATCGACGGTAAGCATTGTGCGGGCGGCCTTTGCCACGAGGTCGGGGTACGTTGTGAAGAACTGTGGATTGCGTTGTAAAATATCTGGCATATGGCGATACTTGTGCAAATCCTTCATCACGAAGCTCTCGTCCAGTGCGGACTTGTACGCAGAAAGCGCGTCGGCGCGATAGCCGCGGCCCGCAGCTTTGGCGGCTATAGCCGTCTCGGCGGCTAGTCGTCCTGTTGTCATTGCGAGGTTGGAACCTTCGCGGTGCGCCGCGTTAACGAAGCCGCCCGAGTCGCCAACAATCATCCAGCCGTTCCCATATACTTTCGGGATTGCATTGAAACCACCTTCCGGAATTAGGTGGGCGCAGTACTCCTTCATTTCGCCACCAGCGATGATCGGAGCAATCGACGGATGATGCTTCATATTCTCCAGCAGCGTATAGGGGCTCGTGCGATCGGCACACTTCTTGAAGTCGCTTAGTAGGCAGCCAACGCCGATAGTTAGCGATTCCTTGTTCGTATAAAGAAAGCCAGTGCCTGTCATCCCTGCAGTAATGCGGCCAACCATCTCAATCACGACGCCTTCGTCTTCGACAACGTTAAAGCGTTGGCGAATGATATCCTCTGGCATGAAGAGAATCTCTTTAACGGCTAGTGCGACGTTGTGCGCTTTAATCTCGCGGTGAAATCCGGCCTTGCGTGCGAGCGTCGAGTTGACACCGTCCGCGAGAATCACAATGTCCCCATAGACTTCACCGTCTTCGCGGTCGCATTTCACGCCAATGACCTGATCGCCATACATGATCAGCCGATCAACGGTCGTCTCGCAAATCAACAACGCTCCGGCCTCGCGAACTTTTGCCGAAAACCATTTGTCGAACTGTGCGCGGATAATGGTGTATCGGTTATAGGGTGGTTTGTTGTAGTCGTCACTGCGAGCATGCGTACCCACGTACGAAGTATCGTCGAGCATCCACATGCGCTGCTCGATAATGTGGCGCTCGAGTGGCGCGTCGTCGCGAAAATTCGGAATTATTTGTTCCAGCGCATTGGCATAAAGGATCGCGCCTTGAACGTTCTTACTGCCAGGATACTCGCCTCGTTCGATCTGAAGCACCTTCATTCCACCCTTGGCCATCACGTAGGCCGCGGTGTTTCCAGCGGGCCCGGCTCCGACGACAATCGCATCAAATTGCGAGGATTTTTTCATTGGTTCTCCGCTTACGGCCGATATGGCTGCTGTGCCAGGTGGTCGTTAAGAGCTTGCGTCAACGCCGGCAGAAGTTGCAGCGCATCCCCCACAATGCCGTAGTGCGCATAGTCGAAAATCGGAGCGTTTGGGTCGGTGTTGATTGCGACAATGAGGTCCGAGCTTTCCATGCCAACGCGGTGCTGGACCGCTCCGGAGATTCCCGCTGCGATGTAGAGTTTCGGGCGCACGGTTTTTCCGGTCTGTCCGACCTGTCGGTCAGCATCGACCCAGCCTGCTTGCACACACGGGCGAGTCGCGCCAACTTCGGCGCCGAGTACACGGGCCAGATCGAACAGGAGCCGAAAGTTTTCCTGGTTCCGTAATCCCTTGCCCCCACTTACGATTACGTCAGCGTAAGGGAGGTTGATCTGATTGCTGTTTGTATCGGCGATAAAATCGAGCAACTTTGTCACGATGTCGGCCTCGATCATCTCAAGTGCCTCTTGCACGATCTCACCGCAGCGATTCCGCTTTGGCTGTGGCATCGCCATCATGCGTGGACGCACCGTCGCCATTTGCGGGCGGTATGCGAGTGTCATGATCGTACAAAGAAGTGAGCCACCGAAGGTTGGCCGCGTGGCCGCCAGCGCACGGGACGTCGGGTCAATGTTCAAGCCGGTGCAGTCGGCAGTAAGGCCAGTGGAGAGGGTGGTTGCCACAGAGCCAGCGAGGTCTCTGCCCATAGAAGTCGCGCCGAGCAGAAGGATCTCTGGCCGATACTTGTTGACCAAGTCAGTCAGTCCCTTTGTAAACGGCTCATTGCGATAGCCGAGCAACACCTGATCGTGGACCACATATGCTTTGTCGGCGCCGAAACTGAACGCTTCGGCAGCAAACTGCTCAAGTGGCTCGTCCGGACCGCCGAACACCGCTACCGCAACCTCGCACTGAAGGCTATCGGCAAGCTTGCGAGCTTCGCCGACCAGTTCCCAGGAAACGCTATGGACGTGACCGTGGTCGTGTTCTAGAAAGACCCAGACACCCCGGTATGCCTTCAGGTGCTCAGGAAGCTCCAGGTGTCGGCCGCTGGCGATGATGGCTCCCCCGGACGGTTGCTTATGCGAGGCAGTCGATGATTTCATGAGGCCCTCTTCATTAGCAGTTCCGCCTCCAATGTCGGATGACGGGTGAAAATTTTACGTATCAGTTCGAGCGACACGTCACGCGTGCTGGACGTATCAAGTTCGAGGATCTCGGCTCTTTCACTACGGGGTGTTGGGCCGAATACCTTCTTAACCACAGTAGGTGAGCCCTTCAGTCCGATCTTGGCCACGTCCTTGATGCCGGCTTGCTCACGATTCCATTTACGGACCGGAAAGCCTGCTGCGTGAATCATCGTGGGTAGTGTCGCGAAGCGCAGTTCGTTCGTGTTCTCGAGCATCGTGACCACGCATGGCAGCGCGGTTTTTAGCACTTGCACTCCACCTTCGGCTCGGCGCTCCACGATGATTGAGCGCGCGCCGAAGTCGATTTCAACGATTCTGGAAACGTAAGTGAGAAGTTGGAAGTCCAGGCGCTTGGCGATGCCAGGGCCGACCTGGGCGGTGTCGCCGTCGATTGTTTGCTTTCCTGTGAACACTATATCTACTACGTGTTGCTTCGATAACTCGCGGATTGCAGTGGCAAGCGCATACGATGTCGCGAGCGTGTCAGCTCCAGCAAACGCACGGTCGGTGACTAGGACTGCATCGTCGGCGCCATAGCTGACGCATTTGCGCAGCGCATCCTCAGCCTGGGGCGGTCCCATGCAAAGTGCTGTGACTGTCCCTCCGATTCGGTCCTTTAGCCTCAGTGCTTCCTCCAGCGAGAAAAGGTCGTACGGGTTCACGATTGCGGGGACGCCTTGGCGCATGATTGTGTTGTTGACAGGGTGAACCCGGATCTGCGCCGAGTCCGGCACCTGCTTGATGCAGACAACAATATGCATTAATTCCTCCAACTCAGGCGGTGCCGCGGGTCGGCAGCGACGCGCGCAGTTTATCGACGGAGACGTGCTGTCGGCCGTCGATAGACTGCAGAACTTTAAACAGTTTCTGCTCCGCAGGTACCGAGACGACGAAATCGTTGTAAGCCCTCAAAAGCAGACTCTGATAGACAGCGAAGGCGGTTGTGTCTTTGTCTCCTGAAGAGTTTTCGTGCTTCTTGATGTACTGAAAGAAGCGTTTCAGAATGTGAAGTCTGCTTACATTCACGACCTTCTCGTCGAATGCGATACCGAAATATATGAGGAAGTCTTCGGCCGACGAGAGGCGTTGCAGTTCCTCGATAAGTCCTTGCATGCAGTTGCCTCCAGCGAATAAGACCGCAGCGATAAATCCAGGAAGGAATTCCGACCATATAAGCGGGTTGTCGCTACAGAAAGGCAGAAAGCGAAAGAAGCCGTTTGCCTGAGCTACGCTCCGAAGTTGAGATTCTGTCCGATGTTTGCCTCGATGCATGCGAGCCCGTCTTCGTCCGTGGCGGGGATTCCGATAGTAAACCGAGTCAGGCTATATTCCGAAAGTGTGCTGTCGAAGCGCAGCGCCTTGGCGCGATGTCTACGCTGGCTGCATGGCCGCCTTGGCGAAGACGGATCTCCTTGAAACTTGGATTGAGCATGTCAGTATTCTCGTCTGCTATTAGTTGCCAGCAGTTCATTTGCAAACGTCGTGCCAAGTGGATATCCAAGATCGGACCTGACTTTGATGGAGTGTCGACATTGTTTAATGTCGGTAATGACGGCGCAATGACATCGCTTCTGTTGTAAATGTCATTTGCCAGACATGGGCGCCGGTTTTTCGGTCCGCGAGGCGCTGTTCTGCCGCCTTGGCTCGCCAGGACGATGCACTGCTGCGCAGATCGATTCGACGCTGCACGCAAAGGCCTCTTGACTGGAAGCGGAGCAGGATGTGTGCGATTGGCATGGATTTCGCTTTATTTAGGCTCGCGACCATCGTCGATTGAGAGGAAAGCTTCATGCGAGATAGCGCGAACGCAAGTACGCCGCGCCCAACTGCCAATATTGGCGTTGGGCGGATAACTCCACTGGTATCGATCGAAGCACCTGGCGCCTGCGGTTCGCACGGCAGCAATGGCGAGTCGCGCTGTGGTTCGGCGGATGCGCTTGCCCGAATGCCGCCACAGGTATGGGAAAAGATCAAAACGCATCCTTGCTACTCGGAAGATGCGCATCGCTACTATGCACGCATGCACGTGGCAGTTGCCCCGGCCTGCAACATTCAATGCAACTACTGCAACCGCAAGTATGACTGCTCAAACGAGTCGCGGCCTGGCGTCGCGTCGCAGAAGCTGACGCCTGAGCAAGCAGTGAAAAAGGTGATTGCTGTCGCGTCCAGAATTCCGCAGTTGACAGTACTTGGCATAGCCGGACCGGGCGACTCACTCGCTAATCCGAAGGCGACCTTCGACACGTTCCGGCTGCTTAACGAGCGAGCCCCGGACATCAAACTATGCTTGTCGACAAACGGACTTGCGTTGCCAGACTTTGTCGACGAGATCTGCCGATACAAAATTGATCACGTGACGATTACCATAAACATGGTCGATCCCGTTGTCGGCGAGAAGATCTACCCGTGGATATTCTGGCGCAATCGACGCGTAACCGGGATAGACGCCGCGCGCATCTTGCATGAGCGGCAAATGCAAGGGCTCGAGATGCTATCCGAGCGTGGAGTGCTTACGAAGATCAACTCAGTGTTGATTCCGGGGGTAAACGAAGAACATCTGATCCTGGTAAACCAGGAGGTTAAGAGACGAGGCGCGTTCCTGCATAACATCATGCCGTTGATCTGCGATCCAGTGCATGGCACATATTTCGGGATTCACGGCCAGCGAGCTCCGACTGCACAGGAGCTTAAGGCAGTGCAGGACGCATGCACGGGCGGCACGACTCTGATGCGGCACTGCCGTCAATGCCGCGCCGACGCAGTAGGTCTCTTGGGCGAAGACCGCGGAGGGGAGTTCACGCTCGATAGGATAGAGACAATGGAAATCGAGTATCTCGCCGACAGCCACCGCGAGTATATGAATCGCATTGAGGTCGAGCGTAATGTGCAACTTGAGGCAAGAAGGGAGGCGCTATTCCTCGCGCCAGAGAATGACGTGGAGAACGATATAAAGGTATTGGTTGCTGTCGCGACAACGGGGGGCGGACGCGTGAACGCTCATTTCGGAAATGTCTCGGAGTTCCAGATCTTCGAGGTCAGCGGCACGCAAGTGCTCTTCGTCGGCCATCGCCGAGTAGACCATTATTGTCAGGACGGCTATGGCGACGACGAAGAACTAGCGTCACTCCTATGTGCCATCAACGATTGCCATGCTGTTCTCGTAGCGAAGGTCGGGGCGTGTCCGCGTAAGGAACTATCGCGCGCGGGCATCGAGCCCATAGATCAGTATGCCGGCGAAAACATCGAGAGAGCGGCGCTTTCTTGGTACACCGAATATCGTGGCCGAATTGCAAACGGTGCAGTCGCGCATAAGAATCGCGGTGACGCTGCGATCCGGCAGCCTCCTTGAATGGTTCTGACGGCAATGTGTGTGCTTGCCTGCAGGGCACGCATGACAATGATGGTCGCCATCTCGAGATTAAAATTTCATCGTTTGAAGGAGCGCGCTTATGGCCCTGAAGATCATTGCCTCGACCTGTTCTGGGTGCTCAGCTTGCGAGGCGGAGTGTCCAAACGTTGCCATTAGCGAGAAAAACGGTGATTTCTCCATCGATCCGAAAAAATGTACGGTGTGTGAAGGGCAGTTCGATAGTCCGCAGTGTGTGGCAGTGTGTCCCGTGGATGGATGCATTGTGCCGGCGTAGAAACGCTGTTGAGTTTCTACCCATATAGGGATTATTTCTGAATTTCAATGAATCGACATTACGCTACCATACCCTAAAGTGGAAAATACTACTGCGCCGATAAACGCAATCTCCTTGCCGGACCTTCTCTAGTGCATATTATGAATGACTTAGACGATGACGAAACCATTGAGATCAAGTTTGCGCCGTGTTTCTGCATTGGCGAGCGGGTGGTCGCGCGATCGCCGGTCCTTAACGATGGTACGTATTACGGCAAGAGAGTTGGCGAAGTAATTGCGAACAAAGGGGAGATTGGCTATGTCACCGGCATCGACACGTTCCTGCAACGGTTCTACATCTATGAGACTCACTTTGTCGATAAGGACCACCGGATTGGCATGCGCGCACGGGAACTGTGCTCGCTCGATAACCTGCCTGAAGAGGTGCTAGCGCGCCTAGGCGAGCGCGCTACTGTCCTTCGCTCGATGTGGTTCGGGAGCAGCGGGGACGGTGAGCCCAGGACGGTAGTATCCGCAGCCTGCGAAAAGTAACAAGGAAGCAGTAAATGATCTCGCAGTGCCACTAGTCGGCCAAGACGTTGAGGCATTGAGTGATTACGCTACATGTGCTTGCGACGATGGAGGGTATAAGTAGAGTGTCTGGTGTAGGACGGGTTCGCTGGACGAGATTGTCAAACGTTGGACTGAGGATCTTGATGGTGAGCCGGTGTACCCAAAAGGCTTTGATCGACTGCACACTCAGGACCACGCCGGCGTGGGCTGTAAGGCATGTAGAATGACCCATGGCGACTTATTGCTACTGCCTGCGGCTTCGCCGGGTGTCTGTGCTGTTCCGCATGCGCGGTGTATCGCCCGTTTGCCACCCCATTGAAGGAGCTTCTCGACGTGAAAATTATGATTCGAAAGGACGTTACAGGGACACTCAAAGCCTACCTGCCGAAGAAGGACCTCGAGGAGCCAATAGTCTCTATGACACGGGTGCAGATGTGGGGAGGGGTCGTCACGCTTGCCAACGGTTGGCGGTTTGAACTGCCAGAGATGGCGGACGACACCACACTACCGGTCACTGTGGAAGGCCGCCGTGTGTCGAGCGGGGAGGAATGACATGGCGCTTACCGTAAAACACATCAGTGCAATCACTGAGTTGATTCTTACTGAACCTACACTATCGGAGGCAGCGGCAAAGTGGCGCAAGCGCTTTCCCGACGTGCGGCTCATGCGGATCAATGCTTCTGAGTTGCGCCACGAAAACCCGGCCTTGGAATTTGGAGGACGCCGCGTTTACTTCGCCATATCGACAGGAGCCTGCGTCTCCATAACGGCACAGGCCTGTGAAGCCAATATGCTGATCTTTAGTGAAGACCAGATCTACGATGAAGAATAATCATAGCGTGCTAGCCTGCGCGAGAGCAACTGGACCGAACGCGCATATGCGGTCGGCGAGGTAAAGCGGCACACTGAGTTCGGCCCGGTCCCGCAGGTACCTGATGAAGCACAGCGCCAGCACTGCGCTCACCTGTACCAGAACGCTCCGAACGCCTATGTTATGCGCGCTCATCCATGACCCGGAAATTACTTTGCTGTGAGCCTCAACGCATCGACCGAGAACTTTGGGACTCACTGAAGTCGTGCGGCTGCATGGAGCTGCGGTTCGCTATCTTTCTAACGGCTTTGACTAGTTGTGGATTTTTCACTGCCAAGCAGTTTCATTCAACACTTGGCGTTGGCTCGGCAAATTCACACACCCTACAAAGTAAAAAACCATCCATTCCCCGCATGCGACCTTCAATTTCCTTAAAAACTGGCCCATCAAATAGATCATTATATTTATTTTGCAGGGCGCCCTCAAATCTGAAGTGCAACACCTTGCCATCCGGTAAGGTGTGGTGAATGACAAGAACGAAGTACCAACAAC
>NZ_JAGIQA010000059.1 GCF_017814975.1 Cupriavidus consociatus
CTGGGACTCTTGACAGCGAAAATTCGAATGATTCAGACGACGGAGTGAAAAGTATGCAACGTTGTAAGCGGCGTAGTCAGCCCAGTGTTGGCAAATTTGTTTCTGCACTATACGTTCGATGTTTGGATGGCTCGCACGTTCCCTCAGCTTCCCTGGTGCCGGTATGCAGATGATGGACTGGTTCACTGCCGCACCGAACAAGAGGCGCAAGCTGTAAAGGCAGCGCTTCAGGCTCGGTTGGCAGAGTGCCATCTAGAAATGCATCCGGACAAGACTAAGATCGTCTACTGCAAAGATGGCAGTCGCAAGGGAAAATATCCGAATACGAAGTTTGATTTCCTCGGATACACCTTTCGGCCACGGGTTGTGAAGAATCGCAAACGGAACAGCCTGTTTGTGAACTTCACCCCTGCGGTCAGTGCGGTGGCCCTGAAGTCCATGCGGCAGAGAACTCGCGAGGCACGCTTCGGCACGCGGACGTATCTCAGCGTGGCTGACATCGCCCGTTTGCACAACCCAGTCCTCCGAGGCTGGTTGAGCTATTACGGGCGGTTCAGTCCGTCAGCGATGTATCCGGTGCTTCGGCACTTCAACAGGACCTTGATCGCTTGGGCGATGCGGAAGTATAAGCGCCTGAAAGGACAGAGAACGCGGGCGGCTCGCTTCGTAGAAGGCATCGCGAAGCGGCAACCGCAGTTATTCGTACACTGGCAACGAGGCATGAAAGGCGCGTTCGCTTGATGGGAGCGGTGTGAGTTGAGAGGCTCACGCACCGTTCTGCGAGAGGCTGGAGGTGAAATTCCTCCGGCCTACTCACCTGGCTCGATACGGACAACCCTCGAGAGAATCCAGGTATTCGCGGACCATTGCGGCGTGATGGGACCTGGCCCCATCCCAGATGATCAGCAACGGCTGCATCAATCCTTTGTCGCAAAGGATGTCGTTGACCAGCGCGAGAATCTGAGCGGCCAGCTTGTGCTTCTCCAGCAGGTGACGGAACCTCAGAATGGTGCTCTCGTCGGGCAGCCTCGCCGTCCAGTTGTCCAGCCCGGCGAACTCCCGATACAGCGGCACGTCGTGCAGCGCTTCTTCCATCGCCGGGTCTGACAGGCCGAACCATTGTTGAACGAAGTGGATGCGCAGCATTGCCTCGACCGCGAACGGGGGACGGCCGCGCTTGCCTTCCGGGGCGTACGGAGCGATCAGCATCACCAGATCGGCCTATGGCACCGCCCGGTTCATCTCGTCCAGAAATTCGCGCTTGCGGGTGCGCTTGGTCGACAAGTTCAGTCCAAGGTCAGTTTGTTTCATGCGCTACATGCTCGCTGGCTCGACGATTCATTGCAAGCACATCCGCCGGCTAATTGTGCAGAGCATCCTTAGCTCCCACCTGATGCGCAGCCTTGGCCTTTGCCCGTGTTGCGCGTCTGGCTGATCAATCACATTTATGACACCTATGGGGCGTTGAAAATCAAGCACCGGTTGCTGTGTTTTCGTTTGGCAGTTACCTCCTGTTGAGAGTCCCCACTGCAAGTTATCCACGGCTGGTCAGCGGGTCGTTTATTACGACCACGACGCTGGCCAGCGGTGGGTAACTTGCACGGCAAAGGCACGTGGTCTCAGTTTGGTGTCCCCTTTCAATATCCCGGTGACTACAACGGGATGGAGGTCGGAGTATCGGCATGTTGGGCCCACCAGCATGCCCACGAGCGGCCACCGATGCGCTCGGGCCGCAGGTTGTGCAAGACCAGCAGCGAGCGGATCCGGTTGCTGTGGGCGGTGCGCTCTTGGTGACGCTCGCCCCCGTAGTAACGCATCAGCATTGACAGCAGCTTGTCGCTGTCAAGCCGATCCGTCTTCGCACGACGTGCCCGCCGGTTCACTTCGACACGGCGGAATCGACCACCAGGTTGACGATGCCGTGTGCGCTGAGCCAGCGGTGCAGCCAGAAGCCGTCCCGCCCGGCCTCATAGCAGGAGCGTACCGGGGCATCGGCGGGCAGATGGCAGCGGGCCTTGGCTTTGGCGATTGCCGTCAGGACCGCCGTCATGTCGCCGGCCGCCACCGAGCACCGGCTTGGCCCGCGCGCGCCGTCGCCCAGCGACAGCTTCCAGCTCTTGTCGCCTAGTTCGAAGGCGATGTACAGCCAGCCGGTGATCGTCGTATCCTGCCCGTGAAGGGCTGTGTCAGGCGCGTTCATCTGCGTGCTCCTTGAGAAACGAGACTCCGAATCCTCGTTTTACTCCACGGGGCTTACTTCCGCGGCCCTTCATAGTATCTATATAACCGCCCGGGCCTGAACCGATCACTATCACGTCAAAATTGGCGGTGGCTGAAGCCGGTGCGCCGCCGCCAACAGAGGTGCTCACCGCTGCAGTGGCTGTCCCGGGAACGGATGTCGACGCAGGCATTGCCAAAGGCGCGGAGGCTGCAGCGCCATCGACGTTTGCCTTGGCTTCTGTATCTACCAAGGCGATTACGTCGTCTGCATGCACAGTGGCGCCATTGGTCTGAACGATTTTGGCCAGCAGGTCAAAGGTGTGAAGATTCACCATCGGTGCCTGCGGCGCGGCATACGCGGCTTACGCGCGATGATCCGGCGGTGCAGTTCGAGTTGCTCATCGGTTATATGAAGAGCGATGCAAGCTGGACCGGAATTGGCTCAAAGGCGCCCTGAGCGACTGCCTGCATGCTGCAGGGCGGTGCTGCCGGCTCATAACCTGGCCCATGACAGCGAGAGGGGAAGCGGACCAGCGATTGATCACAGCGGGCTCCATCCGCTTTGCTCGCCGCGTGACTTCATGGCATTGGCATGGTAGCGCTGCAGCGAAAAGACAACGCAGCCAGAACAAGGGCGTAACGAAGCCGCAGCTTCCCTAGGAATCACGGCCAAGGCAAGCGCGGCCGCGGCCACTACTCGGCCCTGAACAGCGAATAGATGATTGTATTCGCTACTGAGGGACGGCTTTCGGCGCTGCCATTACCGAGCGTTTTGCTAACGCCGGTCATCGCGTAATCGCCGTCGGCGCCGTTCGAGCCGACAATCGAGGCGCAGTTAGGGAAGGGATTGGCGATCGCTGGAAGCGGTCGTTGCTGTGGGCCACTGCCGCGCGGCCTGCCGCTCGTTGCGGCGCTACCCCGCCTGGGTCAGCACCTGCCAAGCCGAACCCCAAAGAATCAGGTGACACGGACCTTAGACGGGGCCAATGGAATGGCCCATGAACGGATCATCTCCGTCCCCTGCTATGATTTCCGCTGCCCTGAAAATATGAAGCCCCTCCCGCGATCATGGAACTCAGACAACTCAAGTACTTCGTCGGCATCGTCGATGCTGGCAGCTTGTCGCATGCGGCACAGTGCCTGTTTGTCGCGCAGTCCGCGCTAAGCAAGTAGATCAGCGACCTGGAGCAAGAACTGGGGGTGCAGTTATTGGTGCGCGGGCGCGGCGGCGTGCAAGTGACGGAGTCGGGAAAGGTCTTCTATGAGTACGCGCAGGGCATCCTGAAGCAAATTGACGATGCGCGCACCGCCGTGCGCGCGCCGGATTCGATCGTCGGCTCGGTCATTGTCGGCGTGCCGCAGAGCATTTCGGCGGCGCTGGCGCTACCGTTGCTGCAGGCTGCGCGCGAGCAGTTGCCGCAGGTCTCGCTGCACCTGAACGAGGAACTGACCGGCAACCTGCTCGATCAGCTGCGGCAGGGGCGCGTCGACATGACGCTCTTCACGTCCAATGTCCCGTCCGCGGATTTCCATTTCGAACGCGTTGTCGAAGAGGACTTCTACTGGATCCACGGCGCGAACCAACCGGCACCGCAGGCACATGCGGGCGTGACGCTCGAAGCGATTGCCGCGCAGCCGTTGATCGTGTCGGCGGCACAGCACAACCATTGCCTGCGGGCCGTCATCGAGCAGGTGTTCAGCGAACAAGGCGTGCCAATGCCACCCCTCGCCGCCGAGATCAATTCGGTCCAGATTCTCAAGCGCGCGGTGCAGGCGGGTATAGCGCCGACCATCCTGCCGCTGGCGCTGGTGGCCCAGGAGGTGGCAGCCAGTGAACTGGTTGCCCACCCGATCCGCTGCGATACCATGCGGCGCATTCTGGGCATCTGCGTGTTCCGCGAGATGCCGCTAACGCATGCCAAGCGGGCAGTACGTGAACTGATCGGTAACGTGATGCGCGACTTGTGCGCGCGCGGCGACTGGCCTGGTGCGCGGGCTGTGCCGACTGACGGCGAGCGGGGCTGAAGTCTCCCTTTACTCGTTCCGGCTTTCGTCGCGCAAGCCAGAGGTTTCACGGCGGCCCGCCTCGGCCATCTCGCAGGCAGATGGCAAGTTCTCCAATCCATATTTTTCTTTTGGCCCGGCAGGCATGAAGATAGGCCCGCGCCGGCTATGCGGCATGCCCGTGCCAGGGCAGGGCCAAGGCGTCGCAAAAAACGATACGGAGACATGCATGACCATTCCCACCACTGCCCCCGGCCATCCCGGCCAACTTCTGGCCGAGGGTGACGCGGCCTACCGGAAAGTCGCCTGGCGGCTCGTCCCGCTGCTGTTCCTCTGCTACATCGTAGCGTACCTCGACCGCGTCAATGTCGGCTTCGCCAAGTTACAGATGCTCGCCGACCTGCAGCTCAGCGAGACCGTTTACGGGCTCGGGGCCGGCATCTTTTTTCTGGGCTACTTCTTGTTCGAAGTGCCGAGCAACCTGATCCTGCATCGCTTCGGCGCCCCACAACAACACTGGCACTTTGCGTATTGCAGTGGGGATCCAGCAGCGCGCGACGCTCGAAAGAACTAAATCAATGAAACATGGAGGAGAGCAGGTAATGAAGAGGACGATTTTTTTCTTGACGGTTGTTTGTGCATGCAGCGCAGCCGACGCGCAATCCAGCGTAACGTTGTATGGTGTGATGGACCTGAACATGGAGTACGTCAACCATGTCGGTGTCGTGCCGCAGGCGAGTAACGGCTTCAATCCAGGCCAGGGCAACAAGGTAGTTCGTATGGACGCCGGCGGATACTCCGGCTCGCGCTGGGGTCTTCGCGGTTTGGAAGACCTGGGCGGCGGGCTGAAGTCGATTTTCGTGCTGGAAAACGGCTTCAATAGCGATACCGGCACCCTGCAACAAGGCGGCCGTCTATTTGGTCGTCAGGCCTATGTTGGTCTTAACTCGGAGTATGGCCAAATCACCTTCGGTCGGCAGTCCAATTCGATGTTCGCTACGCTGGCCAACTTTGTCCCGCTCCGTTTTGCCACCCAGTATGAACCCGTTGGCGTGATTGCCGGCGCCAATTTCCGCGAAGACAATATGGCGCAGTACACTGGCGTGTTCGGGGGTCTTACGGCAAGGGCGCATTGGTCATTTGGCGTAGGTACGGTGCTTCCGCAGGTCGCCCCCAACTTTCCGGCTGCTGGTGGCAATGGTGAAGTGCCCGGGCAGTTCCGCCGTGACTCGGGCTATGGGGCGGGGCTAAGCTACCTTGCGGGGCCTTTCGGGGTGGGCATCGGCTATGATCAGTGGAATCCGACGATTGGCACTGGCAACGGTAGCTTCAAGAAGGCAGTGGTCATGGCCAGCTATGCCCTCAATGGCACTGCGAAGGTAATGGGCGGCTATCGCTGGGGACAGAGCAAGGACCAGAACAGTGCCCTGATTCTCCGTGACGATTTCTATTGGGTTGGCGGTCAATACCGATTCTCGCCGGCGCTCGACTTCACGCTTGAGTACGACTATCAGAACGTAAAGAACCTGGGGCGAAACACTCACATTGCAAATCCATGGCAGATTGCGCTAATTGCCGACTACGCGCTGTCGAAGCGTACTGACGTCTACCTGACCACCGCCTATTCAAAGAATGCTGGCCTGGCTATGGAGTCGGCAGCGGGCAACTTTGCTACCAGTCTTGCGTTGAATAGTTACACGCTCCCCAATGGACAGACTTCGATGATTGGCGTCGCTGTAGGTATACGTCACATATTCTGAGGGCGGCCATGCTCCTCCCGCTGTTCCTGTGCACGACGCTCTGCCTGTTTCATAACTCATCTTGAGCCTTGACCAGACCATGGTTCGGGCAGCCTTGCGTAATGTTTTTTTGCACAGCCGGATTTTCAAAATGGTATTAACAGTCCAAGCGACTGAAGCTCTATCACGTTCCTCGGTAATGTGTCTACATCCCGAATGCCAACCCTCGTGTTGATCGACACCTCCAAGGCAATCGGGCTTCACAGGTTCCTCAGGCACTGCCCGTGGAACCTCTTCTTTTCTGCCAACGGGCGGCGGATTCGAGGTGCTTGTCCAGAAGGAGGCCACATGGTGCTATTCCGAGCTTTTCACTCTCAGATCTCGGACTTCTCTGCTTCGTTGTATTTGTCGCGATTGGATTGGCGTGGGACTTTCGCCGACTTGTGCTCTACCACGATCCCCGTGCAGTTGCTCTCTAGTGTTGCGTCCCAGAAATAACTTTACATAGGCGCTCAACTTTGGCGAGGATTGAATCGGCAGTGGGGGTCCATACGAAGGGGCGCTTGTGGACGTTGTAGTGCTCGACCTAGCGCTGGATTTGCAGGACCAGTTGGCGCACGCTGTCAATTGTAAGCACGGAAAGAGCCTGCTCTTGAACGCGAGCAGGCTCAGGTCCCTATGGCATCGTCAAGGCCATTGCCGCATCATGGCTTCGGAGCGAACCAGGGTTCCATCACCTTCGTTTGCACAGTGATGGCCTTCAAGTGGGTGTACATGTTTAGCGTCTCATGGCAGTACTCGCTGCCGATCCCGCTCTCCTTGAAGCCACCAAATGGCGAACCGCTGGCCAGGTTGAAGTACTGGTTAATCCAGACGGAGCCTGCCTGGAGCCGGTCGGCTGTTTCCCACGCGTTCCGCAGATTGGACGTATAGAGACCTGCTGCAAGCCCATATCGAACGCCGTTCGCCTCGGCAATCATCTGATCGTAGTCGCTCCAACGCATGACGCTCAAGACCGGGCCGAAGATCTCCTCTTGAGCGATGCGCATGCTGTTTGTCGCTTCGAATACCGTCGGCTCGATGAAATAGCCCGCTTCATTGCCTTCAACCGAAACGCGCTTGCCGCCAACCATTAGCCGTGCGCCTTCCGAAATCCCGATATCAATGTACTTGAGTACGCGTTCGCCTTGCTCTGCGGATACAAGGCTGGACATAATGGTGTCGGTCGCGAGTGCAGGACCGACCTTGACCCGTCGCATCCCGGCAACGAGTCTCTCCATGAAGTCGTCGTAAATTGCGTCGTGAACGAACAAGCGCGTTCCTGCAAGGCAGGACTGGCCATTGCAGTACATCGTTGCAAACATTGCGTTGTCGACGACGGCATCGATATCTTCGATGTCGGGGAAAACAATGTTGGGACTCTTGCCACCCAGTTCCAACGAGACCGGCACCAAGCGCTCGGCACCCGCCTGAGAAATGATTCGTCCGACTTCGCTGCTACCCGTGAACGCAAGCTTTGCCACACCGGGGTGTGCAGTTAGCGCAGCGCCAGCTTCCTCCCCAAAGCCGGGAACAACGTTAATGACGCCCGGCGGGAAGATTCTCGCGATATGCTTGCAAAGCTCCATCGTGCTGAGCGATGCGTTCTCATCCGGCTTCAGGACTACCGTATTGCCTGCAGCGACCGCGGGGGCAATCTTGAACGCAGCCATGATGGCCGGTACGTTCCAGGGGATGATGAGCCCGCACACGCCGTAGGGCTCCCGCTTGGCCACTAGGTAGCCATTGGGGATGGCTCGGCCGAAGCCTTCATGAGTGATTGCCGCAGCGGCGAAGTACCGGTACTGGGAGATTGCGAAACGATGGTCGAGCGTCGTCTCAAACAGACGGCGACCAATGTCGATAGAATCGATACGAGCGAGACGATCGGTGTCGGCCTCGATCACAGCCGCCAGCTTCAGCAGTAATTCAGCGCGCTCCTCTGCTGACCTAGCCCGCCATGCCGGCGCAGCCTTGGCGGCGGCTTGTACTGCCGCATCGATTTCTGTCCGTCCGCAGCGCGCGAGTTGTGCGACAGTCTCGCCCGTTCCTGCGTGCTTGGCTGGAAAGGTTTGCCCGGCTACCGGGCGAAACTCATTGTCGATAAAGGCGCCGTAAGTCTCAGAGAGGCTAAGCTCGTTGGTCGAGGTCAAGGTCACAATCACTCCTGCGTTACATGCAAAATCGGCATTGGCCGTATGCAACGCAGTTTGGTCGGGATGAACTCCGCTCGCGATCCGAATCACGCAGCACTGTCCGCCACACGCAAGCTTATCGGTAGTGAAAACCCTTAGGCTGCACGGGCGGGGGGCTCCGGTGGTGGTGCCAGTCCCTTTGTACAGCTAGAAGCGGTGCATGCATCGGCGCGTTCATTTAAGAATGCCGTTGTGACTTTGCCCGGGCCCTCCCACTCGCACGCAGTAGCGTATCACTTGGATACTCGCCGAACTTCAACTTGTAGTACGCAGAGAAACGCCCCATATGGAAGAATCCATTGCCGAAAGCTACTTCGGTCACTGACGTGTGCTTATCCCCTCTGTTGAGCACATCTCTGATTCTGTCCAAACGATAGTCTCTCAGGTAGGCGTTTGGCGTCGTGTTGAGCCACTTCTCGACTGCTGACTGGAGCGTTCGGATGCTTACGCCCAAGCTCTCAGAGATAGAGGCGATGGAAACTTCATTTTCAGCATTTTCACGCACAAACTCCTGAAACCGACGTACCAACCACGTAGTTGGCGCGCTTTCAGGCCGCCTGATAGCCCTACTATAGTTGTGCTGGTGTCCTGTCAGAAGCATGGAGAATAGCGCTTCTTCCATGGATTTTTGGGCCGCAGCGGGTAATGGACTGGCTTGGGATTCCAGGACGAAGATCATCCCGCTGAGAGTCTGAGCGAGCTGCGTCGACAGTGGCAGCAAATCGAAAACAAGGTCACGGTCAAGTGCATGCCCGACCCACTGAGCACACAAAGCCTCGAGCCGCTCCTTGTCTGGTCGAATTGTGAGTTGCGAGAAGCCGGCCCCGAAGTGAAAGTCGGTCGGCCGATTTGCTGAGACCGGCAGAATGTCACCGACACCCCAGCTTCTCTTGGTGCCGCATTGGCGGACTGATCCAGAGCCGGCCTCGCACTTCATGATCAGGAACAGATTATCGAACTCTCCCGCATCCACCGTCACGTCTGCGCCGTAGGCGAGGCGGACGATTGACGTTCGATGGGTCTCCTTTACGGAGAGGCGGGTATCAATACTCCGTTGGCCATTGCCCAACGTCAGGGAATGGGGGCAATAGATTCCATTGATAAGCCGGATTGCCTCATCAAGGTCTCGCGTTTGACTCTGATACATAAGCGGCCTCATTCACGTCTTCGAGCATGTTGTCCGCTGGTTACGTGGTTTTGGTGTATCCGCTTTCCTTCTTCGTCAGCGATGGCAATCTTCCACGCTCCTGCCTTCCTCATTTTGGCGGCAATGAATGATGCCTGTTTCGGCCGCGACCGACGCCGATCGTGCGTGGTGGATCATTAGCACGGCCAACGCAGCTGCCAGACCAGGCGCCGCGATGGCAAGGAAATTCTGCTCAAGAGGCAGCCCCATGGCGACCAGCACGCCGATCACGATCGGTGCCAGGATGGCCCCGGCGCGCCCCATGCCCAGGGTCCAGCCGACGCCCACGGCGCGAATGCCGATAGGATAGAACTGGCCTGCATAGGCGCAGCCTACTATCTGCGTGCCGATGGTGGAAGCGCCGGCGAGGCCGACCAGCAGATACAGCCACCCGGTCGGCATGGGATGGCCCAGCAGACCGATCGACACCGCGGCCAGCAAGTACATGCCGGTCAGCACGAACTTGATGTGCAGCCTGTCCGCAAGCCAGCCGCCACCGATGGCGCCGAGCATGCCGCCCAGGTTGAGTACCAGGACAAAGGTCAATGCCGAGCCAAGGCTGTAGCCTGCACTGGCCATCAGCTTGGCAAGCCAGGAGCTGAGCGCGTAGACCATAAACAGGCACATAAAGCACGATAGCCAGAACATAAGCGTACTGAGGCCGCGACCTTGCTGGAACAACTCGCGGATGGGCGCGCCACCGGAGCCGTCGGCTCCGGCGATGACGAAGCGGTCATCTGCGCTCGCATGATAGGCCGGATCAAGGCGGGCAGCCAGGCGTGCGAGTTCCCGGGTGCGACCGCGTTGAATAAGAAACGACACTGATTCCGGCATCGATCGTAGGATCAATGGGATCAGCAGCACGGGCAGGCCTGCAGCAATGAACACGGATTGCCAGCCGTAGCTTTCCATCAGACTCTTGCCCAGCACGGCTGCCAGCATGCCGCCCACCGAGTAGCCGCTGAACATCAGCGTCACCATCGTGCTGCGCACGCGCTGTGGCGCATATTCGGTCATCTGCGCAATGACGATTGGCATTACACCGCCGATGCCAAGTCCGGCGAGGAACCGCGCCACGCCGAACAGAATCGGGTCCTTGCATAGGCCGGCGGCGGAAGTAAACACGCTGAATAGTGCGATGCAGATTGCCATCGCCCGGCGCCGGCCGATCTTGTCGGAAATGGTCCCGAACAGAATATTGCCGAACATCATGCCGAATAGGGCGGTGCTGACCAGAAGGCCTGCCTGAGTCGGGCCAACCCCCATTTCCTTGATGATCGATGGTAGAGCGATACCAGCCACGGCCAGATCATAGCCGTCAAAGATAATGATCAGTGCGCACCAGATTAGAACGCCATATTGGAAACTACCGAGCCGGGCCTCGCTGGCCATTCTCTGGATGTCAATTTGCTGCATGGTCTCCTCCGTTTCGTTATGACTTGAATAGCTTTAGTGGCGCATTGGCTGTACGGCGGCAGCCGTATAAACGTGGCCAGCGATACGCGCATTTCTGTGAGGGGGCTCGTATCAGGCCGGCCGGCGCATCTGAAACAGCGACGATTTGGTGATCTCGTAGTAGTCGGCCGGGCCGCCACCACGCAGAATGGGGCGGGCGGTGGCAGTGTCATAGACGCCGTCCTGCACGAAGGCTTGGTCAATATGCACGCCAACGACCTCGCCAAGTATCATCCACGTCTCGAGCGCGGCGCCGTCGGCCTTGGACAGTTGCATGATTTTGGTCGCGCGGCACTCAAATGACACCGGGCTTTCCGCTACGCGAGCTGCGGACACCAGGCGCGATGGCGTTGGCGTCAGGCCCGCCAGGCCGAATTCGTCGACTTCGGGCGCAACGCCGGCGCTGGTGAGGTTCATGCGTTCGGCCAGTGGGCGCGTCACCAGGTTCCACACGAACTCGCCGGTGGCCTCCACATTGCGCACCGTGTCCTTGTAGCCGACGCTGGAAAATGCCACCACAGGGGGCGTGTAGTTAAAGACATTAAAGAATGCGTAGGGGGCGAGATTGGCGCGGCCCGCCGTATCCACCGTTGAGATCCAGCCAATTGGACGCGGGCCGACTATTGCGGCAAGCGGGTCATGCCGCAATCCGTGGTCGCGCGTGGGCTCGTAGAAGTGAATATTGTCCATGTTCGTGTGCGAAGCATCGTTCCTGCGCAGGCAGGAACGACGAAAGCGATGGAATGCGCTCAGTACTTGCCGCTCAGCAGTTCGCCGCAACCGGCGACCTCGGTGCGAAGGTTCAGTTTGCGCAGCATCTGCCAGGTGGTAGCCACCGCGGCCGACACGGTGGGGATACCCGACTCGTCCTGGACCTTCTGGATCGACGGCAGCGACTGCATCTGCACGCACGCGGAGAGGACGATGGCGTCTACGCCGGTGGTGTCGATGCGCTTGTAGATCTCCAGCAAACTGGCCGGATCCTGCGCCGCCACCTGCAGATTGTCGGGAATCTCCAGTGCGCAGTAATCCTTGACTTCCACGCCTTCGCTCTCGATATACTCGACGACCATCTTCGTCAGCGGTTTCATATATGGACAGACCACCGAGACGCGCTTCGCCCCCATTGCGTGCAGGCCGTCCACCAGCGCGCCGGCGCTGGTCACCACCGGCGCGGGATTGCCATTGTCGACGGTACGCTGCATCAGGCGTGCCTCGGAGACACGGTGATAGCCCTTGCCCATGCTCATGATGGCGACCAGGCAGGCGTAGCCCAGCACATCCACACGCGCGTCGGACAGCTCGATCGCGCAACGGTCGCTGTCACGGTCCATCGCCTCCAGCTCTTCTTTCACCACCTTCTTCAT
>NZ_JAGIQA010000005.1 GCF_017814975.1 Cupriavidus consociatus
TTCCGCTGCCCGGGCGTGCCGGTGGTGCCGCTGCTGGCGATCGGCTTCTGCCTGTTCCTGATGGCGCACCTGCAGGCACTGACCTGGATCGCCTTCCTGGTATGGCTGGCGCTGGGGCTGGTGATCTACTTCGCCTACGCGCGGCGCTCCGACGCGGCCTTCATGAAGGCCACCGCGCGCGGCTCGTTGGCATAGGCGGCGTTGATGCGAATCCAGGCCGAGGTCTCGCCGCCGGGCCGGAAGTAATTGCCCGGCGCCAGCGTCACGCCGTATTCCTCGCCCAGCGTCACCAGGTCGCGCGAATCCTCGATGAAGGGCGGCCGCGCCCACAGGAAATTGCCGCCGCTGGGCTCGCAGAACACGTCCCAGCCGCAGCCGGCCAGCTGCCGCACCGCGTTGGCCGACGCCTCGCGCACGCGCAGGCGCAGCCGCTCGACGTATTTGCGATAGCCGCCGCGCTCCAGCAGCGCCGCCGTCACCGCTTCCGCGAAATGCGAGCCGGCGACGCTGGTCAGCACCTTGACGTCGACCAGGTCCTTGACGAGCGCCTTGTCCGCCACCACGTAGCCGATCCGCAGCGACGCCGACACCGTCTTGGAAAACCCGCCGATGTAGATCACATGCTCCAGCTGGTCCAGCGTGGCCAGCCGGTCGGTGAAGTGCGTCTGGAAGTCCGAGAAGATATCGTCCTCGACAAAGCGGAAGCCGTGCCGGCGCGCCAGCTCCAGCAGCCGGAACGCGACCGGCGGCGCCAGCGTGGAGCCGGTTGGGTTCTGCAGCACGCTGTTGGTGAAGAACAGCTTGGGCTTGTGCTGGCGCAGCAGCGCCTCGCACGCGTCGGGGTCCGGCCCGTGGGGCGTCTGCGGCACGCCCACCAGTTGCACGCCATGCAGCCGCAGCAGGCCGAACAGGTTGTAGTAGCCGGGATCCTCCACGAACACGGTATCACCCGGCTTGAGCAGGTGGCGCACCACCAGGTCCAGCGCCTGGCTGGCACCGCTGGTAATCAGCACTTGCGGCAACTCGGCCGCGATGCCGAGCTGGCGTACGCGCAGCAGCACCTGCCGGCGCAGTTCCGGATGGCCCAGCGGCGTGGCATAGTCGATCACGCTTTCAATCTCGGTGCGCGAGATCGCGCGGATCGCCTGCTGCAGTCCTTCCACGTCGCGCCAGGTCTCGGGCACGAAGCCGCCGGCCAGTTTCAGCGTGCTGCTGGGATGGTTGAACTGCTCCAGGATGTGGTCGGAAAGATCCTCCGCCAGGCTGGGATCCGACCAGCCGCGCGCCGAGCGCCCCGCGAGCGGGCTGTCCGCCACGTAGAAGCCCGATCCCTGCCGCGAATCCAGCAGCCCCTGCGACACCAGCCGGTCATAAGCCTCGATCACGGGGAAGCGGCTGATGCCGTTTTCCGCAGCCAGCTGGCGGATCGACGGCAGTTTTGCCCCCGGCCGGGCCTCGCGGTTGCCGATCCACGACTTCACGCCATTGACGATCTGATCGGTCAATGGAATTCCGGTGGAAGCATCTAAGATAAGTTTCATAGGCAGGGCAGCCGGGGGAAACCGGGATATGCAACTGTCAGGGAAAACTACTGAACAGTTCATCGAAAACTGTTCACAACTGTACATGGGATTGTCGTGAGGGATGCGAATAATGGATGCGTGGCGGGGATATCGAGACCGCCAGGCTGACAAGGAGTGCATCATGCGCGAACTACGGACTTTCGAACTGGACGAGCCCGGGCAGCCAGTGAGCTGGCGCGCCGGTTACGGGCAGACCGTCTGCGCGGCGTCGGGCAAGCTGTGGGTGACGGTAGAGGGCAATCCCAACGATATCTGGCTGGAACCCGGCCAGGAACTGGCGCTGCCGGAAGGCTATCGCGTATGGCTGTCGGGCGATGGCCCGGGGGCACGCTTCACGCTGGCACAGACGCCCGCACCGTGGTCGATGCGGCGGATGGCGGCGTGGCTGCACGCGCTGCGGCATCGGGTCGAAGAACACAGCACGGATGCGTTTGGGGAATGCCCGCGGATATGGGCGTTGTGCCGGTGATATCCGGCATTGCTGGCGAAGTACCAGGAAGGCCACCGCGAGGTGGCCTTTTGCTTGCCTGCTATCCACCGCGGGCACCTACTCTATAAGCACCGCTGCGCCGCGCCGTTGGGGTTCTGCCCCATTGATTGACGTTTACGTCAACGTCATATAATCGAGGAGCCCCAACCCGGGGCCAGCCCGCGCAGTTCCGGCCAAACCGGCACAGACCAGCACCCCAGGCGGACCCTCGCGGTAGCAGCCAACACCCAGAGACGGTGGAGACAATGACCGACCTTTCCGATGTGCATGATGCGCGCCGCGGCGCGCCGCAGCCCAAGCCGGCGGAGCAGGGCCGCGGTCCGGCCAACAAGGTGCGCTTTGTCACGGCGGCGTCGCTGTTCGACGGCCATGACGCCTCGATCAACATCATGCGCCGCATCCTGCAGTCGCACGGCTGCGAGGTGATCCACCTGGGCCACAACCGCTCGGTCGAGGAAGTGGTCACGGCGGCCTTGCAGGAAGACGCGCAGGGCATTGCCATTTCCAGCTACCAGGGCGGCCACGTCGAGTATTTCCGGTACATGGTCGACCTGCTGCGCGAAAAGGGCGGCGAGCATGTGCAGGTCTTCGGCGGCGGCGGCGGCGTGATCGTGCCGGACGAGATCCGTGAGCTGCAGGCCTACGGCGTGGTGCGCATCTACAGCCCGGAAGACGGGCAACGCATGGGCCTGGCCGGCATGATTGCCGACATGGTGCAGCGTTGCGACATCGACCTGTCGTGCTACGCGCCCACTTCGCTCGATCCGGTAGCCAGCGGCGACCGCCGCGCGCTGGCGCAGCTGATAACCGCGCTCGAAAACGGCAAGGCCGATTCCGCGCTGGTGCAGGCGATGCATGCGCGGGCAAAGCAGGCATCGATTCCGGTCCTCGGCATCACCGGCACTGGCGGCGCCGGCAAGTCTTCGCTGACCGACGAACTGATCCGGCGCTTCCGCCTCGACCAGCAGGACGCGTTGTCGATCGCAGTGATCTCGATCGATCCGTCCCGCCGCAAGTCGGGCGGCGCGCTGCTGGGCGACCGCATCCGCATGAACGCGATCAGCCATCCGAACATCTTCATGCGCTCGCTGGCCACGCGCGAGGCGGGGTCGGAGATCTCGCAGGCATTGCCGGACGTGATCGCGGCATGCAAGGTGGCGGGCTTCGACCTGGTGATCGTGGAGACCTCGGGCATCGGACAGGGCGACGCCGCGATCGTGCCGCACGTGGACCTGTCGCTGTACGTGATGACGCCCGAGTTCGGCGCGGCCAGCCAGCTCGAGAAGATCGACATGCTCGACTTTGCCGACTTTGTCGCCATCAACAAGTTCGACCGCAAGGGCGCGCAGGATGCGTGGCGCGACGTGGCCAAGCAGGTGCAGCGCAACCGCGAGCAATGGCATGGCAAGGCCGAGGACATGCCGGTGTACGGCACGCAGGCGTCGCGCTTCAATGACGATGGCGTGACCATGCTGTACCAGGGGTTGCGCGCGGCGCTGGCCGAGCGCGGCCTGAAGGTGCGGCCCGGCGCGCTGCCTGAGCTGTGGGGGCGCATCTCTACCGGCCAGAACGTGATTGTGCCGCCGGCACGCAGCCGCTACCTCGCCGAGCTGGCCGACACCGTGCGTGCTTACCACCGCCGCGTGGCCGAGCAAAGCCGGATAGCGCGCGAGCGCCAGCAGTTGCGCGAATCGAGCCGCATGCTGCAGGCCGCGCAAGGCCAAGGCGACGGCGGCAACGCACTCGATGCACTCGCCGCCGAACGCGACAGCGCGCTCGGCCAGGTCGAGCGCAAGCTGCTGGCGATGTGGCCGCAGATGCGCGAAGCCTATAGCGGCGACGAATACGTGGTGAAGATCCGCGACAGGGAAATCCGCACCGGCCTCGTCACGACGACGCTGTCAGGCACCAAGGTGCGCAAAGTGGTGCTGCCGCGCTTCGAGGACGACGGCGAGGTGCTGAAGTGGCTGATGCGCGAGAACGTGCCCGGCAGCTTCCCGTACACCGCCGGCGTCTTTGCCTTCAAGCGCGAGAACGAGGACCCGACGCGCATGTTCGCCGGCGAGGGCGATGCCTTCCGCACCAACCGGCGCTTCAAGCTGGTGTCCGAGGGCATGGACGCCAAGCGCCTGTCGACCGCGTTCGACTCCGTCACGCTGTATGGCGAAGACCCGCACATGCGTCCTGATATCTACGGCAAGGTCGGCAACTCGGGCGTTTCTATCGCCACGCTCGACGACCTGAAGGTGCTGTATGACGGCTTCGACCTGACCAACCCGTCGACGTCGGTGTCGATGACCATCAACGGCCCCGCGCCGACCATCCTGGCGATGTTCATGAACACCGCCATCGACCAGCAGCTCGACAAGTTCCGCGCCGACAACCAGCGCGAACCGACCGCCGACGAAGAGGCCAAGATCCGCGCCTGGGTGCTGCAGAACGTACGCGGCACGGTGCAGGCCGATATCCTGAAGGAAGACCAGGGCCAGAACACCTGCATCTTCTCCACCGAGTTCTCGCTCAAGGTGATGGGCGATATCCAGGAGTACTTCGTGCACCACCAGGTGCGCAACTTCTACTCGGTGTCGATCTCCGGCTACCACATCGCCGAGGCTGGCGCGAATCCGATCTCGCAGCTCGCCTTCACGCTCGCCAATGGCTTCACGTACGTCGAGGCGTACCTGGCGCGCGGCATGCACATTGACGACTTCGCGCCCAACCTGTCGTTCTTCTTCTCCAACGGCATGGATCCGGAATACAGCGTGCTCGGCCGCGTCGCGCGCCGCATCTGGGCGGTGACGATGCGCGACAAGTACGGCGCCAACGAGCGCAGCCAGAAGCTCAAGTACCACATCCAGACCTCGGGGCGCTCGCTGCATGCGCAGGAGATCGATTTCAACGATATCCGCACCACGCTGCAGGCGCTGATCGCGATCTACGACAACTGCAATTCGCTGCACACCAATGCCTACGACGAGGCCATCACCACGCCCACCGGCGAATCGGTGCGCCGCGCCCTGGCGATCCAGCTGATCATCAACCGCGAATGGGGCGTGGCGAAGTGCGAGAACCCCAACCAGGGCAGCTTCCTGATCGAGGAACTGACCGACCTGGTGGAAGAAGCGGTGCTGCAGGAGTTCGAGCGCATCGCCGAGCGCGGCGGCGTGCTGGGTGCGATGGAGACCGGCTACCAGCGCGGCAAGATCCAGGAAGAATCGCTCTACTACGAGCAGCTCAAGCACGACGGCACGCTGCCGCTCATCGGCGTGAACACCTTCCGCAACCCGGATGGCGACCCGGTTCCGCAAAAGCTGGAGCTGGCGCGCTCGAGCGAGGCCGAGAAGCAGAGCCAGCTGGACCGCCTGCACGCGTTCCAGCAGTTCCATGCCGTCGAGGCGCCGGCGATGCTGCAGCGGCTGCGCCAGGCGGTGATCGACAACCAGAACGTGTTCGCGGTGCTGATGGACGCGGTGCGGGTCTGCTCGCTGGGGCAGATCACGCACGCGCTGTTCGAGGTCGGCGGGCAATACCGGCGCAATATGTAGACCCGGATCCACGCGGTGACCGGTAATCGCGCAGGGGCGGCCGCGGTGAAGGGCCGCCCTGCGTTACACTCGAATGCTGCGCCGCACCGTAAGCGCAACATAGCGCCAGGCAGCAACAAATCCAGAGACAACCGCAAGACAAGACCATGGACAGCCAGTACAACCCGAACAATATCTTTGCCAAGATCCTGCGCGGCGAGATGCCGTGCATCAAGGTGTACGAGGACGACGACACCATCGCCTTCATGGACATCATGCCGCAGGCCGACGGCCATACGCTGGTGGTGCCCAAGGAAGCCGCGGTCAATCTCTTCGACCTGTCGGAGCAAGCCGCACAGGCGGCCATCGTGGCTACCCAGCGCGTGGCGCGCGCGGTGCGTGCGGCCTTCAGCCCGGACGGCATCTCGATCGGCCAGTTCAACGGCGCAGCGGCGGGCCAGACCGTGCCGCATATCCATTTCCATATCGTGCCGCGCTACAACGACCAGGCGCTGCGCGGCCATGCGCGCGACATGCAGGAGCCGGAAGTGCTCAAGGGGCATGCCGAGCGCATCATCGCCGCGCTGGGCCAGCAGGCGGACTGACACCAGACATCGATAAGCAACCAGCAAACAGAGGAAGAGAAGATGGCAATCAGGACAGTAGGTATCGTCGGTGCCGGCACCATGGGCAATGGCATCGCCCAGGCCTGCGCGGTGGTGGGACTGAACGTGGTGATGGTCGATATCAGCGACGCCGCCGTGCAGAAGGGCGTGGCCGCCGTGGCGGGCAGCCTGGACCGGCTGATCAAGAAGGAGAAGCTGACCGAGGCGCAGAAGGCCGACGCGCTGGCGCGCATCCAGGGCAGCACGTCGTATGACGATCTCAAGGCGACCGACATCGTGATCGAGGCCGCCACCGAGAACTATGACCTGAAGGTCAAGATCCTCAAGCAGATCGACAGCATCGTCGGCGAGAACGTGATCATCGCGTCCAACACCTCGTCGATCTCGATCACCAAGCTGGCCGCGGTGACCTCGCGCGCGGACCGCTTTATCGGCATGCACTTCTTCAACCCGGTGCCGGTGATGGCCCTGGTCGAACTGATCCGCGGCCTGCAAACCAGCGACGCTACCCATGCCGCCGTGGATGCGCTGGCCAAGGAGCTGGGCAAGTACCCGATCACGGTCAAGAACAGCCCCGGCTTTGTCGTCAACCGCATCCTGTGCCCGATGATCAATGAAGCCTTCTGCGTCCTGGGCGAAGGCCTGGCCTCGCCGGAAGAGATCGACGAGGGCATGAAGCTGGGCTGCAACCACCCGATCGGGCCGCTGGCGCTGGCCGACATGATCGGCCTGGACACCATGCTGGCCGTGATGGAAGTGCTGTACACCGAATTCGCCGACCCGAAGTACCGCCCGGCGATGCTGATGCGCGAGATGGTGGCTGCGGGTTATCTGGGCCGCAAGACGGGCCGCGGCGTTTACGTCTACAGCAAGTAATTCATGCGGCACTTGCTGCGGATGATGCGTCGCTCCGTGCCGGGGCGACGTCCGGCTGTACCGCTTCAGGGGCTGCCGCGTGCGGCTCCTGTCATTTCCCCGATTGGGACCTTTCGCCAAAATCCCGCTTACACGTCGTTATAAATGGAAACACTCCGCCGCATCCAGTAACAGGAATGCCGGGTACAGTGCACCCATTCCATTTACGACAAAAAAGATACCCAATGCTGCCTCCGGTTCTTATAGCTGCCCTGCTGGCGGGCGCGATGTCGCTGCTTGCCGCCCGTTCCGCCATGGCCCATGTCGATGTCGGTGTGCATATTGGCACGCCCGCGCCGGTCTATGTTGCCCCTGCGCCGGTCTATGTGGCGCCGCCGCCGCCGGTAGTCTATGCGCCGCGTTATCACGGCTGGCATGGTGACCGTTACTGGGACGGCCGCCGCTGGTATGGGCGGCATGAGTGGCATGGGCACCGCCATCACCATCGCCACCATGGGCACCACCACCATCGCCACGGACATGGCCACGGACATGGCCATCACGGGCACCGCCACTGAGCGGCCGCGGCGCCGAGGCGCCGCCGCTCAGCGCAGCAGCACCAGCCGCGGCACCGCGTCGGCGCCGCTCCACACCACCGCGTTCTGGCCGTATTTCTCGCCCAGCAAGCGCGCATCTTCAAGCGACAGGCCCGGCACCAGATAGCTGGGCTCGGCCGGCCAGCCGTTGGCGGGATGTTCGCCGGCGGCCTCGATCGCACGCAATCCCATTGCCGCTACGTCCTGCGCCAGCGCCTGCTGGCGCGCCGCGTTGGCGGCGTCATCGCAACGCTGGCTGAAGGGGTTGGCCGCGGTAATGAAGGCACTGCACGCTACGCCAAGCAACTTGTGCAGCGTTGCCAGCGGCGCGCTGGCCTGCCCGACCCGCAAGGTCATCGGCGCATCGCCCAGCACGCGATAGTGCGTTTCGCGATAGGCCTGCAGCGTGGCTGCGTCGATGACGGTGGCCACCGCTACTCCCCGTACTGCCGCAAGCCGTCCAGGTCCAGCACTTCGATCACGCCGTAGTCCACCCGCACCAGTTTCTGTTGCTCCAGCACCTTGAGCGCCTGGTTGGCGCGCTGGCGCGAAATGCCGGCGAGCAGGCCGATCTCTTCCTGCGAGATCTCCAGCGTCTTGCCGATGCCCGGGTAAAGGTGCTCATTGAACAGCGACGACACCGCGCGCGCCACGCGTGAATCGATATCGAGCGAGCGTTCGTATTCCACCGCCGCGATGAACTGGCCCAGGCGCTCGTTGAGCTGTGTCAGCAGGAAACGCGTGAACGGCAGGCTGGTCTCCAGCAGCCACTGAAAAGTCTCGAGCGGCAGGAAAGCGATGGTCGAGCGGCGCAGCGCCATCACGTCGTACTTGCGGATCTCCGACTTGAGCACCGCACCTTCGCCAAACCAGCCGCCGGTGGGCACGCCGGTAAAGGTCACCGACTTGCCCGAGGGCGAGACCGTGGTGATCTTGACGATGCCCTCCAGCACGCCCATCCAATGCTCGGCTTTGTCTCCCTTGTGGCAGACGTAGTCGCCCTGGTTGTATTCACGCACGCACATCGCGCGGCGCACGCGTTCACGTTGCGCGGGGCTCAGGTCTGCTGCCCACACGCAGCGGTCGACAAAATCGTTCAGCATGGCCTGAAAAAGCTCCCGTAGGGATTAACCCGGAATTGTCACCGGCGTGACAACCCCGGTGGTTGGCATGGGCTATCGTACGATCACAACGGAACCGCGGGTGCCAGAAGGGGCACGCCGGGAAGGCAGAAGACGCTTCCCCCGGCCCCTCCAGACAAGGCACAGACGGGCTTGATGCGATGCGGCAGATGCCGCCGGGCAAAGCAAGCCAAGTATAACGACCGGACCGGCGCTTGACACCGGGCGTGGACCCCCACGCCGGAGGGACAGGAGACAGCGATGCAGGAATCGTCGGCGACGACCTTCCCGCGATGGCTGCTGGCGCACGCCCAGCAGCGGCCGGATCATCCGGCCTATCGCGAAAAGGATCTCGGCATCTGGCAGACATACAGCTGGGCCCAGGCGGCACAGCAGGTGAGGGCGCTGGCATGTGGTCTGGCCGCACTCGGATTCAAGCGCGGCATGAACCTGGCGGTGGTGGGCGACAACCGCCCCCGCCTGTACTGGGCCATGACCGCGGCGCAGGCGCTGGGCGGCGTGCCGGTGCCGCTGTACCAGGACGCCATCGCCAACGAGATGGTCTACGTGCTCAACGATGCGGAGATCGACTTTGCCATCGTCGAGGACCAGGAGCAGGTCGACAAGCTGCTGGAAGTCGAAGCACAGCTGGCCGAGTCCGGCCGCGCCGTGCGCCACGTCATCTATGAAGACCCACGCGGCCTGCGCGACTACGAGCATCCCTCGCTGATGTCGTACGAGCGGCTGCAAGAACTGGGGCGCGAATATGACCAGGCGCATCCGGGCTTCTATGACGAAGCGATTGCCGCCGGCCAGCCTGGCGATACCGCGATCATCCTCTACACTTCCGGCACCACCGGCAAGCCCAAGGGCGTGTGCCATTCGCATGCGGGACTGATTGGCTCGGCGCGCAATGGCTGCGCGTTCGACCGCCTGACCGCGAAGGACGACGTGCTGTCGTACCTGCCGATGGCATGGGTGGGCGACAACCTGTTCTCGTATGCGCAGGCGATGGTGGCGGGCTTCACGGTGAATTGCCCGGAATCGCGCGAGACCGTGATGACCGACCTGCGCGAGATCGGCCCGACCTATTACTTCGCACCGCCGCGCATCTATGAAGGCCTCCTGACGCAGGTGATGATCCGCATGGAAGATGCGGGCTGGATCAAGCGCAAGCTGTTCCACTGGGCGATGGACGTGGCGCGCCGCTGCGGCGCGGATATCCTCGACGGGCGCCCGGTGCCTGTCATGGAGCGCGCGCGCTATGCGCTGGGCGAAGCGCTGGTCTACGGCCCGCTGCGCAACGTGCTCGGCATGAGCCGCATCCGCGTGGGCTATACCGCGGGCGAGGCGATCGGGCCGGACCTGTTCCGCTTCTACCGCTCCATCGGCGTGAACCTGAAGCAGTTCTACGGCCAGACCGAGACCTGCGCCTACGTGTGCCTGCAGCCTGACGGCCAGGTCAAGTTCGATTCCGTGGGACCGGCCGCGCCGGGCATGGAAATCCGCATCGCCGACAACGGCGAGGTGCTGGTGCGTGGCGTGGGCCTGCTCAAGTCCTACTACAAGCGCGACGACGCCACGCGCGAGGCCATCAACGACGAGGGCTACTTCATGACCGGCGACGCCGGCGTGATCGATGCCGACGGCCACCTGAAGATCATCGACCGCGCCAAGGACGTGGGCAAGCTCGCCGACGGCTCGATGTTCGCTCCCAAGTACATCGAGAACAAGCTCAAGTTCTTCCCGTACATCAAGGAAGCGGTGGCCTTCGGCAACGGCCGCGACGAGGTCTGCGCCTTCATCAACATCGACTTCGAGGCAGTGGGCAACTGGGCCGAGCGCCGCCACCTGCCGTATGCGGGCTATGTCGACCTGGCCGCCCAGCCGGACGTGATCGAGATGATCGGCGAATGCGTGAACCAGGTGAATGCCGACCTCGCCAACGACCCCATGCTCGCCGGCTCGCAGGTCGCGCGCTTCCTGATTTTGCACAAGGAGCTGGACCCGGACGACGACGAGCTGACGCGCACGCGCAAGGTGCGCCGCGGCTATATCGCCGAGAAATACGGGGTGCTGGTGGATGCGCTCTACGCGGGCAAGTCCGAGCAGTTCATCGAGACGCGCGTCAAGTTCGAAGACGGGCGCGAAGGCAGCGTGTCGGCCACGCTGAAGCTGGTCGATGCGAAGCGCCTGCCAGCGGCGGCGCGCGCGGCATAAGAGCATAGGGCGGAGGCATCAACATGACGCAAGTGGCCTGGCAAGGTGGCGGCAAGCCTGAATGGACCGGCACCGCACGTACCGACGCAAGCGCGGCCGGCGGCAGCGGCGCGATGGCGCCTGCGGGCCCGCTGTCCCCGGCGGGACTGGCGGACGACAGCAGCGCGCAACCCGGCACGCATCACGCGCAGCGCACCGGCGAGCACGCCCGCACCGGCGGCGAGGTGATCCTGGACCTGCAGCATATCTCGCTGTCGTTCGGTGGCGTGAAAGCGTTGACCGACATCTCGTTCGACGTCTGCGAGCACGAGATCCGCGCCATCATCGGCCCCAACGGCGCGGGCAAGAGTTCGATGCTGAACGTGATCAACGGCGTGTACCACCCGCAGCAGGGACGCATCGTGTTCCGCGGCGAGGAGCGCAAGCAGATGCACCCGACCGCCGCTGCGCGGCAGGGCATCGCGCGCACGTTCCAGAACATCGCGCTGTTCAAGGGCATGACGGTGCTCGACAACATCATGACCGGGCGCAACACGCAGTTCCGCACCGGGCTGTTCGCGCATGCGCTGTGGTGGGGGCCGGCACGCAATGAAGAGATGCGCCACCGCCAGAAGGTGGAAGAGGTGATCGATTTCCTGGAGATCCAGTCGATCCGCAAGACGCCGGTGGGGCGCCTGCCGTATGGCCTGCAGAAGCGCGTGGAGCTGGCGCGTGCGCTGGCCGCCGAGCCTTCGATGCTGCTGCTCGACGAACCGATGGCCGGGATGAACGTGGAAGAGAAGCAGGACATGTGCCGCTTCATCCTCGATGTGAACCGGCAGTTCGGCACCACCATCGTGCTGATCGAGCACGACATGGGTGTGGTGATGGACATTTCGGACCGCGTGGTGGTGCTGGACTACGGCAAGAAGATCGGTGATGGGACGCCCGAGGAGGTCAAGGGCAATCCGGACGTGATCAAGGCGTATTTGGGAACATCGCACTGATTGTTTGCTCCCCTCTCCCGCAAGCGGGAGAGGGGAGCAACACCAGAGCGTGAGCAATGCTGATAGGCAAGCAAAGGCAAACCATGACGTTCTTCTTTGAAATCCTGCTCGGCGGCCTGCTGTCCGGCCTGATGTATTCGCTGGTGGCGCTGGGCTTCGTGCTGATCTACAAGGCCTCGGGCGTGTTCAACTTTGCCCAGGGCGCGATGGTCTACTTTGCCGCGCTGGCGGTGGTGGGTCTGATGGACAAGGGCATGCCGATGTGGGCGGCGGTGATCGGCGCCTTCGTGGTGATGATCCTGGTCGGCATGAGCACCGAGCGCTTCGTGCTGCGCAAGCTGGTCAACCAGCCGCCGATCACGCTGTTCATGGCGACCATCGGGCTGTCGTTCTTCCTGGAAGGACTGGGACCGCTTTTGTTCGGTAATGAAGTGCGCCCGATCAACCTGGGCATCGTCGACGAGCCGATCGAATCGATCCTGACCAATTTCAACATCGTCATCTCCAAGTTCGACCTTGCCGCGGCTGCCATTGCCGGCGCGCTGGTCGGATCGCTGGCGCTGTTCTTCCAGTACACCAAGGTCGGCCGCGCGCTGCGCGCGGTGGCGGATGACCATCAGGCCGCGCTGTCGCTGGGCATCCCGCTGCAGAACATCTGGGCGATCGTGTGGGGTGTGGCGGGATTTGTCGCGCTGGTGGCGGGCATGCTGTGGGGCTCGCGCAATGGCGTGCAGTTTGCGCTGACGCTGACCGCGCTGAAGGCGCTGCCGGTGCTGATCCTGGGTGGCTTTACTTCAGTACCTGGCGCCATCGTCGGCGGGCTGATCATCGGCGCATCGGAGAAGCTGGCCGAGATCTATATCCCGCCGGTGTTCCAGTCGGTCTTCGGCGGCAATTTCGGCGGCATCGAAGGGTGGTTTCCGTATGTGTTTGCCTTGCTGTTTCTGCTGGTGCGGCCCGAGGGGCTGTTCGGCGAGAAACATATCGACCGCGTCTGACCGACTTCGCACAGGAGACTTGCCATGTTTTATCGTGAAGCCGGCCAGTTCAAGACCAGCTACGTTGCCGACAGCCAGATCTTCCCGATCCGCCAGGACCGCATCGGCTTTGCCGTGCTGATGGCCGTGGCGTTCGTGGCGATCCCGTTCGTCGGATCGGAATACTGGTTCTCGGCCATCCTGATCCCGTTCCTGATCTTCTCGCTGGCGGCACTGGGCCTCAATATCCTGACCGGCTACGCCGGACAGCTGTCGCTCGGTACCGCGGCCTTCATGGCGGTGGGGGCCTACGCGGCCTACAACTTCCAGTTGCGCATCGAAGGCATCCCGGTGCTGCTGTCGTTCCTGCTGGCCGGGCTGTCGGCGGCGCTGGTGGGCGTGGCGTTCGGCCTGCCTTCGCTGCGGATCAAGGGGTTCTACCTGGCGGTGGCCACGCTGGCGGCGCAGTTCTTCGTGGTGTGGGCGCTGACCAAGTTCCCCTGGTTCTCCAACAACAGCTCGTCGGGCGTGATCACGGCGCAGCGGCTGGACCTGTTCGGCATTGCCATCGATACGCCGGTGAAGAAGTACCTGTTCGTGCTGGTCATCGTCACGGTGCTCGCGCTGATCGCCAAGAACCTGGTGCGGTCGGCGACTGGCCGCGCCTGGATGTCGGTGCGCGACATGGACGTAGCGGCCGAGGTGATTGGCATCCCGCTGATGCGCACCAAGCTGATGGCGTTTGCGGTCAGCTCGTTCTACTGCGGTGTGGCCGGCGCGCTGTATGCGTTCTGCTACCTGGGCTCGGTGGAGCCGGACGGCTTCTCGCTGGACCTGTCGTTCCGCGTGCTGTTCATGATCATCATCGGCGGCGTGGGCAGCATCCTGGGCTCGTTCCTGGGTGCGGCGTTCATCCTGCTGCTGCCGATCTTCCTGGACAACGTGCTGCCGCCGCTGGCGTCGCTGCTGCACCTTCCCTTTACCAACGCCACCGTGTCGCACATCCAGCTGATGGTGTTCGGCGGGCTGATCATCTTCTTCCTGATCGTTGAGCCGCACGGGCTGGCCCGGCTGTGGCAGATCGCCAAGGAGAAGCTGAGGTTGTGGCCGTTCCCGCACTGACGGAGCGGGATCCTATTGTCTGAACGCAGGTCCTGAGTGAAGTACTGAAGCCTACGCATAACGAAACGCCCCACCGAGGGCGAAGGAGACTGTCATGACCAACCTGATCCGTAACGTGCAACGCGCCGCCCTGGTGGTCAGCGCCGCGGCTGCACTGCTGGCGCCGGCGGTGCCGGCACTGGCGCAAAGCAACGAGCAGTTCGTCGCGCTGCCGAGCTATCGCGTGGGGCCATATGGCGCCAACGGGCAGTCGTGGTATGGCGGCTTCATCGACTACCTCAACTACGTCAACCTGAAGGACGGCGGCGTCAACGGCGTCAAGCTGAGCTGGGAAGAATGCGAAACCGAGTACAACAATGCCAAGGGCGTGGAGTGCTATGAGCGCCTGAAGTCGAAGAACGCGACTACCAAGGGCACGGCGTACCACGCCATGTCCACCGGCATTTCCTATGCGCTGGTCGACAAGACCGCCGCTGACAAGGTGCCGCTGGTGATGATGGGCTACGGCCGCACCGACGCCGTGGATGGCTCGGTGTTCCCGTATGCGTTCCCGCTGGTGACCACGTACCAGATGCAGGTCTCGGCCATCGTCAAGTACCTGGCGACCAAGAGCGGCGGCTCGCTGGCCGGCAAGAAGATCGTCTACCTGTACCACGACTCGGCCTATGGCAAGGAGCCGATCGTGGCGCTGCAGGCCGAGGCCAGGCTCAACAAGTTCAACCTTGTCGAGATCCCGGTGGCGCACCCCGGCAACGAGCAGGGCGCGCAGTGGCTGAAGATCCGCCAGGAGAATCCCGACTACGTGATCTTCTGGGGCTGGGGCGTGATGAACCAGACCGCGCTGAAGGCTGCGCAGAAGGTGGGTTTCTCGCGCGAGAAGATGATCGGCTCCTGGTGGGCGGGCTCCGAGGAAGACACGGTGCCGGCGGGTGATGCCTCCAAGGGCTACATGAGCGCGACCTGGAACGTCGCGGGCAAGAGCGTGCCTCTGATCGCCGACATCGAGAAGGTCGTGTACGGCGCCGGCAAGGGCAACATGCAGGACAAGGGCAAGATTGGCTCGGTGCTGTACAACCGCGGCGTTTCCGCAGCGGTGGTGACGGTGGAAGCGGTGCGCGTGGCGCAGGCCAAGTTCGGCAAGGGCAAGGCCATGACGGGTGAGCAGATGCGCTGGGCGTTCGAGAACCTGAACCTGACCAACGCGCGCCTGCAGCAGCTGGGTGCCACCGGCCTGCTGCCCGAGATCAAGACCAGCTGCGAGAACCACGAGGGCTCGGGCAAGGTGAAGATCCAGCAGTGGGATGGCAGCAAGTGGGTGGTGGTGTCGGACTGGATCGAGGGCAACAAGGGCCTGATCCACCCGCTGTTCAAGGCCACGGCGGCGCAGTATGCGAAGGAGAAGGGGATTACGCCGGGGTGCTCGAAGTCTTGATGGCCCGCAACCTCCGACTGTTTGCTCCCCTCTTCCGCTTGCGGGAGAGGGGCCGGGGGTGAGGGCGGGCGCTGGCAGCAGGACGAACGTCAGCACTTCGTCGACGCGCCCGCCGTCACCCCAACCCTCTCCCAGAGGGAGAGGGAAAACCCAGTCGGGACAGTGAAAGCTCAACGCAATACCGTCACACCATACCCGCACCATGAGCCTCCTATCCATCAACAACATCGAAGTCATCTACGATCACGTGATCCTGGTGCTCAAGGGCGTTTCGCTCGAAGTGCCGGAGGGGAAGATCGTGGCGTTGCTGGGCGCCAACGGCGCGGGCAAGACCACCACGCTGAAGGCGATCTCCAACCTGCTGCACGCCGAGCGCGGCGACGTGACCAAGGGCACCATCGAGTACCGCGGCGACCGCGTCGACCAGCTCACGCCCAACGACCTGGTGCGCCGTGGCGTGATCCAGGTGATGGAAGGGCGCCACTGCTTCGCGCACCTGACCATCGAGGAAAACCTGCTCACCGGCGCCTATACGCGCGGCCTGTCGCGCTCGCAGACGCGCGATGAGCTGGAGAAGATCTACAACTACTTCCCGCGCCTGAAGACGCGCCGCAAGTCGCAGGCGGGCTACACCTCCGGTGGCGAGCAGCAGATGTGCGCGATCGGCCGGGCCATGATGGCCAAGCCGGCGATGATCCTGCTCGACGAGCCGTCGATGGGCCTGGCGCCGCAGATCGTCGAGGAGATCTTCGAGATCGTGCGCGATCTGAATTCGCGCGAGAAGGTCAGCTTCCTGCTGGCAGAGCAGAACACCATGGTGGCGCTGCGCTATGCCGACTACGGCTACATCCTGGAAAACGGCCGCGTGGTGATGGACGGCGACGCCGAGTCGCTGCGCACCAACGAGGATGTGAAGGAGTTCTACCTGGGCGTGGCCGCCAACGACGCGGATGGCGGCGCCCGCAAGTCCTTCCGCGACGTGAAGAGCTATCGCCGCCGCAAGCGCTGGCTGGCCTGAGAAGGGCGCATAGACCGGCTGCGTCCTTCTCGGACTCCTCGGACTCCTCGGACGCGCCCGACCATGAATGCAAACATTTGCCACTCACGGCAGCACTGATCATGCCCGAATACTTCGATTCGCTCGAAACCCGCGCGCCGGCAGTCCGCGAGCAGGCGCTTCTTGCCGCCCTGGCACGCCAGGTGGCCCATGCGCGCGACAACGCGCCGTATTTCACCGAACTGCTGCGCGATGTGGACCCGCGCTCCCTGACGTCGCGTGAAGCGCTGGCAGCGTTGCCGGTGACGCGCAAGTCCGACCTGACCGCGCGCCAGCGCGCGCTGCCGCCGCTGGGCGGCCTCAATGCGACGCCGCTGGGCAGGCTGCGCCATGTATTCCAGTCACCCGGCCCGATCCACGAGCCCGACGGCCACGACGCCGACTGGTGGCGCACGGCCCGCGCCATGCACGCCGCGGGTTTCCGTGCCGGCGACCTGGTCTACAACACCTTTTCCTACCACTTCACGCCGGCCGGCATGATGATGGAAACCGGCGCGCACAAGCTGGGCTGCTGCGTATTTCCGGCGGGCGTCGGCCAGACCGAGTCGCAGGTGCAGGCGCTGGCCAGCCTGCAGCCGGCCGCCTACGCGGGCACGCCTTCGTTCCTGAAGCTGTTGCTGGAACGCGGCGACGAGATGGGCCTGCCATGCACAAGCCTCACGAAGGCGCTGGTCTCCGGCGAGGCGCTGCCGCCGTCATTGCGTGCGTGGTTCCAGCAACGCGGGGTGCGCGTGCAGCAGATGTACGGCAGCGCGGATCTCGGGCTGATCGCCTACGAGTCCGAGGGCGGCGATGGCTGGGTGGTGGACGAGGGCGTGCTGGTCGAGATCGTCGAGCCGGGCGGCACGCGGCCCATGCCCGAAGGCGAGACCGGCGAGGTGGTGGTGACGGTGCTGGCCAACGGCGACTATCCGCTGATCCGCTTCGGCACCGGCGACCTGTCGGCTGTGGTGGCGGAGTCCTCGCAGCGGCCGAGCCCGTGCGGCCGCACCAATATCCGGCTCAAGGGCTGGCTGGGACGCGCGGACCAGGCGACCAAGGTTAAAGGCATGTTCGTGCATCCGGGGCAGGTGGCCGACGTATTGCGCCGCCATCCGGAGATCCGCGCGGCGCGGCTGGTGGTGACCGGCGACCCTGGCGCGGACGTGATGACGCTGCGCTGCGAGGCAACGCGCGAGGATGCGGAACTGCAGCGCGCGGTGGCCGAGTCGCTGCGCGAGGTGATGCGATTGCGCGGGGAGGTGGCGTTCGTGGCGGCGGGGTCATTGCCGCAGGACGGGAAGGTGATCGAGGATGCGCGGCGGTATGAGTGAAATCCGGGTGGTCGGGCTAGCGAACTTCGTTGATATGCCGGCCCTCACCCCCGGCCCCTCTCCCGCAAGCGGGCGAGGGGAGCAAACCGTTGGTGTATGAGGGCTTTCGAGCTAGCCATCGCCCGCGGCATTCGCACCCCTCTCCCGCTTGCGGGAGAGGGGTGGGTGAGGGCCGGCGCATCAACGAAGTGCCGCGCGCAAATCCACCGCACAGCCTTACCCCTCCGGCCCTTCCCCCGGCCGCGTTGGCAACCGGACCATCCACACACTCACCCCCACCGCGCAAGCCAGCAGCGCCGCCGAAGCAACCGGCCGCCCCCGCAGCAGCCAGGCCGTGGTCCCCATCGACACCCACATCATTGTCAGCGCCAGGCACTTCGCCTTGAACGGGATGCTCCGATGCCGCTGCCAGTCGCTGACCAGCGGCCCGAAGCGCGGATGCCCCATCAGCCAGCCGTGGAAGCGCCGGGAACCGCGCGCGAAGCACGCCGCGGCCAGCAGCACGAACGGCGTGGTCGGCAGCACCGGCAGGAAGATCCCGATCACGCCCAGCAGCAGGCAGAGCCCGCCCAGCGCCACCCAGACGGCGCGCAGCGCGCGCTGGCGGTGGCTTAGCACGGCTTCAGGATCGGGCGAAAGGTCAGTGTCGGAAGGCCGCAATGGTCGGACAAAGGGCCGCTAAGCGGCCCGCGGTAATGGATCGGTCAGCGCGAAATCCCCAGCCGCGCCTTGGCCGCATCGTACTCCGCTTTCATGCGCGCGACGATCTCGCCAGCGCTCGGGATGTCGTGGATCTGGCCCACGCCCTGGCCGGCGCCCCAGATGTCCTTCCACGCCTTGGCCTTGGAACTGCCGCTGGAGAAGTCCATCTTGGTCTTGTCGGCCACCGGCAGGTTGTCCGGGTCCAGGCCCGCGTTGCTGATGCTCTCGCGGATGTAGTTGCCGTGCACGCCGGTGAACAGGTTGGTGTAGACGATATCCGCGGCGGCCGAGCTGGTGATCGACTGCTTGTACGTTTCGGCAGCGTGCGCCTCCTGCGAGGCGATGAAGCGCGTGCCCACGTAGGCGAAGTCGGCACCCATGGCCTGCGCCGCCAGCACCGCCTCGCCGGTGGCGATCGAGCCCGACAGCGCGATCGGGCCGTCGAAGATCTTGCGCACCTCGCCCACCAGCGCAAACGGCGACAGCATGCCGGCATGGCCGCCGGCGCCGGCCGCGACCAGGATCAGGCCGTCGACGCCGGCCTCGATCGCCTTTTCGGCATGGCGCATGCTGATCACGTCGTGCAGCACGATGCCGCCGTAGCTGTGCACCGCATCGATCAGCTCCTTGGGCGGCGCGCGCAGCGAGGTGATGAACACCGGCACCTTGTGCTCGACGCAGACCTTGATGTCGTGCTCGAGCCGCGCGTTCGAGCCATGCACGATCTGGTTGACCGCGACCGGTCCCACCGGCGCGCCGGGGTTGGCAGCCTTGAACGCGGCCAGCTCGTCCTCGATCTGCGTCAGCCACTCGTCGAGCAACTCCGCCGGGCGCGCATTGAGCGCGGGGAACGAACCGACGATGCCGGCCTTGCACTGCGCCAGCACCAACTCGGGATAGCTGACGATGAACATGGGCGAGGCAATCACGGGCAGGGCCAGGTTCTGCAGGACCTGGGGCAGTTGCTTGGCGGCGGGCATGGTGTCTCCTGAACCACTGGCGGGCACGCTGAAGGTGCCCTAAATGAACGGTCGTTCGATTATAGGGAGTTTCTGGGGTGCGTCGCTAGAAGCCCAAGTCTATGCCGATCCTGCGCGCCATGGCAGGCGGGTCAGGCCGCGGGTAGCTCCAGCTCGGCCAGCGCGCCGCCGCCCGGCCGGTTGGCCAGCCTCACGCTGCCATGATGCAGCGCCGCCACCTCGCGCGCAAAGCACAGTCCCAGGCCAGTGCTCTTGTCGGCCCCTTGCGGGCGCGGCAGCGAGTAGAAGCGTTCGAACACGCGCGGCAGCGCGTAGTCGGGGATGCCGGGGCCGTGGTCGGCCACCGTGATCGCCAGCTGCGCACCGCGCCGTTCCAGCGCTACCCCGATGGCGCTGTGCTGGGGCGCGAAGTCGATGGCGTTTTCCAGGAGGTTGGCGATGGCCTGGCGCAGCAGGAACGGGTCGCCCGCCACCATGTCGGGGCCTGGCGGCGCTTCCAGCCGCAGTGTCACGCCGCGCTGCCGCGCGCGCGGCTCCAGCTCGGCGCACAGCTGCACCAGCAGTTCGCCCAGGCGCACCGGCTCGCGGGTTTCCAACCGTTGCCGTTGTTCTACCTCCGCCAGCGCCAGCAGCTTGCGGATCATGGTTTCCAGCCGGCCCGACTGCGCGCGGATGTTGGCGACGAAGCGCGCCCGGTCCGTCGCCGGCATGTCTTCCTGCAGCAGCTCGGCGGCGCCGCCGATCGCCGCCAGCGGGCTCTTCATCTCGTGTGTCAGCGTGTGGATGTAGTGCTCGACATATTGCTTGTCTTCGAGCCGCTCGCGCATGCCCTGCACCGCGCGGCCGAGCTCAGCCAGCTCGCTGGCGCCGCGCAGCGGCATCTCGGCGCGCTCGCCGGCGGCCACCGCCCGCGCATAGCCGCGCAGCTGGCGCAGGCCACGCACCAGCCACAGCGTGCAGGCCACGCCGATCACGCACGCGGTGCCGATCAGCAGCCCGCCGTACAGCAGGATGCGGTGCTGGCTGCGCGCGATGAAGGGCGCCATCGCGGCATTGGGCTTGGCCACGGTGAGCGCGCCGATGATGCGATCGCCATCACGTATGGGGGCGGCCACATACATCACGGTGCTGGCCTCGTCCTCAGGATCGCTGCGCGTGCTGCGCGCGCCGTACTGGCCGCGCAGCGTCAGGTAGACATCGTTCCAGCGCGAGTAGTCGCGGCCCAGGTCGGTGCCGGTGGAGTCGTAGCGGACGATGCCGCCGGCGTCGGTGACATAGACGCGGTAGCCGATGCTGTCCTTGTGCAGGCCCCATACGTCGGCATTGACCGGCGCCTCGCGCAGCGCCGCCATGCGCCGCGCGAAGTCGCCGTCGGCGATGCGCCCGGCCTTCATGTCGTCCGCGGCGAGCGCGGCCAGCACGTGGGCGGTGTCGATCAGCGTGTCTTCCATCGCCTGCCGCACGCCAGGCTTGACCTCCTGCACGAACACGCGCAGCGTCAGCACCGTCGCCAGGCCGACGATCAGGAAGAAGCCGAAGAAGATGCGCAGCCCGATCCGCATGGCGCGCTCAGGCCTGCATGGGATCGAGCGAATAGCCCATGCCGCGGTGCGTGCGGATGCGCTCCGCGCCTTCGCCTTCCGGGGTGGCGTCGCGCAGCTTGGCGCGCAGCGTCTTGACATGGGTGTCGACGGTGCGGTCGCTGGTGTCGAGCGCATCCTGCCAGACCAGTTCCATCAGCTGCGCGCGGGTGTAGATGCGGCCCGGGTGTGCCACCAGCAGCGCCAGCAGCAGGTATTCGTAACGGGTCAGGTCCAGCCAGCGGCCGCGGTAGGCCAGCCGTGCGCCGTCGGCGTCGTGAGTGAAGCCCGAGTCGGTGGCAGCGGGTGCGGGTGCGGCGCCGCCGCGCGCGCGGCGCAGGATGGCGCGCACCCGCGCAGCCAGCTCGCGCGGCGAGAACGGCTTGACCACGTAGTCGTCGGCACCGATCTCCAGGCCGACGATGCGGTCGATCTCTTCATGGCGCGCAGTCAGGAAGATCACCGGCACATCGCAGAAGGTGCGCAGCGTGCGGCAGACCTCGAAGCCGTTCACATCGGGCAGGCCCACGTCCAGGATCACCAGGTCGGCCGCGTCGGCGCGCATCCGGGCCAGCGCGGCGCTGCCAAGCGTGCAGTGCTCGGCCTGCATGCCATCGGTGCGCAGGGCGTAGAGGATGGTGTCGGCGATGGCCTGCTCGTCTTCCACCACCAGGATGCGCGGTTGTTCCATGCCGGCATTCTAGTCCACGTCAGAGGCTGGGCACGGTGCGCGGCGGCGGCGCGGCCTGGTCGCCGCGGCGCTTGTGGAAATAGATCTGCTCGGCGGCCCAGCGCAGCGGCGGTGAATACAGCATTAGGTCGAAGGGCCAGTCGCACTGGAAGCGGTCGAACATCCAGCGCAGCGCTCGCTTGCCGCGAAAGCGTGGCGCGCTGACGGTGGCGACGGCTTCCGGCGCCGGGCCGTTGTGCAGCAGGTGATCGGCGATGGCGTTGCCGATGGATTCGCCATGGGCAAAGGCGTAGTGGATGCCGCCGGCGGTCAGCGGCGAGACGATGCCGGCGGCGTCGCCGGTCAGGATCACGCCGTCGCGCGCGAGTGGCATGGCGGGGCCGCCGCATGGGATCAGGCCGGCGCGCGTGGCGGCGGGCCGCGTCAGTTCGGGCAGGCCGGCGCGGGTGCGTATATGGGCGAGCAGGCCGTCGAGGTCGGTGGCGCGGCCGTGACGGGGCAGGTAGCGGAGTGCCAGGCCGGCCTGGACGCCGGTGGGGTTCTGTGCGATCCAGCCTATGTAGCCGGGCGCGAAGCGGCGGGTGATGAAGCAATGGAGCATGGCGGGATCGGGGAGGGACAGGCCGGGGAATTCGTATTCGATGCCATACAGGAAATTGTGCGTGTGGCCCAGGCCTGCGCATTGCGCCACGCGTGATTTGGCGCCGTCGGCGCCGATCAGGTAACGGGTGGTGCCGACGCCGGTCACGTGCCAGCCGCCGCGGCTCGGCACGGCGCGGACAAAGGCCTGGCCGAGCCGCAACAGTGCGCCGTGGCGCACCAGCTCGGTGGCCAGCCAGCGCATCAGGCTGGGGGTATCAGTGGTGTGGAAGTAGTAGCCTGGGGCAGCCAGGTCAACGCTGCGCAGGCGTGGAGAGTAGAGTCGCACGCGGTTGACGCGGTGTATGCAGTCGGCGGGGGCGCGGCCCAGCCAGGTTTGTTCGATGGCTTCCTTGACGAGGATGCCGGTGGTGTGGAGTTTCTCGCCTGGGTCGGGTTTGCGTTCGAGGACCAGGACGCGCAGGCCGGCGCGGGCGGCGGCCAGGGCGCAGGCTGCGCCGGCGAAGCTGGCGCCGGATACTACGAGGTCATAGTCGAAGGTTGGCATGTTGGAGTGGCTTCTTGGTGAAGGGGACTCCAGTGTGGTGTTGCCGGGTGAGGGGAATGTGGGGTGGATGTGAAGTGGGTGGCGAATTTTGCGGCTGTGGCTCGTTGTTTTTGGTGACAGGCTGTCGGCTTTTGAAGCTGTGTTGTCGCCGTTGATGACATGCTGTCGGCCGTTGAACCGCCTGGTTCCGCCCTCCTGGGCGGGTCACTTTTTGTCCGAGCGACAAAAAGTAACCAAAAAGCGCGTTTGCGGCCCTGCGGGCCGGCCACTCTTATCGTAGTGTGCGGGGGCATTCGAACGGGGCTTTGCTTCGTTGCAGAGCGGGGCTGCCTGACGCCTTGGTGCGCCACGGTGGCTCGGGGGTTGACGCGATGTTTGGACGAGCCCAGAGCTGTGGGTGGCCCCTGCTGCTGGCGGCATGGTAGGAACGCCTACGGCTGCGCTGCGCGCCGGCCCTAAAGGCACGGTTGCCGCCCACGTCCTCGCCCGGCTTCAGGCCCTGCGTCTTTCCCGACGGCGCTGTGCGAGCGCAGCGACGTGCTCCGTGCCTGAGCCCCCGACCTACGATACTGAGCGCGCGCAGCGCAGCCGTAGGCGTCCTCGCGTTGACGCCGGCAGCAGGCGGCCTACGCCCGGCATGGGGATCGTTCAATGGTGGGTCGACGCAGCCACTATCCCAGACTCACTTGGCGTAGCAGGTTCGAACCACTGGCTACATCGAACGGAAATCACCACCGCCCGAACCACCCACACCGCCAACTTGATAGCCAGCCGCTAAGGCGACGCGCTTTTTGGTTACTTTTTGTCGCTCGGACAAAAAGTGACCCGCCCAGGAGGGCGGAACCAGGCGGTTCAACAGCCGACAGCACGTCATCAACAGCGGCGATAGCAGGCGGTTCAACAGCCGGCAGCATGTCACCAACAGCGACCACATTCGCCAAGCCAAAATCAGCCCACACAAAAAAAACGCCCCGCTACACGCGGGGCCATCAATTACCACGAAGACTGATACAGCCGGCAGGGCACCTGCCAATGCCACAACCGCATCCGAAGCATAGAAAACCAATGTGACGCCCACATGGCAACAAGGTGAACAGCCAATGACAGCCCAGAATCAAAGCCCATACCGCTTGATCTTGTCATACAGCGTAGCCTTGCCAACCTGCAGCAAATCAGCCGCCTGGCTGACGGCGCCCCCCGTTCGCGCCAGCGCATCGGCAATCACCGCACGCTCATACCGCTCCATCCGCTCCCGCAGCGGCGCGCTCTCGTCGGACGCCGCAGCATGCGCACCTGCCTGCCCTCCCTCCGGCACCCCCAACACCAGCCGGTCCGCCGCATTGCGCAGCTCCCGCACATTCCCTGGCCAGGGCCGCTGCTGCAGCCCCTGCCGCTGCGCCTCCGACAAGATTGGCGCCGGGCGCTGATAACGCACTGCCGCCACCAGCATGAAATGCTCGAACAACGCCACGATATCCTCGCGCCGCTCCCGCAAGGGCGGCAGCGCGATCGTGACCACGTTCAGCCGGTAATAGAGGTCCTCACGAAACGAACCTTGGGCCACCAGCGCATCCATATCCCCCTTCGCTGCCGCCACGATCCGCACATCGATCTTCACCGACGCATTCGACCCCAGCCGCTCGAGCGTCCCTTCCTGCAGCACCCGCAACAGCTTGACCTGCAGCGCCAGCGGCATGCTTTCGATCTCATCGAGAAACAGCGTCCCGCCCGAAGCATGCTCCAGCTTGCCGATGCGTCGCTTGCCCGCGCCGGTGAAAGCACCAGCCTCATGCCCGAACATCTCGCTCTCGAAGATGGCCTCGGGCACCGCACCACAGTTCAGCGCGATAAAAGGCCCCTCGGCGCGGCCGGACAACGCATGCAGGCTGCGCGCCACCAGTTCCTTGCCGGTGCCGGTCTCGCCGTTGATCATCACCGGCACGTCCGTCGGGGCCACGTTGGCAACCAGCGCCCGCACCTGCTCGATCGCCGGCGAACGCCCGATGATCCGCGTACCCGCCGCGGGACCCGCCAACTCGCGCCGCAACGCCTGGTTCTCCAGTTCGAGCGCGCGCCGCTCAAGCGCGCGACGGACGGTGTCGGTCAGGCGGTCAGCCCCGAACGGCTTCTCGATAAAGTCATACGCGCCTTCGCGCATCGCCTGCACGGCCATCGTGATATCGCCATGCCCCGTCACCAGCACCACCGGCACGCCCGGCGCCGCATTGCGGCAGTGCTGCAGCAGGTCTAGCCCGCTGGCGCCGGGCAATCGCACATCGGTCACCAGCACGCCGGGAAAGCCCGCATGCAGATGCGGCATGGCGGCTTCGGCAGATGGCAGCGCCAGCACGGTAAAGCCCGCAAGCTCGAGGCTTTGCGCGGTAGCCTGCCGCACCAGCGGCTCGTCTTCGACAAACAGGACACGCAGACCGTCTTGCATGGCAATGCTCATTGGGGAGTGGAAACCGGCAGCGCCTCGGTCGCGCTGGGGCTGGCCGGCGCGCGCGCCAGCACCAGCGTGAACTGCGCGCCGCCGCCGGGCATGTTGGCCACGCTGAGCTGGCCGCCGAACTCGCGCACGATCGACGACGAGATCGCCAGCCCGAGTCCCAGGCCCTGCCCGGTTTCCTTGGTGGTGAAAAAGGGTTCGAACAGGCGCGGCAGCGCCTCCGGCGCGATGCCGGTGCCGTTGTCGCGCACGGCGAGGGTGACGGTGCCGCTGTTGGTGCCGGTATCGGCCTGCACCTCGATGTCGATGCGGCCTTGCGCCGGCGCCGCCGAGGCGATGGCATCGAGCGCGTTGCCGATCAGGTTCAGCAGCACCTGTTCAAGCTTGAGTTCATCGGCACGCACGGACAGGCCCGGCTGTTCGTCGAGCCCGGCCACGCTGACCGTGACCGCACCCAGCCGCGGCGCCAGCAGCGCCAGCACGTGGTCCAGCGCGGTGCGCACCACCACCGGCCGCCGCACGGGGCGCGCCTTGCCGGCGAACAGCTTGAGCTGGCCGGTGATCTTGCCCATGCGCTCGGTCAGGTCGGCGATGGCGGTCAGGTTGCCTTCGGCGGCAGCAAGCTGGCCGCGTTCCAGCAGCACGCGGGTGTTGTCGGAGAAAGTGCGCAGCGCCGCCAGCGGCTGATTCAGCTCATGCGTGATGCCGGCTGCCATCTGCCCCAGCGCCGCCAGCTTGCTGGCCTGCACCAGTTCGTCCTGCGCCGCGCGCAGTTCGCTTTCGGCGCGGGTGCGCTCGGCCACCTGTTCCTCGAGCTTCTCGTTGATCGCCATCAGGTCGGCGGTACGCGCTTCCACGCGGCGTTCCAGCTCGTCGTAGGCCGCTTCCAGCAGTCGGCGGCTGTACTGCATGTCGCGCGCGCGCTGGCGGCGCTGGCGCCAGTTGACCAGCAGCAGGCAGATGCAGGCATAGGCCAGCGCCGCGGCCACGGTGGCGTTGCGCGCATTGGCCAGCACCGGTTCCAGCGGCGCCATGACCTGCATGGTCCAGTCGGCCGGACCCACCGTGCGGCCCAGTTCCAGGTAGCGGTCGGCGCGCGCGGTGGCGTCAGGGGTAAAAGTGGTGCGGGCCGCAGGCGACTCGTCGCGCACGCGCACCAGCCGCGCGTTGGCGCCCAGCGTGGTCTGCGCGAGCCAGCGCGTAACGAGTGAGTCCAGCGGCTCCAGCGGCAGCGGCGTGACGGCGCGGCCGTGGTACTGGCGCGTGTTTTCCATCTCGGCCTGCAATGCCGGTGGCAGCGGTTGCAGCGTGCGGTACTGCCACGCCGGCACTGACGACAGGAAGATCACGCCATGGTCGTCGCTGACCATCAGCGGCTCGGCGCCGCTGCCGGCGCGCTGGAACCACTCCAGGTTGAGCTTGACCACGGTGACGCCGATGACCTTGCCGCCGGATTCCACCGGCTGCGCGATGTAGTAGCCGGGTTCGTCGCTGGTGATGCCGATGGCGTAGAAGCGGCCCATCTTGCCGCCCGCAGCGATCTGGAAGTAGGGGCGAAAGCGGTAGTCGGTGCCGACGAAGCTGCCGGGCTGGCCATGGTTGCTGGCGGCCAGTGCAATGCCGTTGGCGGCGATCACGTAGGTGGCCGACGCATGCGCGCGCCGGTTGACCTCGGCCAGGTAGTGATTGGCGGCGGCGACGCGCGCCGGGTCGTGGGGGGATTCGAGCAGCCCGCGCACGAAGGGGTGCAGCGACACCAGCGCGGGCAGGAATTCGTAGCGGTCGAGGGTGCTTTCGAGCGTGGCGGCGTAGCGGTCGGCACGCGTGGCCGTGCTCTGCTGCAGCGCGGCCAGGCCACGCTGGAACGACACCAGCCAGGTCAGGCCGCACAGCAACAGCAGGCCAACGGCCAGTGCGACGGCGAAGCCCCACCACCGGCCGCTGCCGGTGTCCGGCGCATGTACCGCGCGGGTGGCGGCGGGATCATGCACGGCTAGGAAATCGTCGGAGTGTGGCATCGGCGCGCGCAAGGGCTGTCGCGCCGATGATACCCGCTGGCGGGCGGCCGCGGCAGCCGCTCATGCAGCTACCCATGCGGCCAATCCCACCGCGGAGCAACTTAGCGGGCGCCCTGGCCGGCCTGGGCAAGCTCGTCGCCATCGCCCACATCGCCGCCGCCCTGCAGTACCTGCACCAGGCGCTTGCGGTCCAGCTCGCGTTCCCATGCCGACACCACCACCGTGGCCACGCCATTGCCGATGATGTTGGTCAGCGCGCGGCACTCGCTCATGAAGCGGTCGATGCCCAGGATCAGCACCATGCCTGCCACCGGGATGGTCGGCACCACCGCCAGCGTCGCTGCCAGCGTGATGAAGCCCGAGCCGGTCACGCCGCTGGCGCCCTTGGAGGTAATCATCGCCACCGCCAGGATGGTCAACTGCTGCATCCACGTCAGTTCGATGCCGGTCGCCTGCGCAATGAAGATCACCGCCATCGTCATGTAGATGTTGGTGCCGTCCAGGTTGAACGAATAGCCGGTAGGCACCACCAGGCCCACCACCGACTTGGAGCAGCCCAGCTTCTCCAGCTTCTCCATCATGTGCGGCAGCGCGGCCTCGGACGAGCTGGTGCCCAGCACGATCAGCAGCTCTTCCTTGATGTACGAGATAAAGCGCACGATGCTGAAGCCGGTCATGCGCGCGATCGTGCCCAGCACCACCAGCACGAAGATGATGGCCGTGAAGTAGAAGGTGCCGATCAGCTTGAGCAGCGGCACCAGCGAGCCCAGGCCGTACTTGCCGATGGTGAACGCCATCGCGCCGAAGGCACCGATCGGGGCCACCTTGGTGATCACGTGCACGATATGGAAGAACACCTTGGAAACCTGCTCGATCAGCTGCACCACGAAGCGGGCGCGTTCGCCGAGCGTGGCCAGCGCGGCGCCGAAGAACAGCGACACCAGCAGGATCTGCAGGATGTCGCCGTTGGCGAAGGCGCTGAAGACCGTTTCCGGGATGATGTGCATGAAGAACTCGACCGTGCTCTGGCCGTGCGCCTTCGATACGTATTGCGCGATCGCCTTGGTGTCCAGCGTCGACGGGTCGATGTTGAAGCCCACGCCCGGCTTGAGCAGGTGCGCGGCGCCCAGGCCGATCAGCAGCGCGAAGGTCGACACCACTTCAAAGTAGAGCAGCGCCTTGCCGCCGACGCGGCCGACCTTCTTCATGTCGCTCATGCCGGCCATGCCGGTCACCACGGTACAGAAAATGATCGGGCCGATGATCATCTTGATCAGCTTGATGAAGCCATCGCCCAGCGGCTTCATGGCCACGCCCGTATCGGGCCAGTAATGCCCGAGCAGGATGCCGACCAGGATGGCGAACAGCACCTGCACATACAGGATCTTGTAGAAGGGTTTCTTCATGGTGTCGTCCTCGGTGTTGACCGTACCCGGGGCGATGGCGCCGCGGGCGCGCGCCGTCAGGGTTGCGGCGCGTTCAGGGACGGGAATTTGCAACCGGCATGCCAGTCCAACTGGTATCGCTAACTGATTGATTCACAAGAAAACGCGGGTTCTGCCGGGACGTGGTGCCTCCGGGATTCCGGAAATCCGGAATCCGGGCTTCCGGAGATTCGGAATGCCGAGGCCGGCAAAGGTGGCCGAGTCGCCACCTGAACGGCCGGCATGCACGGTCATTGGCGTGGCGCGGGTGCCGGAAGGCGCAGGCGTGCCGCCATGACGCCGTATAATTCCGAGCTTCCGTTCAATGTCCCGCGGCCACGCCACCGCGCGGGCCCGCCCTTCTTGTCACCGCATCGCATGAGCAGCTACTACCAGCACCACGTCTTCTTCTGCCTGAACCAGCGCGAGGCCGGCGAGAACTGCTGCGCCAATTTCAACGCCAAGGCCATGCAGGAATACGCCAAGAAGCGCTGCAAGGAACTCGGCATTGCCGGCGGCGAAGGCCGCGTGCGCATCAACAAGGCGGGCTGCCTGAACCGTTGTGAACTCGGACCTGTGCTGGTGGTCTACCCCGAGGCAATTTGGTACACCTTTGTGGACGAGAACGACATCGATGAAATCATCGACAGCCACCTGCTCAACGGCAAGCCGGTCGAGCGGCTGATGGTGGACCGCTGAACGAGAAACGAACCCGCGGCGCTGCCGATGCCGCAGCGCCGATGCCAGACACCGCCGCCCGCACGCCGGACGGTTTTTTCATTTTTTGCCCCGGGATTTCCGGGTTTGAGCCAGCCGGCGTATCACCATCCTGAAGCGCCATCCTGAACGCCTCCTGATTGCCCCTGACCGCCCTATGAACGCGCATACCCAGGTACTTTCCATCGCCGGCCCCGTCGGCGCGATCGACGTTTCGGTGGACCTGCCGCAAGGCGAGCCACGGGGCCTGGCGCTGGTCGCGCATCCGCACCCGCTGTTCGGCGGCACCAAGGACAACAAGGTCGCGCAGACGCTGGCGCGCGCCTTCGTGCAGCTGGGCTATGCCACCGTGCGCCCCAATTTCCGCGGCGTCGGCGCGACCGCTGGCGAGCATGACAATGGCGTCGGCGAGCAGGACGACTTGCTGGCAGTCGTCGCCTGGATGCGCGAGCAGACCGCGTGGTCGGCGCAGGCCGCGACGCTGCCGCTGGCGCTGGGCGGCTTTTCCTTCGGCAGCTTCGTCAGCACGCATGTGGCCCGCCGCCTGGCCCAGGCCGGCACGCCGGCGCAGCGCCTGGTGCTGGTAGGGACCGCCGCGAGCCGCTGGCAGGTGGCCGAAGTGCCCGCCGACACGATCGTCATACACGGCGAGCAGGATGACACCGTGCCGCTCGCCAGCGTGCTCGACTGGGCGCGCCCGCAGGAGCTGCCGGTGATCGTGATCCCCGGCGCCGACCATTTCTTTCACCGCAAGCTGCACCTGATCAAGCAGCTCGTCGTCAACGCGTGGGACCGGTGAGCGGCGCCGCTTAGCCAGCGCGCTATCCCGTCCCGCACGATCCCTTTCTTGTCGGAAACAGAAACAATGCTGAATAGAGCCACGACACGCCTTTCCTCCGCCTTTGCACCCGCCGCCATCGTCGCAGCCGTCGCCACGGCCACGCTGGCCGCCGCGCCCGCCGCCGTCCTTGCGCAGGGCGTGCCGATGCCGCAGGTCGCCGCCAAGTCGTGGATGCTGTATGACGTGACCAGCGGCCAGGCACTGGCCTCGCAGAATGCCGACCAGCGCATCGAGCCGGCCTCGCTGACCAAGCTGATGACCGCCTACCTGGCGTTCGAGGCACTCAAGGAAAAGCGCCTGACGCTGGAACAGACCGTGGTGCCGACCAACCTGGTGCTCAAGGTCAAAAGCGACGAGTCGCGCATGTTCATCGAGCCCAACAAGCCGGTCAGCGTGCAGGACCTGCTGCTGGGCCTGATCGTGCAGTCGGGCAACGACGCCGCGCTGGCGCTGGCCGAGGCCGTGGGCGGCTCGGAAGAGGGCTTCGTCGCGATGATGAACCGCGAGGCCCAGCGCATGGGCATGAAGAGCACCCACTTCACCAACACCGACGGCATTCCCGACCCGAACCACTACACCACCGCGGTGGACCTGGCGACGCTGACCACGCACCTGATCAAGGACTTCCCCGAGTACTACGCCATGTACTCGCAGAAGGAGTTCACCTATAACAAGATCAGGCAGCCCAACCGCAACCGCCTGCTGTACATCGACCCGACCGTGGACGGCGTCAAGACCGGCCACACCAAGTCCGCCGGCTATTGCCTGATCTCGTCGGCACAGCGCCCGCTGGCGAATGTGCCCAACGGCCAGCGCCGCCTGATCTCGATCGTGATCGGCACCACCACCGAACAGGTGCGCACGCAGGAAAGCCTGAAGATCCTCAACTACGGCTTCCAGTTCTTCGACACGCTGCGCCTGTACGACAAGGGCCAGGTGCTGGCCACGCCCGAGATCTACAAGGGCAAATCCGGCACGGTCAAGATCGGCGTGCAGCACGAGACCTTCGTCACCGTGCCCAAGGGCACCGGCGGTCGCCTGAAGCCGGTGCTGGAGCGCCAGGAACTGATGATCGCCCCGATCGCGGCGGGCCAGCAGGTGGGCATGGTCAAGCTGATGGACGGCACCAACAAGGTGGCCGAATTCCCCGTGGTGGCGCTGGAAGAAGTGCCCGAGGCCGGTTTCTTCGGCCGCCTGTGGGACACCATCCGCCTGTGGTTCAAGCGCAAGTGATTGGCATGCGCGGCCTGGGCATGCGCCGGGCTGCGCTGGAGAAAACGACATGACAGCCGACAACCAGGGCAGCGGCAACAAGCCCGGCGATATCCCGCCGGAACAGTCGCTGATCGAATACCCGAGTCATTTCCCGATCAAGGTGATGGGCGCGATGCAGGATGGCTTTGCCGAGGCCATCGTCACGCTGGTGCAGGAGTTCGATCCGGACTTCCACGCGGGCAAGATGGAAATGCGGCCTTCGAGCAAAGGCAACTACCTCGGCCTGACCGTGACGGTGTGGGTGACCAGCCGGGAGCAGCTGGATGACCTGTACCGGGCGCTGACTTCGCATCCGATGGTGAAGGTGGTGCTGTAAGCAGGTCATCTTGTAAGACTAACGCTCCCTCTCTGTGCTCCCCTCTCCCGCCTGCGGGAGAGGGGCCGGGGGTGAGGGCAGGCGCTGGCATACCGACGCCGGTCACTTCGTTCGACACTCCGGCCCTCACCCCCAACCCCTCTCCCGCTCGCGGGAGAGGGGAGCCACTCCCGCAGCGTGTGAAGCGCGCGTCGGGCGCGGCATAGCCTCTTCCCCATACCAACATGAACACCATCACCCTGAAACCCGGCAAGGAAAAATCCCTGCTGCGCCGCCATCCGTGGATCTATGCCACCGGCATCGCCACCACCGAAGGCCGCTGCGAGCCGGGCTCGACCGTGACCGTGCGCGCCGCCGACGGCCGCTTTTTGGCCAAGGCTGCCTACAGCCCCGAATCGCAGATCCGCGCGCGCGTGTGGACCTTCGACGAGAACGAGCCGGTCGACCACGCGCTGTTCAAGCGCCGCGTGGCCGCGGCCATCGCCTACCGGCGCCAGTGGGTGAAGGACAGCAACGCGGTGCGCCTGATCTTTGGCGAATCGGACCGGCTGCCAGGGCTGATCGTCGACTACTACGGCAGTGGAGAGACGGGCCAGCTGGTGTGCCAGTTCAATTCGGCCGGCGTCGAGCACTGGAAGACCGCGATCGTGCAGGCACTGGTCAAGGAGACCGGCTGTCCCAACGTCTACGAGCGTTCCGACGCCGCCGTGCGGCAGCGCGAAGGGCTGGACCTGGTGACCGGCGTGCTGGCCGGCGCCGAGCCCGATCCGGCGCTGTCGGTGACCGAGCATGGCGTGCGCTATTACGTCGACGTGCGCAACGGCCACAAGACCGGCTTCTATGTCGACCAGCGCGACAACCGCAAGCTGGTGGGCGACCTGGCCGCAGGGCGCGAGGTGCTGAACTGCTTCTGCTATACCGGCGGCTTCTCGCTGGCCGCGCTGCGCGGCGGGGCAAACTCGGTGACTTCGATCGATTCGTCGGGCGAGGCGCTGAAGATCGCCGCGGGCAACGTGACGCTGAACGGGTTTGATCCGGAGCGCGCGAGCTGGCTCGACGCGGACGTGTTCAAGACGCTGCGCGAATTCCGCGCAGAAGGGCGTCAGTTCGACCTGATCGTGCTGGACCCGCCCAAGTTCGCGCCGTCGGCGCAGCATATCGACCGCGCCGCGCGTGCGTACAAGGAGATCAACCTGGTCGGCACGCAGCTGCTGCGGCCGGGCGGTCTGCTGTTCACCTATTCGTGCTCGGGCGCGATCAGCATGGAGCTGTTCCAGAAGATCGTGGCGGGCGCGGTGACCGATGCGCGGGCGGATGCGCGCATCCTGCGCAGGCTGTCGGCTGGCACCGATCACCCGATGCTGGCGGCGTTTCCGGAAGGGGAGTATCTGAAGGGGTTGCTGCTGGAGAAGGTGGCTTAAAGGAAGGGTTGTTTCTCCCCTCTCCCGCAAGCGGGAGAGGGGAGCAAACCGGCGCGAAGGCACAACTCACCGCCACATATTCCGCATCCGGCTGGCCAGATCCACCGGCGCCAACGCCGGTTTCACCTTCCCTTCCCCCGGCATCGGCGGCGGCGGCCATGCCCGGCTGTGGAAATTCGGCATCACGCGGTTCGGAATGAACCGCGTGCGCGACGCATACACATGCCGGTCGCCAAATCCCACCTGCTGGTGCACGTAGAAGCGCTGCGGCACGATGACGTCGAGATGGTCCTTGGCCCGCGTCATCGCCACATACAGCAGCCGCCGCTCTTCCTCTATCTCTTCCGTCGTGCCCGTCGCCAGGTCGCTCGGCATGCAGCCATCGACGGCATTGAGCACATAAACGGCCTTCCACTCCTGCCCCTTGGCCGAGTGGATGGTAGACAGGATCAGGTAATCCTCGTCGCGCGAGGGCACGCCGGATTCATCGCTGGAGGCGCTGGGCGGGTCGAGCGTGAGTTCCGTCAGGAAGCGCTCGCGCGCGCCATAGGTGGCGGCGATGCGCTCCAGTTGCTGCAGGTCGGCCTGGCGCGCGGCGGCGTCGTCATGCAGGCGTTCGAGGTGCGGCGTGTACCAGGCCAGCACCTGCTCGAACTCCGACGGCCACGGCGAGGCCGGCGCCATCAGCGCGCGCGCCAGCGTCAGCAGCTCTGCCCACGCGGGTGCGGCAGCCGGCGGCGGCTCGAATTCCTGCAGCGAGAACAGCGGCTCGGTGGCTAGCGCCAGCGCATCCAGCACGCGCGCCGCGGTCTTGGGGCCGATGCCCGGCAGCAGTTGCAGCGTGCGGAAGCCTGCCATGCGGTCGCGCGGGTTTTCCAGCCAGCGCACCACGGCCAGCACGTCCTTTACGTGTGTCGATTCCAGGAACTTGAGCCCGCCGAACTTCACGAACGGGATATTGCGGCGCGCCAGTTCGATCTCGACCTGCGCGCTGTGGTCGGCGGCACGGAACAGCACCGCCTGCGCCATCAGCGCCAGGCCGGCCTCGCGCCGCGCCAGCACCTGCTCGACCACGTAGCGCGCCTGGTCGGCCTCGTCGTTGACGACAATGATGCCGGGCTTCTCCGCCGACAGCCGCTCGGACCAGAGATCCTTGGTATAGCGCTCGGCCGCCAGTCCGATCACGGCGTTGGCGGCCTGCAGGATCGGCTGGGTCGAGCGGTAGTTCTGCGACAGCGTCACCTGCTGCGCGGGCGGTGTGAACTGCTGCGGGAAATCGAGGATATTGCGCACGGTCGCGCCACGGAACGCGTAGATCGACTGGGCATCGTCGCCGACCACGGTCAGGCCGCGGCCATCGGGCCGCATGGCCAGCAGGATCGACGCCTGCAGCGCGTTGGTGTCCTGGTATTCGTCGACCAGGACATGGTCGAAGCGCGCCCCCACGTCCTGCGCGATGGCCGGCTCGGCCATGGCCTGCGCCCAGTACAGCAGCAGGTCGTCGTAATCGAGCACGTGCTGCTTCTGCTTGGCCTCGACATAGCCCGCAAACAGTGTACGCAGCGCATCGGCCCACATCGCGTAGCGCGGGAACTGCTGCTTGAGCACGTCCTCCAGCGGCGCCTGCGTGTTGACCACGCGCGAGTAGATCGACAGGCAGGTCTCCTTTTTGGGGAAGCGGCTGGCGGTCTCGGACAGGCCCAGGTCGTGGCGCACCACGTGCATCAGGTCGGCGGCATCGCCGCGGTCGCTGATGGTGAAGGCGGGCGACAGGCCCAGTGTCTCGGCGTATTCGCGTAGCAGGCGCGCGCCGATCGCGTGGAAGGTGCCCGACCATTGCAGCGCGGCGCGGCCCGCCCCTGTCTGCGTGCCCAGCGCCTGGTCGACGATGCGCTCGACGCGCCGGCCCATTTCGGCGGCGGCGCGGCGCGAGAAGGTCAGCAGCAGGATGCGGCGCGGATCGGCGCCGCCCAGCACCAGGTGCGCGACCCGGTGCGCCAGCGTATTGGTCTTGCCCGATCCCGCGCCGGCAATGATCAGCAGCGGCGCGTCGCTGCCGTGCTCGACCGCGGCGCGCTGCTCCGGATTGAGTCGGGACAGGTAGGAGGCGGGGCCTGTGTCGGCCGCATCGGGGGCAAGGGCGGATTCGAGATCCGCGGCGGGGGCAAGGTCCAGTGACACAGGCAGCAAAGAGATTGGGCGGGCAAAAAAGCTGGCGCTAACTGTATATCCATACAGCCCCGCAGTGCAAGCCGCTTCGCGCGGGATCGGGCACGAATCAACAAAAAAGGTGCTCGATGAGCACCTTTTCCTGAATGTTGCGGGCGACAGCGTTACGCAGACTTTGCCAGCGCGCCGTCCAGCAGCTTGTGCAGCGCATCCCACTCGGGCTCGCCCACATAGCGCTTGAGGATGCGTCCGTCCTTGTCGACCACGAAGGTGGTCGGCGTCAGCTGCACATTGCCGAAGGCCCTGGCAGCGGAGCCATCCGAATCCATCGCGACCTTGAACGGCAGCCCACGCGTCTTGGCGTAGTTCATCACGTACATCGGCGGGTCATAGTTCATCGCCACGGCGACGAACTCCAGCCCCTTGCCCTTGAACTGCTCGTAGGTCTTGACCATGTCGGGCATTTCCTTGATGCAGGTGGCGCAGCTGGTCGCCCAGAAATTGACCAGGTAGACCTTGCCCTTCAGGTCGGCGGTGCTGAGCTTTTCCCCCGACAGCAGCGTGAACGTGGCCGCCGGCGCGGCGTTGGCCGGCGCCATTGCGCGGTAGCCGAACCAGCCCAGCAGCGCCAGCACGACGACGGCGGCGACGATGGGCCAGGGCTTGCGGGAGGACTTGGCGGAAGCGGAAGTGGTCATGGGAAGGGGGAAGGCGGGAAAGCGAATTCTCTTCGGGCAACGACACATTCTAATGCCGCAGGCGCCGCCGTGCTGCCCGGGGTGTGCTGCGGCAATCTGCCGCGATGCCGGGGCCGCCGCGCGGTTCAGCGCCGTGTGGCGATGGCGGCGCGTGCCTGGTCCAGCGCCTGCTCCAGGTAGGCGCCGTAGAAATCGGGCTGCATGCCGCGCAGCGGACTGGCGGCGGCGCGGCCCTGCCGATCAAGGAACAGCACCGTCGGCGCCACCCGCACCTGGTGCGCCCGCGCCCAGTCGCGCGCGGTGGTCACGCTGCCGTCGGCATCGCGCAGCGGCGTGGCGGCGGTCAGGTCCAGCTCGCGCACCGCGATCTCGCCGGCGGCGGCCTGCGGGCCGAGGTAGTTGCGGCGCACCGCCTCGCAATAGCCGCATTCCGGCATCGACACCAGCAGTACCAGCGGCTCGCCGCGTTGCGCGGCGTCGGCGCCGTGCGCGGCCAGGTCGGTGGCGGCGGGCAGGTGCGCCGTGCCCCCCGCCAACGCCGCGCCGGCGGCCGCTGCCAGCAGCGCGCAGGCGGCCAGACGCGCGAGCCGGAGCAGGGCGGTCCGGGTTGGTAAGACGGGGCGGGGCAAGGCGGGAGCAGGCATGCGGTCGTGAAAAACTGTCAGGCGGCGCACCCTGCACCGGGGCGCCGCTTCCGCGATAATACCGGTTTCCGCCCGCAGCCGACGGCGGTCGCCAGAGCCGTTCCATCGCCTGCGCGCGCTGTCCGCCACACGCTTCTCGCATGCGTCCTCTTTCGCCCCCGTCATCGAGCCCTGCCGCCCTGGCCCGCAGTCCCATATTGCGCCGCGCCGCCGTATGCGCAGCGCTGGCCCTCTGTGCCTGTTCGCCCCGCTATGACTGGCGCACGATCCAGTCGGGCGAGGGCGCCTATGCCGCGCTCTATCCCGGCAAGCCCAGCAGCGCCGCGCGCGACGTCACCATCGCCGGCCGCAAGCTGCCCATGACGATGGAGGCCGCGCGCGTCGACGACACGCTGTTCGCCGTGGGCGTGGTCACGCTGCCCGCCGACGACGAAGGGCTGCGGCGCGAGGCGCTGGCGGCGATGCAGGCGGGCCTGCTGGCCAACCTCGGCACGGCGTCGGGCGAGCCGCCGCGCACGCGGCCGGTCACGATCACGACCGCCGACAAGCCGGGGCGGCAGCTTGCCGGCGTGGAAGTGCAGGCCAGCGGCGTGTCGCCGCAGGACCAGTCGCCACGGCGGCTGACCGCGCGGCTGGTGGCGGTGGGCGCGCGCGCCTACCAGGCCGTGGTGCTGGAGTCCGGCGACGCCGCGCGCGACCAGCGCCAGGCCGAGCAGGTGGAGCAGTTCCTCGGCGGCTTCCATCCGTTCTGACGTCCCGAAGGGCGCCGCGGGCAAACAGGGTTCGTGCCGTGGCCGCGTCAGCGCGGCGGCGGCAATTGTCGTCAAAGGAGAATCGAAATGCGTTGGGAAGTGTGGCTGGCTTATTTCGCCGCGTGCTGGGTGATTGCGGTGTCGCCGGGATCGGGGGCGGTGCTGTCGATGAGCCACGGCCTGTCGTATGGCCTGCGCAAGACCACTACCACCATCTTCGGCCTGCAGACCGGGCTGGTGATTGTGCTGCTGGTGGCCGGCGGCGGGCTGGGCGCGCTGCTGCTGGCCTCGGAGCAGGCCTTCATGGTGGTGAAGACCGTCGGCGCGCTGTATCTGATCTACCTGGGCTTGCAGCAATGGCGCGCGAAGGTGCAAGACAGCGAGGGTGCCAGCGAGGGTCCCGCACGCGTGGCCGTGATGAGCCCGCGCCGGCGTTTCGCCACCGGGCTGCTGACCAACGTGACCAATCCCAAGGGCATCATCTTCATGGTCGCGGTGCTGCCGCAGTTCATCGATCCCAATCACCCGCTGGCGCCGCAGCTGGCCATCCTGGCGCTGACCATGTGCTGCGTCGACCTGGTGGTGATGCATGGCTACGCGCTGCTGGCCTCGCGCATGCAGGGCCTGTTCCGCAATGCGCGCGCGGTGCGCTGGCAGAACCGCTTCTTCGGCGGCGTGCTGATGGCGGTTGGCGCGGCGCTGTTCTTCGTGCGCCGGCAGCACGCCTGAGCGCCGGCACTGGCGCCAACCCGCGGGGTTTGCTTCAATGAGTGGGAACCCCGGCCACGGAGAGCCACATATGCCAGCCTCGCAGATTCCCCGCGCCGGCGCGCGCGTGCTGCCGCGCCACACCGTGCCTCCGGTGGAAGAACCCTCGCCGCCGGGCGTGCCGCCCGACTTGCCATTGCCGCCGGAAGAAGATCCGGTGCCGCCGCCGGTCGAACCGCCGGTGGCGACGCCCGCCGGAAGACGCGCGTAGGGATCGCCGCGGCCCGCCCGGACCGCGTCACGCCGTCCTCCCCTCGTCGGCACGGCGCGGCGCTTTGCGCGGCGCCGGGCATAGCTCGCCTGTCACGCTGGGGGCGCAAAGTATGGCGGTCCATGCCGCGGCATCGTCCCGGGCGCGCTGGAACCCGCGCCTGTGCCTGGGTGGGGGCCACCGTGCTGACTGGCTTGGTTCATGCGGGCCTGCCGCGCGTGCCGGCCGGGCTCGCGCTGCCCGACCCACATCGCGCCGGTGTTCCCGGCAAGCAAGGAGCCCGCCATGCCTACCAGCCGTTCCGCATCTTCAGCGTCTTCCTTCGGCACGCCCGATCCGCGGCCGGTGGACCTTGTGATCTTCGGCGGCGCCGGCGACCTGTCGGCCCGCAAGCTGCTGCCCTCGCTGTACATGTGCCATCGCGACGGCAACCTGCCCGAGGGCACGCGCATCATCGGCGTGGGCCGCCATGAATGGGATGCCGAAGCCTTCGCGCGTTTTGCCGACGAGCGGGCGCAGCCCTTCGTCGATGCGCGCTACCTTGATCCCGAAAAATGGCGCGCGTTCCTGCAGCGGCTCGACTTCGTGCGAGTGGATGCCTCGCAACCCGGCCACTACGAGACGCTTGGGAAGGTGCTGCGCAGCGAGGCGCTGCACATCTACTACATGGCGATGCCGCCGGGCCTGTTCGCCGCGACCTGCGACAACCTGGCCGGGCACGGCCTGATTGCCGACGACACCCGGCTGGTGCTGGAGAAACCGCTGGGGGTCGACCTGGCCTCGGCTATCGCCATCAGCGAGGTGGTGACGCGCTACTTCAGCGAAGACCGCACCTACCGGATCGACCACTACCTCGGCAAGGAGACGGTGCAGAACCTGATGGCGCTGCGCTTCGGCAATTCGATCTTCGAGCCGCTGTGGCGCACGCCGTTCGTGTGCAGCGTGCAGATCACCGTGGCCGAGACAGTAGGCGTGGGCTCGCGTGGCGGCTTCTACGACGAAGCCGGCGCCATGCGCGACATGATCCAGAACCACCTGCTGCAACTGGTCAGCATCCTGGCCATGGAGCCGCCCGCATCGCTCAACTCGGATGCCGTGCGCGACGAGAAGCTCAAGGTCTTGCGCTCATTGCGCCCGATGTCGCCCGAGGACGTGCGCCGCAACACGGTGCGCGGCCAGTACACCGCGGGCGCCATCGGCGGCGAGCTGGTGCCCGGTTACCTGCAGGAGGACGGCATCCCGGCCGACAGCCGCACCGAGACCTTCGTGGCGATGCGCGCGGAGCTGGGTACCTGGCGCTGGAACAAGGTGCCTTTCTACCTTCGCACCGGCAAGCGCATGCAGGAACGGGTGACCGAGGTGGTGATCCAGTTTGCGGGGGTGCCGCATTCGATCTTCGATCCCGGCAGCACGCTGCGCGCCAACCGCATGGTGATACGGCTGCAGCCGGAAGAGTCGGTGCGGCTGATGCTGATGGTCAAGCAGCCGGGCGAAGGCATGAAGCTCAAGCCGCTGAGCCTGGCGCTGAACCTGGACTCGGCCTTCACCACGCGTCGCGCGGAAGCCTACGAGCGGCTGCTGCTTGACGTGATCCGGGGCCGGCTGGCGCTGTTCGTGCGGCGCGACGAACTGCAGGCCGCCTGGACCTGGGTCGATCCGATCCTGGAAGCCTGGCGGCATCAGGACGAAGGCCCGCGCCCCTACACCGCCGGCACCTGGGGGCCGGCGGCATCGTCCGCGTTCATGGCGCGCGAGGGCGTGCAGTGGTCGGAGGAAGCCTGAACGCCGCCGTCACCGCCTTGCCCGGTGCGCCAGTCGTTCAGGGGTTGGCCCTGCCGCTTCGCTGCGGCTGGCGCTAGCCGGCCATCCGCAGCGCCCGCCGGTACTGGATCGCCTCGCCCACGTGGCTGGCGGTCAGTACCTCGGCGCGATCGAGGTCGGCAACCGTGCGCGCCACCTTCAGCACGCGGAAGTAAGAGCGCGCCGACCAGGCCAGCCGCGTCATCGCGCCGCGCAGCAGCGCCTGCGCCTGCGGCTCCAGCACGCAGTGCTGCTCGATCTCGCGGCCGCCAAGTTCGCTGTTGGGCTTGCCTTGCCGCGACAGCTGCAGCGCCCGCGCCGCCAGCACGCGCTCGCGCACCGCGGCGCTGGGCTCGCCCGGCGGGCCGTCGAGCATCTCGCCCTGGTCCTGGGCGGGCACTTCGATCTGCAGGTCGATCCGGTCGAGCATCGGCCCGGAAATGCGCGACTGGTAGCGGCGCACTTGGTCGGGGGTGCAACGGCATGGCCGGTCGGGATGCCCGAGATAGCCGCACGGGCAAGGGTTCATCGCCGCCACGAACTGGAAGCACGCGGGAAAGTCCGCGTGCCCGTTGGCGCGCGCGATGGTGATGCGCCCGGATTCCAGGGGTTCGCGCAGGACTTCGAGCACCCGGCGGTCGAATTCAGGCAACTCGTCCAGGAACAGGACGCCGTGGTGCGCCAGCGAGATCTCGCCCGGCCGCGGGTTGCCGCCACCGCCGACCATGGCCGGGCCCGACGCGGTGTGGTGCGGCGCGCGGCAGGGGCGCCGGCCCCACAGTTCGGTGCGGAAGCCGCCCGGCGTCAGGCTCATGACCGCGGCGGATTCCAGCGCCTCCTGCAGCGACATCGGCGGCAGCAGGCCCGGAAGCCGTTGCGCCAGCATCGACTTGCCGGTGCCGGGCGGACCCACCAGCAAGGCCGAGTGCTGACCGGCCGCCGCCACCTCCATGGCCCGGCGCGCCTGCGCCTGCCCGCGTACGTCGCGCATGTCGGGGCCGCTGGCGATCGACTTCGGCAGCGCGGCGGGCGCGGCGCGCGGCAGGCGGGCGTCCGGCTGGCCGCCGAGGTGCTCGCATACCTCGCGCAGCGTGGCGGCGGCGTGGACGGCCAGGTCTTCGATCAATGCCGCTTCGGGACCATTGTCGCGCGCCACCAGGAAGGCGCATGGGGCGGCGTCGGCAGCGTGGCGCGCGGCGTTGTCCTGCGCCAGGCACATCGCCATGGCCAGCGCGCCGCGCACTGGCCGCAACTCGCCCGACAACGACAGTTCGGCGGCGAATTCGTGGGCGTCGAGCGCATCGGACGGGATCTGGCCGCTGGCGGCCAGGATGCCCAGCGCGATGGCCAGGTCGAAGCGCCCGGATTCCTTGGGCAGGTCGGCCGGGGCCAGGTTGACGGTGATGCGCCGGTTGGGGAACTCGTAGCCGCTGTTGAGGATGGCGGCGCGCACGCGCTCGCGGCTCTCGCGCACGCCGGTGTCGGCCAGGCCGACGATGGTGAACACCGGCAGGCCGTTGGCCAGGTGCGTTTCCACGCGCACCGGAGGCGCGGCGATGCCGGTCAGCGCGCGGCTGCGCAGGACGGCAAGACTCATGTCAGGCCCTCCATGTCATCGAATTGTTAACAAAAAAGGCCGCCAGGATTGGCGGCCTTCAGGCAGGCTGGCTCGGTCCGGTGGGACTGGCGGGCTCACGCGCCTCCGGTGGAGTCCACCGCGCCGGCGCCAGGCGGAATGCCGGCGCGGCGCTCAAGTTCGGCCACGCGGGCTTCCAGCTCTTCCAGCCGGGCGCGGGTACGGGCCAGCACCTGCGATTGCACGTCGAACTCCTCGCGCGTGACCAGGTCGAGCCGCGCAAAGCCCTGCGTCATCATGCTGCGCACGTTCTTCTCGATGTCCCTTGCCGGCGAATTGCGCAGCGCCTCGCTGACCTTGTTCTGCAGGTCGTTGAAGAGATCGGTCGGTTTCATGGTTTCTCCTTTGCGCACCTGACTGGTGCCAATCCCGGTGGGCATCTGGCGTATCGCGCGCTTTCGCACTGCTTTTGGGCGCCCTGAATGCGGGCGGAAATCCCGTGGCGCAGGCGCACGCCGCCCCCGTCAGGTTTCAATTATCGCCCGTGAGGCACGTGGGGGAAAGCTCTTGCGTGCCCGCCTTCACACCTTTTCACGGGATCTGGCTTTGGTGCAAGGCAGATTGAAGCGCGGCCTGGGTCACCGGCGCGACGGGGACGGGGTTCCCGCTCGGGTAATTCTCATCGGCTGGCACGGCAGTTGCAGTAGTGATCGCGCCTGCCTCACCAAAATCCAACAAACGAAATCCGAGCCATCCCAGGAAAAGGAGAAGAAATCCATGAAGAAGTTGGCCCTTGCAGTCAGCGCGGTCGTCCTGTCCGGCGCCGCCGCCACCGCGTATGCCCAGAGCACCGACGCGGCAGCGGCGCCCGCCGCCGCCGCTGCCGAGCCGGCATCGCCGCACACCTTCACGGCCAACGTGTCGCTGGTTTCTGACTACCGCTATCGCGGCATCAGCCAGACCAACCTGCGCCCGGCCATTCAGGGCGGCTTCGACTATGCGCATGAGAGCGGCTTCTACGTGGGCAACTGGAACTCGAGCATCAGCTGGCTCGAGGACGCCAACCCCGCCGTGTCGGCGCCGGTCGAGATGGACTTCTACGGCGGCTTCAAGAACACCTTCAAGGTGTCGGGCGTGGAACTGAGCTACGACCTGGGCGTGCTCGAGTACTACTACCCGGGCGGCTACAACAACCCGCGCCCGTACACCACCGAGCTGTATGCCGGCATCGGCTGGGGCCCGGTGTTCCTGAAGTACTCGCACTCGGTCACCAACCTGTTCGGTTGGGCCGACAGCAAGAACAGCTACTACGTCGACCTGACCGCCAACGTGCCGCTGAACTTCTGGGACCTGACTCTGAACGCGCACGTCGGCTACCAGGGCGTGAAGCACAACAGCGACGCCTCCTACACCGACTGGAAGATCGGCCTGACCAAGGACCTGGGCAAGGGTTTTGCGCTGGCCGTGGCCTACGTCGACACGAACGCCAAGGAAGTCGCCTATACCAGTGCCAACCGCGGCCGCTACCTGGGCAAGGCGACGGCCTGGGCCTCGATCACCAAGACTTTTTAATCACCGCTGCAGGCCGGGCAGGCTGAAGCAGGCCTGCCCCAAGGAGAACCCGGATGAAACTCATCATCGCAGTCATCAAGCCGTTCAAGCTCGACGAAGTGCGCGAGGCACTGTCGGACGTAGGCGTGTCCGGCATCACCGTCACCGAAGTGAAAGGCTTCGGTCGCCAGAAGGGCCATACCGAGCTGTACCGCGGCGCCGAGTACATCGTCGATTTCCTGCCCAAGGTGAAGATCGAGGTGGCGGTGCCCGACGACGTGGTCGAGCGCGCCATCGAGGCGGTCGAGAAGTCGGCCCGCACCGGCAAGATCGGCGACGGCAAGATCTTCGTGGCACCGATCGAGCAGGTCATCCGCATCCGCACCGGCGAGACCGGCGGCGATGCCCTGTGACCCAAGACAGCATAGAGACAGAGGCTAATCACATGAAAACCTGGATCAAGCGATTCCTGACGGCCGGCGCGATGGCGCTGGCCATCGGCACGGCGGGCGTGGGCATGTCCGCGCCTGCCGCCGCACAGGACAAGCCGGCGGCGGAGGCTTCGGCCCCGGCCGCCTCGGCGGCCCCCGCTCCCGCCGCTGCTGCAGCGGCAGCCGCACCAGCCGCCGCGCCGGCTGCCGCCCCCGCGGCGGCGGCCCCGGCCGCTCCCGCTGAAGCCGCCGCCGCACCGGCAGCCCCGCAGCCCAACAAGGGCGACGTGGCCTGGCTGCTGGTGGCCACCGCCTTCGTCATCCTGATGACGCTGCCGGGCCTGGCGCTGTTCTACGGCGGCCTGGTGCGTTCCAAGAACATGCTGTCGGTGCTGATGCAGTGCCTGGTGATCTTCTCGCTGGTGGCGCTGCTGTGGGCGATCTATGGCTACAGCTTCGCCTTCACCGAGGGCAACGCCTTCTTCGGCGGCACCGACCGGCTCTTCATGAAGGGGCTGACGGTGGAAGCCATGGCGGCTACCTTCAGCAAGGGCGTGGTGATCCCGGAACTGGGCTTCTTCGCCTTCCAGTGCGCCTTCGCCTGCATCACCTGCGGTCTGATCATCGGCGCCTTCGCGGAGCGCGCCAAGTTCTCGGCCGTGCTGGTGTTCGTGGTGCTGTGGTTCACCTTCGCCTACACCCCGATGGCGCACATGGTCTGGTTCTGGCCGGGTCCTGACGCCTACACCGACGCTGCCGCCGGCGCTGCCGCGACCGCCAAGTCGGGCTGGCTGTTCCAGAAGGGCGCGCTCGACTACGCGGGCGGCACCGTGGTGCACATCAACGCCGCCGTGGCGGGCCTGGTGGGCGCGTACCTGTTCGGCAAGCGCATCGGCTTCGGCCGCGAGGCGATCCGTCCGCACAGCCTGACCTTCACCATGGTCGGTGCCTCGCTGCTGTGGTTCGGCTGGTTCGGCTTCAACGCCGGCTCGGGCCTGGAAGCCAGCGCCGGTGCCGCCCTGGCCTTCGTCAACACCCTGCTGGCGACCTGCGCCGCGGTGCTGGCGTGGACCTTTGGCGAGTGGATCGGCAAGGGCAAGCCGTCGATGCTGGGCGGTGCCTCGGGCGCAGTGGCCGGCCTGGTGGCAATCACCCCGGCAGCCGGTTTTGTCGGCCCGATGGGCTCGATCGTGATGGGCCTGGTGGCTGGCCTGCTGTGCCTGTGGGGCGTGACCGGCCTGAAGCGCATGCTGGGCATGGACGACTCGCTGGACGTGTTCGGCGTGCACGGCGTGGGCGGCATCGTGGGCGCGCTGCTGACCGGCGTGTTCGCCGCGCCGAGCCTGGGCGGCACCGGCATCTACGATTACGTGGCCAACAAGGTGGCGGAAGACTATTCGATCGCCGGCCAGCTGTGGGTGCAGTTCGAAGGCGTGCTGACCACGGTGGTGTGGTCAGGCATCGTGTCCTTCGTGGCCTACAAGCTGGTGGACATGCTGATCGGCCTGCGGGTGCCCGAAGACGAAGAGCGCGAGGGCCTGGATATCACCTCGCACGGCGAGACCGCATATGAAGGCTGATCGCCAGGGTGTTGTGCTGGAGAGCTGATTGGGAATCGGTCTCTCAGGAGTTTTGCCCGGCCGCGAGCCGGGTTTTTTCTATGTCTTATCAAGCGGGCATTATGACCGACCACAACGCGATGCCGGATCGCGGGGCGGCTGCCCGGAGAAAACTCGCAAAAGGCGCCAGCCCAATGCCGGAGCGGGCTGGCAGCCGATCTCCCCGGCACGCACGCGGGCTTTTCGCAAAGTGCTTAACTCCGATCTTAAAAAGCTTCAATTGTCTTTAATGTGCGGGGCACATACATTGCCAGTGAGGCAGTTTCCTCCACCTGCAGAACGCTCCCCGTATCTGTCAGGCCATTTAAAAGCGCGGTGCTTACCGCGCTTTTTTTTTGCCCGCGGCGGCGGCCCTTTATTTCCCGCGCGGCGTCCCCATATCGTTTTCCCTCATGCCACGGGCCTGCATATCCTTATCAGGAGTGTGCCAGCGCCTGTTTGGCCGTTCCTCTACAATCGGGGCGAACGATAAAGACGATCTATAGGATGGATATGGTCCCGCATCTCATCACCGCGCTGAACGGTCCTCTGCTCGAACTGGAGAAGAAGATCCTGGACGCCACCCCGTCGATCGAGCGCTGGTTCAGGCTGGAATGGCAGGAGCATACGCCCCCCTTCTATTGTTCGGTGGACCTGCGCAACGCCGGCTTCAAGCTGGCGCCGGTCGACACCAACCTGTTCCCGGGCGGCTTCAACAACCTGGCACCGGAAATGCTGCCGCTGGCCGTGCAGGCGGCGATGGCGGCGATCGAGAAGATCTGCCCCGATGCCAAGAACCTGCTGCTGATTCCGGAACGTCACACGCGCAACATGTTCTACCTGCAGAACGTGGCGCGGCTGTCGCTGATCATGCGCCAGGCGGGGCTGAATGTGCGCCTGGGCTCGCTGTCCGAGGAAATCACCGAGCCGACCCCGATCGAGCTGCCCGATGGCCAGACCCTGGTGGTCGAGCCGCTGGCGCGCCTGGGCACCAAGGGCCGCCGGCTGGGGCTGAAGGACTTCGATCCGTGCTCGATCCTGCTGAACAATGACCTGTCGGCCGGGATCCCGCCGATCCTGGAAAACATCAACGAGCAGTACCTGCTGCCGCCGCTGCATGCCGGCTGGTCGACCCGCCGCAAGACCAGCCACTTTGCCGCTTACGACGAGGTGGCCAAGAAGTTCTCCAAGCTGATCGACATCGACCAGTGGATGGTCAACCCGTACTTTGCCCGCTGCACCGGCGTGAATTTCCACGAGCGCGTGGGCGAGGAAGAGCTGGCCGACGCGGTCGAAGGCGTGCTGAAGAAGATCGCCAAGAAGTACCGCGAGTACGGCATCAAGGAAACGCCATACGTGGTGGTCAAGGCCGATGCCGGCACCTACGGCATGGGCATCATGACCGTGCGCGACCCGTCCGAGGTCAAGGGCCTGAACCGGAAAGAGCGCAACAAGATGAGCGTCGTCAAGGAAGGCCTCGAGGTCAGCGACGTCATCATCCAGGAAGGCGTGCACACCTTCGAGAAGGTCAACGAGGCGGTGGCCGAGCCGGTGGTCTACATGATCGACCGCTACGTGGTGGGCGGCTTCTACCGCGTGCACACCGGCCGCGGCAACGATGAAAACCTGAACGCCCCGGGCATGCATTTCGTGCCGCTGGCGTTCGCCCCCAACGGCATCCCCGACAGCCATGCCAAACCGGGTGCGGCGGTGCCGAACCGCTTCTATATGTACGGCGTGGTGGCGCGCCTGGCGCTGCTGGCGGCGTCTATCGAACTCGAAAAGACCGACCCGAACCCGATCCTGTGACGAGCCCTGACGAGTCCTGACTGATGCGCATCCTCTTCATCACCGATCCGCTGGAGACCTTCAAGACCTACAAGGACTCCACCTATGCCATGATGACCGAGGCCGCCGCGCGCGGCCACGAGCTGTACTGGTGCCTGCAGCCGCAGCTGTGCCTGTCGGGCAGCACCGTCGAGACGCTGGCCACGCGCCTGCACCTGACGGGTGACGACAAGGCCTGGTACCGCGAAGGCAACAGCGCGCTGGAGCCGCTCTCCGCCTTCGACGCGGTGCTGATGCGCAAGGACCCGCCGTTCGACATGGAATACGTCACCAGCACCTGGCTGCTGGAGCTGGCCGAGCAGCAGGGCGCGCGCGTGTTCAACAAGCCGCGCGCGATCCGCGACCATTCCGAGAAGCTGGCGATCGCCCAGCATCCGGAATTCATCACGCCGACGCTGGTGACGCGCGACCTGGCACGCATCCGCGACTTCCATGCCGAGCACCGCGACATCATCGTCAAGCCGCTCGACGGCATGGGCGGCATGGGCGTGTTCCGGGTAGGCACGGACGGCATGAACCTGGCCGCCATCGTCGAGACGCTGGGCCAGGACGGCGCCCGCACCCTGATGGTGCAGCGCTACATCCCGGCGATCAAGGACGGCGACAAGCGCATCCTGCTGATCGGCGGCGTGCCGGTGCCCTATTCGCTGGCGCGCGTGCCGATGGCCGGCGAAGTGCGCGGCAACCTGGCCGCCGGCGGCAGCGGCCGCGCCCAGGAGCTGAGCCAGCGCGACCGCGAGATCGCCGAATCGCTGGCGCCGGGGTTGTGGGAGCAGGGCCTGCTGCTGGTGGGCCTGGACGTGATCGGCGACTACCTGACGGAAGTCAATGTGACGAGTCCGACCTGCTTCCAGGAAATCACCCAGCAAACCGGGTTCCACGTCGCGGCGATGTTCATCGACGCGCTCGAACACGCCGTGGGCGCCGCCGGCAGCTGAACGGCAACCGTCCCGGCTGGCAGCGGGAGCACGGGGGGCCGCCTGCTACAATCTGGGCAATCCAACGGATTCACCATCATGGCAGGCATCCTGATCATCGCGCACACCCCGCTGGCTTCGGCCCTGCGCGATTGCGCCGCCCACGTCTACTGCGGCCAGCCGCAGCGGCTGGAAGCCATCGACGTCCTTCCCGATGCGGACCCCGCCGCCGTGCTGGCCGAGGCCAGGCGCCGCCTGGACGCCGTCTGCGAAGACAATGGCGCGCTGGTCCTGACCGATATCTTCGGCGCGACCCCGGCCAATATCGCCGCGCGCCTGGCCGAGCCGGGCCGTGTGCGCGTGCTGGCCGGCGTCAACCTGCCCATGCTCGTGCGCGCCATCTGCTACCGCAACGAGAAGCTCGACCAGCTTGTCAACAAGGCGCTGGCGGGCGGCTCGCAAGGCGTGCTGCAGGTCGGCACCACCACCGTACAGAACCAAACCGCCAACCATCCCGACAAATATGCTGCAGAGGGACACCACCATCATCAATAAGCTCGGACTGCATGCACGCGCGTCCGCCAAGCTGACCCAGCTCGCAGGCAGCTTCGTCAGCCAGGTCAAGATGTCCCGCAACGGGCGCCAGGTCGATGCCAAGAGCATCATGGGCGTGATGATGCTGGCGGCCGGCATCGGCTCCACGGTGACCCTCGAGACCGACGGGCCCGACGAGCAGGAAGCCATGGATGCGTTGCTGGCGCTGATCGCCAACCGGTTTGGTGAGGGAGAGTGAGGCCGGCGGCCCCGCTCCCGCAACTTCGAATTCTTAAACGTTCCTGACGGAGCGGTACATGCCTTTCGCCCTGCACGGCATCCCGGTCTCGCGCGGCGTGGCCATCGGCCGCGCGCACCTGCTCGCGCCCGCGGCGCTGGACGTGTCGCACTACCTGGTCGATGAAGACCAGCTCGATGCCGAGGTCGAACGGCTGCGCGCCGCCCGGGCCGCGGTGCGCGCGGAACTGGCGGCGCTCAAGCGCGACCTGCCGCGCGACGCGCCCGAGGAGATGGGCGCCTTCCTCGACGTGCACGCGATGATCCTCGACGACGAGGCGCTCGCGCGCGAGCCCGAGGCGCTGATCCGGGGCCGCCGCTACAACGCAGAGTGGGCACTCACCACGCGGCTCGAAGAACTGATGCGCCAGTTCGACGAGATCGAGGACGAATACCTGCGCGAGCGCAAGGCCGACATCCAGCAGGTGGTCGAGCGCATCCTGAAGGCGCTGGCCGGCGCCCCCGTGCTGGTACCGGCGCCGGTGCCGGCACTGGCGGCCGACGGCGAGCCGGCGCCGGGCGTGATCGTGGTGGCCCACGACATCGCCCCGGCCGACATGCTGCAGTTCCGCCACACCGTGTTCCACGGCTTTGTCACCGACCTGGGCGGGCGCACCTCGCACACCGCCATCGTCGCGCGCAGCCTGGATATCCCGGCCGCGGTGGGGGTGCAGAGCGCGAGCGAGCTGATCCGCCAGGACGACTGGATCATCATCGACGGCGACGCCGGGCTGGTGATCGTCGACCCCACGGCCATCATCCTCGAGGAATACCGCCACCGGCAAAGCGAGCGCGCGCTGGAGAAGAAGCACCTGCAGCGGCTGCGCCATACCCCGGCGGTGACGCTGGACGGGCTCGAGATCGAGCTGCTGGCCAATATCGAGATGGCCGAGGACGCCGGCTCCGCGCTGTCTGCGGGCGCGGTGGGCGTCGGCCTGTTCCGGTCCGAGTTCCTGTTCATGAACCGGCGCGGCGAACTGCCGGACGAGGAAGAGCAGTTCCAGGCCTACCGCGGCGCGGTCGACGCCATGCACGGGCTGCCGGTGACCATCCGCACCATCGATATCGGCGCGGACAAGCCGCTCGACGGCCGCGACGGACGCGATGGCCGCGGCGACGGGCGGGGCGATGACTTCGAAACGGCGCTAAACCCGGCGCTGGGGCTGCGCGCGATCCGCTGGTCGCTGTCGGAGCCGACCATGTTCCTGACCCAGCTGCGGGCGCTGCTGCGCGCCTCGGCCTTCGGTCCGGTGCGGCTGCTGGTGCCGATGCTGGCGCACGCCAGCGAGATCGACCAGACCCTGGCGCTGATCGCCAAGGCCAAGCGCCAGCTGGACGAGCGCGGCGAGCCGTATGACCCCGGCATGAAGGTCGGCGCCATGATCGAGATCCCGGCGGCGGTGCTGCTGCTGCCGCTGTTCCTGCGCAAGATGGATTTCCTGTCCATCGGCACCAACGACCTGATCCAGTACACGCTGGCGATCGACCGCGCCGACAATGCCGTGGCGCACCTGTTCGATCCGCTGCACCCGGCCGTGCTGCAACTGGTGGCGCGCACCATCCGCGAGGCCAACCGCGCCGGCGTTCCGGTGGCCGTGTGTGGCGAAATGGCGGGGGATCCTTCCATGACGCGGCTGCTGCTGGGCATGGGCCTGCGCGAGTTCTCGATGCACCCGGCGCAGTTGCTGCGGGTCAAACAGGAGATCCTGCACGCCAATTGCGAGCACCTCGAACCGCTGGTGGACCAGGTGCTCAATGCCTATGATCCCGAGGACCTCGCGGCGGCGCTGAGCCAGATCTCCAGACCCTGATAGGGGCAGGGTTTTCCGAGGGCGCGAGGCGGCAAACGAGGCACTTTAAGCTACCGGAGAGTGCCGCTTCCGCCGCCTTCTTTTAACGTCTGATGCAGTTTTACCACCCGATGTGCAGAGACGTTCCCATGTCGCTAATGGGAATTGTTATCATTTTCGATCTCTGATATTCTGACGTTCATTCGCAGTGGCATGCCGGTGCCACGCGCCCCAACGGAGGGATTTGTGTACGTCTGCATCTGCAACCAGATCACCGATCGTGAGATCCACGGTGCCGCTCACCTGGGCGTCGAGACCCTCGACGAACTGGCCGAGACGCTTGGCGTCGGCACATGCTGCGGACGTTGCCGCGACTGCGCGCAGCAAGTGTTGCAGGAGGGCGTCGCGGCGGTGCGCAATGTCACCAAGGCCACGCTCGCAAGCATCCAGGTTGTGGAGATTTCTTCCTGTTCCGTGTCGGGCCCATGTACCATAATGGACACTCGGGACCCGGCAGTCGCGAACGACCAGCGCAAGGCGCTGGTTGCCTGAACGCGCCCATGTGAGCTGAAAGTCAGTTCACGGCGCGTTTTGCGCATTTCTATTCTCACCGACTGCACGCGGCGCCAATGGCGCCGCTTCGTGTTTTTGCGCGGGCCCGATGCAACAGGAGCCGCCAATGAAAGGTGACAAGAAGGTCATCCAGCATCTGAACGCCCAGCTCAAGAACGAGCTGACCGCGATCAACCAGTATTTCCTCCACGCTCGCATGTACCGTCACTGGGGCCTGAAAAAGCTCGGTGACGTCGAGTACAAGGAATCGATCGGCGAAATGAAGCACGCCGACCGCCTGATCGACCGCATCCTGATGCTGGACGGCCTGCCCAACCTGCAGGACCTGCACAAGCTGCTGCTGGGCGAAGACACGCCAGAAATGCTCAAGTGCGACCTGAAGCTGGAGCAGACCGCGCACCAGACCGTCAAGGAAGGCATCGCCTACTGCGAATCGGTCGGCGACTACGTCAGCCGCGAAATCCTGGTCGATATCCTCACCGACACCGAGGAACATATCGAATACCTGGAAACGCAGCTGGACCTGATCGACAAGGTCGGCCTGCAGAACTACCTGCAGTCGCAGATGGAGCCGGGCGAGCAGTAAGCCGTCCGTCCCAGGCCCGGCCGCCGCTGCGGTATGCTGCAAAGGCGGCCAGCCTTACCGCGCGCGGCGCCACCCGGCGCTGCCATGTTGTTCGGCTGTAGGCAGTAACCTTTCTCATTCCAATTCCTTTCTTCATCCAGGCGTGCCTGGCCCGGTAGTGGCTCCTGCCCGGCCGGCGCGCTGCGACGGAGCCAGCCATGACCACCGGTCCCATCCGCCTGACACAGTACAGCCACGGCGCTGGCTGCGGCTGCAAGATTTCCCCCAAAGTGCTCGATGTGATCCTCGCCGGCAGCGGGGCGCAGCACCTCGATCCGCGGCTGTGGGTGGGCAATGCCTCGCGCGACGATGCTGCGGTCTATGCGATCGATGGCACGGACAGCGGAAGAGGCGTGGTGTCGACAACGGACTTCTTCATGCCCATCGTCGACGACCCGTTCGACTTCGGGCGCATCGCCGCCACCAATGCGATCAGCGATATCTATGCAATGGGCGGCGACCCGCTGATGGCCATCGCCATCCTCGGCTGGCCGGTCAACGTCCTGCCGCCCGAGGTTGCGCGCGAGGTGGTTGCAGGCGGGCGGCGCGCCTGCGACGACGCCGGCATCCCGCTTGCCGGCGGACATTCGATCGATGCGCCGGAGCCCATCTTCGGGCTCGCCGTTACCGGCATCGTCGAGCGCGCCCACATGAAGCGCAATGACACCGCCACGCCCGGCTGCCGGCTGTACCTGACCAAGCCGCTGGGTATCGGCGTGCTGACGACGGCCGAGAAGAAGGGCATGCTGCGGACCGACAACCGCGACCTCGCGCGCGACTGGATGTGCGTGCTGAACCGTCCCGGCAGCGCCTTCGGGCGACTGCCTGGCGTGCGCGCGATGACCGACGTGACCGGCTTCGGGCTGCTCGGCCACCTGGTCGAGATGGCCGACGGCAGTGGACTGACCGCGCGCCTGGATTACGCGGCGGTGCCGGTGCTCGACGACGTGGTCGACTACATTGGCCAGGGCTGCGTGCCGGGCGGCACGCAGCGCAATTTCGACAGCTACGGCCACCGCATCACGCCGCTGACGGAGGTGCAGCGCGCGGTGCTGTGCGATCCGCAGACCAGCGGCGGGCTGCTGGTGGCGGTCGAGCTGGCCGGCGAGGCGGAGTTTGCGGCCGAATGCCAGCGCCTTGGCTTGTCGCTGACGCCCATCGGAGAAATGGTGGCACGCGCGGCGCTGGCCGTCGAAGTCGCCTGAGGCTGGCTGAGATGCGTGCTGATACCGCGGACTTCCGCAGCCTGTTTCTCAGTGGCGTGCCGATGCTGGATGTGCGCGCGCCGCTGGAGTTCGCGCGCGGCGCCTTTCCGGGCGCGGTCAACCTGCCGCTGATGGATGACGCCGAGCGCCACGCCGTCGGCCTGTGCTACGCCCAGAAAGGTCAGCAGGCCGCGATCGAGCTTGGGCACCAGCTGGTGTCGGGCGAGCACAAGGCGTCCCGCGTCGCCGCGTGGTCGGACTTTGCCCGTGCGCATCCGGATGGCTACCTGTATTGCTTCCGCGGCGGGCTGCGCTCGCAGCTGGTGCAGCAATGGCTGCACGACGCCGGCATCGACTATCCGCGCGTAACGGGCGGCTACAAGGCGATGCGCGCCTTCCTGATCGCCACCCTCGACGCCGCGGCCGCCGGGCAGCAGTGGCTGGTGCTGGGTGGCATGACGGGCAGCGGCAAGACCGACGTGCTGGCCGACGTGCCGGCTGCGCTCGACCTGGAGGGCCATGCGCGGCACCGCGGCTCGGCCTTTGGCAGGCGTGCGCAGGCGCAACCGCCACAGGTTGATTTCGAGAACGCACTGACGATCGATGTGCTGCGCCGTATCGAGGCCCGCTTCCGCGCGCTGGTGGTGGAAGACGAGGGCCGCTTTATCGGCAGCCGCGATGTGCCGCAAGCGCTGACGCAACGCATGCAGGCGAGCCCGCTGGTGTGGCTCGAAGCGTCTTTCGAGGAACGCGTGGAGCGCGTGCTGCGCGATTACGTGCAGGGGCTGGCGGCGGAATTCGTCTCCGGGCATGGCGACGGCATGGGTTTCGACGCTTATTCCGCCCGGCTGCGCGACGCCATGGCGGCGATCGCACCGCGGCTCGGGGGAGAGCGCTACGGCAAGCTGTCGGCGTTGCTGGAGCAGGCGCTGGCGCGGCAGGCCGAGTCAGGCGACGTGGCGCTGCACCGCGGCTGGATCGAGATCCTGCTGCGCGACTACTACGATCCCATGTATGCCTACCAGCGCGCGCAGCGCGATGCGCGCATCGTGTTCCGCGGCGACCGCGCCGCGGTCACCGACTGGCTGCTCGCGCACTCGGCGCCGCAGGACTGAGCGGCAACCCCGTTCGAGTGTTCAGTGCCCGCCGCACACCGGGCACTCCGGAGTGCGGGCCAGCCGCATCGTGGTCCATTCCATCGACAGCGCGTTGACCATCAGCAGCCGTCCCGCCAGGCTCTCGCCCACGCCAGCCAGCAGCTTGAGTGCCTCGGCCGCCTGCACCGTGCCGACCATGCCGACCAGCGGCGCGAACACGCCCATGGTGGCGCAGGCGACTTCCGGCGCGGGCTCTGCAGGCGGGAACAGGCAGGCGTAGCAGGGCGCTTCGGGCTGGCGCCGGTCGAACACGCTGATCTGGCCGTCGAAGCGCAGCGCGGCCCCCGACACCAGCGGCACCTTGTGGTGGACGCAGGCGCGGTTGACTGCCTGGCGCGTGGCAAAGTTGTCGCAGCAGTCCAGCACCACGCTGGCCGAGGCGACCAGCTGTTCCAGCTCGGCATCGCCCACGCGCGCCGGCACCGTGACGATTTCCAGCCCCGGGTTGATGCGCAGCATGCCTTCGCGCGCCGAGTCGACCTTGGGCCGGCCCACATTGGCGGTGGTGTGGATGATCTGGCGCTGCAGGTTGGTCAGATCGACCTCGTCGTTGTCGACGATGGTGATGAGGCCCACGCCGGCCGAGGCCAGGAAGGGCAGCGCGGCGGCGCCCAGCCCGCCGGCACCGATCACCAGCGCATGCCCGGACAGCAGGCGCCGCTGTCCTTCGATGCCAAGCTCGTCCAGCAGGATGTGCCGGGAGTAGCGCAGCAGTTGTTCGTCGTTGAGGCCGTCGTCGCTCATGATGGAATCCCGAACAGGGCAGCCCCTCTCCCGCAAGCGGGAGAGGGGCACACCGGCGGTGTAGATCAGCGCCTCAGGGCGCCTTGCCGGTCGGCGTCCCCAGCGGCTCGCCGATCGGCGCGCTTGCCGGCGGCTGCTTGCCCGGAGCCGGGGCGGCAGGCTTGGCGGCCGGCTTGGCGCCGCCCTTCGGCTTCGCCGCCTTGCCGTTGTCAGCCGGCGGGTTGGTTTCCAGCTTCGACTTGGAGCGCTTGACCGGCTGGCCGTTGAGCTGGGCGATCGCCTGCTGCAGCATGAAGTCGTCGGCGGAGCCGAATTCCACCGGCTTCTTGCGGCGGTCCTTCTCGCGCTCTTCCGGCGTCTTCTTCGCGTTCTCTTCCTCCAGGCGGCGCAGTTCCTCGACGCGGCGCTGCTCGCGCTCGGTCATCTCCGGCTCTTCCGATTCCTGCTTGTTGTGCAGGTGGCGCTCGGTGTCGATCTCGCGCGTGATCAGCGCGTCGTCCGGATCGCCTTCGGGGTTCTGGTCGACCGGGATATCCGGGCGGATGCCCTTGGCCTGGATCGACTTGCCGCTCGGCGTGTAGTAGTACGCGATGGTCAGCTTGATGCCGGTGTCGTTGGTCAGCGGCCGCACGGTCTGCACCGAGCCCTTGCCGAAGGTGGTCTTGCCCATGATCTGGGCGCGGTGGTGGTCCTGCAGCGCGCCCGCGACGATCTCGGATGCCGAGGCCGAGTAGGCGTTGGTCAGCACCACCATCGGGATCTTCTTGTACAGCGCGGGCAGGCTCTTGAGCGGATCGTCGTCCAGCGACGACAGGCGGTAGTTGTTGTACGACGCCTTGTAGGTACGCTTGGCATCGGGCACCTGGCCATTGGTCGAGACCACGGTGGCGTCTTCCGGCAGGAAGGCCGCAGCCACGCCGACCGCGCCTTGCAGCACGCCGCCGCCGTTGTTGCGCAGGTCCAGCACCAGGCCCTTCATGTTGGGGTTCTTCTGCGCGAGTTCGGCCAGCTTGCGCGACAGGTCGGCGACGGTGCGCTCCTGGAAGCTGGTCAGGCGCACCCAGCCGATATTGTGGTCAAGCATCTTGGCCTTGACCGACTGCACGCGGATCTCGGCGCGCGTGATCGAGACCGGGAAGGTGCGTTCCTCGCTCTTGCGGTAGATGGTCAGCGTGACCTTGGTGCCCGGCTCGCCGCGCATGCGCTTGACCGCCTGCTCCAGCGGCAGGCCGCGCACCGGCTTGTCGTCGATGCGGGTGATCAGGTCGCCCGGCTGGATGCCGGCGCGGAACGCGGGCGTATCCTCGATCGGGTTAATCACCTTGACCAGGCCTTCTTCCTGCGAGATCTCGATGCCCAGGCCGGCAAAGCGGCCGCGGGTGCCTTCCTGCAGTTCCTTGAAGTCCTTCTCGTCCAGGTAGGACGAATGCGGGTCGAGGCTGGCGACCATGCCCTTGATGGCTTCGGTCAGCAGCTTCTTGTCATCGACCGGCTCGACGTATTCGCGCTTGATCTGCCCGAAGATATCGGCCATCAGCCGCAGCTGGTCCAGCGGCAAGGGGCCCGATGAGTTCTGTGCGGTCGCCGAGATCTGCAGCGTGGCGAGCACGCCGGCGACGAGGCCGACAGAAACTAGACTGATGTTCTTGAGCGTCTTGCGCATGAGGGCTGCCTGAACGTGTACGGATTGTACGTATGGGGATTATGCCGGCTGCGGGCGCCCGGCGTCGGGAAGACCGGAACTGCGGGGCGCTTGTGTCCGACAGTATAAGGGCGAGTGGATAAATGGACCTGCCACGTCCCGGTTCAGGGTGGGCGGCCGCACACCGGCGCGCAGGCGCCGGCGCGGCTGCCCAGGCGGGGCTCAGCGCGCCTTGCCCTGGTTGGCCACGGCCGCCAGCGAAGCGGCGATGGCGTCCTGGTCGCCCAGGTAGTAGTGGCGGATCGGGCGCAGGTCGGCGTCCAGCTCGTACACGAGCGGGGTGCCATTGGGGATGTTGAGTCCAACGATATCGTCATCCGAAATCTGGTCCAGGTACTTCACCAGCGCGCGGATGCTGTTGCCGTGCGCGGCAATGACCACACGCTTGCCGGATTTGATGTCGGGAGCGATCGATTCGTTCCACAGCGGCATCACGCGGGCGACCGTGTCCTTCAGGCATTCGGTCAGCGGGATCTCGTTGCGCGGCACATTGGCGTAGCGGGGATCGTCGAACGAAGCACGCGGATCGGTCGGCTCCAGTGCCGGGGGCGGCGTGTCATAGCTGCGGCGCCACACCAGCACCTGCTCGTCGCCGAACTTGGCCGCGGTCTCGGCCTTGTTCAGCCCCGCCAGCGCGCCATAGTGGCGTTCGTTCAGGCGCCATTCGTTGCGCACCGGGATCCACATCAGGTCCATTTCGTCCTGCACGTGCCATAGTGTGCGGATGGCGCGCTTGAGGACCGAGGTGTAGGCGATGTCGAAGCCGAAGCCGGCTTCCTTGAGCAGCTTGCCGGACTGGCGTGCCTGGGCGGCGCCGGTTTCGGTGAGGTCGACGTCGACCCAGCCGGTGAAGCGGTTTTCAAGGTTCCAGGTGGATTCGCCGTGGCGGATAAGGACGAGCTTGTACATGCTGCTGCTTCCAGAGAGTAGGTAACCTGCGTGCGTCCGCGCCGCCACCTGGTCCGAAGTGCTTCATGGGCGCCCCATGTCTCGGACAGGCGACAATGGCGGGTGGCCCGCTGCGGCAGGGGCCCGGACGCCAAACCGCATATTTTATAATGCCGCCGACCCAACCTACCGGAAAGCCAACGTGAATTTCTTTGCCGACTACAACAACCTCGCCCTGATCGCCCTGGCCGTGGTCTCCGGCGGCCTGCTGGCCTGGCCTGCGATCTCGCGCAGCACCGGCGCCAAGTCCGTCAATACGGCCGCCGCCACGCAGCTGATCAACAAGCGTGGCGCCGTCGTGGTCGACATCCGCGAGCCCGCCGAGTACGCCAAGGGTCACCTGCCCCAGGCCAAGAGTGCCCCGCTGGGCGACCTGGCCTCGCGCGCCGCGGGTCTTGCAAAGGATAAGGCGGCCCCCATCATCGTGGTATGCCAGAACGGCCAGCGCGCGGGCAAGGCTCAGGCAGCGCTGAAGGAAGCCGGTTACAGTGAGATCTATGCGCTCGAGGGCGGTATCGCCGCCTGGCAGCAGGCGGGTCTGCCGCTGGTCAAGTAAGCTGCCGATGGCGCGGCTTTTGCGTTCATTGCAGAAACCCGGCTGAGGCCCCTGGTCGATCTCGTTGGTTGTCGGCGCTGGGCCGTATTTCCGCCGTATCCGTCACAAGGCGTCCGCCCGCCGGGTCGTGCGCTGAACTCGTATTGAAGGAGAACCCACATGGCACGCGTCGTCATGTACAGCACCGTGGTGTGCCCGTTTTGCAATATGGCTGAACGCCTGCTCAAGTCCCGCGGGGTCGAGACGATCGAGAAGATCCTGATCGACCGCGAACCGGGCAAGCGCGAAGAAATGATGTCGCGTACCGGGCGCCGTACCGTGCCGCAGATCTACATCGACGAGACCCATGTGGGCGGCTTCGACGACCTCTCGGCGCTGGACCGCAAGGGCGGCCTGATGCCGCTGCTGGCAGCCTGATCGCGCTGGCGGTCAGAACTCTCTCATTCCTGGCCGTCCCAGCGCCGGCGCGGGTGAAATCGCCACCCGCGTCATGTACCATATGCGCTTTCCACTTTTCCAACCGGGCACCGGCCAGTCCTTGCGCCTCGCAGGCGCTGCCGCCGCCGCGCCCAACGCCCATCCTCCCGGAAGCCTTTCATGAGCGACCAGCAAAACACCCAGCAGGACGATCAACCCTTCTTCAACATCCAGCGCGTCTACCTGAAGGACATGTCGCTGGAGCAGCCCAATTCGCCCGGCATCTTCCTGGAATCGGAAGCCCCGTCGGTGGAAGTGCAGGTCAACGTTGGCGCTTCGCAGCTGCAGGAAGGCATCTTCGAGGTGGTCGTGACCGGCACCGTGACGACCAAGGTGCAGGACAAGGTGGCATTCCTGGTGGAAGCGCACCAGGCCGGCATTTTCGATATCCGCAACGTGCCGGTGGAGCAGCTGGACCCGCTGCTGGGCATCGCCTGCCCGACCATCCTCTACCCGTACCTGCGCGGCAATATCGCGGACGTGATCACCCGTGCCGGCTTCCAGGCCATCCACCTGTCGGAAATCAATTTCCAGGCGCTGTACGAGCAACGCCTGCAGGCGGCCATGCAGGAAGCCCAGGCGGCCGAAGGCGGCAACAGCGGCATCGTGATGCCCGACGGCAGCCAGGCCCGCCACTGAGCGAGCGACCTGCCGCGCCATGCTACGGAACGGGGCTGCGGCCCCGTTTTGCTTGTGCGCATGTTGTAGCGCCTGATTTCTCTCCGATCGAGCTGCCATGAAACTGACCTTTCTCGGTGCCGGTGCCTGGGGCACCGCCCTCGCCAGCCATGCCGCGGCCACCAATGACGTGGTGCTGTGGGGGCGCGATGCCGCGCAACTGGCGGCCATCGCCGCGACGCGTGAAAACGCTGCCTACCTGCCTGGCGTGAAGCTGTCCGGGCGGCTGGCGGTGCAAGCCGATTTCGAGCAAGCGGTGGCCCATGCCGCGGACAATCCGGACGGCATTGTGGTGGTCGCCACGCCGGTCTCCGGACTGCGTGAAATGACGCGCCGGCTGGCCACGCGCAGCGCCCGGCCTGTGTCGATGCTGTGGCTGTGCAAGGGTTTCGAGGCCGGCACGCACCTGCTGCCGCACCAGATGGTGCGCGCCGAACTCGATGCCGCCGGCCGCACGGAAGGCTTTGACTACGGCGTGCTGACCGGCCCCAGCTTCGCGCGCGAAGTCGCGCAAGGCCTGCCGTGCGCGCTGACGGTGGCGGGCAGCGTGCCGTCGCTGGCGGAGCGGGCCCAGCAGGCCTTCCATCACCACGCCATGCGCATCTACGGCAGCGACGACCTGACCGGCGTCGAGGTCGGCGGCGCCGTCAAGAATGTGCTGGCGATCGCCACCGGGGCCAGCGACGGGCTCGGCCTCGGCCTGAATGCGCGGGCCGCGCTGGTGACGCGGGGGCTGGCCGAGATGACGCGGCTGGGACTGGCGCTGGGCGGGCGGATCGAGACCTTCATGGGGCTGGCCGGCGTCGGCGACCTGATCCTGACCGCGACCGGCGACCTGTCGCGCAACCGCAAGGTCGGGCAGCAACTGGCCGCCGGGCAGAGCCTGGAGCAGATCCTGGCCGGCCTGGGCCACGTGGCCGAAGGCGTGCGCTGCGCGCAGGCCGTGGCCGAGCTGGCCGCCGCGCATGGCGTCGAGATGCCGATCGCGCGCGCGGTGTGCGCCGTGCTGTTCGACGGCCTGGGTGCCGCCGATGCGGTCGCGCAATTGCTCCAGCGCGATGCGCGCGATGAATGACGCCGCGCGCGCTCCAATCCTCCTGAAGACATTTAAATTTTCCGCATGCCTACCCGCCGACACGCGTTGATCGCGCTTGCCGCCGCCTGCGCTGCCGGCGCCTCCGCCAGCGTGCTGGCGCAACCGTGGCCCGCGCACCCCATCCGCATGGTGGTGCCGTTCCCGCCGGGCTCGTCGCCTGACCTGATCGCCCGCATCGTCACCGAGAAGCTGGCCGTCGCGCTGGGCCAGCCCGTCGTGATCGAAAACCGGCCCGGCGCCGGCGGCAATATCGGCACCGGCATGGTGGCGCGTGCCGCCCCGGACGGCTATACGCTGCTGTTCACCATCAACGGGCCGCTGGTCACCGCGCCAACGCTGTCGCGCAACCTCAACTACGACCCGTTCCGCCAGCTCGCCCCGGTGACGCTGGTGGCCACCTCGCCCAATGTGCTGGTGGTCGACGCGCGGCTGCCGGTGCATAGCCTGCGCGAGTTCGTCGCGCTGGCCAGGTCGAAACCGGGCGCGCTGAACTATGGCTCGCCCGGCAATGGCAGCGCGTCGCACCTGGCGATGGAGCAGCTCAAGGCCATGGCTGGGATCGACCTGCAGCACGTGCCGTATCCGGGCTTCCCGCAGATCGCCACGGCAATGGTGGGAGGGCAGGTGCAGGCGGGCTTCATGGTGCCGGCCATTGCGATGCCGCAGGTCAACGCGGGCAAGCTGCGCGTGCTGGCGGTGACGACGACCGGCCGCACCGCGGTGCTGCCCTCGGTGCCGACGGTGGCGGAATCGGGTTATCCGGGCTTCGAGGCGATCTCGTGGCAGGCCGTGCTGGCGCCAGCCGGTACGCCGCAACCGGTGATCGATCGTCTATATCGTGAACTGGTGGCGATCATCGGCAGCGCCGACGTGCGCGACAAGATGCGGGCGCAGTATTTCATTCCGGCAGGAACTGCGCCAGCGTCGCTGCGCCAGACCATGGTCAGCGAGAAGGCGCGTTGGGACAAGGTCATCCGCGCTGCGGGCGTGCAGCCGGAGTAGGCAGGGCAGGGCGCTTAGCTGCCGCCCGCGAAGCCGTTCTGCCGCCACGCCTCGAACACCACCACCGCCACCGTATTCGACAGGTTCAGGCTTCGGTTGTCCGGCCGCATCGGCAGCCGGATGCGTTGCGCCGGCGGGAACCACTCGCGCCGCTCCGGCGACAGCCCGCGCGTTTCCGAGCCAAACACAAACCAGTCCCCCGGCCGGAATGCCACCTGTCCGAACGGCATCGAGCCGCGCGTGGTCAGCGCGAACATGCGCTCGGGATCGGGTTGCTCGCTGGCCATCAGCGCGTCCCAGTTCTCATGCACGCGCATGGTCGCGTACTCGTGGTAGTCCAGCCCGGCGCGGCGCATGCGCGCGTCGTCCAGCGGGAATCCCAGCGGTTTGACCAGGTGAAGCTGCGCGCCGGTGTTGGCGCACAGGCGGATCACATTGCCGGTATTGGGCGGGATTTCAGGTTCGACCAGGACGACGTTAAACATGATGCGCAGCTTCTTGAGAACGGTGCGCAGCTTAACGCGCGCACCGGGCGCTGTCATCCGGGCTAGGGCGTACGCAGCGCAACGATCACGCTGACGCGTGCCGCGCCGTGCGCCTTGAGGACAAGCGCTGCCTCATGCAGTGTCGCGCCGGAAGTCATCACGTCGTCCACCAGCGCCACATGCAGCCCATCCAGCCGCGCGGGCCGCGTCAGCCGGAACGCATCGCGCAGGTTCACCTGCCGCGCGGCCAGGTCCAGCGCGCGCTGGCTGCCGGTATCGCGCCGGCGCCGCAGCAGCACGGGATCGGCGCGCAGGTCGAGCCGGCGCGCCAGCGGGCGGGCGATTTCCCATGCCTGGTTGAAGCCGCGCGCGGCCAGCCGTTGCAGCGCCAGCGGGATGGGGGCGAGCAGGTCGGGCGGCGCCAGCCCCTGCGCCGCCCAAGCCGCCGGCAGGATCGCAGCGAGGCTGCCCGCCAGCCAGTCGGCCAGCGGCAGCGCGTGGCCGAACTTGAGAGACAGCACCAGGCTGTCCTGCGGGCTGGCGTAGTCGCCCAGCGTGCAGGCATGGTCGAACGCCGGCGGCATGGCGGCGCAGCCCGGGCAGCCGGCATGGCGGCCCAGCGCCAGCGCGCAAACGGGGCAGCGCCGTAGCGGCCGCAGCAGGTCCGCGGCGCAGGGCGCGCACACCACATCCCGCTGCACGCTGCCGCACAGCGCGCAGGCACTTGGCAGCAGCGCGGGGACAGCGGACCGCCAGGCGCGGCGGACCATCCCGGCGCCTATCGCGGCGCGCGCGTATACTTGCCGTCCGGCCGCGGCCCATCTTGCGCGGCGGCCGCGTTCGTCCGGCGCGCGCGCCGGTTCCTGGTTTTCTTGCTGCCCTGCCTGTCCGTGTCCCTGCATGCCGCCGATCTCCCCGATAGCTCCGCTGGTAACGATGCCTTCCTGCCGCCCGCGCGCCTGACCCGGCTCGCCTTCGACCGGCGCAGCCGCCATTTCGGCCAGCTCGACTTCCTTCTGGGCGAGATCGGCCGCCGCATGCAAGAGCGCATGGAGGTGATCCGGCTGGCGCCGCAACGCGCGCTGGACATCGGCTGCGGCCATGGCCAGGGGCTGGCGGCGCTGCGCGCCCGCTTCCCGGATGCGCAGATCGCTGGCCTGGACATCTCCGGGGCAATGCTGGCGGAAGCCGGCCAGCGCGACCAGCAGCGCCGCCCGGGCTGGCTCGGCCGCATGCTGGGCAAGCGGCCGCTGTTCGACCTGGTCCAGGGTGATCTTGCCACACTGCCTTTTGCGCCCGCGAGCTTCGACCTGCTGTGGTCCAACCTGGCGCTGCACTGGCATCCGGAGCCGCACCGCGTATTCCCGGAATGGCACCGCGTGACGCGTGACGAAGGGCTGGTGCTGTTCTCGCTGTTCGGCCCCGATACCCTTGGCGAACTGCGCGCGGCCTTTGCCGAAGTCGATGGCGCGCCCCATACGTTGCGCTTTGTCGACATGCACGACATTGGCGACATGCTGGTCCACGGCGGCTGGTCTACACCGGTGATGGACATGGAAACCCTGACCGTGACCTACGAGTCGCCCGCCACGCTGCTGCACGAGGTGCAGGCCTTCGGCGGCCTGCGCGGCCCGGCCAGCGCGCTGCCGCAAGGCCTGCGCGGCAGGCGCTGGTACCAGGCGCTGACACAGGCGCTGGAGCGGCGCCGCAACGCCGACGGGGTGATCCCGCTGACCTTCGAGATCGTCTACGGCCATGCGTGGAAACTGCCGGCGCGCGGGGGCCAGGTGCGCGACGACCAGGGCCGCGCCGTGGTGCCGCTGGACCAGATCGGGCGTGCAAAGCCCCGTCGGGCAGGTTAAAACAGAGTTAACTTGCGCGTGCGACAGATTGCCGCAGACTGAGGGCCGGCGCGGCATTCCGGGCTATTTCCCATGCACAGAATCGAGCGGCGCGCAAGCGCCCTGGTCAAGGGCCGCCCTTGTCCGTGTATGGGAAGCGCCCTATAATGCGCCAGTTTGTCGCAGTGGTCCCCTGGCACAAGAACGTCCTGGTTTTGCACCTGCACTGTGCAGCCCGGGCGCCAACGTCCCGGGTGTGCATCCGATGCAGAGTGGTTGGCGATGCAAGACTTGGGTATCGCATTCCAGACGGCAGGTGGTGACTCCGGCGGAAATCACGACGGACCTCTCCCCGCGCCCCACGACTGGCTGATGAAGCGGAATTGCTCGCTGAGTCCACGCCAGGTCGGCTGGTTTTACCTCTCGATCCTCACTGTCTCGCTTGCCATCGCGTTGTTTTTCGCGTGGCAAGGGTCCTGGCTCGTGCTGCCGTTTGCCAGCATCGAGCTGGCCGGGCTGGGGATCGCCCTGCTTGTGTATGCGCGCCATGCGACAGACTATGAGCGCGTCAGCATTACCGACGGCATGCTGGTCGTGGAGACAGCCAGCGGCACGCAGGTGACGCGCCACGAATTCAACCCGCGCTGGGTGCGGGTCGAACTGGGTGAATCGCTCCGCGCGCTGGTGACGCTGCGCTCGGGCGGGCGTGAGGTACAGGTGGGGTGTTACGTGGACCCGTATCGGCGACGCAAGTTCGCGCAGGAGCTCGCAGCGGCCTTGCGCCACCTCTGAGAGGGGGCAGGGGCGGCGGCGGGGACAGATTTGAATCTGTAAATTGGGTAGATAACAAATGAAAATGTGGAAGAAGGCATCCGCAGCTTGTCTGGCAGGTGCGTCCCTGCTTGCCAGCCACGCGGCGTTCGCAGTCAGCGACATGCCCGGCGGCCCCGCCGTGCGCCAGCTCAACCTGACCGAGCCCGTTACCAAGATCGCCGAACAGATTCACTGGCTGAACTGGATGATGCTGATCATCTGCACGGTGATCTTCGTCGCGGTGTTCGCCGTGATGTTCTATTCCATCTTCACGCACCGCAAGGCAAAGGGTTCCAAGCCCGCTTCCTTCCACGAAAGCATCACGGTCGAGGTGGTCTGGACCATCGTCCCGTTCCTGATCGTGATCGCGATGGCTCTGCCGGCCACCAAGACCGTGGTCGCGATGAAGGACACCACCAACTCCGACATCACCATCAAGGCCACCGGCTACCAGTGGAAGTGGGGCTATGACTACCTGAAGGGCGAAGGCGAGGGCATCTCCTTCGTGTCGACCCTGACCACCCCGCGCGAGCAGATCAACAACGAGCAGCCCAAGGGCAACACCTACCTGATGGAGGTGGACAACGAGGTGGTCGTGCCGGTCAACAAGAAGATTCGCATCGTCACCACCGCTAACGACGTGATCCACGCCTGGATGATCCCGGCCTTCGGCGTCAAGCAGGATGCGATTCCCGGCTTCGTGCGCGACACCTGGTTCAAGGCCGAGAAGATCGGCGTGTACCGCGGCCAGTGCGCCGAGCTGTGCGGCAAGGAACACGCCTTCATGCCGATCGTGGTGCGCGTGGTGTCGGATGCCGACTACACCAAGTGGGTTGACGGCAAGAAGAAGGAGCTGATGGCCAAGGCCGACGATCCCAACAAGACCTGGACGCTGGACGAATCCAAGGTTCGTGGCGAGAAGGTCTACGCCGCCAACTGCGCGGTCTGCCACCAGCCCAACGGCAAGGGCGGCGGCGCCTTCCCGGCGCTCGACGGCTCCAAGCTGGTCAATGGCCCGAAGGCCGGCCAGATGCACATCCTGCTGGAAGGCAAGGGCGGCATGCCGTCGTGGAAGCAGCTGTCGGATACCGAGCTGGCAGCGGTCATGACCTATACGCGCAACGCCTGGAGCAACAAGACGGGTGAAGTGATCCAGCCGGGCGACTTCGTGGGTGCCCGCGCGGGCAAGTTCCCCGAAGGCGGCGGCGCAGGCGGCGAGGCCCCCAAGGCCGACGCCAGGCCCGCGGACAAGACCGGCGCCAAGCAGGCCAGCCTCGCGGGCAACCGCGTCGCAGGCTGACCCGCTGAAGACAGAACAGGATTAGAGGAGCATTTGCGATGAGTACTGCTACCCCGGACGCGCTCGCCCATCCGCACGATCATGCGCATGACGACCACGCGCACGATCACCCGCATGGCTGGCGCCGCTGGCTGTTCGCCACCAACCACAAGGACATCGGCACGCTGTACCTGCTGTTCTCGTTCATCATGCTGCTGTCGGGCGGCGTGCTGGCGCTGCTGATCCGCCTGGAGCTGTTCGAGCCGGGCCTGCAGTTCTTCCGCCCCGAGCTGTTTAACCAGTTCACCACCATGCACGGCCTGGTGATGGTGTTCGGCGCGATCATGCCGGCCTTCGTCGGCTTCGCCAACTGGATGATCCCGCTGCAGATCGGCGCGTCCGACATGGCGTTCGCGCGCATGAACAACTTCAGCTTCTGGCTGATGCCGCCGGCCGCGCTGCTGCTGGCCGGCTCGTTCTTCGCCCCGGGCGGCGCCACCGCCGCCGGCTGGACCCTGTACGCGCCGCTGTCGGTGCAGATGGGCCCGGGCATGGACATGGCCATCTTCGCGATGCACATCATGGGCGCGTCGTCGATCATGGGCTCGATCAACATCATCGTGACCATCCTCAACATGCGCGCCCCCGGCATGACGCTGATGAAGATGCCGATGTTCTGCTGGACCTGGCTGATCACCGCCTACCTGCTGATCGCCGTGATGCCCGTGCTGGCCGGCGCCATCACCATGGTGCTGACCGACCGCCACTTCGGCACGAGCTTCTTCTCCGCCGCCGGCGGCGGCGACCCGGTGATGTACCAGCACATCTTCTGGTTCTTCGGCCACCCCGAGGTGTACATCATGATCCTGCCGGCTTTCGGGATCATTTCGCAGGTGGTGCCGGCGTTCGCCCGCAAGCGCCTGTTCGGCTACAGCTCGATGGTGTACGCCACCGCTTCGATCGCCATCCTGTCGTTCATCGTGTGGGCCCACCACATGTTCACGACCGGCATGCCGGTGACCGGCCAGCTGTTCTTCATGTACGCGACCATGCTGATCGCGGTGCCGACGGCCGTGAAGATCTTCAACTGGATCGCGACGATGTGGCGCGGCTCGATGACCTTCGAGACCCCGATGCTGTTCTCGATCGGCTTCATCTTCGTGTTCACCATCGGCGGCTTCACCGGCCTGATGCCGGCGGTGGCGCCGATCGACATCCAGCTGCAGGACACCTACTTCATCGTGGCGCACTTCCACTATGTGCTGGTGGCCGGCTCGCTGTTCGCGCTGTTCGCGGGCTTCTACTACTGGGGTCCGAAGTGGAGCGGGTTCATGTACAACGAAGCCCGCGGCAAGGTCCACTTCTGGGGTTCGCTGATCTTCTTCAACGTGACCTTCTTCCCGATGCACTTCCTGGGCCTCGCCGGCATGCCGCGCCGCTATGCCGACTACCCGACCCAGTTCACCGACTTCAACGCGATTGCGTCGATCGGCGCGCTCGGCTTCGGCCTGATGCAGGTGTATTTCTTCTTCTTCGTGGTGCTGCCGTCGTACCGTGGCGGCGAGAAGGCCGCGGACAAGCCGTGGGAAGGCGCCGAAGGGCTGGAATGGACCGTGCCGTCGCCGGCGCCGTTCCACACCTTTGAAGTGCCCCCGCAGGTCCGCTAAGGCGGTATAGCGCAACAAGGCAGCGGGAGGCGGCAGCGTCCGCCCCCCGCTCCCGCAGGCAAGCAAACGATGCAGGCTCCAGACAAAAACCCATCACACCCGGACCCGAAGGCCGCCAACCGGCGCCTTGGCCTGATCCTGCTGTCGATCGTGGTGGTTTTCTTTTTGGGGTTCTTCGCCAAGATGGTGTTCCTTGGCTGAGGTGGCAGGGTAGCGAGATGAGCGTCGACCGGCAGGGCAGGGAAGCGCAGGAAGCGCAGGAAGCGCAGGAAGTCGACAAGCGCTTCAACCGCGGCATGATGGTGCGATTGGTGGTGATCGTCGCGGTGATGTTCGGCTTCGGCTATGCGCTGGTTCCGCTGTACAAGAAGATCTGCGACATCACCGGCATCAACGTGGTGACCACGCGCGAGCTGCATGGCGGCTCGGTGAAGAACACGCAGGTCGACAAGAGCCGCACGGTCACGGTGGAGTTCGACTCCAACGCGCGCGGGCCCTTTGCCTTCCGTCCGGTGAAGAACAGCATGGAAGTGCATCCGGGCGAGATGATGACCATCGTCTACGAGGTGGCCAACGGGCAGTCGCGCGATATTTCCGCGCAGGCCATCCCGAGCTACGCTCCCAAGCAGGCGACCCAGTATTTCAAGAAGCTGGAGTGCTTCTGCTTCAAGCAGCAGACGCTCAAGGCGAACGAGGCGCGCGAGATGCCGGTGGTGTTCGTGATCGACCCCGCGCTGCCCAAGGATGTGAAGAGCATTACGCTGTCGTACACCTTTTTCGAGGTGGGCACGCCGGTGGCGCAGGCGCCCGAAGGCCAGTTGTCGGCACCGGCGACGGCACCGGCGCCGGCGGGCAAGGGCAGCTGAGGCGGAGGGCGCGATGGACGAGCTGAAGGACGCCGTCAAACGCAAGATGTCATTCGCGCAGACCATGCGCGCGGTGCTTTGGTCGTTCATCGGCCTGCGCAAGGGCGCGGAGCACGAGCGCGACATGGCGCGGCTGAACCCGGTGCATGTGGTCATCGCCGGGCTGATCGCCGCGGCAGTGTTTATCGCGGTGCTGGTCGTCATCGTGCGGATGGTGGTCAGCCAGGCGGCAGGGTAGCAAGGCAGGAAGGGTAGACAACAAGGCAGTCGCAGAAAAACAACCGCGCCGGCGTGGCCGTCCAGAGGAGGCGGGCGGCCCCGGGAAACCGGCACGGATAACGAATACTGAATCAAAGACTCTGAGCTGGAGATAAAAGAATGAGTGCGAATCGCGCAAACGCTCCGTACTACTTCGTACCGGGCCCGTCGCGCCACCCGATCACGGCAAGCTTCGGCCTGCTGATGACAGGTGCCGGCGCCGCCGGTTGGGTAAACGGGCAATCCTGGGCGCCGTACCTGTGCGTCTTCGGCCTGCTGTGGTTCCTGTTCGTGCTCAAGAGCTGGTTCGGCGACGCCATCAGCGAGTCCGAAGGCGGGATGTACGGCAAGAACATCGACGTCTCGTTCCGCTGGTCGATGGGCTGGTTCATCTTCTCCGAGGTGATGTTCTTCGCGGCCTTCTTCGGCGCGCTGTTCTACGCACGCGCCATCGCCATGCCGTGGCTGGGCGACCTGAACAACAAGATCCTGTGGCCCGATTTCGCCGCGGTGTGGCCAAACCTGGGGCCGGCCGGCGTGGTGGAATCGTTCCAGACCATGGGTCCGTGGCCGATCCCGACCATCAACACTGCGCTGCTGCTGATGTCGGGCGTGACGCTGACCTGGGCGCACCACGCGCTGCTGGCCGGCAAGCGCAACCAGCTGATCCAGGGCATGGTGCTGACCATCCTGCTGGGCGCGATCTTCATGTGCCTGCAGGTGTACGAATACATGCACGCCTACCAGGACCTGAACCTGAAGCTGACCTCGGGCATCTACGGTTCGACCTTCTTCCTGCTGACCGGCTTCCACGGTTTCCACGTGACCATGGGCGCGATCATGCTGGCGGTGGTGCTGGGCCGCGTGCTCAAGGGCCACTTCACGCCGGATCACCACTTTGCCTTCGAAGGCGCCGCCTGGTACTGGCACTTCGTTGACGTGGTGTGGCTGTTGCTCTACGTCGTGGTGTACTGGCTGTAATCTGCCGTACCCGCCGGCACCCCGCAGCGGGGCGCCGGCGCCAACGCAAAAGAGAAACGCCGCAGGAGGCCCGGCAGCCTGCGGCGTTTCTCTTTTGCGAAGGTAATCAGCCAGGTGGCCCGGTCAGGGCGCCATGCGGATGCCCGTGCTGTGGATCCACCCCATCCAGCTCGAGAACAGGATGAACAGGAACAGCGCCACCGAGAAGCCCACGCGCAGCATCAGCGAGCGCATCATGTTGGGCGTCTTGCCGCGGTCGCGCATCATGAAGAACAGGGCGGAGGCCAGGCTGGCGATGATCAGGATGAAGGCGACGATGATGACGAAGCGCATGGCGGGGCAGGTTGGCAGCGGAGCTTGCCGCAGTCTCGTAGTAGTGGCCGCGATGGATGACGGTTCTGCACATTATCGCACCGGCCCCGCACGCATGCCGCCGGGTATGTCGGCGCAATGAAGGCAGGCCGCATCCTGGGCGTGCTGCCGCTGGCCGCCGCGCTGGTGGTGATCGCCGTGACCGCTGCCCTTGGCAACTGGCAGCTCAACCGCGCGCACGAGAAAGAGGCGCGCGCCGCGCGGCTGCAGGCACTGGCGGCACAGCCGCCGGTGGAGCTGGGTGCGGCGCCGCTGTCACAAGTTGTGACTGACCGAAGGGTGCGGGTCACGGGGCGTTTCGACACGGCCCGCACCGTATTGCTGGATAATCGCCCCCACGGCGCCGGCGGCCGCAGCGGCGACAGCCGTGCCGGCTTCCTGGTGGTCACGCCGCTGGTGATCGGTCCGGCACAGGACGGTGCCGGCGCGATGCGGGCGGTGCTGGTGCTGCGCGGCTGGCTGCCGCGCGATGCGCAGGACCGCACCCGGATCGCGCCGTTTCCGACCCCCGAGGGCGAGGTGACCGTCGAAGGCACGGCACTGGCGGCCGTGCCGCGGGTTTATAGCCTGGGACAGGCGGCCAGCGCCGAGGCCGGCAGCAAGATCCGCCAGAACCTGGAAATCGCCGACTACGCCGCCGAAACCGGGCTGGCGCTGCAGCCGCTGGTGGTCGCGCAGCGCAACGATACCGGCGACGGCCTCGCTCGCGACTGGGCGCCGGCTGACGCGGGCGCGGACCGGCACTATGGCTATGCCTTCCAGTGGCTCGGCCTGGCTACGCTGACGGTCGTATTGGTGGCCGTGCTGGGCTGGCGCGCGCGCCGGCGCGCGGCGTCGTCCACGGCCCGCAACAACGCATGAACGAATGGCAGGCACGACGGGGCAGGTTCCCGGACGGGCCCTGACTGCAGATGAAAAAGGACAGACGTACTTCCATGGCACAGCAAGACTCCGCACCGGCGCCCGCCCAGACTCCGGCGCACCCGGCGATCCCGGCCTCGCCGCAGGATCCCCGCATCGACGCGCGCACGCGCCGTGGCCGCCTGCAGATGCTGATGCTGTTGCTGGTGTGCGCCTCGCCGGTGATCGCGTCTTACTTCACCTACTACGTCATCAAGCCCAGGGGCGGCGCCACCAACTATGGCGCGCTGGTCGATCCGCAACGGCCGATGCCGCCGGTGCGCGTCACCGACGAGCAGGGCAACGCCGTGCCGCTGGAGCAGTACCGCGGCAAGTGGCTGCTGGTGACGGCCGACCCGTCCGCATGCGACGAAGCCTGCGCCAAAAAGCTCTTTACCATCCGCCAGATCCGCGCCGGCCAGGGACAGGACCGCGAGCGCATCGTGCCGGTGTGGCTGATTACCGATGACGGCAAGGTCGACGAGCGCCTTAGCGCCGCCTACAACGAGCCCTATGCCGGCGTGCGCTTCCTGCGCATGGACCGGCAGGTGGCGCAGCAATGGCTGCCGGCCGAAGCGGGCAAACGCGCCGAGGACACCATCTTCCTGGTGGATCCGCTCGGCAACCTGATGATGCGCTTCCCGCAGGATCCGGACCCCAAGAAGCTGAGCGGCGACCTGAAGAAGCTGCTCAAGGTCTCGCGCATCGGCTAAGGGGAAGGGCATGCTGCTGCAACTGGCCATCATCGGCGTCCTGATCGCACTGCTGCCGCTGAGCTATGTGCTGGTCAAGGGCGATCGCAACAAGTACCGCAAGCTGGTCTGGATCACCGCGTTCCTGACGCTGGACCTGATCATGTTCGGCAGCTTCACGCGGCTGACCGACTCCGGCCTGGGCTGCCCGGACTGGCCGGGCTGCTACGGACATTCCAACCCGCACGCCGCGATGGAGCCGATCCGCGCGGCCGAGACCGCGCTGCCCAGCGGCCCGGTGACGCTGATGAAGGCATGGATCGAAATGATCCACCGCTACTTTGCGATGGCGGTGGGCGTGCTGATCATCGCGCTGATGGTGCTGGCCTGGGTCAAGCGCCGCGAGCTGAAGCAATCGCCATGGTTCGCCACCGGCGTGCTGGTGCTGGTGTGCGTGCAGGGTGCGTTCGGCGCCTTCACGGTGACCATGAAGCTGCAGCCGATCATCGTGGTCACGCACCTGATGCTGGGCATGGGGCTGCTGGCGGCGCTGATCCGGCTGGGCTCGCGCAGCGACCCGCCGCACCCGGTCGCGCCCCAGGCGGCGCGGCTGCACTGGCCGGTGCGCATCGGCCTGCTGCTGCTGGCAATCCAGATCTTCCTGGGCGGCTGGGTCAGCACCAACTATGCGGTGCTTGCCTGCACGGATTTCCCGCTGTGCAATGGGCAACTGGTGCCCGAGATGGACTTCCGGCACGGCTTCACGCTGTGGCGCCAGCTTGGCATGACGGCCGATGGGGACTACATCCCGCACGCGGCGCTGGTGGCGATCCACTGGGTGCACCGGGGCTTCGCATTCGTGGTGCTGGGCTACCTGGCGTGGTTCGGCTTGCGTGCGCGCCGGCTGGAGGGGCTGCACCGTCAGGCAGGCTGGCTGCTCGGCATGCTGGTGCTGCAGCTGGCGACCGGGATGTCCAATATCGTGTTCGACTGGCCCCTTGTCGCTGCGGTCGCCCATAACGGCGGCGCGGCGGTGCTCCTGATGCTGCTGCTCCGCCTCCACTACAATATAGGGCTCGCCGGGCTCACACTCGGGGCCGCCCGCGCCATCGCCCCCGCACCGAACGCCGCCCGCGCCACATGAAAGACAAGACCCCTTCCGTGGTTACCGCTACACACCCTCATTCACTGGGCAAGTTGAGCCGGATACGGCACCTGTCCCGGCAGTATGCCGCCCTGACCAAGCCGCGCGTGACGCAGCTGGCAGTCTTCTGCGCCATCATCGGCATGTTCCTGGCCACGCCCGGCATGGTGCCGTGGCGCGTGCTGATCGGCGGCGCCGCCGGCATCTGGCTGCTCGCCGGGGCCGCCTTCGCCATCAATTGCCTGGTCGAGCAGAAGATCGACGCGCTGATGCGCCGTACCGCCTGGCGCCCGTCCGCCACCGGCGAGATCACCACCGCGCAGACGCTGGTGTTCTCCGCCATCCTGGGCGGCGCCGGCATGTGGATGCTGCACGAGTTCGCCAATGACCTGACGATGTGGCTGACCTTTGCCACGTTCCTGGGCTACGCGGTGGTGTATACCATCCTGCTCAAGCCGGCCACGCCGCAGAACATCGTCATCGGCGGCCTGTCAGGCGCGATGCCGCCGGCGCTCGGCTGGGCCGCCGTCGCCGGCGAAGTGCCGGCCGAGGCCTGGTTCCTGGTGCTGATCATCTTCACATGGACGCCGCCGCACTTCTGGGCGCTGGCGCTGTACCGCCGCGCCGACTACGCCAAGTCGGGCCTGCCCATGCTGCCCGTCACCCATGGCGAGCGCTACACGCTGCTGCATATCCTGCTGTACACGCTGATCATGATTGCGGCGACGCTGCTGCCGTTCGTCTACGGCATGAGCGGCTATATCTACCTGGTGGCCGCGCTGGGGCTGGGTGGTGGCTTCCTCGCCTATGCCTGGAAGATGTACCGCAACTATTCGGACGAGCTGGCGCAACGCACCTTCCGCTTCTCCATCCTGTACCTGTCGCTGCTGTTCGCGGCGCTGCTGGTCGACCATTACTTCAAGTTCGTGCCGCAGGTCTGACCTGTACCGCCACGCTGCGGGCTGCGGCATGTTGCCGCGGCCGGCGCGGCGCAGCGGCGCGATCGGCGATACTGGGTGCTTTCGCCGTTCCAATACTGACCGTTCTACACAAGCTTTCACGCATGTCCAGACCCGCTCCCGGCCTGTTCTCAGCCTTCCGCCGCTTTTCCGTGCTTGCCGCGCTCGCGCTCGCGCTGGCCGCCTGCGGACAGCAGAAGGCGTCATTCCGCAATGTCGATATCAGCGGTGCCGCGGATTTCGGCAAGGATTTCTCGCTGCCTGACCATCACGGCAAAGTCCGCACCATTGCCGACTTCAAGGGCAAGGCGGTAGTGATGTTCTTCGGCTACACCCATTGCCCGGACGTATGTCCGACCACCATGGCCGAACTCAAGGCGGTGATGGAGCAGCTGGGTCCCGATGCCGACCGGGTCCAGGTGCTCTTCGTCACGGTCGATCCGGAGCGCGACACGCAGGCGCTGCTGGCGCAGTACGTCCCCGCATTCGACCCGCGCTTCCTGGGCCTGCGCCCGGCCGATGACGCCGCGCTGCAGAAGCTGGCCAAGGACTTCAAGGTGTTCTACGCCAAGGTGCCGGGCAGTTCGCCCAACAACTACACGGTGGATCACTCGGCCGGCAGCTATGTGTTCGATCCGGAAGGCCGGCTGCGGCTGTTCATCCGCCACGGCCAGGGGCCGGAGCCGATCGCGCACGACCTGAAGCAGTTGCTTTCCTGACGCCAGACGGTGCGGCATAACGTCGCACCGCTGCAATCACGGACGAAAAAAAGCCGGTCCAGATGGACCGGCTTTTTGCATGGGCCGCGCGCAATCAGGCAAATGCCTGCAGCGCCCCTTTCATCTTCTTCATCGCCGCGGCTTCGATCTGGCGGATGCGCTCCGCCGAGACGCCGAACTCGGCGGCCAGCTCATGCAGCGTGGCGCCGCCCGAGCCGTCGTCCGAGACGTTCAGCCAGCGTGCCTCGATGATGCGGCGGCTGCGCTCGTCCAGCCGGCCCAGCGCTTCTTCCAGGCCCTCGACCTGCATGCGGTCCTGGCGCTTGGCTTCCAGCACGCGCGTCGGCTCGTTGTGGTTGTCCGCCAGGTAGGCGATGGGGGCGAATTCCTCTTCGCCGTCGTCGACCTGGCCTTCCAGCGCGAGGTCGCCGCCCGACAGGCGGGTTTCCATCTCCATCACTTCTTCCGGCTTTACGTTCAACTCGCGCGCGACGGCCTCGACCTGCTCCGGCGTGAACGTGTGCGAACCCTGCTTGTGGCTGCGCAGGTTGAAGAACAGCTTGCGCTGGGCCTTGGTGGTCGCCACCTTGACCATGCGCCAGTTCTTCAGCACGTACTCGTGGATCTCGGCCTTGATCCAGTGCATCGCATACGAGACCAGGCGTACGCCCTGCTCGGGATCGAAGCGCTTCACGGCCTTCATCAGGCCGATATTGCCTTCCTGGATCAGGTCGGCGTGCGGCAGGCCATAGCCCAGGTACTGGCGGGCGATCGACACCACCAGGCGCAAGTGAGACATCACCAGCTGGCGGGCGGCATCGACGGAATCGTTATCGCGGAGATCGCGCGCCAGGCGCTGCTCTTCCTCCGCGGTCAGCAACGGAATCCGGTGGACAGCCTGGATATAGCTGTCGAGATTGCCGACGGTCGCCGGGAAGGTCAGCGCAAAGCTGTTCCCGCTACGGGGTGCCGTCGGCAGACGGTTGTTCGTCAGGGTTTGGTCGGCAGACAAGACTGCGTTCACTCAATTGCTCCTTTCGCATCCGGCGGTTGGGTTGCCGGTCATGCCCCGCGCGTCCCGTACGTCCTTATGGGACCGGCGGCGGCACTGCAACACATCTTAGCACTCCAACCGGGTGAGTGCTAATTGGAGTCCCAATGGCCTTGATAGTTCCCGTCGATGGACTTATCGAATTGCATAGCTACTGCGCTATGAAGCGGCGCCGGGGATACTCGCGGCTGAATACACTTTTTGTTAGAGCTAGTGCATGCCCGCCGGTTCTACACGCCGGTGGAATGATTCGTTGCGCCAACGGCTACACTCGACGCAAGCGGCGGCAAGCTGGCATGCTTGCCAGCCTCTCTCACATCCCCGGAGGAGTTATGTCTGCTATCGAACACTTGTTGAAGCCGCATGTGCGCGACCTGGGCGATTTCACCGTGCGCCGGCTGCTGCCGGCCGCTGCGACCCAGACGGTCGGGCCGTTCATCTTCTTCGACCATATGGGACCGGTGCAGATGCCGCCGGGTGAAGGTGCCGATGTGCGCCCACATCCGCATATCGGGCTGGCGACTGTCACCTACCTGTTCGAAGGCGAGATCATGCACCGCGACAGCCTCGGCAGCGAGCAGGCGATCCGGCCGGGCGACGTCAACTGGATGACGGCCGGCCATGGCATCGTCCATTCGGAGCGCTCGCCCGATTCCGTGCGAGCCGACGGCGCGCGCCTGCACGGCATCCAGACGTGGGTGGCACTGCCTAAATCGCACGAAACCGCTGAACCGTCCTTTTTCCACCATCCCGCGGCAACACTGCCGCGCGTCGAGCAGCCGGGGGTGCGCATGGTGGTGATCGCAGGCGACGCCTTTGGCAAGACTTCGCCGGTCAAGGTCTTCAGCCGCACCCTGTACGTGGCGATCGAACTGGATGCGGGAGCGAGCGTGGAGATACCTGCCGACCATGCCGAGCGCGGCATTTATCCGGTGGACGGCGCGGTGTCGCTGGACGGCGAGCCGCTGCCGGCCGAGCACATGGTGGTGCTGACGCCGGGGCAGCCGGCGCTGCTGATGGCGACAGCGCCTTCGCGCGTGATGCTGCTTGGGGGTGATCCGACCGACGGCCGCCGCTTTATCTACTGGAATTTCGTGGCCAGCAGCAAGGAGGCCATCGAGGCCGCCGCCAGGCGCTGGGAGGACGACCAGTTTCCGCACGTGCCGGGCGACGAGCGCGAGCGCATTCCGCTGCCGGCACGCAAGCCCTGAACCGGGTGGTCCGGGCTCAGGCTGCGCTCAGACCGGACTGGCCCAGGTGACGCGAGTGCCAAGCTTCAGGCACTCGCGGATGGCTTCGACCTGCGTGGCGATCGGCGCCGGCACCGGCACCGCGCCGTCGAGCACGCGCCGGATCCATGCTGCGGTCAGGCCGGCATCGTTGCCGGGCGGCAGTTCCGGCACTTCTGCCAGCGACCCGCCGGTGGGATCGACCAGCGTCTGCTGGTGCCCTTCATGCAGCCAGTCGATGCGGCTGTTGCGGCGCGCATCGGCGACCACTTCGCCCTCGGTGCCGCGTGCCAGCAGCACGTTGGCCGGCTCGTGCGAGAAGTAGTCGGTCAGCGTCTCGCGGTATTCCGGGTGGGTATAGCTGTACAGCCGCAATGCCTCCGCCGGCGTGTGCTCGCCCACCGGCTGCAGCATCTTGGCCACGGTATGCGACGAGTTGCGCAGGCCGATCACGGTGCGCCGCTCCAGCAGCTGCGACAGGCCGGGCGACAGCACATCGACCGGCAGCACCGCCAGCAGCCCTTCGCTGCCAGTCTCGCGCAGCCGTGCCGAGGCTTCGGCCGTGCTCGTGCACAGGGGAATGCCCAGCGCCTCGAACAGGGTCATGCTGGTGATGCGGTCATTGAAGACGCGCGTTCCATGCACCAGTACGGGGATGCCGTCGCGCGCCAGCAGCAGCGCCAGCAGCGGCACCAGGTTGGGCTGCTTGCGGGCGCCGTTGTAGCTGGGGATCACCACCACCGCGCGCTCGGGCGGCGCGGGCAGCGGCTGGCAGTGTTCATGGGCCGCCTCGAGCATGCCGGCCAGCTCGTGCGGGGCCTCGCCCTTGATGCGGTAGGCCATCAGGATCGCGCCCAGCTCGAGGTCGGACACGCGCCCGGCCAGCATCGCGCCGAACAAGGTCTTGGCGTCGTCGCGCGGCAGTGCGCGCGCGCCGTTGACGCCACGGCCGACCTCCTTGATATAGCGGGCGGCGGGGAACGGGTTGGCTGGCGTGGTCATGGCGGCGTGGGGAGGAGTCTGTTCTGGGTTCATGATAGCGGAGCAGCGCCGCCGCGCCCATCGCCGCCGACCGGCGCGACGGCGGGGCGCTCGCTCAGGCTGCCTCCTGTAGCGCTGGATTGCGCTGCTTGCGGTAGAGAAAGTCCAGCACCGCGGTACGGCACGCGTGGTAGTCTCTGTCGTCGGCCAGCGCCACGCGATCGCGCGGACGCGGCAGGTCCACCCGAAGGATCTCGCCGATGGTGGCGGCCGGGCCGTTGGTCATCATCACGATGCGGTCGGCGAGCAGCACGGCCTCGTCCACATCGTGCGTGACCATCACCACCGTGCTGCGCGTGCGCGCCACGATCTTGATCAGTTCATCCTGCAGGTGAGCGCGCGTCAGCGCATCGAGCGCGCCGAAGGGTTCGTCCATCAGCAGCACCTTGGGCGCCATCGCCAGCGCGCGGGCAATGCCGACGCGCTGCTTCATGCCGCCGGAAACCTCGTGCGGGTACTTGCTCTCGGCGTGCGTCAGGCCCACCAGCGCCAGCGTCTCGTGCGTGCGCGCCCTCAACTGTGCCTTGTCCTCGCTGGCACCGAACACGCGCTCCACGCCCAGGTAGACGTTCTCGAAGCAGGTCAGCCAGGGCAGCAGCGAATGGTTCTGGAACACCACGGCGCGCTCCGGCCCCGGTCCGGCAATCTCGCGCCCGGCGCAGATCAGCGCGCCGGTGGTCGGCGTGGCCAGCCCCGCGATCAGGTTCAGCAGCGTGGACTTGCCGCAGCCGGAGTGGCCGATCAGCGTGATGAACTCGCCCTCGGCGATCTGCAGGCTGATGTCGCGCAGGGCGACGAACGGCCCATTGCGCGTCCTGAAGGTCTGTCCGACGTTCTCGATGCTGACGAACTTGTCCATGGCGTCTCTCCCTCGCTCTTAGTTGGTGCCGTAGCTGAAGCGCCGTGCCAGTGCCAGCAAGGCATGCTCGAGCATCAGGCCGATGATGCCGATCACGAAGATCGCGATCACGATGTGCTCCACCTTCAGGTTGTTCCACTCGTCCCACAGCCAGAAGCCGATGCCGGTGCCGCCGGTCAGCATCTCGGCCGCGACGATCACCAGCCACGCGGTGCCGATCGACAGCCGCACGCCGGTCAGCATGTAGGGCAGCACCGCGGGAAACAGCACCCGCGTGAACACCTTCCACTCCGACAGGTCGAGCACGCGCGCCACGTTCAGGTAGTCCTGCGGCACGCGCGTGACGCCTACCGCGGTGTTGATCACCATCGGCCAGATCGAGCAGATGAAGATCGCCCAGATCGCGGCCGGGTTGGCGGCCTTGAACAGCAGCAGTCCGATCGGCAGCCAGGCCAGCGGCGAGACCGGCCGCAGCAGGCTGATCACAGGCGCGGTCATCGCGTTCAGGAACGCAAAGCGCCCGATCACGAAGCCGGCTGGAATGCCGATCACGGCGGCCAGGCCGAAGCCAGCGGCCACGCGCGCCAGCGACGCCAGCACGTTCCAGCCGATGCCCTGGTCGTTGGGGCCGTTGCGGTAGAACGGGTCCGAGAACAGCGGCACCGCCGCGTTCCACGTCGCCCCCGGCGTCGGAATCGCCGGGATCAGCGTGGCGATGCCGTGCCAGGCCAGCACGAACAGGGCAAAGCCCAGTACCGGCGGCACGGCCTTGAGCACCAGCGCGCCGAGCATGTCCTGGCGCTGTGCGCGCCGATCCTGCGCGGCGATTTCCAGCTCGCGCCGCCGTGCGCGTTCCTTGGCATCGGTATCGGTGGCAGCGGCATTGGCGGTATTGGCGCTTTCAGGCGCGGTGTGGGCGATGGCATTCACGTCGGGCTCCTTATTCCAGGGGCGCTGCGGATCAGTCGGGAGGTGTCGGTTTGGCGTCAAGCGTTCTGCGCGCCGGCCCTGATCTTGAAGCCGTCGGCATACGCCTTCGGGTCCCTGGCGGCATCCCAGACCACGCCGTCGATCAGCTTCGCGGTGCGGAAGTCGCTCTTTGGCAGCGGCACCTGCGCGGCGGCGGCGGCCTGCTTGAAGATGTCGATGCGGTTGACCTGTTTCGCCACCGCAAGGTAGTCCGGGTGGTCCTTGAGCAGGCCCCAGCGCTTGTGCTGGGTCAGGAACCACATGCCGTCAGACAGGAACGGGTAGTTGGCGCTGCCGTCCTGGTAGAACTTCATCGCATCGGGGTCGTCCCAGGTCTTGCCCAGCCCGTTGTTGTAGCGGCCGAGCATGCGGTCCAGGATGATGTCCATGTCGGTGTTGACGTAGGACTTGGCTGCGATGGTCTCGGCGGTCTTGCGGCGGTTGGAGGCCGACGCGTCGATGAACTTCGATGCTTCCAGCACCGCCGCCACCATCGCGCGCGCGGTATTGGGGTACTTCTGCACGAATTCCGCAGTGGTGCCGAGCGTCTTTTCCGGATGGTTCTTCCAGATCGACTGCGTGGTCTCGGCAGTGAAGCCGATCTTGTCGGCGATGGCGCGCGCCCCCCACGGCTCGCCCACGCAGAAGCCGTCCATGTTGCCCACGCGCATGTTGGCCACCATCTGCGGCGGCGGTACGGTGATGGCCTTGGCGTCCTGCATCGGGTTGATGCCGTTGGCCGCGAGCCAGTAGTACAGCCACATCGCGTGCGTGCCGGTGGGGAAGGTCTGCGCAAAGGTGTAGTCGCGCTTTTCCCTGGCCATCAGCGCCTTCAGGCTGGCGCCGTCGCGCACGCCTTTTTCGGCCAGCTTAGACGACAGCGTGATGGCCTGGCCGTTGTGGTTCAGGCTCATCAGCACCGCCATGTCTTTTTTGGGACCGCCGATGCCGAGCTGCACGCCGTAGACCAGGCCGTACAGCACGTGCGCGGCGTCGAGCTCGCCATTGACCAGCTTGTCGCGCACGCCGGCCCACGAGGCCTCCTTGGTCGGCGTGATCTTGATGCCGTATTTCTTGTCGAGGCCGAGCGTGGACGCCATGACCACTGAAGCGCAGTCGGTCAGCGGGATGAAGCCGATGCGCACGTCGGTCTTCTCCGGAGCGTCCGAGCCCGCCGCCCACGCCCCGGCGCGCACCAGCGGATCGACCAGCGTCATCACGCTGGCGCCGGCGATGGTCGCCAGTGCGCGGCGGCGGCCGCTGCTGGCCGGCACCGCGTCGGCTGCGGCCGCCGAGGCGGCTTCAGAAGCGTTCACCGCCGCGTGCAGCGGCTTGGCAATCCTGAGGCGAGAGGGCATTGCGAAACTCCAAGAAAAAAGCGTCCCCGTCCGCGGCCGGCTTCGCCAGAAGTCCGGTACGGTGCAGGGACGCCGTTGTCCATGGCGTGACGCAGCCTGCGTTGGCTGTGTCCGCCCAAATTGTGATCGGCCGCCGTTGGCCGATGTTTGCATACCGCAAGGCGTGTGCCAGCCTGTGCAGTGCAGCATTTCGGGGCGAATCGTGCCGGTGGAGGTGACGCATCGAGACGAAATGAGCAGGCGCGGTGCGTGCGCCGGCTGCGCTGCCGCATCGCGGGGCAGCGCCGGGGACAGCCGTGCGTCAAGGATTCGCTTTGGGGCGGCGCCAGTATCGTGCATTGCACCAGCCGCGGGCTGTCGTGCCCCGCGGCTGGCAGGGGCGCTCAGCCCATGACGTCGATCACGCGCTGGGCGGCATCGACCAGCTTCAGGCCGCGCTCCATCGCCATGCTGCGCAGGCGCTTGTAGGCCTCGTCCTCGCTGATGCCGCGCGCCTGCATCAGCAGGCCCTTGGCGCGCTCGACCACCTTGCGCTCGGCCAGCTTGAGGCGGGTGGCGTCGAGCTCGGCGCGCAGCTGCTGGTCCAGTTCGAAGCGGGCGTAGGCGACGTCGAGCACGGTCTTGACGCGCTCGGCGCGCAGGCCGTCGACGATATAGGCGGTGATGCCGGCCGACAGCGCGGCCTTGATGCGCTGGCTGTCATCGTTGTCGGTGAACAGCACGATGGGCCGCGGCGCATGCTGGGTCGAGACGCAGACGTGCTCGATGGTGTCACGCGCGGCCGACTCCGAGGCGATGATCAGCATATCGGGCTGGGTGGCGGTGATCACGTCCGGCAAGTGCAGGTCGGCATCGACGATCCGGATCTCGCTGAAGCCGGCGCTGACCAGCCCGTTGCGGATGGTCTCGACGTTAAGCGGATTGGCGTCAAGGGGATCGCGCACCAGCAGGATACGCAGCGTCCGTCCGGCGGTGGGTGCTGGCGTCGATGGCGATGGGGGCGGATGGCGTCGGGTCATGGCTTCATTCTGTTGCAGTGCGCCATGCAAGATTCGCGCCGGGTGCGGGGCGGTCCACGTCGCACTGCCATGGTGCAGTGTGGTCGCAGGCCCGCCTGGATTCATTGTATGCCGTCGTACGCAGCCCACCGCGTGCGGTGTATCCTGTTGCCCTGCCGCGCCGGGGGCGTCTGCTGGCGACGCCGCGATGCACATCCTCGCATCCCGTGCCGCGGAACCGATCAGAAAAATTCTGGAGAGATGCATGACCGAATTCGTGTTCGCCCCGCCGGCCCCTGTTGGCGTGCCGGTGCGGGGCAGCGACGCTAGCTTCCCGGTCCGCCGCGTGTACTGCGTCGGCCGCAACTATGCAGCCCATGCCCGCGAAATGGGCTCGGACCCCGACCGCGAGCCGCCGTTCTTCTTCTGCAAGCCGTCCGACGCGGTCAGCTACGTCGCCGACGGCACCGAAGGCACGTTCCCGTACCCGCCGGGCACCAGCAATTGCCACTATGAAGTGGAACTGGTGGTGGCGATCGGCACGGGCGGGCGCGATATCCCGGTGCAAAGCGCGGCGCAGCACGTGTTCGGCTACGCCGTGGGCCTGGACATGACGCGCCGCGACCTGCAGAACGAATCCAAGAAGACCGGCCGCCCCTGGGAAACCGGCAAGGCCTTCGACAAGTCGGCGCCGATCGGCCCGATCGTGCCGGTCTCGGCCATCGGCCACCCGCAGAAGGGCGAAGTGACGCTCTCGGTCAACGGCGTGGAAAAGCAGCGCGGCGACCTGTCCGACCTGATCTGGTCGGTGCCGGAGATGGTGTCGTACCTGTCGAAACTGTTCGAACTGCAGCCGGGCGACCTGATCTTCAGCGGCACGCCAGAAGGCGTGGGCCCGGTGGTCAAGGGCGACGTCATGCAGTGCCACGTCGGCGGCGTGGGTGACCTCACCATCAAGGTAGTCTGATCCGATGCTCAAGCTTTACAGCTACTTCCGCAGCTCGGCCTCGTTCCGCGTGCGCATCGCGCTGGAACTGAAGGGGCTGCCGTACGAATACGTGCCAGTGCATTTGCTCAAGGACGGCGGCCAGCAGCTCAAGCCCGAGTTCCGCGCGGTGAACCCGGACGGCCTGGTGCCGGCGCTCGCCGACCACGGCAACGTGCTGCAGCAATCGCTCGCCATCGTTGAATACCTGGATGAAGTCCATCCCGAGCCGAAGCTGCTGCCCGGCACGGCGCTGGACCGCGCCTATGTGCGCGGGCTGGCCCAGGAAATCGCGTGCGAGATCCATCCACTGAACAACCTGCGCGTGCTGAAATACCTGAAGCACAAGGTGGGCGTGACCGACGAGGTCAAGGACGCGTGGTACCGCCACTGGATCGAACTGGGCTTCGAGTCGCTGCAGGCCAACCTGGCGCGCAGCGGCAAGGCGGGGCGCTTCTGCCTTGGCGATACGCCGACGCTGGCCGATATCTGCCTGGTGCCGCAGGTGTTCAACGCGCAGCGCTTCAATGTCGACGTGAGCCGTTATCCGGCGATCGCGAAAATCTATGAGGCGTGCATGGAGATGGAGGCATTCCAGAAGGCGGAGCCCAAGTCGCAGCCGGACGCGGAATAGGACGTTTATCTGCTGGGGTTTGCTCCCCTCTCCCGCTCGCGGGAGAGGGGCCGGGGGTGAGGGCGGGAGCATCATTGGCTGACGTCCTCGGGGCTAAAACCGAAGGCTTCGCTTGCTGTGATACCCAGCTAGCCCACCCCTCACCCCAACCCTCTCCCCATGAGGGGAGAGGGAGAACATCTTGCTTGGGCGTGTTCGGGCGGCTTGAGAGCACCCCAAACCGTTGGCTTTGGTTCGGGTTAGGGTGTGGTAGGGTCAGCCCAGCAGCGCTTCAGCGAACTCCTCCGCCTTGAACGGCTGCAGGTCCTCCACCTTCTCGCCCACGCCGATGAAGTACACCGGCACCGGGCGCTGGCGCGCGATCGCCGCCAGGATGCCGCCCTTGGCAGTCCCATCCAGCTTGGTCACGATCAGGCCGGTCAGCCCCAGCGCATCGTCGAAGGCGCGAGTCTGCTGCAGCGCGTTCTGGCCGGTATTGGCGTCGATCACCAGCAGCACCTCATGCGGCGCGGTCGGCATGGCCTTGCTGATGACGCGCTTGACCTTCTTCAGCTCCTCCATCAGGTGCAGCTGCGTCGGCAGGCGGCCGGCGGTATCGGCCATCACGATGTCGATGCCGCGCGCCTTGGCCGCATTGACCGCATCGAAGATCACCGCCGCGGGGTCGCCGCTTTCCTGCGCCACCACGGTGACATTGTTGCGCTCGCCCCAGATCGACAACTGCTCGCGCGCGGCGGCGCGGAAGGTATCGCCGGCGGCCAGCAGCACCTTCTGGTCGTAGCGCTGGAAGTGCTTGCACAGCTTGCCGATGCTGGTGGTCTTGCCGGCGCCGTTGACGCCGGCGATCATCATCACCAGCGGCTGCTCGCGGCCCAGCGCCATGGTCTTTTCCAGCGGGCGCAGCAGGTCGGTCAGCAGTGTCTTGAGCGCGGCCTTGACGCCATCGGCCGATTCGATGCGCTCGGACCTGACCCGCTTGCGGAGCTCGGCCAGCAGATATTCGGTGGCTTCCACGCCGGCATCTGCCATCAGCAGCGCGGTCTCCAGCTCCTCGAACAGCGCCTCGTCGACCTTGACGCCGACGAACAGCGTGCCGATGTTGCGGCTGGTCTTGGACAGGCCAGTGCGCAGCCGGTGCATCCATCCCTGCCGGGCTTCGGCGCTGGTGGCGGGCGGAGGAACCAGTTCAAGCGTTTCGATGGCGGGGGCCGGTGCGGACGCCACGGGGGCTGACGCCGGGGGCGGCACCTGGGCGGGAACCGGTGTCGGCGTCGGGACCGGAACGGAGGCGGGGACCGGGGCAGGCGCGGGGGTGGGCGCGGGCGCCGGGGCCGGCGTCTCGACGGACGCGGGCTCGGCCTTGCGCTTCTTCCAGAAACTAAACATTGGGGAATGGAGTCAATACCGGGGCCGATACCCTGGTGGCACATTGCCGGCAGGCGACCGGTTAATAATCAAGGGCTTACGCTGACATCGCGAAGGTCGGGGAGAACCCGTTGTGGTCCCGGCCGGCGATTGCGTATAGTTCGCTACATCAGTTCGCTACATGGCTGATCCGCGCGCGCGTGCTGCCCGCGCGGATCGATCGGCAAAATTCTAGCAGACGGGGTCGCATGAACCATTGCGCTGTCCTGACCGCGGCGGGCGCCGAAGGTGCTCAAGCACGCATCCAACGGCACTGCCAGCCTACCTCCTCAACATTTCCGGCCGGCGCCGGGCTCCTGGTACGGTGCATCGTGCCAGCGTTGCTGCTCGGCCTGCTGCCCTGGTCGTCGCCGGCCGGCGCGCAAGGGGTGGTTGGATCGCCGATGCCTTCCGCGCAGACCGCGCCCGCCGGCGCCACCGCGCATGGCACTACCGAATACCGGCTCTCCAACGGCCTGCGGCTGATCGTCAAGGAAGACCACCGGGCGCCCACGGTGGCGCACCAGATCTGGTACCGCGTCGGCGGCATCGACGAGGTCAGCGGCACCACGGGCGTGGCTCACATGCTCGAGCACATGATGTTCAAGGGCACGCCCAAGGTCGGCGTGGGCGAATTTTCCAAGCAGGTGGCGGCACTGGGCGGGCGCGAGAACGCCTTGACCAACCGCGACTTCACCATGTACTACCAGCAGATCGGCAAGCAGTACCTGCCGAAGATGATGGAGCTGGAGGCCGACCGCATGGCCAACCTCATCATCAAAAAAGACGAGTTCGACCGCGAGATGAAGGTAGTGATGGAAGAGCGCCGCCTGCGCACAGACGACTCCTCCCGCGGCACCGTCTATGAGCAACTGCTCGCCACGGTCTATACCGCAGCGGCGTACCGCCACCCGGTGATCGGCTGGATGGACGACCTGGTCAATATGCGCGTCGAGGACGTCAAGGATTGGTACCGCCAGTGGTACGTGCCGAACAACGCGATGGTGATCGTCACCGGCGACGTCAAGGCCGAGGAAGTGCGCGCACTCGCCGAGCGCTACTACGGCAAGCTCAAGCCGCGCACGCTGCCGCTGCGCAAGGATCAGGAAGAGCCGGAGCAGAAGGGCATCAAGCGCATCTGGGTCAAGGCCCCGGCCGAGAACCAGTACATGGTGATGGCATACAAGGTGCCGCGGCTGCGCGATGTCGAGAAGGACGTCGACCCCTACGCGCTGGAAGTCCTGGCGGCCGTGCTCAACGGCTACGACAATGCCCGCCTGACACGCGAGCTGGTGCGCGAGCAGCGACTGGCCGACGATGTCAACGTCGGCTACGACAGCATCAACCGCGGCGAGTCGCTGTTCGTCCTCGACGGCACGCCGGCGACCGGCCACAGCACCGAAGAGATCGAGCGCTCGCTGCGCGCCGAGATCCAGCGCATCGCCAGGGAAGGGGTCTCGCCGGAAGAGCTCAAGCGGGTCAAGGCGCAGGTGGTGGCCGGGCAGATCTACAAGCGCGATTCGGTGTTCGGGCAAGGCATGGAGATCGGCGTATCAGAGGTTTCTGATATCTCGTGGCGCCAGATCGACCGTATGCTCGACAAGATCAAGGCCGTCACGCCGGCGCAGGTGCAGGCCGTCGCCTCGAAATATTTCAACGACGACAACCTGACCGTGGCCACACTGCTGCCGCAGCCGATCGATCCGAACAAGCCCAAGACCCAGGCCCCGTCGGGCCTGCGCCACTGAGGAATGACGATGTCCCAGTCTGCCACTTCATTCAACGCGCGGCCACGCACGCTGCGCGCGCTGGCCGGCGCGGCGCTCGGCTCCGCCATGCTGCTGGCCGCGCAGCTGGCCCAGGCCGCGATCCCGATCGAGCACTGGACTGCGTCCACCGGCGCGCGCGTGTACTTTGTCCACAGCCCGTCTATCCCCATGCTCGACGTCAATATCGACTTCGATGCCGGCAGCCGCTATGACCCGCCCGGCAAGGCAGGGCTGGCGACACTGACGGCGGCGCTGCTGGACAAGGGCGCGGCCGCGCAGGACGGCCAGCCGGCGCGCGACGAGGCGCAGATCGCCGACGCCTTTGCCGATACCGGCGCGGCGTTCGGCGGCGCGGCGGGCGGCGACCGCGGCGGCATCGGCCTGCGCACGCTGACCGCGCAACCCGAGCTGGACCAGTCGGTGGCGCTGGCCGCGCAACTGATCAAGGCGCCGACCTACCCGGACGCCGTGGTCGGGCGCGAGAAGCAGCGCCTGATCACCGCCATCCGCGAGGCCGACACCAAGCCGGGCGTGATCGCCGACAAGGCGCTGGCCAGGGCCATGTACCCGGACCATCCCTACGGCATCGCCGCCACGCCGGAGAGCGTGCAGTCGATCACGCGCGATGACATTGCCAGATTCTGGCGCGACAACTACGGCGCGCAGCGCGCGGTGGTGACGCTGATCGGCGCGATCGACCGCAAGCAGGCCGAAACCCTTGCCGAACGGCTGACGAGCGGGCTGCCGCAGGGCAGTGCCGCCCCGGCGCTGCCTCAGGTCAAGCTCAACATCCCGGCCAGCGAGCAGCGCCTGCCGCATCCGGCGCAGCAATCGAGCGTGGCCATCGGCCAGCCGTCGATCGCGCGCGGCGATCCTGACTATTTCGCGCTGCTGGTGGGCAACTACGTGCTTGGCGGCGGCGGCTTCAGCTCGCGCCTGACCGATGAGGTGCGCGAGAAGCGCGGCCTGACCTACGGCGTCGACAGCTATTTCGCGCCATCGAAGCAGCCGGGGCCGTTCGGCATCAGCCTGCAGACCAAGAAAGCGCAGACCGACGAGGCGCTGGCGCTGGTGCGCCAGGTGCTGGCGCGCTTTGTTGCCGAAGGGCCGAGCGACAAGGAACTGCGCGCGGCCAAGGACAACCTGATCAACGGCTTCCCGCTGCGCATCGACAACAACCGCAAGCTGCTGACAAACGTTGCCAATATCGGCTGGTACGGACTGCCGCTGGACTACCTGGACACCTGGACCGCGCAGGTCCGCAAGGTCACGCGCGAGCAGGTCAGGGCAGCCTTCCAGCGCCATGTGCGCCCGGACGGCATGGCCACGGTAATTGTCGGCGGCCCGGTCGGCAGCACGCCGACAGCGTCACGGCAGTGATGCAGGCGCCGCACGGCGAGGGGCGGCATATGCGCGCCGCCCCTCGCGCGGCTGCGGCGAACCGTCTCGCAGGCTCTACAATCACGGGATGAATTCGCGTTCCCGATTGCCTTCGCCCGCTCCCGGCGGGCGTACTCCTTCCTCCGCGCCGGCCGCCGCTGCCGCCGGCGGTCGTTCTCCCGCAGCGCCTCCGCGGCCGGTGCCGCGACAGGCACCGTCCCAGGTCCGCATCATCGGCGGGCGCTGGAAGCGCACGCTGCTGCCCGTGCCCGACTCGCAGGGTTTGCGCCCGACACCCGACCGCGTGCGCGAGACCTTGTTCAACTGGCTTGGCCAGGATCTGTCGGGGCTCGCCTGCCTGGACCTGTTCGCCGGCTCCGGCGCGCTCGGTTTCGAAGCCGCGTCGCGCGGTGCGGCCGCGGTCACGCTGGTGGAGTCCAATGCCCGCGTGGCCAAGCAGTTGCGCGACAACCAGTACCGGCTCAATGCCAGCCAGGTGCGCGTCGTCCAGGGCGATGCCTTTACGGTCGCGGCGCAACTGCCCGACGGCAGCTTCGACGTGGTGTTCCTGGACCCGCCCTTTGCTGAAGACTGGATCGGCCCGTCGCTGGAGCACGCCGCGCGGCTGGTGCGGCCCGGTGGCGCCGTCTATGTCGAAACCGACCATGGGCTGACCGGCGCCGACGCCCCGGTCCCGGCATCGCTTGAGATCGTGCGCCATGCGCGCGCCGGCGCGGTGCATTTCCATTTGCTGCAGCACCGCCAGCAAGGCAACGGCGCGGATTGACGGCCTGCGCCGGCATTGCCCGTAGCACCTGTTTCGTCATGGGCTAAGGGCGCCATTCCAATTGCAAGACGGATTCTTGGGTGCAGTGCCGCAAAACGGCGCGCCGCACGCCTTCCAAGCGGCGCATTTAGGGTTACACTACGCCGCTGTCACAACGCTCGCGACGCAGCACCCGCGCCGGTCCGGCCGGCGAACGAGGCGGCCACAACGGCCGGCAGCGGGCAGATCAAGGAGGAAGTATGGTCATCGCGGTCTATCCCGGCACCTTCGATCCAATGACCCGGGGACACGAGGATCTGGTCCGCCGTGCGTCGAACATCTTCGACGAACTGGTGGTCGGCGTGGCGCACAGCCCCAACAAGCGCCCGTTCTTTTCGCTCGACGAGCGCATCGGCATTGCACGCGAAGTGCTTGGGCACTATCCAAACGTCCGTGTGGAAGGCTTCGCCGGGCTGCTCAAGGACTTTGTGCGCAAGAACAATGCGCGCGTGATCGTGCGCGGCCTGCGTGCGGTGTCCGACTTCGAGTACGAATTCCAGATGGCGGGCATGAACCGCTACCTGCTGCCCGACGTGGAAACCATGTTCCTGACCCCGTCGGACCAGTATCAGTTCATCTCCGGCACCTTCGTGCGCGAGATCGCGGTGCTGGGCGGCGATGTCAGCAAGTTCGTGTTCCCGTCGGTGGAGCGCTGGCTGCAAGAGAAAATCGCCAAACCGGAATAAAATACGGCTTCAGACACGTCAGACTGCGGCCAGTCGGGCGCGGGCGTGTCCGCAGGAAGGAAACACCATGGCGCTGATGATCACCGACGACTGCATCAACTGCGACGTTTGTGAACCCGAGTGCCCGAACGAAGCCATTTCGATGGGGCCCGAGATCTATGAAATCGACCCCAACAAGTGCACCGAGTGCGTCGGGCACTTCGACGAGCCGCAATGCCAGCAGGTCTGTCCGGTCGCCTGCATCCCCAAGGATCCGAACCGGGTGGAGTCGCAAGACGTGCTGATGCAGCGCTATCGGCTGCTGACCGCGGCCAAGCACGCTGCCTGAACCGCTGACCGTCGGCTTGCGCGGCTTCGCATCACTTCGCACTGCACTCAGAGGTAAAAAAAGCCCCCGTCACCGAAAGGTGGCGGGGGCTTAACTTTTTCCCCAGTTACTACGGTACTACGGCACTACTCGGTTACGCACCCATCGGCTTGCCGTCCGTGCGGCGCACGACGATAGTCGAGGAGCGCGGCGGCTTGGCGGCGTCCGGCCACTGGCCGGTCGGGTGCTGGATGTTGATGAAGCAGGTGGTCAGGTCCGGCGTGTAGGCGATGCCGGTGATCTCGCAACCGGTCGGGCCGACCAGGAATCGCTTCGACTGCCCGGTCGGCGAGATGTAGTACATGCTGTTGTTGCCGAAGGTGTTGGTGTAGGTCGAACTGGTGCTCGAATCGGTTTGCACCCACATACGACCCTTCGGGTCCACGCGCAGGCCGTCCGGGCTCGAGAACGTATCGCCGTTGATGTTGCCCTTCAGGTTGTCCGTGGCCAGCGACGGGTCGCCGGCCTGCAGAAGGATGCTCCAGCTGAAGGTGGTGGCCAGCGGCGAGTCGCCGGCTTCCTTCCACTGGACGATGTGGCCGTGCAGGTTCTGCACGCGCGGGTTGGCGGCGTCGGTTTGCTGGCGGCCGCTGTTGTTGGTCAGCGTGCAGTAGACGGTCTTGTCCAGGCCGACCGTGATCCATTCCGGGCGGTCCATCAGCGTGCCGCCAGCCACGCGCGAGGCAGCCTTGGTGTTGACCAGCACGTCGGCCTGCGTGGCGAAGTCGACAGTCGTCGGTGCCGGCGAGGTGGCAGACTGGGTCCAGATGCCCGGATCCGAGGCGCCAACGGTCAGGCCATTCTTGCCTTGCGTGAGTTCGACCCACTGCCCGCTGCCATCGGCGTTGAACTTCGCCACGTAGAGCGTGCCGCTGTCCAGCAGGTTGGCGTTGGCCGCGCGGTTGTTCGGGTCGAACGCCTTGCTCGGGATGAACTTGTAGATGCAGCCCGGCGTGCCGTCATCGCCCATGTAGAAGGCCACGTTGTTGCCGGCATCGGTCATGAAGGCGACGTTTTCATGGTCAAAGCGGCCCATTGCCGTGCGCTTGGCCGGTGCGCCCAGCGTGCCATACGGGTCGATCTCGACGACCCAGCCGTAGCCCTTCTCGTCCTGGGTCGTGTCCAGGTAGTTGTCCGTGCTTTCTTCGCAGGTCAGGTAGGTGCCCCAGGGCGTGTACCCGCTGGAGCAGTTGTTGAGCATGCCGACCACGGTGGAGCCCACCACCGGAGCGGCCGGACCGCCAACGCGGTACAGGGTGTTGCCGGTGTAGCGCTTGTTGTAGATCGAGTCGCGCTTGACCTGCCACTTGCCGCTGGCAGCCAGTTCGACCTCGATCACCGAGATGCCGACCGCCGACAGCGCAATGCGCTTCTGCTCGGGGCTGGCCGTGGCTTCGGCGTAGGTGCCGCCGGCGAACAGGATCTTGTAGTCCGGCAGTTCGTGGTTGATGGCGAGCAGGCCGCCCTTCTGCGGATCGACACCCGACAGCGCGAAGAAATGCATGCCGTCATGGTTGCCGCCGGCCTGGCGCTCGGTCTCGGCCGAGGACTGGAACGCGCCGGCATAGCCGGTGGCGCCGGCCTCGACCGGATCGCCAGCGGAAAACAGCACGTCGACGCTGTAGCCGTTCGGCACGACCACCGTGTCAGCGGTCGACTTGGCGACCGGCTCGAAGGTGACGTCATAGCTGGGTGTGACAGCGCCAGGTGCCGGGCCGGGAGCCGGAGCCGGAGCGGGCGCCGGCGCAGGCGCAGGGTCGTCGTCGCCGCCGCAGGCGGCCAGCAGGCCGCTGCCAAAGGCGGAAAACAGCGACAGGCCCACGCCGCCGCGCAGCACCCGGCGGCGGGCCGGGTTGGCCGCAACGATGTCTTCCAGCCGCTGGCCGGGCACGTCAACGTCAGGCTTTGCAGCACGGCCGGCGGCGCGCGCTTCGTCGGTCAGGTACGACATGGGCTTTCCTCTCTTGTGGGTTTGTCATGCGCGCCGGTTACGATGTGATGCCGGCGTCGTGGAAACCCCGCAATATAGGGACTGCCCGTGGAAATTTGATGACAGCTTGTCTGCAACATAAGAGTTGCAGCGCGCCAACGACAAACGGGCCGCGCGTGCGGCCCGTGTCACATGGATGTCGCGCGAATGTGCCTGCGCCGCCCGGCGTCAACGCGTGGTGTGCAACTGCGCCATCGCGCGTTCGGCATCGCCGCGCGCCAGCAGGCCGAGCGGATCGATGCTGCGGTCGATGGCCGCGTCGATCGCTTCCTGCTCCTCTTTGCGCGGCGGCTTGAGCACGAAGTTGACCACGTCCTCGCGGCCCGCGCCGGCGCCGCCAGGCGCATTGCGCGGATGGCCGACGCCGATGCGCAGGCGCCAGTAGTCCTGCGTGGTCAGGTGGGCCGAGATGTCCTTGAGGCCGTTGTGGCCGCCCGCGCCACCGCCGCGCTTGAGCTTGACGGTGCCGGACGGCAGGTCCATCTCGTCATGGGCGACGACGATCTCGTCTGGCAGGATCTTGTAGAAGCGTGCCAGCGAGACCACGGCCAGCCCCGAGCGGTTCATGAAGGTCGACGGCTTGAGCAGCCAGATGTCCTGGTCCCACAGCCGCGCGCGTGCGGCCAGCCCGTGAAAGCGGCCTTCCACGCGCGGCGTGGCGCCGCCCATGCGGGCAAGCTGGTCCACCAGCCAGAAGCCGGCGTTGTGCCGGGTGGCCTCGTACTCCGCACCGGGATTGCCGAGGCCGACGATGAGCTTGATCATGCGATTGACTGAGTCGTTGGCGCGCAGGGCTGCGCCACAGGCGCCAAGGATACCGAAAATCCAGCCAGGTGCCGGTTCGGCAGGGTCGAAAAAAAACCGCCGCGAAGGGCGGCGGTTTTTTCCGTGGCGCGCCCGGAAGCCGCGCCCGCTGCAGCAGCAGCTTAGGCAGCCGGCGTTTCGCCTTCGCCCTCGGCAGCGCCTTCGGCGGCCGAAGCAGCGCCAGCCGGCAGCGAGATGCTGGCGATGGCGGGGTTTTCGTCACCGTGGGTGATGACGGTCACGCCCTTCGGCAGCTTCAGGTCGGCGAGGTGCAGGGTCTGGCCCAGTTCCATCGCGCCGACGTCCACTTCGATGAACTCAGGCAGGTCGGCCGGCAGGCACGACACTTCCAGGTCGTTGACGATGTGGTTGACCAGGCCATGGCCCAGCTTCACGCCAGGAGCGGTTTCCTGGTTCATGAAGTGCAGGGGCACCTTGACGTGGATCTTTTCCGAGGCCGACACGCGCTGGAAATCGACGTGCAGCACCAGCGGCTTGAACGGGTGCATCTGGAATGCGCGCAGCAGGGCCTTTTCCGACTTGCCAGCGACTTCCAGGTCCAGGATCGACGAGTGGAACGCTTCCTTCTTCAGGGCGTGCCACAGTGCGTTGTGATCCAGTTCGATCATCTTCGGCTCGGCAGCGCCGCCATAGATGATGCCGGGGGTCTTGCCCGAATTGCGCAGGCGGCGGCTCGCACCCGTACCCTGTACGCTACGCTCGAAAGCGACAACTTTCATGATGACTCCAAAAGTAAGGAAGGCTGTCCGCGACCAGACAGCCTAGTTGCGGCGCAAACAAGAGAATCAGCGCCGATCAAGTCACGTTGGCCGCCGCAAAACGGCAGCCAGCGCAGTAAAGCCTTAAGAACCCGCAAACAGCGACATGATCGAGTCGCCCTTGACGATGCGGGTGAAGGTCTCGGCCAGCAGCGGGGCGGTCGAGAGCTGGCGGATCTTGCCGCACTTGGCCGCTTCTTCCGACAGCGGGATGGTGTCGCACACCACCACTTCGTCCAGCGACGAGTCGGCGATGCGGGCGGCGGCGCCGCCGGACAGCACCGGGTGCGTACAGTATGCAAACACCTTCAGCGCGCCACGTTCCTTCAGCACCTGGGCCGCCTTGCACAGCGTGCCGCCGGTGTCGATCATGTCATCCATGATGACGCAGTTGCGGCCCTCGACTTCACCGATGATGTTCATCACCTCGGCCACATTGGCCTTGGGACGACGCTTGTCGATGATCGCGAGATCGCAGTTCAGTTCCTTGGCCAGTGCACGCGCACGAACCACGCCGCCGACGTCCGGCGAGACCACCAGCAGGTCGCCGTAGTTCTTCTCGCGCAGGTCGCCCAGCAGTACCGGCGATGCGTAGATGTTGTCGACGGGAATATCGAAGAAGCCCTGGATCTGGTCGGCGTGCAGGTCCATCGTCAGCACGCGCTCGACGCCGGCGACTTCCAGCATGTTTGCCACGACCTTGGCCGAGATTGCCACGCGCGCCGAACGCGGGCGGCGGTCCTGGCGGGCATAGCCGAAGTAGGGCATGGCGGCGGTGATGCTGCGTGCCGAGGCGCGCTTGAGCGCGTCGACCATCACCATCAGTTCCATCAGGTTGTCGTTGGTCGGCGCGCAGGTGGACTGCAGCACGATGACGTGCTTGCCGCGAACGTTTTCCTGGATTTCAACCTGGACTTCACCGTCGGAGAAACGGCCAACCTGGGCCTTGCCCAGCGGAATGCCGAGGTGCTGTACGACAGCCTCCGCGAGTTTGGGGTTGGCGTTGCCGGTAAATACCATCAAGCCTTCGCTGCTCATTCGGGGCACCTGTCTTGCTGCTGGGGGAGCTTGGTGTCACCGGCGAAGCCGGTGACTTGGAAGATATCGTGTTCCGTTAGGACACTATAGGAAGTAATGGCAGGGGAAGAAGGATTCGAACCTTCGAATGCCGGAATCAAAATCCGGTGCCTTGACCAACTTGGCGACTCCCCTACACAACCGGGCCGTTCTTCGTGGTACCAACCTGCCGTACCGCGCCGAACGATAACTTGCTATGCGAACGCTGCGAGCGGATGATGTGCCAGACTCCTCACACACCTGCCATCCCATTCGGGAGGCAACCTTTCCAAAACCTGCTGCGCTGTCTTTGCGTCAGGAAAACGCGCAAACACGCAGGCTCCGGAACCGGTCATCCTGGCATGCTGATTGTATTGCTTCAGCCATTCCAGGGCTCGGGCGACTTCGCCGAACTTCGCTGTTGCTATCGGTTCCAGGTCGTTGCGACCGAAATCGAATTTGTTTGTGCGAGCAGCGAAGACCGCAATTATGGAGACGGGCGTATCCCTTGTCAAGCGCTGGTCCGAAAAAATTTCAGACGTTGGTACATGTTGTTTCGGATGAATGACCACGAACCAGCTTTCGGGCAACTCCACCGGGGTCAGCTGCTCGCCCACGCCCTCGGCGAATGCGTTCTGGCCGAACACGAACACTGGCACGTCCGCACCCAGCGCCAGGCCGATGCGCATCAGTTCCTCGCGCGGCAGGCCCAGGCCCCAGAGGTGGTTCAGGGCCAGCAGCGTGGTCGCGGCGTCCGACGAGCCGCCGCCGATGCCGCCGCCCATCGGCAGCACCTTGTCGATCGCGATGTCGGCGCCGAAGGGGGTGCCTGTAGCCGCCTGCAACGCGCGCGCGGCGCGCACGACGAGGTCGCTGTCGGCGGGCACGCCGGGGACGTCGGAGACGCGCGCCACGATGCCGTCGTCGCGCCGGCGGAAATGCAGCGTGTCGCACCAGTCGACCAGCTGGAACACGGTCTGCAGCGTGTGGTAGCCGTCGGTGCGGCGCCCGGTCACGTGCAGGAACAGGTTGAGTTTCGCGGGCGCGGGACAGTCGCGCAGTTCGGCCGGCGGCAGTGCCGGGGTGCGGTCAGGGTTCATGGCGTCTGGGGATCGATGACGAGCCGCACCGACAGCGGATTGCTGCCGGAGTCGCGCGCGAGGTCGATGCGGCGCGGCAGCGCTACGGCGGTGCCTGCGGGCTGCGCGTCCTGCCACGCGACGTAGCGCACGGTCCAGCCGTTCTGCGCCAGCGTCGACAGGCGCCCCTGCTCGTCGCGCGTGGTGCGCGCGGGGGATCCCTGCGCGGCGCGGCCGTGCAGCCAGTCGCGCATGCCGGCCACCGGCAGCGCGAATCCGAGCGCCTCTTCCATCAGCGTGTCGACCTCGGGCGCATTGCGCGGCGGCTGGTTGGGCAGGTCCAGCGTGGCACCGGACGGCGTGGCGGTGACCACCGCCAGCGTCTGGCCCAGCGGCGAAACCAGGTCGAGCCGCACGTTGCGGCCTTGCTCTTCCCAGCGGAAGCTGCCGGTCACGCCTTCGTCGCGGCCGTAGCGCTGGTAGTTGGCCGAAAAACGGCCGGTATATTGCTGGTTCGCGCTGGATTCGCCGGCATCGAAGCCACGCGACGGAGCCACGCTGGCGCATGCCTGCAGCAGCAATGGGGCGCCCAGGCAAAGCAGTGCCAGGCGTCTGGTTCGATTCATGGGCATGGTCGTGGAGCGGCGGCGCGCGGCCGCGGCCGCCGGACTGACGGAAATCCCGTGCCGCGCCCGGCAACGCAAGCGCGGCAAGCGGGGTTACGGGGTTGGCTACTTGGCCAGCTGCACGTCGAACTTGTATCTGCGCAGCGTATCGACCAGGGTTTCGTTCTCTGGATCGATGCGCATGGCCTCGGTCCAGGTCTTGCGCGCTTCCTCGTGCTCGCCGAGCTGCCACAGCACCTCGCCCAGGTGCGCGCCGATTTCGGCTTCGGGCGCCTTGGAATAGGCATTGCGCAACAGGTCCGCTGCGGGGCGCAACTCGCCCATGCGGAATTTGACCCAGGCCAGGCTGTCCATGATGTAGGGATCGTCCGGGCCCAGCTCGGTTGCGCGTTCAAGCAGCATGCGCGCTTCCGGCAGCCGCTCGTTGCGATCGGCGAGCGAGTAGCCAAGCGCGTTGTAGCCCTGCTTCTGCTGCGGCTGCAGCGCGATCACGCGGCGCAGGCCTTTTTCCATGCTGTCGTAGCGCTTCTGGCGCTCGTCGAGCATGGCCAGCTCGTAGATCCAGTCGGCATTGTCGGGCTCGGCGGCGACGCGGTCGTCGAGCAGCTTGCGCGCGCGGTCGTAGGCCTTGGTCTCCATCAGCGTGGCCACCTCGGCCTGGCGGATCGCCATGACGCGCTGCGCGCGCTGGCCCGGATCGGGGATTTCGTCGGCATCGGCAAGCATCTCGCCGAACAGTGCCTGGGCATCGTCCAGCTTGCCCAGGCGGGCCAGCAACTGCGCGCGCTTGGCGGTGGCCGCCGGGGCCAGGCGGATGTCCTCGATGCGGTCCAGCCACTGGATCGCGCCGGCATAGTCCTTACGTTCCTCGGCAATCTGCGCCAGGTACTGGTAGGCGATATCGGGATTGGCCGTGGGTTGCTTCTCGACCAGCTGCAGGTACTCCTGCAGGTATTGCTCGGCTTCGCTGTAGTTCTTGGCCTGCAGGCTCGTCAGTCCCAGCGCCAGTGGCACGCGCGGATCGGCGGGCGCCACCTTGCGCAAGGTCTCGAACTCTTGCCGTGCCGCCTGCATGTCGTTGCGCAGCAGGTACAGCCGTGCCAGCGTGATATGGCCGTTGACCGAGTCGGGCGACTTGTCGAGGAAGCGCTTCAGGATGGCGACGGCTTCGTCGGGTTCCTTTTCGGCCCGCAGCTCGGCGGCCATCAGCGCGGCGGCCTCATAGCCCGGCCGCAGTTTCAGTGCCTGGTCGAGCGCGGCGATCGCGCCCGGCACGTCACCGGCGATTTCGCGCGCGCGCGCCAGCGCCACATGGGTTTCCGGCAGTTTCGTATCATTGCGCGTCAGTTCCTGCAGCAGCGCTGCCGCGCCGGCGGGATCACTGGTGCGCGACAGTTGTTGCTGCATCTGCAGGATGGCGTCGCCGCGGTGGCTGGCGGGCACCGCGGCCAACTGCTGCTGCAGCAGCGGGCGGGCATCGTCCCAGCGTCCGTTCAGCACCAGCAACGTCGACAGGACCTGCGCGGCGGCGGGCGAACCGGGCGAGATTTCGCGCCACAGCCGGGCCGCGTCCAGCGCCTGCTGCGGGATGCGCGCATTGAACGCGATCTCGGTGGCGCGCTGCGCGAAGCGTGGGTCGCGGGTCTGCCGCGCCAGTTCGAGGTAGGTGCGATAGGCCGGTCCGACCAGGCCGCGCTGCATGGAAATCTCGGCCGCCAGCACCATATAGACGATGTCGTCGGTCAGTTCCAGCGACGGCAGCTGGCTGCGTGCCGACTTGCCGGTGCTGCCCGCGGGGCGCGTGTCGTCGGAGGCTGCGATCTGCATCGGCGCAAGCTGCGGCAGCGGTCCGTCGCCGGCCGGAGGTGCCGCATGCGCGGCGCCAGCCAGGGCGAGCAGTGCGGCGGCGCCCAGCGCACGTGCGTGGCGGCGGGTATTGGCAAAGGCTCCTGCGACGCCTGCTGTGCGCGAAAATACGCCCTCGTGCGCGGGGATGCTGCACTTGGAGGCGTGCAATGTGGCGTCCGGCATCAGGTCCGGCGTCAGGTCCAACTTCAGGTCCGACATGTATCGAGTGCTCCGGCGCGCGCTGGCGAAGGAATGGATAAAGGCATTGTAGCCTGCCGCTACAATGCGCTGCTCGGCGCGCTGGCCCATGGCCAGCAAGGCCGGCAGGAGTTTGGAGCGGTAACCAACGGAGAGGTTCGATGCCTGAATTGCCCGAGGTCGAAGTGACCCGGCGCGGCTTGCTGCCGCATGTGGTGGGGCGGCGCATTGAAGCGGTGACGGTGCGCCACCGGGGGCTGCGCTGGCCGGTCGAGCCGGACCTCGAAACCCGCCTGGCGCAGCGCGTGGTGCGCCGGATCGAACGCCGCGGCAAGTACCTGCTGCTCGAGTGTGTCAGCGAAGATCCCGCCGAACCGGCCGGCTGGCTGCTGGTGCATCTCGGCATGACCGGCACGCTGAGGGTGTTGCCGCAGGCGCCGCCGCCGGGCGCCCACGACCACCTGGACATGGTGCTGGCCGCTGGTGCCGAAGGTGTAGGCGATGCAGCGGGCGCCGGGGGCCCGCTGGTGCTGCGTTTCCGGGATCCGCGCCGCTTCGGTGCAGTGCTGTGGACCACGCTGACCGAGGAAGAACTGCCATCCCACCCGCTGCTGCGCACCCTCGGCATCGAGCCCTTCGATGCTGCTTTCGACGGTGCCTGGCTGCACCGGCACACGCGCGGCCGCAGTGCCGCCATCAAGACGGTCTTGCTGGCGGGCGGCATCGTGGTCGGGGTCGGCAACATCTACGCGTCGGAAAGCCTGTTCCGCGCGCGCATCCGGCCGACCACGCCGGCCGGCCGCCTCAGCCGCGAGCGTTGCGACCGGCTGGCGCAGGCGGTGCGCGAGACCCTGGCGCAGGCGATCGAACGGGGCGGCAGCACGCTGCGCGATTTCGTCGGCAGCGACGGCGCCAGCGGCTACTTCCAGCTCGATTGTTTTGTCTACGACCGGGCGGGCCAGCCATGCCGCATCTGTGCCACGCCGGTGCGGCAGATCGTGCAAGGCCAGCGCTCCACCTTCTACTGCCCCAACTGCCAGCACTGACCGGCGAGTGCCGTTGCGATGCGCCGTGTGGCGCACAATGCGCGCCGCTGCCGATTGTCGATGGCTCGGCGCAACACTCTGTCCGCACGCCAATCGCAAGGGACGCGAATTCCACAAAACCGCCGTGGAAACCTGTATTGTGTGCAGCAGTTATAAAAAGTTACAAAAATGGAACAGATTGGCTCGCCCGAGGACTGCGGCGGGCCGGCATTGCGGGAACACGGGCACGCCTCCGCCGGCGGCGGCCCCGAGGCAAAAACCGAGTCAGCCGAACAGCTCCATGACAACGCTCGCCCACCAATTCGAACAATACGGCGCCTGGAGAACGGGGGTCCTCCAGTCCCTGGCCGAATTCCAGTCGTGGCTGCAGCAGCACGACCTGTACGACGCGCAGGCCGACGACCGCGTGCAGCGCATCCAGAACGTGCTGCGCAGCGACCGGCTCAAGGTCGCCTTCATTGCGGAGTTCTCGCGCGGCAAAAGCGAGCTGATCAATGCGATCTTCTTCGCCGACTACGGGCGCCGCATCCTGCCATCGTCGGCGGGCCGCACCACGATGTGCCCGACCGAGCTGCGCTACGACGAGGCCGAGCCGCCCTGCATCCGGCTGCTGCCGATCGAAACCCGGCTTCAGGACGCCTCGACCGCGGATTTTCTCGAGGCCGGCCCGTCGGCACACTGGCATACGGTGCCGCTTGACCCATCCTCGCCCGAGGGCATGCTCGAAGCCTTCCAGCACGTGGTCCAGACCGTGCGCGTGCCGCCGCAGCAAGCCGAGGCGCTGGGCCTCTACCATGAGAGCGACCCCGATGCCGCCTACGCGGTCGATGCCGAGGGCATGGTCGAGATCTCGCGCTGGCGCCATGCGGTGATCAATTTCCCGCACCCCCTGCTGCGCCAGGGGCTGGTCATCCTCGACACGCCGGGGCTGAACGCGATCGGCACCGAGCCCGAACTGACGCTGCGCCTGATCCCCGACGCGCACGTGGTGGTGTTCGTGCTGGCTGCCGATGCCGGCGTGACCAAGAGCGACCTTGAGCTGTGGCGCACGCACGTGGACGCCGGCCACCGGCGCGGCTGCCTGGCGGTGCTCAACAAGATCGACGGGCTGTGGGACCCGCTGCGACAGCCGTCCGAGATCGCGGGAGAGATCGGGCGGCAGGTCTCAAGCACGGCGCAGGTGCTGGGCATCGAGCAGGCGCGTGTGTATCCGGTGTCGGCGCAGAAGGGCCTGGTGGCAAAGGTCACGCACGACGACGCGCTGCTGGGGCGCAGCGGCTTGCCGGAGTTCGAGCATGTGCTCTCCGACCAGCTGATCCCGCGGCGGCGCGACATCGTCTCGGACCAGGTCCACCGCCAGGCGCAGGACATGGCCCGGGCCGCGCAGCAGCTGCTGCAGAGCCGCCGCCGCGATATCGTCGAGCAGCTGTTCGAGCTGCGGGGGCTGCGCGGCAAGAACCACGCGATGGTCAAGCACATGCTGATGCGCGTGCAGGGCGAGAAGGACGAGTTCGAGCAGAGCATCAGCAAGTTCCAGGCGCTGCGGCTGGTGTTCGGCCGCCACAGCGCCGACATCATCAAGAGCCTGCAGCTGCGCGACGTGCGCCGGACCATGCGGGCGGCGCGCGAGCAGATGAAGGAGCGCTTCTTCTCGCGCGGCCTGCGCGAGGACATGGACGCGCTGTTCGCCCAGCTCACCGCGCTGGTGACCGATGCCGACAGCAAGATCGGGCAGCTGCACCAGCTGATCGAAAGCATGTACCGGCGCTTCAATGCCGAGCATGGCTTCACGCTGCCCGCGCCGATGCAGTTCACCGCCGAGCGCTACGTGGCCGAGCTGCAGGAAACGCTGCGGCTGGTGCATGCGCACTTCGGCACGGTCAGCATGCTGACGCGCTCGCGGCCGCAACTGGTGCAGAACGCATTCAGCACCATGGCCAGCCGCGTGCTGGAAAACTTCCGCGACCTGAATCGCGATATCGAGGTGTGGCTCAAATCGGTGATGACGCCGCTGGAAGCGCAGGTGCGCGAGCACCAGAAGCAGCTGCGCCGGCGCGTCGATTCGATCGAGCGCATCCATGAAGCGACCGATACGCTGGAAAGCCGTATTGCGCAGCTCGAGGAAGTACTGAACGGGCTGGACGAGCGCAGCGGGAAGATCGAGGGGTTTGCGCAGCGGTTGCTGCGGCCGGCGACCGGGACGGAGCAAGCGAGCCTGGCGGTGGCGTGACCGGAAGCGGCTGACGGGAATCGATTTCCGCGCCGGTATATCATGTAGCGCCGCGCATAGCGGCGCTTTTTTTTGATGCAAAACGCCGGTCGTCAACACCAGGCGTCACACCACTGGCCGTACTCCATGCCCCGCAAGTCCGCCCCCCGAGCTACCGCAGCCATTCCCGACGACATCCACGTGCCCCCCGATTTCGGCGCACGGGTCGTCAACTGGCAACGCGTCCACGGCCGGCACGACCTGCCATGGCAGAACACGCGCGACGCCTACCGCATCTGGCTGTCGGAAATCATGCTGCAGCAGACCCAGGTCAGCGCGGTGATCGAATATTTCCAGCGCTTTGTCGCCACGTTGCCGACGGTGCAGGCATTGGCCGCTGCGCCTGCCGACCAGGTGATGGCGCTTTGGGCCGGGCTCGGATATTACTCGCGCGCGCGCAACCTGCACCGCTGCGCCATGCAGGTGGTCAGCGAGCACGGCGGCGTTTTTCCGACCGATCCCGCGGTGCTGGCGACGCTGCCCGGCATCGGCCGCTCGACCGCGGCGGCGATCGCCGCTTTCAGCGCCGGCGTGCGCTCGCCGATTCTCGACGGCAACGTCAAGCGCGTGTTTGCGCGCTGCTTCGGCATCCATGGCCATCCGGGCGAGCGCGCGGTGGAAACGCGCATGTGGCAGCTGGCGGGGATCGCGCTGCCCGCAGCGGGCCCGCGCCAGGCCGAAGACATGATCGCCTATACGCAAGGACTGATGGATCTCGGCGCGACGATCTGCTCGCGCGGCAAGCCGGCGTGCCTGGCCGATGCCGGCGCGTGCCCGCTGTCCGCCGGCTGCGTGGCGCGCCGCGAAGGGTTGACTGGCGTGCTGCCCACGCCAAAGCCGCGCGCCGCGATCCCCGAGCGCAGCACGGTGATGCTGATGGTACGGCGCGAGCGTGAAGTGTTGTTGCGGCTGCGCCCTGACAGCGGCATCTGGGGCGGCCTGTGGAGCCTGCCGGAGATGGCGGTCGACACCGTGCCCTTCGATGCGGAAGCCGCCGAAGCCGCCGCGCTCGACTACGCCCGAGCCTACGGTGCCCCCGTGCGCGCCGCGATGGCGGGCGAACTGACCCATGTCTTCACGCACTTCCGCCTGTTGATCCGCGCGATTCGCGTCGATGTGGGCGCAGGGGACTTGCTGGTGCGGGACAGCGCCACGGATGCCGCGCAACGCTGGCTCTCGCTCGACGATCTCGATGCGTTGGGCACGCCCGCGCCGGTGCGCAGGCTGCTGGAAGACCAGGCCCACGGCGGGCTGTTCTGAAACGGGCCCCGGCGCGGCTCAGACGATGTGGTTCTGCCGCATGTAGCGGTGGACGATCTCGATGCGCATGCCCGCGTCAGGCAGCGCCATCAGCATTTGCTTGGCTTTCAGCGGCACCGGCAGCAGTTCGCACAGCCGGTTGGCGACCCAGCTGGGATCGTCCCACAGGTAAGGCTCGTCGAACGGCATCCGGTCGGGCTGCTCGGCATGCAGCCGCGTCACGATCCGGCGCAGCGCGTCCAGGCACTCGCCCAGCAGTTCGAGCTTGCAGTCGATGATATCGGCGGGCAGCACCTCGGCACGCGCGACCAGCAGGCCGTCGTCGCGGGTCTCGTGGCTGATGATCCGGAAACGTTCGCGCCCGCGCGCGCGGATCAGCAGCACGCCCAGTTGCTCCATGTTGCAGTCGACGATTTCGGCCAGGCAGCCGACCGTTTCCGGCACGGTGGACTTGCCTGGCCGCGCCACTTCGTCGCCGCTTTCGATCAGGCAGGCGCCGAACGGCGTGCTGTCGCGCAGGCAGTTGCGCACCATGTCGACATAGCGCGCCTCGAACACGCGCAACGGCAGCCGGCCACCGGGAAAAAGCACGGTGTGCAGCGGGAACAGCGGGAGGTTGTCTAGCGTCTGTGGCTCGGGATCGGACCCGGCGGACGAGGTGGGGCGGTATAGGTCGGTGGAAGACATGCGGTGCCAGCGTGCATAAGGGGATGCAGTGGGATGCCAGAATGCAGCAACGGCGCGCCGCCGGACCGTACGCCACGCCGCCGCTGCCCGCAGGCACGCACGCTTGGCGTCAGCCCGCCGGCGCGAGCTCTCGGTGTCTCACCAGCACATTACCATGCGCGCGGAAATAGTTGGCGAGCCTTTCCGCAATATAGACCGAGCGATGCTGGCCGCCGGTACAGCCGATTGCGACGGTCAGGTAGCTGCGGTTGTCGGCGATGAAACTCGGCAGCCACTTTTCCACATAGGCGCGGATATCCTCGGCCATCGCCAGCACCATCGGCTGCGCCTGCAGGAAATCGATCACCGGCGTGTCGCGCCCGGTCAGCGGGCGCAGCGCCAGGTCGTAATAGGGATTGGGCAGCGAGCGCACGTCGAACACCATGTCGGCGTCGCTGGGCACGCCGTGCTTGAAGCCGAAGGACTCGAACAGCAGCGTCAGGCGCTCGCTGTCGTTGCGGATCAGCTCCTTGATCCAGCTGCGCAGCGTATTGGTGCGCACATTGCTGGTATCGATGCGGTGCGCGGCCTCGGCCAGCGGGCTCAGCAGCTCGCGCTCCATTTCGATCGCTTCCATCAGCGCGGTGTCGTTGAAGGCGGGCTCGCCCCCGGGGTTCACCACGCCGCCATCGGTGCGGATCGAAAGCGGATGCCGCCGGCGCGTCTCGGAGTAGCGCTGCACCAGCGCGTCCGTGCTGGCGGTGAGGAACAGCACCTCGACCTGGTGCTCGCCGGCGAGCGTGCGCACGGTATCGGGCAGATGATCGAGCGACTCGCGGCTGCGGATGTCGGTGGCAACGCCCAGGTGTGTATAGCCCTGGCTGGAGAGGTAGCGGGCCAGTTCCGGGATGAACTGCGCCGGCAGGTTGTCCACGCAGTAGTACCCCGCATCTTCGAGGACGTTCAGTGCGACGGACTTGCCGGAACCGGAAATGCCGGTGATGAGGATGATGCGCATAGCAACTGAAGCATAGCATCACGTGATGGCCGCGTCATGGCAGTGGGATGACTGCGGACCCGGAAACAACAATGGCGAACCTCGCGGTTCGCCATGTCGTGGTTTGCTCGGAAGAAGACTTGCTTCAGGCCGACTTCGACAGGCACTCCTTCATGTACGCCTTGTACTCGTCGCCCTTCTTGCCCTTGCCTTCCTTGCTGCAGGCCGCCATCTTTTCCTGCTGGGTCTTGGGCACCGCGTCCGGCTTGGCCGACAGGCACTGCTTCATGAACGCCTTGCGCTCGTCGCCCTTCTTGTCGCCGGCCTGCGTATTGCAGGTCTTCATCTTTTCCTGCTGCGCGGTGGGCGCCTTGGCGGCGTCCTTTGCCGGGGCCGCCGGTGCCGACGCCGACTGGGCGAAGGCCACGGATGCCAGCAGCGGGGTGACCAGCGCGCACATCGCGATCAGTTTTTTCATGCTTGCTCTCCTTGGTGTGGAAAACATCACGGCCGCACGGTGTCAGGGCTCGCGGCGGCCTGGTAATGGGCTCGATGCCCATTACAGCACAAAACGACAGACTGGATGTCGGCGTTGACGGCGGGGGAGGCCGCCGTTGTAAGCAATTGAAAATGCGTGCGCGGGCAATCAGTCCGATCAGAGCAGGCGGCCCTGGCCGCGCGAGACTGCATCGGCCTGCATCGCGGCGCGCTGGCGGTCCATGAAATCGCGCAGCGTGTCGATGCCGCGCAGGCGCAGGATGGTGTTGCGCACCGCCGCCTCGACCAGCACGGCAAGGTTGCGGCCGGCCGCCACCTGGATCTTGACCATGTGGATCGGCAGGCCCAGCACGTCGAGGTATTGCGAATCGAGCGGCAGGCGCTCGAATTCGCCGTCGTTGCGGCGCACCAGCTGTACCACCAGCTTGATCTTCATCTTCCGGCGCACCGCGGTCTCGCCGAAGATGGTCTTGATGTCGAGCAGGCCCAGGCCGCGCACTTCGAGCAGGTTCTGCAGCAGCGGCGGGCAGCGGCCCTCGATGAAGTCGGGCCCCAGCCGTACGAAGTCGACCGCGTCGTCAGCCACCAGGCCGTGGCCGCGCGAGATCAGTTCCAGGCCGAGTTCGCTCTTGCCAAGGCCCGATTCGCCCATGATCAGCACGCCCATGCCGAGGATGTCGAGAAACACGCCGTGCATGGTCACGCGCGGCGCGGAAATGCGCGACAGGTACAGCCGCAGGTGGTCGATCACCGCGGCCGACGACACCGGCGTGGTGAACAGCGGCGTGGAAGAACGCGTGCAGCGCAGTTCCAGGTCCGGCGGCGGCTCCATGCCGTCGGCCACCACCAGGAAAGGCGGCTCCAGCAGGATCAGCTCGCCCATCTGGCGCTTGCGGATATCGTCGTCCAGCCGCTGGTAGTAGGTGATCTCGGGCTTGCCGAGCACCTGGATGCGGTTGGGGTGGATCAGGTTCAGGTGCCCCACAAGGTCCGCGGCAGAGGTCGCCTCGCGGGCGAATTCCACGTCGAAGGCGCGGTCCGCACCTTCCAGGCCGGCCACCCACGAGAGCTTGAGGTCGGCTGCGTTGTCGTCGAAGATGGACTGGGAGGTGACGCCGGTGAGTTCCATGCGGGTATGACGTGTGGGGCGGTGTGCCAGGCGCTGCGCCTGTCCGGTCTGTGCCGGCCCGTTCAGGAGAGTCGGTGAATCACGGATGCCATTCGGTCAGCAGCTGGTGCACGGCTTCGGAAGTGGGCAAGGTGGCCAGCCCTTCGCGCATGTCGCGGTCCGATAGCAGCTGCGCGATCTCGGACAGGATTTCCAGGTGCTGCTGCGTGGCCTGTTCCGGCACCAGCAGGAAAATCAGCAGCGATACCGGCTTGCCGTCGGGCGATTCGAACGGAATCGGCTCGGCCAGGCGCATGAAGGCAGCCAGCGGCTGCTTCAGGCCCTTGATGCGGCCGTGCGGGATCGCCACGCCAGCGCCGAGTCCGGTGGAGCCCAGCGACTCGCGCGCGAACAGGTTGTCGGTCACAGTGGCGCGCGCCACGCCATGGTTGTTCTCGAAGAGGAGCCCGGCCTGCTCGAACACACGCTTTTTGCTGGTGACGCTGACGTCGAGGGTGATGTTGCCGGGTGGCAGCAATTTGGCCAAACGATTCATGGGCGATGCGCAGGAGTTCAGTTAGCGGGCGGATCCGCCGTTCCGCCGGGCAGTGTGTGGCTCAGGGGCTGCCGGTCGCCGGCAACGCCAAGGCGTCCGGCCATTATAGAGCAGCGGCCTCCCTCTGATTGTGCAGCGCAGCGCCGTCCCGGTGGGCCTCCGCACCTTTACCGGACGCGGGCAGGATGCGGCTCTGCATGTATGGCGCAGCATACACCCTGATGCGGCCGTTGCGAACACTCCGCCTCAAACGGGTGACAGGCCTTTGCGCTGGCGCCACAGCGGCGCAGGCGCAAAAAAGCCGCGCTTTGCGCGGCTTGCCTGTTCAGTCTTGATTCAGCGGCCCTCTGCGGGGCCACCGGGCACGCTCATTGCTGCATCTGCGCTGCGGCCATCTGGTATTTGACCGCTTCGCGGTCGTGGCCTTGCACGCGGTCCTTGTAGCGCAGTACCTGACGGTCCAGCTTGTCGACTAGTGCGTCGATCGCTGCATACAGGTCTTCATGATGCGCTTCAACGAAGATGTCCTTGCCCCTGAGATGTAGATTGATTTCCGCATATTGCCGCCTGTCCTTTTCCTTGTGATTGTCGACAGAGAGCAGCACGCTAACGCCAATGACCTGATCGAAATGCCTGACGATTCGCTCCAGCTTCGTTTCCACGTACTCACGCAACGGCGGCGTGATGTCAAGGTGGTGTCCACTGATCTTGAAGTTCATAGCGCTTCTCCTTCTGAAAGAGCCTCACCAGGCAGGCGGTGGGCTCGGCTACAAAGACTTGCGGAGATTCACTGCGGGGATCTTCAGGGCTTCGCGATATTTGGCAACGGTGCGGCGTGCGACAACGAAGCCTTGCTCACCCAGCAGTTCGGCGATGCGACTGTCGGAAAGGGGATTCCTCGGGTCTTCGGCTCCTATCAGTTGCTTGATCAAGGCGCGGATGGCCGTTGATGAAGCCGCGCCACCGGTTTCGGTGGACACGTGGCTGCCGAAGAAGTACTTAAGTTCGAAAGTACCCATCGGCGTTGCCATGTATTTATTGGTCGTCACCCGGGAGATGGTTGACTCGTGTAATCCCAGTGTATCGGCAATCTCCCGCAAAACCAAGGGGCGCATGGCGATTTCGCCGTGCGTGAAAAAGTTCTTTTGACGCTCGACAATGGCCTGCGAGACACGCAGGATCGTGTCGAACCTCTGCTGGATATTCTTGATCAGCCAGCGCGCTTCCTGCAGCTTCTGCTGCAGGCCCGCGGTTCCCGACTCGCCCTTGGCGCCGCGCAGGATCTGCGCATACATGTCGTTGATGCGCAGCCTGGGCATCACATCGGGATTGAGCTGCGCGATCCAGCCGCTGCCGCTCTTGCGCACGAACACATCGGGCACAACGAAGTCGGCTTCCGGGCGGCTGTATGCATGGCCAGGGTATGGGGCCAGCGAGCGGATCAGTTCGTGCGCGGCCTTGAGTGCAGGCTCGTCTACCTGCAGCGCTTTTTTCAGGCGCGTGTAGTCGCGCACTGCCAGCAGTTCGAGGTGGTTGTGCACGATGTTCAGTGCCAGCTCGCGCTGCGGGTGCTGCAGCCGGCGCAATTGCAGGCCCAGGCATTCGGCCGCGTTGCGCGCGCCCACGCCCGGCGGGTCGAAGCTTTGCAGCAGCCTCAGCATCGCCTGCACTTCCTCGATCTCGAATTCGAGCTCTTCCGGCAGTTCGGCGCAGATCTCTTCGAGCGTCGCGCTGAGGTAGCCATCGTCGTCGAGCGATTCGATCAGGAAGATGGCCAGGCCCTTGTCGCGCACCGAAATTTTCAGCGGCGTGAGCTGTTCCATCAGGTATTCGCGCAGCGTGGGCTCGGCCTCGCGCAGCTGCATCGGCGTCTTTTCGTCTTCGTCGCCTTGCGGGCGGCGCGCAAAGTCGTCAAGGCTCCAGTCGCCGCCATAGTCGTCGCCGCTGTTGCTGTCGCCGTAGCTGTCGTCATCGCCCGCGCCATCGGCGCGCGCCTCACCGTTGCCTTGCGGTTCGGCCGGTGCCGACGCCGGCGCGCTCTGCACGTTGACCGAGCCATCGGCGGCCACGCGCAGGGGGCTTTCGATCCAGTCGTTCTCGCGTTCGAGCAGGGGGTTTTCCGTGAGCGCCTGTTCGACTTCCTGCTGCAGTTCCAGCGTCGAAAGCTGCAACAGCCTGATCGACTGCTGCAGTTGCGGAGTCAGTGCCAGGTGCTGGGAGAGGCGGAGCTGTAGCGACGGTTTCATGCGACCTATTTTATGCGCATCTTTCCGTTGTTGGAACGGAAATTGCTATCAATGTCGCGGCTCGATCGACGCCGGCAGTGGGCTGGCCCACACCCAGATCATGGGGCCGAAAGCAGGGAGAATCAATGGCCTGCCGCTGCGGGCAGGCCAGTACATCACATGCGGAAGTTTTCGCCGAGGTAGACGCGCCGCACCGATTCGTTGGCGATGATCTCTTCGGGCCGCCCGGCGGCCAGCACCGTGCCTTCACTGATGATGTATGCGTGGTCGCAAATGCCAAGTGTTTCGCGCACGTTGTGGTCGGTGATCAGCACGCCGATGTTGCGCGCCTTCAGGAAACTGACGATGCGCTGGATCTCGCCCACTGCGATCGGATCCACGCCGGCGAACGGTTCGTCCAGCAGGATGAAGCGCGGCGACGATGCCAGCGCGCGCGCGATTTCCACGCGGCGGCGTTCGCCGCCGGACAGCGACAGCGCCGGATTGTTGCGCAGGTGCGCAATCTGCAGGTCGTCGAGCAGCGCGTCGAGCCTGCGGTCGATCTCGGCCCTGGCCAGCGGCTTGCCGTTCTCCACCTGCAGTTCCAGCACGGCGCGGATGTTTTCCTCGACGTTGAGCTTGCGGAAGACCGATGCTTCCTGCGGCAGGTAGGACAGGCCCATGCGCGCGCGTTCGTGGATCGGCAGGCCGCTGATGTGGTCGCCGTCGAGCACGATATCGCCCTCGTCCAGGTTCACCAGCCCCACGATCATGTAAAACGAGGTGGTCTTGCCCGCGCCGTTGGGGCCGAGCAGGCCCACCACTTCGCCGCTCTTCACGTCCAGCGAAACATCCTTGACCACCGTGCGCGAGCCATAGCGCTTTTTCAGGTGGCGCACGACCAGCGTGCTGCCGCCTTCGAGGACGGCCGTGGCTTGGACGGAAGGCTTTTCGGCGATGGTGGCGGTATCGGTCATTGGCACAGTCTGGCGTTCAGCGTTTCAGGCGGAGACACGGTCCCCGCGAGGCGTCAGGGTTTGTTGGCGGGCGCGGGCGCCGGCTTCAGGTCCAGCGGCGAGCCGCTGCCCGAACCCTGCGCATTCGGGTCCTGCCGCGGCGACAGCACCGCGCGCACGCGGCCCGACGGATTGGCGGCGGAGGTGTTATCCCCGCCGCCAGCAGCCGTGTAGAACTCCTTGCGGCTGTCGTAGGTCAGCACCGCGCCGCGGATCTCGTCGAGCATCTTGGCGCCCTGCAGGCGCGCCATGCGCGCGTGGCCGATCAGCTTGGACAGCTCCTGCTTGCCGTCGTATTCGATGCGGTCGCCCCAGCCGTCGATGTACTCGTCGACACCCTCGCGCTTCTGCCGGATATAGGCCTGCTTGCCCGCCTTGGCGGTGGCCACGGCGAACTGGTAGCCCTCGGGGTCGGTGCGCAGTTCGGCCGCATCCGACTTCAGGACCATCGTGCCCTTGGTCAGCACCACGTTGCCGGTCAGCGTATAGATCTGCTTGACGTCGTCATAGCTGGCGTTGTCGGCCTCCAGCACCATCGGCTTGTCGCGGTCCGCGCGCTCGGCCAGCGCGGGCTGGGCCAGCAGCAGGCCGAAGGCCATGGCCGTGGCGAGCAGGGCCGGAGCGGCGTGTCGACGGGACGAAGTCGTCAGGAATGCAGTCATGTTGGCAGCGGTGGCTAGAGGGCGTGGTGATGCGGGTTAGGGCGGGTCAGGCGGATCTTGCGGGGCAGGCAGGGCGCGCAGCGGCATTGCCGTTGCCGGCGGCCGGCCGCGCGGACCGGGTCAGGGCCCCGGCGTACGGCCCGGAGACGGCCCGGTGACGATGGTGCCGCGTACATTGCCGAGCAATTGTACTTCGCGGGTGACGTTGTTGAAGATCAGCCCGTTCGCGGTCATCACCGACGGGCCGCGCGTCAGCTTTACCGGCTTGTCGGTCTTGACGATGTCGTCATTGACCAGCAGCTGGAAATAGCTCGACGCGGCGGTCAGCTGCGGGTCCTTGGACGGATCGGCGCCCTGCTGGCGCAGCACATGGCCGTTGCCGTACAGGTCGATCACCGAGCCTTCGGCGTTCATGCGGCCAAGATCGGCCCGCGCCGTCACCGGCGGACGGTCCGGTTCATAGGCGCGCAGCGCGGGACGCGTGACCTCGTAGGTCTGGTCGTCCTCGAAGTGGACCATGCGTTCGCCGGTGAAGCGGATCTTGGTACTGCCGTCCTGCGCCAGTTCCGTGGCCGAGAAACGGTCCATGAAATAGTCCGGCTCGTGCTTCTTGGTCGCCTGCGTGTCCTGGCTTTCCTTGGGCGAGTTGATCTGCACCAGCCAGAAGGTGCTGCCGGCGACGATGGCCATCAGCAGCAGCGGCAGCAGGCGCATGACGATGCCGCTGAGGGAGGCGATGAGTGCCTGCATGGTTTGCTTGTCGGTGTGCTTCTCCGCGCCCCGTTCAGATGACCTTGGCGCGGGTCAGGTCGTGGATATGCAGCGCGCCGACCAGGCGCCCGTCGTCGTCCACCACCAGCAACTGGTTGATGCGGTTGGCTTCCATCACCTGAACCGCCTCGACCGCGAGCTGGTTCTGGTTGACCACATGCGGGTTGCGGTGCATGACCTCGCCGATGGGCACGGTCTTCCAGTCGCGCGGGGTTTCCAGCAGGCGGCGCAGGTCGCCGTCGGTGAAGACGCCGATGGCATGGCCATCGGGATCGACTACCGCGGTCATGGCCATGCCCTTGCGCGTGATTTCCATCAGCGCCTGGGCCAGCGGGGTGTTCTCGCGGACTTCGGGCACCGCATTGCCGGTGCGCATGACGTCGAGCACATGGGTCAGCAGCTTGCGGCCGAGCGCGCCGCCCGGGTGCGAGCGGGCGAAGTCTTCCTCGCCGAAGCCGCGCGCGTCCAGCACCGCGACCGCCAGCGCATCGCCCAGTGCCAGCGCGGCGGTGGTGCTTGCCGTTGGCGCCAGGTTGAGCGGGCAGGCTTCCTTTTCCACGCCGGCGTCCAGGTGCGCGTCAGCCAGCTTGGCGAGGTTCGATTCCGGATTGCCGGTGACCGAGATCAGCCGCGCCCCGATGCGCTTGACGATCGGGATGATCGACAGCAGCTCGCCGGTCTCGCCGGAATTGGAGAAGGCGATCAGCACGTCGTCGCGCGTGACCATGCCCAGGTCGCCGTGGCTGGCCTCGGCCGGATGGACGAAGAACGCGGGGGTGCCAGTGGAAGCCAGCGTGGCCGCCACCTTGCGCCCGATATGGCCGGACTTGCCAATGCCGGAGACCACCACGCGCCCGCTGCATTGCAGGATCATCTGCACGGCACGGGCAAAGTCGTCGGTCAGGCGGCCGGAAAGTGCGGAAACCGCTTCGGCTTCGGTCTGGAGTGTGTCGCGGGCGAGCCGGAGTGCTCGATCCGCATCGAAATTGGCTATCATGGCGTCGAAGTATACCAACGAATGCGACGTCGCCCGGGGCTGGCTCGATGTGCCCCCGCGTGCCCGCCGCATCGACGCGCTTGCCAAGTTTCCCCGGCAGGGTGCCCGTGCCGGGTCGGACGCGCGCCTGGCCGGTTACCCGACCATCCTGATGCATTCACCGCTGGAACTGACCCTGGTGCTGCTGGCCGCTGCCGTCTTCGGCGTGGTCGCGTTCCGCATGCTGCAGCTACCGCCTATGCTCGGCTACCTGGCCGTTGGCATCCTGATCGGCCCGCATGCGCTGGGGCTGGCCAGCGACACCGCGCAAACCAAGTACCTGGCCGAGTTCGGCGTGGTGTTCCTGATGTTCTCGATCGGGCTGGAGTTCAGCCTGAGCAAGCTGCGGTCAATGAAGCGGCTGGTGTTCGGACTGGGCGGCTCGCAGGTGGTGCTGTCGATGCTGGCGGTGGTGCCAGCCAGCTGGGCCTTCAACTGGCTCTTTCCGCTGTCGTGGCAGGCCTCGGTGGCGCTGGGCGGGGCGCTGGCGATGTCGTCCACGGCCATCGTCTCCAAGATGCTGTCCGAGCGCATGGAGCTCGAGAGCGAGCACGGCCGCAACATCATCAGCATCCTGCTGTTCCAGGACCTGGCGGTGGTGCCGCTGCTGATCGTGATCCCGGCGCTGTCGCGCGATCCCGGCGACCTGGTGATGGCGCTGGGGCTGGCCACGGTCAAGATCGTGGTGGCACTGGGCGCGATCTTCTTCCTCGGCCAGCGCCTGATGAGCCGCTGGTTCCACATCGTGGCGGCGCGCCGTTCGCAGGAACTGTTCATGCTGAACCTGCTGCTGGTGACGCTGGGCATGGCGGCGCTGACCGAGCGGCTGGGCCTGTCGATGGCGCTGGGCGCGTTCATGGCCGGCATGCTGATCTCCGAGACGCCGTACCGGCACCAGGTGGAAGAAGACATCAAGCCGTTCCGCGACGTGCTGCTGGGGCTGTTCTTCGTCACCATCGGCATGCTGCTCAATATCCGCGTGGTGCTGGACCACCTGTGGCTGGTGCTGGCGCTGCTGCTGGTGCCGATCCTGTTCAAGCTGGTGCTGATCGCGGTGCTGGCGCGGGTATTCGGCTCGCGCCAGGGGGTGGCGATCCGTACCGGCCTGGGGCTGGCGCAGGCCGGCGAATTCGGCTTCGTGCTGCTGAACCAGATCGACGGCCTGAACCTGGTCGACCCGGTGCTGATCCAGGTGATCCTGGCCTCGATGCTGCTGTCGATGCTGGCCGCGCCGTTCCTGATCCAGTACAGCGACGCCATCGTGCTGCGTTTTGCTGCCAACGAATGGCTGATGCAGTCGCTGAACATGACCCGCATCGCCGCGCAGAGCCTGCAGACGGAAAAACACGCCATCATCTGCGGCTTCGGCCGCAGCGGGCAGAACCTGGCGCACATGCTGGAGCGCGAGGGCATCACTTATGTCGCGCTCGATCTGGACCCCGACCGCGTGCGTGAAGCCGCCGCCGCGGGCGACACCGTGGTCTACGGCGACGCCGGCCGGCGCGAGGCGCTGATCGCCGCCGGTATCCACCGCGCCGCGGCGCTGATCGTCACCTACGCCAACACGCCGTCGGCGCTCAAGGTGCTGCACCACGTGCAGGAACTGGAGCCGGCGCTGCCGGTGATCGTGCGCACCGTCGACGATTCGGAGCTGGATGTCCTACAAAAGGCCGGCGCCACCGAGGTGGTGCCGGAGATCATCGAGGGCAGCCTGATGCTGGCCTCGCACGCGCTGGTGCTGCTGGGCGTGCCGATGCGGCATGTGCTGCGCGGCGTGCAGGAGGCGCGCGACGCGCGCTACAGCCTGCTGCGCGGCTACTTCCACGGCCGCGACGACGATGAAGACATGGTCGAGCGCGATTCGGTGCGGCTGCATTCCGTATCGCTGGGGCCGCAGTCCACCGCGGTGGGGCGGCGCCTGGGCATGCTCGGGCTGGAGCGGATCGGTGTGGAAGTGACCGCGGTGCGCCGGCGTGGTATCCGCGCCTTCGATCCGGAGCCCGAGACCGTGCTGGAACCGGGCGATATCGTCGTGCTGCGCGGCCAGCCGGAAGCCTTGGAAGCCGCCGAGATGCGGATCCTGAACGGCTAGCCGCCGTCCGGGGCGCGCATCAGTGGGAGAACGCCTGGCGTGGGCGCGCTTCCACCCAAGACTCCGGCATGTCGTTCAGCACCGCGCGCGCGTCCAGTGAACGGATCGGCACCGACTGGTCCGCCGGAATCCGCCCCTCGCCTTGCAGCTTCAGGTAGCGCAGGCAGCACACCCGCAGGAAGGAAGAGAAGTTGCCCGCTACTGCCTCGCTGCCGCGGTAAGCGGTCAGTTCGTCATGCAGTCTTGCGATCAGCTGGTTGACGGTCATGCCGTCGCGCGTGGCCAGTTCTTCCAGCACTTCCCAGAACAGGCTCTCCAGGCGGATGCTGGTGGCCACGCCATGCAGCCGCAGCGATCGCGCCTGGGTCTGGTACGAGGCCGGATTGGCGCGGATAAAGATCTCACACATCGAAGCTCTCCGTGCTGCGCCGCGAGCGGCGCGAGTGCATGCGGCGCCGCCCTGTGATGGCGCGTCGCCGCGTGGCGGAAGGCTCTAATGTACGATCCGCGTGCCCAGCACCGCAAGGAACTGGGCCAGCCACGCCGGGTGCGCGGGCCAGGCCGGCGCGGTGACCAGCTTGCCGTCGGTATGCGCCTGGTCGACCGGGATATCGACATAGGTGCCGCCTGCCAGCTTGACTTCGGGCGCGCACGCAGGGTAGGCCGAACAGCCCTTGCCCTCCAGCACGCCGGCGGCGGCCAGCAGCTGGGCGCCGTGGCAGACCGCGGCGATCGGCTTGTCGGCCTGGGCGAAGTGGCGCACGATCTCCAGCACGCGGGCGTTCAGGCGCAGGTATTCGGGCGCGCGGCCGCCGGGGATCACCAGCGCGTCGTATGCGGCCGGGTCGATCTCGGCAAAGCTGGCGTTCAGCGTGAAATTATGGCCGCGCTTTTCGGTGTAGGTCTGGTCGCCCTCGAAGTCGTGGATCGCCGTGGCGCAGGCGGCGCCTGCCTTCTTGTCGGGACAGACGGCGTGGACGGTGTGGCCGACCATCTGCAGTGCCTGGAACGGCACCATGGTCTCGTAGTCTTCGGCGTAGTCGCCGACCAGCATCAGTATCTTCTTCGCCATCACGGTCTCCTGTATGGTTACGGGTGTCCGGCGGCAGCCGGCAGGGCTATTGTGCTGGCCGGCCCGGCGGCGCGGGTGGTAGCCCGTTACCGCAGCCGGCGCGGACAGCTTTCACCGGCGCGCCAGCCGCGCTCCTGCGCTCCTGATTTTTCCAGACCCTATGGCAGATTCCATCATCCAGTCCCCCGACCTCGGCGACGTCACCGGCTACCTGCGCGACCGCATCCGCACCGTGCCGGACTGGCCCATGCCGGGCGTGATGTTCCGCGACATCACGCCGCTGTTGCAGGACCCCAAGACGCTGCGCGTGCTGATCGACGTCTTCGTGCACCGCTACATGGACGCCGAACTGGACCTCGTCGCCGGCATCGACGCGCGCGGTTTTATCCTGGGCGCGATCGTCGCGTACGAACTGAACCTGGGCTTCGTGCCGATCCGCAAGAAGGGCAAGCTGCCGTTCCAGACGGTGGCCGAGGAATACGAGCTGGAGTACGGCAGTGCGACCGTCGAGATTCATGCCGATGCCTGCAAGGCCGGCGACCGTGTGCTGCTGGTCGACGACCTGATAGCGACCGGCGGCACCATGATGGCGGGACGCAAGCTGCTGGAGCGGCTGGGCGCCACGGTCGTGGAGGGCGCCGCGATCGTCGACCTGCCGGAACTGGGCGGCTCCAAGCTGCTGCAGAACGGCGGGCTGCCGCTGTTCACGGTGTGCCGCTTCGACGGGCACTGATCCACGCTCACTGACGCAACGCCACCAAGATCGACACGGAGCCCTTATGCCAGATCTGCTGCTGTTTCTGCTGACCTCGGTCGCAGTCACCATCGCGCCCGGACCCGACAACCTGCAGGTGCTCGCGCGCGGCATGGCGCAGGGGCGGCGCGCGGGGCTGGTGGCGGCGCTGGGATTCTCGGTCGGCTGCCTGTTCCATACCGTGATCGCGGCGGTCGGGCTGGCGGCGGTGTTGCGCTCTTCGCCGCTCGCGTTCCAGCTGATCAAGTATGCCGGCGCCGCCTACCTGATCTGGATCGGCATCCAGGCGCTGCGCGCCAGGGGCGGGCTGGCGCAGGGCGGCGACGTCGACGCGGTGCCGCTGGGCCGCGTGTTCCGCCAGAGCGTGCTTGGCAACATGATGAACCCCAAGGTGACGCTGTTCTTCCTGGTGTTCCTGCCGCAGTTCGTGCGCACCGATGCCGCGCATCCCGGGCTGCAGTTCCTGCTGCTGGGCGTGATCTTCATGCTGCAGACCGCGGTGGTGTTCTCGCTGTTCGGCTTGTGCGCGGCCTGGCTGGGCGCATGGCTGAGGCGCCGTCCGGCCACGGGACGCTGGCTCGACCGTGCCGCGGGAGCGATCTTCGTCGGGCTGGGGATCAAGGTCGCGCTGCCCTGAGGGCAGCCGCGGCCGTGCCGCGGCATGTGTTGCCTGTTGCCCCCACCCCTTGCCCTGTGCCGTTGCCGCTGCCCCATGGCGGGCGCATAATGCCTCATTGACAACTACACGATGACCGGGCAGGGCCGCCTCCGGCAGTAATTCGGCACCGGTCACACTGAGGCGCACAATGGGCGTACTTCTTCATCTGCTCTCGGGCGTTGCCCTGCTTGTTTGGGGCACCAACATCGTCAAGGTCGGCATCCTGCGCGTCTACGGCGCCAACCTGCGCCATGTGTTGTCGACCAGCGTCTCCAACCGCTTCACCGCCTTCCTGGCCGGGCTCGGGGTCACCGGGCTGGTCCAGAGCAGCAACGCCACCGCGGTCATCGTCAGTTCCTTCGTCGGCCAGGGCCTGATCGCCGTGGCGCCGGCGCTGGCGATCATGCTCGGCGCCAACGTCGGCACCGCGCTGATGGTGCAGGTGTTTTCGCTCGACCTGTCGTGGCTGTCGCCGCTGCTGATCTTCGTCGGCGTGATCGTCCACCTGACCTGGAAGGGCAACAAGCCCGGCCACGTCGGGCGCGTGCTGATCGGGCTGGGCCTGATCACGCTGGCGCTGGAGCTGATCTCCATTGCCACGCGCCCGGTGGTGCAGGCCGCCGGGGTCAAGGTGCTGTTCGCCTCGCTGACCGGCGACTCCGGGCTCGACATGCTGGTGGGCGCGTTCCTGACCATCCTGTGCTATTCCAGCCTGGCCGTGGTGCTGTTCTGCGGCGCGCTGGCCTCGGCCGGCGTGGTGTCGATCCACGTGGCGCTGGCGCTGGTGCTGGGCGCCAACCTGGGCTCGGGCATCTCCGCGCTGCTGACTACTTCGGGCAACAACCAGCCGGGCAAGCGCGTGACGCTGGGCAACCTGCTGTCGCGCCTGCTGGGCTGCCTCATCGCACTGCCGCTGCTGACCGAGGCGGGGGAGCTGCTGGCGCTGATCGACAACGAGCCGCAACGGCTGGTCGTCAATTTCCACCTGCTGTTCAACGTGGCGCTGGCGATGCTGCTGCTGGGAGCCACCGCGCCGCTGGCGCGCCTGTGCGAGAAGGTGCTGCCCGGACGCAATACCGGCGACAGCCAGGTCACGCCGCGCCATCTCGATGCGGCCGCGCTGTCAACGCCCACGCTGGCGCTGTCCAATGCCGCGCGCGAGGTGCTGCGCATCGGCGACCGCGTCGAGCAGATGCTCGACAACATGCTGCGCGTGATGCGCACCAATGACGCCAAGCTGGCCACCGCCACCTGCCGCATCGACAACGAGGTCGACGACCTCTACACCGCGATCAAGCTCTACCTGACCCGCATCAGCCTCGAAGCGCTGGATGAGCGCGACGGGCAGCGCTGGACCGAAATCATCTCGCTGACCATCAACCTTGAGCATGCCGGCGACATCATCGAGCGCATCCTGCTCGATACCAAGGACAAGAAGATCGCGCACAACCTGATGTTCTCCGAAGCGGGCATGGAGGAAATCGCCGAAATGCATGCACGGCTGGTGGCCAACCTGCGGCTGGGTTTGTCGGTGTTCCTCAACGGTGACCTGAAGAGCGCGCAGGCGCTGATGGCGGAGAAGGCCAACTTCCGCGAGCTGGAGCGCAAGTACGCGCGCACCCACCTGCAGCGCGTGGCGGTGCAGACAGCAGAAAGCGTCGAGACCAGTTCGCTGCATCTCGATGTGATCAGCGAGCTGAAGCGGCTGAATTCGCTGTTCTGCGCGACGGCCTATCCGGTGCTGGAGCAGGCCGGCGTGCTGAACCGCAGCCGGATGAAGGAAGACGATGTGCCGCCGGTCACGCGCGTGCAGGCGGCGCAGCACTGAGCGGCACGGCTACAGCTTGTAGCCGAACTTGCGCAACAGCGCTTTCCGCTCCGCCACATCCGCCTCGGTTTCTATACCCAGCGGCGAGGCGCCGTCGATCACGCCCACCACGCCGCGGCCGGCATCGGTCTGCGCGACGATCACCTGCGTCGGGTTCGCGGTCGCGCAGTAGATCCGGCACACCTCCGGCACCGCGCGCACCGCGCCCAGCACGTTCACCGGAAAGAACCCGTCTCCCAGGAAGATCAGGAAGCTGTGCCCCGCGCCGATAGCGCGCGCATTCTCGCAGGCCATGTCGATCAGGTGCTCGTCGGTGCCCGACCAGCGCACCAGCCGCTTGCCCGAGGCCTCGCAGAATGCCAACCCGAAGCGGATGCCGGGCACCGTGCCCACCAGTGCCTCGTGCAGGTCTTCCACGGTCTTGATGAAATGCGACTGGCCGAAAATGAAGTTGGTGGCTTCCGGCTTGGTGACCGGTACGACCGTCAGTTCCATGGCGGGGCTCCTGTGCGATGCGTGTCGCCGTCCGGTTCATGGTAGGGCGCGAGGTGGTGAAAGCAAGCCGGCGCCTGCTATACCGGAAGGGTTGACCCACCACCGGAGCAGCCGATGCCTGCCCTTGGCCGCTTGCTTGCCCTGCTTGCCGTAGTCGCCATGGTTCCCACGCTTGCCGCCGCGCAGGTCGGTCCGGCATCACAGCACGAGATCTCCGTGCGCGAGCTGCAGCGCCCGAATGTCCTGGTGGTGCTGCGCCATGCCAGCGCGCCGGGCGTGGGCGACCCGCCCGGGTTCCGGCTGGCCGATTGCGCCACCCAGCGCAATCTCGATGCGCGCGGACGCGAGCAGGCAGCGCGGCTGGGGACGAGCTGGAAGGCGGCCGGCTTCAGGCCGACTCAGGTGTGGAGCAGCGCGTGGTGCCGCTGCCAGGACACGGCGCGGCTGATCGGCCTGGGGCCGGTACAGGTGCAGCCGCTGCTCAATTCGTTCTTCGGGGCGGATGCGCCGCGCCGCGACGCGCAGGTCGCGCAGCTGTCGCGCCTGATCGACGGGCTCGACCCGCGGGGCGGGCCCTACCTGATGGTCACGCACCAGGTGGTGATCAGCGCGCTGACCGGCCATGGGGCCGACAGCGGTGGCGGCGTGGCGATCGAGTTGCCGCAGGGCGGCACGGCGCGGCGCATGCGCGTGCTGCCAGCCGCCGGAGTCGACTGAGCCACGACCAGTCGGCAGGTCAGCCGCGCTTGAGCAGCGGCGCCAGGTACTTGCCGGTGAAGCTGGCCTTGCTCTTCGCCACCGCCTCCGGCGTGCCCCGCGCGATCACCTGGCCGCCGCCGGCGCCGCCCTCCGGGCCCATGTCGATCAGCCAGTCGGCGGTCTTGATGACGTCCAGGTTGTGCTCGATGATGACCACGGTATTGCCCTGGTCGCGCAGCTTGTGGATGACCTTGAGCAGCAGCTCGATATCGTGGAAGTGCAGGCCCGTGGTGGGCTCGTCCAGGATATAGAGCGTGCGCCCGGTGTCGCGCTTGGACAGCTCCAGCGACAGCTTGACGCGCTGCGCCTCGCCGCCCGACAGCGTGGTCGCCGACTGCCCCAGCCGGATATAGCCCAGGCCCACGTCCAGCAGCGTCTGCAGCTTGCGCCGCACCACCGGCACCGCGCTGAAGAACTCATGCGCCTGCTCGACGGTCAGGTCCAGCACCTCGGAGATGTTCCTGCCCTTGTACAGCACCTCCAGCGTCTCGCGGTTGTAGCGCTTGCCGTGGCAGACGTCGCAGGGCACGTAGACGTCAGGCAGGAAGTGCATCTCGACCTTGAGCACGCCATCGCCCTGGCATGACTCGCAGCGCCCGCCCTTGACGTTGAACGAGAAGCGGCCCGGATCGTATCCGCGCTCCTTGGCCGAGGGCACGCCGGCGAACAGCTCGCGGATCGGCGTGAACAGGCCGGTGTAGGTGGCCGGGTTGGAGCGCGGCGTGCGGCCGATCGGGCTCTGGTCGACGTTGATGACCTTGTCGAAATGCTCCAGCCCCTCGATGCGGTCGTGCTGCGCCGGCTCCGGCGTCGAGCCGTACAGGTGGCGCGCCACGGCGTGGTAGAGCGTGTCGTTGATCAGCGTCGACTTGCCCGAGCCGGACACGCCGGTGATGCAGGTGAGCAGGCCCACCGGCACCTCGGCGGTGACATTGCGCAGGTTGTTGCCGCTGGCGTTGACGATGCGCAGCAGCCGTTCTTCGTCCGGGGCGGCACGCTGCTTCGGCACTTCGATGCGGCGCTGGCCGGACAGGTATTGCCCGGTCAGCGAAGCCGGCGAATCCTCGATCTGCCGCGGCGTGCCCTCGGCCACGATCATGCCGCCGTGCACGCCCGCGCCCGGGCCGATATCGACCACGTAGTCGCAGGCGCGGATCATGTCCTCGTCGTGCTCGACCACCAGCACGGAGTTGCCGATATCGCGCAGGTGCTTGAGCGTGCCGATCAGCCGGTCGTTGTCGCGCTGGTGCAGGCCGATCGAAGGCTCGTCCAGCACGTACATCACGCCGGTCAGGCCCGAGCCGATCTGCGATGCCAGCCGGATCCGCTGCGCCTCGCCGCCCGACAGCGTGTCGGCGCTGCGCTCCAGCGACAGGTAGTCCAGCCCTACGTTATTGAGGAAGTTCAGCCGCGCGGTGATTTCCTTGACGATCTTGTCGGCGATCTCGCGCTTGGCGCCGTGCATGTCCAGCGTCAGGAAGTACGTCAGCGTGTCGCGCAGCGGCCAGCCGTTGATCTCATAGATCGCGCGCGCCTGCTCGTTCTCGCCCAGCTTGACGTGGCGCGCCTCGGTACGCAGCCGCGTGCCGTGGCAGGCGGGGCAGGGCTGGTTGTTCTGGTACTTGGCCAGCTCTTCGCGCACGGCGACGGAATCGGTCTCGCGGTAGCGGCGTTCCAGGTTGGGGATGATCCCCTCGAACACGTGCGCTCGCACCGTGGTGCGGCCGCGCTCGTTGATGTAGGTGAACGGGATCTCCTGCTCGCCCGAGCCGTGCAGCACCACTTGCTGCACGTTCTCCGGCAATTCTTCGAACGCTGTCTCGGTATCGAAGTCGTAGAACGCCGCCAGGCTCTGCAGCATCTGGAAGTAGAACTGGTTGCGCCGGTCCCAGCCCTTGATCGCGCCCGAGGCCAGCGACAGGTTGGGGAAGGCCACCACCCGCTTGGGATCGAAGAAGGTGATCTGGCCCAGCCCGTCGCAGCTCGGGCACGCGCCCATCGGGTTGTTGAACGAAAACAGCCGCGGCTCCAGCTCCTGCAGCGAGTACGAGCAGATCGGGCAGGCAAAGCGCGAACTGAAGGTGTGCTCCTTGCCGCTGTCCATCTCCAGCGCCAGCGCGCGGCCGTCGGCCAGGCGCAGCGCGGTCTCGAACGATTCGGCCAGGCGCTGCTTGATGTCGGCGCGGACCTTCACGCGGTCGACCACCACGTCGATGCTGTGCTTCTCGGTCTTCTTCAGCTTCGGCAGCTGGTCGACCTCATACACCCTGGCCTGCGCCTCGTGCGCGGTGCCGCCGCCCGAGCGGATGCGGAAGCGCACGAAGCCCTGCGCCTGCATGCTGTCGAACAGGTCCGAGTGCTCGCCCTTGCGGTCGACCACGACCGGAGCCAGGATCATCAGCTTGGTGTCTTCCGGCAGCGCCAGCGCTGCATCCACCATCTGCGACACGCTCTGCGCCTGCAGCGGCTGGTTGTGGTCGGGGCAGTAGGGCGTGCCGGCGCGCGCGTACAGCAGGCGCAGGTAGTCGTGGATCTCGGTGACGGTGCCGACGGTCGAGCGCGGGTTGTGGCTGGTCGCCTTCTGCTCGATCGAGATCGCCGGCGACAGGCCTTCGATCAGGTCCACGTCCGGCTTTTCCATCAGCTGCAGGAACTGGCGGGCGTAGGCGGAGAGCGACTCCACGTAGCGGCGCTGGCCCTCGGCATAGAGCGTGTCGAAGGCGAGCGAAGACTTGCCCGAGCCCGACAGGCCGGTGATCACGATCAGCCGGTTGCGCGGCAGGTCGAGATTGATGTTCTTCAGGTTGTGGGTACGCGCCCCACGGATCTTGATTTCTTCCATATGCCGAAAAGTCGTCGCCAGGCAGGCCGCCCGGGCCGGGCTGGCCGAGGCTGTCTGAAGGAAAGGCAAAACCCAGTGTCAAAGTGCGCTGGCTTGCACTTCCTGCCGCTGGCGACGGCAGAATGCGCATCCGGGCACACGCCCGGGGGCTCCCTGGCAAGGCCAGGTGACCCGGGAAGCGCGAAGGAGCAAACCTGTTAATATACCCAACTTCGGTTTCCGGGGTAGCCGGCCCAGAACGGGCGCATGCCGGGAACCCCGGCGCGGAGCCGTCACCGGCCTCATTTCCAGGGCGACCCGGAAGGCGGGCGGACACCGGCCAGAGGCCATACCGGCCAACGCCGTCACAAAACGGCCACCCGGCAGGCCCCGCCAGCCGACCCGCTTTCCAGAGATCCTCACGATCGCAATGCCGCCGATCCAGTCTTCTTCCCCGGACGCGAGCCCTGCCGGCGCGTCCCAGGCTCCCGCCCGCGAACGCATGACGCGCACCGAGCTGCGCGCCAGCGTGTCGCTGGCCAGCATCTTTGCCCTGCGCATGCTGGGGCTGTTCCTGATCCTGCCCGTATTCGCCGAATACGCCCGCAACCTGCCCGACGGGCACGACGCCCAGCGCGTCGGCCTGGCCATGGGCATCTATGGCCTGATGCAGGCCTTCCTGCATATCCCGCTGGGCTGGCTGTCCGACCGTATCGGACGCAAGCCGGTGATGGTGGCCGGGCTGCTGCTGTTCATCGCCGGCGGCCTGGTGGCGGCTTTCTCCGATACTCTGACGGGCATCATCGCCGGCCGCGCGCTGCAGGGCATGGGCGCGATCTCGGCGGCCATCACCGCCTGCATCGCCGACCTCACGCGCGAGCGCCATCGCACCAAGGCGATGGCGATGGTCGGCGGCAGCATCGGCCTGACCTTTGCGCTGTCGCTGGTGATTGCCTCGCCGCTGCTGCACAGCATCGGCATGCCGGGCATCTTCAGCCTGATGTCGGTGCTGGGGCTGGTGGCCATCGGCGTGACGCTGTTCCTGGTCCCGACGCCGCCCGCGCCCCACCCGGTGCGGCTGCCCTTTCGCAAGGTGCTGCTCAACGCCGACCTGGCGCGGCTGAATGTCGGCGTGCTGGCGCTCCATGCATCGCAGGTGGCCATGTTCATGGTGGTGCCGGCGATGCTGACCGATGCCGGCATGCCGCTCGACCAGCACTGGAAGGTCTATCTGCCGGTGGTGCTGGTGTCGTTCGTGCTGATGCTGGGCCCGATGATGGCGGCCGAGCGCTACGGCCGTGTACGTCCGGTGCTGCTGGGCGCGGTGGCGCTGATGACCGCGGTGCAGCTGCTGTTCGCAGCGGTGCACGGCCTGTGGGCCATCGTCGGCGTGCTTTTGCTGTTCTTTGTCGCGTTCAACGTGCTGGAGGCGATGCAGCCCTCGCTGGTGTCGCGCTACGCCGCGGCCGCGCGCGGCGCGGCACTCGGCGTGTACAACACCACGCAGGCGCTGGGCCTGTTCCTGGGCGGCGCCGTCGGCGGCTGGCTGCTCAAGCACGAGGGCCGCAGCGCGGTGTTCGTCGGCTGCGCGGCCGTGCTGCTGCTCTGGCTTATAATCGCCTGGAGCATGAAGGCACCCCCCGCCCGCGGGCAGGAGGCCGCACCTGCGCAGGCTGCATGAAGTTGCCCTGGCATCGCATCAATCCGTAACGCTTTCCGGGCCGAAAATGGCCTAGCATGATCGCGCCACCCGACACCGGCCGGGCGGCGCGATGTTCGTTTACGTTGCTTGCGCCCGTTGCTGCGCCGCAGTGACGGCGCAGTGCCGAACCAGGCAACCGGCCACGGTAGCCGCCGGCGCAGTATCGGATCACACTTGCAGTCAGCTTCACCCTCATCGTATTGCCACCGTATTGCCACGCTTTTCAACACAGCGCGTGGCTTTTGGAGAACATTCACATGGCCTCGGTCAACAAAGTCATTCTCGTCGGCAACCTCGGCGCCGACCCCGAAACCCGCTACATGCCCAGCGGCGATGCCGTCACCAACCTTCGCCTGGCGACCACCGATCGCTACAAGGACAAGCAGTCCGGCGAGATGAAGGAAGCCACCGAGTGGCACCGCGTTTCGATGTTCGGCAAGCTGGCCGAAATCGCCGGCCAGTACCTGCGCAAGGGTTCGTCGGTCTATATCGAAGGCCGCATCCGCACGCGCAAGTGGCAGGACCAGTCCGGCCAGGACAAGTACTCGACCGAAATCGTTGCCGACCAGATGCAGATGCTGGGCTCGCGCCAGGGCGGCGGCGGTGGCGATGAAGGCGGCTATGGCGGCGGTGGTGGCGGTGGCGGTGGCTACAGCCGTGAAGCGCAAGGTGGTGGTGGTGGCTACGGCGGCGGCCGTGGTGGCCAGGGCGGCCAGGGCGGCCAGGGCGGCCAGGGCGGCGGCCAGGGTGGTGGCGGCGCGCGTCGCCCGCAGCAGGCACCGTCGAACGGTTTCGAGGATATGGACGACGACATTCCGTTCTGATCTCGTGTAACCGGACTCCGAGAAGATCAACCCCGCCTCTGCGCGGGGTTTTTTTATATCCGCAGACGTCTCCCTGCGCTGGCCATGCCGGCGTGTTTTTTATACGTTTTTTACGCCGATCCGCTTCCTTTCTACCCGGCTTTTACGGCGCAGTCGGTAAGCTGCATGCCGGGCCTCACTCAAGGATGCCAGCCGTGACCGGCCGCACTGCGCCAGCCAGGCGCCGATGCGGCGCTTCGGGCAGGCGGTTCTGCTAGCATGGGGCGCGAGCTTTCCCATGCCTGATACCGAACTCCGCGCCGCCGGCGCACGCCCCGATCCCGATGCCCTGCTCAGACAGGTGCAGGCCGAAACGGCACGGGCCGCGCGCGGCAAGCTCCGGGTCTACTTCGGCGCATCGGCGGGTGTCGGCAAGACCTTTGCCATGCTTGCCGCGGCGCGCGCGGCGGCGGCGCAAGGCGTCGACGTCGTCATCGGCGTGGTCGAGACCCACGGCCGCGCGGAAACCGAAGCGCTGGTCGACGGCATCGAGCGCCTGCCGATGAAGGCGGTGCCGTACCGCGAGCGCGTGCTGAGCGAGTTCGACCTCGACGCGGCGCTGGCGCGCCGTCCCGCGCTGGTGCTGGTCGACGAACTGGCGCATTCGAACGCGCCGGGCAGCCGCCATCCCAAGCGCTGGCAGGACATCCAGGAGCTGCAGGCGGCCGGCATCGACGTGTGGACCACGGTCAATGTGCAGCACCTCGAGAGCCTGAACGAGGCCGTCGGCGGCATCACCGGCATCCGCGTGTGGGAGACCGTGCCCGACACGGTCTTCGACGGCGCCGACGAGGTCGTGCTGGTCGACCTGCCGGCCGATGAACTGCTGCGCCGGCTGAAGGAGGGCAAGGTCTACCTGCCCGAGCAGGCGCGGCATGCGGCGCGCAACTTCTTCCGCAAGGGCAACCTGATCGCGCTGCGCGAACTGGCGCTGCGCCGCACCGCTGACCGCATCGACGACGATATGCGCGCCTGGCGCCAGTCCGAAGCCGTGCAGGCGGTGTGGCGCACGCGCGAGGCGGTGCTTGCCTGCATCGGCAGCGGCGACGATGCGGAGCAGGTGGTGCGCAGCGCGCGCCGGCTCGCCGGGCAGCTCGATTGCGACTGGCACGTGGTGACGGTGGCGAAGCCCCGGCTCGCACCCCGTTCCGAAGCCGCGCGGCTGCGCCTGCAGGCGGCAATGCGTCTAGCCGAGGAACTGGGCGCGCGGACCGAGACACTGGCCGGCAACGACATGGTGCTGGCGGTGGCCGGATACGTGCGGCGCCATAACCTGACCAAGGTCGTGCTCGGCCGCGCGCCGGCGGACTGGCGCCACGGCGGCTCGCTGGTGGAGCGCGCGCGCACGCTGCTGGGGCTGGCACTGGCGCCGTTCGTCAGTGGGCCAGGCTGGCTACCCGGCCGCCGCGCCAGCTTTGCCGATGCGCTGGCGCGCGGCTGCCCCGAGATCGATATCATCCGCGTGGCCGCCGTCATGACGCGCGCCGACCTGCGTCCGCGCCATGCCGCCGACGACACGGCAACCACGGCAAGCACCGAAGGCGCCAGGCGCAAGGACTACGCCTGGGCCGTGGTCTGGTGCGCGGGCGCGACGCTGCTGTCGGCGCTGGCGCTGCCGTGGTTCGACGTGGTCAATATCGTCATGCTCTTCCTGGTGGCGGTGGTCGGCGTGGCGCTGCGCCATGGCCGCGGGCCGGCGGCGCTGGCGTCGGTGCTGGCGGTGGCGGCGTTCGATTTCTTCTTCGTGCCGCCACGGTTGTCGTTCGCCGTCAGCGACGTGCAGTACCTGCTGACCTTCCTGGTGCTGCTGTCGGTGGGTCTGGTGATCGGCCAGCTTACGGCCGGGCTGCGCGAGCAGGCGCGGCTGGCGGTGCAGCGCGAAGAGGATGCGCGCACGCTGTACGAGCTGGCGCGCGAGCTGTCGGCGGCATTGCAGTCCGAACAGATCGTCGCGATCGGCAGCCGCTTCCTGCGCGCCGCCTTCGATGCCAGTTCGGCCTTCTTCCTGGTCTCGGCGGATGGGCGGCTGCTGCCGCCGGTGTCGGATGACGGCCCGGCGCGCAGCATGGGAGACAGCACCGGCCACACCGACTCGATCGACCGCGTGCTTGCCGAATGGGTGTTCCACCATGGCCAGCCGGCAGGCACCGGCACCGACACGCTGCCGGGCAGCACGGTGCTGTACCTGCCGCTGAAGGCGCCGATGCGCACCCGCGGCGTGCTCGCCATAGAGCCTGCGGTGCCGCACGCGTTCGCGCAGCCAGCGCTACGACGCCAGGCCGACGTGTTCTGCACGCTGATCGCGATCGCGATCGAGCGGCTGCACTATGTCGAGGTGGCACAGCAGGCGCTGTTGTCGATGGAATCGGAGCGCCTGCGCAGCTCGCTGCTGGCCGCGGTCTCGCATGACCTGCGCACGCCTCTGACCAGCCTGATCGGCATGGCGGAAACCATGCAGCGCGGCACGCCGCCGCTGGCCCCGCCACTGGACGAAACCGTCGCCGCGATGCTGGAGCAGGCGCGCCGCATGCGGACCATGGTAGTCAACCTGCTCGACATGGCCAGGCTGCAGGGCCGCGACGTGCGCATCAGGCAAGAGTGGCAGTCGATCGAGGAACTGGCCGGCGCGAGCGTGGCGGCGATGCGCGAAGCGCTGGCGCGCCACCGCGTTGTCGTGGCCAACCTGTCGCAAGTGCCGCTGGTGGAGTGCGATGCCGTACTGGTCGAGCGCGTGCTGTGCAACCTGCTGGAGAATGCCGCCAAGTACACCCCGCCAGGCACCGAAATCCGGTTGTCCGCCATGGCTGCGGGCGACGAGGTTTGGGTCGTGGTCGAAGACGACGGCCCGGGCGTGCCGCGCGGCAGGGAGCGGCAGATCTTCGAGAAATTCACGCGCGGCGAACGCGAGTCCGCGACCGCGGGTGTCGGGTTGGGTCTGGCCGTATGCGAGGCCATTATGCAGGCGCACGGCGGCCGCATCTGGGTGGAGCCGGCGCAGCGGCAGGATCAGCCAGCGCATCCCGACGACGGCACCGGCGCGCGCTTCACGATCGCGTTGCCGCGCGGCAATCCGCCGGCGATCGAGCCGGAGCCGGCCGCTCTGCCCGAGCCGCCCGAGCCGTCGCCAACCAGGCAAGGAGAGGCCTAGATGCCGTTCGATTTTTCGCCAACGATCCTGCTCGTCGAGGACGAACCGCATATCCGCCGCTTTGTCCGCCTGACGCTGGAGGCCCAGGGCTGCACGGTGCACGAGGCCGAGTCGCTCAAGCGCGGCCTGATCGAGGCCGGCACGCGGCAGCCCGACCTGGTCATCCTCGACCTCGGCCTGCCGGACGGCGACGGGCTCAAGCTGATCGGCGAGGTGCGAACGTGGACCGCCGTGCCGATCCTGGTGCTGTCCGCGCGCAGCGGCGAAGCCGACAAGGTCGGCGCGCTGGATGCGGGTGCCGACGACTACCTGACCAAGCCCTTCGGCGTGGCCGAGCTGGTGGCGCGCCTGCGCGTGCTGCTGCGCCGGCATGCCCGCGCCGACGCGCACGGCTCCAGCCAGGTCACGTTCGGCGAGGTCCAGGTCGACCTTGCCAACCGCGTGGTCACGCGCGGCGGGCAGGCAGTGCACCTGACGCCGATCGAGTACCGGCTGCTGGCCGTGCTGATCGCGCATCGCGGCAAGGTCATGACGCACCGCGAACTGCTGCGCGAGGTGTGGGGGCCCGCGCAGTCGGAAAGCAGCCAGTACCTGCGCGTCTACATGGGACACCTGCGGCACAAGCTCGAAGCGGACCCGGCGCAGCCGGCCCACCTGCTGACCGAAGTGGGGCTGGGCTACCGGTTCGCCGGATAAGACGGTACTTTCAGCGGTCATCCCGCTACCACGCGCTGTCCGCGCCGCCCGGCCCGCGGGCACGGTGGCCGGCAAACCGCTCCAGCATGAAATCCACCAGTGCCCGCACCTTGTCGGGCCGGTGATTGCGCGCGGGGAACACCAGGTAGATGTCCGCCGGCGCAAGTTGCCACTGCGGCAGCACGCGGCGCAGCGCCCCGCTGCGCAGGTGCTCGGCCACGTCCCATTCGGAGCGCACCAGCACGCCCTGTCCGTCGAGCGCCCATGCCAGCGCCGATTCGCCGTCGTTGGTGCTCATGGTGCCGCGTACCTTGACCGTTTCCTGTTGCGCGCCGTTGCGCAGATGCCAGGTGCCGAAGGTCTCGTCGGCCTCGCGGATAAAGATGCAGTTGTGCCGCGCCAGCTCGCGCGGATTCGCCGGCTCGCCAGCGGCCTGCAGGTAGGACGGCGCGGCGCACAGCAGGCGGCGGTTGTTGGCGAGCAGCCGCGCGGTGAGCCGCACGTCGGGCAGCTCGCCGAAATGGATCAGCGCGTCCAGGCCCTGTTCGACCAGGTTGAGCGGCCGGTCGCTCAGGTGCAGCTGGACCTCGATCCTGGGAAACGCGCGCGCGAATGCCGACAGCGCCGGCGCGATATGGCGGCGGCCGAAGCCCAGCGTCGCGCCGATCTTCAGCAGGCCGTGCGGCGTGCTGCTGCTGCCGGCGATGGCGCGTTCCAGCGCTTCCATTTCCGCCAGGATGCGCGTGCCTTCGACCAGGTAGCTTTCGCCCTCCGGCGTCAGGCTGATGCGCCGCGTGGTCCGGTGCAGCAGCCGCACGCCCAGCCGCGCTTCCAGTGCCGCCAGCCGCTTGCTGACCGCGGGTGGCGTCACGCCGAGTTCCTGCGCTGCCGCGGCCAGGCTGCCGTGCTTGTTGATGCACTGGAAAAAGGCGAGGTCGGAAAAGTTGTCCATTGCTGAATTGCAGGAACTAAAGAAGTAACGGAGTCTGAATTATGTTTCTCCGGGGCAATGATACGATCGTTTCCACAACAATTCATCCCACAGGAGACGCCCGTGAAACTTGTCCGCCTGACTGCCATGCTGGCCTGTGCCGCGGCTTTCACCGCCACCGCTGGCAGTGCCGCCGCCCAGTCCTATCCCCAGCGTCCGGTGCGCCTGATCGTGCCGTATGCCCCCGGCGGCAGCGCCGACATCGCCGCGCGCCTGGTCGCCGATGCCTGGGCCAGGAGCCTGGCCGGCACCATCGTGGTGGAGAACCGCGCCGGCGCAGGCGGCAACATCGGTGTCGACGCGGTCGCCAAGGCGCCCGCCGACGGCTACACCATCGGCCTGCAGACGGTGTCGCTGGCGATCAACCCCGGCCTGTTCCCGCGCATGCCGTACGACACCCTGAAGGACCTCGCGCCGATCGGCATGGTCGCCAGCTCGCAGCACGTCCTCGTGGTCAACAACAACATCCCGGCCAAGACGCTGCCGGAACTGATCGCCGCGGCGAAGGCTCAGCCGGGCAAGCTGACCTACGGCTCGGCCGGCAATGGCAGCACCTTCCATATGTCGGCGGAACTGTTCAAGTCGGTGGCCAACGTGTCCATCGTCCACGTGCCGTATCGCGGCGGCGGCCCGGCGCTGGTCGACACCATTGCCGGCCAGGTCGACATGAGCTTCCCGGTGGTGTCCGCGGCCCAGCAGCATGTGCAGGGCGGCAGGCTCAAGGCGCTCGCCGTGACCGGTTCGAAGCGCTCCGCCCAGCTGCCGAACGTGCCGACGGCGGCCGAGGCCGGTCTGCCGGGCTACAACTTCGAAACCTGGTTCATGGTGTTCGCGCCCACGGGCACGCCCAAGCCGGTCATCGACAAGCTGAACACCGCGCTGAATGCCGCGCTCGCGACGCCGGCCACGCGGGACCGCATGCTCAAGGAAGGCTTCGAGCCGACGCCGAGCACGCCCGCGGCCGCCCGCCAGCGGCTGGAAAAAGAAATGCCCGTGTGGGCCAACCTGATCAAGCAGCGCGGCATCACCGCGGAATGACCGTCATACCGTTACCAAGGCTTGTGCCATGACACCCCGCACCCTGTACCAGAAGCTGGTCGATTCCCACACCGTCGCCAGGATCGACGACGACAACGTGCTGTTGTATTGCGACCTGCACCTGATGAACGAATACACCAGCCCGCAGGCCTTTGCCGGCCTGCATGAGCAAGGGCGTGGCGTGCTGGTGCCGGGACAGAACGTGGCCGTGGTCAGCCATATCATCCCCACGCACCCCGGCGCGATCCGCGTCATTGCCGATCCGGCGTCGGCGTTGCAGGCCACCAACCTGCATGCCAACTGCGAGCGGCACGCGATCCCGCTGTTCGACACCAACGACGCGCTGCAGGGCATCGAGCACGTGGTGGCGCCCGAGCACGGCATGATCCGCCCGGGCACGGTGGTGATCTGCGGCGACAGCCACACCACCACCTACGGTGCGCTCGGCGCGCTCGGCTTCGGCATCGGCACGTCAGAGGTCGAGCACGTGCTGGCCACGCAGACGCTGGTCTACCGGATGGCAAAGACCATGCGCATCCGCGTGGACGGCAAGCTGCCGCTCGGCACCACCGCCAAGGACCTGATCCTGCGCATCATCGGCGCGATCGGCGCGCAGGGCGCGCGCGGCTACGTGGTGGAGTACTGCGGCTCGGCCATCCGCGACCTGAGCATCGAAGCCCGCTTCACGCTGTGCAACATGACGGTCGAGGCCGCCGCGCGCGGCGCGCTGATCGCGCCGGACGAGGCCGCCATCGATTACGTGCTGCGTCGCGCTCCGGATATCGATGGCCAGCAGCGCGACGCCGCGCTGCGGTACTGGCAGACGCTGCACAGCGATGCCGGCGCGCAATTCGACACGGAATACGTGTTCGACGCCAGCCAGGTCGAGCCGCACGTGACCTGGGGGACCAGCCCCGACCAGGTGCTGCCGGTGTCGGGCCAGGTACCGTTCCCGGAAGACCAGATCGATGAAGCCGAGCAGCGCTCGGTCGAGCGCGCGCTGGCCTACACGCACCTGCGGCCGGGCGCGACGCTGGCCGGCACGCCGATCCAGCACGTCTTCATCGGCTCATGCACCAACGGCCGCATCGAAGACCTGCGCGCGGTCGCGAGCGTGGTGCGCGGCAAGACCGTCGCCGCGGGGGTGCGCGCGATGGTGGTGCCGGGATCGGGCGCGGTGAAGGCACAGGCCGAGCGCGAAGGGCTGGCCGACATCCTCATCGCGGCGGGTTTCGAATGGCGCCAGCCCGGCTGCTCGATGTGCCTGGCCATGAACGACGACGTGCTCGCCGACGGCGTGCGCTGCGCTTCCACCACCAACCGCAATTTCGAAGGCCGGCAGGGTCGCGGCGCCATCACCCACCTGATGAGCCCGGCCATGGCGGCCGCGGCGGCCATTACCGGCGCGATCACCGACGTCCGCAATATGGAGCTGTCCCATGCCTGAACTTTCCTGCCTCGCCGGCAAAGCCGCCGCGATCCGTTTCGAAAACCTCGACACCGACCAGATCATTCCCAAGCAGTTCCTGCGCGGCATCGACAAGTCGGGCCTGGCCGAAGGCATTCTCTATGACCACCGGTTCGACGCCACCGGCGCGCGGCGCCCGGAATTCGTGCTGAACCGGCCGGAGTACGCCGGCACCAGCATCCTGGTCGGCGGCGCCAACTTCGGCTGCGGCTCCAGCCGCGAGCATGCCGTGTGGGGCCTGCAGCAGTTCGGGATCCGCGCCGTGATCGCGCCCAGCTTCGGGGAGATCTTCTACTCGAACGCGATGAACAACCGGCTGCTGCTGGTGATGCTGCCGCGCGAGGTGATCGAGCGCCTGATGGACGCGGTCGATGCCGACAGCGCCAATGAGATCCGCATCGACGTCGAAGCGATGCAGGTGCGCACGCCGGCGGGCGACTTCCCGTTCGAGCTCTCGGCGCGGCATCGCCGCATGTTCCTGGAGGGACTCGACATGATCGGCCTGTCGCTGAAGCAGCGCGCCGAGATCGAGCAGTTTGCGCGCCGCTACTGGGATGCGTTCCCGTGGGCGAAGGATGTGGCCCGGCGCACGCGGGACAGGCTGGGCACGACCTGATCGATGACCTGAGCCGGACCGCGCGCCTTCCCGCGTTTCGGAAATCGAGCAAGCCGGATTTCATGCGCCCGCGGCCGCGCATGGCTATGCTTGGCATATCTCCGCCAGCCCCAGGCAGGCAGCTCCGGAGGACAATGCCATGACGACGAACGACGACAGCGCGGGCCCGGTGCCGGCCGACGCGGCCCGGACCGCCCGAACTGTAAATGCGCGCCTGCTGGCCGCGATGAGCCACGAGATCCGCACGCCGCTGTACGGCATGCTCGGCACGCTGGAACTGCTGTCGATGAGCGGGCTGGAGGTGGCGCAGCGCCGGCAGGTGGCGACCATCACCGAGTCATCGCGTGTGCTGCTGCAGATGCTCGATCACGTGCTCGACTTCTCGCGCATCGAAGCCGGCGAACTGCGGCTGGACGCGGTGCCGTTCGATCCGGTGGCGCTGGCCGAAACCGTGGCGCGCGCGCAGGAGCCGCTCGCCATGCGCAAAGGTGTGGCCCTGGACTGCGACCTGCAGCCGGGCGTGCCGTGGCTGCTGGGCGATCCGCTGCGCGTGCGGCAGGTGCTGGCCAACCTGTTGCGCAATGCGATCAAGTTCACCGCGCAGGGACGCGTCACGCTGCGCCTGTGGCAGGAACCGCATCCCTCCGCGGACCGCGTCGGGCTGATGCTGGAAGTGGCCGACACCGGCCCTGGCATCGATGGCGCGCTGCTGCCGCACCTGTTCGAGCCCTTCATGCAGGGCGAAGCCACGCGCGCGGACGAGCTCGGCGGCGCGGGGCTCGGGCTGGCCATCTGCAGGAAGCTGGCCCGGCTGATGGGCGGCGACATCACCGCTGACAGCGCGCCGGGCCAGGGCAGCCGCTTTACCGTTGCGCTGCAGTTGCCTGCCACCACCTCACGGCCATTGCGCGGCGCCGCCGGTGCGGATGCGGCGCCTGCGATGGCGGCGCTGCCGCAGCTCGGGCTGCGTGTGCTGGTCGTGGAGGATAATCCGCACAACCGGCTACTGCTGCGTGGCCAGCTGGAGGGGCTTGGCTGCGCAGTGCAACTTGCGAGCGACGGCGCGCAGGGGCTGGCGGCCTGCGCCGCAGGGGCCTTCGACGTCGTGCTGACCGATGTGCAGATGCCGGTCATGGATGGCTACGCGCTCAGCCGCCGGCTGCGCGCGGCGGGCAACCCGGTGCGTATCGTCGCGCTGACCGCCAACGCCGGCGCTGGCGAAGCCGGTCGCTGCCACGACGCCGGCATGGACCGCTGCCTCGTCAAGCCGGTGCTGCTGCAAGAGCTGGCGACATGCCTGCAAGCGCTGGTGGCAGGGCGCGCGCGGATGGCGCCGGTTGCCAGCGGCGACGCCGATGCCAATGCCGCGCTGCTGGCGCAGAGCGTGCATGCTGATTTCGATGCCTTGCTTGCCGCTGCCAGCCGCGGCGACCTGGGCGCGGTACAGGCCCATGCGCATCACATGCGCGGCACTCTCGCGCAGAGCGAAGCCGCGCGCGAGGCGGCCGAGGTGTGCCGCGAACTGGAGGCCGGCGCCGCGTGGGCCGTGCAGGCGGCGCAGGATCGCATCGGCGACCTCGGCCTGATCCTGGATGCCTGCTTTCCCGGCTACCGCAATTCACGCTTGTTGCCATGATCCCGGGCAGCACTGTCATCGGCGTGTGCTCGAGGGTGTGGCGCAGCGCTCGGCCAGTTGCAGCGCGGCGTCGGGTGCGGTATCGGGCGCGGTATCGGGCGCGGTATCGGGCAGCAGCACACGCGATCGCGCCGAGCAGCGCGAGCGGCAATGCCACTTGCGCGCAGGTATCGACCCGCGCACCGATGCGCGCCAGTATGCCGCGCAGCAACAGCACGCCGCTGCCCAGGTACAGCAGGCCGGTCACCGTGACCTGTCCGCCGCCGGGGCGCGGTGGCCAGACGATCTGCAGGGTGATGGCGATCGCGTACATGCAGTACGCGGCAGCCGGCAGCAGCAGGTAGTGCCGGGTGCGCTCATAGCGCCAGGCCAGCACGAAGCACAGCGAGAATGCGATGGCGATGGCGATGGCGATGGCGATGGCGATGGCGATGGCGATGGCGATGGCGATGGCGATGGCGATGGCGATGGCGGGATTGACCAGTGCCAGGAATCGACCAGCGTCTTGCAACACGAGAGTCCCCTGTTCTTGTCGTTCTCTGGCAGGGGTGTCTGCAAGCTCCGGCGAGGGCGCGCATGCGTCGCGGCATCGCGCGGCCGAAGGGCATGGCCAGGGAACATTATGGGGCGCATGGGCGCCCGGGCGGGCGCGGCGCTTGCCGTGGCCTGCTGAGTGTTTCCGTCGGGTCTCATTCTAGCCACCACCATGGCACGTGGCGCATGTCGCCCGCCGCCGCCGGGCAAACAATTGTGAACGCCAGAGCCGTGGCTGCCGGGCCACGGTTGCCACGGTTTCCCGCTTTTGTGACTAATCTGGTAGAAGCTGTCCGGATCCTCCGGCAGTTCGGTTTTCCGTACGCAAGGAGATCACGATGAATACCAAGAAAGCGATGCCGGCCCTGTTGCTGGCGGCAAGCGTGCTGGCGGCGCCGTTTGCCATGGCGCAGGGCAGTGGCCGGACTTCCACCCGGCCGATGACGGAACCCGCGGCGTCTGCGCCGGCGCCAGCCCCGCAAAGCTCCCCGTATGTGCAGGTGCAGCAATGGAAGAAGGGCGACCGCTTGCCGACCGAGTTCAGGGACCGTCAGTATGTGATCGACGATTACAAGCAATACAACCTGCCGGCGCCGCGCAAGGGCACGCGCTGGGTAGGGGTCGGCGCCGAGTATTACCTGGTCGCGCCCAATGGCGTGATCCAGCAGGTCGGGTCGGGCTCCTGACTCACATCGGCCGGGGCTTTCGCCCCTGGCCGCGCAGCAAATCCAAAGCCGTCGCGCGGGGTGCGCGGCGGCTCTTTTTTTGTGCGGCGCCCCGCTTCAGATACCAAGTATCTTCTTGGCCTCGAGCAGCGATTTCATCGATTCGTCATGCTTGCCGGCCTTGTGGTAGGCCTCGCCGTCGGCACGCAGCTTGGCCACCTTGGCGGCATCTTCGGGCGACAGCGCGGGCTTGGTCGAGAGCTTGGCATCGATCGCCTTCATTTCGTTGGGGCAGTTGTGGGCGAGAGCCAGGCCACTGGCGCCGCACAACACCAGCGCCGCGAGGATCGGAATGGATTTACGCACGTCGGCCTCCGCTTGGGAATGGTGGGATTTCCAGCATAGTGCATGGCCCGCGTGGCGAACATGCCCGCTGCCGGCTGCAGCCGATGCCGGTCCCGGCCATACCCCGGGGCAAGGGCTAAATCGGGACCCGACGTTTCCCGGATGAAATGCGCGATTCCGGTTCGCCTCAGCCGGATTTCATCCATTCGGGCGAGGCCTCAGTCTTTTGTCCCGAGCGCGCCATTGCAGTGGCAATGCGTTTGATTGTCCCGTTCGCCGACGCCCCCTGGCATGCGGCAATACGCGACGGCATGTGGTTTTCGGGAATCGGAAAATACCAGTCCGCAAATTCCGCTGGTTTAAAACGCCGCTATGTTTGAAGCCACGGGCCAGGCCGGCGCGACGATTTTCTTCATCCCTGCCGCGCGCTTCATTCCTGAATCAGCCCGTGCCAATGCACGATTCTTATAAGCCTCCGCAAAAATTAAATTCAACGCGCACGGCAAGCAGCCGGATAGCGAAATAAAAAATATACGGGGAGCTTCACCATGAAACATGACCACCTGAAACGGGCGGCCATTGCGGTCGCGTGCCTGGCGTTTGTTCTGGCCGGTTGCGGCGGTGGCGGGGATGCGGCGCCGGCCAGCAGCATCGCCCCGTCGGAAAGCGTGCCCGGCCCGGCTGGCGTCAACGGCAAGACCATCCTGTCCGGTCTCGGCGCCCCGGGCGCGAGCGTGGGCACGGACGGCGATTTCTACCTCAATCTCTCCACCTCGACGCTGTATGGGCCGAAGGCCAACGGCGAATGGCCGGCCGGTGTGCCGCTGGTCGGGCCGCAAGGCATTGCCGGCGCGCCGGGTGCTTCGCTGCTGCACGGCGCGGCGGACCCGACCGCCGCCGACGGCACCGAAGGCAGCTTCTACCTCAACACCACCACCAATACGCTGTTCGGTCCCAAGACCGGCGACAGCTGGCCGGCGGGCGTCTCGGTGGTCGGGCTGACCGGTCCGGTGGGTCCGGCCGGACCCACCGGCGCTGATGGCGCGGCTGGGGCGCAAGGGCCGCAGGGAGAGAAAGGCGAACAGGGCGAACAGGGCGACAGCGGTGCGCAAGGCCCCGAGGGGCCGCAAGGCGAGAAGGGAGATACCGGCGCACAAGGCCCGCAAGGAGACAAGGGCGAACAAGGTGAACAGGGCGAACAAGGTGAGTCTGGTACAACGATCTACACCGCCAACTTCGCTGTTTCCAAATCGTCCGGCGGCAACGGCACCTATGTCATGAACGGCAGCAGTCTCGACATGCCTAGCCACGACCCGTACTTCGGCGCGCTGATGCCGGTCGGCTGCGCGGGCGGCCTGACCATGACGGCGACCCTGGCCGGCTCGCCGGATACCGGCACGGAGTACGCCGTGACCGCCTACCGCGTGGCCAGCGGCACGGCGCTGCAGACGCTCGGTTCGGTCGCCATTACCGGGTTGTCCAGCTGCAAGCTGAGCGGCTCGGCCCGGACCTGCTCGACGCCGGCAACGGTGCCGGTGGGAGCCAATGACATCATCCAGGTCCAGGTCACCGGCAACCACACTTTCAACTGGGACGGCGGCCTGTACGTCAACCTGTCCTGCAAGACGCAGTAAGCCACGCGATTCTCCTGGCGTTCCCGTGCTGGTTTTCCCGCGCCTTCCAATGTTATGTTGGAGGGCGTCATTTTTTTGCCGTCCGGGAGCCGTACGCCTCAGCCACTCGACCGGTTGCGCATGGAAAACTCTGCCGAGAATTTTTTGCTGGCCCTGCTGTGCGCCGCGGTGCTGACCGCGACCGTGGTCGGCATCCACTATGAAGCGCTGCGCGTACTGTCGTCGCTGCATCCGCGGCGCTGGAGCGGACGCGTCAATATCGGTGTGCTGATCGTCTGCATCATCCTGGTCCACTGCCTGGAGGCGATGGTGTTCGCGTTCGGGTTCTGGTTTGCCGACAACGTGCTCGGCCTCGGCTGGCTGGCGGGATCGACCGCGCCGGGCATGCCGACCCGCCATGGCCAGCCGTCGCTGCTGGTCTATGCCTACTTTGCGCTGGAGACCTTCACCACGCAGAGCCTGGGCGACCTCTATCCGGTCGGCGCGACCCGCCTGATCGCGACCATCGAGCCGCTGGTGGGCCTGATCCTGATCGGCTGGTCCGCGTCCTTTACCTATGTGATGATGCGGCGCGACTGGCAGCTCGACGACGAAAGCGAGCACCGCGGGCGCTAGCGCGGCGCATGCCCCGGCCAGCGCCGGCACAAATGCCGGAAGTGCCGCAGATGCCGCCAGTGCCAGACCAGCCGCGAACGTTTAAGCTGGCAACTCCTTCAAATCAACGAGCACACTTCCGAGGAGCCACCATGCCGAGCCGCCAGCGCACCCTGATCCGGCTAGCCGCACTTGCCACCCTTGCCGTGGCCTGCAGCGCCCAGGCGCAGAAGCAAGACGGCCAGGGCGCCGCCGCCGCTGCCATCAACGAGGCAGTCCAGCAGGGCACCACACCCTACCGCCCCGACCCGGGCGCGACGCCGGACAGCATCCAGTCGGCGGAATGCCGCGAACTCGCCGCCCAGATCGCCACCGCGCCCAAGCGCGAGTACCGCACCACCGACTCGACTATCGAGACCGCGCAAGGGCGGCAGGTGCCCGAGCTGGAACGCGAGCGGCCGCGCAAGTCGCTGCAGCAGGCGTACCAGGAGAAGTGCACCCGCTAGCCGGCTCCACGGCGGACGGGGTGTGCCAGCGGCGTCCGCCACTCATTTCCCCGCCCATCTCCCCGCCCATCTCCCCGCCCATTTCCCGGCGCTGTCCCGCGCCGCATTCACCGCCTCCCCGGTCGTAACCATGCTGCGCCGCACAGTCTGGCGCGCTGAAGCGCCACGTTTGCGCACATCCGCCCGCTGCGCCAACAGACGTTTCCCCGTGCCCGTAAAAAATACATATGTTTCATAGTTATCCATGATGGAACACTTGTTTCTGCTTGCCTAGCATTGGCGGTGCGATGGCGCGTCGCTGATCCGCTACCCGCCAACCAGCTACTTACGCATCCAAGGAGCCAGCATGAAAGCAGCAGAAGTGACCCGTCCGCGCGGCAGTTCCGCGACCCCGCGCTGGTCTGCGGTTGCAGTGGCCGCAGCAGCAGCGCTGATGCTCTGCGGCGGCGCCGGCACGGCGCATGCCGCCGACGTCGCCGCCAGCCCGACCCTCGGGAAGATCAAGTCGTCACGCACGATCGCCATCGGCCATCGCACCTCCTCGATCCCGTTCTCGTACTACGACGCCAACCAGAAGGTGATCGGCTTCTCGCAGGACATCTGCGACCGGGTGATCGATGCGGTGAAGCGCGAGACCGGCGTGCCGGCGCTGCAGGTGCGCATGGTGCCGGTGACCTCGCAGAACCGGATCTCGCTGGTGCAGAACGGAACCGTCGACCTGGAATGCGGCGTCACCACCAACCTGAAGTCGCGCCAGCAGCAGGTAGCGTTCTCGACCACGTTCTTCGTCGCCGGCACGCGGCTGCTGGTGAAGAAAGGCAGCCCGGTGCGCGACTTCGGCGATCTTTCGGGCAAGGCGGTGGTAACCAATGCCGGCACCACGTCCGAGCGCATCCTGCGCCGGCTCAACGACGAAAAGCAGGCCAACATCACCATCCAGAGCGCCAAGGACTATGGCGAGTCGTTCCTGATCCTGCAATCAGGGCGCGTGGCCGCGTTCATGATGGACGACGTGTTGCTGTCCGGCGCGCGCACGCTGGCGCCCAACCCCGCCGACTGGACCGTGGTGGGCACGCCGCAGTCGTTCGAGGCCTATGCGTTCATGCTGCGCAAGGACGATCCCGGCTTCAAGCAGGTGGTCGACGGCGCCATCAGCGCGCTGATCCGCAGCGGCGAGATCAGCAAGCTCTACAGCAAGTGGTTTGCCGCGCCGGTGCCGCCGAAGCAGGTCAATTTCGAACTGCCGATGAGCGAGCCATTGAAGAAGGCCTACGCCAGCCCCAGCGACGAAGCCTTCGAATAATCTCTTCGTCAGCCGCGGCCGGCGGGCACGTAGGCGCCGGCGCGGTGCAGTTCGCCCTCGGCCTGTTCGAGCGCGCGGATCGCACCCTTGCCCTTGCGCGCCAGCAACTGTTCGACCAGCGCCTCGACCATGGCCACGCCGGCCGTGATCGAGGGGAAGAACGACGGGCTCTCGACAGAAAACAGCAGCGTGCAGTCCGCTGCCAGCCCGATCGGCGACACGGTGCTGTCGGTCAGAGCGATCACCTTGCAGCCGCACTCGCGCGCGGCCGCTGCCACACGGATGCTTTCCTGCGAATACGGGGCGAAGCTGGCTACCACCACGGCATCCCTGGGCGCCAGCCCGCGCAGTTCCATTTCCAGCGTGCCGGCATCGGCGCGGATCAGCTGCACCGAGCTGCGGAACAGCCGGTAGACATAGTGGAAGGTGAACGCGATCGGGAAGCACGAGCGGAAGCCCGCCACGTGGACGTTCTGCGCGTGCGACAGCAACTCGGCCGCCTGCTGCAGCGTCTTGTCGTTGTTGGTCGCGATCAGGTCAAGGTTGTGGTGCTGCGCATCGAGCATCTCGCCCAGCATGCGGCTGGCGCTGCTTTCGCGCACCACCTTGCGCGCGCGCCGGGCATACGGCTGGCTGCCACCGCGCAGGGCATCGACAAAGAGTTCGCGCAGGCCCTGCCAGCCCTCGAAGCCAAGGTGCTGCGACAGCCGGACCAGCGTGGCGGGTTGCACGCCGGCGCTGGCGGCGATCTTGCGCATCGACAGCACCGGCACGTCCTGCGGGTGGTCGAGCAGGTAGCGTGCGCCGCTCTGGAACTGCGTGCTCAGCGTCGGGAAGCTGGCGCGCAGCAAGACCAGCAGCGCGTCGAGGTCTTGCAGCGGCGCCGGCGTGGGACCGGCATCGGGAGGTTGCGGCGGATGGGTGGGGCTGTCGGACGGCATGGACACTCCGGATTCGTGGTTGTAACGATTGTTGCACAGCTGCGCCCAGGCGGGCCGGCCGCCGCCTTGGATGGTGCGGTGCCAAAGTCGTCACATCAGCCGGTTAACGTCCGCGCGCCGGCAAAGCTGTACCCGGCGGTTCAGGACAGCTGCCAATTGTCGGATTGCCGCAACGCCGGCGCAGGGTCATCAGAATTTCCTTACCCACTTAAAGGGCGGTGACTTACACTCCGCGCCATAACCTCCGGAATTGGTCATCCGGAACATAATTGGTACGGAGCGCGAGCATGGGACATAGAAGCCCTGCAGTGCGACACGGCGGCTCGGTCAGGCCGCCGTTTCGGGTCAAGGGTCAAATCGGGGCAGGGACAGACACGGCGGGCGCCATGCCGGGCCGCGGCGCGCCCGCGCGCGGCTTTACGCTGGTCGAGCTGATGATCGCCGTGGCGATCATCGCCATCCTGGCCGCCATCGCCATCCCCAACTACAGCCGCTATGTGGTGCGATCGCACCGCGCCGCGATCGAGTCGTTCATGCTCGAAGTCTCCGGCGCGCAGGAGCGGTTTCTCGTCGACAACCGCACCTATGCCGCCAGCCTCGGCGCGCTCGGCATGTCGGTGCCGGCCGCCCAGAGCACGCGCTACAACGTCACCGTCACTCCCAACGGCGCGCTGCCACCGGGCTACAGCATTGTCGCCACGCCCACGGGCAGCCAGCTGAGCGCCGACAGCGGCTGCGGCACGCTGACGCTGACCAGCGCCGGCGCCAGGTCGGCGTCCGGCGGCGGCACCGACTGCTGGAACTGACCATGGCAGCCACCTACCGGATTCCCCAGCGGCAGCCGCGGCATGTGGCGCTGCGCGGCTTCACCCTGGTCGAACTGATGTGCACGCTGGCCGTGCTGGCAATCCTGGCAGTCGCCGCCGCGCCCTCGTTTGCGTCGCTGATGGCGGGGCAGCGCGTGCGCAGCGCCTCGCTCGACCTGAGCTCCGCGTTGCTGCTTGCGCGCAGCGAGGCGGTCAAGCGCAACACCACCGTGACGCTGGCGCCCGCCGGCGCGGCCTGGACCGCGGGCTGGTCCGTCAGCGCCGGCGCGGAGACAGTGCGCACCTTCGGGCCCTACGCCAGCCTCACCATTACCCCCAGCGCCGCCGGGGCATTGTCGGTCGGCAACGACGGCCGGCTTGCCGGCGCGGCGATGCGCTTCGAGCTGGCGCCCGCCAACGACACGACGGCCGCCCTGCGTGTGTGCGTGCAGGTCAGCGAGACCGGCCGCGTCGCCTCCGAAACGGGAGCCTGCACATGACCCGCATCCTTGACAGTGCTGCCCGTCGCCACGGGCAACGGCCTGCGCGCCTGCCGCGACGCGGCGCGCAGCGTGGCGTGCTGCTGATTGAAGTGCTGGTGGCGGTGGTGATCCTGCTTGCCGCGCTGCTGGGCACGGCGGGACTGGTGGCGCGCTCGGGCCAGAACGAGATGGAGTCCTACCAGCGCGTGCAGGCACTCGCGCTGCTGCAGGACATGGCCGCCCGCATCAATGCCAACCGCCAGGTGGCGCAGTGCTACGCCAATGGCGCCAACGGCGTGCGGCTGGGCACCGGCAGCGCTGCGCCGGCGGCCTGCACGCTGGGAACGGACGCGCAGAACGCCACCGCCAACGGCGACCTGCAGGCATGGAACACCGCGCTGCTGGGCAGTGCCGAGATGACGGCCGCGGCCAGCGGCGTGGCGGCGAGCGCGGTTGGCGCCATGATCGGCGCGCGCGGCTGCATCGACACCATCGATGCGGCCGCCAACGTCTACCGCATCACCGTCGCCTGGCAGGGCCTGGCCGCCACCGGCGCGCCCGCGCTCGGCTGCGGCCAGAACCAGTACGGCAACGAGTCCTACCGCCGCGCGGTCAGCACGCAGATCCGCATCGGCTCGCTGGGGACCGTGTCATGAAGCGTCTGCCTGCACGTCTCGCACAACGCCGCCTGCGCCAGCGCGGCGTATCGCTGGTCGAGCTGATGATTGGCATCACCATCGGCCTGCTGATGCTGACCGCGCTGGCCAGCCTGTACTACGCCAACAGCCTGTCGCGCACAGAATTCGTCAAGTCGGCCGAGCAGGTGGAGAACGGCCGCTATGCGCTGGAGCAGATCCGGCGCGAGGTGGAGCTGGCGGGGTTCTTCGGGGCGGGCAGCATTGCGCGGGGCGCCACGGTGGCTGGCCCGGCGCTGTGCGCGACGGACCCCGCGGCGCTCGGCTTCGCCGCCGGCGGCACCGTTCCGCTGCCCCTTGCAGGCTATGCGGCCGGCGTGGCGGCGCCCTGCCTGCCGGACCTTGCCGCCACCTCGGAGGTGCTGGTGGTGCGGCGCGTATCGACCACGCCGGTCGCGGCACCGACACCGGGCGTGCCTTACCTGCAGGTGTCGGCCTGCCCCAACGACAGCACCGCTTTTATCTTCGATGCGAGCGCGGCGGTGGCTTTTCCGCTGCGCACCAAGGCTTGCGATGCAGCGATACCGGCAGCGCTGCGCGAGGCGGTGGTGCGCGCGTTCTACCTCGCGCCATGCGACCGTTGCAGCAACGGCGGCGACGGCATCCCCACGCTGAAGATGGCCGAGCTGGTCAACGGCGCATTCCAGTCGCGTTCGCTGGCGCAAGGCATCCAGGACATGCACCTGGCTTACGGTGTGGATCTCGACAGCAATGGCTCCGCGGACTGCTATGTGGACGACCCCGGCGCCAACAATGCCGCAGCCTGCGCCATCGTGCCGGGCTACGACTGGACCAATGCGCTGGCCAACTGGAGCAATGTGACCACTGTGCGTGTGAACCTGCTGGCACGCACGCTGAGGACCTCCGGCGGCCAGGTGGACACCCGCACTTATGACCTGGGGCGCGCCGCCGCCAGCGGCCCGTTCAACGATGGCTTCAAGCGCCATGTCTACGCCCAGGTGGCGCGGCTGGTCAACGTGGCCGGACTGCGCGAGCAATGATGCGATACCGCGAAGGGCAAGCAATGACGAAGTTATCCGGCCGGCCGCTGCGCCGCAGGCAGACCGGGGTCACGCTGGTCGTGACGCTCGTGTTCATGGTGCTGTTCCTGCTGGTTGCCGTGGCGCTGGTCAATTCGGGCCTGGTCAACGTCAAGGTCGCGGCCAACCAGCAGCACACCGCCGAAGCGCGCGACGTCGCGCAGCAGTCGATCGAGCAGGTACTCTCCGACGACTTCACCAAGGCGCCGGCAGCCATCAGCGTGCCGGTGGATGTCAGCGGCGACGGCAAGGCCGACTACGTGGCCCAGGTGGCTAAGCCGGAATGCGTGGCAAGCAAGCCTATCAAGAACGTCGAGCTCGACCTGAAGGACCCCGACGATGTGTCGTGCATGATCGGCAGCGGCGTGCAGAACACCGGCATCGTCACGGCGGGCAACAACGCTGGCAACTCGCTGTGCAACGCCACCCAGTGGGACGTTTCCGCCACCGTCGACGACAGCGCCGGCACCGGCGCCGTGGCGACGGTCCACCAGGGCGTGGCTGTGCGCATGCCGACCGGTTCGGCCTGCCCCTGAGCGCATCGGCGTGCCACCCATTCACCATTGATCGCACAGGAACCCGGATGACGAGCCCAGCCCGCCGGAATCGGCGCCATGCCGCCTTCGCCGCAGTCCTGCTTGCCCTGGCCGGATGGCAGGGCGCGCATGCCGAAGACATCGACCTGTTCACCGGCCTGCAGAGCAATGCCGGCACCAAGCCCAATGTGTTGTTGCTGCTGGACAATGCGTCCACGTGGAATGCGGCCACAACCATCCGTGGCTGCGATGTCCCCAATGTGGTCAGCGCCAACAACGCGGGCACCGACGTCGGCGCGATCCAGTGCGCGCTGTACCGCGCGGTGAGCACGCTCGTGACCAACCCGCAGCTGTCCGGCAACATCAACATGGGGCTGATGATGTTCGGCACCGGCACCAACCCCGGCGGCAAGTTCCGCTATCCGTCGGCGGCGCCATACACCTTGCCGCTGATGGATACCGCCAACGGCGCGCAATTCCTGGAGTACATCAAGAGCATCGACCGCCAGGCCGACAACTCGAACAACTCCCAGGTGGGCGGGGGCATGCAGGAAGCCTGGGCGTTCTTCGGCGGCAGGAAGGGTTTGTCGGGCACGCAGTATGCGTCGCCGATCACCAACCCGTGCCAGAAGAACTTCGTCATCTACATCGCCAACGCGGTCAACAACGGCAAGCCGCAGGACACCGGCACCGAGGCCAAGGACGCGCTTGCCGCGGCGGGCGCGAGCACCAGGCAGATGACCCAGCTCAAGCTCGACACGACCGCCAACAAATACGAAAGCAACTGGGGCGACGAGTGGGCGCGGTTCATGTACGAAACCGACGTGAACGGCAATCTCGACAATAACCAGAACATCATCACCTATACCATTGCCGTCACGGACGGCAGGAATCCTGACTATGTCGAGTCGACCCGCAGCATGGCCGACAACGCCGGCGGCAAGCGCTACGTGGTCAGCCTGGGCGACGTGGATGCGCTGGTGCAGGCACTGCTGCAGATCTTCAACGAGATGCAGGCGGTCAACAACGTGTTCTCGTCGGTGAGCCTGCCGGTCAGCGTGAACGGGCAGGGCTCGTACCTGAACCAGATCTATATCGGCATGTTCCGGCCCGACGCCACCGCGGCGCCGCGCTGGATGGGCAACCTGAAGCAGTACAAGCTGGGCTACGACAACAAGAACCAGATCGTGGTGCTGGACGCCAACCCCAGCGGCCCCAACCAGCAGAGCGCGATCAGCAACGCCGGCACGGGCTTTATCTCGCCCAACGCCAAGAGTTTCTGGACCGCCGAGCCGCCACTGGGGTTCAGTGGTTCGAGCTATACCGGGAGCCAGGCAAGCGGCTGGCCTGCCAAGGGCTTTTGGGTCAACAGTCCGACCGGGGCCGCGGGCGCGCTGGATTCGGCCGACGGCGTGGCGGGTGTGGTCGGCGGCGACGGCGAGATTGTCGAGAAGGGTGGTGCCGGTGAAATGCTGCGCGCCCAGTTCACCACCGACCAGAGCGGGCGCAAGCTCTACACCTGCGCGTCGGGGGCATGCAGCGGCAAGACCCTGGCTTCGTTCGATACGTCCAATGGCTGGCTGACCGGCACCAGCGGGCAGGCCGCGCTCAACACCACGGTTGCCGACGTCAACAACCTGATCAATTGGGTGCGCGGCCGCGACGTGCGCGCGCTGAGCGAAAGCACGATCGCCGGCGCGGAGTTGCAGAAAGGTCCCGGCGGCAGCGTCACCGTGCGCGGCTCGGTGCATGGCGACGTGCTGCATTCGCGCCCGGTGGTGATCAACTATGGCGGCACGACCGGCGTGGTGGTGTTCTATGGCGCCAACGACGGCGTCTTCCATGCGGTCAATGGCAACCAGACCATCGGAATCGGTGGCGTGCGGCCGGGCGGGGAACTGTGGGGCTTCATCCCGCCGGAGTTCTATAGCAAGCTCGGCCGTCTCTACACCAATACGCCCGAAGTGCAGCTGAGTGGATCGCCCGCCGGTTCGGGCGCGAAGCCGCGCGACTATTTCTTCGATGGCACCACCACGGTGTTCCAGGACCTGCGCGACCCGGCCAAGCCGCGTGTGGTGATCTACCTGACCGCGCGCCGCGGCGGGCGCCTGACCTACGCGCTGGACGTAACCGACCCGATGGCGCCGGAATTCCTGTGGAAGGCCGACAGCACCAGCATCCCGGAACTGGGGCAGACCTGGTCGCAGCCGCGCGTGATCCGCGTCAAGGGCTATGCCAACCCGCTGGTAGTGATGGGCGCTGGCTATGATCCCGCGGAGGATGCCGAGCCTTCCCAGGGTGGCGGCAGTTCGGGGCAAGGGCGTGGCGTGATCGTGTTCGATGCCTTCGAGGGCAACGTGGTGCGCGCATGGCTGGCCGACTGCACCGGCCTGTCCGCGACGGTGTGCACGACGCCTGCCGGCATGAACCGCGCGATCCCGTCCGACGTGGCGGTGGTGGACCGCAACGGCGACGGGCTGGTAGACAAGGGCTATGTCGGCGACGTCGGCGGCAACGTCTGGCGGCTGGACTTCGAGACGGCGGCCGGCACCGGCTCGGCCGCATGGACGCTGCACAAGTTCGCGTCCCTGGGCGGCGCGCAGGGCACCAACGATGCGCGCAAGTTCATGTATCCGCCGGATGTCATCACCACCGGCACCTACGATGCGGTGATGATCGGCAGCGGCGACCGCGAGCATCCGCTGTACACCACCAGCACCACGCCGGGCCTGGCCTACAACGTCAGCAACCGCTTCTACATGCTGAAGGACACGACGCTCACCGGCGGGCTGCCGTCGACATGGACGGCGCTGACCGACGCCGATCTCTTCAACGCGACTTCGACCGCATACGCCGACACGACCGCCGGCAAGGGCTTCTACCTGGTGCTCGGCACCGGAGAGAAGGTGGTCAACGCGCCGCTGACCGTGGCCGGCTACACGTACTTCGGCACCAATCAGCCAAGTGTGCCCAAGTCGGGCGCGTGCTATCCGGATCTGGGCAAGGCGCGCGGCTATGCGGTCTCGTTCCTCACCGGCAAGGGCCTGAACAACGACCGCCATGTCGTGTTCAACAACGGTGGGCTGCCGCCGTCGCCGGTGTTCGGGGTGGTTGCCGTCACGGATTCGGCAGGCAATACCAGCAACGTGCCGGTGCTGATCGGCGGCGGCAACCAGACCGGTCCCGGCGGCGGCGACAATACCTCGTCGCTGGGCGCGCAGAAGATCTCGCCGCCGGGGATCGGCAAGCGCAAGCGCACTTACTGGTACACGCAGACCGACCGGAAGTGACCGGCCACGGCCGCGGCGCGCTTACCGGGGCGCCGCGGCCATCGTCGCGTCGCCTTCCTGCCACCACCCGCCCCCCAGCGCCTGCAGCAGCGCCGCCGAATCCGCCAGCCGGTCGGCGCGCGACTGCGCCAGGTCCAGTGAAGCCTGCCGCGCCTCGCGCTCGGCATCGAGCACGGCCAGCTGGCTGACACCGCCGAGCCGGTACTGTTCCGACACCACCGCCAGCGTGTCGCGCGCCTGGCGCGCATTGTCGGCGCGTTCGCGCAGCGTGGCGGCGTCGGCTTCGAGCGCGCGCAGGGAATCCGCCACGTTCTGCAAGCCTTGCAGCACGGCCTGCTGGTAGGCCGCCAGCGCCTGCTCGTACGCCGCTTCGGCGGCGCGCTTGCGGGCCTGCAGCTCGCCGCCGCGGAACACCGGCTGCACCAGTCCGGCCGCCAGGCTCCACACATTCAGGCTGCTGAACAGGTCGCGCGCCGCGGTGGCCTGGCTGCCGCCACTGGCGCTCAGCGTGACCTGCGGATAGAGGTTGGCGGTGGCCACGCCGATATCGGCGCTGGCCTGTTGCAGCAGCGCTTCGGCCGCGCGGATGTCGGGGCGGCGCCGCGCCAGCGTGGACGGCAGGCTGACCGGCAGGGTGTCGGGCAGGTGCAGCGCGTCCAGCGTGAATGCCGGCAACGACGCCGCCGCCGGGGTCTGGCCGGTGTAGACCGCGAGCTGGTGCCGGGTCGCTTCCAGCTGGCGCTGCAGGCCCGGCACCAGCGCCTGCGTCTGGGCGAGCTGTGCACGCTGGCGCTGCACGTCGACACGCGCGACGCCGCCGGTGCGCAGGCGTTCCTCGGCGATGCCGAGCTGCCGCCGCTGGGCTTCGGCCAGGGCCACCGTATCGGCCAGCTGCGCGCGCAGTCCGGCCTCGCGGATCGCCGCGGTGGCGACGTTCGCCGCCAGCGCCAGCCGTGCCGCTTCCAGCTCGTAGCGCTGGTAGTCGACCGCCGCCTGCAGCCCTTCCAGCTCGCGCCGCTGGCCGCCGAACAGGTCGAGCACGTATGACACCTGCACCGTGGCGCCATACAGCGTGAACGGTCCCGGGCTGGGGATCGACGTGATGCCCATCGACTGGAAATTGACCTGCTGGCGCGTGGTATCGATCTGGGCGTCGACCGCCGGCCAGCGCGTGGCGCCGGTGCGCGCGGCGAGGTTTTCCTGAGCCTCGCGCAGCCGCGCGCGCGCCTGCGCCAGCGTGGGGCTGGCGTCGAGCGCCATGCGGATGGTGGCGTCGAGCTCCGCGCTGCGGAACAGTGTCCACCATTGCGCCGGCACGTCGGCGCCGGCGGCCAGTGTCTGCGCGTGGGATTGCGCGTGGCGCTCGCCGCTGTCGGCCGCCACGGTGGCGACCGGTTGCGGGCCCGGCACGTAGCCGGCATCGTCGGTCGGCGCGGGGCTGCGGAAGTCCGGGCCGACGGCACAGCCGGCCAGCAGCGCGGCCGCGGCCACGGCCACAAAAGGAAGAAATCGGGTCATGGCAGCAATCCTTCAGTCCAGCGTGCGGCGGTAGAAGCGCACCGCGATCGTCATCACCACCACAATGAACAGCGCCATCGGCCAGACTTGCGGCCAGAGCTCGGCCCAGCCGCTGCCCTTGAGCAGGATGCCGCGCACCATGCGGTTGAAATACGTCATCGGCAGGATGTTGCCGATCGCCTGCGCCCAGCCGGGCATGCCTGCAAACGGGAACATGAAGCCCGACAGCAGGATGTTGGGCAGGAAATAGAAGAAGGTCAGCTGCATGGCCTGCAACTGGTTCTGCGCCAGCGACGACAGCGTGATGCCCACCGTCAGGTTGGCGGCGATAAACAGCAGCGAGGCCAGGTACACCGCCGTCACCGAGCCGACGAAGGGCACGTCGAAGACCCAGCGCGCGGCCAGCAGCACGATGGTCGACTGGATCAGCCCGATAAAGATGTAGGGCACGATCTTGCCGGTCATCACCTCCAGCGGCCGCACCGGCGTGGCCAGCAGGTTTTCCATGGTGCCGCGCTCGCGTTCGCGCGTCATCGCCAGCCCGGTCATCATCACCATGGTCATCGACAGGATCACGCCCATCAGGCCGGGGATGATGTTGTACTGGGTCAGGCCCTCGGGGTTGTACAGGCGCTGCACCTGCACGTCGAACGGCGCCTTGCCGCCCGCCAGCGGCGCCAGCGCGCCTTTCAGGTCATGCGTGCCGACGCTGAACGGCAGTTGCGGCAGCGCCGCGATTGCCTGGCCGGTGGCAGAGGGATCGGTGGCATCGGCCTCCACCAGCAGCGCGGGGCGTTCGCCGCGCAGCAGCTTGCGCGTGAAGTCGGGCGGGATGCTGAGCACGAACTGCACGTCGCCCTTCATCAGCGCCTGGCGTCCGGCGGCTTCGTCGGGCAGCGTCGCTACCACCTTGAAGTAGGTGGAGTTCTGCATGCTGGCGATAAAGGTGCGGGTGAATTCGCTCTGGTCGGCGGCGATCACCGCGGTCGGCAGGTGGCGCGGGTCGGTGTTGATGGCAAAGCCGAACAGCAGCAGCTGCATGATCGGCAGGCCGACGATCATGCCGAAGGTGACGCGGTCGCGGCGCAGCTGCAGGAATTCCTTCAGCACGATGCTCCACCAGCGCTGGAGCGAAAAGCGCGTGCCATTGGCGCGTGGCGTGCGGGGGAGGCGGGGGTTGCGGATTGCGGCGGCGTTCATGTCGGCTCCTTCGCCTTGCGCGTGCCCATGTTGTCTTCGGCCCGGCTCATCATGTGGATGAACACGTCTTCCAGGCTGGTCTCGGTCTGCGCCACGCGGCGCCCCGGTCCCGCCAGGCGTTCAAGCGTGGCGGCCAGCGCCTGCGCATCGCGGCCGGTGACGTGCAGCGCGGTGCCGAATGCCACGGTCTGCTCCACGCCGGGCGCACCCTGCAACTGCTCCGACAGCGTGGCGAGGTCGTCGCCTTCGACGCTCCATGTCGACAGGTGCTGGCTGGCCACGACCTCGTCGGCGGTGCCTTGCGCGAGCAGCTTGCCATAGGCGATGTAGGCGAGCTTGTGGCAGCGCTCTGCCTCGTCCATGTAGTGCGTGCTGACCAGCACCGAGATGCCGCGCGCGGCAAGCAGGTGCAGCTGCTCCCAGAAATCGCGCCGCGCCTTGGGGTCGACACCGGCGGTGGGTTCGTCGAGCAGCAGCAGCTCCGGTTCGTGCAGCAGGCAGGCCGCCAGCGCCAGCCGTTGCTTCCAGCCGCCTGACAACGACCCCGCCAGTTGTGCCGAACGCGTGGCCAGGCCGAGGTCTTCGAGCGCGCGGTCGACGGCATTGCGCCGGTCCGGCATGCCGTACACGCGCGCGACGAAGTCAAGGTTCTCGCGGATCGACAGGTCGTCCCAGTACGAGAACTTCTGCGTCATGTAGCCGACGCGGCGCTTGATTTCGTCGGACTCGGTCAGGATGTCGAAACCCAGGCAAGTGCCTGCGCCCGAATCCGGCGTCAGCAGGCCGCACATCATGCGGATGGAGGTGGTCTTGCCGCTGCCGTTGGGGCCGAGGAAGCCGAAGATCTCGCCGCGCGCGACCTGCATGCTGAGGTCGTTGACCACGTGCTTGTCGCCGAAGTGCTTGTTCAGTCCGCGCACGTCGATGGCGAGCCCGTGCGCGGCGCCGTTGGCGTTGGCATTGGTGTTCGTGTTCGAGTTCATTGCCGCACCACCTCGACGGGCTGGCCGGGCCGCAACTTGACGGCATCGGCGGCGGACGGGCGCGCTTCCACCAGGAACACCAGCTTGTTGCGGGTCTCGTTGCTGTAGATCACCGGCGGCGTGAATTCGGCTTCGTTGGCGACATAGGTGATGCTGGCCGCCACCGGCGCGGCGCAGCCATCGCAGCGCACCTGCACCGCCTGGCCATTGCGCAGCGCGCCGACCACGGCCTCGGGCACGTAGAAGCGCACCTTGACGTTGCCCGGGGGCAGCATGCGCACCACCGGGCTGCCGGCGGGCACCCATTCGCCGAGGCGATAGGGCGTGTCGTAGACCAGACCGGCCTGCGTGGCGGCCACGGTCTTGCGCGACAGCTTCCAGTCCGCCTGCGCCAGCGCGGCGCGCGCCGCGGCCACTTGCGCGGCCTGCGCCGCCTGTTGCGCATCGCGGCCCGGCAGCCGTGCGACGTCGATATCGCGCTGCAGCTCGCGCACGCGCGCCGCATCGCTGCGGGCCTGGGCGCGCGATTCGTCGAGCTGCGCCTGTGCAATGCCGCCGATCTCGAACTGGCGCTCGTCGCGCCGCAGCGCGGCGGCGCTGCGTTGCGCCTGGGCCTGAGCCTGCGCCAGCTGGGCGCGGCTCACGTCGACCTCGACCGGGCGCTTGCCGGTCTTCATGTCCTGCAGCTGCGCTTCGGCGGCGCGCAGCTGGTCTTCGGCCTGCTGGCGCGCGGCACGTTCGTCGTCGGATTCGAGCACGAACAGCGCGGCGCCCTGCGCGACCTGCTGGCCGCGCTGCACGGAGAGCGTGTCGAGGCGGCCGGCAAAGGGCGAGGCGACGCTGACGAACTCGCCTTCGATATAGCCTTGCCAGCTGTCGGTGCCGGACTTGCTGCAGCCTGCAGCCAGCAGCGCGGCGCCGAGCAGCGCAGCGATGGGGAGCGCGCGCGGCAGCGCGGGAAGGGGGAAAGCAGCGGTGGGAACAGCGGTGTTCATGCAGCGGACTCCGGGGAATGCCTGGGCGCACGGCCCTTCTTTTTCGATGCGGTTGCAGGGGAGGTTTCGGCGCGGGCAGTCGGCGCGGGGGCCAGGCCGTGCGTGAGCAGCGCCGAGACATGGCGCACCAGCGCCTCGGTATCGACCGCTTCGGCACCTGGCAGCCGGCCCCAGATATGCGTGGTGGCCAGCGGCAGCAGCGTCAGCCCGACCAGCGACGGCATCACCAGCGCAGGCTCCAGCCCGCGGTTCAGCTGCCCGTTGGCGATCGCCGCCGCCAGCGGCGCCATCATGGCTCCGGCACGCTGCAGCGCGAACCGGTTCAGCACGCGCTCGCGCAGCGCGCCGTCGTCGCTGGCGACCTCACGGATCCACAGCCCGGGAAACCAGGGCGTATCGGCCGCGGTGCGCACCAGGCGGGTGGCGATGCCGACCAGCATCGCCAATGGCTCCGGTTCCTGCGGGCCGGTGGCGAAGAACTGTGCCACCAGCGGCTGCACCTTTTCCTCGATCACGGCATCGAGCAGCTGTTCGCGGTCGCTGAAGTAGTAGTGGACCAGCGCGGGCGTGACGCCTGCCTGCACGGCGATGGCCTTGACCGGCGTGCCGGCGACGCCTTGGCGCGAGAACAGGTCGGTGGCGGCATCGAGGATGCGCTCGCGCTGGCCGGGTTGGCCCGCCGCAGGACGGCCGGGTGTGCGGCGCTCAGGGGGCTTGGGAGTAGCGGGTTTGCGTGGCATGGGTATTTGCCGGAAGCTGTATCGACTCAATATTAATTTTTACGTTAATTAATTCAAGTCCGGTTACAACGTCGGCATTTCCGCACCTGGCTTGCGGTGGACATGTCATATGGCCTTGGATATGCTGCACGCGCAGCTCCCGCCACATCGTCCGCCAGTCCCTTTGCCCATGCTGTTTTCGCCACTTGCCGCCGGGTACCCGCGCGCCCGACGACGTTTCCGCCGCGCGCTGGCCGCGCTGGCTTGTTGCGCCTGCTTGCCCGCCACCGCGCAGCAGGCAACTGCTGAGGACGACGCCGCCGACACGGAAAGCCCGTTCGCCTTTCATGGCCAGAGCACCTATATCTGGCAGCGCAAGCCGGCCTTCGGTGCCGCTTACTCGGGCCCGAACAGCCTCGGCACCGAGCGCGCGAAAAGCTACTCGTTCACCGCCACGCTCGACCTCGGCTTGCGGCTGTGGCAGGGCGCCGAGTTCCACTTCAACCCGGAAGTCGCGCAGGGCGTGCCGTTCTCGGGGCTGCACGGCGTGGGCGGCCTGTCGAACGGCGAGCTGGCGAAGGGCGCGAGCACCAGCCCGGTGTTCTACCGCGCGCGCGCGTTTATCCGGCAGAACTGGGGCCTGGGCGGCCCCACCGAGACGCTGGAGGCCGACTTCAACCAGTTCGCCCGCACGGTGGACCAGCGCCGCCTGGTGCTGACCGCCGGCAACTTCGGCGTGCTCGACGTCTTCGACCAGAACGAATTCGGCTCTGACCCGCGCACGCAATTCATGAACTGGTCGTTCCTGACGCACGGCGCCTTCGACTATGCAGCGGATTCGCGCGGCTATACCTGGGGCGTGTCGCTGGAGTACATCGGCGATGGCTGGTCGGCGCGCATCGGGCGCTTCCTGCAGCCGCTGGAATCGAACGGGCTGGAGCTCGATACGCGCGTGTTCGAGCACTACGGCGACATCATCGAACTGGAGAAGCGCTACCAGCTTGCGGGCCGGCCCGGCACAGCGCGGCTGCTGCTGTTCCGCAACAAGGCGCGCATGGGCGCGTTCAGCGATGCGATCCAGTTCGGCATCGCCAACAACACCACGCCAGACGTGGCCGAGGTGCGGCGCGAGCATGCCAAGACCGGCGTCGGCGTGACGCTGCTGCAGGAGGTGACGGATTCGCTGGGGGTGTTCGCGCGCGCCAGCCTGTCGGACGACAAGACCGAGACCTATGCCTTTACCGAGATCGGCAGGCAGGTGTCAGCAGGCGGCGTGCTGAAGGGGGATGCGTGGGGACGTGCCCGCGATGCGCTGGGCGTGGCCGTGGCGATCAATATGCTGGGTAGCCAGCATCGCAGCTACCTTGCTGCAGGCGGGCAGGGCGCATTTCTTGGCGACGGCGCGCTGCGCTATGGGCCCGAGCAGATCCTGGAGATCTACTACAGCTTCCAGCCGGTGAAGTACCTGAGCATCAGCCCGGACTTACAACTTGTGCGCAATCCCGGGTACAACCGGGATCGCGGGCCGGTGAAGTTCTATGGGGTGAGGTTTCACGGGGAGTTTTGAAGCGCGTCGGCATTCGGTGATGCCGTTTCAAATCCCGCGGGCCGGTCCCCTCTCCCGCTTGCGGGAGAGGGTTAGGGAGAGGGCCAGAGCGTCGCGGGCTGACAGCGCTTGTCGCGAGGCACGCGCCTGCCCTCACCCCCGGCCCCTCTCCCGCAGGCGGGAGAGGGGAGCAAACCGGCAGGGATTGATGACGCCCTACTGCCGTGCGTTGCGCTTGTTATCCGGCCAGGCTGTATTGAAGTTCGTCCGGAACGGATTGATATCCAGCCCTCCACGCCGCGTATAGCGCGCATACACCGCCAGCTTCACCGGTTTGCACTGCCGCAGCACGTCCATGAAGATCCGCTCGACGCATTGTTCATGGAACTCGTTGTGGTTGCGGAACGAGATCAGGTACTTGAGCAGCGCTTCCTGGTTGATCGGCGCGCCGACGTAGCGGATCTGCACGCTGCCCCAGTCGGGCTGGCCCGTGACCAGGCAGTTGGACTTGAGCAGGTGCGACACCAGCGTTTCTTCCACCGGTGTTTCGTCCTGGTCGGCAAATAGCAGTTCCGGCGCGGGCTCGTAGCGGTCGACTTCGATGTCGAGCCGGTCCAGGAGCAGGCCATCGAGTTCGCCCATCTGCTGCTTGCCGAGATCCGCCTCGGTGACCAGCCGCACCTGCACCGTGCCGCCGGCGGCTTCGGACAGGTCGTGGTGCAGCAGTTGCTGCAGCGCTTCGGGCGAAGCGATCCTGGTCTGGTTGAACGAGTTCAGGTACAGCTTGAACGACTTGGACTCGACGATGTTGGGCGTGTCCGACGGAATGATGAAGGTAGCCAGCGCCACCTGCGGCTTGCCCTTCAGGTTCAGCCACGACAGCTCGTACGCGTTCCAGATGTCGACGCCGAAGAACGGCACCGGCTTGCCTTCGGGCAGGCCGATCTCGGTGCGCTTGGGCTGGCGCGGGATCGGGAACAGCAGCGAGGCGTCGTACTCGGTCTTGTAGGCCGAGGGCTTGCCCAGCGGCGAGTGTTCGGGGAGGCTCATGGGGCGCTCAGCAGAAATCGGGACAGCATCATGACAGGAACAGCTTGTACACCGGATTGTCGGTTTCGTCCCAGTGTACGTAGCCCAGCGTCGAAAGGAACGCGCGGAAGGCGCGCTTTTCGTTCTTCGGCACCTGGATGCCGACCAGGATGTTGGAGGTGTCCGCCCCCTGGTTGCGGTAGTGGAACAGGCTGATGTTCCAGTTCGGGCTCATGCTCGACAGGAACTTCATCAGCGCGCCCGGGCGCTCCGGGAATTCGAAGCGGTACAGCAGTTCGTCATGCGCCAGCGCCGAGCGGCCGCCCACCATGTAGCGGATGTGCTGCTTGGCCAGTTCGTCGTTGGACAGGTCGAGCGTGTCGAAGCCATGCTTGCGGAAGCTGGCCGCGATCTTGTCGTTCTCGGCGCGGCTGGCGATCTGCACGCCGACAAAGATATGCGCCATGCTGGTGTCGGCGATACGGTAGTTGAACTCGGTCACGCTGCGCGTGCCGACCAGCTCGCAGAAACGCTTGAAGCTGCCGCGCTCTTCGGGGATGGTCACGGCGAACACGCCTTCGCGCGCCTCGCCCACCTCGGCGCGCTCGGCGACGAAGCGCAGGCGGTCGAAGTTCATGTTGGCGCCGCACGCGATCGCGACCAGGTGCTGGCCCTTGAGCTTCTCGCGTTCGGCATATGCCTTCAGGCCGGCCACCGCCAGCGCGCCGGCCGGCTCCAGGATGCTGCGCGTGTCCTGGAATACATCCTTCACGCCGGCGCAGATGGCATCGGTGTCGACCAGGATGATGTCGTCGACCAGCTCGCGCGTGATGCGGAAGGTCTCCTTGCCGACCAGCTTGACCGCGGTGCCGTCCGAGAACAGGCCCACTTCCTTCAGCTCGACGCGCTTGCCGGCATCGACCGAGCGCTTCATCGCATCCGAGTCCACGGTCTGCACGCCGATCACCTTGATCTCCGGACGCACCGCCTTGATGTACGCGGCGACGCCCGAGATCAGCCCGCCACCGCCGATGGCGACGAACACGGCATGGATCGGGCCCGGGTGCTGGCGCAGGATTTCCATGGCGATGGTGCCCTGGCCCGCGATCACTTCGGGGTCGTCGAACGGGTGGATGAAGGTCAGCTTGTGCTTCTTCTCCAGCTCGGCGGCGTGGTGGTAGGCATCGCTGTAGGACTCGCCGTGCAGCTCGACCTGGACCCACTGGCCGCCGCGCTCGCGCACCGCGTCGATCTTTACCTGCGGCGTGGTCACCGGCATCGCGATGATGGCCTTGCACTGCAGCCGGGCCGCGGACAGCGCCACGCCCTGGGCATGGTTGCCGGCCGAGGCCGCAACCACGCCGCGCCTGAGTTCCTCCGCCGACAGCGAGGCCATCTTGTTGTACGCGCCGCGCAGCTTGAACGAGAACACCGGCTGGGTGTCTTCTCGCTTGAACCAGACCGAGTTGCCGGTGCGCGCCGACAACTGGTGCGCATAGGTCAGTTCGGTTTCCTGCGCCACGTCGTAGACCTTGGCGGTCAGGATTTTCTTCAGGTAATCGGGGCGGGCGGCGGACGAGCGGGTCATGGTGTCAGGGCAGGGGCCGCGGGGGCGGCGCAAAAAAACCGGAAATTCTGGCGGAAACCGCCAATGATAAAGGATGGCGGCGCCGCGCACCCCACCGGGGCGGCCCATCCGTCGCCCGCCAGAACTTGCGCGGGATGAAAGTGGGTGTGCCTTGAAGTGGTGGGGAGTGCACTGGCGACGGGGCTTGGAACGATGCGCCGGGGCTGGCCCCGGACTTGCGTCGGCTGACGATTGCGCTGCCGCCGTGTAGGACTGCGCCCGGTGGACGCCGGTCAAAACGACGTGTTACGGTGTAACGCGATGCCTCAGCTACCGCTTATCGAACCCAATACCGCCCTGTTTCTCGACTTCGACGGCACGCTGGCCGACCTCGCGCCGCGGCCCGAACTGGTGCAGGTAGAATCTGAACTGGTCGGCACGCTGCGAACGCTGTACCAGCGGCTGGACGGAGCGCTCGCCGTCATCTCCGGCAGGCCGATCCTCGAGCTGGACCACTTCCTGCAGCCCTTGCAACTGCCTGCGGCCGGGATACACGGCGCCGAATTCCGCACCGATGGCGGCATGGTGTCCAAGACACCAGCGCCCGCCCTCGAGCCCCTGATCCCACACCTTGAAGCGCTGGTGCACGCCTATCCGGCGTTGCGGCTGGAGCGCAAGTCCGTTGCCGTTGCCATCCACTACCGCCAGGCCCCCGAGCTGGCCGGCCTCGTCGATGCCGCGGTCACTGACGTATTGCGCCACGCCGTCGGGCTGGAAGCGCTGCCCGGCAAGATGGTGGTAGAGATCAAGCCCGCCGGTGTCGACAAGGGCGATGCCATCGCCGCCTTCATGAAATCGGCGCCGTTCTGCGACCGCACGCCGCTGTTTGCCGGCGACGACATGACCGACGAGCCCGGCTTTGCCGCCGTGCGCAAGCTCGGCGGGCTGGGCGTGCTGGTGGGCCGGCGCGAGACCGTGGCCGGCATCTGCGTGGAAGGGCCCGCTGCGCTGCGCAGCTGGCTGCATCGGTCGGCACGGGCGCTGGATCAATTCGCGCGCGCCGCCGGCCAGCCCGGCGCCGCGCCGCACGAGGCCGAGCCAGGCCGCGAAGGCGCACCGCGCCACAACCCGCATCCGACAGCATCCTGAGGGAGGTATTGCTGTGACCAATACGAGCAGCCCCAGCGAGCTGGGCAAGCCGCCGAGCGAAGGCGTGAACAAGACCGTGGACGGCAGCAGCCGGTATGCCGAGCCGTCGCTGTCGCTGGGCATGATCGGCAATTGCGCGATCTCCGCGCTGGTGGACGGCCGCGGGCGCATCGTCTGGTCGTGCCTGCCGCGCTTTGACGGCGACCCGGTCTTCAACGCGCTGCTGGACACCAGCGAGAACGCGGGCCAGTTCTCTATCGAGATCGAGGATTTCCACAGTGCCAGGCAGTGGTACGAACCCAATACCGCAGTGCTGCGCACGCGGCTGACCGACATCCATGGCAACTGTCTGGAGATCACCGACTTCGCGCCGCGCTTCTTCCGGCTGGGCCGTTATTTCCGTCCGACCACGCTGATCCGGCGCATCCGCCCCGTGCGCGGCGCGCCGCGCGTGCGGGTGGTGGTGGCGCCGCGCTTCGAATGGGGTCGCAAGGCGCCGGAGATCACGCGCGGCAGCAGCCACGTGCGCTACATCGGTGAATCCATGACGCTGCGCATGACCACCGATGCGCCGCTGGCCTACGTGCTGTCGCACACGCCCTTCCTGGTCACGCGCGGGCACAACTTCATCCTGGGCCCCGACGAGACCCTGGCGCATGGCGTGGAAGAGATCGCGCGCGATTTCGAGCAGGAAACCACCGCCTACTGGCGCCTGTGGAGCCGCCGGCTGGCGGTGCCGCGCGAATGGCAGGACGCGGTGATCCGCGCCGCCATCACGCTGAAGATGTCGCTGTACGAAGAGACCGGCGCCATTGTCGCGGCGATGACCACCAGCATTCCCGAGGCGCCGGGCAGCGGCCGCAACTGGGACTACCGCTTCTGCTGGCTGCGCGATGCGTTTTTCGTGGTGCGCGCGCTCAACAGCCTGTCCGAGGTCGGCACCATGGAAGACTACCTGCGCTGGCTCTCCAACGTGGTGATGCAGTCGCAGGACGGGCATATCCAGCCGCTGTACGGCATCGGCCTGGAACGCGAGCTGCCCGAAAGCATGCTCGACCACCTGTCCGGCTACCGCGGCATGGGGCCGGTGCGGGTGGGCAACCAGGCGCAGGAACACTTCCAGCATGATGTCTACGGCAACGTGGTGCTGGGCGCGGCGCAGGCCTTCCATGACCACCGGCTGCTGCACCGCGGCGGCCCCGCCGAGTTCCACCGGCTGGAGGAGGTGGGCGAGCAGGCGGTGAAAGTCTTCGGCACGCCCGACGCCGGCATGTGGGAGTTGCGCACGCGCGCCCGCGTGCACACCTCGTCGGCGCTGATGAGCTGGGCCGCGTGCGACCGGCTGGCCAAGGTCGCCGAAAAGCTGCAGATCCCGACGCGCGCGGCGTACTGGCATGACCATGCCAACCGCATGAAGGAACAGATCCTGGCCGAGTCGTGGAGCGAATCGCGCCAGGCCTTTGCCGAAAGCTTCGGCGGGCGCGAGCTCGACGCCAGCGTGCTGCTGATGGCCGAGGTCAACTTCATCGATCCGCGCGATCCGCGCTTTATCGCCACGGTGAAGGCGCTGGAGACTTCGCTGTGCGACGGGCCGTATATGCGCCGCTACGAGGCGCCCGACGATTTCGGCAAGCCCGAGACCGCGTTCAATATCTGCACTTTCTGGCGCATCGACGCACTGGCGCGCATCGGCCGGCGCGAAGCGGCGCGCGAGATCTTCGAAGCGATGCTCGCCGCACGCAATCCGCTCGGCTTGCTGTCCGAGGACACCCATCCCGTGACCGGCGAGATGTGGGGCAATTTCCCGCAGACCTACTCGATGGTCGGACTGATCAATGGCGCGATGCGGTTGTCGGCGCCGTGGGACACGGTGATCTGATCCTAGCACCCGCGCTCCCGGCATCCCGCACGACAAGAACAAAGGAATCCAGAAAACAACATATGCCAAGACTTGTAGCGGTATCCAACCGTGTCGCAGATCCGCGCAACGTGGCCGCCGGCGGCCTCGCCGTGGCGCTTTCCGAAGCCTTGCGCCAGACCGGCGGGATGTGGTTTGGCTGGAGCGGCAAGGCGCTGGACTCCGCCCAGGGCGGCACCCCCGGCGAAGGCGAACTGCACCTGCAGCAGGCCGGCAATGTGACGCTGGCCACGGTGGACCTGAGCCGCGAAGACCACGACGCGTATTACCTTGGCTACAGCAACGGCGTGTTGTGGCCGGTGTTCCACTACCGGCTCGACCTCGCCGACTTCGATTCCAACTTCCTCAACGGCTACCGCCGGGTAAACCAGCTGTTTGCGCGCAAGCTGGCGCCGCTGCTCAAGCCCGACGACGTCATCTGGATCCACGACTACCACCTGATCCCGCTGGCGTCCGAGTTGCGCGCGATCGGCTGCGGCCAGAAGATCGGCTTCTTCCTGCACGTGCCGCTGCCGCCGCCGCTGATCCTGGCAGCCATTCCGCAGCATGAGTGGTTGATGCGCGCTCTGTTTGCGTACGACCTGCTCGGCTTCCAGAGCCACGCCGACGTGGAGCACTTTTCGCGCTACGTGCAGGCCGAAGCCCAGGCCGAGCCGATGGGCGAGCACCGCTACCGCGCCTTCCATCGCACGGTGCGGGCGCAGGCGTTCCCGATCGGGATCGACGTGGATGAGTTCATCACACTCGGCCGCGGCGAGGAAGCGCAGGAAACCTTCGAGATGATGTGCGCCCAGTACGCGCGCCGGCGGCTGCTGCTTGGCATCGACCGGCTCGATTACTCCAAGGGCCTGCCGCAGCGGCTGAAAGCGTTCTACCGGCTGCTGGCGGAGTATCCGGAAAACCGGATGAGCGCCACGCTGGTGCAGATCGCCGCGCCGTCGCGCGAGTCGGTCGATGCCTATGTGGACCTGCGCAGCGCGATGGAGCAGTTGACTGGGGCGATCAATGGCGAGTTCGGCGAGCTGGACTGGATGCCGGTGCGGTATATCCATCGCACTACCGCGCGCAAGCGGCTGCCCGGGCTGTGCCGCGCGAGTCGCGTCGCATTGGTGACGCCGCTGCGAGACGGGATGAACCTCGTGGCCAAGGAGTTTATTGCTGCGCAGGATCCGGAAGATCCGGGGGTGCTGGTGTTGTCGCGCTTTGCCGGGGCGGCCGAGCAGTTGAAGGAAGCGCTGCTGGTGAATCCCTACGATACCCGTGCGACTGCGCAGGCGATCCAGCAGGCGTTGCATATGCCGCTGGCCGAGCGCCAGTCGCGGCACCAGAAGCTGCTGGAACGGATCCGGGCGCAGGATGTGCACTGGTGGAGCAGTGAATTTCTGCGCGCGTTGTCTGAGACTGAGGGCGGGTGAGGTTTTTCTTCTGCTTGCCCGCCAGTCGGGGAGTGGGGACTATGAGTGAAGATCTGGCATCGCAAACTTGCACGCCGTGCCGCGGCGGGGTGCCGCCGTTGACGCCTGACGAGGCTGAGGCGTTATTGCCGCAGGCACCGGGATGGGATTTGGTGGATGGGGCTACGCGGTTGGAGAGGCGGTTTGCTTTTCCCAATTTTGCCGAGGCGCTGGCGTTTGTTGCTCGCGTTGGTCAGCTGGCGGAAGAGCAGGGGCATCATCCGGAGATCAGTTTTGGGTGGGGGCATGCCACGGTTTCCTGGCGGACCAAGAAGATCAAAGGGCTGCATCGGAATGATTTCATTATGGCGGTGAAGACGGGGGAATTGGTGGGGTAGAGTTTGTTGCCGCAGGCACAGACACAGACACAGGCACAGACACAGAGGCAAAAAAACTCACCCCATATCCCCCGGCGTATCAATATCCCTAAACGCCCCCTCATCCTCAGTCAATATCCGCGTCACCGGCTTCCCCTGAAGAAAACCCCGCGCCCCTTCATCCCCATCGAGCTTCAGCAGATCGTCCCGCCAGGCGGCACCAAAGCCCACGGGATGCCCGCGCTGGCCATCGCGCCATGGCGCGGCAATCGTTTCAGGGGTGGTGATCGTCAGCGCCACCGCCCGTACCAGTTCCAACGGCAGCCAAGGCATATCGGCAAGCGCAACCACCCATCCCCGCGCATCAGGCGTCGCCGCCACCGCCGCGCGCAGCGCGGCCCCCATGCCCTGCTCGGCGTCGGCCGATTCGAGCACACGGCACCCCCCGCGCCTGAGCTCTTCCGCCAGCGCGGGATTTCCCGGCCGGATCACCGCAATCGAATCCGGCAACGCCGCCGCCAACGTACGCGCACTGCGCCAGGCAACCGTGCGCCCACCGGGCAACACTTCAAGCAGCTTGTTCCGCGTGCCGGAAGCATCGAACCGTCGGCCAAAACCCGCTGCGAGCAAAATCCCGGTAGGCAGGTCGGTGCGAAGCAAGGGAGCATTGGGGGCGGCAGTCATGGCGGGCACTCGGCTATCACGCGTCAGGTCGACGGACCAGGGGAAACATCGCAGCTGCTGCCGGTGCTGGCCGCCATCTCGCGCGCGGCCTTGGCGCCTTCCACCTGCAGGATGTCCGGCAGCGACACATGGTTCTTGGCCGCGACCACTTCGGCCAGAATCGAGATGGCGATTTCCGGCGGCGTACGACTGCCAATATAGATGCCAACCGGCCCATGCAGCCGTGCCAGCTGCAGTTCGGTCAGATCGAATTCCTTCAGCCGCTCGCGCCGCGTCTGGTTGTTGCGGCGAGAGCCCAGCGCGCCCACATAGAAGGCGCTGGTGCGCAGCGCTTCCATCAGCGCCAGGTCATCCAGCTTGGGATCGTGCGTCAGCGCGATCACTGCGCAGCGCTCGTCCAGCTTCATGTCCATCACGGTGTCGTCCGGCATGGTGCGCACCATGGTCACGCCGGGGATGTCCCAGGTTTCCGTGTATTCCTCGCGCGGATCGCACACGGTGACCTGGAAGCCCAGCCCGACGGCGATCTGGCACAGGTACTTGGACAATTGTCCCGCGCCGATCACCAGCATGCGGTAGCGTGGGCCGTGGATGGTCAGAAGCGTCTTGCCGTCGAAGACCAGCCCGTCGGTGGCACTGGCCGGCCCGAGCGTGGCCACGCCCGTAGCCATGTCAAGCGTACGTGCGACCAGCCGGCCGTTTTCCACGGCGTCGAGCAATTCGGCAATGCCGCTGGCCGGCTTGAGCGGCTCGGTGACCAGTTCGATGGTGCCGCCACACGGCAGCCCGAAGCGGTGGGCTTCTTCCGCGCTGATGCCGTATTTGATGGCCTCGGGCTGGTCCGACGTGATGCCTTGCCGGCGCACGCGGTCGATGATGTCGTCTTCGATGCAGCCGCCCGAGACCGAGCCGACCACCAGGCCATCATCACGCACCGCCAGCATCGCGCCCTCAGGGCGGGGCGACGAGCCCCAGGTGCGCACTACCGTGACCAGCAGCACGCGATGGCCCTGCTGCTGCCAGTGCACGCTGTTCTTCAGGACTTCGAGATCCACGCTGTCCATGATCGTTTCCGCTTCGGTTCCTCTGTCTGTTCATTCTCGCCAGCGGCTGCGGCGGGGGCGCCCTCGGCCGCTGGCGCTTCTTGTGTGGTGTCCGGTGTGACCGCCTCAGTGAAGCGCGCAAAGAAGGTATCCGCCAGCTTGCGCGCCGCGGCGTCCACCAGCCGCGAGCCGATCTGTGCGATCTTGCCCCCCACATGGGCGTCGACGGTGTACGTCAGCACGGTCTCGTCGCCGTCGGGCTCCAGCTTGACGCGGGCCGTACCCTTGCCGAATCCGGCCGCGCCACCCTGGCCGTCGAAGCGGATGGTGTAGCTGTCCGGGGCCTGGATGTCTTCCAGCGCCATGCGGCCCTTGAAGCGCGCCTTGACCGGGCCCACCGCGGCCGTCATGGCCACCTGGTAGGCGTTGTCGCCGTCGGGCTCGATACTCTCACATCCCGGGATGCATTGCTTGAGCAGCGCGGTATCGTTGAGCGCTTCCCATGCCACCTGCTGCGGAATCGGCAGGCGCTGGCTCTGGTTCATTTCCATGGCGGGGCTTCCTTTCTTGGTGGGTTGGGGGCGCCGGCCCGCGCGGGGCCGCCCTGGTCGGACAGCAGCGATTCGAGCGCCAGCAGGCTGTCCAGGTTATGCGCGGGACGCAAGGCGTCGACATGCGGCAGGATCGCCTGCACGCCGCGCGCCTGCGGCGTGAATCCAGGGTAGCGCAGCAGCGGGTTGAGCCAGACGATGCGGTGCGCAAAGCGGCGCAAGCGAGCCATTTCGTCGCCGAGCAGGTCGATATGCTCGTGGTCGAGGCCGTCGGTGACCAGCAGCACGGTGGCGCGCCCGGACAGCGTGCGGCGCGCCCAGTGGCGGTTGAAGTTCGCCAGCGCGGCGCCGATGCGGGTGCCGCCGGCCCAGTCGCGCACCTGGCCTGCGATCATGGTGACGGCTTCGTCGGGGTCGCGTTCGCGCAGCGAGCGGGTGATGTTGGTCAGCCGGGTGCCGAACAGGAACACCGACAGCCGCTCGCGCGACTGCATCAGCGCATGGCAGAAGTACAGCACCGCGCGCGAGTACTGGCTCATCGAGCCGGAGATGTCGAGCAGCAGCACCAGCGGCGGCTTGCGCTCGGCGTGCTTGCGGAATTTCCAGCGCAGCCATTCTCCGTGCTGTCGCACCGCCAGGCGCGCGCTGGCGCGCAGGTCGGCGTGCGTGCCGCAGGTGGCGGCGCGCAGCCTGCGCGTGCGCTGCAGTGCAAGGTGCGTGCGCCGGGTGCGTACCAGGTGCTGCAGCGCACGCCATTCCTGCGCGGTCAGGGTTTCGAAGTCGCGCTGCGCCAGGCGTTCCTGGTCGGAGAAGGTCAGCGGCACGTGGATGCGTTCCGCCTCGGCCTGCGCCGGGCGCGATGGCATTTCCGGCTGGCGCGCGGCCAGCGCGTCGGCGAGCCGGTTGCTGCGCCTGGGCGGCGGCGCCCCCGCGTCGACGCGCGGCAGCAGCAGCGCGCGCAGCTTGCCTTCCCAGTCGGGGTCGCGCCAGAACAGGTCGAAGGCGGCGTCGAACAGCGGCCGCTGGTCGGGGCCGGACAGCACCAGCGCCGCCAGCGCGGCGCGCACGTCGTCGCGCCGGCCGATGTCGACCAGGCGCAGCGCGGTCAGTGCATCGACAGCGTGCGCCGGCGACAGGGCGAAGCCGCCGTCGCGCAGCAGCCGCATGAAATGGGTGACGTTGCGCGCCAGCACCGGCAGTCCTGCTTGCGGACCGCCGCTGCGCACCGCGGCGTGCAGCATGGGCACGGTTCAGCCTCCCGGCGCGGCGCCTGCCAGCAGTTCCGCCACGGTGGGGCCGTCGACGCGCGCCAGGTCGTCCTGGTACTTGAGCAGCACGCCGAGCGTGTCGCGCACCGATTGCGGGTCGAGTTCGGTCACGCCCAGCGCCGCCAGCGCGCGGCACCAGTCGATGGCTTCGGCGATGCCGGGCGCCTTGAACAGGTCGATGCCGCGCAGCCGGTGCACGAAGTCGATTGCCTGCGCCTGCAGCGCGGCGGCAGCCTCGGTCGCGCGCGCGGCGACGATCTGCAGTTCGCGGTCGCGCTCGGGATAGCCCACCCACTGGTACAGGCAACGGCGCTTGAGCGCGTCGTGGACCTCGCGTGTGCGGTTGGAGGTGATCACGATCAGCGGGGGCCGCTCCGCGCGGATCACGCCGATTTCGGGAATCGAAACCTGGAATTCGGACAGCACCTCAAGCAGAAAGGCCTCGAACGGTTCGTCGGCGCGGTCGATCTCGTCGATCAGCAGCACGCGCGGCACGCCCGGTGCGGCGGGGTCGGGCAGCAGCGACTCCAGCAGCGGGCGCTTGAGCAGGTAGTCGTCGTGGTACAGCGATTGCGCCTCGGGCCGCTCGCCGCGGGCTTCGGCCAGGCGCAGCGCCATGATCTGGCGCGGATAGTCCCATTCATACAGCGCGCTCGCGGCATCGAGTCCTTCATAGCACTGCAGCCGCAGCAGCCGCGTGCCGAGCACGCCTGCCATCGCCTGCGCCAGCGCGGTCTTGCCGACGCCGGGCTCGCCTTCGAGGAACAGCGGGCGCTGCATGCGCAGGGCAAGGTAGAGCACCGTGGCGGTCTCGCGGTCGGCGAAGTATTGCTGGTGTTCGAGCTGTACAAGGGTGTGGTCGATGGAGGTGGGGAGCATGGGGCGATCTTGTTTGCCGACGCAACCAAACGCGCCGTCGGTTTGCACCCCTCTCCCGCGTTGCGGGAGAGGGGAGGCCACAATGCGAGAGGCGAAGCGCCATCAGCCCTTCAACGCCGCCTCCACCGCCCTTGCCGCCAGCACCGGAATCAGATGCGCCCGGTACTCCGCCGACGCATGCAGGTCGGTATTCAGCTGCCCCGCATCGACCTTCACGCCACGCGCCGCCTGCGCGCTGAAGTCGGCCGACAACGCCTGCTCCAGCGGCTGGCACCGGAACACGCTGTCGGCAGCTCCGGTGACCGCCACGCGCACCGTATTCCCGGAGCGCGCCACCATCACCCCCACCAGCGCAAAGCGCGATGCAGGATTGCGGAACTTCACATATGCCGCCTGATCCGGGATCGGGAAGCGCACCGCGGTGATCAGTTCGTCCGGCTCCAGCGCGGTCTCATACAGACCCTTGAAAAAATCATCCGCCGCGATGCTGCGCCGGTCGGTGACCACCGTAGCGCCCAACCCCAGCACCGCTGCCGGATAGCAGGCCGCCGGATCATCATTCGCCAGCGCGCCCCCGATGGTTCCCATCGCGCGCACCTGGCGGTCGCCGATGCCGCCGGCCAGCGCCGCCAGCGCCGGGATGCGCTGGCGCACCTCGGCGTTCTCGGCCACGTCGGCATGGCGCGTGGCGGCGCCGATGACGATCTCCTTGCCATCGACGCGGATCGCGGCCATGCCGGGAATGCGCGTCACGTCGACCAGCGTGGAAGGCGATGCCAGCCGCAGCTTCATCGCCGCCAGCAGGCTCTGGCCGCCGCCGAGGAACTTGGCGTCGGGATCGGCCTTGAGCCTGGTTACCGCCGCCTTGGCATCCGCGGCGCGTTCAAAGTTGAATGCGTACATGTCGGTTTCCTTTGCGGTGCGGGTCAGGGGCGCGCGGCCTGGATCGCCTGCCACACACGATGCGGCGTGGCGGGCATCTGCATGTCCTTCACGCCCAGCGGCGACAGCGCATCGACCAGCGCGTTGATGAACGCCGGCGGCGAGCCGATCGCGCCGGCCTCGCCGCAGCCCTTCACGCCCAGCGGGTTGTGCGTGCACGGTGTGCCGCTGGCGGTCTCGACGGTGAAGTCGGGCAGGTCGCCGGCGCGCGGCATGGCGTAATCCATGTAGGAACCGGTCAACAGCTGGCCGCTGTCCTCGTCGTACACACACTGCTCCAGCATTGCCTGGCCCAGCCCCTGGCCGATGCCGCCATGCACCTGGCCTTCGACGATCATCGGGTTGATGATGTTGCCGAAGTCGTCCACCGCGGTGAACTTGACCACCTGCGACTCGCCCGTGTCGGGATCGACTTCGACCTCGCACACATAGGCGCCCGACGGGTAGGTGAAGTTGGCCGGGTCGTAGAACGCGTTTTCGTTGAGGCCCGGCTCCAGCTTGTCGAGCGGGTAGTTGTGCGGCACGTAGGCGCTCAGCGCGACCTCGCCGAAGGTCTTGGTCCGGTCCGTGCCCGCCACGCGGAACACGCCGTTGCTGAACTCGATGTCGTTGTCCGACGCCTCCAGCAGGTGCGCGGCGATCTTCTTGGCCTTGGCCTCGATCTTGTCGAGCGCCTTGACGATGGCAGAGCCGCCCACCGCCAGCGAGCGCGAGCCGTAGGTGCCCATGCCGAACGGCACGCGCCCGGTATCGCCGTGCACGATCTCGACCTGGTCGAGCTGCAGCCCGAGGCGGTCGGCCACCACTTGCGCGAAGGTGGTCTCGTGCCCCTGGCCGTGGCTGTGCGAGCCGGTGAAGACCGTCACGGTGCCGGTCGGGTGCACGCGGATCTCGCCGACTTCGAACAGGCCAGCGCGCGCGCCGAGCGCGCCGGCGATGTTCGACGGTGCCAGCCCGCACGCTTCGATGTAGCAGGAATAACCGAGGCCACGCAGCTTGCCACGCTGCTTCGCTTCATCGCGCCGTGCCGGGAAGCCCTTGACGTCGGCCAGTTCCTGCGCGCGCGCCAGGCAGGGCTCGTAATCGCCGGTATCGTAAGTCAGCCCCACCGGGGTGGCGTATGGGAACTGGCGGATGAAATTCTTGCGGCGCAGTTCGGCCGGATCCGTCTTCAGCTCGCGCGCAGCGGTTTCGACCAGCCTTTCGACCACGAAGGTCGCCTCGGGCCGTCCGGCGCCGCGGTAGGCATCGACCGGCGCGGTGTTGGTGAACACCGCCTTGACCTCCGCATAGATCGCCGGCGTGGAGTACTGGCCGGCCAGCAGCGTCGCGTACAGGATGGTCGGCACGCTGCTGGCGAAGGTCGACAGGTACGCGCCCATGTTGGCGACCGTATGCACGCGCATCGCCAGGAACTTGCCGTCGGCATCGAGCGCCAGCTCGGCCTTGGTCACGTGGTCGCGGCCGTGCGCGTCGGTCAGGAAGGACTCGCTACGGTCGGCGGTCCACTTGACCGGGCGGCCGACCTTCTTCGAGGCCCACGTCAGCGCCACGTCTTCCGGATACAGGAAGATCTTGGAACCGAAGCCGCCGCCCACGTCGGGCGCGATGATGCGCAGCCGCGATTCCGGCAGCCCCAGCACGAACGCGCCCATCAGCAGGCGTTCGACGTGCGGGTTCTGGTTGGCGACGTAGACGGTGTAGCTGTCGTCCTGGCGCGTATAGCTGGCGTTGACCGCGCGCGGCTCGATCGCGTTGGGGATGAGCCGGTTGTTGACGATCTCCAGCGTGGTCACGTGCGCGGCCTTGGCAAAGGCGGCGTCGGTGGCGGCCTTGTCGCCGTGGCCCCAGGTGTAGCAGGTGTTGGCCGGCACGTCGTCGTGCACCAGCGTCGACGCCGACGCGGCATCGGCGGCGCGGACCACGGCGGGCAGCTCTTCGTAGTCGACGTCGATCTTCTCGGCGGCGTCACGCGCCTGTTGCAGCGTCTCGGCGATCACCAGTGCCACCTGGTCGCCCACATGGCGCACCTTGCCCTGTGCGATCACCGGGTGCGGGGGCTCTTTCATCGGCGTGCCGTCAATGCTGTGGATCAGCCAGCCACAGGGCAGGCCGCCCACCTTGTCGGCGGCGAGGTCGTCGCCGGTCAGCACGGCGATCACGCCGGGCGCGGCCAGCGCCGCGGTCTTGTCGATCGAACGGATGCGCGCGTGCGCATACGGCGAGCGCAGGAAATACGCGTAGCTTTGCTGCGGCAGCACGATGTCATCGGTGTACTGGCCATTGCCGGTCAGGTAGCGGTAGTCTTCCTTGCGCTTGACGGGGGCGCCGACCAGGCGTTGATTCTCGGGTGCGTTCATGGCCGGTCCCCTTATTCAGCGCTGGCGGTGGTGCCCTGCATGGCCGCCTGGCCCTGCTGCACCGCACGCACGATGTTGTGGTAGCCCGTGCAGCGGCACAGGTTGCCTTCCAGGTGGGCGCGGATGGTGGCGGCGTCGGCGTTGGGATACTGCTGGACCAGCGCGGTCGCGCTCATCACCATGCCTGGCGTGCAGAAGCCGCATTGCAGCCCGTGGCATTCGCGGAAGGCTTCCTGCATCGGGTGCAGGCCGTTGCCAATCCTGTCGCCAGCCAGCCCTTCGATGGTGGTTACGGTGGCGCCGTCCGCCTGCAGCGCCAGGATGTTGCACGACTTGACCGCCCGGCCATCCAGGTGGACCGTGCAGGCGCCGCACTGCGCGGTGTCGCAGCCGACGTGGGTGCCGGTCAGGCGCAGCTGTTCGCGCAGGAACTGGACCAGAAGGGTATTGGGTTCTACCTGCGCGTCAACGGGCTTGCCGTTGACCGTCAGGCGGATCGGAATCGCCATGCTTGTCTCCATGTGGGGTGGACGCGCATGACCAATTCCCAGATCCCGAAAGCAACTGCGCGGGACTGGCCACGACGCGGTACTGCCGCTTAAGACGGCTATAGGACGGCTAATTCGTGATATTGGTGCTGCCGCTGCAACTGCTCCAGGTGCGCCAGCGAACGCTGCGGCCGGCGCATTGGCACGGCCGGCGAACGTTTGGCCGCGACAGGCTCTAACAGTTAATCACAAATCCCTGACAGGTGCCATGAGGTTTGCCCGCCCCAACCGGGGTAGGGCGCCCTCGGCGGGGCCGCTGCTAGAATGGCCCGGCCCCCCCGCCTGCCCCGACATGGAAGCCTTCTTCGACTGGCTGTTTCAAACCGTCGCCTTGCCCAAGGTAGGCCTGCCCGCGATCTTCGTGGTCAGCCTGGTGTCGGCCACGCTGCTGCCGCTGGGCTCGGAGCCGGCCGTATTCGGCTACATCAAGCTCAATCCCGAGATGTTCTGGCCGGCGATCCTGGTGGCCACCGCCGGCAATACCGTGGGCGGAGCGATCGACTGGTGGCTGGGCTATGCGGCCAAGCTGGCGCTGGTGCGCTACCACCTGCGGCGCCGGGCGCGCGAGCACGAGCTGGAGCACGAACAGCACCGCGAGCACGCACGCAAGCCGCCCAAGCCCAAGCTCGACGCCAGGTATTTCCGCTGGATGCGCCGGCTGGGGCCGCCCACGCTGCTGCTCTCGTGGTTGCCGGGAATCGGTGATCCTTTGTGCACGCTGGCCGGCTGGCTGCGGCTGTCGTTCTGGCCCAGCCTGGCCTGGATGGCCGTCGGCAAGTTTCTGCGCTACCTGGCAATGACTGCCAGCCTGCTATGGATTCCAGACAGCTTCTGGCAGAACATTGCGCAAACGTTCAAGTCCTTCTTCTGAAGAAAGTGCTTCACGGGGCATATGCCGCGTGACGTCATCATCGCCGGGCCACGCCTAATCCCTTGTTCCGACAAGGATTCCGCTTTGTTGCGGTGCGGCGAAACCGGGCCTTGCAGTACAATCGCCCTTTAATGAACGATTCGCGCACTGTCCCCGTGCGCAGCAGGAAGCGGTCCCCCAATGAACGCCCCACTCGTGCTCGACGCCAAGCTCGCCGCGCAGGACGCCCCGCCGCGCCTGCGTGAAATTCCCTATAACTACACGTCCTTCTCGGACCGCGAGATTGTCATCCGCCTGCTGGGCGAAGAGGCCTGGCGCATCCTGGACGAGCTTCGCAGCGAGCGCCGCACCGGCCGCTCGGCCCGCATGCTTTACGAGGTGCTGGGCGATATCTGGGTGGTTCGCCGCAATCCCTACCTGCAGGACGACCTGCTGGAAAATCCCAAGCGCCGCCAGATGCTGGTCAGCGCGCTGCACCACCGCCTGAACGAGATCGAGAAGCGCCGCGCCGCCGACCGTGCCGAGCACGCCGAGCCCGCGGCCGAGGACCGCTCGCACCGCGTGGAGCAGCTGGTCGCCTTCGCCAAGCAGGCGATCGAGGACTTCAAGAACGAATTCGCCGCCGCCTACGACCTGCGCAAGCGCGCGCAGCGCGTGCTGGGCCGCGTCACGCAGAAGGACAACATCAAGTTCGATGGGCTGTCGCGCGTGTCGCACGTGACCGACGCCACCGACTGGCGCGTGGAATACCCCTTCGTGGTGCTGACGCCGGATACCGAGGAAGAGATCGCCGGCCTGGTCAAGGGCTGCTTCGAACTCGGCCTGACCATCATCCCGCGCGGGGGCGGCACCGGCTACACCGGCGGCGCCGTGCCGCTGACGCCGATGAGCGCGGTGATCAATACCGAGAAGCTGGAACAGCTGGGGCCGGTCGAGCAGACCGACCTGCCCGGCGTGTCGCACAAGGTGGCGACCATCTTCTCCGGCGCCGGCGTGGTGACGCGCCGCGTCGCCGATGCCGCCGATCGCGCTGGCCTGGTGTTCGCGGTCGATCCGACTTCGATCGACGCTTCATGCATCGGCGGCAACGTCGCCATGAACGCCGGCGGCAAGAAGGCCGTGCTGTGGGGCACCGCGCTCGACAACCTGGCCTGGTGGCGCATGGTGGACCCGGAGGGCAACTGGCTGGAAATCACCCGGCTGGACCACAACCTGGGCAAGATCCACGACGTGCCGGTGGCCACCTTCGAGCTGAAGTGGTCGGACGGCAATCGCGCCCCGGGCGAGAAGGTGCTGCGCACCGAGACGCTCGCCATCGAAGGCCGCAAGTTCCGCAAGGAAGGCCTGGGCAAGGACGTCACCGACAAGTTCCTGGCCGGCCTGCCCGGCGTGCAGAAGGAAGGCTGCGACGGCATCATCACCAGCGCGCGCTGGATCCTGCACCGCATGCCGAAGTTCATCCGCACCGTGTGCCTGGAGTTCTTCGGCCAGGCGCGCGACGCCATCCCCAGCATCGTCGAGATCAAGGATTTCCTCGATGCGGAAACCAAAAAGCCCGGCGGCGCCATCCTCGCCGGCCTGGAGCACCTGGACGAGCGCTATCTGCGTGCGGTCGGCTACGCCACCAAGAGCAAGCGCAACGCCTTCCCGAAGATGGTGCTGATCGGCGATATCGTCGGCGACGATGAAGACGCCGTGGCGCGCGCCACCTCGGAAGTGATCCGCATGGCCAACGGCAAGAGTGGCGAAGGCTTTATCGCCGTCAGCCCCGAGGCCCGCAAGAAGTTCTGGCTCGACCGCTCGCGCACCGCGGCGATCGCGAAGCACACCAACGCCTTCAAGATCAACGAAGACGTGGTGATCCCGCTCAACCGCATGGGCGAGTACACCGACGGCATCGAGCGCATCAATATCGAGCTGTCGATCAAGAGCAAGCTGCAGCTGGTCGACGCGCTGGAAGCGTTCTTCGCGCGCGGCAACCTGCCGCTGGGCCGCAGCGACGACGCCAACGAAATCCCCAGCGCCGAGCTGCTGGAAGACCGCGTTCAGCACGCGCTGACGCTGCTGCGCGAGATCCGCGCGCGCTGGCGCTACCTGCAAGACCACTTGGATACGCCGCTGGCGCAGGCCAAGGCCTCGCTGATCGGGCACGGGCTGGGGCTGCTCGGCCAGGAATTCGAAGCGCGGCTGCATCAGCAGCCGGACGCCAGCGTGTTCCACCTGCTGCAGGACCGCACCATCCGCGTGTCGTGGAAGAACGAGATCCGCGCCGAGCTGCGCAAGATCTTCAATGGCGGCGAATTCAAGCCGATCCTGGACGAGGCCCAGAAGATCCACAAACAGGTGCTGCGCGGCCGGGTCTTCGTCGCGCTGCACATGCACGCCGGCGACGGCAACGTGCACACCAATATCCCGGTCAACTCCGACGACTACGACATGCTGCAGGACGCGCACCGCGCGGTGGCCCGCATCATGGACCTGGCGCGTTCGCTGGACGGGGTGATCTCGGGCGAGCACGGCATCGGCATCACCAAGCTTGAGTTCCTGACCGAGGAAGAGATCGGCGACTTCCGCGCCTACAAGCAGAAGGTCGACCCGCAGGGCCGCTTCAACAAGGGCAAGCTGTTGCCTGGCGCCGACCTGCGCAATGCCTACACGCCGTCGTTCGGCCTGATGGGGCATGAGTCGCTGATCATGCAGCAGAGCGACATCGGCGCCATTGCCGAAAGCGTCAAGGACTGCCTGCGCTGCGGCAAGTGCAAGCCGGTGTGCGCCACGCACGTGCCGCGCGCCAACCTGCTGTACAGCCCGCGCAACAAGATCCTTGCGACCTCGCTGCTGGTCGAGGCCTTCCTGTACGAAGAGCAGACCCGCCGCGGCATCTCGGTCAAGCACTGGGACGAGTTTTCCGACGTGGCTGACCACTGCACGGTGTGCCACAAGTGTGTGACGCCGTGCCCGGTCAAGATCGACTTCGGCGACGTCTCGATGAACATGCGCAACCTGCTGCGCAAGATGGGGCAGAAGAAGTTCAACCCCGGCACAGCGGCGTCGATGTTCTTCCTCAATGCGACCAACCCCGAGACCATCAACCTGACCCGCAAGGTCATGATCGACTGGGGCTACAAGGCGCAGCGCCTGGGCAACGAGGTGCTGAAGAAGCTGGCGAAGAAGCAGACCGCGCATCCGCCCGCGACGGTGGGCAAGCCGCCGGTGCGCGAGCAGGTGATCCACTTCATCAACAAGAAGATGCCGGGCAACCTGCCCAAGAAGACCGCGCGCGCGCTGCTCGACATCGAAGACAACGAGATCGTGCCGATCATCCGCGACCCGAAGGCGACCACGCCGGAATCGGAGGCGGTGTTCTACTTCCCGGGCTGCGGCTCGGAGCGGCTGTTCTCGCAGGTCGGGCTGGCCACGCAGGCGATGCTGTGGCACGTCGGCGTGCAGACCGTGCTGCCGCCGGGCTACCTGTGCTGCGGCTATCCGCAGCGCGGCAGCGGCCAGTACGACAAGGCCGAGAAGATCGTCACCGACAACCGCGTGCTGTTCCACCGCGTGGCCAACACGCTGAACTACCTCGACATCAAGACCGTGGTGGTCAGCTGCGGCACCTGCTACGACCAGCTTGCCGGGTATGAATTCGAGAAGATCTTCCCGGGCTGCCGCATCATCGACATCCACGAGTACCTGCTGGAGAAGGGCGTCAAGCTGGAAGGCGTGACCGGTACGCGCTACATGTACCACGATCCTTGCCACACGCCGATCAAGACCATGGATCCGACCAAGCTGGTCAACGACCTGATGGGCGGCAACCCCGGGCTGGGCAAGATCGAGAAGAACGAGCGCTGCTGCGGCGAGTCGGGCACGCTGGCGGTGACGCGTCCTGACATTTCGACGCAGGTCCGCTTCCGCAAGGAAGAGGAAATGACCAAGGGCGCCGACAAGCTGCGTGCCGACGGCTTTACCGGCGACGTCAAGATCCTGACCAGCTGCCCGTCGTGCCTGCAGGGCCTGTCGCGCTACAAGGAAGATGCGTCGGTGCAGGCGGATTACATCGTGATCGAGATGGCCAGGCATCTGCTTGGGGAGAACTGGATGCCGGAGTATGTGGCCAAGGCCAATGCGGGCGGCATCGAGCGGGTGCTGGTGTAGGTCCTACGCTGCCCGCGGGTTTGCTCCCCTCTCCCGAGCGCGGGAGAGGTGCCGGGGGAGAGGGCCGGCGTATCGCATGGCGACGTCGCTCACTTCGTGGCGGCTCCCGCCCTCTCCCCCAACCCCTCTCCCGCAGGCGGGAGAGGGAGACCACACTCAGCAAGAAAGGTACGCACCACGATGCCCCGCACCCCCAACTGCCCCCTCTGCGAAACCGACGGCGGCGAACTGGTCTGGATGGGCGACCGCGCCCGCCTGCTCCTGGTCGAGCATGACCGCTTTCCCGGTTTCTGCCGCATCGTCTGGAACGACCACGTGGCCGAGCTCACCGACCTGGACGAGGCCGACCAGGCCTGGCTGATGCGGCTGGTGGCGCGCGTGGAGCGCGTGGTGCGCGAGGTGATGGCGCCCGACAAGGTCAACCTGGCCGCGTTCGGCAACATGGTGCCGCACCTGCACTGGCACATCATCCCGCGCTACTGCTGGGACACGCATTTCCCCGAGGCGATCTGGGCGGCGCCGCAGCGCGCGGCGGACAGCGTGCGCGTGCAGGAGCTGGCTAGCCGGCTGCCGGCGCTGCGTACGGCACTTTCGCTGATCGAAGCCGACGACGCCTGAAGCCGGGCGCGGAACCCGCGCCGGCCGGCAACCGTCTGAATGCTGTTGCCGCCGCGGTCGCGCCCGCGCGCCGCGGCACGAGAACAACAAGCCCGGCCACGCATCCCGCTGGCGGGCCAGAAAGCTGCCGCTATGTCCTCGACTCCCACTTCCGTCACCGTACCGGGCCCGGCCGTCCCCGCCAAGGCCCTCAAGATCCAGAGCCGGCTGCGCATGGCCGCGACCTGGGCGTTGATCAAGCCCTACTGGAAATCCGAAGACCGTGTCGCCGGGCTCGGCCTGCTCGCGCTGGTGGTCGTGCTCAACCTCGGCATCGTCTATATCAACGTGCTGCTCAACGAGTGGAACCGCGTGTTCTACAACGCGCTGGAGCAGCGCGACTACGCCTCGTTCAAGGTGCTGCTGCTGCGCTTCTCGTGGATCGCGGCGTTCTTTATCGTGGCGGCGATCTCGCGCCAGTACTACACCATGATGCTGCAGATGCGCTGGCGTACCTGGATGACCGGCCGCTTCATGGGCCACTGGCTCGGGCACCAGGCCTACTACCGCATCGAACAGACCCGCGCCACCGACAACCCCGACCAGCGGATTGCCGACGACCTGCGCTTGTTCACCGACGGCGCGCTGTCGCTGTCGCTGGGGCTGCTCAACTCGGTGGTGACGCTGCTGTCCTTCGTCGGCATCCTGTGGGCGGTGTCGGGGCCGATCAGCTTTGTGCTGGGCGGCAGGGAATGGACCATCCCCGGCTACATGGTCTGGTTCGCGGCCGGCTATGCGGTGATTGGCTCGCTGGTGGCGCATCTGGTAGGACGCCCGCTGATCGGGCTGAACTTCCAGCAGGAACAGTACGAAGCGGATTTCCGTTTCACGCTGGTGCGCCTGCGCGAGAACAGCGAGCCGGTGGCGCTGTACCGCGGCGAGCCGACCGAGCAGGCCGGTCTGCGCGCGCGCTTCGACCGCATCCGCGCCAACTGGAACCAGCTGATGCGCTATACGCGGCGGCTGACTTTCGTCAGTTCCGGCTATGCGCAGTTCGCCATCATCTTCCCGATCCTGGTGGCGGCGCCGCGCTACTTCGCCGGCAAGATGACGCTGGGCGGTCTGATGCAGACCAGTTCCGCGTTCGGGCAGGTGCAGGGGGCGCTGTCGTGGTTCGTCGACAGCTATGCCACGCTGGTGGGCTGGAAGGCCGCGGCCAACCGCCTGATCGATTTCCAGGAAGCGATCCGCGTGGCCGAGCGCCAGGACCTGGCCCCCGGCGGCACGCGTGACATCGAGGTCGAGCATACTGGCAAGCCGCAGCAAGGCATCGTGATCGAGGGCCTCGCGCTGGCGCTGCCGGTGCGCGCCGCGCGCGGCGCTGCCGTCGGCCAGCGCCCGCTGGTGGCGCCGTTCTCGCTGTCGGTCGCGCCGGGCGAGCGCTGGCTGGTCAGCGGCCCCTCCGGCTGTGGCAAGAGCGTGCTGTTCCGTGCGCTCGCCGGTATCTGGCCGTATGGCAGCGGCACCGTAAGCATGCCCGAGGACAAGCGCATGCTGTTCCTGCCGCAGCGCAGCTACCTGCCGATCGGCACGCTGGCCGATGCGCTGGCTTACCCGGACGCCGGGACGGAGCACAGCAAGGAAGCCTTGCAGGCGGCGCTGCGCCAGGCGCGGCTGGCGGCGCTGACCGACCAGCTCGACGTATTCGACAACTGGTCGCTGCGGCTGTCGCCGGGCGAGCAGCAGCGGCTGGCGTTCGCGCGCGCACTGCTGCAGAAGCCCGACTACCTTTTCCTGGATGAAGCCACCAGCGCGCTCGACGAAGACACCGAAGAGGCGATGTACCGGCTGATGGTGGAATCGCTGCCGGATGCGGCCATCGTAAGCATTGCGCACCGCAGCACGGTCGCGGCCTTCCATGGCCGGCGCCTGCGCTACGTGCCGCAGGACGAGGAGGCGGCGCGGGCTGCGCAAGCCGGCGAGCCTGGGGTAAGCTATCGGGTCGTAAGCGAAGCGTGATGCGGCGTGATGCGGCGCCTGAAGCGACGCTCGCCCATGCCGCCGCGCCGGATTCCTCCTATAGAGCGCCCGTGAACCGGGCCGCGATCACCATGGCTGGCCTGGAAAAAGACACCCCCTATCCCACCGCGCTGACCGTCCACACGCAATCGCGCGTGCTGGAAGTCGGCTTCGACAACGGCCGCAGCTTCCGCCTGCCGTTCGAGCTGCTGCGCGTGTATTCGCCATCGGCGGAAGTGCAGGGCCACGGCCCCGGGCAGGAAGTCCTGCAGACCGGCAAGCGCGACGTCGGCATCGGCGCGGTCGAGCCGGTGGGCAACTACGCCATCCTGATCCGCTTCACCGACGGCCACGATACCGGCATCTATTCGTGGGAACTGCTGTACCGGCTGGGCGACCAGCAGGACGCGCTGTGGCAGGACTACCTGAAGCGGCTGGAAGCCGCCGGCGTCGATCGCGATACCCCCATGCCTGGCGCCGGCGCTGCCGGCGGCCACGGTTGCGGCCACCATCATTGAGCCGCCCCCGACCACCCTGGAGTCTGAGAAATGAGTGAAACCCATTTCGGGTTTGAGAAAGTCGACGAAACGGAAAAGGCTGGCAAGGTCGCCGGCGTGTTCCATTCGGTGGCGAGCAAGTATGACGTGATGAACGACCTGATGTCGGGCGGCATGCACCGGCTGTGGAAGATGTTCACCATCGCCCAGGCCAATGTGCGGCCCGGCCACAAGGTGCTCGACATCGCGGGCGGCACCGGCGACCTGGCCAAGGCGTTCGCCCGGCAGGCCGGCCCGACCGGCCAGGTCTGGCTGACCGACATCAACGAGTCGATGCTGCGCGTCGGCCGCGACCGGCTGCTGGACAAGGGCATCGTCACGCCGGTGGCGCTGTGCGACGCCGAGAAGATCCCGTTCCCCGACAACTACTTCGACCTGGTCACGGTGGCCTTCGGCCTGCGCAACATGACGCACAAGGAGGCCGCGCTGGCCGAGATGCGCCGTGTGGTCAAGCCGGGCGGCAAGGTCATGGTGCTGGAGTTCTCCAAGGTGTGGAAACCCCTGGAGAAGGCGTACGACGTCTATTCTTTCAAGGTACTGCCCTGGCTGGGCGAACGCGTGGCAGGGGACGCTCCCAGCTATCGCTATCTCGCGGAATCGATCAGAATGCATCCAGACCAGGTTTCACTTGTACGCTTAATGGAACATGCGGGCCTGGAGAATGTCGAATACTTCAATCTGACGGCCGGAGTGGTGGCGCTCCACGTCGGGCGGAAGTATTAAGAACACTTGAAATCGCCATGCTCGCCCATATATGGGTGAATCTGACAGGGGATAACAGCATATGTCGTCAATTCGTGGAAAGTTCCTGGTGGGGTCGCTGGTCACGGCGCTGGCCGTCGGGATGGCGTTCGACGCCGAGGCCAAGCGCATGGGCGGCTCGCGCAGCGTTGGCAAGCAGTCTGAATCGGTGACCCAGCGTCAGCAGACCCAGCCCACCTCGCCCACGCAGCAAGCGCAGCAACCTGCACAGCAGGCGGCGCCGGCTACGGCCGGGGCGGCCGGCGCGGCAGCGGCCGCGGCGCCCAAGCGTAACTGGGGCGGCATCCTGGGCGGCATCGCTGCCGGCCTGGGTATCGGCTGGTTGCTGTCGCACTTCGGCCTGGGCGGCGCGGCGCTGAGCTTCCTGTCCAACCTGATCCTGATCGCGATCGTCGCCTTCGCGGTGATCTGGCTGATCCGCAAGTTCCGCGGCGGCAGCCAGCGCAGCCAGCAGCCGGCTTATGCGGGCGCCGGCAATGCCGGCGGCATGGGCCGCAGCGCCGAGCCGATGCTGCGCCAGCCTACTGCGACCCCGGCGTCGAACCCGGTGATGCCGGGCGCGGCGGCCGCACCGGTGGCGGCTGATGCCGTCGCCCCGCAGCCTTGGGGCGTGCCGGCCGACTTCGATACCGAAAACTTCCTGCGCAACGCCAAGGTCCACTTCGTGCGCCTGCAGGCAGCCTGGGACGCCGGCAATCTCGACGACATCCGCGAATTCACCACGCCGGAAATGTTCGCCGAGATCAAGATGGACCTGTCCGAGCGCGGCGCCGAGGTCAACAAGACCGACGTGGTCACACTGGAAGGCCAGCTGCTCGGCATCGAATCGACGCCGGCCCAGCATATCGCCAGCGTCCGCTTCTCCGGCATGATCCGCGAGAAGGCCGGCGAGGCGGCGCAGCCGTTCGCCGAAGTCTGGAACCTGGCCAAGCCGGCGACCGGCACCGGCGGCTGGCTGCTGGCCGGCATCCAGCAGGAGTCGTGATGCCGCGCCTCCGTGGCGAGTGATGCGCCCGGGGGAGTAGCTTAGAATGGAGGCCCACGTGAAAGCGTGGGCCTTTTTTGTTTTTGGGCACCCGGCGTGCAACCTCGCCGGATGCCTCACCGCCAGCCAATCCGCGCTGCCATGACCACTCTGCCTTCCGCCCTGGCCACTCCCGCGATCTCGGCACTGAACCACCTGCTCGAGCAGGAGCCGTGGGCCCGCAACCAGCTCGCCCCGTTTGCCGGGCGCGTGATCCGCTTCGATGCCGCTGCCTTCGTGCTGTCACTGAAGGTGACCGAGCATGGCGGCACCGAGCTGGCGCCGGAAGCCGAGGCCCCGGCGGTGACGCTGCGCGTGCCGGTGCAGCAGTGGCCGCTGGTTGCCGCCGATGTCGCCGAAGGCGGCCAGGCCGCGGCCATGCGCCATGTACGCATCGAGGGCGATGCCGAACTGGCCAACACCGTGTCGGCACTGGCGCGCAACCTGCGCTGGGATGCCGAGGAAGACCTGTCCCTCGCGCTGCGCGGCATCCTGGGCGGGCCGCTCAGCGACAGCGTGGCGCAGCGCGTGGTCGGCGGGGCGCGCCAGGTCCACGAACAGGCCACGCGCATCGGCCGTGCGCTGGTCGACAACGTCACCGATTACCTGCTGGACGAGCAGCCGACGCTGGTGCGCCATGCCGCGCTGGATGCCTTCGGCGCCGACGTGGGCCAGCTGCGCGACAGCCTGGCCCGGCTGGAGAAGCGGCTGGAAAAGCTCGAGCGCGCCAGCCCGGCGCCCGGCCAGCTGCCGTCGCCGCACCGCTGAGTCCGGCCCCGCCCGCATCCACCCCATGCCAACCGCTACCCTGACTGCCCGCCCCGGCCCCGAGAAGACTTCCGAATGACCCGCCTCCTGCGCCTTGGCAAGATCCTCTTCGTCATCCTTTACTACGGCCTGGACGAGCTGGTGCTGTCCGGCTTCAGCAACCGCAAGATCCGTTTCCTGGTTCGCGTCATCACCATCGGGCGCAAGCTCGACATGCCTCGCGGCGAGCGCCTGCGGCGCGCGCTGACGGCGCTGGGGCCGATTTTCGTCAAGTTCGGCCAGGTCCTGTCGACACGGCGCGACCTGATGCCGCCCGACATCGCCGACGAGCTGGCCAAGCTGCAGGACCAGGTGCCGCCGTTCGATTCGGCGGTGGCGGTCAGGATCATCGAGCGCTCGCTGGGGCGGCCTATCGCCCAGCTGTTCGACACCTTCGAGCACCAGCCGGTGGCCAGCGCGTCGATCGCGCAGGTCCACTTCGCCACGCTCAAGGGCGGCCCCAACCACGGCCGCGAGGTCGCGGTGAAGGTGCTGCGCCCGGGCATGCTGCCGGTGATCGACAGCGACCTGGCGCTGATGCGCGACATGGCCACCTGGCTGGAGCGCTTCTGGGCCGACGGCAAGCGGCTGAAGCCGCGCGAGGTGGTGGCCGAGTTCGACAAATACCTGCACGACGAGCTCGACCTGATGATCGAGGCGGCCAACGCCAGCCAGCTGCGCCGCAACTTTGCCGACACCAACCTGCTGCTGGTGCCCGAGGTGTTCTGGGACTGGTGCAGCAGCTCGGTGTTCGTGATGGAGCGCATGCACGGCATCCCGATCTCGCGCACCGAATCGCTCAAGGCCGCCGGCGTCGACATGCACCAGCTGGCCGAGGAGGGCGTCGAGATCTTCTTCACCCAGGTGTTCCGCGACGGCTTCTTCCATGCCGACATGCACCCGGGCAACATCCTGGTGTCGGTGCAGCCTGAGTCCTTCGGCCGCTATATCGCGCTGGACTTCGGCATCGTCGGGGCGCTGTCGGAGTTCGACAAGAACTACCTGGCGCAGAACTTCATTGCCTTCTTCCGCCGCGACTACCATCGCGTGGCGCTGCTGCACGTGGAATCCGGCTGGGTGCCGCCCGAGACCCGCGTGGAAGAACTGGAAAGCGCGGTGCGCGCCTGCTGCGAGCCGTACTTCGACAAGCCGCTGAAGGAAATCTCGCTGGGCATGGTGCTGATGCGCCTGTTCCAGACCTCGCGCCGCTTCAATGTCGAGATCCAGCCGCAGCTGGTATTGCTGCAGAAGACGCTGCTGAATATCGAAGGGCTGGGCCGCCAGCTCGATCCGGACCTGGACCTGTGGAAGACCGCCAAGCCGTTCCTGGAGCGCTGGATGTACGAGCAGGTCGGCTGGAAGGGCGCCTGGGAGCGGGTCAAGGTGGAAGCCCCCCAGTGGGCCAAGATGCTGCCGGACTTCCCGCGGCTGGCGCATCAGTTCCTGGAGCGGCGCGCGCTGGCCGGCAACGGCGAGCAGGACAGGCTGCTGGCGCAACTGGTGGCCGAGCAGCGCCGCACCAACCGGCTGCTGGGCACGGCGCTGCTGCTGGTCGGCGGCTTTGTCGCCGGCATCGTGCTGACGCACGTGCTGGCGTGGGGCGGCTACTGATAAGCGGCCTGTTATATAAACAAGCAGGGAGACTAGGAGACCCCATGGCCGACGTGCCCAAGCCCGCCCCGGCGTTCAGTACGCGCAACGCCGGCGATCCGTCGTTCTGGGACGAGCGTTTCGCGCAGAACTTCACGCCCTGGGACGCGGGCGGCGTGCCGGAGGAGTTCCGCCAGTTCATCGCCGGCCGCAACCCGTGCCCGACCCTCGTGCCGGGCTGCGGCAACGGCTGGGAGGCAGCCTGGCTGTTCGAGCGGGGCTGGCCGGTGACGGCGATCGATTTTTCGGCGGAGGCAGTGGCCTCGGCCAAACGCGCGCTGGGCCCGGCAGGGGCGGTGGTGGAGCAGGCCGATTTCTTCGCCTTCACGCCCCAGCCGCCGTGCGAGCTGGTCTACGAGCGTGCCTTCCTGTGTGCGCTGCCGCCAGCGATGCGTGGCGCGTATGCCGTCCGCGTGGCCGAGCTGCTGGCGCCGGGCGGCTTGCTGGCTGGTTACTTCTACCTGGGCGAAAATCGCGGCGGACCGCCGTTCGCGATGCCCGAGGCGGAGCTCGATGCCCTGCTCGGGCCAGCCTTCGAGCGCATGGAAGACCGCCCCTCGGCCGCGCCGCTGCCCGTATTCCAGGGGCAGGAGCGCTGGCAGGTGTGGCGGCGGCTGGGCGGCTGAGCGCACGCTTCCAGCCGTTGTGGCGCCCCGGATGCACCCGCGTGGCGCTTTTGCCCCACCCGGGAATTTTTTTCTCCCGCGCTGGTCTGCGTCGCTATAATCCGCGTTTTGATTCGGCTACGACCGCAGGCCCTGCCGCGCGCTCCCGACCCGGGAACTCGCCAAGAAGCTCCACACGCGGCCCCGACCGATGAATTGGACTCCGGGCAGGTGCGCACCTGACGTATCACGCAAGCCGCCCGGCATTCGGTTTTTCGCCACAAGGGCACTTTCTGCATAGGGCAGCGGCATGCTGATCTGGTTCGTCATCATCTACTGGGTAATCTCGGTCGGCATCGGCCTGTGGGCGGCGCTGCGCGTGCGCAACACCACCGATTTCGCCGTCGCCGGGCGCAGCCTGCCGTTCCACATCGTCACCGCCACCGTCTTTGCCACCTGGTTCGGCTCCGAGACCGTGCTGGGCATCCCGGCCGTGTTCCTCAAGGAGGGGCTGTCGGGGGTGGTGTCCGACCCGTTCGGCTCGTCGCTGTGCCTGATCCTGGTGGGCCTGTTCTTCGCCCGGCCGCTGTACCGGATGAACCTGCTGACCATCGGCGATTACTACCACAACCGCTACGGCCGGCTGGCCGAGGTGCTGACCACGCTGTGCATCGTGGTCTCGTACCTGGGCTGGGTCGCGGCGCAGATCAAGGCGCTGGGGCTGGTGTTCTATACCGTGTCGGACGGCGCGCTGTCGCAGGAGGCCGGCATGATGATCGGCGCTGCCAGCGTGCTGGTCTATACGCTGTTTGGCGGCATGTGGTCGGTGGCGATCACCGACTTCATCCAGATGATCATCATCGTGATCGGCATGATGTATATCGGCTACGAAGTCAGCGGCCAGGCTGGCGGCGTCACCGCGGTGGTGTCGCATGCGGCCGCGGCGGGCAAGTTCGAGTTCCTGCCGGCGCTGGATTTCGTGCAGATCATAGGGTTCGCCGCTGCGCTGTTCACCATGATGCTGGGCTCGATCCCGCAGCAGGACGTGTTCCAGCGGGTAACTTCGTCGCGCACCGAGCTGATCGCGGGCCGCGCCTCGGTGCTGGGCGGCGTGCTGTATTTCTGCTTCGCCTTTATCCCGATGTTCCTGGCGTATTCGGCCACGCTGATCGATCCGGGCATGGTGGCCAAGTACATCGACTCCGATTCGCAGCTGATCCTGCCGCAGCTGATCCTGCAGCATGCCCCGATGTTCGCACAGGTGATGTTCTTCGGCGCGCTGCTGTCGGCGATCAAGAGCTGCGCCTCGGCGACGCTGCTGGCGCCGTCGGTGACCTTTGCCGAGAACATCCTGCGCCCTTACTTCCGCCACCTCGACGACAAGCAGTTCCTGCGCGTGATGCAGGCGGTGGTGCTGGTGTTCACCACGCTGGTGACGCTGTTCGCGCTGAACTCGCACCTGTCGATCTTCCATATGGTCGAAAATGCCTACAAGGTCACGCTGGTGTCGTCCTTCGTGCCGCTGGCCTTCGGCATGTTCTGGAAGCACGCCACCCGCCAGGGCGGCCTGGCCGCGATCCTGCTGGGCCTGACCTCGTGGCTGACCTGCGAGGTTGCCTTTGCCGATGCGGTGGTGCCGCCACAGATGGTCGGCCTGCTGTTCTCGATCAGCGGCATGGTGGTCGGCTCGCTGCTGCCGCAGTGGATCGCGGATCACGCGCCGGTCAAGGAAGTGCATATCGCCTGACCCGGCGGGATCGCCACCCTCGCGCAGGGTCCCGATAGCCCTCCATTTCCGGCCATCAGCCAGCCACAGAACGGTTTATAATTCAAGGCTTTGCATCGCCATGCGGGACGGCCTGCGCGGGTTTCCGCGCTCCCGGCACCGGCGGCGATGCCCGCCTTTGTACCGATTTCCGTAGTTTTCTCGCGAAAAGACACCATGCCGATCTATGCCTACCGTTGCGACGCCTGCGGACACGGGCGCGATGTGCTGCAAAAAATGAGCGATGCCCCGCTGACGGACTGCCCGTCGTGCGGCGCCGCCGGTTCGTTCAAGAAGCAGCTGACCGCGGCCGGCTTCCAGCTCAAGGGCTCGGGCTGGTACGTGACCGACTTCCGCGGCGGCAGCGGCGGCACCAGCGCGCCCGCCGCCGGCGGTGCGGCTGCCGGCGCCGCAGCGGCCAGCGCCCCGGCTGCCGCCGCCGAATCGTCTTCGGCCAGCACGGCCGCCGCCGCACCTGCCGCCGGCGGTTGCGGCAGCGCCTGCGCCTGCCACTGATCCGGATCGCCACGTGGTCGCCAAGAAGACTTCCGCCCTCAAGACCTGGTTCCTGACCGGTCTGCTGGTGCTGGTGCCGCTGGGCATCACGCTGTGGGTGCTCAGCCTGATCATCGGCACGATGGACCAGAGCCTGGCACTGCTGCCCGAGGCCTGGCGCCCGGACCGGCTCATGTTCGGCAAGCGCGTCACCGGGCTCGGCGCCATCCTGACGCTGCTGTTCATCCTGCTGGTCGGCCTGCTGGCGCATAACTTCATCGGCCAGCGCCTGGTGCGCTGGTGGGAAGCGCTGCTGGGCCATATCCCGGTGGTCGGCCCGATCTACACCAGTGTCAAGCAGGTGTCGGACACGCTGCTGTCGTCGTCGGGCAATGCTTTCCGCAAGGCGCTGCTGGTGCAGTATCCGCGCGAGGGCTCTTGGACCATCGCCTTCCTGACCGGCCGCCCCGGCGGCGACGTGCAGAACCACCTGCAGGGCGAGTACGTCAGCGTCTACGTGCCGACCACGCCGAACCCGACTTCGGGCTTCTTCCTGATGATGCCCAAGGCCGACACCATCGAACTCGACATGACTGTCGACGCGGCGCTCAAGTACATCGTCTCGATGGGCGTGGTGGCGCCGGCCGAACTGCCCCGCAAGAGCGACAGCGGGCCAGTGCCGCCGCAGCGGCCGCCGGCGAGCCGCGCCAGCAGCGGGGAAGCGGTCGAGACGACCGATCCTTAAGCATTCAAACAGATACGAGCCGCCCGATCTGCTTCGGGCGGCAGCGTTTTACCGGGAATCTCCTTATGTCCTCCATGCGTACTCACTACTGCGGTCTGGTGACCGAACAATTCTCGGGCCAGGAAGTGGCCCTGACCGGCTGGGTCCAGCGCCGCCGCGACCATGGCGGCGTGATCTTCATCGACCTGCGCGACCGCGAAGGCCTGGTGCAGGTGGTGTGCGACCCGGACCGTCCCGAGATGTTCAAGGCCGCGGAAGAGATCCGCAATGAGTTCTGCATCCGCGTCACCGGCAAGGTGCGCCCGCGCCCGGCCGGCACCGAGAACGCCAACCTGACCTCGGGCAAGATCGAAGTGCTGTGCCACGAGCTGACCGTGCTGAACCCGTCGGTCACGCCCCCGTTCCAGCTCGACGACGACAACCTGTCGGAAACCACGCGCCTGACGCACCGCGTGCTCGACCTGCGCCGCCCGCAGATGCAGTACAACCTGCGCCTGCGCTACAAGGTGGCGATGGAAGTGCGCAAGTACCTGGACGCCCAGGGCTTCATCGACATCGAGACCCCGATGCTGGGCAAGAGCACGCCCGAGGGCGCACGCGACTACCTGGTGCCGTCGCGCGTGAACCCGGGCCACTTCTTCGCGCTGCCCCAGTCGCCGCAGATCTTCAAGCAGATGCTGATGGTCTCTGGCTTCGACCGCTACTACCAGATCACCAAGTGCTTCCGCGACGAAGACCTGCGCGCCGACCGCCAGCCCGAGTTCACGCAGATCGACTGCGAGACCTCGTTCCTGACCGAGCAGGAGATCCGCGACCTGTTCGAGGACATGATGCGCACGGTGTTCAAGAACGCCATCGACGTCGACCTGGACGCCTTCCCGGTGATGGAGTTCCGCGAGGCCATGGCCCGCTTCGGCTCGGACAAGCCTGACCTGCGCGTCAAGCTGGAATTCACCGAGCTGACCGAAGTGATGAAGGACGTCGACTTCAAGGTGTTCTCGGGCCCGGCCAACAGCGACAACGGCCGCGTGGTCGGCCTGCGCGTGCCGGGCGGCGGTGCCATCTCGCGTGGCGAGATCGACGCCTACACCCAGTTCGTCGGCATCTATGGCGCCAAGGGCCTGGCCTGGATCAAGGTCAACGAAGTGGCCAAGGGCCGCGACGGCCTGCAGTCGCCGATCGTCAAGAACCTGCACGACGCCGCCATTGCCGAGATCCTGAAGCGCACCGGCGCCCAGGACGGCGACATCATCTTCTTTGGCGCGGACAAGGCCAAGGTGGTCAACGACTCGATCGGCGCACTGCGCCTGAAGATCGGCCACTCCGACTTCGGCAAGGCCAACGGCCTGTTCGAGGACGCCTGGAAGCCGCTGTGGGTGGTGGATTTCCCGATGTTCGAGTACGACGAGGACGACGCCCGCTGGGTCGCCATGCACCATCCGTTCACCAGCCCCAAGGACGAGCACCTGGAGTACCTGGAGACGGACCCGGGCAAGTGCGTGGCCAAGGCCTACGACATGGTGCTGAACGGCTGGGAAATGGGCGGCGGTTCAGTCCGTATCTATCGCTCGGACATCCAGAGCAAGGTGTTCCGCGCACTCAACATCAGTGACGAGGAAGCCGCTGCCAAGTTTGGCTACCTGCTGGACGCGCTGCAGTACGGCGCGCCCCCGCACGGCGGTCTGGCTTTCGGCCTGGATCGTATCGTGACGATGATGGCCGGTGCCGACTCGATCCGCGACGTGATCGCCTTCCCCAAGACCCAGCGCGCCCAGGATCTGCTGACCCAGGCCCCGAGCTCGGTCGACGAGAAGCAGCTGCGCGAGCTGCACATCCGCCTGCGCGCTGCCGAGCCGAAGCCGAACGCCTGAGCTATTCAAGCTCCCGGGTAAAAAAAAGCCGCGCCAATGCGCGGCTTTTTTGCTTTTTGCGCAATACTGGTTCCTCGGTGCCGCCGGCCAGCGCTTTGGTTTCGATTTGTTACTGGTCGGAACGAAGCCCGCGGCGGCCGTGTCTCCTTTCTTTGACACGCAATTTGCCGAGGGGCCCCACGATGAAGGCTCCCGGCGCTCGGGAGGAAATTCGTGAACATGAATCTGGATACCGAACTGATCCGCCAGTTCCTGCTGGCTCACCAGGAAACCATCCTGACCTGGCTGGTGGCGGGGCTGGTGATGATGCTGCTGGCCCGCTTCGAGCTGCGGCGCGCCCAGCGCCGCGCGGCGCTGGCCATGTCCGAATCGGTGGCGACCACGGTGGCCGCCTGCGTGCCCGATATCGCTCACGCAGTGCAGGCGGCGTCGCCGCAGCCGCTGGCCGAGCCGGTCGAGATGCAGCGCGCCGAAGCGCTGCGGCGGCTGGCGCTGGACACCGTCGGCGCGGTCATGACGCGCGGGCGCTGGCTCGATGAACTGGGCAACCTGCGCCTGGCCGACGACGCGCTGCTGGACGGCCAGCGTGCCGGCGGCGCCGACCCGCTGCTGGTGGTGGCGCCGCAGCCGGCGGTGCAGGCTTACCTGGCGGCCCAGCGCGTATTCGAGGACGAGGCCGCGCAGGTGCAGGGGCTGCGCCGCGATGCCCAGCGCCACCAGGAAGCGCTGCAGGCGCTTGACGCCGAGGCGGCGCATATCGAGCAGGAAACCGGCAGCATTGTGCTGCGCTTCGAGCAGGTCAATGCGCAGGCTGCCCAGGGCGTCGATGGCGGCGATTACCAGCGCTTCCTGATCCAGAAGTACAACGCTCTTGGCCAGCGTGAAAAGGAAATCGCCCAGGAGCGCGTACACCTGCAGGCCCAGGCGCGGCTGAGCGCCGACGTGCTGGCCGAGCGCGCCCATGCTGCCTCGCGGCGCTACCGCGAGTCACTGGCGCCGCTGATGGAACAGTTGCGTGCAGCCTGGGGCCATGGCGATTCACCGCAGGTGTTCGATACCTGGCAGCATAAAGTCACCGGCCAGGGCACCGAGCCTTACCTGGCGCCCCACGCCCCCGCGCGCAACGCCGCCTGAGACAGGGCCATCGCTCCCGAGGGCAGCGCTTTCGCGTGGCAAGCGCGCGCGGCTGCGCTATCCTTGGGTTTGTCCTTTCGCCCAGTCCCATGCCCTACAAGATTCCGGAATCCGTGCTGGTCGTGATCTACACGCCAGATCTTCAAGTCTTGCTGCTGGAACGCGCCGATCGCCCAGGATTCTGGCAGTCCGTGACCGGCAGCCTCGATACCCTGGACGAACCCCTGGCATTGACCGCCGCGCGCGAGGTGGCGGAGGAAACCGGCATCATCGCTGGCGAGCACCTGCTGGCCGACTGGGGCCATTCGATCCAGTACGAAATCTACCCGCAGTGGCGGCACCGCTATGCCGAAGGCGTGACGCGCAATACCGAGCACTGGTTCGGCCTGCGCGTGCACGAAGCGCTGCCGGTGATGCTGGCGCCACGCGAGCACCTGCAATACAAGTGGCTGCCGTGGGAGCAGGCCGCCGCGCAATGCTTCTCCAGCAGCAACGCCGAAGCCATCCGCCAGCTGGCCTGGCGCTCGACCGGTGCTTCTGGGCGGCAGGCATTATGCGGAGCGCAGCCATGAAGCTGCGCGTGGTCACCTACAACATCCACAAGGGGGTGACCGGCCTGTCGCGGCGCCCGCGCATCCAGAACGTGCGGGCCGGCCTGCATGCGATGGATGCGGACATCGTCTTCCTGCAGGAAGTGCAGGACCGCAACGACCGCCTGGTGGCGGCGGCGCTGTTCGACCCCGACCATACCCAGCTCAACTACCTGGCGACCGATGCGTACCCGCATTCGGTCTACGGACGCAACGCGGTCTATGACTACGGCCATCATGGCAACGCGATCCTGTCGCGCCATCCGATCCTGATGTCCGAAAACCTCGACATTTCCGACCACCGTTTCGAGCAGCGCGGGCTGCTGCACGCGGTAGCGGACATCCACGGCATCGAGACCCACCTGATCTGCGTGCATTTCGGCCTGTTCGCCCGCAGCCGCGCCCGCCAGGCCGAGGCACTCGTCGAGCGCGTGCGCAACGTGGTGCCCGAGGGGGTGCCGCTGGTGATCGCCGGCGACTTCAACGACTGGAACCACCGGCTCGACGCGCAGATCTGCAATACGCTGCATGCGGTGGAGGCGTCGCACGCGCGCGGCGCGCGGCTGCATACGTTTCCGAGCCATATGCCGTGGTGGCAGCTGGACCGGATCTACGTACGCGGCTTCGAGATCGAGCGCGCGCATGCGCTGACCGGGCGGGACTGGGCGCAGCGGTCGGACCATGTGCCGCTGGTCGCGGAGCTGGGTCGGCAGCACAAGGAAGCAGTGGAAGCGGCGGCTGAGCAGCGGGACAAGGCGGCCTGAGGCCGTCACGGATGCCGCGGCTTGCTCAACGCTCTGGCAACCGTCAACGGCTCGAGTAGTCGCGGATAAAGGCAAAGACGGCGTCGGCGTCGTTCAGGTCCAGCACCGGCAACGACGTCATCGCCGCGGCGACGGCCACGTCGTCGCTCGCTACCGCGACCACCCCGGGCACCTCGTCCCACAGCGGCGTACGTCCCAGTCCGGGCCGGAACACCTCAAGCTTGGGAAAATCGCTGCGCTTGTAGCCCTCCACCAGCACCAGGTCGGTGTCAGCCGGAAGCACCGCCAGCGCATCGTCCAGCTCCGGCGACGGCACCGCCTCGGGGTAATGCCGCATCAACGTCAGGTGGCGCGCGCCGACCAGCACGACGTTGGCGCAGCCAGCCTCGCGCATGCGCCAGGAGTCCTTGCCCGGCGTGTCGGGATCGAAGCCGTGGTGGGTATGCTTGACCCCGGCCACGCGCAGGCCGGCGTCGACAAAACGGGGGATCAGCTGGTCGAGCAGCGTGGTCTTGCCGCTGCCGGACGAGCCGGTGATGCCAAATACCTTCACGTTCAGGTCCGTCGGGGCGCGTCGATGATGGCAACGACGATAGCAGAGATCCGGCGGCATGTGCGCGCGGCGCCTTTCGGACAGCATTCTGTCCGATAATCTCGGCATGTCACGGATTTCCCACTCCGAGCGGCCGGACGCGACCGCCGCTGGCACCGCCGAACAGACCTCCGAACAACAGGCCGGCGGGCAACGCCACCGCATGCTGCGCTGGACATGGCGCCGCGGCAAGCCGACCACAGGCAACACCGTGCGCCTGCTGCACGGCGGCCAGGACTTCTTTCCCGCGCTGATCGAAGCGATCGACCAGGCTGCCTTCCAGGTGGTGCTGGAAACCTACATCTATGCCGACGACGATATCGGCCGCGCCGTCAGCGACGCGCTGGTACGTGCCGCCGCGCGCGGCGTCTCGGTGCGCGTCACCGTCGACGGCTTCGGCGCCGGCGACATGCCCGCCGCAATGGCCGAACGCCTGGGCGCGGGCGGCGTGCAGCTGCGCGTCTACCGCAAGCTGCGCGGCTTCCGGTTGGCCCGGCGCCACCTGCGCCGGCTGCATCGCAAGCTGGCCGTGATCGACGGGCAAGTGGCCTTCGTCGGCGGCATCAACATCATCGACGACCTCAATCACGGCCCGTTCGAGGGCGCCGACCTGGGACCGCGCTACGACTTCGCGGTGCAGGTCAGCGGCCCGCTGGTGGACCGCATCGCGCTGACCGCCGAACGGCTCTGGTGGCGCCTGGCACTTCGGGACACGCACGCCGGCGGCCGCGCCGCGGCGGTGGCCGACTACCCGCTGCTGACCGACCTGCCACCGCGTGCCGAGCCCACCGGCGGCGTGCGCGCCGCGCTGCTGCTGCGCGACAACCTGCGCAACCGCCGCACCATCGAGCGCGAATACCTGCGCGCGCTCGGCGCCGCGCGCCAGGACGTGATCCTGGCCAACGCCTACTTCCTGCCCGGCCACAAGATGCGGCGCGCGCTGCTGGCCTGCCGCGAGCGCGGCGTGCGCGTGCGGCTGCTGCTGCAGGGCATGGTCGAATACCGGCTGCAGCACTACGCCACGCACGCGCTTTATGCCTCCCTGCTGGAAGCCGGCGTGGAGATCTACGAGTACGCAGAGAGCTTCCTGCACGCCAAGGTCGGCGTGGTCGACGAAGCGTGGGCCACCGTGGGCTCGAGCAATATGGACCCGTTCAGCCTGCTGCTGGCGCGCGAAGCCAACGTGGCCGTTTATGATGCTGCCTTTGCCGCGGAACTGCGTACGGCGCTGGAACGCGCCATTGCGCACCGCAGCGTGCGCGTCATGCCGGAGGTCCATGCACGGCGCTCGCCGCTGCACCGGCTGGCGAACTGGACCGCGTACATGCTGCTGCGGCTCGGCGTGATCATCGCCGGCGTCACGGGGCGCTACTGAAACCGTTACCCACTGTGCGTTTGCTGCCATGCGGCAAGGCGCGGCTTGCACGCCTTTGTGGCGCCTTGCGTGACGGGCATGCTGCATTGCGGCCCGTTTAGAAACACGGGTCTAATTAAAAGCTTGAAGGTCGGCTGCTGCGCCAGAATAATCTGAACGACCGTTCTTTTTTGGCTTAGACTGCGTGCATTCGCGGTATGCAGCGGCAAATTCGCCAGCGTCCGCAAACAAAATGCAACGTCAGGGTCATACGCACAGGCCGCAGCAGGGCCTTTGCAGAACGGAGAAATAACATGCGACACCAGTCAGCCCGTCTCGAATCCACCGCCGCTTCCCCCGCGCCTATGCGCAAGGGTGAAATGACGCGCGTGGCGATTCTGGATGCCGCACTGGAACTGTCGTCCCGCGACGGGCTTGAGGGTCTGACCATCGGCCTGCTCGCGGAACGCATGCAGATGAGCAAGAGCGGCGTCTTCGCGCATTTCGGTTCGCGCGAAGACCTGCAGGTGGAGGTGGTGCGGGAGTATCACCGCAGGTTCGAGCAGGAGGTGTTCTACCCCTCGCTGCAAGAACCGCGCGGTCTGCCCCGGCTGTGGTCGATGGTGCGGCGCTGGATGGAGAAGCGCATCCAGGAAGTGACGACTGGGTGCATCTACATCAGCGGCGCGGTGGAGTACGACGACCGCACCGGCAGCCTGGTGCGTGACGAGCTGGTCAAGAGCGTCACCATCTGGCGGGCAGCGCTGAATCGCGCCATCGACCAGGCCAAGGAAGAGGGGCACCTGCGTGCGGATTGCGATCCGCGCCTGATGCTGTTCGAGATGTATAGCCTTGAACTAGGCTTGCATCATGACGCCCGTTTCCTGCGCCTGCCTGACAGTGCCGAGCTTGCCATGGTCGCGCTCAACAAACTGATTCAGTCTTACCGTACCTGAGGCCGTCGGGTCGGACCGGAGCGCGACAAGCGAGGCGGGCGGCGTGGCGGCATCGTATAACTCCAAGGAGTCTCTGATGGGCCAGTACACCGCACCGTTGCGCGACATGCAGTTCGTGCTCCATGAACTGCTCGGCGCCGAAGCCGAACTCAAGGCGATGCCGCCGCACGCGGACATCGACGCGGACACCATCAACCAGGTCATCGAGGAAGCCGGCAAGTTCTGCTCGGACGTGGTGTTCCCGCTCAACCAGGTGGGCGACCGCGAGGGCTGCACCTATGTCGGCGACGGCGTGGTCAAGGCCCCCACCGGCTTCAAGGAAGCCTATCAGCAGTACGTCGAAGCCGGCTGGCCGGCGCTGGCGTGCGACCCGGCCTTTGGCGGCCAGGGCCTGCCGATCGTGGTCAATAACGTGATCTACGAGATGCTGAATTCGGCGAACCAGGCGTGGACCATGTACCCGGGCCTGTCGCACGGCGCCTATGAGGCGCTGCATGCGCACGGCACGCCCGAGCTGCAGCAGGCTTACCTGCCCAAGCTGGTGTCCGGCGTCTGGACCGGCACCATGTGCCTGACCGAGCCGCACTGCGGCACCGACCTGGGCATCCTGCGCACCCGGGCAGAACCGCAGGCAGACGGCTCCTATCTGATCACCGGCACCAAGATCTTTATCTCCGCCGGCGAGCATGACCTGGCCGAGAACATCATCCACCTGGTGCTGGCCCGCCTGCCGGACGCGCCGGGCGGGACCAAGGGCATCTCGCTGTTCGTGGTGCCCAAGTTCATCCCCGATGCCAGCGGCAACCCGGGCGAGCGCAACGGCATCAAATGCGGCTCGATCGAGCACAAGATGGGCATCCATGGCAACGCCACCTGCGTGATGAACCTGGATGGCGCGCGCGGCTGGCTGGTGGGCGAGGCCAACAAGGGCCTGAACGCCATGTTCGTGATGATGAACGCCGCGCGCCTGGGCGTGGGCGCGCAGGGCCTGGGCCTGACCGAGGTGGCGTACCAGAACTCGGTCGCCTACGCCAAGGACCGCCTGCAGATGCGCGCGCTGACCGGCCCGAAGGCGCCGGAGAAGGCCGCCGACCCGATCATCGTGCACCCCGACGTGCGCCGCATGCTGCTGACCCAGCGCGCCTACGCCGAAGGCGGCCGCGCCTTCAGCTACTGGACCGCGCTGCAGATCGACCGCGAGCTGTCGCACCCGGACGAAGCCGTGCGCAAGCAGGCCGGCGACCTGGTCTCGCTGCTGACGCCGGTGATCAAGGCCTTCCTGACCGACAACGCCTTCACCTCGACCAACGAAGGCATGCAGGTGTTCGGCGGCCATGGCTACATCTCCGAATGGGGCATGGAGCAATACGTGCGCGACGCCCGCATCAACATGATCTACGAAGGCACCAACACGATCCAGTCGCTGGACCTGCTGGGCCGCAAGATCCTGGGCGACATGGGCGCCAGGATGAAGGCCTTCGGCAAGATCGTGCAGGAGTTCGTGGAAGCAGAGGGCACCAACGAAGCCATGCAGGAGTTCATCAACCCGCTGGCCGACCTGGGCGACAAGGTGCAGAAACTGACCATGGAAATCGGCATGAAGGCCATGGGCAACGCCGATGAGGTGGGCGCTGCCGCGGTGCCGTACCTGCGCGTGGTGGGCCACCTGGTGTTCTCGTACTTCTGGGCACGGATGGCCAAGATCGCGCTGGAGAAGGAAGCCAGCGGCGACAAGTTCTACACCGCCAAGCTGGCCACGGCGCGCTTCTACTTTGCCAAGCTGCTGCCGGAAACCGCGGCGGAAATCCGCAAGGCGCGGGCTGGTTCGGCTTCGCTGATGGCGCTGGACGCGGATTTGTTCTGATCTGATCTGCATGGCTGACTCCTGCTGACGGTTTGCTCCCCTCTCCCATTTATGGGAGAGGGGCCGGGGGTGAGGGCGGGCGCTTCAACGCAGTGCATCGGCATAACAACCTCCTGCCCTCACTCCCTACCCCTCTCTCGCAAGCGGGAGAGGGGAGCCAACCGCCGGCAATGGGAGAGCCACACACTCTCACCTCAACGCTCACTGACCTAGGAGCGAGCATGTCCAATTTCATCGTCAAGAAAGTCGCCGTGCTGGGTGCCGGCGTCATGGGGGCGCAGATCGCCGCCCACCTGATCAATGCGCGCGTGCCCGTGGTGCTGTTCGACCTGCCTGCAAAGGACAAGGACGGGGGAGGGGCCCCGTCCGCTTCCCCGGTCGCGAAGAACGGTATCGCGCTGCGCGCCATCGAGAACCTGAAGAAGCTGTCGCCCGCGCCGCTGGGCCTCAAGGACGAGGCCGGGCTGATCCAGGCCGCCAATTACGAAGACGATATCGCCCTGCTCAAGGAATGCGACCTGGTGATCGAGGCGATCGCCGAGCGCATGGACTGGAAGCACGACCTGTACAAGAAGGTTGCGCCGCACCTGGCTTCGCATGCGATCTTCGCCACCAACACCTCGGGCCTGTCGATCACCGCGCTGTCCGACGGGTTTGATGCCGACCTGAAGTCGCGCTTCTGCGGCGTCCACTTCTTCAACCCGCCGCGCTACATGCACCTGGTCGAGCTGATCCCGACCGCGACCACGCAGCCGGAGATCCTCGACAAGCTGGAAGCCTTCCTGACCACCACGCTCGGCAAGGGCGTGGTGCGCGCCAAGGACACACCCAACTTCATCGCCAACCGCGTTGGCATCTTCTCGATCCTGGCCGTGTTCGCCGAGGCCGAGAAGTTCGGCATCCCGTTCGACGTGGTCGACGACCTGACCGGTTCCAAGCTGGGCCGCGCCAAGTCCGCCACCTTCCGCACCGCGGACGTGGTCGGCCTCGACACCATGGCGCACGTGATCAAGACCATGCAGGACAACCTGCACGACGACCCGTTCGCGCCGGTGTACAAGACCCCGGCCGTGCTCCAGGGCCTGGTCGATGCGGGCGCGCTGGGCCAGAAGACCGGCGCCGGCTTCTACAAGAAGGAAGGCAAGGCCATCAAGGTGCTCGACGCCAGGACCGGCCAGTATGTCGAGTCGGGCAAGAAGGCCGACGAGATCGTCGTGCGCATGCTGAAGAAGGAGCCCGCCGAGCGCATCAGGCTGCTGCGTGAATCGACCAATCCGCAGGCGCAGTTCCTGTGGGCGGTGTTCCGTGACGTGTTCCACTACATCGCCGTGTACCTGGAGCAGATCGCCGGCTCGGCCGCCGATATCGACCTGGCGATCCGCTGGGGTTTCGGCTGGAACTCGGGCCCGTTCGAGGACTGGCAGTCGGCCGGCTGGAAGCAGGTGGCCGAGTGGGTCAGGGAAGACGTGGTCGCGGGCAAGGCACTGTCGGCCGCACCCCTGCCGGCATGGGTCTTTGACGGCGCCGTCGCCGAGCGCCAGGGCGTGCATACCCCCGAAGGCTCGTGGTCGCCGGCGACGCAGTCGTTCGTTGCGCGCAGCACGCTGCCGGTGTACCAGCGTCAGGTGTTCCGTGCCGCGCTGAAGGGCAGCGAAGCTGTCGATCCGCGCAAGGCGGGCCGCACCGTCGAGGAAAACGATGCCGTGCGCATCTGGGTCAGCGAAGGCCAGGACGACGTGCTGGTGGTCTCGTTCAAGAGCAAGATGAACACCATCGGGCCGGACGTGATCGACGGCCTGACCCGCGCCATCGACCTCGCCGAAGCGCAGTACAAGGGCCTGGTGGTGTGGCAGCCGACTTCGCTGCAGCTCGGCGCCCCGGGCGGCCCGTTCTCCGCGGGCGCGAACCTGGAAGCGGCGATGCCTGCCTTCATGATGGGCGGCGCCAAGGGCATCGAGCCGTTCGTGAAGAAGTTCCAGGACGGCATGATGCGCGTGAAGTACGCCTCGGTGCCGGTGGTGTCGGCGGCGTCCGGCATCGCGCTGGGCGGCGGTTGCGAACTGATGCTGCACTCCGCCGCACGCGTGGCTGCGCTCGAAACGTATGTCGGCCTGGTGGAAGTCGGCGTGGGCCTGGTCCCGGCCGGCGGCGGGTTGAAGGAAGCCGCGCTGGCCGCTGCAAGCGCCGCGCAGGCGGCAGGCAGCACCAACTACCTGCAATTCCTGACCAGCCGCTTCCAGAGCGCGGCGATGGCCAAGGTATCCGCATCAGCGCTGGAAGCGCGCCAGATGGGCTACCTGCAGCCGTCCGACAAGATCGTCTTCAACGTGCACGAGCTGCTGCACGTGGCGCAGAACGAAGTGCGCGCGCTGGCCGATGCCGGCTACCGAGCGCCGCTGCCGGCGCTGATCCCGGTGGCTGGCCGCTCGGGCATCGCCACCATCAAGGCATCGCTGGTCAATATGCGCGACGGTGGCTTTATCTCCGCGCATGACTTCCTGATCGCCGCCCGCATCGCCGAAGTCGTGTGCGGCGGCGAGGTCGAGGCCGGCTCGCTGGTCAGCGAAGACTGGCTGCTGACGCTGGAGCGCAAGGCCTTTGTCGACCTGCTGGGAACCGGCAAGACGCAGGAGCGCATCATGGGCATGCTGCAGACCGGCAAGCCGGTGCGTAACTAACAGGGCAAGCGAGGAACCGACATCATGAAACAACTGCAAGACGCATATATCGTTGCGGCCACCCGCTCACCGATCGGCAAGGCCCCCAAGGGCGCGTTCAGGAACACGCGCCCGGACGACCTGCTGGCTACCATCCTGAAGGCCGCGGTGGCACAGGTGCCGGAGCTGGACCCGAAGCTGATCGAGGACGCCATCGTCGGCTGCGCCATTCCCGAAGCGCAGCAGGGCCTGAACGTGGCGCGTATCGGCGCGCTGCTGTCGGGCCTGCCCAATACCGTGGGCGGCATCACCGTCAACCGTTTCTGTGCCTCTGGCGTGAGCGCGGTGGCAATGGCGGCCGACCGCATCCGCGTGGGCGAGGCCGATGTAATGATCGCCGCCGGTATCGAGTCGATGAGCATGGTGCCGATGATGGGCAACTCGCCGTCGATGTCGCCGGATATCTTTACTCGCGACGACAACGTGGGCATTGCCTATGGCATGGGCCTGACCGCCGAGAAGGTGGCGCAGCAATGGAAGGTCAGCCGCGAGGACCAGGACGCGTTCTCGCTCGCTTCGCACCAGAAGGCCATCGCCGCGCAACAGGCCGGCGAGTTCAAGGACGAGATCACGCCGATCGAGATCGTCGAGCGCTTCCCTGACCTCGCCAGCGGCCAGGTCAGCGTGAAGACGCGCACCATCTCGCTGGACGAAGGCCCGCGGCCTGAAACCTCGCTGGAAGGCCTCGCCAAGCTGCGCCCGGTGTTTGCCAACAAGGGCAGCGTCACCGCCGGCAACAGCTCGCAGACTTCGGACGGTGCCGGCGCGCTGATCCTGGTCTCGGAAAAGATCCTCAAGCAGTTCAACCTGGTGCCGCTGGCGCGCTTCGTCTCGTTCGCGGTGCGCGGCGTGCCGCCGGAAATCATGGGCATCGGCCCGAAGGAAGCGATCCCGGCCGCGCTGAAGGCAGCGGGCCTGATCCAGGACCAGATCGACTGGATCGAGCTGAACGAAGCGTTCGCCGCGCAATCGCTGGCCGTGATGCGCGACCTGGACCTTGATCCCGCCAGGGTCAACCGCATGGGCGGCGCGATCGCGCTGGGCCACCCGCTCGGCGCGACCGGCGCGATCCGTTCGGCCACGGTGGTGCATGCGCTGCGCCGCCACAACCTGAAGTACGGCATGGTGACCATGTGCGTCGGCACGGGCATGGGCGCTGCAGGGATCTTCGAGCGCGTATAAGCAAACGCGCCTGCGGGACGGCTTTACGGGGGGAGACCGTCCCGCCCTTCTGTCAGGTGAAGAAAGCAGTACCGGGGGCTGCCGCCCGCGAGCGCGGGTCACCAGCAGGGAGGAGACAACAATATGCAGGAGACAGCCATCCTGGCCGACGCCGCGTGCGATTTGCCGCGCGACATCATGGCCGCGCTGAAGGTCCACACCATTCCGTTCCGCATCCGCGCGGGCGAACGCTTTGTCGCCGACACGCGCGACGAAGATGCGCTGCCCACGCTCTACCGGCAATACCTGGTCGGCCGGCAGGACCACTACGCCGAATCCATTCCGCTGCTGGAACGCGAGCTGGAAGAACACCTGCTGCGCAACGTGGTCACGCAATGCGACCGCGCGATCCTGTTCACCATCGCCAGCGCGCGCAGCAAGCTGTACGCGCATGCGAGCGGCGCGGTGATCGGCACCGTGGCCCGCAGCGTGCGGCTGCGCAAGGAAGCCGGACGCTCGGGGTTGTTCGACCTGACCGTGGTGGACACCGGCGCCATTGGTCCGGGCCAGGCGCTGATCGTGCGCGAAGCCGCGCGCATCGCCATGGACGGCGCCAGCCCGCAGGCCGTCCGCGAGGCCGTGGACACGCGTTTGCGCGATGCCGCCCACATGTTCCTGGTGCCGGACGAACTGCTTTACATGTACACCCGCGCGCGGCAGAAGGGCGAGGGCAGCATCACCTGGGGCCGCTACGTGATGGGCAGCGCATTCAATATCCGGCCGGTGGTGCGCATGCATCGCGGCCATACCGAAGCCATCGCCAGGGCGCGCGGCTCGGAAGAGGGCGCACGACGGGTGCTGCAGCATGCCGAGCAATGCATCCGCGCCGGCGAGCTGCTGGTGCCGGCGATTTCGGTCTGCTACGCCGGTCCCCTCGACGACGTGCGCGCGATGCCGGCCTACCAGTCGCTGGCACATGTCGCGCGCAGCCAGGGTGTCGAGCTGATGCTGGCGCCGATGAGCCTGACGGTGGCGCTGAATGTCGGTGCGCGGGCATTCGGCCTGAGCTACCTTTCCGAATCGCCGCCACCTTTCGAATAAATCCCACAGACGAGGACACCATGAGCATCCGTACCAGCATCGAGCAGGGCATCCTGACGCTCGAGTTCGACCGCATCGACAAGAAGAACGCCATCACCGCGGCGATGTACCAGGCGCTGGCTGACGCGCTGCGCGCGGCCGAGACCGATCGCAACGTGCGCGTGATCCTGCTGCGCGGCAAGCCAGAGATCTTTACCGCCGGCAATGATCTGGAAGATTTCATGCAGCGCCCGCCGACTGCAGGCGAGGGCGCGGAACAGGCGCCGGTGTTCCAGTTCCTGTACCAGATCAGCCATGCCAGCAAGCCCGTCGTGGCGGCGGTCAGCGGCGCGGCGGTCGGCGTGGGCACCACCATGCTGCTGCATTGCGACATGGTTTATGCGTCGGACACGGCCAAGCTGTCGCTGCCGTTCGTGCAGCTGGGGCTGTGTCCCGAGGCGGCATCGAGCCTGCTGCTGCCGCGCCTGGTCGGCTACCAGCGCGCCGCCGAGAAGCTGATGCTGGGCGAGGCGTTCAGTGCGCAGGAAGCGCTGGAGATGGGCCTGGTGACGCGCGTGCTGCCGGTGGCGGAACTGCACGACTTCGCGCTGCAGCAGGCGCGCAAGCTCGCGGCGCTGCCGGCCTCGTCGCTGCGCGAGAGCAAGCGTCTGATGAAATCCGGCGCGATGGCCGAAGTGGAAAAACAGATGGCCGATGAAGGCGAGGTGTTCCGGCGCATGCTGGTGGCGCCGGAGGCGAAGGAGGCGTTCAGCGCGTTCTTTGAGAAGCGGAAGCCGGATTTTTCGAAGTTTGAGTGAGGGGCGGGGAGACTTCGCTTTGCCACTTGTTTGCTCCCCTCTCCCGCTTGCGGGAGAGGGGAGCACACCGATCGATGAGCGATAGCCTCTGGGACCTCAAGCCGTCGGCAACACCCGCGGCTGCCGCGACTCATCCGTCGCCACGTACGTCAACGTCGCCTCGGTCACCTTGACGATCTCGTTGCTATGCCGCATCCGCTGCGCATAGACTTCCACCTCGACCGTGATCGAGGTACGCCCGGTCTTGACGATATCGGCGTAGAAGCTCACCAGGTCGCCAACAAATACCGGGTGCTTGAACAGGAAAGAATTGACCGCTACGGTCGCGACACGTCCTTGCGCGCGCTCGACCGCCGGGATCGACCCTGCAATATCCACTTGCGCCATGATCCAGCCGCCGAACACGTCGCCGTGCACGTTGGCGTCGGCGGGCATCGGCACCACGCGCAGCGCGGGATTCTTGCCGGCGGGCAGGGCGGGGACGGTATGGGGAGCGTTCATGACGGTATGCGGGTGGACTTCCGAAGGGGGCGCCGGCCGCGGCGAAAAACCCTTCGCCTGCCGCGCAATGCGATTCCTGCGACAATCGCGCATTGGCCCGAATTCTAACGTATGCGCCGCTATTCCACGACCTCCGAGCAGGCCCCCGACCCAGCCTCGGTCAAGCTCTTTCCCGGCCAGCGCGCCCCCCGCAGCGACTGGCAGACCGTCCGCAACCTGCTGCCCTACGTCTGGCACTACAAGTGGCGCGTGATGCTGGCGCTAGCATGCCTGGTCGCGGCCAAGGTGGCCAACCTGGGCGTGCCGGTGCTGATGAAGCGCCTGATCGACAGCATGAATATCACCGCGGGCGACCCGCGCGCGCTGCTGGTGGTGCCGGTCGGGCTGATCGTCGCCTACGGCATGTTGCGGCTGTCGGCGACGCTGTTCACCGAGTTGCGGGAAATCCTCTTTTCCAAGGTCACGCAGAGCGCCGTGCGCGAGATCGCGCTGCAGGTGTTCCGCCACCTGCATGCGCTGTCGCTGCGCTTCCACCTGGACCGGCAGACCGGCGGCATGAGCCGCGACATCGAGCGTGGCACGCGCGGCATCCAGTCGCTGATCTCGTACTCGCTGTACAGCATCCTGCCCACGCTGGTCGAGATGGCGCTGGTGATCGGCTTTTTCGTGCTGCACTACGACATCTGGTTCGCGGCGATCACCGGCTGCGCACTGGTCAGCTATATCGTCTTCACCATCGTCGTGACGGAGTGGCGCACGCATTTCCGCCGCAAGATGAACGAGCTGGATTCGCGCGCGAACCAGAAGGCGATCGATTCGCTGCTGAACTTCGAGACCGTCAAGTACTTCGGCAATGAGGAATACGAAGCCCGGCGCTACGACGAGAACCTGCTCAATTACCGCGCCGCGGCGATCCGCTCGCAGAATTCGCTGTCGTTCCTGAACTTCGGCCAGCAGGTCATCATCGCCGTCGGGCTGATCCTGATCCTGTGGCGCGCCACGGTGGGCGTGGTCGACGGCAAGCTGACGCTGGGCGACCTGGTGCTGGTCAACACGCTGATGATCCAGCTCTATATCCCGCTGAACTTCCTCGGCGTGATCTACCGCGAGATCAAGCAGGCCACTACCGACATGGACCGGATGTTCGTGCTGCTGGGCACGAACCAGGAGGTGGCCGACTCTGCGGGCGCGCAGCCGCTCAAGGTCAACGGCGCGCAGGTGCGGTTCCGCGACGTGCGCTTCGGCTACGAGCCGGACCGCACGATCCTGGATGGGGTGGATTTCAACATCGCGGCCGGCACCACCACTGCGGTGGTCGGCCACAGCGGCTCGGGCAAGTCGACGCTGGCGCGGCTGCTGTTCCGCTTCTACGACGTCAACAGCGGTGCGATCGAGATCGACGGGCAGGATATCCGCGCGATCACGCAGGACAGCCTGCGTCGCGCCATCGGCATCGTGCCGCAGGACACGGTGCTGTTCAACGACAGCATCTACTACAACATCGCCTACGGGCGCCCGGATGCGACGCGCGAGGAAGTCATCGCGGCGGCGCAGGCGGCGCAGATCGACACCTTTATCCGCGAGTTGCCGCAGGGCTACGACACGCCGGTAGGCGAGCGCGGCCTGAAGCTGTCCGGCGGCGAGAAGCAGCGGGTGGCGATCGCGCGCACGCTGCTGAAGAACCCGCCGGTGCTCGTCTTTGACGAGGCCACCTCCGCGCTGGACTCGCGCACCGAGCAGGCGATCCAGGCCGAGCTGATGCGGCTGGCGCAGAACCGCACCACGCTGTTGATCGCACACCGCCTTTCCACCGTGGTGCATGCCGACCAGATCCTGGTGATGGACCATGGCCGTGTGGTCGAGCGCGGCACGCATGCAGAACTGATGCGCGCGCGCGGCCGCTATGCGGAAATGTGGGACATCCAGGCCCGCGCGGCGGCAAAAGGTGGCGAGGCAGAGCGCAGCGCGGACGCGCTTGCGGTGGACGTGGGCGACGCCACGCAGGACGCGTAGCGCCGCAAGCGGGGCGCCGGAAGCTCGCCGCAGGCGCGGTGGGCGCAACGCGTGGCTGCGCCAGCGGCAGGCCGCCAAAGCCACGTGACGGCGCCCATGCAGCGGGTGGATAATCCTGCGTCATGGAAATCAAATGGCTTGAAGACTTCGTCAGCCTGGCCGAGACGCACAGCTTTTCGCGCTCGGCCGAGCTGCGCCACGTGACGCAGCCCGCTTTCTCCCGGCGCATCCAGTCGCTGGAGGCGTGGGTCGGGACCGAGCTGATCGACCGCTCCAGCTATCCCACCAGCCTGACGGCGGCCGGCAAGGTGTTCTACGAGCAGGCCCTGGCCATGCTGGCGCAGGTCAGCGAGACCCGCGCGCTGATGCGCGGGCAGCGCTCGGCCAACGCGCAGGTGCTGGAGTTCGCGGTGCCGCATACGCTGTCGCTGACGTTCTTTCCGGAATGGCTCAAGGTGCTGGAAGGCAAGATCGGCACGCTGCCGTGCCGGCTGCGCGCGCTCAACGTCCATGATGCGGTGCTGATGCTGGTCGAGGGCGGCTGCGACCTGGTGATGGTCTACCACCACGCGCGCCAGGCCATTCAGCTCGATCCGGCGCGGTACGACATGCTGGTGCTTGGTACCGAGCGGCTGTCGCCGTACAGCGTGCCGGACGCCGCCGGCAAGCCGCAGTTCCGGCTGCCAGGCACCGACAAGAAGCCGGTGCCGTTCCTGAGCTACACCCCCAATGCCTTCCTCGGGCGCATGGTAGACCTGCTGCTGTCGGATACCGCCGAAGCGCTCAAGCTCGACAAATGCTACGAGACCGACATGGCCGAGGCGCTCAAGGTCATGGCCCTGTCCGGCCACGGCATGGCGTTCCTGCCGGAGAGCGCGGTGCGCGAGGACGTGGCGCAGGGCAAGCTGGTGCGGGCGGAGTCGGCGCGCGGACTGCCGTTGTCGATCGACATGGAGATCCGCTTGTATCGCGAGAAACCCGGGGAGAACGGTGGCGAGCGGCGTGGTGCGGGAGCACGGCGCAAGCGGCAGCTGGTGGACCGGGTGTGGTCGACCTTGCTGGAAGCCTGACACGTCCCGTCGGCAAGCAGAGCGTTGACAGGTCACCCTCAAACGTTATGCGCATCTTGCATAACCGGATGAGCAAACGGCATTGGATTCCGGCAGGCCGCCAAGCCTAAGCTTGCGGCCATCCTCCACCCCGGAACCAACCGATGTCCTCCGCAGCACCGACCAACATTGCTGGCCAAAAGCACGCACTCCCGTCCTACCTCAACGCCGACAACCTCGGCCCCTGGGGCATCTACCTGCAGCAAGTCGATCGTGTCACGCCCTACCTGGGCTCGCTGGCACGCTGGGTTGAAACCCTGAAGCGCCCCAAGCGCGCGCTGGTCGTCGACGTTCCCATCGAGCTGGACAACGGCACCATCGCACACTTCGAGGGCTATCGCGTGCAGCACAACCTGTCGCGCGGCCCGGGCAAGGGCGGCGTGCGTTTCCACCAGGACGTGACGCTGTCGGAAGTGATGGCGCTGTCGGCATGGATGTCGGTGAAGAACGCCGCGGTGAACGTGCCCTACGGCGGTGCCAAGGGCGGCATCCGCGTTGACCCGCGCACGCTGTCGCACGCCGAGCTGGAGCGCCTGACGCGCCGCTACACCAGCGAAATCAACATCATCATCGGGCCGAGCAAGGACATCCCGGCGCCGGACGTCAACACCAACGCCCAGGTGATGGCATGGATGATGGACACCTACTCGATGAACTCGGGCAGCACCTCCACCGGCGTGGTGACCGGCAAGCCGATCTCGCTGGGCGGCTCGCTGGGCCGCCATGAGGCGACCGGCCGCGGCGTGTTCGTGGTGGGTTCGGAGGCTGCACGCAATATCGGCCTGGACATCAAGGGCGCGAGCGTCGCCGTGCAGGGCTTCGGCAACGTGGGTGCCGTGGCGGCCAAGCTGTTCCATGAGGCCGGCGCCAAGGTGGTGGCGGTGCAGGACCACCGCACCACGCTGTTCGACCCGGCCGGCCTGGACGTGGCGGCGATGATGGAATACGCCGCGCACAGCGGCACCATCGAAGGCTTCCGCGGCGAAGTCCTGCGCACCGAGCAGTTCTGGGAAGTCGACTGCGACATCCTGATTCCGGCCGCGCTGGAAGGCCAGATCACCGCCAGGAACGCGCCGCTGATCAAGGCCCGCCTGGTAATCGAGGGCGCCAATGGCCCGACCACCCCGGAAGCCGACGATATCCTGCGCGAGCGCAATATCCTGGTGGCGCCGGACGTGATCGCCAACGCCGGCGGCGTAACGGTTTCCTACTTCGAATGGGTGCAGGATTTCTCGTCGTTCTTCTGGACCGAAGAAGAAATCAACCAGCGCCTGGTACGAATCATGCAAGAGGCGTTCCGCGCAATCTGGCAGGTGGCGCAGGACAACAAGGTAACGCTGCGGACTGCCGCATTTATCGTGGCCTGCTCGCGGATTCTGCAGGCGCGCGAAATGCGCGGCCTGTATCCCTGATCGCAAGGTACGGGTGAACCGGAACAGGCGCGTGGCACTGGCATGGTGCGATGCAGCAGCCGATCCGGTTCCCCAGGTTCATGACCGCCAGACGCGGTCTCCGGCAAGCGCCGGAGACCGCGTTGTCGTATCCGGACGACGTGCGCACCGATTGCCCTGAACAAGGGTTCTAGGAGAAAACCCAGTTGTATTGCGGCGGATGCTGCGCAATACTGTTTCACCAGAGGGGGTTTTGTCTCTAGAATCCCGCTTTCTCTTCTATGGTCAAGGAGATGTTATGAATTTTGCCAAGTTGGCTTCCCTGATGATTGCCGCCGGGGTGATGTGCGGAACGGCTCAGGCAGCTGAACAACTGACGGGCACGCTGAAGAAGATCAAGGACACCGGCGTGATTACGCTGGGCGTGCGCGAGTCGTCGATTCCGTTCAATTACAACCTGGGCGGCGTGCGCCAGGTCGGCTATTCCTACGATATCAACATGAAGATCGTGGAAGCCATCAAGGACCAGCTCAAGCTGCCGAACCTGCAGGTCAAGGAAATCCCGATCACCTCGCAGAACCGCATCCCCCTGCTGCAGAACGGCACTATCGACATGGAGTGCGGTTCGACCACCAATAACCTGGAACGCCAGAAGCAGGTCGCCTTCACCAACTCCATCTTCATCATTGGCACGCGCATCATGGTGAAGAAGGATGCCGGCATCAAGGACTGGGCCGACCTGAAGGGCAAGAACGTCGTCACCACCGCCGGCACCACGTCGGAGCGCCTGCTGCGCAAGATGAACGACGACCAGAAGCTGGGCCTGAACATCATCAGCACCAAGGATCACGGCCAGTCGTTCCTGACGCTGGAATCGGGACGCGCGGTGGCGTTCATGATGGACGATGCGCTGCTGTACGGCGAGCGCGCCAAGGCCAAGAACCCGGCCGACTGGATCGTGGTGGGCAAGGCCCAGTCGCGCGAGTCGTATGGCTGCATGATCCGCAAGGACGACCCGCAATTCAAGAAGCTGTCCGACACCGTGATCTCCGGCATGATGAAGGACGGTTCGGTCAACACGCTGTACACCAAGTGGTTCATGCAACCGGTTCCGCCCAAGGGCCTGAACCTGGACTTCCCGCTGTCCGATGACATGAAGGCCCTGATCAAGGCGCCGAACGACAAGGCGCTGGACTGATCTGACGGGGACAGCAGTGCGCGACGGAAGGGCATGTGGAAGGCATGTCCTTCCGTTTCTTTTTGAGGACGCAACATGAACTACAACTGGCATTGGGGAGTCTTCCTCGAACAGGCCGCCCAGAACGAGACCTACCTGGACTGGATGATCTCCGGCCTGAAGGTCACGATCGCGCTGGGACTTTCGTCCTGGGTCATTGCCCTGGTCATCGGGTCGGTGCTCGGCGTGCTGCGCACCGTGCCCAACAAGTGGCTGTCGGGTTTCGCCGCCACCTACGTCGAGATCTTCCGCAACATCCCGCTGCTGGTGCAGCTGTTCATCTGGTATTTCGTCATGCCCGAGCTGCTGCCCGGCGGCGAGGCGATCAAGCAGATGAACCCGTTCGCGCAGCAGTTCCTGGCCGCCATGCTGTGCCTGGGCACCTTCACGGCCGCGCGGGTCTGCGAGCAGGTGCGCTCGGGCATCAACTCGCTGGCGCGCGGGCAGAAGAACGCGGGCCTGGCGATGGGCTTCACGCTGCCGCAGACGTATCGCCACGTGCTGCTGCCAATGGCGTTCCGCGTGATCGTCCCCCCGCTGACTTCCGAATTCCTGAACATCTTCAAGAACTCGGCAGTGGCGTCGACCATCGGCCTGCTGGAGCTGGCCGCGCAGGGCCGCCAGCTGGTGGACTACACCGCGCGCCCGTATGAATCGTTCATCGCGGTCACGCTGATGTACGCGCTGATCAACATCACGGTGATGCTGCTGATGCGCTGGGTCGAGGCCCGCACGCGCGTGCCCGGCTTCATCGGCGGCAAGTAAGGGGGCGCCATGGCTTATTCCTTCGATTTCACCTCGATCAACGCCAGCACGCTGCACGTGCTGGGCGAGGGCATGATGGTCTCGCTCAAGATTACCGTCACCGCGGTGGTGGTCGGCATCATCTGGGGCACCATCCTGGCGATGATGCGGCTGTCGTCGTTCAGGCTGCTGAACTGGTTCGCGCAGGGGTACGTGACCATCTTCCGCTCCATCCCGCTGGTGATGGTGCTGTTGTGGTTTTTCCTGATCATTCCGCAGGTGCTGCAGGGGATCTTCAACCTGTCGCCCGCGACCGATCTGCGCATGACCTCGGCGCTGGTGGCGTTCGCGTTGTTCGAGGCGGCGTACTACTCCGAGATCATCCGCGCGGGGATCCAGAGCGTGTCGCGCGGGCAGATGTTCGCGGCGCAGGCGCTGGGCATGACCTACGGGCAGTCGATGCGGCTGGTGATCCTGCCGCAGGCGTTCCGCAACATGGTGCCGCTGCTGCTGACCCAGGGCATCATCCTGTTCCAGGATACGTCGCTGGTGTACGTGAGCGCGCTGGCTGATTTCTTCGGCCAGGCCTACGGCATTGGCGAGCGCGACGGGCGTATCGTCGAATTGCTGCTGTTCGCCGGCCTGGTGTACTTCATCATTTGTTTCTCCGCTTCGCTGCTGGTCAAGCGTTACCAGAAAAAGGTGGCTGTATGATCGAAATCAACAATGTTTCCAAGTGGTACGGCTCCTTCCAGGTGCTGACCGACTGCACCACCAAGGTTGCCAAGGGTGAAGTGGTGGTGGTGTGCGGCCCGTCGGGTTCGGGCAAGTCCACGCTGATCAAGACTGTCAACGCACTGGAGCCGTTCCAGAAGGGCGACATCCTGGTCGACGGCACCTCGGTGGGCAATCCCAAGACCAACCTGCCCAAGCTGCGTTCGCGCGTGGGCATGGTGTTCCAGAACTTCGAGCTGTTCCCGCACCTGTCGATCACCGAGAACCTGACCATCGCACAGATGAAGGTGCTTGGCCGTTCGAAGGACGAGGCGATGGCGAAGGGCATGAAATACCTGGAGCGCGTGGGCCTGAAGAGCCAGGCCGAGAAGTACCCCGGCCAGCTGTCTGGCGGCCAGCAGCAGCGCGTGGCGATCGCGCGCGCACTGTCGATGGATCCGATCTGCATGCTGTTCGACGAGCCGACCTCCGCGCTTGATCCGGAAATGGTCAACGAAGTGCTGGACGTGATGGTGCAGCTGGCGCAGGAAGGCATGACCATGATGTGCGTGACCCACGAAATGGGCTTCGCGCGCAAGGTGGCCAACCGCGTCATCTTCATGGACCAGGGAAAGATCGTCGAGGACGCCGACAAGGAGGAATTCTTCGGCAATATCGAAGCCCGGTCGGAGCGTGCGCGGCAGTTCCTGTCGAAGATCCTGCACCACTGAACGGACTGCCAGCTTATGAAAAGGGACGCCTCGGCGTCCCTTTTTCCCTTATGCCGGATGGCTCAGGTACAGGCTGTATTGGCGGCGTTCTTGGCCTGGACTTCGGGCGGGATCGGCACGGTCAGCGTCATCACCGGACGCCCGTGCTCGAACATGATCAGCTCGCCCGGGGCGAACTGGGTCCAGGTCTCGTTGTCGGTCAGCGGGGCGGTGGCGATCACGGCAACGCGGTCGTCCGGCGTGGTCACCTGGGCGAAGTCGATCGACAGGTCTGCATCGATCAGGTGAGCGGTCGAGAAAGGCCACTCCCGCACGATGTAGTACAGGCGGGTCGAGCAGTGGGCAAACAGGGCCTGGCCGTTGCTCAGCAGGAAATTGAACACGCCATGCAGCGTGATATCGCGTGTGATATCGGCCAGCGCATGGCCGAGTTCATTCAGCGGCGGTTGCGAGCCCGGGAAGCGCTTGCGCAGGCCTTGCATCAGCGTGCAGAAGGCCAGTTCGCTGTCGGTATCGCCCACCGGCTGGTACACGCCCGACAGGAACGGCGAGAAATTCAACAGGTCGCCGTTGTGGGCAAAGATCCAGTGACGGCCCCACAGCTCGCGCATGAACGGGTGGCAGTTCTCCAGCAGCACCGTGCCCTGCGTCGCCTTGCGGATATGCGAGATGACGTTCTTGGATTTGATCGGGTAGCGCTTGATCAGGTCGGCCACCGGCGAGGTGCCGGCGGACTGGTTGTCGATGAACAGGCGGCAGGCCTTGTCTTCAAAGAAGGCGACGCCGAAGCCGTCGGCGTGGTGGTCGGTCACGCCGCCGCGGGCAGCGAAGCCGGTGAAGGAGAACGTCACGTCGGTCGGCGTGGCGCAGTTCATGCCTAGCAACTGGCACATATCGGGGCACCGGTCGGCAGCGGGCTGCCGCTTTGCAATAGAATGCAGACATTATCCCGCGCGCCCGGCCCGCTGCCAAGCAACCCGCGGGCGCTCCAGTGCGGTGCCAATGGCGCCAACCATGGCGCCACCATACCTGCTAACAATCCCGAGAACGATGAGCCAATACAAGATTGCCGTGATTCCCGGAGACGGAATCGGCACGGAAGTCATGCCCGAGGGCATACGCGTGATGGACGCCGCGGCGCGCCGCTTCGGCATCGACTTCCAGTGGGATCACTTCGATTTTTCCAGCTGCGACTACTACGCCCGTCACGGCAAGATGCTGCCCGACGACTGGTTCGACACGCTGGTCAAGTACGACGCCATCTACTTCGGCGCGGTCGGCTGGCCGGATACGGTGCCCGACCACGTCTCGCTGTGGGGTTCGCTGCTGCAGTTCCGCCGTTCCTTCGACCAGTACGTTAACCTGCGCCCGGTGCGGCTGATGCCCGGCATCAGGAGCCCGCTGGCGGGCCGCGAGCCTGGCGACATCGATTTCTACGTAGTGCGCGAGAACACCGAGGGCGAATACTCCAGCATCGGCGGCCGCATGTTCCCGGGCACCGACCGCGAGATCGTGGTGCAGGAAACGGTGATGAGCCGCACCGGCGTCGACCGCATCCTGAAGTTTGCCTTCGAGCTCGCCCAGAAGAGGCCGAAGAAGCACCTGACCTCGGCGACGAAGTCCAACGGCATCTCGATCACGATGCCGTACTGGGACGAGCGAGTCGAGGCAATGGCCGCGAATTACCCCGGCTTGAAGGTCGACAAATATCACATCGACATCCTGACCGCGCATTTCGTCCAGCACCCGGACTGGTTCGACGTGGTGGTCGCCAGCAACCTGTTCGGCGACATCCTGTCCGACCTGGGGCCGGCCTGCACCGGCACCATCGGCATTGCGCCGTCGGGCAATATCAACCCGGACCGGACCTTCCCAAGCCTGTTCGAGCCGGTGCACGGCTCGGCCCCGGACATCGCCGGGCGCGGCGTGGCCAACCCGATCGGCCAGATCTGGTGTGGTGCCATGATGCTGGAACACCTGGGCCATGACGAAGCCGGCGCCGCCGTACTGGGCGCGATCGAAAAGGTGCTGGCCGCCGGGCCGGAGCAGGCGCCGCTGACGCGCGATATCGGCGGCAAGGCCGGTACCGCCGACCTGGGCCGCGCCATCGCGGAGGCGCTGTGAGCGCCGCGTTCGCGGGGGACGCCCGCGCTCTGCTGCTCGAGACCTTCCACGCCGCCGTGGCCGCCGCCGATCCGTTGCAGATCGTCGCGCAGCATCTGCCGTCGCCGCACGCCGGTGGCCGCACGCTGGTGGTGGGCGCAGGCAAGGCCGCCGCATCGATGGCTGCGGCGGTCGAGCGCGCCTATGCCGGCAAGGCGACGCTCGAAGGGCTGGTGGTCACGCGCTACGCGCACGGCATGCCGACCGACCATATCCGAGTGATCGAGGCCGGCCACCCGGTGCCGGACGAGTCGGGCGAGCAGGCCGCGGCGGAGATCCTGGCCGCGGTGCAATCGCTGACGCCGCAGGACCGGCTGCTGGTGCTGGTTTCGGGCGGCGGTTCGAGCCTGCTGTCGCTGCCGGCCGAGGGCATTCCGATGGCCGACCTGAAGGCGACCACCAGGGAATTGCTGCGCTGTGGCGCGCCGATCACCGACATGAACATCGTGCGCAAGCACATCTCGCGCATCCAGGGCGGCCGGCTGGCGCAGGCGAGCCAGGCGCCGGTGACCACGCTGATTGTCTCGGACGTGGCCGGCGATGATCCCAGCGCGATCGCCTCGGGCCCGACCGTGGCCGACCCCAGCACCTTCGATGATGCGCTGCAGATCCTGCGCCGCTATGGCGCGCAGGTGCCGGCCAGCGTGCAGTCGCACCTGGAACGCGGCGCGCGTGGCGAAGTGGCCGAGACGCCCAAGCCCGGCGATCCCTTGTTCGAGCGTGTCGACAATATCATGATCGCGACCGCCCACGGCAGCCTGGAAGCCGCCGCGGCGCTGTTCCGCGCACGCGGCATCACGCCGGTGGTACTGGGTGACACGGTGACGGGCGAGGCGCGCGAAGTGGCGCGGGTCTATGCCGCGCTGGTGCGCGAGATTCGCGCGTACAATGCGCCGTTCGCCACGCCCGTGGCGCTGATTTCCGGAGGTGAGTGCACGGTCACTTTGCCGGCCGGCGGCGGCGCGGGCAAGGCGCGCGGCGGGCGCTGCTCGGAGTTTCTGCTGTCGCTGGCGGTCGAACTGTCAGGCACGCCCGGCGTGCACGCGATCGCGGCCGACACAGACGGCATCGACGGCTCGGAAGACAACGCCGGCGCGCTGGCCGACCCGACCACACTGGCGCGCGCCGAAGCCGCCGGCCTGCCGGGCCAGCGCCAGCTCGACGTGCACGACGCCTGGGGCCTGTTCGACGCCATCGGCGACCTGGTTGTCACCGGACCCACGCGCACCAACGTGAACGATTACCGCGCCATCCTGATTCTCTGATTCTGAAAAAGTGCCCGCCGCCGTCACCCGCGGCGGGCCCACGCAAGCCATGACCCAGAAGCTCACCATCACCCGCCCGGACGACTGGCACCTTCACCTGCGCGACGGCGCGGCGCTTGCCGCCGTACTGCCCGACACCGCCCGCCAGTTCGCCCGCGCGATCATCATGCCGAACCTGAAGCCCCCCGTGACCACGGTGGAGCAGGCGCAGGCCTACCGTGCCCGCATCCTGGCGGCGCTGCCGGCCGGCGTGCAGTTCGAGCCGCTGATGACGTTGTACCTGACGGACAACACCAGCCCCGAGGAAATCGTCGCGGCCAAGGCCAGCGGCTTCGTGCACGGTGTCAAGCTGTACCCGGCGGGCGCCACCACCAACAGCGACGCCGGCGTGACCGACATCCGCCGCTGCTACGCCGCGCTGGAAGCGATGCAGCGCGAAGGCCTGCCGCTGCTGGTGCACGGCGAAGTCACCGACCCGGCCATCGATATCTTCGACCGCGAGGCCGTGTTCATCGACCAGGTGATGACCCCGCTGCGCCGAGACATGCCCGAGCTGAAAGTGGTGTTCGAGCACATCACCACCAAGGATGCCGCCCAGTACGTGCTGGAAGCCAGCGGCCCGGTCGGCGCCACCATTACCGCGCACCACCTGCTGTACAACCGCAACGCGATCTTCACCGGCGGCATCCGCCCGCACTACTACTGCCTCCCGGTGCTCAAGCGCGAAACCCACCGCGAGGCGCTGGTCGCGGCCGCTACCTCCGGCAACCCGCGCTTCTTCCTGGGCACCGACAGCGCGCCGCACGCGCGCGGCCTGAAGGAACACGCCTGCGGCTGTGCCGGCTGCTACACGGCCCTGCACGCGATGGAGCTGTACGCCGAGGCCTTTGACGCCGCCGGTGCACTGGACAAATTGGAAGCCTTCGCCAGCTTCAACGGCCCGGCCTTCTACGGCCTGCCGCGCAACACCGGCACGCTGACGCTGGAGCGCGAAGACTGGCAGCTGCCAGCCGAACTGCCGTACGGCGACACCACGATGGTGCCGCTGCGCGGCGGCGAAACGCTGCGCTGGAAGGCGCGCTGACCGCTGCGGCGTTGCACGCCGGAGCAAGCGCGGCGGCCGAGTCCTTCGTCGCCGCGCTGGCCGGGATCGACTGGTCCCGGCCATGGTTCCAACCCTTTGCCGCGCGCGGCGCAGCGCTGGCCGCGGCAGTGCATCGCGGTGCCGACCTGCGCGCACTGCTGGATGCCCAGTCTGGCGCGCTGGGCCTGCGCAACGCGCGCGGCCTGTCGCTGCGCTTTGTCCCGCAGCAGGCCTTGGCCGAGGGCAGCGCCTATGAAGCGCATATCGACGCCACCGGCGAAGTCCCGACGCGCGACAACCTCCACGATTTCTTCAACGCGCTGGTCTGGCTGCATTTCCCGCAGGCCAAGCGCGTGCTTAACCAGATCCAGGCCACGGTGATCGCGCGCGAAGGCGTGCGGACCGCGCGCGGCGGTGTACGCGATGCCGCCACGCTGTTTGACGAAAACGCGGTGCTGTTCATGAGCGAGGGCGATGAACATGCCGAAGCGCTGCGAGGGTTTGCCTGGCAGCAGCTTTTTGTCGCGCGGCGCCACGCGTGGGACACCGCGTGCAGAGTCGTGCCGTTCGGCCATGCACTGCTGGAAAAGCTGGTGCGGCCGTACAAGGCCGTGACCGCGCATGCCTGGACGCTGCCGCTGGTGCCGGGTGGCGCGCCGGATATGCTGGATAAGGCGGTGGCGCTGTCGTTGCAGGCGGCGGCTGTAGCCGGCACGCTGCGCGGCGGCCGTTGCTTCGCGCCGCTGCCCGTCATGGGAATCCCGGGGTGGTGTGACGACAACGCCTCGCCCGGTTTCTATGCCGACACCACGGTGTTCCGGCCCGGACGCATGCGGGATTTACGCCGGCAACCGGATTGAATCGGTGTTAGACTGCGGCCCGCAAAGCAGGCCAGGCAACCGCTGCCTGCACCGCGAGGTGCAGGGGGAGGAAAGTCCGGACTCCACAGGGCAGGGTGTTGGCTAACAGCCATCCACGGCAACGTGCGGAATAGGGCCACAGAGACGAGTCTTGCCGCCGGGTTCGCCTGGCGGGAAGGGTGAAACGCGGTAACCTCCACCTGGAGCAATCCCAAATAGGCAGGCGATGAAGCGGCCCGCTGAGTCTGCGGGTAGGGAGCTGGAGCCGGCTGGTAACAGCCGGCCTAGAGGAATGGTTGTCACGCGCCGCTGGCCGCAAGGCGAGCGGTGTGCACAGAATCCGGCTTATCGGCCTGCTTTGCTTCAGTCTTCGGCATGACCCGGCGCCCGCGCGGCTTACCGGGTCTGCAAACTTCCATCTGCTTTTTTCAGCCTTCGACGATTTCCAGCGTGTGCGTGATCTCGGCCGTCTTGGCCAGCATGATCGACGCCGAGCAGTACTTCTCGTGCGACAGCTTGATCGCGCGCTCGACCGTGGCGGGGTTGAGATTCTTGCCGGTCACCACAAAATGGAAGTTGATGCGGGTGAAGACCTTGGGGTCCTCGCTGGCGCGCTCTGCCTGCAGCTGCACGCTGCAGCCGCGCACGTCCTGGCGGCCGCGCTTGAGGATCAGCACTACGTCATAGGCAGTGCAGCCACCGGTGCCGACCAGCACCATTTCCATCGGCCGCGGCGCAAGGTTATGGCCGCCGCCCTCGGGAGCGCCGTCCATCGCAACGATATGGCCGCTGCCGGTCTGGGCCACGAAGCTCATGCCGTCGGCACCCATCCATGTCACTTTGCATTCCATTTTGTTCGTTCCTGTCGTTTGTGTTGTGCTATTGCAATCACTATCGCGTGATCTCGCATCTTGCAATTCTCAGTATATGGCATCGTCAAGTCTGGCTCTGGGATGCCGATATCCTTAAGAAACCTGAGGGTTTCCTCTAATGTGCCGGCTCGGCAATGACATATTTTTTCGATCAAGCTTTTGTTTTTAAAGGAAATTTGTACGCGGCGGGAAAGCAGGACGTCTTCCCGCAATACGAAATCGCATTTCGCAGTACAAATTTCCCTTGCATCCGGGAAAACCCCATGTATAATTCCAATCATTGAACGACGGCGCCAACAGCGCGCCAGAGTGCGAAAGCGAAGCCTTCCGGATACGCCAGCCGCACCGCCCGCAGTTCCCCGTCGATCTCCAGGTGTCTCCTCCACCCTCCTCCTTTGGTGGATTCAAACCCAAGCTAAACCAGCTTGGGTTTTTTTTCGTCCGTGCGAGGGCGCAGTTCCCGCGCGACCAGAGCAGCGGCGTGGCGCATGCTGCCCGGGCGGGCGAATTGTGGGCGACGATCTTGACGAAAACCTCAGTCTTTGCTTGTGCCAGTCCGACAGCCGCCATTATAATCGTGGGCTTTTCCGTCATGCCCGCGGGAAAGAGAAGCAGCATCCGGCCAGTCTCAGGGCGGGCCACAAGACTTGCAGGGGCGAGCACAAGCCTTCGCGAGTCGGATTTCGGGCACGAACTAATAGTCAGGAAAAATCATGAAGACCTTTTCCGCCAAGCCTCATGAGGTAAAGCGCGACTGGTACGTGATTGACGCGACGGACAAAGTCCTCGGCCGTGTCGCCAGCGAAGTGGCACGCCGTCTGCGCGGCAAGCACAAGCCGGAATTCACTCCGCACGTCGACACGGGTGATTACATCATCATCGTCAATGCAGCCAAGCTGCGTGTCACGGGTACCAAGGAAACGGACAAGAAGTACTATCGCCATTCGGGTTACCCGGGCGGTATCTACGAAACGACGTTCGGCAAGATGCAGCAGCGTTTCCCGGGCCGTGCCCTGGAAAAGGCTGTGAAGGGCATGCTGCCGAAGGGTCCGCTGGGCTACGCGATGATCAAGAAGCTGAAGGTTTACGCCGAAGCCGAGCATCCGCACGAAGCGCAGCAGCCCAAGGCGCTGGAAATCTAAGGAGGCCAATCCATGATCGGTAACTGGAATTACGGTACTGGCCGCCGCAAGAGCGCTGTGGCTCGTGTCTTCATCAAGTCGGGCAAGGGCGACATCGTCGTCAACGGCAAGCCCATCAAAGAGTATTTCGCTCGCGAAACCTCGCTGATGATCGTGCGCCAGCCCCTGGAACTGACCGCCCACGGCGAAACGTTCGACATCAAGGTCAACGTGACTGGCGGTGGCGAAACGGGCCAGGCCGGCGCAGTGCGCCACGGCATCACCCGCGCCCTGATCGACTACGATGCGACCCTGAAGTCGGCCCTGTCGAAGGCTGGCTACGTCACGCGCGATGCACGTGAAGTCGAACGTAAGAAGGTCGGCTTCCACAAGGCGCGTCGTCGCAAGCAGTTCTCGAAGCGCTGATGCGTTTTCGCGGATCCGGTCCAACTGGATGCCGCGAAATCCAAAAAACCGCACGCTTGCCGTGCGGTTTTTTTTTGCCACGACGCAACGGTTTCACCCGCGGCTGCCGAAATTGCGGATGGGCCACCAGACTTTTGTAGGGTATGAGCTGCACGCGGATACAATCACGCCCTGTCGCCATCGGCAAGCCGTCTGCCATGGCGACGCGCCCCGGGCCCGGCGGCGCCCGGTACGAACGAGAGAGGAGTGAGAGCGATGTTGTTTTCGAAGAAGAAGGGCCTTTCGATCGATACGCTGATCGGCGCAGATACCGCCATCGACGGCGACCTGGTGTTTGGCGGCGGCCTGCGGCTGGACGGGCGTGTGCGCGGCAACGTTATTGCGGCGCCCGGCAAGCCGAGCATGCTGGTGGTCAGCGAGAAGGGTGTGGTCGAAGGCGAGATCAGCGTCGGTCACCTCGTGCTCAACGGCACGGTGAAGGGTCCGGTGCAGGCGACCGACCTGCTGGAACTGCAACCGGAGGCCCGCGTGCTGGGCGACGTGCGCTACGCAGCGCTGGAGATGCACCAGGGCGCGCTGGTCGAAGGCCGGTTGGTCCCGCTTGCGCAGGGCGCGGCCGGCGAAATCAAGGCGTTGCCCAATGTGGTCGACGCAGGACCGGTTACCGAAGTTGCGGAAACGCCGCCTGGCGACGACGCGGCGGCCGGGGAAACTCCGGCGGATGCCGCCAGTCCCACGGAAAAGGCCGCCTGAGCGGCCTGCCGCACGCACGAAACCCTGCACGAAACCCTTGAAAACAAAGGGGTTCGGCACGATCTTTCAGTAGCGCTTAGAATACAGGCGTATCGTGCGACACGCACTATCGTGTCCGGGTAGCTCCAACGTAAGGAGCATCGACCTTGTTGGGACAAGGAAAGGCTTCGGCCAGACCGTCCAATCCCAACCATTTCTTGCTTAGACAAGCCCAGCCTAACAGCCAGGGTGAGTCCGATGTGCTGTGGGAGCCGGAGTATTGGTGCCCCACGGTTTGCTTTTTGCTGGATGAATTTCCAGCCATTGCCCAAGGGCGGGGACGCTCGCCTTTGGGCGAGTTTCTTTGTAAACGCCCCTCTACGGAGGTGCGGACGGCTATGCAACGTCTGTTTTGTTGCTAAATCGTTACATGCATTTGAACCGATCCAGTGGGGTCGGCGCTGCAGTCCTTGGGACGGAGGTTGGCGCTCTCGAGAGCTAGCCACCGTCAAGCGCTCGCCAGTATGGGGGCACATGAAGTAAGGAAGTGAGGTCCCGGAGCGCAAGCTCTGCGCGTTATGGTTCGGTCGAATGCGCTCATGCGGGTGCTTCGATAGAGAACCTGCTATGCGACTAGCAGTAGCCTAGGGGGACATGCGTCACTGGCAACGGTGGGGTATGAAGCTCTCCCGACAATGTTTCCCCGCAAGGGTGTCACCCAGTTGTGAGACTGATGGCAGAGACTCCGAGCAGCAATGGGGTCGAGGAGCTAGGCTGGCTGGTACGGGCAACGTAAGTGAACTGCTGGTAAACGTCGTCAGTATTGAGATGCCAAAGCTGCTGATAGGCATCAACCAAAAGGTGTGCGGTTGGTTGTTCCGCTGGTACGCCGGAACACGTCGCCATACAACCGCCGGCGGAAAGGCAGGCCCTAACCCAGTCGTGTAATGCGCAGGGAACGTGGTAAGCCCGTATGGCTGCCGGAGTGCAGTTTGGCTCAGGCAAGCGAACCGCAAGGAACGCTGTTGGCTGTGCGGGTATGGGAGGTTGGAGAAAGCGAATGCCTGGCTGTAATGGCTCGGATAGGGGTTGAAACATCATCCCACGCGAAAGCGGGCAGACTTCCAACTGGTCAATCGTCGCAGGACGGCTGACTGATCTCGCTTGTTTAAATTTTCTTCCCTTGGGGGGCAACACGTCCCTCAAGGGGCGTGCTGTCTCTCGAATGTTTGGGGAAGATCCTCAAGATAGGAGGGCAGCATGGAAGCATTGATCCGCGAGGATGAATCTGCGCCCTCCGGCGTGCCGCAAACCTGGGGTGCCATTGATTGGCGCCGTGTGGAGCGGAACGTTCGAGCGACGCAGATTCGAATTGCGAAGGCGACACAGGAAGGGGACTGGCGGAGGGTGAAAGCCCTGCAACGGTCTCTGACCCGCTCGTTTTCCGCCAAGGCATCGGCGGTGAAGCGAGTGACGGAGAACCAAGGTAAGCGAACGGCAGGCGTCGATCGCGAAAAGTGGGACTCGCCTGAAGCTCGGTGGGAAGCCATCGGGAGGTTGAAGCGCCGGGGGTACAGACCTTTGCCATTACGGAGGGTTTTTATCCCCAAGGCCAATGGGAAGGAGCGCCCTCTGGGCATCCCGACCATGTTAGACCGAGCCATGCAAGCGCTGTATCTGCTGGCGCTGGAGCCGGTGTCCGAAGGGACGAGCGATCCGAACTCTTACGGGTTCCGGATCAACCGTTCTACAGCGGACGCTATGTCCCAGCTATTCCGAAACCTGTCCAAGAAGGCCTCGTCCCAATGGATTCTGGAAGCGGATATTAAGGGCTGCTTTGACCATATCGATCATGCCTGGCTGGTGCGCAATGTCCCAATGGACAGCGCAATCCTTCAGAAGTGGTTGAAAGCTGGCGTGGTATTTCAGGGCCAGTTTCAGGCGACCGAAGCCGGAACACCGCAGGGGGGCATCATCTCCCCGACTCTGGCTAACGTGGCGCTGAATGGGTTGGAACGGCAACTGGTTAAGTCTCTCGAGACTAAGCTAGGCGTCGTCAACACGAAGAAGCTGAAAGTGAATGTAGTGCGTTACGCGGACGACTTCGTGATCACTGGCAGTACGCCGGAGATCCTAGAAAGCGAAGTGAAGCCGTGGGTAGAACAGTTCTTGGCAGTACGGGGGCTGACGCTATCGACGGAGAAAACGCGGATCGTCAACATCGCTGACGGCTTTGACTTCCTTGGGTGGAATTTCCGGAAATATTCGGGAACGCTGCTCATTAAGCCGAGCAAGAAGAACGTGCAAACGTTCTATAGCAAGGTGAAAGGGGTCATCAGTGCTAACAAGACGGCGAAGCAAGTTAGCATCATCAACTTGCTGAACCCGATGCTAAGAGGATGGGCGCAGTATCACAGCCCGGTGGTTGCGAAGGCGACGTTCAACCGCTTGGAGTACGAAGTATCCAAGGCTCTATGGCGGTGGGCGAAACGGCGACATCCACAGAAGAACACCCAATGGGTGCGGAAGAAGTACTACGCGCCAGTAGGGGATCGGAGTTGGGTGTTTGGAACCACAATCGTGGATGGCGACGGCAATAGCCGATGGATGGGGCTTTATTCCCTCGCGGGTACCCCTATCCGAAGGCACAACAAGGTTCGTGGGGACTATCATCCCTTCGACCCAGCGCAGGAAAGGTATGGTGAAACGCTGCGTCAGGAGCGCATGTTAAACAACATGTCGCACCGGAAGCAGTGGATTAAGCTCTACATTTCCCAGCGGGGGTTGTGTGCGGTGTGTGAGTGCAAGATCACCAAAGAGACAGGGTGGGAAGACCATCACATCGAGTACCGTACATACGGAGGCTCGGACGCTCTAGGGAATCGTGTGCTGCTACACCCTGATTGCCACAAGCAAGTGCACCACCACGGCAGACCCGTAGTGAAACCGGTACAATAAAACGTACTTTGAAAGGCTTGAGCCGTATGCGGGGAAACTCGCACGTACGGTTCTTAGGGGGGGATGGGTCAGCAATGACCTGTCCCTACCCAACTAAACAGGAGAACACCCCATGAACGCAGTCGCAGAGGCACCCGTTACCGAGGACGTGCCGGCACCGTTCGTCTTTACCGACAGCGCCGCCGACAAGGTCAAGCAGTTGATCGAGGAAGAGGGCAATGCCGAGCTGAAACTGCGCGTGTTCGTGCAGGGCGGCGGCTGCTCGGGCTTCCAGTACGGCTTCACCTTCGACGAGGAAGTCAACGAAGACGACACCACCATGGTCAAGAACGGCGTCACCCTGCTGATCGACTCGATGAGCTACCAGTACCTGGTCGGCGCCGAGATCGACTACAAGGAAGACATCAACGGCGCCCAGTTCGTGATCAAGAACCCGAACGCCTCGACCACCTGTGGTTGCGGCTCGTCGTTCTCGGTCTGAGCGGTTCCGGCCTTAAAAAAACGCACCTTCGGGTGCGTTTTTTTTGGATCGTGATTACTGGCCGGCGCGCCACACCACCGGAAACCAGTCTTCGCGCAAACGCTCGCCAGTCTGCTGGCCGATGCCGGGAAACGGGGGCGAGGTACGTCCCGGCCGCTGCATGAAGCGCACGTCGTCCCCAAGGAAACGCGCCGAGAACGCACGCCGGCGGCCGTTGCCGGTATTGCCCGCGGCACCGTGCACGGTGCGGAAGTCGAACACTACCGCATCGCCCGGCTCGAGTTCGGGCGCGAGCAGGGTGTGGCTGCCGTCCTCGACATCCGGCATGTCCATGAACGCGCTGTCATCGTCGTCCTGGCTGCCATAGAAGCTTTCGTTGCTGGCCCAGCGCTTGGGCCGCACCAGCCTTGGCCAGCGATGCGAGCCGGCCACCACGCGCAGGGTATTGGCTTGCGTGACGGGATCCAGCGGGATCCAGTAGCTCGCGGTCTGCGTGCCGTCGACGCAATAGTAGGGCAGGTCCTGGTGCCACGGCGTGGGTTTGGCCGTGCCAGGCTCCTTCACCAGGATGTGTTCGTGGAACACCTGCACGGCATGCGATTGCATGATGCGGCCGGCGATGGACGCCGCCGGGGACTGGCGGATAAAGGCATCGAATGGCGCGATGCGCTGCCAGTTGCAGTAGTCCTCGAAAAAGCGCCCGCCTTCGCCGGCCCGTACGTTCTCGATGGCGAAGGGGCCGGGCTCGGCCAGGTTCTGCGCGAAACCTTCGCGCAAGGGCTCGACCCACTCAGCGAACGCGCCGCGCAGCACCAGCACGCCGTCGCGCTGGTAGGTATCGATCTGTTCCTGGGTAATTTCCATGGTGGGGGCTCCGTTTGGCGATGCTCGCAGTATCGGCATCGGCGATGGATAGGAAAAGCATATATTTCCTATGGTGTGATATAGGAAAACATGATCCCTTTCTCTTTTCGCCAGCTCGAGTACTTCGTCGCCGCCGCCGAGCATGGCAGCATCAGCGCCGCGGCGCGCGCCCGCCATGTGTCGCAGCCGTCTGTGTCGACCGCGATCGCACAGCTGGAGGACGCGCTGGGCGAGTCGCTGTTCCGGCGCCAGGTCAGCCGTGGCCTGGCGCTGACGCCGGCCGGACAGCGCCTGCTTGGCCGTGCGCGCGACATACTGGCGCTGGCCGCGGGCCTGACTGCCGACGAAGCGGGCGAGCGCGGCCTGAGCGGCCAGTTGTCGCTGACGTGTTTCCAGGACCTGGGGCCGTATTTCGTGCCGCGCCTGCTGGCCGGCTTTCGCGAGAGGCACCCCCGCGTCTCGGTGACCCTGTTCGAGGCTGATCTCGCTACCGTGCACCGCGCGCTGCAGGCCGGCAAGGCGGAACTGGCGCTGACCTACGACCTCGGGCTGGATGCGCGCACCGAGCGCTGCACGCTTGCCCGACTGCCGCCTTACGCGCTGCTGCCCACGGGGCATGCGCTGGCATGCAGCGCCGACGTGAGCCTGGCCGACCTTGCTGGCGAGCGCCTGATCCTCGAGGACATCCCGCAGACGCGCGAATACTTCCTGTCGCTGTTCTGGACGCATGGCCTGCATCCGGCGCCGCACCAGTACACGCAGACCTTCGAGATGCAGCGCGGACTGGTCGCGCATGGCTACGGCGTGGCGCTGTCCTGCACACGGCCGGCCGGGGACCACAGCTATGACGGCATGCCAATCGTCTGCCTGCCGCTGCGCGAGCCGGTGACGCCGCAGCACGTGGTGCTGGCGCGCTCGCCGGCCATGCGGGCGTCGCCGCTGGCGCAGGCATTCATGATGTACGTGGAAGAGGGCGCCGCCGAGGCGCAAGCCGTTCAGCGCGGATAGATCGCGCCCAGCACGCGCGGCCCGGCAGCGCCGGTCACGGCAGGTACGTTGCCAGGAAGGCGCAGCGTGCACTGGCGCGCCAGCCAGGCAAAGGCGATGGCTTCGACCTGCGAGACCGGTACGCCGTAGTGTTCCGATGTCTCGATGGCCACGCCGGGCAGCGCCTGCGCCAGCCGCGCCATTACGAAGGCGTTACGGGCGCCGCCGCCGCAGACCACGAGGCGCCTTGCATCACGCGCGTGGATACGGACGTCGCGCGCGATGGCTTCGGCGGTCAGCGCCGCCAGCGTCGCCTGCACGTCGCCAGGCGCGAGGTGTGCGAAAGCTTGCAGTTGGAGCTCCAGCCAGCCGGGATGGAACAGGTCGCGGCCGGTGCTCTTGGGCGGCGGCACGCTGAAGTAGGGTTCCGCCAGGCACCGCGCCAGCAGTGCATCGTCGACGCGCCCGCCGGCTGACCAGTCGCCATTGCTGTCGAACGGCAGCCCGCGGTGGCGATGGATCCAGTAGTCGAGCAGCGCATTGCCCGGGCCGCAGTCGAAGCCGCTGACGGCGCCGGTGGCAGGCAGGATGCTGATATTGGAAATGCCCCCGATATTGCAGGCAACACGGGTCTCGGCGTCGCTGCCGAACAGCGCATGATGTAGCGCTGGCACCAGTGGGGCGCCCTGGCCGCCGGCGGCGACGTCCCGGCTGCGGAAGTCCGCCACCACATCGATGCCGGCGAGTTCGGCCAGCCGGGCCGGATGCTGGCTCTGGCGCGTATAGCCGATGCCGTCGTACAGGCCGGGCCGGTGCCGGATGGTCTGGCCGTGCGCGCCGATGGCGGCGACCGAGGCGGCTGCTACGCCCGACTCGCGCAGTAGCGTGGCCACGCATGCGGCGTAGACCTCGGCCAGCGCATTGGCCGCCAGTGCCTCGCGGTGGATCTCATCCTCGCCCGGCTGCTGCAGGGCGCTGTATGCCGCGCGCAGCGCGTCGGCGAAGGGTTCGCTGGCGGCGGCCAGTACCTCCGGCCGCGCGCCGCTGAAATCGACCAGCACCGCATCGGCACCATCCATGCTGGTGCCGGACATGATGCCGATATAGCGTTCGCTGCCTGGCACGGGCTGGCTCACGGTCCGCGTTAGTTGGAAGCGGTCAGCACGTTGTAGGCGCGCAGCGCATTGATGCGGCTGAGCAGCCCGCTGGTGTAGGTCTGGAATTCCTGGCGCGACTTGCCGCTCAGCGGCGGGGATTCCATCAGCGTGATGGTCAGCGGGTTCTGCGGCACGTCATTGAAGCGGAACTCATAGTGCAGGTGCGGCCCGGTGGCCCAGCCGGTCGAGCCGACATAGCCGATCAGCTGGCCTTGCCGCACCGGCTGGCCCTGGCGCATGCCGGCAAAGCCGGACAGGTGCGCGTAGTAGGTCGAGTAGCCGTTGGCATGGCTCAGGATGACGATGTTGCCGTAGCCGTTCTGCTGGCCGACGAATTCGACCACGCCGTCGCCGGTGGCCAGCACCTTGGTGCCGGTCGGGGCTGCGAAGTCGACGCCCTTGTGCTGGGCCCAGTCGTGGTGCAGCGGATGCTCGCGGCCGCCGAAGCCCGACGACACGCGCGAGAACTCCACTGGCGAACGCAGGAACGGCCGCTTCATACTGCGCCCGTCGAACGTGTAGTAGGCGCCGGCGCCATCCTTGCTGTCTTCCGGCGAGAACCACAGCGCCTGGTGCAGCTGGTTGCGGTTGATCAGCTCGATCGCGATCACGCGGCCATTGCGCACGAAGGTGCCGTCGCGGAAGCCCGCTTCATAGATGATGCGGAAGCGGTCGCCGCTGGCGATATCGTGGTGGAAGTCGATCACGCCGGAAAAGATCGACAGCATCTGCTGCACGACCTCGTCGGGCACGTTGGCTGCATCCATGGCCTTGAAGAAGCCGGCGCCGGAAATCGCGCCCGACGCCATCTCGTAGTGCACGTCGTTGTCGACGCGCTGGACCTTGGCCTTGTAGGTGGCGCTGCCATTGCCGGCTGCCGCGCGCACACGCTCGATCACCAGCTCGCGCGAGGCCGCGGCGTCGCCCCCGAGGTTGGCCTGCAGCGACACCAGCATGTTGCTTTCATCGATCTCCGCCTGCACCGCCTGGCCGGGGTTCAGGCTGAACAGCCCGCGCGCGGTGGGGTTCTTGACGATAAAGGACTGCGCATCGGGATCGTCCACGCCGAGACGGCGCAGCAGGCTGCCGATGGTGTCGCCGCGCTGCATGCGCTCTTCGCGCACGTACACGGCCTGGCTGTCGGTGAGCAGGTCGAGCTGCTCGCGCACATCGGGCATGCGCAGGGCCTGCTCGGTGCGCGGGGCGAGCGGATCATCGAAGGCGCTGCGCGGTGCAACGCCCATCGCCGCGGCCATGCCGAGCGTGAAGATCGCGCCCACAGAGGCAGTGAGTTGCTTGCGCCGGCGCGCATGCTGGGGGTTGGTTGGGTCAACAAGAACCACCAGCTCGCGCGCGAAAACTTCGCGGAGTCTTGACCACATCACGTAAAATTCAACCTTGGTCTGAGCACCGCTGCCGGAACGATGTGTCTCGTCTGCCTTCCTCCCCCGAGGTGCGGCGTGTGCTGTTCACTTTATCGGGCCATCTGCATCGGATCGCGGCCTCGATTCGGATCGAGTGCTGCGGCAGGTGACGGGTGGCGCACAGGAAAGGGTCCCGTTGGCGCCCGGAAAGGCGGATTATACCAAAATCCGCTGCTCGCGGCTGTCGGAATCTTTCCTAAAATTTCATGTATTTCAAAGACTTACGTCATGACTGAAGTTTCCACGGGCCCCGCGGCCAAATTCCCCCTGACGCCGTCGGTGTTGCACGCCCTGGAGGTCTCCAAGCGTGGCTGCGACGAGCTGCTGATCGAATCCGAATGGGCGCAGAAGCTGGCGCGCAGCGAGGCCACCGGCGTGCCGCTGCGTATCAAGCTGGGCCTGGATCCGACCGCGCCCGACATCCATATCGGCCACACCGTGGTGCTGAACAAGCTGCGCCAGCTGCAGGACCTCGGCCACCAGGTGATTTTCCTGATTGGCGATTTCACCTCGACCATTGGCGATCCGTCGGGCCGCAACAGCACGCGGCCGCCGCTGACGCGCGAGCAGATCGAGGCCAACGCGCAGACTTACTACCGCCAGGCCAGCCTGGTGCTGGACCCGGCCCGCACCGAAATCCGCTACAACAGCGAGTGGTGCGACCCGCTGGGCGCGCGCGGCATGATCCAGCTGGCCGCCAAGTACACCGTGGCACGGATGATGGAGCGCGACGACTTCACCAAGCGGTTCCGCTCCGGGATTCCGATTTCGGTGCATGAATTCCTCTACCCGCTGATGCAGGGCTATGACTCGGTCGCGCTCAAGTCCGATCTGGAGCTCGGCGGCACCGACCAGAAATTCAACCTGCTGGTTGGCCGCGAACTGCAGAAGGAATACGGCCAGGAGCCGCAGTGCATCCTGACCATGCCGCTGCTGGTGGGCCTGGACGGCGTGGAAAAGATGTCCAAGTCCAAGGGCAACTATGTCGGCGTGACCGAGGCGCCCAACGACATGTTCGGCAAGCTGATGAGCATCTCCGATGACCTGATGTGGCAGTACTACACGTTGCTGTCGTTCCGCCCGCTTGCCGAGATCGACCTGATGAAGCAGGAAATCGCCGCGGGCCGCAACCCGCGCGACTGCAAGGTGATGCTGGCGCAGGAGATCGTGGCGCGCTTCCACAGCCAGTCCGATGCCGAGAAGGCGCTGGAAGACTTCAACCACCGCGCGCGCGGCGGTGTGCCGGACGATATCCCCGCGGTCAGCCTGGAAGGTGCGCCGCTGGGCATCGCACAACTGCTCAAGCAGGCGAACCTGGTGCCGTCGACTTCGGAAGCCAACCGCAATATCGAGCAGGGCGGTGTCAAGATCGACGGCGCCACGGTCAGTGACAAGGCGACCAGGGTCGCCGCCGGCACCTACGTTGTGCAGGTCGGCAAGCGCCGCTTCGCGCGCGTGACGCTGTCCTGAGGCAGCGGGCATGATCGCACTGATCCAGCGTGTCGCGCAGGCCCGCGTGACCGTCGACGGCCGCACCACCGGCGAGATCGGCGCCGGCCTGCTGGCACTGGTCTGCGCCGAGCGCGGCGACACCGAGGCGCAGGCCGAGCGGCTGCTGGCCAAGACGCTGTCATACCGGGTGTTTTCGGATGCCGCCGGCAAGATGAACCTGCCGGTGCAGAACATGGACGGCAACGGCAATGCCGGCGGCCTGCTGGTGGTGTCGCAGTTCACGCTGGCGGCCGACACCAACAGCGGCACGCGGCCCAGCTTCACGCCGGCGGCGTCGCCGGAGGACGGCAAGCGGTTGTACGAACATTTCGTGGCAAAGGCGCGCGCGGCGCATCCGCGGGTGGAGACCGGCGAGTTCGGCGCGATGATGCAGGTCAGCCTGGTCAACGACGGGCCGGTCACGTTCTGGCTGCGGGTGCCGCCGGCCTGACACAGGTCTCAAGACACAGATCCAAGCTGCCGCGCCCCGGCGCGGCATCAAGACAGGAGAGACAAATGAAACTCTGGAGCAAGTCCTTCAACGACAACGCGCCGATCCCTGGCGAGTTTGCTTTCTGCGTGCCCGACGCCGCCAGCCACGTGGCCTTGTCGACCAACCGCAATCCCGACCTGCACTGGGAAGATGCACCGGCCGAGACGCGTTCGTTCGTGCTGATCTGCCACGACCGCGATGTGCCCAGCAAGGGCGACGACGTTAACCAGGAAGGCCGCGAAGTGCCGGCCTCGCTGCCGCGCGTGGACTTCTTCCACTGGGTGCTGGTCGACATTCCGCCGGGCCTGAGCTCGATCGCCGCCGCCTCGCACAGCGATGGCGTGATCGCGCGCGGCAAGCCGGGCCCCGAGGCTACCGGCGGCACCGCTACCGCGGGTGGCCTGCGCCACGGCATCAACGACTACACCGGCTGGTTCGCCGGCGATGCCGACATGAAGGGCGACTACTTTGGCTATGACGGCCCGTGCCCGCCGTGGAACGACACGCTGCTGCATCACTACGTGTTCACGCTGTATGCGCTGGACATCGACCGCCTGCCGCTCGATGGCACCTTCACCGGCGCGCAGGTGCGCGACGCGATCCAGGGCCACGTGCTGGCGCAGGCCAGCCTGACCGGCACCTACACGCTTAATCCCAAGCTGGCGAAGTAAGCGGCTTCAAGGAAACCGAAGGAATCGGCATGTCGTTAAGCCCCGGGCTGCAATCGCTGGCCTTTACCCACCTGATCGTAATCCGCCATGGCGAAACGGCCTGGAACCGGGAGCGCCGGCTGCAAGGCCAGCTCGATATTCCGCTGAACGAGACCGGCCGCGCCCAGGCGCGCGCGCTGGCGGCCGCGCTGGCCGGCGAGCCGATCGATGCGGTGTATTCCAGCGACCTGTCGCGGGCCATGGAAACCGCGGCGCCGCTGGCCGAGGCGCTGGGGCTGCAGATATGCCCCGACGCGCGCCTGCGCGAGCGCAGCTACGGCACGCTGCAGGGCAAGACTTACGCCGAAGTGGCCGAGGATCTGCCCGAAGACTTCGCCCGCTGGCAGGCGCGCGTGCCGGACTACGCGCCGCCGGAGGGCGAATCGCTGCTCGGTTTCCATGAGCGCACCGTCGACGCTGTGCTGGCGCTGTCGCGCCGCCATCCCGGCGAGCGTATCGCGCTGGTCGCGCATGGCGGCGTGCTCGACTGCCTGTACCGCGAGGCAACCGGCATGACGCTGGAAGCGCCGCGCCAGCACGAGCTGCTCAATGCCAGCGTCAACCGGCTGCGCAGCGACAGCTCGCACCTGATGCTGGCGGCGTGGGGCGATGTCAGCTACCTGGAAAACCTGGCGCTGGACGAGGTCGACCGGCGGGTCCCCTGAATCCTTGGATTTCTCTCTCCCGACCGGCGGGAGAGGGCTTCAGACCCTCACGCGGAACGGCGTGAAGTTGGTATGCCGGTCGAAGTAGTCCTCGTTCTCCGCCCGCTTCAGGAACCCCACCACCTTGTACGTCACCGGCGTCATCACGACTTCCCAGCCGGTCTTCAGCACGTACTGCGCCACGGCGACCTGGACTACCTTTTCCAGCGGCCAGATGCCATAAAAGGCGATCACGTAGAACAGCGATGAATCGACCAGCTCGCCCGCCAGGGTCGAGCCGATCGTGCGCGTCCACAGCCACCGCCCTCCCGTCCACAGCTTCATCTTCGCCAGCACATAGCTGTTGGTGAAACTGCCGCAGCAGAATGCGATCAGCGAACCGAGCGCGATGCGCCAGGTGTTGCCGAACACATCCTGCAAGCTCTTCTGGTAGTCGGCCATGAACGGCGCGACCGGCATGTTCAGCACCACCAGGCTCATGAAGGTGGCGAACGCCAGCGCGGCGAAGCCGGCCCAGACCACGCGCCGGTCGCGGCCATAGCCGTAGACCTCGGTCAGCACGTCGCCGAAGATGTACGAAATCGGGAAGAACAGCACGCCGGCGCCGAAGGTCACCGTGCCGATCACGGGCAGCGTCACCTGCGCCGCCTTGGCCGCGCCGATCAGGTTCGAGCATAGCAGCACGGTGACGAATGCCACCATGACGAAGTCATAGTAGCGGTAGACGCGGCCCGGATGGGTCGTGCTGGCGGGGACGGCGGACATGAGGGCTCCGGTCGGAGGCGCTGGCGCGCGGTGTTTTGGGCGCGATTATGCCAGCGGGCCTCGCAATCTGCCGCGCCTGAGGCGGTGAGCCAGGCGAGCCCGGGTGTTGCCGCGGCCGTCCGAAATGAAAATTCCCGGCCGAAGCCGGGAATTGCACAAATTGCGGGATCGGGCGGCCGCGTCAGATATCCAGCTTGGTGATCTTGGAGCCGTTCACCGAGACGTCGAACATCAGGCCGGCATTGGTCTGCACGAAGGCAATCACCGGCTGCTGGCTGGTCAGGGTGTCGAGCCTGCCATCCGCGCCGACCTTGGCCACCGCCACGTTGGCATCGGCGCCGGCGGTCCAGCCCTTGCTGGAGACAAACTTGTTGTAGGCCTCCGGGGTCATGAACATGATGATGACGGCCTTCGATTGCCCGCCGGCGGTCAGCCCGACCGAGGCCTGCGTCGTGCTGTAGTAGCCGACCGTCGCGCCCTTCGATCGCAGCGCACCTTCGCCGTATTCGCCGCCCACCACCAGGCCGGCCGAGATGACACGCGGGAACACCAGGACACCTTGCGCACGCTGCGCCAGGTCGCGTGCGCCGGCGTTGGCGGAGTACAGCCGGTTCAGCGCGCCGTCCACCCCGGCATCGATTTCCTGCTTCTTGGCGACCGGATCCTTCGAGGCGCTGGTGCCGGTGGTGGTGCAGCCTGCCGCCATTGCGGTGGCAACGAGCAGGCCCGAGCCGGCAACCCGGGTAACAAAGTGGCGACGATTCATAGGTAACCTCCTGGTGGGGAAAAGTACCGCGCCCGGCACGGTGTTTAGTTGGCTGCGGCCGCCGCCGGTGCCTTGACCGTGATGGCCACCACTTCACGATAGACGAGCTTGGCCATCTGCCCGCGCTTGATCTGGTTCAGGTCGATGGCGGGATCCTCGACCTTGACGGTGCGCAGCGTCTCGCGCGGTCCACGGAACGTGACCAGGCGCTTGGCCGGATCGACCTTGGTGATCTCCGCGGTGACCGTAGTGGTGATCTCGCGCGCGATGCCGGGCTTGCCGCCGTCGGCGGCGCGCGTGGTGCGGTCAACCTGTTCGGCCATGGCCGTGGTCTTGCTGTCGAGCGGTTCCAGCGATGCCACCAGGGCCGCGCCTCGGGTCACGGTGACGATGTCGCCCTTGCGGACCTGGCCGAAGTTCTTCGCTTCGTCGCCCGCGACCAGTTCGACCACATTGCCGCGCGGGCCTTGCACCAGCACGGCCTTGGAGTTGGGATCGATATCGATGATCTTGCCGCTGATCACGGCTTCCTCGGCGACGCCGACGGGCCCCTGCGCACGCTGGGCGTTGGCGTTCCCGGCAGCTAGTAACGCGAATGCGGCACTGGCCAGGGTGGCGGCGAGAAGGGACGAGGTGGAGCGACGCAGGCGACGGCTCATGGCATTCCTTGCAGGGTCGGAAACCGGTTCACAATGGCGCCGCAACCGCGGGGCAACCCTGGGCTGCCTCCTGGGCGGTCATCGGCGGGCACCAGGCAGGTGCCGATGAAGCCATTGTGGACAATGGGCCATGGGCCAGCAATCCACTTCGAAAAAATTTGTGGCGCGAAATTAAAACGTTTAATTGGCTGATGCCCCTGCGTCGGCGCCGCGCCTTACTGCCCGTCGAACAACTCGCCGCCGCCGCCAGACTGCGGCGACGCCAGCCCGAAATGCCGGTAGGCTGCCGCCGTGGCCACGCGCCCGCGCGGCGTGCGCTGCAGGTAGCCCTGCTGGATCAGGTAGGGTTCGAGCACGTCCTCGATGGTGTCTCGCTCCTCGCCGATGGCCGCGGCCAAGTTGTCCACGCCCACCGGGCCGCCGCCGAACTTGTGCAGCACCGCTTCCAGCAGCTTGCGGTCCATCAGGTCGAAGCCGACGCGGTCGACGTCCAGCATGGCCAGCGCGGCATCGGCCATCTCGCGCGTGATGGTGCCGTCGCCCTTGACCTCGGCATAGTCGCGCACGCGGCGCAGCAGCCGGTTGGCGATACGTGGGGTGCCGCGCGCGCGCCGCGCGATCTCCAGCGCGCCTTGCGGATCGATGCTGGCGTGCAGCAACTGCGCCGAGCGCGTGACGATGCGCGCCAGTTCCTCGGCGTTGTAGAACTCCAGCCGCGCCACGATGCCGAAGCGGTCGCGCAGCGGATTGGTCAGCATGCCGGCGCGCGTGGTGGCGCCCACCAGCGTGAACGGCTGCAGGTCGAGCTTGACCGAGCGGGCCGCCGGGCCTTCTCCGATCATGATGTCGATCTGGTAATCCTCCAGCGCCGGGTACAGGATCTCCTCGACGACCGGCGACAGCCGGTGGATCTCGTCGATGAAGAGCACGTCGTTGGCTTCCAGGTTGGTCAGCAGCGCCGCGAGGTCGCCCGGGCGCTCCAGCACCGGCCCGGAAGTCTGGCGCAGGCCTACGCCCATTTCGCGCGCGATGATATGGGCCAGCGTGGTCTTGCCCAGGCCAGGGGGGCCGAACAGCAGCACGTGGTCGAGCGCCTCGCGCCGCTTGCGCGCGGCGTGCATGAAGATATCGAGCTGCCCGCGCACCTTTTCCTGGCCGACGTACTCATCCAGCAGCTTGGGCCGCAGCGCGCGCTCGAACGCCTCCTCCTGCGACGAGGCGGGGGTGGCGGTAATCACGCGGGCGGGGGCGGAAAGCTTGTCGGTCTCGATCATGGCGCTAATGGGGGATACCCGGAAAACACCCCGCCATTCTACGCCTCAGCCCTTGGACAAGGCCTTGAGCGCCAGCTTGATGCCCTCGGACACGCCGGTACCGGCCGGCACCTGCTTGATTGCCGAGGCGGCTTCCTTCTCCGAGTAGCCCAGCGCGAGCAGCGCGTTAAGCACATCGACGGCGCTGTCGGGCACCGCCGTGGCGCCGGGCGCGTGCCCCAGTTCCGCGCCCAGCTTGCCCTTGAGCTCGAGCAGCAGCCGCTCGGCGGTCTTCTTGCCGATGCCCGGCACGCGTGTCAGCCGGCCCGCTTCCTGCAGCGTGATCGCCTGCGCCAGCTCGGATACCGACATGCCCGACAGCACCGCCAGCGCCATGCGCGCGCCGATGCCGCTGATCTTGATCAGCTCGCGGAAGGTATTGCGCTCGGCCGCCGTGCCGAAGCCGTACAGCAGGTGCGCGTCCTCGCGCACGATGAGCTGCGTCAGCAGCGTGACCGGCTGGCCCGCCGCCGGCAGGTTATAGAAGGTGCTCATCGGTACGTCGACTTCATAGCCGACGCCATGGCAGTCGACCAGCAGGTGCGGAGGATTTTTCTCGATGAGGGTGCCGGCGATGCGTCCGATCATGTCTGGGTTTGTTGGGTGGGGAATAAGGCGGCCGCAAGTGTACCCCGCGGCCGCATTGCCGCCATCTTGTGGCCTCAGCGATTTCCATCGACCGCGCGGCGCCCCAGCGCCGGGTCGTCGGTGAAGAAGCCATCGACGCCCGCCGCGATAAACGCTTCCAGCTCGCGCACCATGCCCGACGGGCTGCGCGTGGCCTCGTCGCCGCCCGTCTGCAGCGTCTTGGGCAGGAAGCTGTTCTCCGGGCGGAAGGTATAGGGATGGACGAACAGGCTGGCGGCATGAGCCTGGCGGACCAACGCGGTCGGCGCGGCGAGCGCGCCCTGGGCGTCGCGCGGCACTACACTGCTTTTCTCCGGGCCGATGCCGTCGGCGTAGGTCGCGACTTCGCGCAGGCCGGTCGTATTCAGCATGTCGCCGAAGGTGCGGGTGTCGCCGGCGAGCTTCCAGTCGGCGGGGCTCTTGCGCGGGTTGCCGACCAGTTGCACCAGTTTGACGTTGGGCTGCGCGTGGCCGAACGTGCGCCGCAGTGCGCGCAGGCTGCCGCCTTCAAAGCATTGGATGAACAGCGGTGCCTGGCCGAGATAAGGCTTGGCGCGCACCGCGGCGGCGAGCTTGTCTTCCATGGGCAGGCCGATGCCGCGGAAATAGCTCGGATGCTTCAGCTCGGCGTAGATGCCGATGGGTTTGCCGGTGCGAAGCGATGCCTGCTCGGCAAGGCGAACAATCTCATCGAAAGTGGGAATCTCGAACTGGTCGTTCAGGCGCGCATTGGCCGGGCGCAGTTGCGGGATGCGCTCGCGCGCGCGCAGCGTCTTGAGTTCTGCCAGCGTGAAGTCTTCGGTGAACCAGCCGGTCAGGCGCTCGCCGTCGATGACCTTGGTGCGCTTGCGGTCCGCAAATTGCGCCACGTCGGCGACGTTGGTGGTGCCGGTGATGTCGTTCTCGTGGCGGGCTACCAGTACGCCATCGCGGGTGATGACGAGATCGGGCTCGATTGCATCGGCGCCGTCCTCGATCGCCTTGGCATAGGCGGCCAGCGTGTGTTCGGGGCGCAATGCGCTGGCGCCGCGGTGGGCGATGACCAGGGCCTTGGGCTTCTCTGCGGTGGGGGGCTGCGGCGCGCCTGGTGCCGGGGCCGGTGCTGGCGCAGGCGTTGCATGGGGCTTCGGCCGGGGCGCGGTGGCACAGCCGGCGACCAGCATGGCGCTGGCGGCGGCCGCGGTGACCGGGATCCGCCAGCGCCGCAAGGCAAGCATTACGGGGCGGGCGAGGACATCAATCTGGCTTGGCATTCAGTATTCCTGCGGGAAGACGAATGCCTGATTGTAAGAGACTCCGGAGACTGGCTCAGCCGACCAGCCGGCCGCGTCGCACGCGCATGCCCTTGCGCACCAGTTCAGGGGCCATGCCGGCCAGTGTGCCCAGGGTATCGCCGCCGTTGGCATGGCAAATGGCCACGCCCAGCGCATCGGCCGCGTCGCTGCCGGGTTGGCCTGGCAGCATCAGCAAGCGGGTCACCATTTCCTGGACCTGGGCCTTGTTGGCGCGGCCGTAGCCGACCACAGCGACCTTCAGCTGCAGCGCGGTGTATTCGAATACCGGCAGGCCGTAGCCGACCAGCCCGCAGATCGCTGCGCCGCGGGCCTGGCCGAGCAGCAGTGTGGATTGCGGGTTGACGTTGACGAAGACCTTTTCAATCGCGGCGCAGTCGGGGGCATAGGTGCGGGAAACCTCGCTGATGCCGTCGTAAAGCGTCTTCAGCCGTTCCGGCAGGCTCTCGTTGCCGTTGCTCTTGATCGTGCCCGAGGCGATGTAGGCAAGCTTGTTGCCTTGTTTCTCGATCACGCCAAAGCCGGTGGTGCGCAGGCCGGGGTCGATGCCTAGGATTCGCATTTTGGGATTGATTTGGTGTTGGGTTTTGGCGCTGTGGTCGGTATTGGTGACATGCTCGTCGGCTTCTAAAGCTGCTTTGTCGCTGTTGATGACATGCTGTCGGCCGTTGAACCAGGCGTTTCAACGGCCGACAGCATGTCATCAACGGCGACAACACAGCTTCAAAAGCCGACAGCATGTCACCAACAGCAACAACCCCAGCCGTCAACCAAAACGCTTAATGCCTGAAATGCCGCGTCCCAGTCAGCACCATCGCAATCCCCCGCTCATCAGCAGCAGCAATCACCTCATCATCCCGCACCGACCCACCCGGCTGGATCACGCACGTAGCACCCGCATCCACAACAACATCCAACCCATCACGGAACGGGAAGAACGCATCCGAAGCCACCGCGGAACCAGCCAGCGTCAGCCCGGCATTCTGCGCCTTGATGCTGGCAATCCGGGCCGAATCCACACGGCTCATCTGCCCCGCACCGACACCCAGCGTCATGCCACCGCCACAGAACACGATGGCATTGGACTTGACGAACTTCGCCACGCGCCAGGCAAACATCAGATCATCCATTTCCTTCGGCGTCGGATGACGACGCGTCACCACGCGCAGTTCGGACGGCTGCACGTTCTTGGCATCCGGGCTCTGCACCAGCAGGCCGCCACCGACGCGCTTGAAGTCATACTGGTTGATCCCCTTGCCCAGCGGAATCTCCAGCAGGCGCACGTTCTGCTTGGCCGCGAATACGGCGCGCGCGGCGGCGCTGAACGACGGCGCGATCAGCACTTCAACGAACTGCTTGGCCACGGCCTGCGCAGCGGCTTCATCCAGTTCCACGTTGAAAGCGATGATGCCGCCGAAGGCCGAGGTGGAATCGGTCTTGAATGCCTTCTCATAGGCTTCCAGCGCGTTGGCGCCCAGTGCCACGCCGCACGGGTTGGCGTGCTTGATGATCACGCAGGCCGCGCCATTGGCCGCATCGAACGACTTCACGCATTCCCACGCCGCATCGGCGTCGGCGATATTGTTGTACGACAGCTCCTTGCCCTGCAGCTGCACGTAGTTGGCCAGCGCGCCATCCACCGCCTTCAGGTCACGGTAGAACGCCGCCGACTGGTGCGGGTTCTCGCCGTAGCGCATTTCCTGGACCTTGTCGAACGCCAGGTTCAGCGTCTGCGGGTAGGCGCTGCGGGCCTGGTGCGACTTGTCGGCACCCAGGCTGGTCAGGTAGTTGGTGATGGCGCCGTCGTACTGCGCCGTGTGCGCGAACACCTTGGTGGCGAGGCGGAAGTTGGTGTCGTAGCCAACGGCGTTGCCATTGGCGCGCATTTCGTCGAGCACCACGGCGTAGTCGGCCGGATCGACGATGACGGTCACGTCGCGGTGGTTCTTGGCCGCCGAGCGCAGCATGGTCGGGCCGCCGATATCGATGTTCTCGATTGCGTCCGGCAGCGTGCAGTCATCCTTGGCCACGGTCTGCTGGAACGGGTACAGGTTTACCACCAGCAGGTCGATCGTGGGGATATTGTGCTCGGCCAGCGCGGCCATGTGCTCGGGCAGGTCGCGGCGCGCCAGGATGCCGCCGTGGACCTTCGGGTGCAGCGTCTTGACGCGGCCGTCGAGCATTTCCGGGAAGCCGGTGTAGTCGGCCACCTCCGTCACGGGCAGGCCGCTGTCGGCCAGCAGCTTGGCGGTGCCGCCGGTGGAAAGCAGCGTCACGCCGAGCGCGTTCAGTTCGCGCGCGAATTCGACGATGCCGGTCTTGTCGGAAACGGAAAGGAGGGCTTGCTTGATCATGGCTGTGGGAAACGCTTCAAATTCAAAGTAAACCGTGCTGCTGCAGCTTCTTGCGCAGCGTGTTGCGGTTGATGCCCAGGTAGGCGGCCGCCAGCGACTGGTTGCGCTCGGCGCGCACCATCACGGCTTCCAGCAGCGGCCGTTCGACGGCCTCGAGCACCATGTTGTACATATTGGAAGGCTCTTCACCGTCCAGGTCGCGAAAATACGTGTCCAGGCTGTCCCGGATGCACTGGTCGATAGCGTTGCGGCTCATGCGGCAAGCAACTCCCCGTTTTTGTTGTTGTTCGCTTCGTCTTTATCTTGTTTGCCCTGGTCGTCGTCCCCGTACACCAGCCGGTCCGAGAACGCCGCCTGCTCGTCGAAGAAGGCATTGACCGCCGACAGTTGCTCGGTGGTGGATTCCAGTGTGTTCATCCGGTGCCGGAACAGGTTCGCGCCGCGCAGGCCGCGCGTGTACCAGGCAATATGCTTGCGCGCGGTGCGCACGCCGGTGAACTCGCCGTAGAAGGCGTAGTGGTCTTCCAGGTGCGCGTTCATGATCGCGCGGATCTCGGCCACCTCGGGTGAAGGCAGCATTTCGCCGGTCTTCAGGAAGTGCTCGATTTCACGGAACAGCCACGGCCGGCCCTGTGCCGCGCGGCCGATCATGATCGCGTCCGCGCCGGTCAGCGCCAGCACTTGCTTCGCCTTCTGCGGCGTGGTGATATCGCCGTTGGCGACCACCGGGATCGAGATTTCTGCCTTGACCGCGGCAATGGTCTCGTACTCGGCGTCGCCGTGGTACAGGTCGGCGCGGGTGCGCCCGTGGATGGTAAGCATGCTGATGCCCGCATCCTCGACCATGCGCGCGATGCGCAGCGCATTGCGGTTCTCGCGGTTCCAGCCGGTGCGGATCTTCAGCGTGACCGGCACGCGATCGCCAACGGCAGCGACCACCGCCTCGACGATGCGGACCACCAGCGGCTCGTTCTGCAGCAGCGCCGAGCCGGCGGCGACGTTGCACACCTTCTTGGCCGGGCAGCCCATGTTGATATCGATGATCTGCGCGCCGCGGTCGACGTTGTAGCGCGCCGCCTCGGCCATCATCGACGGCTCGGCGCCGGCGATCTGCACCGAGATGGGCTCGACCTCGCCGGCGTGGTTGGCGCGGCGCATGGTCTTTTCGCTTTTCCACAGTTGTGCGTTGGACGCCACCATTTCCGACACCGCATAGCCGGCGCCGAGCTGCTTGCACAGCTGGCGGAACGGCCGGTCCGTCACGCCCGCCATGGGGGCGACAAACAGGTTGTTGCGGAGTTGGTGAGGTCCGATCTGCACGATAGGGCGGCGGTTCAGCTGGGGCCCTGCCGCCCTCGCGGCACGCGCGCCGGGAAGGGATCGGGATGGCCTGCTCTGGTTCGGGAGACCTTGTGACGATCGGGCGAAACAGAGACGAAACGGAAAAACATGCCCCTGCCGAAACTGCAGCCGGCGATGGATCGGGACATGTGCGAGGGCGAGATTCTACCGCCAAACGGGAGCGACTGCCCAAGATTTGAGCATCGATGGCGCAATCGGTAACGGGATCCGTGGGGCGTGGCGCACGCGCCACAGATACCCGATGCCCGGCCTCAGCGGCGCATGCCGAACATCATGTGGCGCGCCAGCGCGTGCCGCAGCGGCGGCAGGCAGGCGAGTGCTGCCAGCGACGCCCCGCGGGCATGCGCCGCAAGCGGGTAGGGCACGCCGAACAGACGCGGCAGCAGGTCGGTGACGCCGATGGTGACCGCGCGGTCGAACCGGTGCCGGCTGGCAAAGGCCTGCAGCGCCTGCGGCGTGCAGGCGGCGCGCAGCGAGTCGGCCAGCGCGAAGGCGTCGCGCAGACCCAGGTTGAGGCCCTGGCCCGCCACGGGGTGCAGCGTCTGCGCCGCATTGCCGACCGCCGCGACGCGGCCGCTGACCGTGACCGGCGCGGCGTTCAGCCCCAGCGGAAAGGCATGGCGCTTGCCCGCCAGCGTGAAATAGCCCATGCGGTCGCCGAAGGTACGGCCAAGTTCCAGTGCGAACTCCGCCTCGGGCAGCGCCAGCCGCCGTGCGGCCTGTTCCGGCGGGCAGCACCACACCAGCGCGTAGCCCGGCACGCCGTGCTCGTCGTACGGCAGCAGCGCCAGCGGGCCTTCCTCGGTAAAGCGCTCCCAGGCCCAGCCTGGCTGAGGGCGCGAGCAGGCCACATGGGCAATCACGGCGGTCTGCCCGTAGTCGCGCGTACGCGCACCGCGGCCCTGGTGCCGGGCCTGCTCGTGGAACAAGCCGCCCTCGGCCTGGATCGCCACCCGGGAGGCAAAGACCGCTGTCTGCCCGTCATGGGCGGTGCCGGTCAGCTGCACTGTGCCGCCGTCGGCATCGTCGCCGGTGCCGGCCGATGTCGGCTGCTCGATCTGGTCGATGCGGGTCTCGAATACGCGCTGGAGCCGGTCGGCCGGGCAAGCCTGCGCGGCGCGCGCGAGGGCGCGTTCGAGCACGTCACACAGCTCGCCATAGCGGACTACGTAGCCCAATGCCGGCACGCCGTAGTCGTCATGGTGCAGCCGGACGTGGCCGAAGCGGCCGCGCTGCGACACGTGGATATGCTCGATCGGGCTGCCGGGCACGGGCCAGGCGCCGATCTGTTCGAGCAACTGGCGGCTGCCGTGCGACAGCGCGATTGCGCGCGGATCGCGCGCGGCGCGCGCCGGCGTGGCCGCATCGATCAGCGCGATGCGCCAGTCGGTGGTGCGCAGCAGCTGGCAGGCCAGCGCCAGTCCCACCGGGCCGCCGCCGACGATGGCGATGTCGTGGAGATCAGCTGGTGCGGCCGGCATCGTCACTGCCTCCGGTATTGCCGCCCGGGGCATCGCTGCCGCCGCCAGTCTCGCCGGCACCGCGCTTCCAGCAGATCGCGTCAGTGCGCGACTTGCCGGCCGCGGCGTCGCGCAGCGCATTGTCGAGCTTCTGCTGGTTGAAACCGGGCAGCGCGCGCAGTTGCTCGAGCAGCGCGGCATAGTTGGCGGCATCGGCCGGGACCACGCAACCCTGGCCGCTGTCGGGCGCTCCGACAAGGATCAGCCAGGCGGCGCCCGCCCAGGGCTCGCGGTTGGAGACGCGTACCACGACGCGTTCCAGCGTGTCCCACGCGATTTCCTCGCGCTGGCCATCGGGGCGGTGCACCACGACGCGGTCGTCGAACAGGTTGATGATGAACGGTTCTGACGGGTCGCGCGGTCGCGCGGCCGCGGCCTGGGCGCTGGCCTGGCCGGGAAAGAGCCTGCGCAGCCAACCGATCATCGCCGGCCTCCGGCATCGCGCATCAGCGCTTCGATCTCGCCGGCATGCACCGGCACGCCGCGGGTGATCAGCTCGCAGTCGCCATCGGTCACCACGGCGTCATCCTCGATGCGGATGCCGATATGCCAGTAGCGCTCCGGCACGTCCTGCGCCGGGCGCACGTAGATGCCGGGCTCGATGGTCAGCACCATGCCCGGCTGCAGCGGCCGCCACGGACGCTCGCCTTCGCCGCTGTGGCTGGCGACGCGGTATTCGCCCACGTCGTGCACGTCCATGCCAAGCCAGTGCCCGGTGCGGTGCATGTAGAAGCGGCGGTAGCTGCCGCTGGCGAGCACGTCGTCGAGCGTGCCTTCCTTGTTGCGGTCGAGCAGGCCGGTATCGAGCATGCCTTGCGCCAGCACGCGCACGGCGGCATCGTGCGGCACGTTGTAGGGCACGCCGGCGCGGGTTTCGGCGATTGCGGCTTCCTGCGCCGCCACCACCAGGTCATACAGCTCGCGCTGCGCGGGCGAAAAGCGCCCCGACACCGGGAAGGTACGGGTGATGTCCGAAGCGTAGCCGTCGAGCTCGCAGCCGGCGTCGATCAGGCACAGGTCGCCGTCCTTCAGCTCGGCCGGGCCGGCGCGGTAGTGCAGCACGCAGGCATTGGGGCCAGCCGCGACGATCGAGTTGTAGGCCACGCTCTGCGCGCCATGGCGGCGGAATTCATAGAGCAGCTCGGCTTCGAGGTGGTACTCGCGCAGGCCGGGGCGCGTGGCCCGCATCGCGCGCACATGGGCGCCGGCGGAGATTTCACCCGCGCGGCGCATGATCGCCAGCTCGCCGGCGTCCTTGAACAGGCGCATCTCGTCAAGCAGCGTGCGGATATCGATCGCCACCGACGGCGCGGCCACGCCGGCACGGCCCTGCATGCGCACGGCGTCGAGCCAGCGGCGCATCTGCATGTCGGTGCGGGTCGACTCGGCCAGCGGGTAGGCCACCTGGGCACGATTGGCCAGCAGCGGCGGCAGCGTCGCGTCGATCTCTTCGACCGAATGCGCTTCGTCAAAGCCAAACGCGGCGCGCGCTCCTTCGGGGCCGTAGCGGAAACCGTCCCAGATCTCGCGCTCTTCGTGCTTGGGGCGGCAGAAGAGGATGCTGCGGTCGGCATCGGCGGGGTCGCCCGGCGCGCCGGCCACCAGCACCAGCACGGCCTCGGGCTCGGTGAAGCCGGTCAGGTAATAGAAATAGCTGTCGTGCCGGTACGGATAGTCGCTGTCGCGGTTGCGCATGGCTTCCGGCGCCGTAGGCAGGATCGCCACGCCACCGCCGCCGGCGCGCAGGTGCTGCAGCACACGGGCGCGGCGTTCGCGGCAGGCGGCGAGGAGGGCGTTGTCGGGTGCGGACATGGTGTGGCCTGGGAAGAGGAGGATCAGGCCGATTCTAACGCCGCCGGGCGCGTTGCAGCGTCGGTGCAGCAAAAGGCGCGCCGCGCCACTGCCATGGCAGGGCTCCGGCCCGCCTCGATCAACGGCCCACGAAGGCGGCCGCCACAGGCGTAATACTGGCGTTCAGCTCGTCCAGCTGCGCCGGCGTGCCGACGTTCTCCCAGCGACCTGCGAAACGTTCGCCCGTAGCGGTGCCCGCGGTGATCGCGGCGCGGTAGAGCGGCGTCATGGCGACACGGCTGCCGGGGGCGATGCCAGTGAACAAGCGCGTGTCGTACAGGCCGATATTGCCGAAGGTAAGGCGCTCGCCGTGCGTCGGATCCTCGTCCAGCGACAGTCGGCCCTGCGCATCCATCGTAAAGTCGCCGCGCGGGTGGAATGCGGGGTTGGGCACCATCACCAGGTGCATGCGTGGCTCGGCCTGGCCGGCCAGCGCAATGGCGCGGGGCAGCAGCGTGCGGAAGTCGTAGTCGCAGAAGATGTCGCCCGACACGGCCAGGAAGATCTCGCCGCGGGCCGGGTCGTGCGACAGCAGCGGCAGGGCCCTGGCGATGCCGCCGGCGGTTTCCAGTGCCTCGGTTTCGGGCGAGTAGGCGATGCGCACGCCGAAGCGGCTGCCGTCGCCGAGCGCGGCTTCGATCTGCTCGCCGAGCCACGCGTGGTTGATGACGATGTCGCGCAGGCCGGCACGCGCCAGCGCTTCGATCTTCCAGACAATCAGCGGCTTGCCGCCCACGGCCAGCAGCGGCTTGGGGCAGGTATCGGTCAGCGGGCGCATGCGGTCGCCGCGGCCGGCGGCGAAGATCATCACCTTCATCAGAACAGGGCCTCCAGGGCAAGCAGCGTGGCCATGCCGCCGGCGATGGTCCAGCCGACGCTGCGGGTACGCGCGGCGATCAGGATGGCGACCACGCCGGCCACCAGCCGCGCATTGGTTGGGGTGAGCGCGAGTTCGCCGCCCTGCATCAGCAGGTCGGGGGCGATCAGCGCCGACAGCATGGCGGCCGGGACGAACTGCAGCGCGGTTCGGAACCACGCCGGCAGCCGCACGCGGCCTTCCACGGCAATGAATGACAGGCGGATCAGGAAGGTCGCCATGCCGGCGGCCAGAAAGACCCATAGCAAGGTCAGCGCATTCATGCGGCCTCCTTGCCGACCGAGCCGGACCGATCTGCCGCGCCGGCCCGGCGCGCGCCGGGGCGGTTGCGGCCCAGCACCAGCATGCCGGCGGCGATGCCGCCCAGTGCCGCCACCATCAGTCCGAGCTTGTGCGGCAGGCCGTAGCAGGCCACCGCCAGTACGCTGGCGGCCACCGCGGCGGCCACGTGCGAGCGGTGCTTGAGACCGGGCACGATGATGCCGATAAAGGTCAGCGGCAGGAAGAAATCGAGCGGCCAGTCGCGCGGCACCTGGGCGCCAACCAGCACGCCGGCCAGCGTCGACACCTGCCAGCTGGCCCACAGCGCGAAGCCGCCGCCGAAGTAGTACCAGTGGCGGTATTGCGCGCGCGGCCCGGTATCGCCCAGCCGGTGTGTCATCGCGGCGAAGGCTTCGTCGGTCAGCAGGTAAGCGATCAGCGCCTTCCAGCGGCGCGGCAGGTGAGCCAGCGTGGGCGCTATCGTCGCGGAATACAGCGCGTGGCGCAGGTTGACCATGGCTACCGTCAGCGTGATAACCACCGCGGGCGTGCCGGCGGTCCACAACTGGGTCAGGATCATCTGCGACGCGCCGCCGAACACGATCACGCTCATGGCACAGGCCAGCCATGCCGGCATGCCGGCGCCCACCGCCAGCACGCCGTAGATCAGGCCGAACGGCACCACGCCAAGCAGCATCGGCGCGAGCGCGCGCGCGCCGGCCAGCCACTCGCCGAAGGCGGTGATGGGGGCGGGGCCGGCCTTGCCGTCGACGTCAGGCATGTTGTCAGAAGGTATAGCCGGCCGGGCTGGCCACGCCTTCCAGCGCATCCAGCAGGCGGATCAGCTTGCGCAGCTCCGTATAGCGGCCGGCAACGCTGCGGGTGTACTTCAGCACCAGCGGCAAGTTGGCCAGGTAGCCGTCCTTGCCGTCGCGGTGGTACAGGCGGGCGAAGATGCCCAGCACCTTCAGGTGGCGCTGCAGGCCCATCCATTCGAAATCGCGGTAGAACTCGCCGAAATCCGCATTGACTGGCAGGCCGGCCTTGCGTGCGCGCTCCCAGTAGCGGATCAGCCAGTCGAGCTGCTGCTCTTCTTCCCATTCGATATAGGCGTCGCGCCACAGCGAGACGGCGTCATAGGTGATCGGGCCGATCACCGCGTCCTGGAAATCCAGCACGCCAGGATTGGCGCCGCCATCCAGCACCATCAGGTTGCGCGAGTGGTAGTCGCGGTGCACGTAGACCTGCGGTTGCGCAAGGTTGTTGGCAAGAAGCGTATTCATCACTTCGAGCAGGTCGGCCTGCTGGGCGTCGCTCAGCGTTGCGCCAAGGTGCCTGGCCACGTACCACTGCGGGAACAGGTCGAGTTCGCGCTGCAGCAGCGCGCGGTCGTAGGCGGGCAGCTCGCCTGGGCGGGTGGCGGCCTGGATGCGGACCAGCGCCGTGGCAGCATCGGTATACATGCCATGGGCCGTGGAGTCGTCCAGCCGCGACAGGTAAGTCTGGCTGCCCAGGTCCGCGAGCAGCAGGAAGCCCTGCGTCAGGTCCTGCGCCAGCACGGTCGGCACGGTCACGCCGGCCTCGCCGAACAACTGGCAGACGTGGATGAAGGGTCGGCAGTCCTCGTGTGCCGGCGGCGCGTCCATGACGATGGCAGTCGGGTGCGCCGGGTTGCCGGTGCGCACGCGGAAATAGCGACGGAAGCTGGCATCGGCCGATGCGGGTACGCAGGAGTCGGGGTCGGCGGACCATGCCGGGCCAAGGCCGGACACCCAAGCCTTGAGCTGGTCCAGGCGTAGGTCGTGGGGAAGAGCTGCCATACAGGAAGGGCGCGGAAAAATATCGTGGAGCGGGGCAAGCCGGCCGCAAGGGCAGGTTTGGTTGCCCCGTATAATACCCGACCAGACCCGGGCGCCGGGCGGCCCCCGGGAGGGGCCTTCGTTGCCCCGCAGCCTGCTCTGGCAGGGGTTGGCGGCTTGCAGGCGGCCGCAGCCCACGCCGAGACTGACAACCCGTGCGAATGACCGAACAACGACGAACACCGAATAACAGGGCCTTGCTTTCGCCTGCCCCCACTGGCGCCGCCGCCGGCGCCAGGCTCGCTGGTCGCCTGAAGGGCCGCCTGAACGCGGGCCGGCTGCGCCCGCTGGTGCTGGCCATGGCCGGCTTGTCGGCCGGCGCTCAGGCGCAGATGTCGGGCTCGGCGATTCCGGACCTGGACCAGGTCGAGCCGGTGTTCGAAGCCGCACCGCAGGCGCCCGAGCTGCCCGCGGTATCCGGCGAACTGGTGCCGCGGCTGGCCGAGCCCCCCAAGACCAGCGAGCCTGATTCCGGCGCGCCGACGTTCATCGAGGGGGACCGCATGACCGGCTACAGCGAGCGCGGCGTCGAGCTCGAGGGTCACGCGGAGCTGCGTCGCGACGGCGGCGTGGTCAAGGGCGACAAGCTGAGCTACGACCAGGATACGGACGAGGCCCATGCCCAGGGCAACGTGCGGCTGTCGCGCAGCGGCACGCTGGCGGTAGGGCCCGAGGCCAAGCTGAAGGTCGAGGCCAACGAAGGCTACATGCTGTCGCCGGACTACTACTTCCAGCAGACCGGCGGCGCCGGCAAGGCCGAGCGCATCGACTTCCTGGACAAGGACCGCAGCACCATCAAGCGGGCGTCGTACACCACCTGCTCGCCGGACAACGCGGACTGGTATTTCAGCGCGAACCAGATCGACCTGGACAGCGACCGCCAGGTGGGCGTTGCCTATGGCGGCGTGCTGAATTTCTTCGGGGTGCCGATCGCGGCAGCGCCGGCATTCAGCTTTCCGTTGAATGATGACCGTCGCAGCGGCTTCCTGGCGCCGTTGATGGGTTACAGCTCGCGCTCGGGCTTCGACCTGACGATGCCGTACTACGTCAACATCGCGCCGAACCGCGACCTGACCATCTACCCGCGGCTGATGACGGAGCGGGGGCTGCAGCTGGGCGGCGAGTACCGCTACCTGGGGCAGGGCTACTCCGGCCGCATCCGCGCCGAGTTCCTGCCTGATGACCAGAAGACCAACTCGAACCGCTGGGCCTACTCGATCCAGCACAACCAGAACCTGGCCAAGGGGCTGAACGCCTACCTGAACGTCAACCGGGTCTCGGACGACCAGTACCCGGACGACTTCAACCGCAGCGTGGCGCAGTCCGCGCAGCGCCAGTACATTCAGGAAGGCGGCGTTACCTACAACTGGCAGGATTTCTTCCTGATGGCGCGGGTGCAGAAGTTCCAGACGCTGCGCCCCAGCGAGCCGTCGTACGAGCGCGAGCCGCAGCTCAACGGCAAGTACATCCGCTATGACCTGCGCGGCTTCGATGTGCAGGTGGAGGCGGACTACACCCGTTTCCGCATCCCGCTGACGTCCACCGGCTTCCAGCAGCCGCAGGGCGAGCGCATGTTCATCCAGCCGAGCATCAGCTACCCGATCGTGCGCGCCGGCTGGTACGTGACGCCGAAGGTCACGTTCAACGCGACCCAGTACCAGATGGAGTCGCAGGACAATACGCCCAACGCGCAGACCAATTTCTCGCGCGTGCTGCCCACCGTCAGCCTGGATTCGGGCATGACGTTCGAGCGCGAGGCGCCAACCATGAGCCGGCTGTTCGGCGTGAACTACCTGCAGACGCTGGAGCCGCGCCTGTTCTACGTCTACACGCCGTTCCGCGACCAGAGCCTGTTCCCGCTGTTCGACACGGTCCAGTCCGACTTCGGCTATGGCCAGATCTTCAGCGAGAACCCGTTCACCGGCTATGACCGCATTGCCGACAACAACAAGATCACGGGTGGCCTGACCACGCGCCTGATCGAGGCTGACTCCGGCATCGAGCGCTTCCGCGGCACCATCGCGCAGCGCTACGATTTCACCGGGCAGCGCGTGCAGATCAATGGCACGCTGGCGGACCCCAAGCCTGGCGCCTCCGACCTGCTCGCGGCGACCACTATCCAGATGTTCCGGGGCTATTACCTGGACATGGGCGTGCAGTACAACCTGGATACCGACCGGATCAACTACGGCAACGTGGCTTTTGCGTACCGCCCCGAGCCGCGCAAGGTCTTCAACGCCGGCTACCGTTACCGCCGTCCGACCGCCGTGACCGACAACACCGCGATCGACCAGTTCGAGCTGTCGGGCCAGTGGCCGATCACGCGGCGTGCCTACGCCATCGCGCGCTTCGCCTTCGACCTGAGCGCGAGCCAGATGGTCGATACGCTGGCCGGCGTCGAATACGCCGCGGACTGCTGGGTCGGCCGGGTGGTCTACCAGCGTTTCCGCAACACCACGCAGGGCTACACCGGGCGGGTCTTCCTGCAGGTGGAGTTCCGTGGCCTTTCCAAGATCGGGTCCAATCCGCTGAACATCCTGCGCCTGAACGTGCCGGGCTACGAGCCCGTGTCCGCCAAGCCGGTACCGACGACCCAGTACGATCACTATGAATGACGGATTAAGATGAAACGTCAAGAATTCGCCTTGTTTTCCTTTCTCATGACGTCGTGGCACCGCCTGCTGTTGCCGGCCGTGCTGGCCGCGATCGCCGTTCCGGCCGCCGCGCAGCTGAAGGCGCCGGGCACCGGGCGTGCCACCGGCATCTTCGTGCCGCAGTCTTCCGACGTCGCCGCGCCGGCGAGCCAGCCCAAGCTCGGCGTGCCGCGGCCCGGCGACCAGAAGCGCTCGCAGCTGGTCGACGAGGTGGTCGCCGTGGTCAACAACAGCGTGATCACGCGCCGCGAGCTGCTCGACCGCGCCGATGAAATCGAAGGCCAGCTGCGTGCCGCCGGCCGTCCCGTCCCGCCGCGCGCCGACCTGCTCGGCGAGGTACTGGAGCGCCTGGTGATGGAACGCGTGCAGACCCAGGCCGCGCAGGAAGCCGGCATCCGCGTGACCGACCAGGAGATCGACCGCGCCATCGAATCGGTGGCGCAGCAGAACCGCATGAACGCCACCGAGCTGCGCCGCCGCGTGGAAGCCAGCGGCATGACCTGGACCAAATACCGCGATGAGCTGCGCAAGCAGGTGCAGGTGATCCGCCTGCGCGAGCGCGAGGTCGATTCCAAGGTGCAGGTCTACGACGGCGAGATCGACAACTTCCTCGCTGCCCGCGGCGGCCAGGCCGGCGCTACCGGCCCGACCGAATACAACGTGGCGCAGATCCTCGTGCGCGTGCCCGAGAATGCCTCGGACGCGCAGAAGCAGGCGCAGCGCGCCAAGGCCGAGGGGCTGCTGAAGCAGGCCCAGGGCGGCGCGGATTTTGCGCAGCTGGCGCAAGCCAATTCGACAGGCCCGGAAGCCGCCCAGGGCGGCGTGATGGGCTTCCGCGAGATCGGCCGCCTGCCGGCGCTGTTCGCCAACCTGGTGGTGGACCTCCAGCCTGGCGCCGTGGCGCCCCAGGTGGTGGAAAGCGCCGCGGGCTTCCACGTGGTCAAGCTGCTGGCCAAGCGCGCCGCGCCGGCATCCGGCACGGCCGCTGCAGGCAAGATCACGCAGACGCAAGTGCGCCATATCCTGATCCGCACCGGCCCCAACATGCCCGAAGCCGAGGCGCGCCGCCAGCTCAGCACGCTGCGCGACCGCATCACCCACGGCGGCGATTTTGCCGACGCGGCCAAGCGCTTCTCGCAGGATGGCTCGGCACAGAACGGCGGCGACCTCGGCTGGGTCTCGCCGGGCGAGCTGGTGCCCGAGTTCGAGCAGGCCATGAGCCGCCTGCGCCCGAACGAGATCTCCGAGCCGGTGGTCACGCAATTCGGCGTGCACCTGATCCAGGTGCTGAACCGCCGCGAGACCGAGCTGTCGCCCGAGAAGCAGCGCGACTTTGCCCGCGCCGAGGTCCGCGAACAGAAGCTGCGGGCCGCGTATGATGACTGGGTGCGCCAGCTGCGCTCGCAGGCGTACGTCGAGTACCGCATCAACCGCCAGCGCTGACACGCGCAAGCGCCGCCGACCGCCCACGCCGACATGCCTGACCCGCTATCCCTGGCCATTTCCACCGGCGAGCCCGCCGGCATCGGCCCCGATATCACCATCGGGGCGTTGCTGCAGCTCGCCGGCGCCAACCATGGCAACAACGGCGGCAGCGGGCACTACCGCTTCCATGTGCTGGGCGATGCCCGCCTGCTGGCCGATCGCGCCGCGGCGCTGGGCGTGACGCACGCCTGGGAGCGGCGCATCGCCGACGGCGACGTGGTGATCGAGGATATCAAGCTGGCGGTCGCGTGCGAACCGGGCCGCCTGGACGCGCGCAATGGCCGGTACGTGCTGGCGCTGCTCGATGCCGCCATCGCCGGCTGCCGCCCGCATGGCCGCGCCGCGCCGCGCTATGCGGCCATGGTCACGGCGCCGGTGCAGAAGAGCACCATCAACGATGCCGGCGTGCCCTTCACCGGCCACACCGAATACCTGGCCGACAGCGCCGGCGTGCCGCGCGTGGTGATGATGCTGGCCGGCCCGCAGCCCGCGCACGACAACGCCATGCTGCGCGTGGCGCTGGCGACCACCCACCTGCCGCTGCGCGCGGTGCCCGACGCGCTTTCCGTCCCGCTGCTGTTGCACACCCTGACCATCATCGATGCCGACCTGCGCCGCTACTTCGGCATCGCGCGCCCGCGCATCCTGGTCACGGGCCTGAACCCCCATGCCGGCGAAAGCGGGCACATGGGCCGCGAAGAGATCGACGTGATCGTGCCCGCGCTGGCGCAGGCCAAGGATGCCGGCATCGATGCGCGCGGTCCCTTCCCGGCCGACACGCTGTTCCAGCCGCGCCACCTGCGAGATGCCGACTGCGTGCTGGCGATGTACCATGACCAGGGGCTGGCGCCGCTCAAATACGGCACCTTCGGCCACGGCGTGAACATCACGCTGGGGCTGCCTTTCATCCGCACTTCGGTGGACCACGGCACCGCGCTGGACCTGGCTGGCACCGGCCAGGCAGAGCATGGCAGCATGATCGAGGCCATCCGCAGTGCGGTCACCATGGCCGGCCATGCCAACGGCCGCCATCCCGATGGCGCCGGCACCAGCCATCCGGGCCATCCCAATCCTGGCTTGCAGCCGCCTTGCTGAAGCCGGACCTCATGCTGCAACATCGAACCATGCGTTCCAACGTGCACCAGGGCCATGTGGCCCGCAAGCGATTCGGGCAGAACTTCCTGGTCGACGACACCATCATCCACGGCATCGTCAATGCCATCAATCCGCAAGCCGAAGACGTGCTGGTCGAGATCGGGCCGGGGCTCGGCGCGCTGACCAGCCCGCTGCTCGAACGGATCCCGCAGATGCAGGTGGTCGAACTCGACCGCGACCTGGTCGAGCGCCTGCGCCGCCGCTATGGCGAGCGCCTGCAGGTACATGCCGGCGATGCGCTGGATTTCGACTTCGGCAAGCTGGAAGTGCCGGGCAGGCCGCTGCGCATCGTCGGCAACCTGCCGTACAACATTTCCAGCCCGCTGCTGTTCCACCTGATGCAGTTCGCCGACCGGGTGCGCGACCAGCACTTCATGCTGCAGAAGGAAGTGGTCGAGCGCATGGTGGCGGAGCCCGGCAGCAAGGCCTTCGGGCGGCTGTCGATCATGCTGCAGGTGCGCTACTACATGGAACATGTGCTGGACGTGCCGCCCGGCAGTTTCAACCCGCCGCCCAAGGTCGATTCGGCGGTGGTGCGGATGATCCCGTGGCCGCGCCATCACGACGGCCGCCTGCGCTCGCCGCATGCCGATTGCGACATCACCGTGCTCGGCGACGTGGTCACCGCGGCGTTCTCGCAGCGGCGCAAGGTGCTGCGCAATACGCTGTCGTTCCTGCGCGACCAGGTCGACTTCGACGCGATGGGTTTCGACCTCGGCCGCCGCGCCGAGGAAGTGCCCGTCGGCGAGTATGTCGAACTGGCCCGCCGCTTGGGTGGCGGCGCCGCGGGGCAGGCCGCCTGAAGCCCCAGATCAACGAACCCGAATTTCCGCGACTTATTTCGTGCAAGACCGTCCCATGACAGCCCAAACCAGCCAAACCAACCGGCGTCCCGTGATCCTGACCGGCGACCGTCCCACCGGCCCGCTGCACCTCGGCCACTTCGTCGGCTCGCTGCAGAGCCGCGTGGCGCTGCAGGATTCGCATGAGCAATACCTGCTGCTGGCCGACACCCAGGCCATGACCGACAACGCGCACGATCCCGACAAGGTGCGCCGCAACGTGCTGGAAGTGGCGCTGGACTACCTGGCGGTCGGCATCGACCCGGCCAGGACCACTATCACCGTGCAGTCGCACCTGCCGGCGCTGGCCGAGCTGACGCTGATGTACCTGAACTTCGTCACGGTCTCGCGCCTGGAGCGCAATCCGACCATCAAGGAAGAGATCCAGGCGCGCGGCTTCGGCCGTGATATCCCGGCGGGCTTCCTGTGCTACCCGGCCGCGCAGGCCGCGGACATCACTGCCTTCAAGGCCCAGGTGGTGCCGGTGGGCGAAGACCAGGCCCCGCTGATCGAGCAGACCAACGAGATCGTGCGCCGCATCAACAACCAGGTCGGCCGCGACGTGCTGCCGGAGTGCAAGGCGCTGATCCCGAAGTTCGGCCGCCTGCCTGGCGTCGACGGCAAGGCCAAGATGAGCAAGTCGATGGGCAACGCGATCGCGCTGGGCGCGTCGCCGGAGCAGATCAAGGCCGCGGTGCACAGCATGTACACCGACCCGAACCACCTGAAGGTGTCGGATCCTGGCCAGGTCGAGGGCAACGTGGTGTTCACGTACCTGGACGCGTTCGATCCCAACACCGAGGAAGTCGAAGCGCTGAAGGAACACTATCGCAAGGGCGGCCTGGGCGACATGGTGCTCAAGCGCCGCATCGAAGGCATCCTGCAGGACATGCTCGCCCCGATCCGTGCCCGCCGCGAAGAGCTGGCCAAGAATCCGGACTATGTGTTCGATGTGCTGCGCCAGGGCACGCAAAAGGCACGCAAGCTGACCCAGCAGACGCTGGAGGAAGTGCGCGACGCGCTGGGAATGTTCTCGTTCGAGGCGCGCCGCTGATCTTGGGGGCGGCCAAAAGCGCCCACCGGTTTTGGGTGCTCCCCGGCCGTCCGAGCTTGCCTGAGCAAGGTGTTCTCCCTCTCCCCTCAGGGGGAGAGGGCCCGGGGTGAGGGGTGGGCTAGCAAGGCGCCACACCAAGCAAGGTCACGGTTTTAACCCGAACCCTGACGTGCGCCTTACGCCCGCCGATTGACCAGCACGATCCCTGCCAGCACCAGCACGGCCGCCACCGCAAAACGCGGCCCCACCGCGTCGTGCATCAGCACCACGCCGAAAGCCACCCCGAACAGCGGCGTCAGGAAGGAAAACACCGACAGCCGCGACGCCAGGTAGCGCCGCAGCAGCCAGAACCACGTCAGGTAGCTGGCAAATGCGATGAGCACCGACTGGTAGAACAGGCTCGCCAGCACCACGCCGTCGACCTGCACGGTCGCGGTCTGGCCCGCGGCCACCGCCATCGCCAGCAGCAGCACCGCCGATACCGCCAGCTGGTACAGCAGCGTCTTGCTGGCCGGCGCGGTCGCCAGCGGGCTGGCGCGCACCACTACGGTGGTGGCGGCCCACAGCGCCCCGGCCAGGATGCCGAGCGCATCGCCCAGCAGTGTGCTGCCATGGGCCGACGGCGCCGCGATGCCATCGGCGAACGCCAGTGCCATGCCTGCGAACGCCAGCGCCACGCCGAGCCATTGCCCGGTGTGCAGCCGCTCGCCCGGCACCACGAAATGCAGTCCCAGCGCGGTGAAGATCGGCGCGGTGTACAGGAACACGGCCATGCGCGAGGCCGTGGTGTGGCCCAGCCCGACGAAGATGCAGAAGAACTCGGCGCCGAACAGCAGCCCCGCCAGCAGCCCCGCGTTGAGCGTGCCGTCACGGCGCCAGATCGGCGTGCCGCGCCACGCGGCAAAGCCGAACACCAGCAGCGCCGCCACGGCCGAGCGCACGCCGGCCTGCAGCACCGCGCCCATCAGCGGCGCGGTCACCTTGATCACCACCTGTTGCAGGCCCCAGGCGGCGCACAGCACCACCATCAGGCCCACCGCCATGCCGTCCAGCGGCCGGCGGGTCAGGGTTTGCGCGTCCACGGCCGCGGTCGATGGACGGGTTACGGGCGGCCGGCGTCGCGGGTGGAATGGCGCTCGATCAGCTCGATCTTGTAGCCGTCCGGATCTTCGACGAAGGCGATCACGGTGGTGCCGCCCTTGACCGGGCCGGCTTCGCGGGTGACCTTGCCGCCGGCCGCGCGGATGCGCTCGCACGCCGCGGCGGCGTTGTCGGTCTCCAGCGCGATATGGCCGTAGGCGGTGCCCAGGTCATACTGGTCGACGCCGTAGTTATAGGTCAGCTCCAGCACCGCGGTCTCGCTTTCGGGGCCGTAGCCGACGAAGGCCAGGCGGTACTTGTACTCGGGGTTGTCGCTCTCGCGCAGCAGTTGCATGCCGAGGATGCGGGTGTAGAAATCGATGGAGCGCTGCATGTCGCCAACGCGCAGCATGGTGTGGAGGAGTCGCATTTGAGGGCCTTCAACTGTTTTAGGTATTGGAAGGCGCCATTTTAGTGCGTTTAGCCGAAACGCACCGGCTGCTTAAAAGCTCGGCAGCAGCTCGGGCGGATGCGCGCGCAGCTGCGCGCGGGCGTCGCGGAATTCCGGAAAGATCGATTCCACGGTTTCCCAGAAGCGCGGCCCGTGGTTCATTTCCTTCAGGTGGGCGAGCTCGTGCGCCGCAACGTAGTCGATCATCGACAGCGGGAAATGCATCAGGCGCCAGTTCAGCCGGATCTTGCCGTCGGCGGTGCAGCTGCCCCAGCGCGTGGCCGCCGAAGTCAGCGCAAAGCCGGTATGGCGCACGCCCAGCTTGCCGGCATAGACGTCGAGCCGCTCGGCCAGCAGCCGGCGCGCCTGTTGCTGAAGCCAGCCCTGCACACGATCCTTGATTTGCTGCTCGTCGGCGTGCGCGGGCAGCGCCAGGTGCAGCAAGCGGCGGTCGGCATCGAACAGCAGCGCGCCGATCGGCGACTCCAGCGACAGCGTCAGCGGCTGGCCCAGGAAGGGCAGGCTGGCGCCGTCGCGCCACTGCACGGTGGGCAGCACGCGGCGTGCCTCGCGGTGCCGCCACTCGCCCATCTTGTTGAAGATCCAGCGCTGCTTCTCCAGGATGGCCGATTCGATGTCGGCCAGCGTGACCCAGCGCGGCGCGGTGATCGACAGGCCGCGGTCGTCGATGGTGAAGCCGATGGTGCGTCGCGACGAACGCTTGAGCGTATAGTGCAGCGCGCGCTCGCCGACGTGCAGCAGACGGGCATTGGGCTGCGGTACCGGCCATGCCGGCTGCTCCGGCACCAGCGGCGCGGCCGGCGCGTGGACGCCGGCAGGGGCCTCTGCCAGCGGCAGTTCCAGCTGCGCGCCGTCGGTGTCGGAGGCGGGGCGCAGCAGCTTCATGCGGCCGGCTCTACCCGTGCTTCCCTGCGATAGCTGTCCGCGTCGATGCGGCGCATGTCCCCCTCGATCCAGTCGGCCACTTCCTGGTTGAGCTGGTCGGCGGTCTTGTTGGCCGAGGCGATCGGCGGTCCGACCGAGATCGTCACCATGCCCGGGTACTTGAGGAACCTGTTGCGCGGCCACACCCGGCCGGAGTTGACCGCCATCGGCAGCACCCAGGCGCCGGTCTCGACCGCCAGGCGCGCGCCGCCGCTCTTGTAGCGCGGCTTTTCCAGCCCCGACGGCGTGCGCGTGCCCTCCGGGAACATGATGATCCAGGCGCCTTCGGACAGCCGCTCGCGTCCCTGGCGCACAGCCGAGGCGAAGGCGCGGGTGCCTTCCTTGCGGTTGATATGCACCATCTTCAGCATGCCCAGCGCCCAGCCGAAGAAAGGCACCAGCAGCAGCTCGCGCTTGAAAACGAAGCACAGCGGCCTGGGCATCAGCGCCACGTAGGCCACCGTTTCCCACGCCGACTGGTGCTTGGACAGCAGCACCACGGGCTTGTCGAGCATGCTGTCCATATGCTCATGGCCTTCGATGCGGTACTGGATGCCGCAGATGCCGCGCGCGGCCCAGATCACCAGCCGCGGCCAGCCGCGCACAAAGCGGAAGCGCTGGTCGGCATTCATGAAGGGAAACACTATGAAGCAGGCGCAGGCGTAGGGAGGCGTCAGCACCAGCAGGTACAGCGCAAACAGCAGGGAACGGAGAAACGTCATGCGTGGGGGCGCAAAAAAGAGGATCGGTGCCAGCGTCGGCAATGGATTATTGTGCGGACTCGCGGGTGGCGCCGTCGTTGCCGCCATGGTTGCCGGTCAGCCAGCTCGCGAAGGCGCGCAGGTCGTCATGCACCTGCGTGCCGGGCGGCAGGCCGCCTTTGTCGAGGGTCTTCATGCCCTTGCCGCTGCGCACCAGGTGCGGCGCGCAACCGACCGCAACGCCGGCCTCGAGGTCGCGCAGCGAATCGCCGACAATCGGCACGCCCCTGAGCTCGATACCGAAGCGCTCGCTGATCTGCTCGAGCATGCCGGACTTGGGCTTGCGGCAGTCGCAGCCGTCCGCGGCGGTATGCGGGCAGAAGAATACGGCTTCGACGCGCCCGCCCAGGCGCGCCAGCGCCGTGTACATCTTCTCGTGCATGGCATTGAGCGCGCTCATCTCGAACAGGCCGCGGCCGATGCCGGACTGGTTGCTGGCGATCACCACGCGATAGCCGGCCTGGTTCAGCGCGGCAATGGCTTCCAGGCTGCCGTCGATGGGGATCCATTCGTCCGGCGACTTGATGAACTGGTCGCTGTCGAGGTTGACCACCCCGTCGCGGTCCAGGATGACGAACTTGGGCGGCGTCTGCGGCATGTGCGGCTCCGGTATCGCGTGCTGGCGGCGCTCAGGCGGCCAGCTTGGAGATGTCGGCCACGCGGTTGGCCAGCGCATGCAGCGAGGCCAGCAGCGCCAGGCGGTTGGCGCGCAGCTGCGCGTCCTCGGCCATCACCATCACGTCGTTGAAGAAGCGGTCGACGGCATCGCGCAGCTGGGCCAGGTCGCGCAGCGCGGCGGTGAAATCGCCGCTGGCGAAGGCGGCTTCCACGGCCGGGCGTACCTTCTCGATGGCCGCGTGCAGCGCGCCTTCGGCCTCTTCCTGGAACAGCGCAGGGTTTACCGCGCCGACCGGCTCGGTGTTCTTGCGCAGGATATTGGTGATGCGCTTGTTGGCGGCGGCCAGGGCCTCGGCCTCGGGCAGCGCGGCGAAGGTACGCACCGCCTCCATGCGGCCCAGCACGTCGTGCAACTGGTCCGGGCGCAGGCTGACCACGGCCTCGACCTCGTTGGTGGTGTAGCCCTTTTCCTTCAGGTAGCCGCGCACGCGGTCGTACAGGAAGTCGGCGATGGCATCCGGCGCCGGCTTGACCGCGGCAATGCCTTCGAACGTCTGCTGCGTCAGCGCCAGCAGCCCGGTCACCGACAGCGCCAGCGGCTTCTCGATCAGCATGCGCAGGATGCCCAGCGCATGGCGGCGCAGAGCGAACGGGTCTTTCTCGCCGGTCGGCTGCAGGCCGATGCCCCAGATGCCGACCAGCGTTTCGAGCTTGTCGGCCAGCGCGACGGCGGTGCTGACCGAGCCCTCGGGCAGCGCATCGCCGGCGAAGCGCGGGCGGTAGTGTTCGGAGCAGGCGAGCGCCACGTCACCGGCTTCGTCGTCGTGGCGCGCATAGTACGTGCCCATGGTGCCCTGGAGTTCGGGGAACTCGCCGACCATGTCGGTCAGCAGGTCGGCCTTGGCCAGCTCCGCGCCGCGCATCGCGGCCGCCTTGTCGGTGGCCACGCCGGCGGCGTTGAGAGCATCGGCGACATGGCCGGCGATCTGCTGCAGGCGCTGCACGCGGTCCAGCTGCGTGCCGATCTTGTTGTGGTAGACCACGCTGGCCAGTTGCGGCACGCGCGAGGCCAGCGTCTTCTTGCGGTCCTGGTCGAAGAAGAACTTGGCATCGGCCAGGCGCGGACGCACCACGCGCTCGTTGCCGGTGATGATCGACTGCGGCGTCTCGGTGGCCAGGTTCGATACGATCAGGAAGCGGTTGCGCAGGTGGCCCTGGGCATCGGTCAGCGCAAAGTACTTCTGGTTGGTCTGCATGGTCAGGATCAGGCATTCCTGCGGCACCGCCAGGAACGCTTCCTCGAAATGGCAGGCGTAGACCACCGGCCATTCCACCAGCGAGTTGACTTCGTCGAGCAGCGACTCGGGCATGATCACCTGGTCGGCGCCGGCCTCGGCCAGCAATGCGGCACGCATGCGCTCGCGGCGTTCGGCATAGCTGGCCAGCACGCGGCCTGCCGATTCAAGCTGCTTCGCGTAGTCGCTGGCATGCGTGATCTCGATCATGCCGTGCGACAGGAAGCGGTGGCCCTGCGTCACATTGCTGGCCTGCAGGCCCAGCACCGACACCGGCAGGATCTCGCTGCCGAACAGCGCGATCAGGCTGTGCGCCGGGCGCACGAAATGCACGGTGCTGCCGTCCGGGCGCTGGTAGCTCATCACCTTGGGGATGGGCAGCCTGACGATCGTATCTTCCAGCGCCGCCTGCAGCCCCGCGGCGAGCTCGGCGCCGCGTGCGGTGTACCGGTAGAAGAAGGCCTCGGCCTTGCCGTCCGAGGCACGCTCCAGCGACTGCCAGTCGATCTCGGCGACGCCGACCGACTTGGCCAGCGCGGCCAGCTTCTTGGCCAGCGGCGGGGTGGGCTCGCCGTTGGCGCCAAGCGCCACCGACAGCGGCAGGACCTTCTCGCGCTGCTCGCGGTCGGGCGCGCTGCGGCGCACGCCCGACACCAGCGCTGCCAGCCGGCGCGGCGTGGCGAACGGCGTCACGGTGGCGCCCGGCTCAAGCAGGTCGCGCTCGCCCAGGCCGGCGAACAGGCCCTGCGCGAAGGCGTCGCCCAGACGCGCCAGCGCCTTGGGAGGCAGCTCTTCGGTGAACAGTTCGATCAGCAGCGAGTCGGTCATGGGTTGCGACATGAATCGTATCCAACAGGTTGTGGCGCGCGCCGCTGTCAGCAGCGCGGCGAATGATTAGGTTCCACTCCGGACAGCAGCCACAGGCCGTTCTGTTGCCGGAATTGCAACGTGGTGAAGGCGCATTGCGCGGCCGCCGCGGCGCTGGCGGCGCCGTTGCTGCCGCCGCGGCTGCCCGCGGCGGGGAAGCGCGCGTCGATGCGGCGCAGGCGCTTGTCATAGCGGATCTCGTCGATGCGCCCGCCCACCCAGAAGTCGATCTTCGGCGGCAGCTGGGCGGCCGAGTAATAGGTCTTGGTCTTGCGCCGGGTGCGGCCGTTGGTGGTTTCCACCTCCACCCAGGTCAGCGGGTAGCGGATCGCGCTTTCATAGGCGCGCAGCGGCACGCGGTGCCAGCCCAGGTCGCGCTGTCCCGAGAGGTCGCAGGCGAACGAGCGCACCAGCTGCGTCCACTGGTCGAGCGCGTTCAGCGACGGGCGCCAGTGGCGCGACATGGCCAGCTGCAGCGCCTGCGGGTCGGCCTCGCAGACATTGCTCAGCTCGGCCGGCAGCAGCAGCGCCTGCGGCGCGGGGGCAGCCACCGCGCGCGCGGCGGCGGCATTGCCGGTGGCTGACAGCGTGGCGATGGCCAAGGCGCAGCACAGCGCGCTGCGCGCCAGTTGCGTCATGCCCGGGCTCCGCCGTTGCCGCACATCGGGAAGCCGAGGGCCTCGCGCGAATCGTAGTAGGCCTGCGCCACCTGGCGCGACAGGTTGCGGATGCGGCCGATATAGGCGGCGCGCTCGGTCACCGAGATGGCGCCGCGGGCGTCCAGCAGGTTGAACGTGTGCGCGGCCTTCAGCACCTGTTCATAGGCGGGCAGCGCCAGGCGCGTGCCGGTGGCCTCGCTCGCCTCGGCGCCTTCGGCATTGCCCATCAGGCGCTTGGCCTCGCCCTCGTGCTCGGCGAAATGGCGGAACAGGATTTCGGTGTTGCTGTGCTCGAAGTTGTAGGTCGACTGCTCGACTTCGTTCTGGTGGTACACGTCGCCGTAGGTCAGGCGGCGCGTGTCGCCGTTCTCGACCCATTCGGTCCAGACCAGGTCGAAGACGTTCTCGACCTTCTGCAGGTACATCGCCAGGCGCTCGATGCCGTAGGTGATTTCGCCCGTGATCGGCTTGCAGTCGATGCCGCCGACCTGCTGGAAATAGGTGAACTGGGTCACTTCCATGCCGTTGAGCCAGACCTCCCAGCCCAGGCCCCACGCGCCCAGCGTCGGGTTCTCCCAGTCGTCCTCGACGAAGCGGATATCGTTCTGCTTCAGGTCCAGGCCCAGCGCCTCCAGCGAGCCCAGGTACAGCTCGAGGATGTTCTCCGGCGCGGGCTTGAGCACGACCTGATACTGGTAATAGTGCTGCAGGCGGTTCGGGTTCTCGCCATAACGGCCGTCCTTCGGCCGCCGCGACGGCTGCACGTAGGCGGCGCGCCACGGCTCGGGGCCGATCGCGCGCAGGAAGGTATGCACGTGGGAAGTGCCGGCGCCGACCTCCAGATCGATGGGTTGCAACAGCGCGCAACCCTGCCGGTCCCAGTAGGCCTGCAGGGTCAGAATCATTTGTTGGAAGGTCAGCATATGAAGACTAGGTAGTGGCTGATCGGTCGGCTGCGGGCGAACTTGCTCCGCCCGGCGTGCTGGCGGCGCAGCGCGTGCCGGGGCCGCCGCATACGGATTTTGCCAAACCCTGAATTCTATCGGCTTTTTGGCCGCCCGCCCCGATTGGCGGGGTGTCGGCTGGTGCACGGAGGTGCCGGCCGATGTCGGTCTTTCGCAACGCATGGGGAAAATACCGACCCCGTTTTCAAGTTGCGGCAACGCTAACCGATAACGTTTTTGTATACAGTATTAGTAAGCAACCCGCTCGAGAGTTGCGGTTGGCAGGCCTGGCCGTCCTGCCGGTAGACGATTAATGATGGGGACTTGGAATCATGACGCTGCTTTCTCGCAAACCTTACCTGGTCGCAATCGCGGTCATGATCGCCGCGGCCGTCGTGTCGGTGGCGACGGGGCTGATCAACTGACGCAGCCGGCGCGCGTCTGACGCGCCATGGACGCCGCGGCTCGCGAGACCGCGGCGGAAGCCCGCCGCGCGCCCCGGATCCGGGTTCAGCCCGCGCGCCGCGCGCGCCAGGCAGTCGCGCCAAGCACCAGCGCAAACAGTGCCAGCACCGGCGCGTTGCCCCAGCGGATATATGGGGTCAGCCCCTGCATGCCCTGCACCTCGGCCTCCAGCGTGCCGACCGTGAAGGTGGGCAGGCGCGCCTGCACGGTGCCGTCGGGGCGTACCACCGCGGTCATGCCGGTATTGGTCGAGCGCAGCATCGGGCGGCGCGTTTCCAGCGCGCGCATGCGCGAGATCTGCAGATGCTGGTCCAGTGCGATGGTATCGCCGAACCAGGCCAGGTTGGTCAGGTTGGCCAGCACGTTGGCTGGCGCGGGCTGCTGGCGCAACGTCTGCGCGATCTCCTCGCCGAACAGATCCTCGTAGCAGATGTTGGGCGCCACGCGCACGCCGCGCACCGGCAGCGAAGGCTGGTCGAGTCCGCCGCGGCGGAAATCGCCCAGCGGCATCTTCATCATGTCGACGAACCAGCGGAAGCCCAGCGGAATGAACTCGCCGAACGGCACCAGGTGGTGCTTGTTGTAGCGGTACAGCCGTTCGGTCAGCGGCCCCAGCCCGAACACGCTGTTGGTGAAATCGACCGGCGAATCGGCTCCGGCCGCGCCGAACAGCACCGTGGTGCCGCTCTGCAGCGCGTAGTCGCGCACCGCCACGGCGACGTCGACCGGCAGGTCCTGCAAGATCACGGGGAACGCGGTTTCGGGCGTCACCACCAGGTCGGCGGGCGCGGCGGTGATCATGTCGCGGTATAGCGCGATCGAGCGCTGGATGCCGACGGCCTCGAACTTGATGTCCTGCGGCACGTTGCCCTGCAGCAGCCGCACCGTCAGCGGCTTGCCGGCCGGCGTGGTCCAGGCCAGCGGCGACAGCGCCGCGCCAAGCGACGGCAGCAACAGCGCCAGCACCAGCGAAACGATGGCACGCGTGTGCGCTCCCTGCCCCAGCCCGCGCACAGCCCCGGCGAGCAAGGCCGCGACGGCGGCCGCCAGCGCCCCGATGCCGTAGACGCCGACCAGCGGCGCGAAGCCGGCAAGCGGCCCGTCGGTATGGGCATAGCCGCCCGACAGCCACGGGAAACCGGTGAAAACGACACCGCGCAGCCACTCCGACAGCCCCCACGCGGCACCGAACGCCAGCGGCGCCAGCAGCGCGGCGGCCCATGTGCCTGCGCGCAGTCGTGCCGTCAGCCGGTGCCATAGCGCGCCCGCCAGCGCCGGCCACAGCGCAAGGTAGCCCGAGAACAGCACCACCGCCAGCGCCGCCATCCACGCCGGCATTTCGCCGTAGACGTGCATGCTGATATAGAGCCACCAGATGCCGGACAGGAACCAGCCCAGGCCGAAGGCATAGCCGGTGGCCGCGGCGATGCGTGCGCGCGGCGCGTCGGTCATCAGCGCGGCCAGGCCGGCCAGCGAAAGGATCTGCAGCCACCACCAGTCATGCGGGGCGAAGGCCTGCGTATGGGCAACGCCGAGCACGCCGGCCAGCAGCAGGCGCGCCATGGCGGCTGCGCGCGAACGCGCGCCGGGCACGCTGCCTACGCCGGCGTCGGCAGCGGCCGCGCCGTTGGGGATCGGGGCGGGACGCTTCATGCGCCGGCAGCGCTCGCGCTGTCAGCCAGGGATTCGCGGCGCACCTGCAGCAGGTGCACCTGCCGCGCGTCGGCGCGCAGCACTTCGAAGCGGATCGGCGGCAGGATGATGACCTCGCCGCGGTGGGGCACGTGGCCCACATGGTTGGACAGCAGTCCGCCCACGGTGTCGACGTCGTGGTCGGAAAAGCCGGTGCCGAAGGCCTCGTTGAACTGGGCGATTTCGGTCAGGCCGTGGACGCGCCAGCTGCCGTCGGGCATCGGCAGGATATTGTCCTGGTCTTCGTCCAGGTCGAACTCATCCTCGATATCGCCGACGATCTGCTCGAGCACGTCTTCGATCGTCACCAGCCCGGCCACGCCGCCGTATTCGTCGACGACGATGGCGATATGGTTGCGGTTGATGCGGAATTCGCGCAGCAGGATATTCAGGCGCTTGGATTCGGGGATGAACACCGCCGGGCGCAGCGTTTCGCGCAGGTCGAAGGCGGGGTCGGTGTAGTAGCGCAGCAGGTCCTTTGCCAGCAGGATGCCGATGATGTTGTCGCGGCTGCCTTCACAGACCGGGAAGCGCGAGTGCGCGGTCTGCTGCATGAAGGGGATGAAGGTTTCCGGCGCGTCGGCGATATTGACCATGTCCATCTGCGCGCGCGGCACCATGATGTCGCCGGCAGTCAGTTCGGAGACCTGGAACACGCCCTCGATCATCGACAGCGAGTCGGCGTCGATCAGGTTGCGCTCATGCGCGTCCTGGAGCACTTCGAGCAGTTCTGCGCGGGTGTCCGGCTCGGGGGAGATCAGGTCTGACAGGCGTTCGAGAAGCGATCTGGGGCGATCGACCTGCTTCAGGTAGGCGGGCTTCGAACTGGGATAGGGGTCGTTCATTTCGCGGCGAGCGCGTGGTGGAGATCGACTGAAGGATACACCAAAAGGCTGTCGATCCCGTGACAGCCGCCGGGCCGCCGTAGTTGGATGTGATGCCGGCGGCCTTTGTGCCGCGCCGCCGGTGCGCCGTCAATCACGCCGTGCCGGTGCGCTCGGCGAGGTAGGGATCCGCGTAGCCCAGCGCCTGCAGGGTCTCGGTCTCGATCGCCTCCATTTCCTCGGCTTCGGCGTCTTCCTCGTGCTCGTAGCCCTGGGCATGCAGCACGCCGTGCACGATCAGGTGTGCATAGTGCGCTTCCAGCGGCTTGCGCTGCTCGCGCGCCTCGGCTTCGACCACCGGGCAGCACAGCACGATATCGCCGGTCACCGGGTCGTCCTCGTTCTCCGCATAGGCAAAGGTCAGCACGTTGGTGGCGTAATCCTTGCCGCGGTAGGTGCGGTTGAGCAGGCGGCCTTCTTCCTCGCCGACGAAGCGGATCGTCAGTGCGGCATCGGCATACAGTGCCGACTTGACCCAGGTTTCGATCTTCCTGCGCGGCGGCAGGCCGTCCTGCTTGCCGATGCCGTCGCCCTGCTGGATTTCCAGTTCCAGCGCCGGCGGCGTGGCCGGGGTGCCGGTGGTGGTCACGACCGGCGTGGCGGTCACGGCCACGGACAGCGAGTCATGGTTGTCCGGGCGTACCAGCAGGCCGGCCTGCTGGTTGGTGTCGGTGTGCTCGGCCAGCAGCGCGACCACGCCGTCGGCGGCCTGCGACAGGTCCAGCGTCAGGCTGCGGCCGTCGGGCAGCTGCACGCGCAGCGCGTGCGCGGCGCTCTTGCGCGCGCGGCCGTCGCCATCGAACAGGGTCAGGCTGACGCCGGGGGGCTTAAGTTTCTGGTTCTTCGGGGATTTCAATTACGCGTCCTTGTGCTGGGCGTGGTATTCGTCATAGGCATCGACGATGCGCGCCACCAGCGGATGGCGCACCACGTCGATGCTGGTAAAGCGGGTGCTGGCGATGCCGCGCACGTCGCGCAGCACGTGCTGCGCTTCCACCAGGCCGCTCTTCTGGCCCTTGGGCAGGTCGATCTGCGTGATGTCGCCGGTGATCACCGCCTTGGAGCCGAAGCCGATCCGGGTCAGGAACATCTTCATCTGCTCGGGCGTGGTGTTCTGCGCCTCGTCCAGGATGATGAAGGCGTGGTTCAGCGTGCGCCCGCGCATATAGGCCAGAGGCGCGATCTCGATCATCTGGCGCTCGAACATCTTCTGCGTGCGGTCGAAGCCGAGCAGGTCGTAAAGCGCGTCATACAGCGGGCGCAGGTAAGGATCGACCTTCTGCGCCAGGTCGCCGGGCAGGAAGCCCAGGCGCTCGCCGGCTTCCACCGCCGGGCGCGTCAGCACGATGCGCTTGACCGCGTCACGCTCCAGCGCGTCGACCGCGCACGCCACCGCCAGGTAGGTCTTGCCGGTGCCAGCCGGGCCGACGCCCATGGTCAGGTCGTGCGACAGGATATTGCGCAGGTACTCTCGCTGGGCCACGGTGCGGCCCTGCAGGCCGGTGCGGCGGGTGTGCAGCACCGGCGATTCATCTTCGAACTCGCGCTCGTCGTTGTTGCCCTTGTCGTCGTCGTTGCCGGGCAGGTAGCTGCCATGCGCGCTGAGCTGGCGCGTTTCCACCAGGCCCAGCTGCACGTCGTCGATCGACAGCGGCGTGCGCGCGTGGTTATAGAAACGCTCCAGCGCCAGCGCGGCGTCCTGCGCATGGTTGCCGCGCACCGTCATGCGATGGCCGCGCCGCTGGATGGTCACGTCCAGCGCCTGCTCGATCTGGCGCAGGTTTTCGTCGAGCGGCCCGCACAGGTTCTGCAGGCGGGTGTTGTCGTCCTTGGGGGCGACGAATTCTGCCGAAGGGATTTTCATCTTTTGCCGGAGGCTCGATTACTGGCGCACCACGATCTCGCCGCGCAGCGAGTGCGGGAACGCCTGCGTGATGCTGACATCGACCATCTGGCCGACCAGCCGGTCGCGTCCCGCCTGGGGCACGCCCGGCAGCGCGAAGTTGACCACGCGGTTGTTCTCGGTGCGGCCATGCAGCTCGGTCGGATCCTTGCGCGCCGGGCCTTCGACCAGGATGCGCTGCACCGTGCCGACCATGTTCTGGCTGATGCGCTGCACGTTTTCCTCGATGGTGGCTTGCAGGCGCTGCAGCCGGCGCAGCTTGACCTCGTGCGGGGTGTCGTCGTGCAGGTTGGCGGCAGGCGTGCCCGGACGCGGGCTGAAAATGAACGAGAACGAGGTGTCGTAACCGATCTCCTCGATCATCGCCATCAGCTTCTCGAAGTCGGCATCGGTCTCGCCGGGGAAGCCGACGATAAAGTCCGACGACATCGACATCTGCGGGCGCAGCACGCGCAGCTTGCGGATGATGCTCTTGTATTCCAGAACGCTGTAGCCGCGCTTCATCGCCATCAGGATGCGGTCCGAAGCATGCTGCACGGGCAGGTGCAAATGATTCACCAGCTTGTCGCAGCGGCCGTACAGATCGACCAGCCGGGAGGTGAATTCCTTCGGGTGGCTGGTGGTGTAGCGGATGCGCTCGATGCCCGGGATCTCGGCCACGTACTCGATCAGCAGCGCAAAGTCCGCGATCTCGGTGGTATCGCCCATCTTGCCGCGATAGGCGTTGACGTTCTGGCCCAGCAGCGTGACTTCGCGCACGCCTTGCTCGGCCAGTCCGGCCACTTCGGCCAGCACGTCCTCGAACGGACGCGATACTTCCTCGCCACGGGTATAGGGCACCACGCAGTAGCTGCAGTACTTGGAGCAGCCTTCCATGATCGAGACGAAGGCGCTCGGGCCTTCCACGCGTGCCGGCGGCAGGTGGTCGAACTTCTCGATCTCGGGGAAGGAAATGTCGACCTGCGACTGGCCGGTGCGCTGGCGGCGCGCGATCAGGTCGGGCAGGCGATGCAGCGTCTGCGGGCCGAATACCACGTCGACATACGGGGCGCGCGAGACGATGCTGGCGCCTTCCTGGCTGGCCACGCAGCCGCCCACGCCGATCACCAGGTCGGGCTTGACCGCCTTGAGCGCCTTCATCCGGCCCAGTTCGGAAAACACCTTCTCCTGCGCTTTCTCGCGCACCGAGCAGGTGTTGAACAGGATCACGTCGGCGTCTTCGACGTTGTCGGTGGGTTCCAGCCCCTGGCTGGCGTTGAGGACGTCGACCATCTTGTCCGAGTCATACTCGTTCATCTGGCAGCCGTACGTCTTGACGAAAACTTTCTTCATATGCCGATCTCAGTGGTTGACCTGGGGGCATCAGGGTGTTGCAACAACGCGCGGTCGCGTGGGGCACGCCGCGCTCTTTCGGGGACTACGATTTCTGCTTCAGCGCCTTCTGCTCCGGCTCGCTCAGCACCCAGGCGGTCAGCAACTGGCCGTAGAGGTCGAGCTTGTAGCGCACCGGCAGCTTCTGGCCTGCCACCGCGGCGGTGGCCAGCAACTGGTTGTCGGTGCCGAACAGGCGCAGGCCCGGGGCCACGCCCACGGTCTTGCCGTCCAGCGTGGCGGTCGGCGGCGCGCTGGCCGACGGGGCGGCGAGCACCAGCCTGGCTGCCTGCGCGTCCTCCGGGATCACCCGCACCGGCTGGGCCAAGGCGGCGGCCGTGCCGAACAGCAGGGTCGCTACCGTTAACGTTACGCCCGCCAGCCGCGGCAGCCGTCCGCGCAAGGACCTGGCTTCTTCCGGCGCCTCGCGGCGCGTATCACGACCTGCTGGCATGGGAAAACTCCGTCAAGTGAGGCGAAGCGTGTGGGTGGGGATGGCCCGGAGCGGGCGCAACCCGCCATTTTACTCGCTTGGCGCTGCCCGGGGGCGGCCCGGCAAGACGGCACTCAGAACAGGCAGGATGCCTCTTGCAGCACACGCTGCTTTGACACGGTGCCGATCAGCTCACGGTCGACCGTGTCCCGCACCAGCGGGATCCGGTTGATGCCGTGTTCGGCGAACACCTCAAGCGCATCGCGCAGGCGCGAATCAGGCGTGAGCGCCGGGAAGTCGCGTTCGGCCAACTCCAGCACGCCCTGCTGCGAGCCTTCGCGCTGGGCGCGTTGCACGGCGTGGATCGAAAGCGCGCCCAGCAGGCGCCCGTCAAACTGCACCAGGTAGAGATAGCGGGTACCGGTCTCGGCGAATTTGTCGGCCGCCTCGGCCAGGCTGGCGTTGGGGGCGAGTACGGTGGCGGTCGGATCGCACAGCCCCGCCAGCGTCATGGTGCGCGCGTGCTCGGCCGCGGCCGACGCCTGTGCGCGCTCGGCGATCACGCTGTACAGCGACAGCGTCTGGCAGCGCGACGCCGTATAGTACGCCGCCACCGCGCCGATCATCGACGGCAGCAGCAGCGCCGGCGCCAGCGTCATCTCGAATACCATCAGCACCGACATCAGCGGTGCCTGGCTGGTCGCCGCCAGAAACGCGCTCATGCCGACCAGCGGCAGCAGCGGCGTGGCGCCGTCGGCGACGCCATGCATGGCCAGCGCCAGCAGCTGCCCCAGCGCCGCGCCAACGAACAGCGACGGCGTGAACACCCCGCCGACCGCGCCGGAACCCATGCTGATCACCGTGGCCACCAGCTTGGCCAGCAGCACCCCGGCCACCGGCACGCTCAGCGGCTGTTCCTGCAGGATGGTCTGGATGGTGTGGTAGCCGTTGCCCACGACTTCGGGCACTGCCATCGCCAGCACCCCGACCAGCGCGCCGCCCAGCGCCAGCCGCGCCACCGGCCCGCCCGGCATCGCGGCGAAGCGGCTGCGGGCAAAGCCAGACGCGCGCATGAACAGCGCGCCGACGATGCCGGCCGCCACGCCGAGCCCGGCTGCTGCGAGCAGGATATGCGGGCGCAGGTCGGGCGCGATATCCAGCCCCGGATACAGGGGCTGCAGTCCGCCGTGCCACTGGCTGACCATCGCGCCGGCTACCGAGGCAAGGAACAGGGGCATCAGTCGCTGCACCGCCAGTGCACCAAAAACCACTTCAGCGACAAAGACGGCCGCGGAGAAAGGGGTGTGATAGACGGTTGCCAGGCCTGCTGCGGCGGCGCACGCGGTCAGCATCCGGCGCATGTTCGAGCCGCCGCCCCGTTCCAGCCGGGTGGTCGGAAACAACGAGCCGCACAGCGCCGCGAGCTGGATCATCGCGCCTTCCTTGCCGACCGAGCTGCCGCTGACGATGGAGAAGAACGACGACATGGCCCGTAGCAGCGTGATCCGTACCGGCAGCCGGCCGCTGCCATTCGCCACCGCTTCCATATAGTCGGTCGCGCCGCGATGGCTGCTGGCCAGCCGGTTGGACAGGACCAGCAATGCGCCGGCCAGTGCACCGCCCACTGCCGGTACCACCACGCGCCAGCCCAGTGCCAGTTCCGCAAAGACGACCACCACGTCGGCATGGCTGGAAAACAGCACCACGCCGGCACCTTCCAGCGCCTCCTTGAAGAGCGTGGTCGCAATGGCCGCCACGATGCCGACCGGGATGGCCGCAAACAGGGTGACTTCCTGGTCTTCAAGGAAACGCAAGCGCATGGCGGGCTCCGGAGGGCACAGCAGGGTGCCGGGGCAGGAAGGGGGCCGGCGTGATGGCGACGGCTCCGGGGGCGGGCCGACTGCGGCGCCAGTCATGATAGCGCAGCGTCACCTGGCGGGGCCGATGTGCGCAGCCACGCATGCGGCCCTGCCGCATGTGCAGAACCGGCTCGCGATGGACTGGTACACTAGCGACCTTTCCCGCGGGCGGGCCACTGGCCTGCCGGGCCGGCCCTCCGGCCGCTCCTGTTACCGATACCGAACATCGATTACACGAGCCATCCCGCGATCGGCGCACCGCGTGCGCAGGGATGGCCGAAGCAGCAATTCATGTCTTTTTCTGAACTCGGCTTGTCCGAAAAGATTGTGCGTGCGGTGGCCGAGCAGGGCTACACCTCACCGACTCCCATCCAGGCGCAGGCAATCCCGGCCGTCCTCAAGGGCGGCGACCTGCTGGCCGGCGCCCAGACCGGCACCGGCAAGACCGCCGGCTTCACCCTGCCGATGCTGCACCTGCTGTCCGAGTCCGCCGCGGCCCGTGCCGCCGGCAACGCACCGCGCGCCGGCAAGCCGCCGGTACGCGCGCTGGTGCTGACGCCGACGCGCGAGCTGGCCGCGCAGGTCGAGGAGAGCGTGCGCAACTATGGCAAGTACCTGCGCCTGCGCTCGATGGTGATGTTCGGCGGCGTCGGCATCAACCCGCAGATCGAGCAGCTGAAGCGCGGCGTCGATATCGTGGTGGCCACGCCCGGCCGACTGCTCGACCACGTGGCCCAGCGCACCGTCGACCTGTCGCAGGTAGAGCTGCTGGTGCTCGATGAAGCCGACCGCATGCTCGACATGGGCTTCATCCACGATATCCGCAAGATCCTCAACGTGCTGCCGGCCAAGCGCCAGAACCTGCTGTTCTCGGCGACGTTCTCGGACGATATCCGCGCGCTGGCCGACCGCCTGCTGAACAACCCCGCCTCGATCGAGGTGGCGCGGCGCAACACCACCGCCGAGACCGTCGACCAGCGCGTCTACCCGGTCGACCGCGAACGCAAGCGCGAACTGCTGGCGCACCTGGTGCGCCAGCACGACTGGCACCAGGTGCTGGTGTTCACCCGCACCAAGCACGGCGCCAACCGCCTGGCCGAGCAGCTGACCAAGGATGGTCTGTCGGCGCTGGCGATCCACGGCAACAAGAGCCAGTCGGCGCGCACGCGCGCGCTGTCCGAGTTCAAGGCCGGCACGCTGCGGCTGCTGGTGGCGACCGATATCGCCGCGCGCGGCATCGACATCGACCAGCTCCCGCACGTGGTCAACTTCGACCTGCCCAATGTGCCCGAGGACTACGTGCACCGCATCGGCCGCACTGGCCGCGCCGGCGCCGAGGGCGAGGCGATCTCGCTGGTCTGCGTGGACGAGCACGCGCTGCTGCGCGATATCGAACGCCTGATCAAGCGCAAGATCGAGCAGACCGTGCTGCCGGGGTTTGAAGTCGACCCGACTATCGCACCCGAGCCGATCCAGAAGGGCCGCCAGCAACGTGGTGGCGGGCAGGGGCAAGGGCAGGGCCGCGGTCGCAGCCAGTCACGTCCGGCCAACGCCGATGGCGAGCCGGCACAACGCGCACGCGCGCCGCGCCCGGCCCAGGACGCACCGCGCCAGGGCCAGGGCGGCCAGCCGCGTCAACGGCAGGCCGAAGGCGGCCAGCGCCGCGGCGGCGGCAACGGCAACGCCGGCAACCATGGTGGCGGCAATGGCGGCGCACGCAGCGGCGCGCCGCGCCAGGGCGGGCAAGAGCCGGCACGCGGCCAGCAGCGTGCCGCCGCCCAGCCGGCACGCCAGCCGCACGATGCCGCCCCGGCCCCTGCGCGCAACCGCCGCCCGGCGCCGCAAGCCGCGCTGCTCGGCGGCAACCGCAACCGCGACTGACACCATGACAGCGTCCACCGCTTCGGCCGATTCCGGTATTCCCTATGCCGGCCTGACGCCGGAGCTGATGCTGGACGCGCTCGAGAGTGCCGGCCTGCGCCCCGACGGGCGCCTGCTGGCGCTCAACAGCTATGAAAATCGGGTGTGGCAGGCCGGCATCGAGGACGCCGGTCCGGTCATCGCCAAGTACTACCGTCCCGGCCGCTGGACCGACGCGGCCATCCTGGAAGAACACGCCTTCGTGCAGCAGCTGGCCGATGCCGAGATCCCGGCCGTGCCGGCGCTGTACTTGCCGGCCGCTGCGCCGGATGCCGGCACGCTGCGTCACCACGCCGGCTTCCGCTTCGCCGTGTTCCCGCGCTGCGGCGGCCGTGAACCCGCGCTCGACCGCAAGGACACGCTGACCTGGCTCGGCCGCTTTATCGGCCGTATCCACGCCGTCGGCGCGACGCAGCCTTACCAGGCCCGGCCAGCACTGGATATCGACACCTTTGGCGTTGCCCCGCGCGACTGGCTGCTGGCCAGCGGCTGCATCCCCGCAGACCTGCTGCCGGCGTGGCAGTCGGTCGCCGACCTCGCGCTGGACGGCGTGCGCCGCTGTTACGAACGCGCCGGCGAGGTGCCGCTGCTGCGCGTGCATGGCGACTGCCACCGCGGCAATGTGCTGTGGATCGACGAAGACGATGCGCGTGGCGGCAGCCACGGCGCGCCGGGCCCGCACTTCGTGGACTTTGACGACAGCCGCATGGCGCCGTCGATCCAGGACATCTGGATGCTGCTGGAGGGCGACCGCGCGGCGATGCAGGACCAGCTGGCCGACGTTGTGGCCGGCTATGAGGATTTCGCCGAATTCCGCACGCGCGAACTGTGGCTGGTAGAGGCGCTGCGCACCCTGCGCCTGCTGCACTACAGCGCCTGGCTGGCCAGCCGCTGGACCGACCCGGCCTTCCCGGCCGCGTTCCCGTGGTTCGGCACCGCGCGCTACTGGCAGGACCGCATTCTCGAACTGCGCGAACAGGTAGCCCTGATGGACGAAGCGCCCCTGTGGGGCGCCTGACAAGCGATACGCGGCGCCGGGCGCGCCGCGTTTCCCGAGATTGCCTTACTTCTTCTCAGGCGCCTTGACCAGCAGCACCGGGCAATCCGCCTGCGCCAGCACGCGTCCGGCCACCGAACCGATCACCGCATCAAAGAACGAACCGCGGCCATGCGTGCCCATCACGATGGCTTCGGCATTCACCGAACGCGCATAGGCCACGATACGTTCCGGCGCAAAACCGTGCAGCGCATGCTGCTCGAACGGCACGCTGGCCGCCGACAGGATCTCGCTGACACCCGCCATCGCCTTGTCGCTGGCCTCCTTGTGCCAGTCGTCGATGGTTTCCTTGCTGACAAAGGCGCGCACCTGGCCGCTCACTTCCGGGGCCACATGCACGACATGCACGGTAAAGCCGTTCTGCAGCAGCTTGCCTTCGGCAATGAAGCGAGCCGCGGCATCGCTGAAGGCCGAGCCATCGGTAGCGAGGACGATATTGGTCATGACGGGAATCTCCTGGATTGGGGGCTGTCGGGACGAGCCAGGTTGAGGAACACCTCCTGACGCTGCCGCCGGGGGCGTCGGCGCCATCTGAAACCATCATCGCAGCAAGTTTCCCGCTGTGACCCGACTTAGATCAAGTTGGTTCGGAAAACTACGATGCCGCCACGGTCTCGCGTGCGATAACCGGCCGCATGGCAAATCTGTCAACCCGGCTGGCAGTTTCGGCCATTGCCGCCCCGGCGCCGTACCGCGTAGCATGGCTCGCAAGCGCCGTGACGGGTCCGAAGGGGCCGTTCTGACGCGGCGCACCACACATCCCACACAGGCTGGCCCGGGATCCGGATCCCGGCGCACGGCAACCGGAGACAAGCAAATGAGTGAGCATGGCAAGCTGCTGCCCCTGCGCGGCATCAAGGTGGTGGAATTCGAAGGCATCGGCCCCGGCCCGCTGTGCGGCGCCATGCTGGCCGGCCTCGGCGCCGAGGTAACGCTGGTGACCCGCCCGGTCGCGCCTGACGCGCGCCGCATCCTGCGCGGCCAGGCCGTGCCGCCGGAGATGGAACTGGAGCACGGCAAGCAGGTAGTGCAGCTGAACCTGAAATCGCCCGAGGGCCTCGCCGCGGCGCTCGACCTCGTGGCAGGCGCCGATGCGCTGATCGAAGGGCTGCGCCCCGGGGCGATGGAGCGGCTGGGCCTGGGTCCCAAGGCCTGCCACGTCCGCAATCCGCGCCTTGTGTACGGCCGCATGACCGGTTGGGGGCAAAGCGGCCCGCTGGCGCAGAGCGCGGGCCATGACCTGAACTACATCGCGCTGACCGGCCTGCTGTCGATGGCCGCGCGCGACGATGCGCTGCCGATGGTGCCGCCGACCGTGATGGGCGACGCCACCGGTGCGCTCGGCCTGGCCTTCGGCCTGACCAGCGCCATCCTGAGCGCGCGTGCCAGCGGCGAGGGCTGCGTGGTCGATGCGGCGATCACCGACATTGTTGCCATGCTCGGCTCGCTGGTGCAGGTATCGCGGGCCGCCGGCTCGCTCGGCGGACCCCAGCCCAGCCCGTTCCATGATTCGCCGTTCTATGACGTCTACCGCTGCGCCGACGGACGCGCCATCACGCTGGGCGCACTCGAGCCGCAGTTCTACCGCGAACTGCTTGAACGGCTGGAACTGGCCGACGTCGATCCCGCTGCGCAATACGACCGCGCCCAGTGGCCCGCAATGAAGGCGCGCATCGCCGCCTGCATTGCGGCGCAGCCGAGCACGCACTGGGAAGCGCTGCTGGGCGGCACCGATGTCTGCTTCGCGCGCGTGCTGACCTTGGACGAGGCCGCCCGCCATCCGCACAACCAGGCGCGCGGCACCTACCGGATGTTCCGGCAGGGCGAGCGCGAAGTGCCGCGCTCGGCCCCGGCGCCGCGCTTCCTGCCCGCCGGCACGGAGTGAGCGGCGGCTTCGGCTAACATCTGTCACCAATCACCGGAGACAGATGCCATGGCCGAACCCAGCCAGAATGATGACCACACCCCTGCCGACTACACCCCCACGGCCGCGTTCGCGGCCGGCCTCGAAGTCCGCACCGAGGTCCTTGGCCGGGCGCACGTGCAGCGAGCGCTCGATGCCGGCGTGCAGCAGGGCGATACCAGCCTGCAGCAGCTGGTCACGGAATTTGCATGGGGCACGGTGTGGACCCGCGAAGGGCTGGACCGCAAGCAGCGCAGCCTGGCCACGGTATCGATGCTGATCGCTCTGAACCGGCCGCAGGAACTGGCTGGCCACCTGCGCGGCGCGCTGGCCAATGGCGTCACGCCCGAGGAACTGCGCGAGCTGATGGTGCACAGCGCCGTCTACTGCGGTTTCCCCGCCGCGCTGGACGCTAGCCGCAAACTGACCGAAGTGCTGGACGCCGCCGGGCCCTGACGCGCGGGCCGGCCTGGACTACGCCTGGCTGTCCACTCCTGCGGAATTGCCCAAGCGCCGCGCAGATTCTGCTGCTCCCGAGCAGCGAGTATTCCGCGCTTCAGCACGCAGCATGGCCCTTAACCTTGGCAGTTCCCCAAGCTGTCAAGGAGTTCCAATTGCACCACGCGTTGATCGTCGACGAGCCTTCCCGGTTCCGCACTACGCTGTCCGGCCAACTGACCGCGGCATTGGATGCCGCCGAAGTGCTGGAAGCCGACGGCGTGCGCGATGCCTTCCGGCTGGTGCGCGATCACCGCCCCGGGCTGGTGCTGGTCGATGTCGAGTATTTCGGCAATCCCGGCGTCGATTTCGTCCGGCGTGTGTCGGCGACCTTTCCCACGGTACACGTGCTGGTGCTGTCCGGCACCGACGCCACCGCTGCCCCGGTGCGGGCGCTGCGCGCCGGCGCGCACGGCTTCGTGGTCAAGCACCGCGGCGTGCCCGAGGTGCTGCAGGCCGCGCGCGGCGTGCTGAGCGGCTACCTGGTGTTCCCCATGTACACGCTGGAAGCCGCGCGCCAGCTCGGCGAAGCGCAAGACTCTGGCATCCCGCGGCTAAGCAATCGCGAAATCACCATTCTGCAATACCTGGCGCGCGGCCATTCCAACAAGGCGATCGCCGCGGAGCTGCTGATCAGCAGCAAGACGGTCAGCACCCACAAGGCCAATATCATGGCCAAGCTCAACGTCAGCTCGCTGGTGGAGATGGTCGACTATGCGCGGCGCCACCAGCTGGTGTGGTGACGGCTGCATCAGGGCGTGCACGGTGCATCCCTGACCACCGCCGCCGCCGCTTGGTGGCCAGGCTTGCCTAGATCGTAGTGCAGCGTGCAGGCATCGCCGCTGGCCTGGCTCCACCGCGCCGTCAGCGTGCCGGCGTCCGCTGCCAGCCCGCGCACCAGCACGCGGCCCGCCTGCGCCACGGTCCCGACCGGCTTGCCATCGGCACTGAACACTTCGGCGCCGAATGGTACCGGCGCGCCATCAGGCAGGCGCGTGCGCAGGATCGCCGCACGGCCCGGATTCTCGGTTTCGAAGCGCACCCGCACCACCGCGCCCGCGGTGGGCGCGATCCGCTGCTGCGTTGACTTGAGCGCGACTTCCAGAGGCAGGCCCTGCGGATCGATCTCGATTTCGTTCCGCGCGAACGGCACCAGGTTAGAGACCACGGCATGGCCCCACGGGTCGACGCGCAGGCCCGCGCCATTGGCCAGGCGCGCGCCGGCAGCGTCCCTGGCCTCGACCACCGCGACCGTATCGCCGAGGGAAGGCGAGAACGCCACGCCATCCGCATAAGCCACGATGCCGCCTGAAATGCCCGCGCCGGCCTGCGTATAAGCGGTACTCCTGGATGCGCTGGCAGTCATCGTCGCGAACGGCGAGATATAGGCGGCGCTGCCACCGATACTGTTGGCGCTGCTGCCGGACCCACCGCCGCTATGACCCGCATTGAGGGCATAGCTGAAGGCATTGTCGCTCCCGAGCGTGCCGGTCACGGTCTCCTGTGCCGTGAAGGAACCGTCGGAGCCGCGCTCGACGCTGGTCAGCGAGTAGGGTGACCGTGGCGACTTGCCCAACGGCAGGCCGACGGTCAGCATGACGCGCGTGTCCCACTTGCTGGTGGCAACATTCAATTGCCGCGACGCCGACACGCCATAGGCGATGGCGCGGTAGGTATTGTTATAGCCGGCCTGGAACTGGCTGACGGTGCTGCTGCCCTGCCAGTAGCTCTGCACCGACCCGGTCAGGTAGAAGTTGCCATAGCCGCCCGGCAAGGCCTGGTTGATGCTCAGCTGCAGCTTGCCGCGCGCGGTCGGCAGGCTTGGCAGCCTCCCCGCCTGGTCAAGCGCAAGCCAGGACATGGCGTCGGCGAGGCCAAGGTAGCCCCGGCTGGAGTAGCGGTATGCCGCGACCGAGAAATTGGTGTTGGTGGGCGCAACCAGCTTGCTGTAGCTCAGCCGCACGCTCTGGCCGCTGCGGTCCGGTTGACCCTGCAGCCGCGTGCTGGCATGCGTGATGTCCGCGCCAAAGGCACCCAGGTCGGTATTCAGCGCCGCGCCGGCGGCGATTGCACCATAGCCTTGCGCGGCCACGAAGCCACCGTAGCCGGTGACCGTATTGGTGAAGCCGTGCAGGTAAGTGCCCTGCAGCAGCAGGGTCGAGCCTTGCAGCACCGTGTTGCGGTACTGGCCCGCGGTGACGCTGTAGCGGCTCTGGCCGGCGCGCAAGGCGTTCACCGCGGCGGCATAAGGCATCGTCGATACGTGCACGCTGCCGTCCGCCTCGGTAACCACGACTTCGATGTCGCCGCCGTAGCCCGTGGGGTACAGGTCATCGATCTCGAATGGCCCGGGTGCCACCGTGGTTTCGTAGAGGATGTTGCCCTGCTGGCGGACCTGCACGCGGGCATTGCTGCGCGCGATGCCGCGTACGATGGGGGCATAGCCGCGCAGCGATTCAGGATACATCCGCTCGTCGCTGGCCAGGCGCACGCCGCGAAAACCGATGCTGTCGAACAGGGTGCCGTCGGTAAAGGCATCGCCGATCACCAACTGGCTTTTCCAGGGCGCGATGGCGCGCTGCAGATTGGTCAGCACGCTCTGGTAGCGCGTTCCCTGCCGGTCATTGCGGTTCAGGCTGCCCTGGTGGCTGAAGCGCCATGGTCCCACGTTGATGCCTGCGTTCAGGCCCACATAGGCCTGCGTGGTCGACAGGCCGGATGCGTCGGAGTGGTAGAGGTTGGCGTTGTACTGCAAACGCGCAGCCGGAACTCCGTTGTCCCAGTTCTCCGGACTGACGTAACCACGCGCGCGGCGCACCATCGCAGCCTGCGGCACGCTGACGTCGAGCCGCTGCTCGCCGTTGTCGAAGTTCGCCGTGGCATCGGCGATCAGCGCTGCCAGCGGCTGGCAGCCGTTGCCGTTCAGCGATGCTGCCGCCGGCAGCCGGGCCAGGTCGACGCCGATGCGCTCCAGCAGGGCGCGATCGAAGCACGGCGTCGCAGGGGCAGAGGGGTCGCCGGCCTGGCGTAGCTCCACGTCGGCGCGGCCCAGCCAGATTTCGTTGACGTACAACTCGGCACGGTATTGGCCGGGCAACGCCGGATTGCCCTTGCTGAAGCGGCTGAGGTCCGCAACGCCGCCCGCCGTACCCTGCAGGAAGGTATCGCTGAACTCCACGTCCTGCGCGGAGCGGACAGGCATCGGGCTGGCCTGGGGTTGTCCGGCCGCGCCTGCGCCGCTGGCGAACAGGGCCAGCAGCATGGCATGAAGCGGGCGCAGGCGAAACGGGACGTGACGGGGAGGGAGTGTCAGCATGGAACCGGCGTGTCGACGATGGCCGCACGCAGGCGCCGGCAGCCGGCGGCTGCCGAAGGGCGTAACGGACCGTGGGTTGATGAGGGCTAGCGAGAGCCGGAGGTGCTCAGCGGCGCGCTGAACTTGTCCCTGCCGCCGAAGTCGTTGATGCAGTGCACGCGCACGGTGGCGCCGGCAGGGTTGCGGACGTCGCTGTCCAGGTGGAAGGTCGCGCTGGCGCCAGGCGCGATCATGTCGGGGTCTGTCGCCTTGGCAAGGTGCTCGCCGGCGACGACCTCGACGCTGACTGGCGAGACATGGTATGGCGTCGGGTTATGCGCCACCAGCACAGGTTTGCCGTCGCGGTTGCCAAGTTCCCAGCGCAACGCGGCCGGCGCCTCGGTGGCGCTGCCCGGCAGTCCTGCGGGGCGGAAAAACAGCTTGAAGCGCGAACGGAACGCCATTTGCAGCGAGTTGACGCCAGCTTCATTGGCGGACGGCTTGGGCGGGATTTCGAGTACGTTGAGCCAGAACAGCGACTCCTTGTCTTGCGGCAGCGGCTCGCCGGTATAGAGAATGCGCAGCGTCTGGCCCTTGCCCGGGTCGATGCGCGCAATCGGCGGCGTGATCGTGAAGGGCACGTCGATCGAGGTAGGCGTCGGGGTCGCCGTGCCTGCATCGACCCACGCCTGCGTGAGCGCGGGCGATTGCCCTTCATTGGTCAGTTTTAGCGTGACTTCCTTGTCCGCGGCGCGATAGACCACGCGCGTGCCGCCAACGATGACGGACGCGCTGACGGGCAATGCGCACGCTAGCGCCAGCGCGGCCATGGGGGCGGCCAGCAAGTTTCGCAGGGATGTGGAAAGCATGGTGAGGCGGGAAAACAGGGCTTGAAGAATCAGTCGTCGGCAGGACCGGCAAGCACAGCGGAGGAGAATGGGTCGGCACGCGCCGCCAACACGGCGCGTGCCGACGCACCGGACTGCACCACATGTGTGCCACGCCCGGGATCGGATTTACCTTTCGGGGAAATCTCAGGGACGCGCTGGCGTCACGGATAGGCGATGGTGTACATCACACTGGAATTGGCCGCGCCCGAGGTGGCCTGGCCGGTGGCGACATATTCGGCAAAGTAGGACAGGGTGGCCGCGCCACTTACGAGCGGCACTGACAGCGAGTTCTGGGCGCTGTCCGCAAAGCCAGCCTTGATCGGGGTGAAGTTGGCATTGAGCAGCCCGATCTGCACGTTGGTCGCCGTGCCGGCGCCGCTGTTGACCACCAGGTTGCCGGTGCTGGCGTCGGTGGTCGGTCCCGGTTCGAAGTAGGTATGGACCGCGCCGGTATCCATATCGCAGTTCAGCGCAATCGTGAACGGGGTGCGGCCGGCGCGCGCACCCGCCGTGTCCAGCGTCTTTGCCGACACCGTCGGCAGGGTAACGGTGAACGACTTCAAGCCGGTGCCATTGCCGTTGATCACGCACGAGTTGGGGGTAATGTTGCCGTTGAAGGTGATGGTGCCGTCGACGGCATGCGCGGATTGGGACGCGAAGACGATGCCGGCGGCAAGTACCACCGGCGCGAATGCGAATTTCATGTTGGGTCTCTTGGTTGTGGAAGGCGTGCCGCCGCACGATTGCCGTGGCACGCGGGCGTTCCAAGGCAGTGGCTGCATCCGGACATCGGAATTGCCTTGTGAACCGCGCCCAGTGTAGGAATATGGCGATACGCCCACCGTGTGAAACTTCCGAGCAAGCTGAGTGAATCGGCCGAATTTGCCTTCTCAACGTACTGGACCGGTGACTTGCGACGTTCGATGTGGTCTGAAGCCGATTTGCCTCGCATTGGCTTGCCGGGGGACTGGCCAGATTCCGATTCAACCCAGTCGCCGAGCGGCCGCCGTGCGCTCCTGACGCCGCTTCCCCAACACGGGTAGACTGTGGGCGTGTGCCACGAAACGAGCCCGTCCCCACGATGCCTTCGTTCCCGACAGCCGCCATGCGCCTGACCGGCGCCAGTCTTGCTGCAGCCAAGGCTGCTCTTCCTTCGTTTTGCCTGGCCGTGCGTCAGGCCAGCGGCCACCGTCCGAGCCGCCATCCCGACATGAAGCATGCGTTCGCCGCGTTGCTGCTGGCAGGCGCCTTCGGAACCCCGGTCCTGGCCCAGCCACCTCAGACGACCCAGACCCCACAAGCGCCACAGGCGTCCCAATCGTCCCAAGCGCCCCAAGCGTCGTTGCCACAAGCCACTCCGGCACCTCAGGGACCACTATGGTTCGCCCAGGGCAGGCCCATACCGGAGGCCAGGCGGGCGGTCGACGCGCTGTCCAACGCGGCCGCTGATGGGCTTGATCCCAGCGACTACGATGCCGAGGCGCTGCGGCAGGCAGTGCACCAGGCGGCCAGCGGGCCGGTGCTCGCGGCGGATGCCGCCGCGCGTCTTGACGCCGCGCTGACTGCTGCGATGGAGCGCATGCTGTCCGACCTGCACGGCGGCCGTATCAATCCCCGCGCGGTCCATGCCAATTTCGCGCCTCAGGAAGAACGCCCGTATGACGCCGCGACGGTGCTGCGCGAAGCGGTTGCGCAACACCGCGTGCCGGACGCCGTGCGCCAGGCCGCGCCCACTTTTCCCCTGTATGGCACGCTGCGCGAAGCATTGGCGCGCTACCGCGAGATCGCCGCGCAGCCGGTCTGGGCGCAGCCGTTACCCGCGCTGCCCGCGGGCAAGCTGGCACCCGGGCAGCCGTGGGCGGGCACTGCCGCGCTGACGGCCCGCCTGGTGGCACTGGGGGACCTGCCGGCCGGCTCCAAGCCGCCGGCGCGCTATGAAGGCGCACTCGTCAATGGCGTCAAGGCGTTCCAGTCGCGGCACGGGCTCCAGGCCGACGGCGTGATCGGCGCCGGAACGCTGGGGCAACTCAATCTGCCCATGGCCAGCCGGGTGCGGCAGATCGAACTGACCATGGAGCGGATGCGCTGGACCCCGCTGGATGGTCCGCGCATGATCGTGGTCAATGTGCCCGAGTTCATGCTGCGCGCCTACGAGATCCGCGATGGCAAGCTCGACATCAAGCTGGAGATGAAAGTGATCGTCGGCAAGGCGCTGGACACGCGCACGCCGTTGTTCGAGGAAGGCATGCGCTACATCGAGTTCAGCCCGTACTGGAACGTGCCGCCTTCGATTGCCAAACGCGAGACGGTGCCCCGGCTGCGGCGCGATCCGGCATATTTCAACCAGCAGGGCTTTGAGTTCGTCACCGGCGACGGCAAGGCCGTGACCACGTTGTCCGAGGACAACCTCGAGGCCGTGCTCAATGGCCGCATGCGCATCCGGCAGCGCCCCGGCCCCGTGAATGCGCTGGGCGACATCAAATTCGTGTTTCCCAACAACGAAAACATCTACCTGCACCACACCCCGACGCCGCAGCTGTTCAAGCGCGACCGGCGCGACTTCAGCCATGGATGCATCCGCGTGGAATCCCCAGTGGCACTGGCGCAGTTCGTGCTGCAGGATATGCCAGACTGGAACGAGGCGCGCATCCGCGAGGCGATGACCCGCGGGAAGTCGAGCACGGTGAGGCTGCAGCAGCCTCTGCCGGTGGTGCTGGCCTATGGCACGGTCATCGCCCGGGCCGATGGTCGTGTATCCTTCCTGCCTGACATCTACGGTCACGACAAACTGCTGGACAAGGCGCTGCGGCAACGCACCGGGCGCCCCTCGCCGCCAGCCATCGCGCGCGCCGCTGCTGCCAGGCAGTAAGGCGCGCCCAGCACACGCAGAGGAAGTACCATGAATGATGCGACGCGCAAGGCACGCCGCCGCTTTCTACATACCACCGGAGGCCTGGCTCTGGCCGCCGGTCTGATGCCCCTGGCGTCGCGCCAGGCGCTTGCCAGCCTGCCCGATGCACGCTCGCTGGCCTTTGACCATACCCATACCGGCGAGCGCATCAAGCTCGTCTATGCCGTCGGCGACAACTTTGTTCCCGAGGCACTCACATCGCTCAACGGTTTCCTGCGCGACCACTATTCCGGCCAGGTAGGTGTGATCGATCCGCAACTGTTCGACCTGCTCTTCCAGTTGCGCCGTGAACTTGGCACCAACGAGCCGTTCCAGGTCATCTCGGGCTATCGCAGCCCGGCCACCAATTCGCGCCTGCGAAGCTCGCGTGGCGGCGGAGTCGCCAGGCACAGCCTGCACATGGATGGCAAGGCCATCGACATTCGCGTGGCCGGCGTGCCGCTGGGCGACCTGCGCGATGCCGCGAAGACGTTGAAGGGCGGCGGTGTCGGTTTTTACCAGGGCGAGCAATTCGTACACCTGGATACGGGCCGGGTACGCTACTGGTAATAGCACCGGCAGTCCGGGCCGCACCTGGACTGCCTAGCCCTCGCGGGGCGGAGGCGCGGTCGTGCCTCGCTGTACCAGCGAAACGGGCAGCACCGTCCGGCCCGGCTCGATCCCGTCCTGCAGCCACACCATCAATGCCTTCGCGGCCTTCTCGCCCAGCGACTTGCTTTGCAAGGCGATCGTCGTCAGCGGCGGGGAAATCTCCGCGGTGATCGGCAGGTCGTCACAGCCCACGATCGAAAGCTGGCCTGGCACGTCGATGCCCATCGCGGCCGCCTCGAACAGGCAGCCCAGCGCCAGCACATCATTTCCGCAGAACACCGCCGTAGGACGGCCGGCAGCGTCGCCTAGTATTTGCCGCAGCCCTGCGCGCCCTCCGGCAAAGCTGTAAGGCTGCTCGCATAACGAGGCGGGCGCCGGCTCCGCGCGCAAGGCGCGCAGCGTGCCGAGAAAGCCTTCCGTGCGCAGCCTTGCGCGGTCGTTGTGTTTGGCAATGCCGGAAATCATGCCGAAGCGGCGATGGCCCAGGTCGAACAGGTGCCGCGCTGCCAACGCGCCGATTTCGAAATTGTCGAAACCGATGCACGGATATTGGCTGGAAAGCGACCAGGTCAGGATCGCGCGCGTGCCGGACTGGTTGAGTATCGACAGCGTTTCAGGCGCATGATCCGCGCCGACCAGCACCATGGCATCGACAGCGCGCTCCGCCAGTGCGCGCACGACACCGATCTCGGCATCGAGGTTGTAGTCGTGGGAACCGAGCAGCAGCTGGTAGCCGTTCGCCGCCAGCACGCTCTGCATGCCCTGTATCGAATGCGAGAAGATCGCGTTGTCCAGTGTCGGCACGACCGCCGCGACGGTGCGCGAGCGGCCTGAGGCCAGCGTCCTCGCCGAGGCGTCCGGGACGTAGCCGAGCGCGTCGATGGCCTGGCGCACGCGCGCCAGGGTGTTCTCGCGCACCAGTTCGGGCGACGACAGCGCGCGCGACACCGTTGCCATCGACACCCCCGCAAGTCTTGCCACATCTTCGAGCCTGCTGCGCCGCACGGTCATCGCTCCCAACGTTGTTGCCCAATTGTCCCCGATCTTTGTAAGTGACGGTCACATGGGGGAGAGCGACCTGTCGTTGTTTCCGGGAAAACCCTTTCTTGCGAATCCCGGGTAGCCGCCTATCCTGAAAATGAAAGCGCTTTCATTTGGTTTCGTGCCAATGAAATCGCGTCCACGAAAGAGTGGAATCAATCAGTTGCGTACATGATTGGTATCGCTTTCATTTTTTTCAAAGGACTTCCGCAATGATCACTTACCTGAAGAAGGCAGCAAAATCCCCGCAGACTGAAACCGGCACCGCGCAGAAGGTGGTGACCGAGATGCTGGGCCAGATCCAGGCGCGCGGCGAAGATGCCGTACGCCAATACGCGCGTGAGCTGGACGCCTGGAACGGGGACATCGTGCTGAGTCGCGACGAAATCGGTCGGCAGACGCAGGACGTCCCCGCCGCCGTCCGCGCCGATATCGACTTTGCAATCCGGCAGGTCCATGACTTTGCCGTCGCCCAGCGGGAGTCGTTGCAGGAGTTCTCGGTGGAACTGCACCCGGGCGTAACAGCAGGACAGCGCGTGATTCCGGTCAACGTGGTCGGATGCTATGCACCGGCCGGGCGCTATGCCCACATCGCCTCGGCCTACATGGGCGTGGCGACTGCCAAGGCCGCCGGCGTGAAGACCGTGGTGGCATGCTCCAGCCCGTTCCGGGGCCACGGCATTCATCCGCACGTGCTCTACGCCTTCCAGGCGGCGGGCGCCGATCTGATCCTGACGCTTGGTGGCGTGCAGGCGATCGCGTCGATGGCCTACGGACTGTTCACCGGCAAGCCGGCAGACGTGGTGGTGGGTCCGGGCAACAAGTTTGTCGCCGAAGCCAAGCGCACGCTGTACGGGCAGGTCGGCATTGATGTCTTCGCCGGCCCGTCGGAGGTCGCAGTGATTGCCGACGACACTGCCGACGCAGCGATCGTGGCCAGCGACCTGGTCGGGCAGGCCGAGCATGGGCATGAGTCGCCGGCCTGGCTGTTCACCACTTCGCGCGCACTGGCCGAGCAGGTGATGGCGCTGGTGCCAACGCTGATCGAGCGCTTGCCGCCGACCGCGCGCGATGCTGCCACCGCCGCGTGGCGTGACTACGGCGAGGTGATCCTGTGCGACAGCCGCGAGGCCGTGGTCGAAGTCTCCGATCGCTATGCCTCGGAGCACCTGGAGGTCCATGCCGCCGACCTCGATTGGTGGCTGCGGCACCTGACCTGCTACGGCTCGCTCTTTCTCGGCGAAGAAACGACCGTGGCGTTCGGCGACAAGACCAGCGGCCCCAACCATGTACTGCCGACCAAAGGCGCGGCGCGCTACTCGGGCGGGCTCTCGGTACACAAGTTCATGAAGACGCTGACTTGGCAAAAGATGACGCGCGAAGCCACGCGCCAGATCGGTCAGGTGACCGCCCGCATTTCGCGCCTGGAAGGAATGGAGGCGCACGCGCGCACCGCGGATGACCGGATGGCCAAGTACTTCCCGAACGCGCGCTTCGAAATGGGCGCGCCCGTGGAGGTATGACCATGGCCAAAGCCAGCGATGTGATACGCGCGCAAGGCATTGCGCCCGACTTGTCCGGCCGGCAAGCGCTAGTGACTGGCGGTAGTTCCGGCATCGGCGAGGCCATTGCCAGCGCGCTCGGAAGCGCCGGTGCCCGGGTCGTTCTGGCCTCGCGCCGCCAGGCCCAGCTGGACGCGGCTGCGGGCAAGCTCGATGCCATGGGCATCGCGGTCGATACGATGGCGTGCGATGTCGCGGATCTCGACGCCATTCCCGCGGCAGTCAGCGCCTTGCAACGCCGCCATGGTCAAGTCGACATCCTCGTCAATGCCGCCGGGATGAACCTGCGGGAGTCCTTCGCGGATGTCACGCCAGCCAGTTGGCGCCTGCAGCTCGACACGCACCTCGGCGCGCCGTTCTTCCTGACCCAGGCATTGGCGCCGGCAATGCAACAGCGCGGCTGGGGCCGCATCCTCAACATTGCGTCGCTGCAGTCGTACCGGGCATTCGCCAACAGTGCGCCTTACGGCGCCGCGAAGGGCGGGGTGGTGCAGCTCACGCGCGCGATCGCCGAGCAATGGTCGCCACATGGCATCACCTGCAACGCCATCGGGCCTGGCTTCTTCCCGACCGCGTTGACGGGCCCGGTGTTCGCCGATGTGGCGCTGGCCCGGCACCACGCCGACCGCACCTGCATCGGCCGCAACGGCGAGCTGTCCGACCTGCATGGCCTGGCGGCGTTCCTCGCCAGCGATATGGCCGCCTACATCACAGGCCAGACCTTCATGGTCGACGGCGGCTACACCGCGCGGTGAGTGCGGGGCAGTGCGATGCACACGTGCCATGCCGCACAGCAAAAAAACCGGGCGCCGGCCGCGCCCGCACACGACATAGCCAACAGGAGACAGCCATGACAACAGAGATCCCGGGGCAAGACCCAGGGCGCAAGCTACGCAAGGTGGTGACGTCGAGCACGATCGGCGCAATGGTCGAGTGGTACGACTTTTTCCTCTATGGGGTCGTGGCGGGGCTGGTGTTCAACAAGCTCTACTTTCCTGCCGCCGATCCTGTCGTGGGCACCCTGCTGGCGTACGCCACGTTCGCGGCGGGCTTCGTGGCGCGGCCACTGGGCGGCGTCATCTTCGGGCATTTCGGCGACACGCTGGGCCGCAAGCGCATGCTGGTCCTCACGCTGATGATCATGGGCGTTGCCACCACGGCGATCGGCCTGATCCCGACCTATGAACAGATCGGGCTCTGGGCGCCGGTCCTTCTGCTGGTGTGCCGGATCGCGCAGGGCATCGGGCTCGGCGGAGAGTGGGGCGGTGCGGTGCTGATGACGTTCGAGAGCGCGCCCGCCCGGCGCCGCGGGTTCTTCGCCAGCCTGCCGCAGACCGGGATGTCGCTGGGGCTGGTATTGGCGAGCGGCATCATTGCGCTGCTGTCGTTCCTGCTGTCGGACCAGGATTTCCTCGCCTGGGGATGGCGGATCGGCTTCCTGCTCAGCGCGGTGATGGTGATCATCGGCTCGTACATGCGGACGCACGTGGAAGAGTCGCCCGAGTTCGCCGAGCGGCAACGCGGCACGGCAAGGCCGAAGTCGTTGCCCTTCGTCACGATGCTGCGCCAATACCCGGGCGTAGTGCTGGCATGCATGGGCGCGCGTTTCATCGACGGCGTGTTCTTCAATGTGTTCGGCGTGTTCTCGCTGTCCTATCTCACGCAGACACTGCAGTTGTCGCGTAACGATGCGCTGCTGGGCGTGCTGATCGGTGCTGGCGTCATGACCTTTTTCATCCCGCTCTGGGGGGCGGTGTCCGACCGGCTTGGCCGTCCGCTGGTCTACGGTACCGGCGCGCTGCTGGCGGGTTTGTCGGCGTTTCCCGCGTTCTGGCTGATGCAGCATTCGGGCGGCAACGTGTGGCTGGTATGGGCGGCCATCATCCTGCCGTTCGGTGTCTTCCACGCCGCCGTGTTCGGCACCATGTCGTCGATGTTCTCGGAGGTGTTCGACGCAGGCGTGCGCTATACCGGCATCTCGTTCGTGTACCAGTTCGCCGGCGTGTTCGCGGGCGGGCTGACGCCGATCATCGCGACCTGGCTCAATGCCCGGGCGGGCGGCGAACCCTGGTACCTGTGCGCCTATGTGCTGGCCATCGGCCTGCTCAGCGCGGCATGCACCATGTGGATCGCCCGGCGGCAGACGCGCGCAGGCGCCTGCGGCAGCCTCGCACCCTCCGAGGCGAACGCCTGATTTCCTCCCAGGCGGCTTGTGCCGCCTTCCCCTGTTTTTTTTCCCTTGATCCGCCTCGGATGGCCAAGCCATGAAAGCTATCGTCTATACCGAACCGAATGCGGTCGCGCTGCTCGAGCGCGACATGCCGACCCTGCAGCCGGGTGAAGCCCTGTTGCGCATCGATGCCACCGGCATCTGCGGCTCCGACCTGCACGCCTATCATGGCCACGATCCGCGTCGCAAGCCGGGGCTTGTGCTGGGACATGAATTCGCGGGCACCGTGGTGGCAACTTCCGACCCGCAGCGGATGCCTGCCGGTACCCGCGTCACTGCCAACCCGCTGGTCACCTGCGGGCACTGCGACTTCTGCCTGCAAGGACGCGACAACCTCTGCGCCAATCGCGGCATGGTCGGCATGAGTCGGCCCGGTGCGTTGTCTGAATACCTGTCGGTTCCGATTCGCTGCGCGATCCCGATCCCGGACCAGCTTGCCAGCGTACCGGCGGCCCTGGCGGAGCCCGCGGCCACCGCGCTGCACGCGCTCAATCTCTCGATGCGGGCGATGGTGCGGCCCCTGCCGGAGGCGCGAACGCTCGTCATCGGCGGCGGTGCGATCGGCATGCTCACGGCTGCCCTGGTGAAATCGTACGGCGGGCGCCGCGTCACGGTGGCCGAAACCAATGCCTTGCGCCGCGCCTCCATTACCCGGCACGTGGACTGTGAAACCGTCGATCCGCTGTCAGCCCCGCCGCAGACGTCCGAGTATGACCTGGTGGTCGATGCCGTCGGCGCCAAGGCCACGCGAAACCTCGCGCTCGCGGCGGCACGGCCGGGGAGCGTCGTCATGCATATCGGGCTGCAGGACTGGGCCAGCGAGATCGACATGCGCAAGCTCACGCTCGCCGAGCTGACGCTGCTCGGCACGTACACGTACACCATGGCCGACCTGCGCGCCACGGTTGCTGCGCTGGCGGCCGGCAGCTTCGGCGACCTGGCGTGGGTCGAGACCCGTGCGCTGGCTGAGGGGCCGGAAGCATTTGCCGACCTGGCAGCGGGCCGCGTTGCGGCTGCCAAGGTCGTGCTGCTGCCGGAAGCGGCCTGACGGATCGAGGCCGGACAAAATGCCGTTTCATGCTCAACCAAGTGATATATATGAGTTAGTTGACATGGATCTTTAGCTTGCCTAAGATGGTTTCACAGACAACCCGCACAACCGACCCACAGAGGAGACAACGATGATTCACGTAGTGCTGCACGACGCCAAGGACACCGTGGCGGTGGCCGTGGTGGAAGGGATCCAGGCCGGCACCAAGCTGAACGCCTGGATCATGGATGAGGACAAGATCGTGACCGTGACCGCGCTGCAGCCGATCCCCATCGGCCACAAGGTGGCGCTGTGCGACATGGATCCCAACGACACCGTCTACAAGTACGGCATCGACATCGGCAAGGTGGTGGCGCCGATCAAGGCGGGCGAACACGCCCACGTCCACAACATCAAGACCAAGCGCTGGTAAGCCGCGCCCTGTCCCCGCCATTCATCTCCCCACCCCATACCCGAGACCCAAGCCATGTCCGTGATCGATCAAAACACCACCTTCTGGGGCTACCGCCGCGACAACGGCCGCGTCGGCGTGCGCAACCACGTCATCATCCTGCCGCTGGACGACCTGTCCAACGCCGCCGCCGAGGCGGTTGCCGTCGCCATCAAGGGCACCATGGCGATTCCCCATCCGTATGGCCGGCTGCAGTTCGGGCCGGACCTGGACCTGCACTTCCGCACGCTGATCGGCGCAGGCAGCAATCCCAATGTCGCCGCCGTGGTGGTGATCGGCATCGAGGACGGCTGGACCAAGAAGGTGGTCGATGGCATCGCCAGGACCGGCAAGCCGGTGGTCGGCTTCGGCATCGAGGGCCATGGCGACCATGACACCATCATGCGGGCGTCGAAGGCCGCGAAGGAGTACGTGCAGTACGCCACCGCGCTGCACCGCGTGGAATGTCCGATCAGCGAGTTGTGGGTGTCGACCAAGTGCGGCGAGTCGGATACGACATCCGGCTGCGGCGCCAACCCCACCGTCGGCAATGCCTTCGACAAGCTGCATCCGCTCGGCACCACGCTGGTCTTCGGCGAGACCTCCGAGCTGACCGGCGGCGAGCATATCGTGGCGGCGCGCTGCGCCAACGACGAAGTGCGCCACCAGTTCATGGCCATGTTCGAGCGCTACCAGGGCATGATCGACCGCTGGAAGACCTCGGACCTGTCGGAGTCGCAGCCGACCAAGGGCAATATCGCCGGCGGCCTCACCACGATCGAAGAGAAGGCGCTGGGCAACATCCAGAAGATCGGCAAGAAGTGCACGGTCGACGGCGTGCTCGACAAGGCCGAGGAGCCGACTCACCCGGGCCTGTGGTTCATGGATTCGTCGTCGGCCGCGGCGGAGATGGTCACGCTGTGCGCCGCCGCCGGATATGTGGTGCATTTCTTCCCGACCGGGCAGGGCAACGTGATCGGCAACCCGATCGTGCCGGTGATCAAGCTGTGCGCTAATCCGCGCACGGTGCGGCTGATGAGCGAGCATATGGACGTCGATTGCTCGGGCCTGCTGCAGCGAGAGCTGACGCTGGACCAGACCGGCGACAAGCTGCTCGAGTGCATGCTGGCCACGGTCAACGGGCGCTGGACCGCGGCGGAAGCGCTCGGTCACCGCGAGTTCGTGCTGACCCGCATCCACGAGTCGGCATGATGAAGCGGATCTGCATCAGCGAGTTCATGGACGATGCGGCGGTGCAGGCGCTGCGGGCGGGCTTCGACCTGCGCTACGAGCCGGGCTGGGTGGACCGCCGCGCCGAACTGCTCGATGCGCTGCCCGGCGCGCAGGCGCTGATCGTGCGCAACCGCACGCAGGTCGACGCGGCGCTGCTCGCCGGTGCGCCGTCGCTGCGCGTGGTCGGGCGGCTCGGGGTCGGGCTCGACAATATCGATGTCGAGGCCTGCCGCGAGCGCGGCATCCGCGTGATCCCCGCGGCCGGGGCCAATGCGCGCTCGGTGGCCGAGTACGTGGTCGCCACCGCGGCGCTGCTGCTGCGCGGCGCCTACGGCAGCAGCGCGCAAGTGGCCGCAGGGCAGTGGCCGCGCGCACGACTGTCCGGCGGCAGGGAGGCACTCGGCAAGACGCTGGGGCTGGTGGGCTTCGGCGACATCGGCAGGCAGGCCGCCGCGCTGGCGCAGGCGTTCGGCATGCAGGTAGTGGCGCATGACCCGATGCTGTCCGCGGCCGACCCGGCATGGGCGCGGACCGGCGTGCGCAGCGTTGCGCTCGACACGCTGCTGGCGCAATCCGACGCGGTCAGCCTGCATGTGCCGCTGGTCGCCGCCACGCGGCATCTGCTCGACGCGCGGCGAATCGCCGGCATGAAGCGTGGTGCGGTGCTGATCAACACGGCCCGCGGCGGCGTGGTCGACGAGGCCGCACTGGCGCAGGCGCTGCGGGACGGGCATCTCGGCGGCGCGGCGCTCGACGTCTTCGAACATGAACCCTTGCCCGCAGGCAGCGTACTCGCCGACGTGCCCAACCTGATCCTGACGCCGCATATCGGCGGCGTGACGCAGGAGGCCAATGCGCGGGTCTCGATGATGATCGCGCAACAGGTGCGACAGACGCTGGAGGACATGACATGAGCCGGGTGCCGGTCACGCAATTGGAGCGGATCGCCAATGCCGCGCTGCGGCGTGCGGGGGCGAGCAAGCTGCAGGCCGATGCCACGGCTGCGGCGCTGGTGCGTGCCGATGCGGCGGGGCTGGCGTCGCATGGCGTATCGCGCGTACCGATGTATGTGGCGCACCTGCACGCGGATCGTGTCGACGGCCGTGCCACGCCCACGGTGAGCCGCACACGGGCCAGTGCCGCGCTGGTCGATGCGGGGTGCGGCTTCGCCTTCCCGGCATGCGACCTGGCAATCGCCGAGGCAATGGGCCGGGCCTATGAAACCGGTGTCGGTGTCGCGGCGGTCACCAACAGCCACCACTTCGGCGCTGCCGCGCTGCCGCTCGATGCGGTGGCGCGCGTGGGCATGGTGGGCATCGCCATGGGCAACTCGCCGGCAGCGATGCCTGCCTGGGGAGGACGGCGCCCGCTGTTCGGCACCAACCCCATTGCCGCGGTGTTTCCGCGCCGGGGCCACGCGCCGGTCGTGATCGATCTGTCGTTGTCCGAGGTCGCGCGCGGCAAGATCATGGTGGCTGCCAAGCAGGGCAAGCCGATCCCGCTGGGCTGGGCTCTGGACGAGGCCGGCCAGCCGACGACCGATGCGCAGGCCGCGCTGCGCGGGTCGATGCTGCCCGCGGGCGGCGTCAAGGGCGCGATGCTGGCGCTGATGGTCGAGCTGCTGGTGACTTCGCTGGCGGGCGCCAGCTTCGGCGCCGAAGCGGATTCCTTTTTCACCGACGCCGGTAACCGGCCGCGTATCGGCCAGCTCTTCATGGTGCTGGACCCGGGTGCGTTCGCGGGCTCCGACGCTTATGCCGGACGTGTCGAAGCCCTGTTGCAGGCGATGCTGGATGACGAGGGCACGCGCCTGCCCGGCGCGCGGCGCGATGCCGCGCAGGCCGACGCGCAGGCCCACGGCATAGACATCCCCGACGCCCTGCTCGATGCGCTGCGCGAACTGGCGGGCGAGGCGGTGCAGGAGGGCAAGGCCTAGCGGTTTTCGATTCGATTCCCACCACGAAAGCGGACCCGACACAGAACGGGCCAGCGACCACAAAACGGAGACACACCATGTATCGAGGTTTGATTCGCACCGCGCTCAGGTACGGAGCCGGCGCGCTTGTCGCGTTGTCCGCAGTATCCACGCTTACCGGACTGGCCTCGGCGCCGGCCGCCGCACAGGGCACCGCGCAGGCGTCGGTGCCCGCCCATGACTATCCAGGCAAGCCGATCCGCTACGTGGTGCCGTTCGCGGCCGGTGGCCTGACTGACATCATGGCGCGGCTGGTCGGGCACCAGCTAGCGGAAGAATGGAAGCGGCCCGTGGTGGTCGACAACAAGCCCGGCGGCAACGCGAACATCGGCGCCGACCAGGTCGCCAAGGCACCTGCCGACGGCTATACCTGGCTCGCGGTCACGCTGACCCATGCTTCCAATGTCACGCTGTTCCCCAAGCTGCCGTTCAGCATGCAGAAGGACCTGGTGCCGGTGGCGCGCATCGCCTCGTCGCCCATGCTGGTGGTGGTGCCGGCCAGTTCGCCGGTCAAGTCGATGAAGGACCTGGCCGCGGCGGCGCAGAAGGGCAAGCTCAATGCCGGCTCCAGCGGCAACGGTACGCCGCCGCACCTGACGCTGGCGCTGTTCGAAAGCCTGACCGGCGCCAACCTGACCCATGTGCCGTACAAGGGCGGGGCGCCGTCGATGACGGACCTGATCGGCGGCCAGATCGATGTGGTGTTCTCGAATTTCCCGGAGTCGCTGGCCTATGTGAAGGGCGGCAAGCTGCGCGCGCTGGCGGTGACCACGCGCGAGCGGCATCCGCTGCTGCCCGATGTGCCGACGGTGGCCGAGGCGGGCTATCCTGACCTGATCGTCGAGAACTGGACCGGCCTGATGATGCCGGCGGGGACGCCCAGGCCGATCGTCGACAAGGTCGCAGCGTCGGTGGCGCGCATGCTGCAGTCCGACGCGCTGCGCGAGCGCATCGTGGCGGCCGGATTCAGCCCGGCGCCGCAGACCAGCGGCCCCTTCGCCGAATACTTCAACGGTGAGGTGACGCGGTGGGCAAGGCTGATCGAAGAGAAGCATATCCGCGCCGAATAGCGCCGGCTGGCCGGCCGTGCCAGGCACCAGAGGGCCTCCGGTATGATCTGGCTTATCCAGATGAATCGGCCCGCGAATGCCGTCAGGCGGCGCGGGCCAGCGAACAGGGATTTCAACGTGGGTGCCAGATTTGATGCCGCCAGCGCGATCGGCGGTGTCCTGTACAAGGACGTCAAGCAGGCCATTCTCTCCGCACTGGCGGAGGGCGAGTGGAAGCCGGGTGAAGCCATTCCGTCCGAGCGCAAGCTGATCGAGCGCTTTGGCGTGTCGATCGGCACGTTGCGCAAGGCGATCGACGAACTGGTGGCCGAAGGCATCATGATCCGGCACCAGGGCCGCGGCACCTTCGTCGCCACGCACCGGCAGGAGGATCACTTCTTCCGCTTCTTCCGGATCGTGCGCCAGGATGGCCATCGCGAATATCCGACCGTGCGCCTGGCCAGGTTCCGGCGCGCGAAGGCCGACAAGGAGGAGGCGGCCGCCCTGGGGCTGGCTGTTGGCGAACCCGTGTTTCGCTTCGCCAATGTCCTGTCGCTGGAAGGCACGCCGATGATGATCGATGCCATCACCGTGCCGGAGGAGCGCTTCAAGGGCCTGACGGAGAAGCAGCTGCGCGAGCGGCCCAATACGCTCTACAACTTCTACCAGGATACCTTCGGCATCAATATCATCCGCACCGAAGAGCGGCTGCGCTCGGCGCTGGCCGACGAGGATGACCACGAGCTGCTGGGCGTTGCCGTGGGCAGCCCGTTGCTGAAGATCCTGCGCGTGGCCTCGTCCTACCACGACGAGCGGATCGAGTACCGCGTGTCACGGCTCGATACCAGCCGGCATGAATTCCTGTTGTCGCAGCCGTAGGGCGTGACGCTTCCGGCATCGAGAGCTATCGACCGGAAGCGCGCCTGGCAGTCCAAAGCAAAAAGCCGCGTTCTCTTGCGAGAACGCGGCTTTTCAAATAGATGGTGGCGAATCAGGGACTCGAACCCCGGACCTGCGGATTATGATTCCGTCGCTCTAACCGACTGAGCTAATTCGCCAACGAAGACTGAGATTATACATGGGCTTTCGGCACTGTCAACACCCTCGTACGAAGATTTTTTCGGGGCGCCGGCGTCCATGAAAAAACGGCAGGCCGGGGCGGCCTGCCGTTGTGGTCACGGTCTCGTCCAGCCGACCGTTCAGTCGTGGGCGTAGATGTCCACGTCCTTGGTTTCCCGCACGAACAGCGCACCGATCACGAAGGTGATGGCCGCGATGATGATCGGGTACCACAGGCCGTAGTAGATGTTGCCGTTCTGGGCCACCAGCGCGAACGAGATGGTGGGCAGCAAACCGCCGAACCAGCCGTTGCCGATATGGTAGGGCAGCGACATCGACGTGTAGCGGATTCGGGTCGGGAACAGCTCCACCAGCATGGCGGCGATCGGGCCGTAGACCATGGTCACGTAGATCACCAGGATGACCAGGATCACCAGCACCATGATCGTGTTCATCTGCGCCGGGTCGGCCTTGGCCGGGTAGCCGGCGGCGGACATGGCGCCGCTCACCTCCTTCTTGAACGCCGCGATCTGGGCCTTGCTGGCATCGTCGAAGGCATGGCTGTTGGCAAGCTTGGCGTCGAACGCCTTGATCTCCTTGTCGCCGATCTTGACCGTTGCCACCGTGCCGGCCGGGGCTTCCACCACTTCATAGCTGGCCGAAGACTGGGCCAGGGTACGCTTGGCGATATCGCACGAGCTGCGGAAGTCGATCTCGCGGGCGATCGGGCTGCCCTGGAACGAACACTGCTTCGGATCCGCGGTCACCACGATCTGCGCGGTGTGCTGGGCGCGCTCCAGCGCCGGGTTGGCGTAGTGGGTCAGCGCCTTGAACAGCGGGAAGTAGGTCAGCACGGCCAGCGCGCAGCCCGCCATGATGATCCACTTGCGGCCGATCTTGTCCGACAGCGAGCCGAAGAAGATAAAGAACGGCGTGCCGATCACCAGTGCGCCGGCGATCAGCAGGTTGGCCGTCTTGGCATCGACCTTGAGCACCTGCGTCAGGAAGAACAGCGCGTAGAACTGGCCGGTGTACCAGACCACGGCCTGGCCGGCGGTCAGGCCGAGCAGGGCCAGGATCACGATCTTCAGGTTGCGCCACTGCGCGAACGACTCGGTCAGCGGAGCCTTGGAGGTCTTGCCCTCGGCCTTCATGCGCTGGAACGCCGGCGATTCATTCATCGACAGCCGGATATAGACCGACATCCCCAGCAGCAGGATCGACAGCAGGAACGGGATGCGCCAGCCCCAGACTTCAAAGTTCGGGCCGGTCATCTCGCGGCACAGCAGGATCACGATCAGCGACAGGAACAGGCCCAGCGTGGCGGTGGTCTGGATCCACGACGTGTACGCCCCCCGCTTGCCGTGCGGCGCGTGTTCGGCCACGTAGGTGGCGGCACCGCCGTACTCGCCGCCGAGGGCCAGGCCCTGCAGCATGCGCAAGGCGATCAGGATCACCGGGGCGGCCCAGCCGATGGTGGCAAAGCCGGGCAGCAGGCCGACGATGAAGGTCGACAGGCCCATGATCAGGATGGTCACCAGGAAGGTGTACTTGCGCCCGATCATGTCGCCCAGGCGGCCGAACACCAGCGCGCCAAACGGCCGCACGATAAAGCCGGCGGCAAACGCGAGCAGCGCGAAGATGAAGGCAGAGGTCGGATCCAGGCCGGCGAAGAACTGCTTGGCGATGATCGCCGCCAGCGAGCCGTAGAGATAAAAGTCGTACCACTCGAACACCGTGCCCAGCGACGAGGCAAGGATCACCTTGCGCTCCTCGCGTGTCATCGGTGCGTTTTGCGCACCCCCTCCGGGTACCGCAACGTTTTGCACGTTTGCCATCTTGTCTCCTCCGTCTGGAATGGATCTCGGGCAAGGCGCGGCAACATCGCGGAAAAGGCCCGTGCCGCTGGCCGGGAGCCTGAGTTGCAGTGGATTGTGGTTCGCGAAACTTACTGAGTTCTGACAGATTTGGGCGCGCAAGTGCCAAAAATGTCGGGGTATACGCTAGCCGATTTCAGGGCAGCGCTTGCTGCGGTGCAGCCAGCTTTAGCTTCACATGGCATTGCCGCGCGGGCTCGCCGGCATATCGCTATGCAGCATCGGAGCCCGGCCCGCGCAAGGCTCCCTGCGAAGGCAGGGGGGCGGGCGCGACAGCGTCGTCGGGGGCTTCGTCGGCGCGGTTCATGCGCCAGGCGTACAGGGCCGCCATCAGCACGTAGACCACCAGCGCCCCCTGGGCGCCCACCCAGAACGAGAACGGCCAGCCGAAAAAGTCAAAGCGCAGCTCGCGCGCAAACCACGCCACCACGAAGGTCACTATGAACCAGACCGCCAGCAGCCCGGCGATCCAGCGCAGGTTGAGGTGCCAGGCCTGGCGCTGGCGTGCTTCGGCGAGGTCAGGGGCGGGCACGTCGTTCATAAGGTCGAAGTTACGGTCGGGCGGCGCAGTGTCACGCGGAAGTGCGCGCCGGCCAGGCGCGGCGCTTGCTGATAGACGTGGTCGGAAATCTGCACATCGCCGCCGTGCTGCTGCACGATCTCGCGCACGATGGCCAGGCCCAGCCCGCTGCCTTCGGTATTGGTGCCGAGCACGCGGTAGAAGCGCTCCATCACGCGTTCGCGCTCGGCCGGCGCAATGCCTGGGCCGGTGTCTTCCACATCCAGGTAGGCAAACGGCTCGAAGGCATCGGCGCTGACGCGCACCGTCGCGTGCCCGCCGCGCGGCGTGTAGCGGATGGCATTGTCGAGCAGGTTGTTGAGCATCTCGGTCAGCATCAGCCGGTTGCCGAGTACGGTCACCGGATGGTCGTCCGCTTCCAGCCCCAGGTCGATGTCGCGCGCCCAGGCTTGCGGCAGCCAGTCCTTGACCACCTCGCGCGCGAGTGCGCCCAGGTCGAGCTCGCCCATGCCGCCGGCGCCGGCCAGGTTTTCCATGCGCGCCAGCGACAGCAGCTGCGTGACCAGGTGCGCGGTGCGCTCGGAGCTGCCGGCGATCTGCGCCAGCGAGCGCCGCAGCTCTTCCGGTGACTGCTCGCGCTGCGCCAGCTCGGCCTGCATGCGCAGCCCCGCCAGCGGTGTCTTCATCTGGTGCGCGGCATCGGCGATAAAGCGCTTCTGCGTCTGCACCGACTGGTCCAGCCGCGCCAGCAGGTCGTTGAACGATCCTACCAGAGGCGTGATCTCCTGCGGTGCCGCGCGTTCGTCGATGGGACTGGTGTCGCCCGGGTTGCGCGCGCGGATGCGCTGCTGGATCGCGGTCAGCGGCGCCAGCCCGCGCGAGAGCCCGAACCACACCAGCACTACCGCCAGCGGCAGGATCACGAACTGGGGCAGGATCACGCCCTTGATGATCTCGTTGGCCAGGCGCGCGCGCTTGTCGAGTGTTTCGGCCACCTGCACCAGTACCGGCTGGTTGCCGCTGACTTGGCGCAGGTCGACATAGGTGTAGGCCACCCGCACATCGTTGCCGGCGACGCGGTCGTCGCGCAGCGACACCAGGCCGGCGTGGCCCTGGTCCTCTTCCGACGGCAGCGGCAGGTCGTGGTCGCCGGCGATGAATTCGCCGCGCTTGCCGACCACCTGGTAATAGATATTGTCGGTCTCGTCCGCACGCAGGATCTCGCGTGCCGACAGGGGCAACTGCAGCGTGACGCGGCCGTTGACCTCGCGCAACTGTTGCGACAGCACGATGGCGCTGGCTTCCAGCGCCCGGTCGAACGGCCCGTTGGCGATCGATTTGGCCACCAGGTAAGTCACCGCGATGCTCATTGGCCACAGCAGCAGCAGCGGCGCCAGCATCCAGTCGAGGATCTCGCCGAACAGCGAGCGCGGCGCGGGCGTGGCGGTGCTTTCCTCCAGGTGCGGCAAGGCGTCGGCCAGTTCCTGGTCGGCGGTGCCCGGCGGCGTGGCAGGGGAGGGTGGCGGCACGGCGCGGTGCGCGCGCCGCCAGGGCAGTTGCAGCAGGCTCATCTCGACGTTTGTCGCTCGGGTGCGGTCGTGCTCGCCTGCAAGGGTGGGGCTAAGGGACGGGCCGCGTCAATGCTGCGCGGCCACGGCCGGCTGGAATTTTTCCAGGCAATAACCCAGGCCGCGTACCGTGGCGATGCGGATGCCGCCCACCTCGATCTTCTTGCGCAGGCGGTGCACGTAGACTTCGATGGCGTTGTTGCTGACTTCCTCGCCCCACTCGCACAAATGGTCGACCAGCTGTTCCTTGGACACCAGCCGGCCACAGCGCGTCAGCAGGATCTCCAGCAGGCCGATCTCGCGCGCCGACAGGTCCAGCATCTGTTCGTTCAGGTAGGCGATGCGGCCGACCTGGTCGAAGGCCAGCGGCCCGTGCCGCATCAGCGTGGCGCCGCCGCCGGCGCCGCGGCGCACCAGCGCGCGCACGCGCGCTTCCAGCTCGGACAGCGCGAAAGGCTTGGCCATGTAGTCGTCGGCGCCCAGGTCCAGGCCCTTGACGCGCTCGTCGACGCTGTCGGCCGCGGTCAGGATCAGGACCGGCAGCATCGCGCCGCGGGCGCGCAGGCGCTTGAGCACCTCCAGGCCGGACATGCGCGGCAGTCCCAGGTCCAGGATCAGCAGGTCGAAGGTCTGGGTCGACAGGGCCGAGTCGGCGCCCAGCCCGTCGGCAACATGGTCGACGGCATAGCCCGAGTGACGTAGCGAGCGCGTCAGGCCATCGGCCAGCGTGTCGTCATCTTCGGCGATCAGAATACGCATGGTTGTCTCCACCTGGCCGGCATAGCCGGGCGCCCGCGGAATGGGCGCGATGGGGCTTGCCAAGCATACTGTTTTTTTATACAGTACCCGCACATTCCGCTGGGGCCGCCCGGGATGCTTCCTGAGTGGCGGCCGCGCGGACAGCCGGGCCGGCGCTGGAGCCGGCAAAAAGCCGGTGCCGCGCCACATGCGGCCTATTTATACACCATTTGATTCAAGGACGACCATGGACGACAAGAAGGCAGGTGCCGGCGTGAGCGCCGAGAAGCAGAAGGCGCTTGCCGCCGCGCTCTCCCAGATCGAGAAGCAGTTCGGCAAGGGCTCGATCATGCGCCTGGGCGACGGCGAGGTCGAGAAGGACATCCAGGTGGTGTCCACCGGTTCGCTCGGCCTGGACATCGCACTTGGCGTCGGCGGCCTGCCGCGCGGCCGCGTGGTCGAGATCTATGGTCCGGAATCGTCGGGCAAGACCACGCTGACGCTGCAGGTCGTGGCCGAGATGCAGAAGCTGGGCGGCACCTGCGCCTTTATCGACGCCGAGCACGCGCTGGATGTCAGCTACGCCGGCAAGCTGGGCGTGAACGTCGGCGACCTGCTGATCTCGCAGCCGGACACCGGCGAGCAGGCGCTGGAAATCACCGACGCGCTGGTGCGCTCGGGCTCGATCGACCTGATCGTGATCGACTCGGTGGCCGCGCTGGTGCCCAAGGCCGAAATCGAAGGCGAAATGGGCGACTCGCTGCCCGGCCTGCAGGCCCGCCTGATGAGCCAGGCGCTGCGCAAGCTGACCGGCACCATCAAGCGCACCAACTGCCTGGTGATCTTCATCAACCAGATCCGCATGAAGATCGGCGTGATGTTTGGCTCGCCGGAAACCACCACCGGCGGCAACGCGCTGAAGTTCTACGCCTCGGTGCGCCTGGATATCCGCCGCATCGGCTCGATCAAGAAGGGCGACGACGTCATCGGCAACGAGACCAAGGTCAAGGTGGTCAAGAACAAGGTCTCGCCGCCGTTCCGCGAAGCCTTCTTCGACATCCTGTACGGCCAGGGCATCTCCCGCCAGGGCGAGATCATCGACCTGGGCGTGGACGCCAAGATCGTCGAGAAGTCGGGCGCATGGTACAGCTACAACGGCGACAAGATCGGCCAGGGCAAGGACAACGCGCGCGAATACCTGCGCGAGAACCCGGACATCGCCGAAGAGATCGAGAACAAGGTGCGTGCCGCGCTGGGCGTGGCGCCGACCAACGTCGTGCCGGCCGAAGTGCTGGAAGACTGAGCGCCGGCCAGCCGCTGGAGCAACCGGAAGGGCCGGGGCATCGCCGATGCGCCGGCCTTTTTGTTTCGGCCCACGGTGGAAACTTCACGACCTCAATGGCCACCCGTCCCCCCCTGTCCCTGAAGGCCCGCGCCGTCGGCTACCTGTCCCGCCGCGAGCACAGCCGGGCCGAGCTGGCGCGCAAGCTGGCGCCCCATGCCGAATCGCCGGAGCAGCTCGAGCAGCTGCTCGATGCGCTCGAGCGCGAGAACTGGCTGTCCAACCAGCGCTTTGCCGACAGCCTGGTCCATCGCCGCGGCGCCCGCTATGGCGCGGCGAGGGTGATGCAGGAAGCCAAGATCCACAAGCTGGACAGCGAACAGCTGGGCGAGCTGCAGGAAAGGCTGCGCGCCACCGAGTCCGAGCGTGCCCGCGAGGTCTGGCGCAAGCGTTTCGGCGTGCCGCCGGAGTCGCCGGAGGCGCGTGCCAAGCAGATCCGCTTCATGGTGGCGCGAGGATTCTCCCGCGCGGTGGTCAGCAAGATCATCCAGGGGGCTGACGAAGCGTACGGCGACGACGATGCGTAGGCGTGCGGTATCGTCCGCTTGCCGGGGCATTACCTGCACTGGCATCAGGGGTGTATTGACGCCCTGGTCGCCCGACAATGCGGCGCGACAGTCGCCGCACAAGGATGTTCCCGGTCAAGCCAGCGCGGCATGTTAAACTCCCCGGGTTATTCGGTGCCCCGGCGCCGCCGTTCCCAAGCCCCCCAGTATTCCAGCCTGGCCATGCCTCTGTCCCAGCCCGTCAACCGCTCCTTGCGCCACCGCCGTGCCATCACGGCCGAGGCGTACCAGAGAGAGGACGGCCTGTGGGATGTCGAGGTGCGCCTGACCGACACCAAGCCCCGTGATATCGAACTTGCCGGCGACCGTATCCGCCCGGTGGGCCAGCCCCTGCACGACCTGTGGCTGCGCGTCACGATCAACGAGGACATGACGGTGCTGGATGCCGAGGCCTGCTCCGACTGGGTGCCGTACCCGTCGCAGTGCGACACCATCGGCCCGGCCTACCGCAAGCTGATCGGCCTGAACCTGCGCAAGGGCTTCCGCAAGGCGGTGCGCGAGCGCCTGGGCGGCATCAACGGCTGCTCCCACCTGACCGAAGCCGCCGGCGTGCTGCCCAGCACCGCGATCCAGGCGTTTGCCGGCGAAGTCATCAGTATCCGCGACAACGGCGAGGACGATCCGAATCCGGAGCCGCCCTATCAGTTGCACGGCTGCCATGCGCTGCGTTTCGACGGCGAGGTGGTCCGTGAGTTTTACCCGCGCTGGTATGGTCACCAGCCGACGCCCAAGTCAAGGGCCGAGGCCGCACCTGCCGTCGCACCCGCGCCTCGGGCGCCCGCCGTGGCCAATGGCGACCGCGGTGGTCAAGCCAACGACGACGGCAACGAAGCTGTCCCGGCCGACAGGCCAACCGGTACTTCCGGCTGATTCTCAGGATCAGCCAGCCAGACGAGAGAGTTCGTCTCCTTTTTCAGATTCTTCCCTTCTACCTTTTACGCCTACCCGAAAGGAAACACGCATGAATATCCATGAGTATCAAGGCAAGGAAATCCTGCGCAAATACAATGTGCCGGTTCCGCGCGGCATTCCCGCGTTCTCGGTTGACGAGGCCCTGAAGGCCGCAGAACAGCTCGGCGGCCCGGTGTGGGTTGTCAAGGCTCAGATTCATGCGGGCGGCCGCGGCAAGGGCGGCGGCGTCAAGGTTGCCAAGAGCATCGAAGACGTCAAGACCTATGCCTCGAACATCCTGGGCATGCAGCTGGTCACGCACCAGACCGGTCCGGAAGGCAAGAAGGTCAACCGCCTGCTGATCGAAGAAGGCGCCGACATCAAGAAGGAACTGTACGTTTCGCTGGTGGTGGACCGCGTTTCGCAGAAGATCGCGCTGATGGCGTCGAGCGAAGGCGGCATGGACATCGAAGAAGTCGCTGCCCACACCCCGGAAAAGATCCACACCCTGATCATCGAGCCGTCGACCGGCCTGACCGACGCTGACGCCGACGACATCGCCCGCAAGATCGGCGTGCCCGACGCTTCGGTTGCCCAGGCTCGCCAGGCCCTGCAAGGCCTGTACAAGGCGTTCTACGACACCGACGCTTCGCTGGCCGAAATCAACCCGCTGATCCTGACCGGCGAAGGCAAGGTCATCGCGCTGGACGCCAAGTTCAACTTCGACTCGAACGCGCTGTTCCGTCATCCGGAAATCGTCGCCTACCGCGACCTGGATGAAGAAGACGCCAACGAAATCGAAGCCTCGAAGTTCGACCTGGCCTACATCTCGCTGGACGGCAACATCGGCTGCCTGGTGAACGGCGCCGGCCTGGCCATGGCCACCATGGACACCATCAAGCTGTTCGGCGGCGAGCCGGCCAACTTCCTCGACGTGGGCGGCGGTGCCACCACCGAGAAGGTGACCGAAGCCTTCAAGCTGATGCTGAGCAACAAGAACGTGCAGGCCATCCTGGTCAACATCTTCGGCGGCATCATGCGTTGCGACGTGATCGCCGAAGGCGTGATCTCGGCCTCGAAGGCCGTGTCGCTGAACGTGCCGCTGGTCGTGCGCATGAAGGGCACCAACGAAGATCTCGGCAAGAAGATGCTGGCCGAATCGGGCCTGCCCATCATCGCCGCCGACACGATGGAAGAAGCCGCCCAGAAGGTGGTGGCCGCTGCCGCTGGCAAGTAAGCCGTCGCACGAACGCAACCATACGCGAACGCGAGCCGTGCGCAGGCGCTCCCTTGAGCCCCTGTGCGCGCCGCTCGTAGCCAAGCAAAGGATTACAGCATGTCGATTCTGATCAACAAAGACACCAAGGTCATCACCCAGGGCATCACCGGCAAGACCGGCCAGTTCCACACCCGTGGCTGCCGCGACTACGCCAATGGCAAGAACGCCTTCGTCGCAGGCGTGAACCCGAAGAAGGCCGGCGAAGACTTCGAAGGCATTCCCATCTACGCCAGCGTCAAGGACGCCAAGGCCCAGACCGGCGCCACCGTGTCGGTCATCTACGTGCCGCCCGCAGGCGCCGCCGCCGCGATCTGGGAAGCCGTTGACGCCGACCTGGACCTGGTGGTCTGCATCACCGAAGGCATCCCCGTGCGCGACATGATGGAAGTCAAGGACCGCATGCGCCGCGAGAACAAGAAGACCCTGCTGCTGGGGCCGAACTGCCCGGGCCTGATCACGCCGGACGAAATCAAGATCGGCATCATGCCGGGCCATATCCACAAGAAGGGCCGCATCGGCGTGGTGTCGCGCTCGGGCACCCTGACGTACGAAGCCGTGGGCCAGCTGACCGCGCTGGGCCTGGGCCAGTCGTCGGCTGTCGGCATCGGTGGCGACCCCATCAACGGCCTGAAGCACATCGACGTGATGAAGATGTTCAACGACGATCCGGAAACGGACGCCGTGGTCATGATCGGTGAGATCGGTGGTCCGGACGAAGCCAATGCGGCCAACTGGATCAAGGACAACATGAAGAAGCCGGTGGTTGGCTTCATCGCTGGCGTGACCGCGCCTCCGGGCAAGCGCATGGGCCACGCCGGCGCGCTGATCTCGGGTGGTGCCGACACCGCCCAGGCCAAGCTGGAAATCATGGAAGCCTGCGGTATCAAGGTGACCAAGAACCCGTCGGAGATGGGCCGCCTGCTGAAGGCGATGCTGTAAGGTCAGCTTGTCATTCCGGCTGTCGCGGGAATGACAGACTTGTGATGCCCCCGCCCTTCGGCGGGGGCATTGTTTTTTGCGGTGAGTGATCCCGGCGCCACGAAAACCCCGGAACATTACAGGATTGAAATGTAATCGAAAGGTTCGTGGGTTAAACAGTCATGTCTGCGCTTTCAGACATCCGAACACCCGTCAGATGACGGGGCGCGCGATTACATAGAACCGCCACTACATAGAACTCGAGGAGCCTCCCCGTGGAACTGCTGTCTTCCACCACTTTCTGGATTGCGTTGGGATCGATCATCCTGACCAACATCGTCCTGTCCGGCGATAACGCGGTGGTGATCGCGCTCGCCTCGCGCAACCTGCCACCCGCCCAGCAGAAGAAGGCTATCTTCTGGGGCAGCGCCGCCGCCATCATCATGCGCGTGGTGCTGACCGTGGCCGCGGTCAAGCTGCTGAGCCTGCCCTACCTGAAGATCGTCGGCGCGGTGCTGCTGGTCTATATCGGCGTGCAACTGCTGACCGGCGATGACGACGAGGAAGGCCACGACGGCAAGGACAATATCTGGGCCGCCATCCGTACCATCCTGATCGCCGACCTGGTGATGTCGCTGGACAACGTGGTGGCCGTGGCCGCCGCCGCGCAGAAGGGCCCCGAGGGCAGCCAGCTGATGCTGCTGATCATCGGCCTGGGCCTGTCGATCCCGCTGATCGTGTTCGGCAGCACGCTGCTGCTCAAGGTGATGGAGCGCTTCCCGGTCATCATCGTGCTGGGCGCCGCGCTGCTGGGCTACCTGGCTGGCGAAATGCTGGTCAGCGACCCGGTCGACGCCGCCTGGTTCGAAGTCCACGTGCCGCATGCCCACCTGGTATTCGGCGCCGCTGGTGCGATCCTGGTGGTGCTTATGGGCAAGCTGCTGAGCCGCCGGGCTGCGCAGACGGCCTGACGAGGTTCTGCTTCGCACGAAAGGGCGGCCGGTTGGCCGCCCTTTTTGTTGCCCTTGACGGACGTTCCTTGTCGGTGGGATTGCCAACTAACTCATGTGAGTGATCGCACTTTTTGTCGCTTCGGGTGGTGGTAGCGCGCCCACGTGACAAAATTTGGCGCAAGTGGCGGGCTTCCCGCTGTCGGGTGACGAAATTTGTCGCTTTTTGCCCCCTGCGGACGAGGGATATGGCTGGCACGCTTACTGCTGGTTAGCCCCCGCGTCACGAAACCGAAGACGTGCAACGCTTAACCAAAATCTCTTCGAGGGGTCAAATCATGCAACGGGTACAACAACTGAAGAAACTGGGCCGTCGTGTTCAGAAGGGCTTTACGCTGATCGAACTGATGATCGTGGTGGCGATCATTGGTATTTTGGCGGCAATCGCTATTCCGCAGTATCAGGATTACGTGACGCGTAGCCGGTGGTCGAGCCCCCTCTCGGAAGTCGCGCCATTGAAGCAAGCAATTGCCCAGTGCGCACAGGTTTCTGGTGGTGATCTGACGACCTGCGACACGATTGCCAAGCTCACTGCAGCGACGGGTTATCCGGCCGTGCCGGCGCCGACTGGTGTGACGTTGACTTTTGGTGCGGGAGCTACGGCTGCAGCCACGGCTACGCAAATTGATATTGAAATGGTTGCCACCGCGGCTAATCTGGGTTCGGGCAACACATGTAGTGTCCGCCTTCGCGGTACCAGCAATGCGAACGCTATCACTTGGGCTGGGACGACCTTCGGCGGCACGTGCACGCGTGCTCAGACTGGTGTCTAAGTCGGTCATTTGAGAGAGAAAAGCGCCTTCGGGCGCTTTTTCTTTGCCCGCGCCACAAGCTATCATGCGCCTTTCCCCAAACCAGGCGCCTCAATGCCGCCGTCCCGGACAACCCTCCCGTCGGCTGCCCTCATCGCAGCAATCGTTTTCCCGCTGCTAGTCTCCCGGCATACGCTCCCACTCGCGACGTTCTACGGCGAATGGACTGCCGCATGCTGTGCGCTCGCCCTGGTCTCGTTCCTGGCGCTTCGCACGCCCGCTACACCAGCGGCAACCACGACGATTTCACTGCCGTGGGTAGCCTCGCTGTTCCTCTGGCTCGCCGCCGTCGGCTTGACTCGCACCGCGCTCGGCCACGTTGATATCACCGGCAGCGCCACCCTCACTGTCCTGACCCTGTTGCTCGGCGCAGCCGTGACATGTGCCGCGTGGTCGTACCGCCGCAGTCCAGCATCCGAGACGCTCAACGCCGGCGACACCCTTGCCATCGCCTTCCTGATCGCCGGCCTGCTCGGCACCGTCACCCAGTGGGTCCAGCTCTTCCATCTCGAGCGCAGCGCGTTCGGTCTTGTTTCCACCTACTTCTACGACGACAATCGCCGCCTGTGGGGCAACCTGAACCAGCCCAACCACCAGGCCACTGTGCACGGCCTCGCGCTGGTCGCATCAGTCTGGCTGGCATCGCGCGGCAGGCTGCGCTTCCCGATGTGGCTGGCCGCCGTGGCATTGCTGGAGAGCGGCGTCGTGCTATCCGGATCGCGCACCGGCGTGCTGCATGTCGGGCTGGCCGCCGTCTACGCGCTGGTGGCCGCATGGCTGGCACGCGGCACGCCGCGCGAGGCGGATCCGATGCGGCGCACGACCGGAATGCTGGTGGCCGCGGTCGCCATGGTCGTGATGCTGCTGGTGCTGCAGCCAGCGATCCGCGCCGCCGGCCAGCTGTTTGACTGGCGCCTGTTCGACACCATCGCGCAGCTGGAAGCCGAAGACCAGATGTCCGCCCGTGGCGCGCTCTGGGCGCATGCGCTGGCGATGTTCCGAGCGCATCCCTGGCTCGGCGTCGGCTGGGGCGAGTTCGGGTGGGAGCAGTTCATGCAGCTGCCTCAGGTCGGCGTGAAGGTGGAGATGTCCCTGCACGCCCATAACGCAGTGCTCGATCTGCTGGCCAAGACCGGTATCGCCGGCACGCTCGGCGCCGCGCTGATTCTCGCGGCATGGCTGTGGCGCGTGGTGCGGGCGCGGCTCTGGCTGGCAGAAAATGGAGACCGCCGTGAAGCGGTGCTGATGCTGACGTGGCTAGCGATGCTGTGCGCGCATTCGATGCTCGAATATCCGCTGCACTACCTGTACTTCTTCCTGCCGTTCTGTTTCCTCCTGGGCTGGCTGGAGCCTGCCGCCGTCGGACCATGGCGTGTCCCGGCCGGCGTGGCAAAGGGCCTGGGCGTGGCATTCGTGGCGCTTGCCGTCGCGATCCTGGCAACCATGTGGCAAGACTACCGCCGCGCCGAAGCACGCGAATACGCCGCGAGCGAAACCCGGAACACCTTGCCGATGCCGCGCTTCTGGTTCCGCCAGCATGCGCAGGCCGATGCCGCAGGGCTGGCCGTCATCACGCCACAGAACGCAGCCGAACTGCTGCCCGCGCATATCGCCGCCGTGCACTTGCTGCCGACCCCCACGATGATCGCGCGCACGGCGTGGCTGCTGGCGCTGACAGGCGATGCCGCGCAGGGCCGGCTGTGGATGGAACGGCTGCGCTGGTACTACCTTGGCGATGAAACGACACAGTACGCCGAGATCGCGAAGTCATGCCGCGAGTTGCCCGAGGCCGAGCGCCCGCAGGCGTTCTGCGCCTGGGCCATCGACCGCTCGCGCCGGTTCTCCGGGTGGGGACGCAACTGACCTAGTAGTAGGGCACGTAGTAGGCCGGCGGGGGCGGCGCATAGTAGTACCGCGGCGCAGGCGCCGGTGCCGCGGCCACCCGTCCCGGTACCGGCACGCGGTTGCCGCTGGCATACATGCACTGCACATAGGCGGCGTCATATTGCCGCTGCGTGCCATAACCCGCGTACTGCGCGTTGCCCGCGCCTACCGCGGCGCCTGTCAGTAGACCCAGGCCGGCGCCGACCGCCGCACCCGATCCGCCATCGAACGCTGCACCAGCCGCCGCTCCCAGCGCGGTGCCCACGACCGCACTGCCGACCGCCGCGTTGTTGGCGGCCTGCGAGGAACTCACGCCGCCGACTTGCCCGAAGGCGAACTGGCGGCAGTTGTAGTCGTCGGTGCGGAACTGGTCGAAGCTCTTGCCGGTGCCCGGCAGCGCCATCACGCTCGGGCCCGAAGGCATCACGACGCAGGCGCCGAGGGCCAGAGTCGCCACGGCGAGCGTGGCGCGGGTCAGGACTCGCATGCTGTGCTCCACGCTGTCAGGAATTGGCCGGCGGCTGGGCCGGCACGCGTTGCCAGCCTCCCGGGCACGATTGCACGTAGGGGTAGTAGCCTTCCGGCTGGTTGCAGTGATACCACCAGCCCTGGTCCTGCGGCACTGAGCGCTCGGGCCCCGGGGCGGGCACCGGGCCGTTGGGGCCCTGCTCGATGTATTGAGGTGGCTCGGCCGGCACGGTGACGACCGGAGCCGGGTAGTAATACGGCGCAGGGTAGGCAGGGTAGTAATACGGATAGCCGCCGAACACGACGCTGGGGCCGAAATAGAAGCCCACTCCGACACGTGTCTTGATCATGCCGCCGCGTGTGTCCGCGTCATGCCAGCCGGCATTGTGGATATCAGCCCGCCCGGCAAGGGCGGCGCCGCTTGCGGCCGTGGCCGCCAGTGCCAGTACCAGCTGGCAGAGCTTGCGCCCGTTCATGGTATTCACCTTTTCCCAGCGTGGCCGGCAGGCTCGCCGCGGCAGTGGCAGCCGGCCGCGAAATGCGCCGGCCCGCAATCGTATTGAATACCAAATTGTCGTGCGCAGGCTCCGCGGCGGCGCAAGTGGAAATGCGGCGTTACTTTTATTACCGGGGAACGACGGACCGGCAAGACGCCGTGACCTGGCGCGACACGACAGGTCCGTCGTCCTTGGATCCGCCGCTGCCGGCTTATTCGGCAAACAGGTCCGGACCAAACACCTCGTAATGAATGCGCGATTCGTGGACGCCAAGATCCTTCAGTGCATCATGCTGCATTCGCATGAAGGGAATCGGGCCGCAGATGTAGTAATCGGCGTCCGGCAGCAGAATCGACTTTTCGATCAGCCTGGCGTCGACCAGTCCCGCGTAATCGTAGTCGCGCCCCTGCACGTCCTCCGGCAGGGGCTGGTCATAGAACACGATGAGTTCGAAGTTCTCATAGGTCTTTGCCGCCTCGCGCAGCTTGTCTCGCATGGCATGCACTGCACTATTGCGGGCGCCATGCGCAAAGACAACCTTCCGCGGCGGCGCCTGCAGCGCGGTCTTGAGCATGCTGATCATGGGGGTCAGCCCCACGCCGCCGCTGATCAGCACAATGGGCGACGTAGCATTGACGTCGATGTGGAAACTCCCGTACGGCGTAGCCAGCTTGACCTCATCGCCGACATTGACGTGATCGTGCAGCAGGTTTGAAACATGGCCAGGAGGCTGGGTGCCGCCGCCTTCCCGTTTGACCGAAATCCGATAGCTGCGCCCGTTCGGCATATCGGACAGGCTGTATTGGCGGATTTGCTGCAGGCCTAGCGTGGGCACATTGACGGCAATGCTGGTGTATTGACCGGGTTTGAAGTTGGCTACCGGCTTGCCGTCGACCGGCTCAAGGATGAAGGACGTGATCACGCCGCTCTCGGGGCGCTTTTCACGGACGACAAAGGACCGCCACCCGGTCCAGCCGCCTGCCTGCTCGGCCGAACCTTCATATAGCGCGCTCTCCATGCCCATCAGGACATCGGCGAGGTTGCCATAGGCTTGCGCCCACGCGGAGATGATTTCCTCGGTCGCCGCGCTGCCCAGGATTTCCTTGATGGCCGCCAGCAGGTGCTCGCCGACGATCGGATATTGCTCCGGTTTGACGCCCAGGCTCGCGTGCTTGTTGGCAATGTTGTTGAGCACGGCCATCAGGCTGCTCGGGTCCTCGATGTTCTCCGCATACGCGTACACCGCCCGCGCCAATGCCTGCTGCTGCTCGCCCCGTTCCTGATGCGCCATGTTGAACACGTTCTTCAGTTCGGGATGCGCTTCGAACATGCGCTTATAGAAGCACTTGATAATGTCGTAGCCGTGTTCCGCCAATACCGGCGCCGTGGCTTTCACAATGTCCTTCGTCTTCTGGGTCAGCATTGCCTGTCTCCTTTGGCAAGGTGATGGGCGCCAGGCGATGACGCTCTGCCCACGCGGGTGCGATGCGCGTTCCCCGGCTGCCCTGAGCAATGTCTAGTCTAGGTGCCGTGATTGCCGATTGGCGCGTGCCCGTCCACGGACGGTGTAGCAAGGCCGATCACTGTCCTGCGGGCGCCACCCAGTCGCCTGACTTGCCGCCGTGCTTCTCCAGCAGCTTCACATTACCGATCACCATGCCGCGGTCCACCGCCTTGCACATGTCGTAAATCGTCAGCAGCGCCACCTGCACGCCGGTCAGCGCCTCCATCTCGACGCCGGTCTGGCCACGGGTCTCGGTGCGCACGGTGCAGGCGACGGTGGCGTTGGCCTCGTCGAGCGCAAAGTCGACCGCGACCTTGGTCAGCCCGATCGGATGGCACAGCGGGATCAGGTCGGCGGTGCGCTTGGTGGCCATGATCGCGGCCACCCGCGCGATGCCGAGCACGTCGCCCTTTTTGGCATGGCCGTCGCGCACCAGCGCGAAGGTGTCGGGCAGCATGGTGATGGTGCCGGTGGCCACGGCCACGCGGTGCGTGCTGGCCTTGTCGCCGACGTCGACCATGTGGGCCTGGCCGGCGGTATCGAAATGGGTGAGCTGGGTCATGGCTGGGCTTTGTGCGGGAGGCCTTTGGCGGGGGAAGAACCGTCTGATGGGAACGGCCACCGGAGGCCGCTATCATAGCAACATGCCAACACAACCATCGCTTCGCAGGCCTGCCGCGCCCGGCCATTGTGCCGCTGCCGGCGCCGCGCCTGCCGGTTCGGCGTCACATCCTGGTCGCCCCGGGTCGCCATGGCGGCGTTCGCTGGCGGCGCTGCTGGCGCTGACCATTGCGTCGCCGGCGTGGCCGCAGGCGACGACGCGAACACCGGCCTCGGCCGCGGCAGCGCCGGCCAGGCCGGTCGCATCGGTGCGGGCGCCGGAGCCGGTGCCATCATTGGCCGGCGAGGCCAGCGACCAGGTCTACGACAACCTGAACCGCAGCATCAAGGCGGGCCAGAAGTCCGAGTTCGGCCTGCGCACCAACAATGCGGTGGTCGAGAGTGGCGGGGTGCAGCTGCCCGACCTGGGCGACCCGTCCACGGCATCGCTGTCGCCCGACATGGAAAAGCGCCTGGGCGACCGCATCATGCGCGACATCCGCCGCGATCCGCTGTACGTGCCGGATCCGCTGCTGTCGGATTACCTGAACGCGCTCGGCTACCGGCTGGTGCAGGCGGCGCGGCGGCAGAACATCTCGGGCTCGACCGGGGCCGGCACCTTTGCCACCGGCTTCGACCTGTTCGCGGTGCGCGACCGCAGCATCAACGCCTTCGCGCTGCCGGGCGGCTATATCGGCGTGCATACCGGGCTGCTGGTCCAGTCCGATACCGAGTCGGAACTGGCCTCGGTGCTGGGCCATGAAATCGGCCATGTGATGCAGCGCCATATCGCGCGCGGCATCACGTCGCAAGACCAGTCGATGTGGATCGCGCTGGCGTCGATGGTGCTGGCCGGCCTCGCCGCCACGCGCAGCCCCGATGCCGCGGCGGCGCTGGCCATGGGCGGGCAGGGCGCCGCCGTTGCCAACCAGCTGTCCTTCTCGCGCGGCGCGGAGCGCGAGGCCGACCGCGTCGGCTTCCAGATCATGACCGCGGCGGGTTTCGACCCGCAGGGCATGCCCGATTTCTTCGCCCGGCTGCAGCGCGTGTCCGGCATCTCGGAAAGCTCGGTGCCGTCCTATGTGCGCACTCACCCGCTGACTTCCGAGCGGCTGGCCGACATGCAGGACCGCGTGAGCCATGTCAACACGCGCAAGGTGCCCAATACGCCCGAATACGAGTTCGCCCGGATGCGCGCGCGCGTGATCCAGGAATCGTCGCCCAGCGACCTGCAGACCTTGCGCAACGCGCTGCGGGCGCAGCTGCCGGGTGCCTCGGCGCTGCGCGCGCCGGCGCTGCACTACGGCCTCGCCTTCACCGAGCAGCGGCTCGGCCGTCCCGCCGCGGCCGAGCAGGAACTGGCCGAGGCGCGGCGGCTGTACGGCACCATCCCCGGTGCCAGCTCGGGCAGCCCCATGCTCGACGTGATGGCGATCCAGCTGGCGCGCACGCAGGGCCGCGTGCCCGATGCGCTGTCACAGGCCACCACGTCGATGAAAGCCTTCCCGCTCTCTCATGCGGTATCGGTCGCCTACGCCGAAACCCTGGTCGGCTCGGGGCGCTATGACGAGGCGGTGCGCTTCCTGCGCGAACGCACGCGCCAGGAAACCACCCGCAGCGATTGGTGGGAGATGCTGGCGCGCGCGTACGCCGGCCAGGGCAAGCGGGTGCAGCAGCACCAGGCGCTGGCCGAGAAGTACGCGATGGATGGCGCCTACCAGGCCGCGATCGAACAGCTGCAGATCGCGCGCAAGGCCGGCGACGGCGACTTCTATACGCTGTCCGAGGTCGACGCCCGCCTGCACCAGCTGGAACGCCAGTATCGCGAGGACAAGCAGGACAGCAAGGGCATTCCGAACTGAGGCAAGCCCGCTCAGGCCCGGACGGCATCAGGCCGCCGGCTGGCGCACAAAGCCGAAGCGCTTCGGCACCTCGCTCTCCGCGATGGGCTCGATCGGCAGGTCGCGGCCTTCGTGGTGGAACAGGCCGAGTTCGGTGCCGCAGGCTTCGCCATGCCAGGTGCTGCTGCCGCTGAAGGTTTCCAGGTCGTGGTCGTGCAGCAGGGCGGCCTGCGTGCCGTCAACGCCGTCGACCGTCCCAGACAGCACCACGTTGCCATGCTCGTCCGCGTAGCAGGCCTGCAGCGCAAAGGGCTGGTGCGAGGTCGTACCCAGCGCGCCCTGGTGCAGCCGCACGATCCACGGCGCGTACGCCAGCGCCACGAACACCTTCTGCGGCCCGTTCTGGAAATACCACGCGCCGCGCTCGTCGCACAGGTAGTTGCGCTCGATGAAGGCGACCAGCGCTTCGTTGCGCACCGGCTCGCCGGACAGGCCGTGCTGCTGGGCGTACTCATTGCGCAGGCGCCACTGCCCGCGCCGGTCCAGCGCGAGCCAGCCGTAGGCGTTGGGCACGTTGGGCCAGCGCGCCATGGCTTGCCTGACGATGTCGTCCATCTCCGTCTCCTCTGCCGGCAAGGCGCCACGCATGCCGCCGGCTCTACATCATGCTGTCGAAAAAACGCAGGATCCGCGCCGGCAGCCATTCGATATGGCCGCCGAACGCTACCCCTGACTGGCTGTCGGGCAGCCACAGATGGCGCCGCCAGCCTTCATGCGGGGTCATGAAGCCGACATGGCCGCCGTGCTCCGGCTGTTCCAGCCAGACCTGCGGGCTGACATCCGCCGGGCCGGGCAGGTGCCGCCCGGGCAGGAAAGGATCGTTGCGCGCATTGAGCACCAGCGTCGGCACGGCGATCGCGCCGAGCACCGGCTTGCTGGCGGCGCGGCGCCAGTAGTCGTCGGTATCGGCGTAGCCGTGCAGCGGCGCCGTGACCACGTTGTCGAAGGCGTACAGGTCGCGGCTGGCCAGCATTGCCTCGCGGTCGAACAAGCCGGGGAACTGCCCGAGCTTGGCCAGCGACTTGCGCTTGAGCGTCTGCAGGAACATGCGCGTATAGAGCATGTTGAAGCCGGCTGACAGCGCCGCGCCGCCCGCGGCGAGGTCCAGCGGCGCCGAGATCGCGGCCGCGGCATGCACATGGCCGGCACCATTGCCGTCCTCGCCCAGCAGGCGCAGCAGCGCATTGCCGCCCAGCGAGATGCCGACCACCAGCAGCTTGCGGCCCTGCGCGCAGTGCTGGCGGTGCACGCGTTCCAGCACCCAGCGCAGCTCGGCCGAGTCGCCGGAGTGGTAGAAGCGGGGCGCCAGGTTGAGCTCGCCCGAGCAGCCGCGGAAATGCGGCACCACGCCCTGCCAGCCGCGCGTGCCCAGCGCGTGCATCAGTGCCTGCGCATAGTGGCTGTTCGAATCGCCCTCCAGCCCGTGGAACATCACCACCAGCGGCGTGTCCGGCCGCACCGGGTGGGTGGTCCAGTCCAGGTCGATGAAGTCGCCGTCAGGCGTGTCCCAGCGCTCGCGCCGGAACGTCACGCGCGGCGGGCGGCGCGTGAAGCGGGCGGGGATGATGGTCTGGGCATGGCCGCCGCGCAGCCACCAGGGCATGGCGATGCCGTCGCCGTAGCCGTGGCCATGCTCGTGCGGCGCGGCGCCGACAGGCAAACGGTGCGTCAGGAGATCGGGGCGCTGCGTCATGCCAGCTCGGTAATGCAGTGTTGCAGTGTTGCAGTCCTGTCGGTTGCAGCCGGGCCGTGCGGCCCGGCGGGCAAAGGCTCAGTGCAGCGCCTGGCCGGGCGCTGCAGCCACCCCCGCCACCTGCACGGCGTTGGCCGGACTGCAGTGGATATGCGCCAGGCGCCAGCCTTCGTGGTTCTGCATCAGCACATAGGTGGTGTGCACGTACAGGTCGGCCTCGACCCGGTCGCTGCCAAAGCGCAGCGCTTCGGTCACGTCGAAGATCGACACGGCCATCGACGCGTGGCTGCTGGTTTCGATCGCGTCGACCAGCACCGGCTGCTCTTCCAGCAGCTGCGAGAACGCCTGGCGCAGCTGTTCGTGGCCGATCATGCGCTGGCCGTCGGGCAGCACGCAGGTGATCGAATCCTCGTCCAGCCACAGGCGCAGCGCGCCCTCGGCATCGCGCAGCTTGAGCGCCTCGCGGAAGGCTTCGACGATGTCTTCGGCAGAATCGAACAGGCGGGCAAAACGAGGCATGGTGGCAGTGTCAGGGTATCAGGGCCGGTGCAGCAGCTTGCGCAGCTCAACGAAGACCATTTCGGGTTCGATCTCTTTCAGGCAGCGCAGGTGGCCAAGCGGGCACTCGCGCTTGAAGCACGGGCTGCACTCCAGCTGCAGCCACATGATACTCGCAGCCTGTGACAGCGGCGGCGTGTGGCGCGGGTCGCTCGAGCCATAGACCGCCACCTGCGGCCGGTTCAGCGCCGCGGTCACGTGCATCAGGCCGGAATCGTTGCAGACCGCGGCCTCGGACAGCGCCAGCAGGTCGACGGCGTCATCCAGCGAGGTCTGGCCGCACAGGTTGCGCACGAACGGTGCGTCCTTGACGATCTCGGCGGCGATCTCGGCGTCCTTGGCCGAGCCCAGCGTGATGATCTGCGCGTACGGGTAGGAGCGCCGCAGCATCTGCGCCAGCCTGGCGAAGTGGCCGGCGGGCCAGCGCTTGGCGGGGCCGTACTCGGCACCCGGGCAGAACGCGATCACGCGCGTGTGCGGGGCGATGCCGAAGCGCTCCGCGGTCGCCGCCATGCGCGCCGGGTCGACGCGCAGGCGCGGATCCGGGATGTGCTCGGGCAAGCGCGCGCCGGGCTTGAGCGCGAGGCGGGCATAGTGCTCGACCATGGGCGGGCGGTGGTCGCGCGGCGGGTTGGCATGGCGCACGTTGAGCATGCCGAAGCGCGCTTCGCCGCGGTAGCCGATGCGCAGCGGAATGCCGGCCAGCCACGGGATCAGCGCCGACTTGAGCGAATTCGGCAGCACGTAGGCGAGGTCGTAGCCTTCGTTCTTGAGCTGCTGCGCGAACATCAGCCGCGCCGACAGCTGCAGCTTGCCGTGCGCCAGGTCGGACGGGAACACGCGGCCGATCTCGGGCATGCGGGCGAGCACCGGCGCCACCCACTTGGGCGCGAGGGCGTCGATGACCAGGCGCGGATGGCGCGCCTTGAGCAGCGCGAACAGCGGCTGCGCCATCAGGGCGTCGCCGATCCAGTTGGGGGCGATGACGAGGGCTTTCTTCATGGGCGGGGCACGGGGAGCCGGTTCGCCGGCGCAGTCGTCGGCACGGTCGCAAGGACGCGTGCAGACCCGGGCGCAGACAAGATCGCCGGGAACAGCAACGCTCCGGGCCGCCTGCGGGCGGCCCGGAGCGTCAGGGTCGTGCGAAAACCGGCGGCTCGGATCAGTGGTGTCCCTTCAGCACGGTGCCCGGCTTGAGCTTGTAGACGGTACCGCAGTACGGGCACTTGGCTTCGCCGGTGTCGGCCACGTCCAGGAATACGCGCGGGTGGTGGTTCCAGGCCGGGGTGTTGGCGGTGGGGCAGTGCAGCGGAATGTCTTCGGCGCCGATTTCGATGATGGTGGCGGTTTGCGTCATGGTGTTGCAGGGATTGAGGCTTATTGTTCGTCAAAACAAGGCATGCCCCGCGCGCACGGCGGCGGTTGCGGGGCACGGGGGCTGGCGGCCGGTGCTCAGACCAGCGTCAGCCACTTCTTGTACTTTTCATTGGTGCCGCCCACGGCGGCAAAGAATGCGTCCTGGATCTGCTTGGTCACCGGACCGCGGCGGCCTTCGCCGATGATGCGGTCATCCAGCTCGCGGATCGGCGTGACTTCGGCGGCGGTGCCGGTGAAGAAGGCTTCGTCGGCGCAGTACATCTCGTCGCGGGTGATGCGTTTTTCGCGCACCTCGATGCCCAGGTCGCGCGCGATGGTCAGCGTGGCGTCGCGCGTGATGCCGTCCAGGCACGAGGCCAGGTCCGGGGTGTAGATCACGCCGTTGCGCACGATGAAGACGTTTTCGCCCGAGCCTTCGCTGACGTAGCCGTCGGTATCGAGCAGCAGCGCTTCGTCGTAGCCCAGGCCGGTCGCTTCCTGGTTGGCGAGGATCGAGTTGATGTAGTAGCCGCTGGCCTTGGCGCGCACCAGCGACACGTTGACGTGGTGGCGGGTGAAGGACGAAGTCTTCACGCGGATGCCGCGCTCCATGCCTTCCTCGCCCAGGTAGGCGCCCCACGGCCACGCCGCGATCGCCACGTGGATGGTGTTGCCCTTGGCCGACACGCCCAGCTTTTCCGAGCCGATCCACACCAGCGGGCGGATGTAGCAGGATTCCAGGTTGTTGGCACGCACCACTTCGCGCTGGGCGGCTTCCAGGGTGGCCTCGTCGAACGGCATGGCCATCTGGAAGATCTTGGCGGAGTTGAACAGGCGGCGGGTGTGCTCTTTCAGCCGGAAGATGGCGGTGCCTTCGGGCGTCTTGTAGGCGCGCACGCCTTCGAACACGCCCATGCCGTAGTGCAGCGTATGCGTCAGCACATGGATCTTGGCGTCGCGCCATTCGATCAGCTTGCCGTCCATCCAGATCTTGCCGTCGCGATCCGCCATCGACATGTCCATTCTCCCAGCGTCGTGAAAGTAGCAAAAACGACATTGTAAGCCCGGGGGGCATGGGTGCCAACGCGAGCGGCGGGGGGAGGGCTGGGGAAAGGGCGAGAGATGGGCGCCGCGGCGGACTAGAATCCTCATTTCCGTGCGTTTGCCGGCTCGCCGCTTGCATGGTCGGGGCCTGCCCCGCGACGCCAGTCCATTTTCTCGTGCCTTTGACTACACATTCCGACCCGCATGCCGAACCCGGCCAGCCTGGCTGGGAGCAGGCGCTGGAAGCGTTGCGCGCACTCGCCAGCGCCGAGCCCGCCGCCGCCCGCGAGGGCGGCCGGCGCCTGCTGTGGGCGCTGACGCTGGAACCGGACGGCGCGTTGGCCACCATCGAGCCGCTCGAGCAGGTGCGCGGGGCGCGCGGCTGGGGCAAGCCGAAGCCCGTACCGCTGGCGCGCGTGGCCGAGGATGACCGGCTCGAGCCATGGGACGCACGCATCGCGCGCGCGATCCGGCGCGATGCCTCGCACAACCGGCGCTACGTGCTGGACCGCGCCGCCGCCGCCATGGCGCTGGTCGGCCATCCGGCCGTGGTGCTTGCCCACGCGCCGTCGCAGACACTGGAGGTGGTCGAGGACGCGCCCGCGCTGGAGGCCGTGCACAGCGCCGGCCGCTTCGTGCTGCGCCTCTACCCGCCGCTGCGCGAAGCGCCGGCGATGGAGGCCTTGCTGCCCGCCGCCGCGCGCCAGGAGGCCGAGGCGCTGCGCCAGGTCACGGTGCTGCGCGACGGGCCCCACCGGCTCAAGGTGCTTCGCTTCACCCCGGCGCAGTTCGACGCCGCGCGGCTGATCGGCGAGGGGCTCGCGATCCCGGAAGACGGCCAGACCCAGCTCGACCGCACGCTGCGCGCGCTGGCCGGCCACTTCCAGGTCCATGCCGACCAGGCTGCCGGCACACGCCCGGTCGAAGCCGAAGCGCGGCTGCGCGCCGAGGTCGCGCCCATCGGCGGCGTGGCCGGGCGCGGCATCACGATGCGGCTGGTGGTCACGCCGCTGGGTCAGCTCGGGCCGCGGCTGGCGCCGGGCGCGGGCAGGGAACGCCTGATGGCCGCGGTGCGCGGCGAGACGCTGGTCACGCAGCGCGATCTCGATGCCGAACTGGCCAGCCTGGCCGAGGTCTTCGCCGCGCTGCCGGTGCTGGTCACGCAGTCGCCGCCGGGCGGGGAATACACCTGGACGCTGGACGACCCGGAGGACGCGCTGACCGTGCTCGAAGCGCTGCCTGGCCTGCCCGCGGTGCAGGCCGTGGAATGGCCGCGCGGCAAGGAAATCCGCATCGTGCGCGCCGACCTGCCACAGCTCGGCGTCCACATCGAAAGCCGCGGCGCCTGGTACCGGCTGGCCGGCGAGCTGCGCGTGGCCGAGGGACTGGTGCTGGAGCTGGGCAAGCTGATCGACTGGACCGGCAGCCACGCCGGCCGCTTCGTGCCGATGGGGCAGGGTGTCTACGTGGCGCTGGCGCGGGCACTGCGCGGCCAGCTGCGCGACCTGGCTTCGGTGGCCGAGCGCATCCCCGACGGCATCCGCGTGCCGCAGATGGCCACGCCGTGGCTGGACGACGTGCTTGCAGGCGCGGGTGTCGATCCCGACGCGCACTTCCGCCAGCGCATCGCCCGCCTGCGCGCGGCGCGCGACACGCCAGTCACCGTGCCCGCCACGCTGGCGGCGGAGCTGCGCCCCTACCAGGAAGCCGGCTACCGCTGGGCCATGACGCTGGCCGCGTCCGGGCTGGGCGCCTGCCTGGCCGACGACATGGGCCTGGGCAAGACCGTGCAGGCGCTGGCGGTGCTGGTGGCGCGCGCGGCCGGCGGCGCGGCGCTGGTGATCGCGCCCACCTCGGTTTGCGGCAACTGGGCCGCCGAGGCACGCCGCTTCGCGCCCACGCTCAATGTCCATGTCTATGCCGAGGGTGCGGACAATGCGCGCGACACGCTGCTGGCACAGGCCGGGCCGCATGACCTGGTGATCGTCTCGTACACGCTGCTGCAGCAGGCGCGCAAGGATTTCTGCGCGCGCGACTGGCACACCGTGGTCGCCGACGAGGCGCAGGCCTTCAAAAACGCCGTCACGCGGCGCGCCCAGGCGATGTTTGAATTGCGGGCCGATTTCCGCATGGCATTGAGCGGTACGCCGGTGGAAAACCGGCTGGCCGAGCTGTGGTCGGTGATGCGCTTCTGCAACCCGGGTTTGCTGGGCTCGCTGGCCCGATTCAACGAGCATTTTGCCAACCCGATCGAGCGCGGCGGCGTGCGCGAAGCCCGCCAGCGCCTGCGCCGCATGATCGCGCCCTTCGTGCTGCGCCGGACCAAGGCCCAGGTACTCGACGAACTGCCGCCGCGCACGGAGCTGGTGATCCGGGTCGAGCCCGAAGCGGTGGAAGCGGCGCACTACGAAGCGCTGCGCCGGCAGGCGCAGACCCAGGCAGAAGCGGCACTGGCGCGCGTGGAGGCGGCGCGCAAGGCCACGCAAGGCGCGCCCGCAGGGGCCAAGGCACGCGCCCTCGCGCAGGCGCAGCAGCAATCGCAAGCGCGCATCCATGTGCTGGCGCAGATCATGCGGCTGCGCCGCGCCGCGTGCGATCCGCGCCTGGCCACGCCCGAAATCGGCAGCCAGCTGGGAAAGGGGCAAGAGGGCGCCAAGCTGCGCGCCTTCGTGGCGCTGGCGAGCGAACTGGCCGCCAGCGGCCACAAGACGCTGGTGTTCAGCCAGTTCGTCGATTTCCTGCAGCTGCTGCGCCAGGGCCTGGAGCGCGCCGGGCTGGCGCTGCAGTACCTGGACGGCGCCACGCCGGCGGCCGAGCGCACACGCCGCGTGGCCGCGTTCCAGGCGGGCGAGGGCGATGTCTTCCTGATCAGCCTGAAGGCCGGCGGCTTCGGCCTGAACCTGACCGCGGCCGACTACGTGATCATCGCCGACCCGTGGTGGAACCCCGCCGCCGAGGACCAGGCCATGGGCCGCGCGCACCGCATCGGCCAGCAGCGCCCCGTGACGGTGTACCGGCTGATCAACGCCGGCACCATCGAGGAGCGCATCGTCGACCTGCACCGCGACAAGCGCGCGCTGGCCGACGGCTTGCTGGAGGCGGATGACGAAAGTGCTGCGGGAACCGGTGCGCCATTGCCGGATATCGACGAACTGGTGGGCCTGCTGCGCCGCTGAACGTCAAGCCGGGCGCACCATATGCCACCACGGCATACCTTCAAGCGAACTGGTTCGTTGGGTTTTGGCAAGATCCTTGCTATCTTGTGACGCTGGCCCGGGGCCCAGACCCCGGCCGTTTTCTTGTGCTGACTTTCCTGACGGTGCCCCCATGCCCTTTTTGTCCCGCCTGCCGCGCTTGTCCTTCCGTTCCGCTTCCCGCCTGGCCTCAGGCATGGCCGCGCTGTGCGCCGCCGCTGCCGTGAGCGCGCCCGCCCAGGCCCAGGGCGAGTGGCCGACGCAGCCGGTGACCATCCTGATGGGCTTCACCGCGGGCTCCGGCGTCGACATGGTGGGCCGCGCACTGCAGGAATCGCTGCAGAAGTCGCTCAAGACCACGATCATCTATGACTACCGTCCGGGCGCCGGCGGCAACGTTGCCTCCGAGGTGGTGGCGCATGCCAAGCCGGACGGCTATACGCTGCTGCTCGGCACCGCGGCGACGCACGGCATCAACCCGGCGCTGTACAAGAACCTGCCGTTCGACGCCGAAGCCGATTTCACGCCGGTGGCGCCGCTGGTCGAAGTGTCCAACGTGCTGACCGTCAATCCGGCCGTGATCGACGTGAAGACGGTGAAGGAATTCATCGAGAAGGTGAGGGCCAATCCGGGCAAGTACAACTATGCCTCGACCGGCAACGGGACGGGCACGCACCTGGCCTTCGCCGAATTCAACGCCCGCGCGGGCCTGGACATGACCCACGTACCGTACAAGGGCGGCCCCGACGCGCTGCAGGCAGTGCTGAAGGGCGAGGTCTGCTGCATCTTCAACCAGGTGCAGAGCGTGCTGCCGCAATACCGCGCCGGCAAGGTGCGGCTGCTGGGCGTGACCACCAGCAAGCGCGTGCCGGTGATTCCGGACGTGCCGACCATCGCCGAGAGCGGCGTCGCCGGCTACAACAGCACCATCTGGTTTGGATTTTTCGGGCCCAAGGGGCTGGATCCGAAAATCGCGCGCAAGATCAACGACGCGGTCAAGGTCGCGCTGGAAACCCCGTCGATCCGGCAGAAGCTGGTTGATGCCGGCAATACGCCGCGGATCGAGTCGGTGGAGCAGTTCAAGGCGACCGTCAAGGCGGACCGGCAGAAGTGGGCGGGGGTGGTGAAGACGGTGGGGGCTTCGATCGATTGAGGCTGATCGGCTGAGGCTACGGCTGAGGCTACATGAGGGGCTTCACTTCGTTGAGGCTCCGGCCCTTACCCCCGGCCCCTCTCCCGCAGGCGGGAGAGGGGAGCAGACAGGCGGCTGCGGATACAGTGGGTGGGGCATGTTTGTGGGTTCACTGCCTGCGCGCAGCGCAGCCGAAGGCGTTCCTGCCATGACGCTGGCAGCCGGGGCCACTTACAGCTCTGGGCTCGTTCAAAAGCCGCGTCAACCCCCAGCGACCGTGGCGCTCCATGCGGCAGGCAGTCCGGCCTTGCGGCGAAGCGAAGCCCCGTACGAAAGCCTTCGCACACTACGATAAGAGTGGCCGTCCGCCCAGGACCAGAAACGCGCTTTTGGTTACTTTTGCCGCTCGGGCAAAAGTGACTCGCCCCTTTATGGGCGAAACCAGGGCATCACAACATCCGCCAGATGCCAGTCAGCAGCAATCCCCGGCCCCAGGCCAAATAGCCAAACCCGACTAAGCCCTGACACCCAACCGCGTAAGCAAATGCGCCAGCTGGGCCTGCGTCCCCGTAGCAGTCTTGTTGAAAATCGCCTTCAACTGCGTCCTCCCAGTTTCCCTCCGAATCCCGATCAGCTCGCAAGCTTCAGGCAGCCCGATCCCCGTTGACAACTGCAGCGCCAGGCGCGTCTCCGCCGGCGTCAGCCCATACAAGTCCCGCAGCACAGCCGGCAAGGTCATTGGCGCAACCCCGGGCTCATGGATCGCCACCAGCACGCTGGGCCGTTGCCAATCCATCGACAGCTGATGCGCCGGCGGCAATGGCAGCAAAATAACCTGCGCCTGCCGCCCGCCGCCATCCACCGCCCGCAGCGCCTGCGCCGGCTGCGGATTGCCCGGATCGCACGCGGCCTTCAAGGCCTCGGCGAACGGCCGCGACAGCCGCCATTCGTCAGCCCGCACGCCTGCCGCCGACACCGCCGCCGCGCCGGTGTCGATCGACACCGCCGGCAGCAGCCGCCGTACCCACGCCTCCCCCGTACTGTTGGCAAGCAGCGTCTTGCCATCATCCCGCAGCACGATCACCCCAAACGGCAGCCGCTCCAGCAACTGGCTCGACGCATGCGCCAGCGCCGACACCTGGTGCGTGCGGTCGCGCAGCGCCATGGCGTGGCGCACATGCGGAATCGCCCAGTCGAGCGCGCGCGCGTCCTCGGGCGAGTACTGGTTGCCGCCCAGCGGCCGCTGCAGCGACAGGAACACTTCATAGTGCGGCTTGCGCTCGATCAGGCAGGCCATTACCGACGATTGCTCGAACTGGCGCAGGAACTCGCCGTAAAACGGCGAGTGGCGCATCGCCTGCGAACCAATCTCGCGCGAATCGATGTACCAGTTGCCCACCGACATGCGCTGGGCGAAGGGCAGGGCGGGGTCGATGGTTTCGTAGTATTCGCTATAGGCGGCCACCGCTTCGGGAACGGGATTGACCACCTGGTTCACCAGCACGCGTTCGTGGACCGTATCTCGCACCAGCAGCAGCGCATGCGAGCTTTCGCTGGCCTGGCAAAGCGCAGCCAGGCTGCGGCGCCAGGCATCGGCGTCGAAGATCCCCTCGTACAGCGCGCGGATGGTGTCATGCATCGGCGTGTCGCTCATGGTTTTTCTTCTTTCTTCTTTCTTCTTTTTCGTACTTTTGGTACTTCCTTCGTGCGGCTGTGCCAGGGCTGCCGGTGTGTTGCCGGCCGGCGTACCGCGCGAGGGTGGAATTCAGGCCCCTTCCAGCGCAGCGCCCAGGCGCGAAAGCAGGTGGGTAAGCTGGGCCTGGCTGTTGGTGCCGGTCTTGAGGAAGACGGCCTTGAGCTGCGTACGCGCCGTTTCATGGCGGATGTTCAGCTGCTGGCTGGCTTCGGGCAGGCCCTGGCCGCCAGCGAGCTGGGTCGCCAGCCGCGTTTCCGCCGGCGTCAGGCCGTACAGGTCGCGCAGCACGGGTGCCAGCAACAGGGGCGCGTTGTCGTGCTCGTGCACCACCACCAGCGCCGCCGGCTCCTGCCACTGCGCGGCAAAGGCGTGCGAGGGCGGCAGCGGCAGCACGATCACCTGCGCGCTGGCGCCGTTGCCGTCGGTGGCGCGCGCGGCCTGGGCGGCCACCGCGCGCTGCGGATCGCAAGCCGCGGCCAGCATTTCGCCGAACGGGCGCGACAGGGTCCAGTCAGAAACCTTGCCCGCCGGGTCAAGGCGCCGCACCCAGCGTTCGCCGGCACGGTTGCCCAGCAACACCTGGCGCTGCGGCGAAAACACCAGCAGCGCGAAATTGAGCCGTTCCACCAGTTGCGACGACAGCCGCGCCAGCACGGTCAGGCCGAGCGTGCGGTCGCGCATGGCCATGGCGCTGCGCATGTGCGGGATGATCCAGTCCATGCCGCGGGTGTCGTCGGTCGAGAACAGCGGCTGCGTGCGCCCGCGCTGCATCGAGAAATAGACTTCGTAATGCGGCTGGCGCGCGACCAGGCATGCCACGTAGGAGCGCAGGTCGTAGCGGTGGAAGAAATCGCGGTAGAACGGGTGGCGCGCCATGGCGCCTTCGCCCAGTTCCCGCGCATCGACATACCACGCGCCCGGCTGCAGCCGCGGCGCGAAGTGCTTGGCCGGGTCGATGGCCTGGAAATCCGATTCGTACTCGGTGAACAGCTCCACCACCGGATTGACGATTTCATTGACGGTGACCTGGTCGCGTACGGTGTCCCAGACCATCATCGAGGCGTGCGCCGAGCCGGCCATATCGGTCAGGGTGCGCAGGCTCTGCTGCCAGGCACCGGGATCGAGAATGCCCTCGTACAAGCCACGGATCGCTCCGTGCATGTCGGCTTCTTTCATCTGATTACCCCCTGCATTCGCGACAAAACAATGCGCGGCGCCGGCTGTGCGCCCACGCGCACGCCGGCATGCCTTGTTGTTATCCGCCTGGTGCTGTTCTGGCCGTTTGCCTGACCGGCTCTGGTGTCATTGCGTGTCTGTTGTAGCAGACGTTGCATACATTACCGCACTCGGGGGACCTGGGGGACATTCGCCTGACCCTTCTTTGGTGGGGAGGCAGGGAAACGAGACTTTCGCCAGGAAACCTAATTGTGCGCATTGGTACACATTGTAAGTCCATTGCAGCCCGGAATCGCCAAAGCGTCGACCGCGATCAGGTAAAATCCCCGTTTCCCCGATTTTTCAGCGAAATCTCGCGCCTTTCACCGTCATGACCACTGTCCTGCGTCTTTCCGATCTGATTTCCCAAGGCAAAATCTCCGGCAAGCGGGTGTTCATCCGCGCCGACCTGAACGTGCCGCAGGACGACGCCGGCCATATCACCGAGGACACCCGCATCCGCGCCTCGGTGCCCGCGATCGAGGCCTGCCTGGCCGCCGGCGCAGCGGTGATGGTCACCTCCCACCTGGGCCGCCCGACCGAAGGCGAGTTCAAGCCGGAAGACTCGCTGGCGCCGATCGCCACGCGCCTGTCCGAACTGCTGGGCAAGCCGGTCAAGCTGGTGCAGAACTGGGTCGACGGCGTCGAGGTTGCGCCCGGCCAGGTGGTGCTGCTGGAAAACTGCCGCGTGAACAAGGGCGAGAAGAAGAACAGCGACGAGCTGGCGCAGAAGATGGCCAAGCTCTGTGACGTCTATGTGAACGACGCATTCGGCACCGCGCACCGCGCCGAGGCCACCACCCACGGCATCGCCAAATTCGCCCCGATCGCCTGCGCCGGCCCCCTGCTGGCCGCCGAGATCGACGCGCTGGGCAAGGCGCTGGGCCAGCCGGCCCGTCCGCTGGTGGCGATCGTGGCCGGTTCCAAGGTCTCGACCAAGCTGACTATCCTGAAGTCGCTGGCCGACAAGGTCGACAACCTGGTCGTCGGCGGCGGCATCGCCAACACCTTCATGCTGGCGGCCGGCCTGAAGATCGGCAAGTCGCTGGCCGAAGCCGACCTGGTTGGCGACGCCAAGGCCATCATCGACATCATGGCCGGGCGCGGCGCCTCGGTGCCCATTCCCGTCGACGTGGTCTGCGCCAAGGAATTCAGCGCGACCGCCGCGGCGACCGTCAAGGACGTCAAGGACGTGGCCGACGACGACATGATCCTGGACATCGGCCCCAAGACCGCCGCCCTGCTGGCCGAGCAACTGAAGGCCGCCGGCACCATCGTCTGGAACGGCCCGGTGGGCGTGTTCGAGTTCGACCAGTTCGGCAACGGCACCAAGGTGCTGGCGCAGGCCATCGCCGAGTCCAAGGCGTTCTCGATCGCCGGCGGCGGCGACACGCTGGCCGCCATCGCCAAGTACGGCATCGCCGACCGCGTCGGCTATATCTCCACCGGCGGCGGCGCGTTCCTGGAATTCCTGGAAGGCAAGAAGCTGCCCGCCTTTGAAGTGCTGGAACAGCGCGCAGCAGGCTGAAGCATCCGCAGGCCTGGCGCCGTACCGGGCCGCAGTCCCGCAGTCCTTTAACAAAGGCCAAGGAAACCCGCGCATGACCCGTTCCACCAAGATCGTTGCCACCATCGGCCCCGCCTCCAGCTCGCTGGAGATCCTGACGCGCATGATTGCCGGGGGGGTCGACGTGGTGCGGCTGAATTTCTCGCACGGCACCGCGCAGGACCATATCGACCGCGCTCGCCTGGTGCGCGAAGCCGCCCAGGCTTGTGGCCGCGAAGTGGCGATCATGGCCGACCTGCAGGGCCCCAAGATCCGCGTCGGCAAGTTCGAGCAGGGCAAGGTCACGCTCAAGCCGGGCGACCCCTTTGTGCTCGATTCCGCCTGCCAGCTCGGCAATCAGGAACGCGTTGGCCTGGACTACCAGGACCTGCCGCGCGACGTCGGCCCGGGCGACCTGCTGTTGCTCAACGACGGCCTGATCGTGCTGGTGGTGGACCGGGTGCTCGGCACCGAGATCTTCACCACCGTGCGCATCGGCGGCGACCTCTCCAACAACAAGGGCATCAACCGCCAGGGCGGCGGCCTGTCGGCGCCAGCATTGACGGCCAAGGACATGGACGACATCAAGACTGCCATGGCCCTGGGCGCGGACTATGTCGCGGTCAGCTTCCCCAAGAACGCCACCGACATGGAAATGGCGCGCCAGCTGGCGGCAGTGGCCGGTCAGCCGCACGGCCACAAGGCCCGCATGATCGCCAAGATCGAGCGCGCCGAGGCCATCCATCCGGGCGTGCTGGAAGAAATCCTGCAGGCGTCTGACGGCATCATGGTGGCGCGCGGCGACCTTGCCGTTGAAGTCGGCAACGCGGCCGTGCCGGCGCTGCAGAAGCGCATGATCAAGCTGGCGCGCGAAGCCAACAAGCTCACCATCACCGCGACGCAGATGATGGAAAGCATGATCGTCAACCCGGTGCCGACCCGCGCCGAGGTGTCGGACGTGGCCAACGCCGTGCTGGACGGTACCGACGCGGTGATGCTATCGGCCGAGACCGCTGCCGGGCGCTATCCGGTCGAAACCGTCGAAGCCATGGCCGCGGTCTGCATCGAGGCCGAGAAGTCAGAGGTGGTGCAGCTCGACACCGACTTCCTGAACCAGACCTTCTCGCGCATCGACCAGTCGGTGGCGATGGGTGCGCTGTTCACCGCCTATCATTTGCAGGTGAAGGCGATTGCCGCGCTGACCGATTCCGGCGCCACCGCACTGTGGATGAGCCGTCACCGCATCCATGTGCCGATCTACGCCATGACGCCCAACCTGGCTTCGCAGCGCAAGATGCAGCTGTACCGCAACGTGGTGCCGCTGCCGCTGCAATCCAGCGCCGACCGCGACACCGCGCTGGAGCAGGCCGAAGAACTGCTGCTGGCGCAGGGCGTGGTGCAGCGCGGCGATTTCATCGTGCTGACCATCGGCGAACCGATGGGGCAGCCGGGCGGCACCAACACCCTGAAGATCGTCAGGGTGGGGCATTGAGCGCCGCCAGAAGAATACAGAGACACCCCATTTTTATTTAGGAGTTAGACATGCCACTCGTTTCGATGCGCCAGCTGCTGGACCACGCAGCCGAAAACAGCTACGGCCTGCCGGCCTTCAACGTGAACAACCTCGAGCAAGTTCAGGCCATCATGCAGGCGGCCGACGAGGTCAACGCTCCGGTGATCATGCAAGCCTCGGCCGGCGCCCGCAAATACGCCGGCGAGCATTTCCTGCGCCACCTGATCGAAGCCGCGGTCGAAGCCTACCCGCACATCCCGGTGGTGATGCACCAGGACCACGGCCAGTCGCCGGCGATCTGCCAGGGCGCGATCGACCTGGGCTTCTCGTCGGTGATGATGGACGGCTCGCTGCGCGAAGACGGCAAGACCCCGGCCGAGTACGACTACAACATCGACGTCACCCGCAAGGTGGTGGAACTGGCCCACGCCGTCGGCGTGACCGTGGAAGGCGAACTGGGCTGCCTGGGCTCGCTGGAAACCGGTGAAGCCGGCGAGGAGGACGGCATCGGCGCCGAAGGCGTGCTGGACCACTCCATGCTGCTGACCGATCCGGAGCAGGCCGCCGACTTCGTCAAGGCCACCCAGCTGGACGCACTGGCCATCGCCATCGGCACCTCGCACGGCGCGTACAAGTTCACCCGCAAGCCCACCGGCGACATCCTGGCGATCAGCCGCATCAAGGAAATCCACGCCCGCATCCCCAACACCCACCTGGTGATGCACGGCTCGTCGTCGGTTCCGCAAGAACTGCTGGAAGAAATCCGCAAGTTCGGCGGCGACATGAAGGAAACCTACGGCGTGCCGGTCGAGGAAATCCAGGAAGCCATCAAGTACGGCGTGCGCAAGATCAACATCGATACCGACATCCGCCTGGCCATGACCGGCGCGATCCGTCGTTTCTTTGTCGAGAACCCGAGCAAGTTCGACCCGCGCGAATACCTGAAGCCGGCCCGCGAAGCCGCCAAGCAAGTGTGCAAGGCGCGCTATATTTCATTCGGCTGCGAAGGCCAGGCCAGCAAGATCAAGCCGGTCACGCTGGTCGACGTCGCGCAGCAGTACAAGTCGGGCAAGCTGGCGCAGGTCGTGCAGTAAGCAGTGCCCTGGCCCCGCACCGACGGGGCCGATGCTGACGCCTGGGGCTTCGCTACCGCACGAAGCCCCGCATTGTTTTCTCCCCTCTCCCGCTTGCGGGAGAGGGGTCGGGGGAGAGGGCAGGCGGTTGCCCGTGCCACGGTGCCCGTTGATGCGCTCCCCCTCTCCCCCAGCCCCTCTCCCGCGAGCGGGAGAGGGGAGCAAACCGGACGGCGATTTGCCAACTACATCATGTCCAACGCTCTCTACCAGTCCTCCATCAACTCGCTGCCGCTGCTGGGCCACGGCAAGGTGCGCGACAACTACGCCGTCGGCGCTGACAAGCTGCTGATCGTCACCACCGACCGCCTGTCGGCGTTCGACGTCATCATGGGCGAGCCGATCCCCGACAAGGGCCGCGTGCTGAACCAGATGGCCAACTTCTGGTTCAAGAAACTCGCGCATATCGTGCCGAACCATGAAACCGGCATCGCGCCCGAAACTGTGGTCGCGCCGGAGGAAGTGGAGCAGGTCAAGGGCCGCGCCGTGGTGGTCAAGCGCCTGAAACCGATCCTGGTCGAAGCCGTGGTGCGCGGCTACCTCGCCGGCAGCGGCTGGAAGGACTACCAGGCCACCGGCAAGGTGTGCGGCATCGAGCTGCCTGCCGGCCTGCAGAATGCGCAGAAGCTGCCCGAGCCGATCTTCACCCCGGCCGCCAAGGCCGAGATGGGCGAGCACGACGAGAACATCTCGTTCGCCGAGGTCGAGGCCCGCATCGGCATCGCGCTGGCGCGCCAGATGCGCGAGATCTCGATCCGCCTGTACAAGGAAGCGGCCGAGTTCGCCGCCACGCGCGGCATCATCATTGCCGACACCAAGTTCGAGTTCGGCCTGGACGACAACGGCGTGCTGACGCTGATGGACGAAGTGCTGACCGCCGACTCGTCGCGCTTCTGGCCGGCCGATTCGTACCAGGTCGGCACCAACCCGCCGTCGTTCGACAAGCAGTTCGTGCGCGACTGGCTGGAAGCCGTGCGCATCGACGGCAAGCCGTGGCCGAAGACCGCGCCGGCGCCGCAGCTGCCGGATGATGTGATCGAGAAGACCGCGGCAAAGTATCGTGAGGCGCTGACGCGCCTGACGGGTGAAGAGCTGAAGTAAGCCATGGCATCGTTCCCGCGTGTGCGGGAACGACCATCGAAGGAACAGATAAAGTGAGCAAGCAAGACAAGCCGCTGGTCGGCGTCGTGATGGGCAGCAGTTCCGACTGGGACGTGATGCAGCACGCGGTGGCCATGCTGAAGGATTTCGGCGTGCCGTTCGAGGCCCAGGTGGTGTCCGCGCACCGCATGGCCGACGACATGTTCCGCTATGCCGAGTCCGCGCGCGGCCGCGGCATCCGCGCCATCATCGCCGGCGCCGGCGGTGCCGCGCACCTGCCGGGCATGATCGCCGCCAAGACCATCGTGCCGGTGTTCGGCGTGCCCGTGCCGTCGAAGTACCTGCGCGGCGAAGATTCGCTGCTGTCGATCGTGCAGATGCCCAAGGGCGTGCCGGTCGCGACCTTCGCCATCGGCGAGGCTGGCGCCGCCAACGCCGCGCTGCATGCCATCGCCACGCTGGCCACCACCGACGACGCGCTGGCCGTTGCGCTGGAAGCCTTCCGCGCGAAGCAGACCGAAGCCGCGCGCGCCATGACTTTGCCGCTGTAATGCTGCCGCTGTAATCCTCCGGACCTCCACGGAACCGAGCAATGCCGACCGATATCCATCCCTACCTCTCCGAAGCCCACACGCCGGAATCGCGCGCCGAGTTCGGCGTCGACCGTCCCGACGCGCCCATCCTGCCCGGCGCGTGGCTGGGCATGCTGGGCGGCGGCCAGCTCGGCCGCATGTTCACGCATGCGGCGCAGGCGATGGGCTATCGCGTGTGCGTGCTCGATCCCGACCAGGACAGCCCGGCGGGCGCGGTGGCCGACAAGCATATCTGCGCCCAGTACACCGACGAGGCCGCGCTGGCCGAGATGGCCAAGCTGTGCCCGGCGGTGAGCACCGAGTTCGAGAACGTGCCGTCGCTGTCGCTGGACCGCCTGGAGCAACTGGGTTCGTTTGTCGCGCCGCGCGGCTACTGCGTGTCGATCGCGCAAAACCGCATCGGCGAGAAGAAGTTCTTTGCCGCCTGCGCCGAGCGCACCGGCGTGCCGACGGCCCCGCACTGGGTGATCCAGCACGACGCAGACGTCGACCAGCTGCCCGACCACGTGCTGCCCGGCATCCTCAAGACCGCGCGCATGGGCTACGACGGCAAGGGCCAGGCCCGCGTCAAGACGCGCGATGACGTGCGCGCCGCGTGGAAGGCGATGCAGCACGTGCCGTGCGTGCTGGAACAGATGCTGCCGCTGGCCTATGAAGTCTCGGTACTGGCCGCGCGCGCCGCGGATGGTTCCACCGCGACCTGGCCGCTGGCCGAAAACGTGCACCGCGACGGCATCCTGTTCTCGACGGAAATGCCGTCGACCAGCGTCTCGCCGGAGATCGCCGACCGCGCCCGCGCCGCGGCTGCCGCCATCGCCACGGAAATGGGCTATGTCGGCGTGCTGTGCATCGAGTTCTTCGTGCTGACCGACGGCTCGCTGGTCGCCAACGAAATGGCGCCGCGCCCGCACAACTCGGGCCACATCACCATGGATGCGTGCGAGACCAGCCAGTTCGAGCAGCAGGTGCGCGCCATGGCGCGCCTGCCGCTGGGCAGCACGCGCCAGCATTCGGCCGGCAAGATGCTGAACCTGCTGGGCGATGTGTGGTTCGAATTCGGGCTGGAACGTACGCCCGCGTGGGACGAGGTGGTGGCGCAACCCGGCGCCAAGCTGCACCTGTACGGCAAGAACGATGCACGTCCGTCGCGCAAGATGGGGCACGTCAACTGCATCGGCGAGCATGCCGAGGCGGCCGACGCGGCCTTTGCCGCCGCCGCGCAGGCACTGCATATTTCGCTCTGAAATCCCGCTCTGAAATCCCGCTCAGATTCGACGCAAGGAACACGATGTCGCCGCGCACGCCCACGGCTGCAGAACTCGATGAAGCCGTCCGCCTGCTCGAGGCGGGGCAACTGGTCGCTTTCCCGACCGAGACGGTCTACGGCCTGGGCGCCGACGCCGAGAATCCCGAGGCGGTCGGCCGCATCTTCGCGCTGAAGGGACGGCCGTCCAACCACCCGGTGATCGTGCACGTGGTCGATGGCGCGGATATCAGCTACTGGACCGACGAGGTCCCGGAAGCCGCGCAGAAGCTGATCGATGCGTTCTGGCCGGGGCCGCTCACGCTGATCCTGAAGCGCGCTTCGCATATCGATGCCGCGGTGGCGGGGGGGCAGGACAGCATTGGCCTGCGGTGCCCGTCGCATCCGGTGGCGCAGGCGCTGCTGGCGCGCTTCAAGCGCGGGCGCGGCGGGGTGGCGGCGCCTTCGGCGAACAAGTTCGGGCAGGTGAGCCCGACCACCGCGCAGCATGTGCGGGATGAATTCGGCGACGCGGTCTATGTGCTGGAAGGCGATGGGGTCGAGGTCGGGATTGAATCGACCATCGTCGACCTGTCGCGCCTGGGCGCCGGCGTCGGGCCGGTCTTGCTGCGACCCGGTGCCGTCACGGTGGGGATGCTGGCGCAGGTACTGGGCGAGGCGCCCTTGCCGCCCGATGCTGCCGCGCCACGCGCTTCAGGCACCCTGAAGGCCCATTACGCGCCGCACACGCCCTTGTTGCTGGCGGATGCGCAGGCGGCTGCCGCGCGGCTGGTCGCCCTGCCGGCCGATGCGCGCGTGGCATGGGTAGGACGCGCGCCGCTGGCGGATCAGCGCTGCACGTGGGTGCAGGCGCCGGCCGATGCTGCCGCGTATGCGCAGGAGCTGTACCGAATGCTGCGCAAGCTCGACAAGCAGGGCTATTCGCAGCTGGTGTTCGAGACCTTGCCTGAGGGTCAGGATTGGGCCGGGGTGCGCGATCGGCTGGAGAGGGCGGCTGCTGCGTTTGGCTGATTCTTGCGGCCTTGTGATGCCAGGCCGCAGCAATGCCGCCGCTCAAGCGCCAGCTAGCCCAGCAACCTCAATACCGTATAAACCACCATCCCCACGGCAATCATCCCCACCATCCGTCGCGTCAGCAGATAGAACGCGGTAGCAACAACCCCAGCCACCAGCTTGTAGTTGGACAACGCAATGGTGAAGTGCCCCTGCCAGGTCATCAGGTCCGGCAGGATGATCGCGGCCAACGCCGCCGCCGGCGCATAACGCAGTGCCCGCTGGATGCGATCGGGAACCGTGACATGCTCGCCGGCCATCAAGAACAGCGCCCGCGTAATCACGGTGACCACCGCCATGCCAACCAGCGCGATCCAGATCTCGGCATGGCTCATGCCCGGTCTCCCGGCGGCGCGTCAGCCGCATTGCCGAGCGGCGGGGACTTGCGCTGGCGGATACCCCGCAGCGTAGCCCGCGCCGCCAGCTCGTCGGTTGCCATGCCCGCAGCGATCGCACCGACCACCGCCACCACCAGCCCGAGCCGGTACGGCAGGTCAAAGCACAACAATGCCAACACCGCCGAAATCACCACAGCCATCAGCGTCGAGCGCGAATTGATGGTGGCGATCATCACCGGAATCAGCGCCATGGTGCCGGCCAGCCCCAGTCCCCAGCTGTCGGGGAACAGGCTTGCCAGCACGATGCCGAGGATCGACGACACCTGCCACATCGCAAAGTTGGTCAGCGCCATGCCCCAGAAGTAGCCTTCCTTGCCGGGCTCATGGCCCGGCGTCGAATACTTCTGCAGGAAGTAGACAAAATGCAGGTCGCCGTTGAAGAAGCCCAGCACCGTGCGCCGCGCCAGCGTCAGGTAGCTGAAGTGCGGCTGCATCGCGGCGCTGAAGATGACGAAGCGCAGGTTGACCATGGCCGCGGTCAGCCAGATGGTCCACAGCGGCAGCCCGGCGGCGAACAGCGGCAGCACCGCCAGCTGCGCCGAGCCGGCATAGACCAGCAGCGACATGCCGATGGCTTCGGGCACCGTCAGCACCGATTTGCTCATCGCCACGCCGGTCACCAGCCCCCAGGAAAACACCGCGGGAAGGGACGGGGCAAAGCGGCGCATGCCGGCCATGAAGCCGTCGCGTTCGGCGGGTGCGAAGCGATGCCAGAAGCGCAACCACACCGAGGGTTGTCGGGAAGTCATGTCAGAGGAAAGGGGCAATGCAGGCCCGGCGCCGAGGGCCGGGCCGGAAAGCTGCCGCCGCAGGACGCGGCCGGCACCCTGGCATTATAGGGTCGGAACGCGCCCTGGTAAGTGAGCGCTTAACAAAATGCCGCGCCGGCGTTGGCGGCGGGCCACGCGGGGTGACCCATTCGCCAACGCCGGCGCAATCTCAGGGCGCGCCGCGATACACCCACTGCATCAGCGCATCGTGCGCCTCCCGCGCCTGCGAGGCGTTGGGGTGGTTGATCATGCTCACCAGCACGTAGCGGTTGCCGTCTTCCGCGTCGACATAGCCGGCGAGCGCGCGCACGTCGGCCAGCGTGCCGGTCTTGAGGTAGCCGCTGCCGGCCGCATTGGCGCCGGTCAGCCGGTTGCGCAGCGTGCCGTCGACGCCGAGCACCGGCAGCGAATCGACCAGCGCCGCGCCGACGTTGCTGGCCGCCGCCTGCTGCAGCAGGCGCGCCATGTCGTAGGCGCTGATGCGTTCCTCGCGCGACAGGCCGGAGCCGTTGTCCAGCACCAGGCCCGGCATGTCCAGCCCCTGCTTCGCGAGCCAGCGCCGCACCACGCGGATCGAGCGCTCGGGGCTGGCCGGGCCACCGCGGTCCAGCTCGGCGCCGATGGTCAGGAACAGCTGGCGCGCCATCACGTTGTTGGAAAGCTTGTTGATGTCGCGCACGATGTCGGACAGCGGCAGGCCATAGTGGCGCGCCAGCAGCACCGCGCCGCGCGGTACCTTGCCGCTGCGCAACGCCGGCAGATGGGTAAAGCGCCCGCCGGCGCGCTGCCATTCGGCGACGAAGCCGCCCCAGGTGAATTCCGGGTGCGACAGCGTGGCGATGTTAAGCACATGTTCGCCGCAGTCGCTCGAATAGTCGCCGGCGAAGGATGCCAGCACGGTGCCGTCGGTCTGCGGCTGCACGCTGGGAGTGGCACGGCTTTGCCAGTCGCCGCAGCGGCCGTTGGTCAAGGCCAGCTGGTTGTCGAGCTTGAGTTGCGCCAGCTCCGGCGTGACGCTGACCGCCACCGTCTGCGTGACGGGATCCGGTGTCAGCGTGAACGACAGCGTCTTGAAGGCATAGAGCAGGGCATCGGGGCCGACGTTGTAGGCGCGCTGCACTTCGCCGTCGATGGTGCCGTTGCCATCCAGTCCATCGGCAAAGTAGCTGCGGTCCAGCACCAGGTCGCCGTTGATGGCGGTGGCGCCGCCGGCGCGCGCGCTGGCGACCAGCTTGGCCATTTCCTCCGGCACCAGCTTGGGATCGCCGCGGCCGCGCAGGTAGACATTGCCGTTGACGGTGCCGTCGAAGCCGGGCTGCGCGTCGGCGTAGAGCGCGGTCTGCCAGCGGTAGTCGGGGCCGAGCAGCTGCAGGCCGGCGAAGGTCGTGACCAGCTTCATGGTCGAGGCCGGATTCATCGGCTGCTGCGCGTTCCAGCTGGCGCGCGCGTTGGGTGCGCCCAGCCTGACCACGTAGAAACTCGCGGCCGAAGCCGGCACGCCGGCGCGGCGCAGGGCCGCGGCCACCTGCGCCGGCACGCCGGCCTGCACCAGGCCGGCATCGGCGGAAGGCGTGGCTTTTGCCGCCTTGCCGGCGCTCTGGCCCTTCTGTGCTTTCGCGCTTTTCTGGACCTTCTGGGATTTCTGTACCTTGGCCGGCGGTTTGGCCAGCGCCGGCGCGATGACAGGCCCGCCAGCCATCAGCAAGGCGGCGGCAAGAAGAGGCGACAGGCGGCGCAGCAGCGCGCCGGTTTGCGATGCGGTTCGCGTGGCGGTTGTTCTTGGCATGGCGGCCATGTTAACGCATGGCAGGCGCCCGCCGGATGACGGCAGCGTGGCGCTCAGCCGGCGCGCGGCGGCGCCAGCCGGGACAGCAGCGATTTCAGCGTGGCCTGGTCGCTGTCGGACAGCGCGCTGCCCACATGCGCGTCATGCTCGACCACCGCGCGGGTGGCAGCGTCCAGCGTCTTGCGGCCCGATGGCGTCAGCACCAGGCTGTAGGCGCGCCGGTCGCCCGCCGCCGGGCGGCGCGCGACCAGGTTCATCTCTTCCAGCGCATCGACCAGCAGCACCGCACCGGAGCGCGCGATCCCCAGGATGCGCGCCAGCTCGGTCAGCTTCAGGTGCGGATTGCGCGAGATGATCACCAGCGCCGAAAAACGCGGCGGAGTGATCTGCCATTGCGACAGCGACAGCACGAAATCCTCGTAGATGCGGATCTGCGCGCGGCGGATGGCGTAGCCGATCAGGCTGTCGAGCACGCCATAGTCGACATTCGGCACATGCGGATCGAAGCCGCCGTCGGCCACCGCCGGATCCGGCGCAAGCGGCTCGCGCGGCTTGCGCCGCGCGCTGGCGGTGTGCGTGCTGCCAGCCTTGCCTGCCGCGGCGGGTGCGTCGGATGCACCGGATGCGTTGGGGATCATTTCAGTAGTTTCCAGTTGCCGTTTTCGATTGTCAGCATAACGCGGCCGCGCTGGTCAAAGCCATAGTGGTCTTGCCCACTGTAATTGAGCACGCCGTGCGACACCACGATGTCCCGCTCGGTCTCCAGCGCCTGGCGCAGCGCCTGGCGGAAGGCCTGCGTCCCCGGCTTGGCGCTTTTCAACGCCACCGGCACGATCCGCTCGAGCACCAGTCCGGCATCGTAGGCATGCGCGCCGAACTGCGTGCGCGACTCGGCGCCGTATTGCTTCTCGTAGCGGGTGACGTAGTCGAGTCCCGGCTTGCGGACCGGATCGCCAGCCGGCAGTTGCTCCGGCACGATCACCGGGCCCGCCGGCAATATCGCGCCATTGACCAGGCGTCCGCCGATGCGGATCAGGTCCTTGGTGGCGGCGCCGTGGGTCTGGTAGATGGCGCCGCCGTAGCCGCGCTCGCGCAACGTGGTGTGCGGCAGCGCAGCACCGGTGCCGGCGCCGGCAATCAGGATGGCGTCGGGTTTGGCGGCGATCAGCTTGATGGCCTGCGCGGTCACGCTGGTATCGGCGCGGCCGTAGCGCTCGGTGGCGATCAGGCGCAGGCCATTGGCGGTGGCTGCGGCGGTGAAATCCTTCAGCCAGGTTTCGCCGTACGCGTCGGCAAAGCCGATAAAGCCGATGGTCTTGACGCCCTTGGTCTTGGCGGTGGCGGCGACGGCGTTGGCCATCAGCCGCACCGGCTGCGCCAGGCGGAAGGTCCAGGCACCCCGGCCGGGCTTGAGCTCGATCGGCGAGAAGGCCAGCTGGACGGTCTGGCTTTCCTCGGCGACCTCGGCGATGGCGATCGACGGCGCGACCGCTGAGGAGCCGAGGATGATGTCGACCTTGTCCTCGGACACGAAGCGGCGTGCGACCTTGGCGCCCTGGGTAGGATCGGAGGCATCGTCCAGCACGATGTAGCGCACCGCCTCGCCGCCGATCTTCTGCGGCAGGTACGGCATCGAGTTCTTCTGCGGGATGCCGAGCGAGGCGGACGGGCCCGTTGTCGACAGGCTGACGCCGACGGTGATATCGGCCAGGGCGGCGGTGGTGCCGAAGGCGAGGGCGGCGGCCAGCCCAAGGCGGGTGAGGCGGGTGAGGCGGGTGAGGTTCGGGGACACCATGTTGTCTGCTCTTGTAGGCTTATTCTTGGTTGTAGTCTGGCGGACCGCGGTTGTTATCGCCCGCCCTGCATCGACTGCCGGTCGAACCCCGCCAGCTGCTTGTAGCGCAGCGAAATCGCTTCCAGCTCGGCGCGCGGAATCACCTGTTCGACATCGTGGAACCCCTGGGGCGCGCGTTCCTCCGCCAGCTGCATCACCTGCTCCGGCCCGTTCATGCGGTTGCGCAGCACGATGCCCGCAGTGCGCGGCAGGCGCTCGGCCTCGTACTCGCGCAGCGCGTAGGCCGTGTCTTGCGTGCCAAGCAGGCTGTCGAGCAGGTAGCGCGCATCCAGGATCGCCTGCGCGCTGCCGTTCGAGCCGATCGGGTACATCGGGTGCGCGGCGTCGCCCAGCAGCGTGACGCGGTCGAAGGTCCAGCGCGGCAGCGGGTCCTTGTCAACCATCGGGAATTCATAGATCGCCTCGGCACCGTCGATCAGCGCGGGGATGTCGATCCAGTCCCACTGCCAGCCGGCAAACTGTGCCCGGAACACCGACTTGTCGACCTGCTTGTTCCAGTCGCTGCGCGGCGGGGTGTCCGGCACGCTGTCGGGCACGCGCAGCTCGGCGATCCAGTTGACCAGCGAGCGGCCCTGCCGGCGCAGCGGCTCGGAGATGGGATAGGCGACGAATTTCTGGTCCTGGTGACCGGCCATGAACATCGAGCGTCCGTCGAGATAGGGGGGCGCCTCAGTGACCGCGCGCCACAACATGCGGCGCGAGAAGCGCGGGGCATCGCCGCTGGCAAAGAAGTGGCGGCGCACCGCGGAGTGGATGCCATCGGCGCCGACCAGCACGTCGGCGCTGGCTTCGACCTCGGCGCCATCGCCGCGGCGGCGCAGGCCGAAACGCGCCGGCCCGCGCGCGCCGGTATCGAGCACGGTCTCGAACGCATGCCCGGTGTGGACCGCATCGGCACCTAGCCGTTCGACCACGGTGCGATGCAGCAACATCTGGAACTCGCCGCGATGGATCGAGAACTGCGGCCAGTCGTAGCCCGCCGCCAGTCCGCGCGGTTCATGCCAGATGCGCTGGCCCAGCTTGTTGTAGTAGGAGAGCGACGAGGTCTCGATCGCGAGCTCGGCCAGTGCATCGCGCAGGCCGAGCTCGGACAGGATGCGTACCGCGTGCGGCAGCAGGTTGATGCCCACGCCCAGCGGGCGCAGCGATTCGCTGGCTTCCCAGACTTCGGCGTCGATGCCGTGGCGGTGGCACAGCAGCGCCAGCGTCAGCCCGCCGATGCCGCCGCCGGCGATTGCGATCTTCATGTTGTCTCCCCGCTTGTGGCGCGCAGGTACGCGCCAGGTCGTCGAATTTTGTTATGTAGTATAACAACTCGCGTCCGCTGGGCAAGGCGGGGAACACCCCGGAGTGGCCTGTCCGGGGTCAGGAAAAACCCGGCCTCAGCCGGCTGCCACGCCGTCGGGCCTGGCCGCGGCTTGCTTCAGCGACGGCACCGGGAAAACGATGTCGTAAAGCCAGTTGTACACCAGCGCGTAGAGCATGTAGAAGACGGCCACCGCGATATCCATGATCAGCGCATCGATCAGGCTGATATTCAGGTACCACGCCAGCGCCGGCAAAAACACCACCAGCAGGCCCAGCTCGAACAGGATCGCGTGCAGCACCCGCACCATGACCGATTTGCGGACCTGCCCGGTGATGCGCAGCATGGCCTTGTCGAACAGCAGGTTGTACAGGTAGTTCCAGCCGGTCGCGATCAGCGAGGCGACCGCGCCGATCACGCCCATCTCGTGCAGCTCGTAGCCAAAGGCCCAGCTGGCCAGCGGCGCGAAGATCAGCAGGCCGACAACTTCGAAGCCAACGGCGTGGCGGATCCGGTCCCGGGTAGTGCGCATGGTTTTTCTCCTGCGAGGCAAGAATTCAGACCGGGCCAAGTCTATCTGCTTTGCAGAGATTGCCAAGTTGGATACTATCGGCTAATCCGATGGATCTCGCAGAAGGGCGTCGCATGAGTCTCTCGTTGGACCAACTCCAGGCTTTCGTCGCTGCTGCCGAAGCCGGTTCTTTTTCCGCCGCCGCGCGCAGGCTCGGCAAGGCCCAGTCAGTGGTCAGCGCCGCCGTGTCGAACCTCGAGATCGATGTCGGCAACGCATTGTTCGACCGCGCCGGCCGCTATCCCGTGCTGACCCGGGCCGGCGAGCGGCTGCTGGCGGAAGCGCGCGTGATCCTGGAGCGCTGCGAGCACTTCCGCGGCGTGGCCAAGAGCCTGGGCGAGGGTGTGGAGACGCGGCTGGTGCTCGCCGTCGACGAGCTCTACCCGGAAGAAACGCTGGGCCAGCTGCTCGAAGCGTTCTCCGGCCGCTTCCCGGCGGTCGAGCTGGAAGTGCTGTTCCCCCTGATGGAAGACGTCAGCCGGCTGGTGCTCGAGGGCGGCGCCGATCTCGGCATCATGTGGCGGCAGGAAGTGCTGCCGCCCGAACTGGGCTTCCATGCGCTGGGCTGGATGCCAATGCAGATCCTGTGCGCGCCCGACCATCCGCTGGCGTCGCAGCGCGTGGACTGGGAAGAGCTGAAGCGCTACCGCCAGCTGATGGTCGCGACACGTACCGACAGCGAGGAGAAGATGCGCCTGCGCGTGGCGGCGGACGTCTGGTGGGTGGAGAGCCAGTGGGTCATCGTCGAGCTGGTCAAGCGCGGGCTGGGCTGGGCGTTCGTGCCGTGGCACGTGGTGGCCAACTCGCCGGCCGCGGCGCAGCTGGTGTCGCCGCCGCTGGCGTTCCAGCAGCAGGACTGGCCGGTGGCGATGGAACTGGTGTGGCACAAGCAGCGGCCGCTGGGCAAGGCCGCCACCTGGCTGCGCGAGCGCATCTGCGCGCAGCCGTTGCCGAACGCGCCGCAGCGCGGCGCCTAGCGCTGGCCGACTGTGGTGGCTGGTGCGGCGATTGCGGCGGGTGCGGCGGGTGCGGGCGTGCTGCCGGTTGCGCCGTCCAGCGGCTGCGGATGCCAGTTGCCGCCCAACGCCTTGATCAGCACCACCGCCGCCGTGTACTGGCGTCCGGCGATCGACAGCGCGGTGCGCTCGGCAGTGTAGGCCGCGGTCTGCGCCGTCAGCACGTCGAGCAGGCCCGCGGTGCCGGCGCGGTAGCGGTTGTTGACCAGCGCCAGCGCCTCGCGCGCGGAGCGCAGCGCGTCGTTCTGCACCACCGCTTCCTGCTCCAGCAGCCGCTGCGCGGCAAGGTTGTCCTCCACTTCCTGGAACGCCGACAGCACGGTCTGGCGGTAGTTGGCCACGGTCTGGTCGTAGGCGGCCACGGCCTGCGCCTTGGCCGCGCGGCGCAGTCCGCCATCGAACAGCGTGCCGGCCAGTCCGCCGCCGATCGACCAGATGCGGTCCGGCAGCGACATCCAGCGCGCCAGCGTGCTGGCGGTCAGCCCGCCGCTGGCCGACAGCGACAGCGTCGGGTAGTAAGCGGCCTGCGCCACGCCGATCTGCGCGTTGGCGGACGCCATGCGGCGTTCGGCCGCGCCGATGTCGGGCCGGCGCTCCAGCAGTTCCGACGGCACCGCGGCCGGCACGCGCGGCGGGGCCTTGCGGAAATCGTCCGCGGCCAGCGACAGCGCCGCGGGCGGCTTGCCGACCAGCACGGCGATGGCATGCTCCAGCTGCGCACGCGTGATCTGGATGTCGATCTGCTGCGCCTGCGCGCTCTTGAGCTGGGTCTCCGACTGCAGCACGTCGGAGCGTTGCGCGGTGCCGGCCGCGTACTGGTTCTGCACCAGCTGCAGCGACTTCTGGTAGTCGGCCACTGTGCGGTCGAGCAGCGCCTTCTGCGCATCGGCCACGCGCAACAGGAAATAGCTCTGCGCCAGCGTCGCCTGCGTCGACAGCAGCGTCGAGGCCAGGTCGGCCTGGCTCGCCTGCGCGCTGGCTTCGCTGCTTTCCACCTGGCGGCGCACGCGGCCCCACACGTCGATCTCCCAGGTCGCGCCCAGCGTCAGGCTCTGCCCGTTGAGGGTGTTGCCGCTGGCGCCGCGTGCGCGCGATGCGCCGGCCTGCGCATCGACGGTCGGGAAGAAGCCGGCGCGGGCCGCCTGCAGCGCGGCCGCGGCCTGGCGGTACTGCGCCTCGGCCGCCTTGATGTTCTGGTTGGAGATCTGCACTTCCGACATCAGCGTGTCGAGCTGCGGATCGCCGAAGACGGTCCACCAGTCGGCGCGCGCGATCGCATCCTGCGGCTCCGCGGTCTTCCAGTCGCCGCGCCAGGCATTGGCATCGGTGGTGGTATCGGTGGTGGCATCGGTGGCTTCCTTGAAGGCTGCCGACACCGGCGCATCGGGTCGCTTGTAGTCGGGGCCGACCGCGCAGCCAGCCAGCAGCAGCGCGCACGCCAGCGGCAGCGGCAGGGCATGGGTCAGCAAGCGGCTAAACACAGGGCTAAACACGGGGCTAAACACAGTCATGTGGAATCTCTGCAAATTCAGACAGCGGCCGGTTGGTCCGGCGTGCCGCGATCGCCGCGGCGGCGCTGGCGCCAGGCCTTGACCTTCAGGCGCCAGCGGTCCAGCGTCAGGTAGACCACCGGCGTGGTGTACAGCGTCAGCAGCTGGCTCACCACCAGGCCGCCGACAATGGAGATGCCCAGCGGCGCGCGCAGCTCGGCACCGTCGCCGCGGCCGATCGCCAGCGGCACCGCGCCCAGCAGCGCGGCCATGGTCGTCATCAGGATCGGGCGGAAGCGCAGCAGGCAGGCGCGGTAGATGGCTTCGCGCGGCGACAGCCCTTCGCGGCGCTCGGCGTCGATGGCGAAGTCGATCATCATGATCGCGTTCTTCTTCACGATGCCGATCAGCAGGATCACGCCGATCAGCGCGATGATGCTGAAGTCCGTCTTCGACGCCATCAGCGCCAGCAGCGCGCCCACGCCCGCCGACGGCAGCGTCGACAGGATGGTGAGCGGGTGGACATAGCTTTCGTACAGCACGCCCAGCACGATGTAGATCGTGATCAGCGCCGCCAGGATCAGGATCGGCTGGCTCTTGAGCGAATCCTGGAACGCCTTGGCGCCGCCCTGGAAGTTGGCGCGCAGCGTTTCAGGCACGCCGATGCGCGCCATCTCGCGGTGGATCGCATCGGTCGCCTGCGACAGCGAAGTCCCTTCCGCCAGGTTGAACGAGATCGTCGAGGCCGCGAACTGGCCCTGGTGGTTCACGCCCAGCGGCGTGCTGGTCGGCACCACGCGCGCGAACGCGGCCAGCGGCACGCGGTTGCCGTTGCCGGTGACGACGTAGATGTCCTTGAGCGCGTTCGGGCCCTGCAGGTACTCGGGGCTCAGCTCCATCACCACGCGGTACTGGTTGAGCGGATGGTAGATGGTCGACACCAGCCGCTGGCCGAAGGCATTGTTCAGCACCGCATCCACCTGCTGCGCGGTCACGCCCAGGCGCGATGCCGCGTCGCGGTCGATGATCACCGAGGTCTGCAGGCCCTTGTCGTTGGTGTCGGTGTCGATGTCCTCCAGCCCCTTCAGGTTGGACAGCGCCGCGCGCACCTTGGGCTCCCACGCGCGCAGCACCTCCAGGTCGTCGGACTGCAGCGTGAACTGGTACTGCGAGCTGCTTTGCCGCCCGCCGATGCGGATATCCTGCACCGGCTGCAGGAACAGGCTCGCACCGGGCTCCTTGGCCAGCTTGCCGCGCAGCCGCGCGATGATGGCGTCGGCGGACTCCTTGCGCTCCGACAGCGGCTTGAGCGTGACAAACATCTGCCCGGTATTGCGCTGCGAGCCGCCGGTAAAGCCGGTCACGTTCTCCACGGCCGGATCCGACCGCACGATCGTGATGAAGCTGTCGAGCTTGCCGCGCATGGCCTGGAACGAGGTGGCCTGGTCGGCTCGGATAAAGCCGATCAGCCGGCCCGTGTCCTGCTGCGGAAAGAACCCCTTGGGCACGATCACGTACAGCCACACGTTGAGCGCGATGGTGGCGATCAGCACCAGCCACACCAGCGGGCTGAAGCGCAGCGCCGTCGACAGCGAGCGCGCGTAGCCGTCGTGCAGCCACTGGAACATGCGCTCGGTCGCGCGGAAGAAGCGGCCCTGGTTCTCCGGCTCGGCCGGACGCAGCAGGCGCGCGCACATCATCGGCGTGGCGGTCAGCGACACCACCAGCGACACCAGGATCGCCACCGACAGCGTGATCGCGAATTCCTGGAACAGCCGGCCGACGATGCCGCCCATCATCAGCAGCGGAATGAACACCGCGATCAGCGACAGGCTCATCGACAGCACCGTGAAGCCCACCTCGCGCGCGCCCCGCAGCGCGGCCGCCAGCGGCTTCATGCCTTCCTCGATATGGCGCGAGATGTTCTCCAGCACCACGATGGCATCGTCGACGACGAAGCCGGTGGCGATGGTCAGCGCCATCAGCGACAGGTTGTTCAGCGAGAACCCGGCCAGGTACATCACCGTGAAGGTGCCGATCAGCGAGACCGGCACCGCGACGCTGGGGATCAGCGTCGCGCGCACGTTGCGCAGGAAGATGAACACCACCATGATCACCAGCGCCACCGAGATCATCAGCGTGTGCTCGACCTCGCGCAGCGACGCGCGGATGGTGGGCGTGCGGTCCATCATCACGTCCATCGAGATCGCTGCCGGGATCATCTTCTGCAGGTTCGGCAGCATCTCGCGCACGCGGTCGACGGTCTCGATGATATTGGCGCCCGGCGAGCGGTTCAGCACCAGCAGCACCGACGGCTTGCCATTGGCCGAGCCCGCGTTGCGGATGTCCTGCACCGAATCGACCACGTTGGCCACGTCGCGCAGCCGCACCGGCACCGCGAACGAGTTGGGGCCACTGGTGGCGCTGGTGCCGCCGGTGGCGCCGCTGGTGATGGTGGTGGTGCCGCTGCTGGTGGTCAGCGTGGTCACGGTGACGCCGTTGACCACCTTGGTGCTGACGCCGCCGCTGGCCGTCGCATTGGCGGTGCTGGCGATCAGCGCGCCCGCCGACGCCGACGAGTACGTGCCCGGCGTGGCGTAGCGGATGATCAGCGGCATGTAGTCTTCCGCCTTCATCATCTGGTCGTTGGCGTAGACCTGCCAGTTGTTGCTGGTGTTCTCCAGCGTGCCGAGCGGCCGGTTGGCGTTGGTCGCGCTGATGGTGTTGCGCACGTCCTCCAGCGAGATGCCGTAGTTGTTCAGTGCGGTCGGGTTCAGCTCGACCCGCACCGCCGGCAAGGAGGCGCCGCCGATGGTGACCTGCCCAACGCCTTCCACCTGCGACAGCTTCTGCGCGAGGATGGTCGAGGCCGCATCGTAGAGCTGCCCGCGCGTCATCGTCGGCGAGGTCAGCGCGATGATCATGATCGGCGCGTCGGCAGGGTTGACCTTGCGGTAGGTCGGGTTGTTGGGCAGGCTGGTCGGCAGCGTCGCGCGCGAGGCGTTGATCGCGGCCTGCACGTCGCGCGCGGCGCCGTCGATATCGCGCGACAGGTCGAACTGCAGCGTCACGCGGGTTGAGCCGAGCGAGCTGCTGGAGGTGATTTCGGTCACGCCGGCGATGGTGCCGAGCGCGCGTTCCAGCGGCGTCGCCACGGTGGCGGCCATCGTTTCCGGGCTGGCGCCGGGCAGCGACGCCGATACCGAGATGGTGGGGAAGTCCACCTGCGGCAGCGGCGACACCGGCAGCAGCCGCAGCGCCGCCAGCCCGGCCAGCAGGATGCCGAGCGTGAGCAACGCGGTCGCGACCGGGCGATGGATAAAGGCAGCCGAAAGATTCATGGTCAGACCGGCTCCTCGCCCGTGCCGCCTTCCTCCGGATCACCGAAGCGGCGCTTGCGCCAGCCCTTCACGCGCGTCGCCACGCGGTCGAACGCCAGGTAGATCACCGGCGTGGTGAACAGCGTCAGCACCTGGCTGACCAGCAGGCCGCCCACCATGGTCACGCCCAGGGGCTGGCGCAGCTCGCTGCCGATGCCGGAGCCCAGCATCAGCGGCAGCGCCGCCAGCAGTGCCGCCATCGTCGTCATCAGGATCGGGCGGAAGCGCAGCAGGCAGGCCTGGAAGATCGCGTCGCGCGGCGTCATGCCGCCTTCGCGCTCGGCCTCGAGCGCGAAGTCGATCATCATGATCGCGTTCTTCTTGACGATGCCGATCAGCAGGATGATGCCGATGATGGCGATGATGCCCAGGTCCATCCCCGCCACCAGCAGCGCCAGCAGCGCGCCCACGCCGGCCGACGGCAGTGTCGACAGGATCGTGACCGGGTGGATGGTGCTTTCATACAGCACGCCCAGCACGATATACATCGTCACCACCGCGGCCAGGATCAGCCACAGCGTGTTCGACAGCGACGCGCGGAACGCCAGCGCCGCGCCCTGGAAGCTGGTCTGCATCGAGATCGGCAGGCCCAGCTCCTGCTCCACCCTGGTGATCTTGTCGACCGCGGCGCCGAGCGATTCGCCATGCGCCAGGTTGAACGAGATCGTCGCCGCCGGGAATTGCCCCTGGTGGTTGATCACCAGCGGCCCGGTGCGCTCGGTAATGCGCGCGAACGCGCCCAGCGGCACCTGTCCGCCGGACGAGGAGGGCAGGCGCAGCTCGGCCAGCGATTGCGGGCTCTTGCGGAATTCCGGCATGGTCTCCAGCACCACGCGGTACTGGCTCGACTGCGTGAAGATGGTCGACACCAGCCGCTGGCCGAAGGCGCTGTACAGCGCGCTGTCGATCACCGCGGTGGTGATGCCGAAGCGCGCCGCCGCATCGCGGTCGATATCGACATAGGCGCGCAGGCCGTTGTTCTGCTGGTCGCTGGTGACGTCGCGCAGCTCGGGCTCCTGGCGCAGGCGCTCCACCAGCTTCGGCACCCAGGTGGCGAGCGTCTCGGGATCGGGATCCTCTACCGTGAACTGGTACTGTGTGCGCGAGACCTTGTCCTCGATGGTCAGGTCCTGCACCGGCTGCGTGAACAGCGACACGCCGCCGAGGCTCTGCACCGACTGCTGCAGGCGCTGCGTGACCACGTCGATCGGGTCGCGCTCGCCCTTGGGCTTGAGGTTGATCAGCATGCGCCCGGCGTTGAGCGTGGTGTTGCTGCCATCTACGCCGATAAACGACGACAGGCTTGCGACCGCCGGGTCCTGCATCACCACCTTGGCCACCGCTTCCTGCTTGCGCGCCATGGCGCCGAACGAAGTGGTCTGCGCGGCTTCGGTGATGCCCTGGATCACGCCGGTATCCTGCACCGGGAAGAAGCCCTTGGGCACCAGCAGGTACAGCAGCACGGTCAGCGCCAGCGTGGCCACCGCCACCACCAGCGTCGCCTTCTGGCGGTCGAGCACCCACTCCAGCCCGCGGCCATAGCGCTCGATCACGTTGTCGAAGAAGCGGCCGGTGGCGCGGTGGAAGCGCGACAGCTTTTCCTCCGGCACATGGTGCAGCAGGCGCGCGCACATCATCGGCGTGAGCGTCAGCGACACCACCGCCGAGATCAGGATCGACACCGCCAGCGTGATCGCGAACTCGCGGAACAGCCGGCCAACCACGTCGCCCATGAACAGCAGCGGGATCAGCACCGCCACCAGCGAGAAGGTCAGCGAGATAATGGTGAAGCCAATCTGCTTCGAGCCCCTGAGCGCCGCCTGCATCGGGGAATCGCCCTTCTCGATGTAGCGCATGATGTTCTCGATCATCACGATCGCATCGTCGACCACGAAGCCCGTGGCGATGGTCAGCGCCATCAGCGTCAGGTTGTTGATCGAGAACCCGGACAGGTACATCACACCAAACGTGCCCACCAGCGACAGCGGCACCGCCACGCCCGGGATGATGGTGGCGGGGATATTGCGCAGGAACAGGAAGATCACCAGCACCACCAGCGCGATTGC
>NZ_JAGIQA010000060.1 GCF_017814975.1 Cupriavidus consociatus
GCCTGGCACCGGCACACTCGACGAGATGGCCCAGTTGATCGTCACGCTCCTGGAGCCGTATTTACAACCCGATAATTATTAAAGCTATTTGAGGGATGTTGTACTAGCGTCGACATGAGCGACCGGTGCCCTAGCACCCCACCTATTCGTTAGGCCGACACGATGCTCCCAAGACCTTCACTCCAATTCAAGACGGGTTGCCCGGACGTACGGCGAATGTATCGTTAACATCACTCAAAGAGTCCCCGCGTGGCAAGCCGTTCCGGGTTCAGAAGGTTTCTACAAGGGGGCGCTTGGAACAAGCCTATGCGGGTGAACCCGCATAGGCAGCAAACAACAGTTGACTATGATGATATACCTAGTATGCTAACGCTCATCGTGTGAGTCAAGTCGAATGTGCTGCCCACCCTTATTCGGCTCTCGCATGAGTGACAAAACACTCTCAAGAGGAGTGAGGATGACTGCATTATCGAGAATTACTGGACAGGCGCTGCCCGCTGCTCATGTTTCATCGGCCATCGCGACAAGCACCTGCGCAGATGGAACAGTTGGCCGTCCATCGCTATTGCGCGAGAACATCGTGCGCAAGAAAAAGGAGAGTGCGGTAAAGCATTGCCTGCGGTGGAATTAACGCTTTGTCAAGGGCAGGGGCAGAGCGGTCTTATAGCGTACTTGTTTAAGTGCAAAGCTGGATCGAATCTTCTCGATGCCGGGAATGGGCGTGAGCTGCTCCAGAATGAATCGTTCCAGAGCGGCCATGTCTGCAACAGCTATTCGAATCAAGTAATCGCTGTCACCAGTCATCAGATAGCACTCCATCACTTCGTCATGCTCAGCAATGCGTCGTTCAAATTCCGACAAGGAGGCTTTACTTTGATCCTTCAAGCTTATTGACACGAAGACATTCAGTCCGAGACCGAGTGCATTGGCACTAACCAGCGCGACATAGCGCCGTATGACGCCCGCACTCTCAAGCGCTTTTACTCTAGCGAGACAAGGTGACGGAGAGAGATGAACGCGTCGCGCCAACTCCACGTTCGTCAAAGCGCTGTTCTGTTGAAGCTCATCAAGAATGCGCAGGTCAGTGGTGTCGAGATTCATCGTTGTCTAGTGAAGCAGTTTTTTGCGGCACGTTATGCTGAAAGGCGGGTAGCGTGCAGACCATTATGGCACGACATGCCGTTGATTGCAGCCTAAAATTATTTTCCATGAATACCCTAACCACCCCCATCTTGCAGGATTCGTTCGCTGCTCAAGTCGATCCTGATCCTATCGAAACTAACGAATGGCGTGAGGCCTTCGCTGGCCTGGTAAAAGCGTACGGTCCGGAGCGCGCAAGGTTCATGCTTGATGAACTGGCGCGTTTGGCATCGCACTTCCGTGTTGGCTGGCGGCCACAGCTCAATACGCCGTATGTAAACACGATTGGTGTTGAGGAGCAGCCGCCGTTCCCTGGCGATCTGGCCATCGAAGAACGACTGGCCTCATTAATGCGTTGGAATGCATTGGCGATGGTCGTACGAGCCAATCAGGCATATGGCGAACTCGGCGGACACATCGCCAGTTACGCTAGTGCCGCGGACTTGTTTGAAATCGGATTTAATCATTTCTTCAGGTCTGATGACTTGGTATTCTTCCAAGCGCACAGTGCGCCGGGGGTCTACGCAAGAGCGTTCCTGGAGGGTCGACTGAACGAAGCCGATCTTGCGCACTATCGCCAGGAGATTGTGGGGCCTAAGCACGGCGCTCGAGGGCTGTCGAGCTACCCCCACCCGTGGCTGATGCCTGACTTTTGGCAATTTCCGACCGGCTCAATGGGTATCGGGCCAATCAGTTCTATCTACCACGCTCGATTTATGCGATACCTGACACACCGCGGTCTCGTGCAGTGTGAGGGCCGCAAGGTGTGGGGCGTGTTCGGTGATGGGGAAATGGACGAGCCGGAGTCGATGAGCGCACTGACTCTGGCGGCACGCGAGAACCTCAATAACCTGGTTTGGGTCGTCAACTGCAACTTGCAGCGCTTGGATGGCCCCGTTCGGGGGAATGGCCGCATCATTGATGAGTTGGAGAGGCTGTTTGTCGGAGCAGGTTGGAACGTAATCAAGCTGCTGTGGGGAAGCGACTGGGATGGACTTTTTGCGCGCGATACGACCGGTGCATTGGTCCGGACCTTGGGCGAAACTGTGGACGGCCAGATGCAGACGTTCGCGGCGAAGGACGGTCGCTTCAACCGCGATCATTTCTTTGGTCAGAATCCTTATCTTGAGCTGTTGGCACAAGGGATGACCGACGAGCAGATTGACCGCCTCAAACGAGGCGGCCACGACCTCGTCAAAATCTACGCGGCTTACGCAAGGGCTGCAGCGAGTGCTGGAAGACCCACAGTCATCCTCGCGCACACCAAGAAAGGGTATGGCATGGGTGCGGCGGGACAAGGCCGGATGACGACGCATTCGCAAAAGAAGCTTGACGACGCGCAGCTGCTTGAGTTCAGAAATCGATTCAATCTGCCGTTGACGGACGAGGAGACAACGTCCCTCAAGTTCCTCAAGCCGGAGGCCGAAGCCGATGAAATGCGATACTTACGCGAGCGTAGGGCTGACTTGGGTGGAGCGTTGCCAAAGCGAAATACGGCATGCGCGACCGTCGCGAAGCCTCCAATCGCTGCCTATGCCAACTTTGCCATAGCCGCAAATGGCAAAGAAATGAGCACGACGATGGCGTTTGTACGGCTTTTGGGAATGCTTCTGAAGGACAAGGAACTTGGTCCACGCATCGTCCCCATCGTCGCCGACGAGGCCCGCACGTTTGGCATGGCGAACCTTTTCAAACAAGTTGGTATCTACAGCAGTGTAGGCCAACGGTACGACCCGGAAGACATTGGGTCTGTGCTGGCCTATCGAGAAGCTCGGAATGGCCAGATCCTAGAAGAAGGCATAAGTGAAGCCGGTGCGATCGCAAGCTGGACCGCCGCCGCGACCAGCTACAGCGTCCACGGTTTTGCGATGCTGCCGTTCTATATCTATTACTCGATGTTTGGCTTCCAGCGCATTGGCGACGCAATTTGGGCTGCCGCAGATCAGCGCGCTCGCGGCTTTTTGCTCGGAGCCACCTCGGGACGTACGACGCTGGGAGGAGAGGGCTTGCAGCACCAGGATGGCACGAGCCATCTGGTGGCTGCCACCATTCCGAACTGCAAGGCATATGACCCGGCCTTCGCCGCGGAAATGGCGGTGATTATCGACGCGGGAATTCAGGAAATGTTCGTCGAACAGCGTGACGTTTTCTACTATGTTACGTTGATGAATGAAAACTATGCCCAACCCAGCTTATCCAGCGACGTCGAGTCCGATGTCCTGCGCGGTTGCTATAGGTTTGATGATTGGACGCGCCCTGACGCTGCAGATTTGAAAGAGCCGCGCGGCCATGTGACTCTTATGGGGTCCGGTGCAATCCTGACAGAGGTCATCAAGGCCGCTCAACAGTTGATCGCGGAAGGGATTGAAGCGACTGTATATAGCGTCACGAGTTGGAGCGAACTCGCGCGGGACGGTGCGTCAAGTCAGATTGGTGACTCAGACGACGAGAAATCCAGCGACGTTCCGTTTCTTCATCAGCAACTTGCCGAGGGTCGGGGACCAGTCATCGCAGCTACGGACTATGTGCGCGCAGTGCCAGAGAGTGTTCGAGCATATATTCCGCGTGGTCGCCGCTATGTGACTTTGGGTACCGACGGCTTTGGTCGCAGTGATACACGTAGTGCTCTACGTGAGTACTTCAGCGTTGATGCCGCATCTATCGCACAGGCGGCGAAGCAAGCGCTGCTGTCGGCATAGCAATTTTGTCGTACGCCGGCCCCACTTTTCCAGTGAGGCCGGTAACCACGATTTCCTTTTACGAGTGCCGAACTTGCGCGGCTTCGACAAGCATGTGTCTGGCTCCCGATGGCTAATTTTAAGTAGACTTTGCGGCCTGCAGTGGTACGTGTACTTATTTCATCTACCCAAAAGCCTACAGCCCGTAGCTAGAAGATGTCGAACGGGAATTCTCCGCCGGGCGCTAGCTCTGGCGATATCACAGCGCCCCCTTCGCCACATCCTTTACAGCGCGAATACCGGCACAAATGACCGGTTATAAACTAGAGAATAAATGAGTCAAGTTTGCGAAATCAGAGTGCCTGATATCGGCGATTTTGCCGCGGTACCGGTTATTGAAGTTCACGTTGAGCCTGGAGACAAGATTAACGCGGAAGACGCGCTAGTTACGCTGGAATCGGACAAGGCTACCATGGAGGTTCCTTCGCCACAGGCCGGCGTGGTGAAGAACGTCCATGTCAAGGTGGGCGACAACGTGTCCGAAGGATCGGTGCTGTTGATGCTGGAGGCTGTCGGGCATATCGACGGTGCGCTTGCTCTCAACCTGAGTACGGCTGCTACGGCCGCCGCGACCGCTCCGGCCATGGCGTCTGCTTCGACCAGCTGTAGCTCCAGCATCGAAATCAGGGTGCCGGATATCGGCGACTATGACGCCGTGCCCGTCATCGAAATCCACGTCAAGGCCGGAGATACCATCAACGCCGAAGACGCCGTCGTTACCGTCGAATCCGACAAAGCCACCATGGACGTGCCGTCTACGTCGGGTGGCCTAGTGAAGGAAGTGAAGGTAAAGGTGGGCGACAGAGTGTCCGAAGGCACGTTGTTGCTTGTTCTCGGGGGCGCTGCTTCGGACAATTGCGCGCCGGCCGCTTCGACACTTGCCTCCGTGGCCGCAATCGCCGCCGCTCCTGCACCGTCAACGGTCCCGACGCCAAACGCCGCATCTTCTCATCCCGCCGCCTTCGTTCCAGCGATTGCTGGCGCGCCTGGCAAGGCGGCTCATGCGAGCCCCTCGGTGCGCAAATTCGCGCGAGAGCTCGGGGTCGACGTGTCCCGCGTTGCAAGCACCGGTCCCAAGGGCCGCGTTACGCAGCAGGACGTGCAGAACTACGTCAAGGGCGTGCTGACCGGCCAGACCACCGCGCCGGCCCAGGCGGGCGCGGCTGGCGGCGGTGGTGGCGAGCTTGGCCTGCTGCCGTGGCCGAAGGTCGATTTCACGCGCTTCGGCGAGGTGGAAAGCAAGGCCCTGTCGCGCATCAAAAAGATTTCCGGTGCCAACCTGCACCGCAACTGGGTCATGATCCCGCACGTCACCAACCATGACGAAGCGGACATCACCGAGCTGGAAGCCTTCCGCGTGCAGCTGAACAAGGAAAACGAGAAGTCCGGCATCAAGGTGACGATGCTGGCGTTCATGATCAAGGCCACGGTCGCGGCGCTGAAGAAGTTCCCGAACTTCAACGCTTCGCTCGACGGCGACAACCTGGTGCTGAAGAAATACTTCAACACCGGTTTCGCCGCCGACACCCCGAACGGTCTGGTCGTGCCGGTGATCAAGGAGGCCGACAAGAAGGGCGTGCTGGAGATCAGCCAGGAAATGAGCGAGCTGGCCAAGCTGGCGCGCGACGGCAAGCTCAAGCCCGACCAGATGCAGGGCGGCTGCTTCTCGATCTCGTCCTTGGGCGGCATCGGCGGTATGTCATTTACTCCAATCATCAATGCGCCCGAAGTGGCCATCATGGGTGTGTGCAAGTCCTACCAAAAGCCCGTTTGGGACGGCAAACAGTTCGTGCCGCGCTTGACGCTGCCGCTGTCGCTGTCGTGGGATCACCGCGTTATCGACGGCGCCGAGGCGGCACGTTTCAACACGTACTTCGCGCAGCTGCTGGCGGATTTCCGCCGCATCCTCCTGTGAGACAACCACGGCATATTTTGAAGGGCGTGGCCATGGCGCTTCAGTCCAGAAAGGCAAGCCATGACCAGCCCATGGATGCCCCGGCCATCCTCGAGCATCGGTGTCGAGACCCGCATCGAGTTTGACAAGAGTCGGGCAGGCACGAAGGAAGTACTTACCGCGAGGCTGCTAGAGGGCGGCGCCATGGCGGCGGCAATCAACAACTACAGCGCGCACTTTAGGCCACCCGAACCGCGCGCATTGAGGAGCAAGAATGAATGTGATCGAAGTCAAGGTGCCGGATATCGGCGATTTCGACGCGGTGGAAGCAATTGAAGTCCTGGTCAAGCCGGGCGAGACGGTCGAGCAGGAACAGTCGCTGATCGTGCTCGAGTCGGACAAGGCCAGCATGGAAGTGCCGTCGTCGGCTGCCGGCAAGGTGGTCGAGGTGCGCGTGAAGGTGGGCGACAAGGTCGGGCAGGGCACGGTGATCTGCACGGTCGAGGCGCAAGCCGCTGCGGCCGCGCCCGCTCCCGCTCCGGCCCCGGCACCCGCCGCGGCACCGGCTCCGGCCGCTGCACCCGCGCCAGCTGCCGCTGCCCCGGCGCCTGCAGCCGCCACGCATAGCGGCAGTGCCGACATCCAGTGCGAAATGCTGGTGCTGGGCGCCGGCCCCGGCGGCTATTCGGCCGCTTTCCGTGCCGCTGACCTGGGCATGAACACCGTGCTGGTCGAGCGCTACAGCACGCTCGGCGGTGTCTGCCTGAACGTGGGCTGCATCCCGTCCAAGGCGCTGCTGCACAACGCCGCCGTGATCGACGAAGCCAAGGCGCTGGCAGCGCACGGCATCCTGTTCGGTGAAGCCAAGATCGACCTCGACGGCCTGCGCCACTACAAGAACCAGGTGGTCGGCAAGCTGACCGGCGGCCTGGCCGGCATGGCCAAGGCGCGCAAGGTGCAGGTGGTGCGCGGCATCGGCAACTTCCTCGATCCGCATCACCTGGAGGTCGAGCTGACCGAGGGCGAGGGCAAGCGGGCCACCGGCAAGAAGACCGTGATCCGCTTCGAGAAGGCCATCATCGCCGCCGGCAGCCAGGCGGTGAAGCTGCCCTTCATCCCCGAAGACCCGCGCATCGTCGACTCGACCGGCGCGCTCGAACTGCCGGAAGTCCCCAACAAGATGCTGGCCATCGGCGGCGGCATCATCGGCCTGGAAATGGCTACGGTGTACAGCACGCTGGGCGCCGAGATCGATGTCGTTGAAATGCTGCCGGGCCTGATGAGTGGTGCGGACCGCGACCTAGTCAAGGTCTGGGAAAAGAAGAACAAGGACCGCTTCGGCAAGGTCATGCTGAATACCAAGACCGTCGGGGTGGAAGCCAAGCCGGACGGCGTCTACGTTAAGTTCGAGGGCGAGCAGGCGCCGGCCAAGGCGCAGCGCTACGACCTGGTGCTGGTATCGGTGGGCCGCGCCCCCAACGGCAAGCGCGTCGGCGCCGAGAAGGCGGGCGTGGCGGTGACCGACCGCGGCTTTATCAACGTCGACAAACAGATGCGCACCAATGTGCCGCATATCTTTGCAATCGGCGATGTCGTCGGCCAGCCGATGCTGGCACACAAGGCGGTGCATGAGGCCCACGTGGCAGCCGAAGCCGCGCATGGCGAGAAGGCCTTCTTCGATGCCAAGCAGATCCCGTCGGTGGCCTTTACCGATCCGGAAGTGGCCTGGGCCGGCCTGACCGAAGACGAGTGCAAGGCGCAGGGCATCAAGTACAGCAAGGGTGTGTTCCCGTGGGCCGCTTCGGGTCGCGCCATCGCCAACGGCCGCGACGAGGGCTTCACCAAGCTGATCTTCGACGAGGACACGCATCGCGTGATCGGCGGCGGCATCGTCGGTACACATGCCGGCGACCTGATCAGCGAAGTGTGCCTGGCGATCGAGATGGGCGCCGATGCGGTGGATATCGGCAAGACCATCCACCCGCACCCGACGCTTGGCGAGTCGATCGGCATGGCGGCGGAGATCTATGAAGGCACGTGCACCGACGTGCCGCCGCCGCGGAGGCGCTAATTCTGCTTGGCGTAGAGGGCCCGACGGCGGTTTGAGCTCTGTGCGCAATTGGAGCCAACAAGGGAGTCGTTTGAGTTGCTGTGCGAGCGTGGAAATCATCCTTCTTGACCCTTCGGCCCACGCATGGCGATATGGACAAACGCGGGCTTCACCTCGCCTAGGCTGAAATTTTAGATGGAGTGCTGATTGTTTGAAAGCGGATCTGAGCGGGTCATTCTTGGTGCAGCAACCGTCTTATGGCTTGCCCACAGTTGGCATCTCAAGAGACAGCTCATCAAAGCTCGCGGAAATCTGGAGCTGGTGCTTGAACAGTTTCCTGGCATTCGAGAATGGCTGAGACGGAACCCCGGGTAAAGCGAGAGCGTGGCGACGCATGCGCCAACCGGATTTTCGATTAAACGAATCGCTTTCCAGAAGACAGGTGCGAGACCAGTAGCAGAACGTACCTGGGCGCTAGGATCGAGAAATGGCGAGATAATCCTGTCATTAACAGAGCGAGGTATGTCATGGCACCTCTTACCGCCAACTGCCACTCAAGCCTATACATTCACATATCGTACCTAAGCTACCAGAGCAGCTTTTTGGGCCAGTTCTAGGATGGTCAAGCGCGGTTTCCACACCTACCATCATGCGGAGTAAAAGCGCTTTCCGCGAGCGTTCTCTTGCCTTTGCCGAACTCCACAAGGAAGTTCGGGCGATGACCGAGCGAGTGCATGGTCGAGCCATCAAGCGGAGCAACGGTGATGAAGACTATATTGCCCGTGTTTCGGTTCTAATTGAGGCGCTGATCGATCGGGCAGACGCTCGCGGGCGGGTCATATGTTTTGCATCCGCAACGGAATTTGGACTGTCACTACGCCACCAGTTGGAGCGTTGCAGACAGGCGGCAATGCAAACCGGGTCTGATTCCATCATGGTCCTCTACTGGGCAGCCGTTCGTCGTATGCATGTCCAAGGGAGTAGGGTCTCCAACAAGGCCGAGGCGAACGATTTGTCGCCAGGTAGCAGGATTGCTGAGACCTCCGCCGTGGTGGATGATTGTCTGCGGGCAGGGCTTTGCCGCCTATGCGAAGATCTCGATGTCAATTCGCGTTGTGCCAACGGTCACAACGCCCTAACTCCCATTTCAGGGAAACATATTCGAAGTATTGGCGAGGGCTTGCTTTCCGAGGCACAGGTATATCAATGCGTTGAGTGCAAAGCGATCTGGACGCGGTACAAGCATCGATCAGATCCGTTTGCGATGTGGTCCATTAAGAATTAATAAATAGTTTGGATTCTTAATTTTCAAAACGGTGAGAGGTGGTGCCGTTTGTTCGGACAGGGATCCGGAGTTTTTAAGTGGAAGCGCTGGGGCAGTCAGGCTGCCGATTTGATCGCTGGCAGCGTGGCGACGTATGCCTCATCCGGGGTCTGGTCCGCCAGACTGGAATGGGGCCGTCCTTGGTTAATGGAATGGACGCCCCCACCCAGTACGGCATCGCTGTGCCAAAGTGGAGATCCAACGTCAGTACTCAAACCGAACAGGAGCGTCCATCATGCAGATTACGACAGTCGGCATCGACCTGGCCAAGAACGTGTTCGTGCGACCTGCAAGTCGCGTGAGTTTCTGTTTCACTGGAGCATTTATGACCTGATGAAACCGGTTGTTCCATCAACCGCTCCCTACCCAGACACGCGGAGCCGGTAACAGCTCGGTGTGAAGCTCTGGGGACAACGTAGCCGCCGAAAACCCGGTACGCCCAGCCGCAAGGTGAAGCGGAATCTGCCAGCACGAAGGCGGAGAGGAGCAAGGGATGAGTGGGTACGACCAACATAGGTGAACTTCGGTTAAACGTCGTGAGCTTGAACAAGCCAAACGTGCTGATAGGCTTGAACCAAAATGGTATGCGGTGAGGAATGGTCTCTGAATACTAGGCCATCATGGACAGCGCACCGCCGGCGAAGACGAAGGGTCCGCCCCACTCGGAAATTCATGTGGAACAGGGTAAGCCCATAGCGCCGCCGGTGACGGCAGGCGAACCGCAAGGAACGCTGATGGCACTGTGGGTAAAGGAATGCGGAAAAAGCGAACGCCCGGCTGTAATGGACGGGATACGGGCTGCAACATTGCCCGACGCGAAAGCGGGCAGACTTCCGCGCGGTCATTCATGGCGAGAAAACTTGAGCAATCGTTGTACGCGGGAGAGCAGATGACAGGGATCGATACCGAAGCGCAAGCGCGGTCCATCGACGCTGGTGCGCCCGCGCGCGCCGAACAGATGTGGAACCAGGCGAACTGGCAACACATCGAGGCAGACGTGAGACGACTTCAGGTGCGTATCGCCAAGGCAACTCGAGAAAGCCGGTGGGGCAAGGTGAAAGCGTTGCAACATCTGCTGACCCGCTCGCATAGCGGCAAGATGCTAGCCGTGAAGCGAGTGACAGAAAATCGCGGCAAGAGAACGCCGGGGGTGGACGGTAGGATATGGACATCCTCGGCGGCCAGATGGAAGGGAATGCTGTCGCTACGGCATCGCGGCTATCGTGCGATGCCGCTGCGGCGCGTTTACATCCCGAAGAGTAACGGCAAGAAGCGTCCGCTGGGAATCCCGACGGTGATCTCATAATGCACTTCTCACAGTTGATTGTAGGAATGTTGCCCCCGAAGATGCCCTGAAGTGCGCACCCAGTCCCGCAGTTGCTGTTCCTTGGTGGGATCCAGCGTGATCCACCACGGGCCCCGCCCGTCGAGCTTCCGAGCGTGGATCACCTGGCGTTCAATCCAGTAATACACGACGTGTGGACTGATGCCCAGTCGGTGAGCGAGTTGCTGTACCGTGAGTTCGTCAGGCCGCTT
>NZ_JAGIQA010000061.1 GCF_017814975.1 Cupriavidus consociatus
TGCTCCTTGAGAAACGAGACTCCGAATCCTCGTTTTACTCCAGGGGGCTTACTTCCGCGGCCCTTCATAGTATCTAGTGTAGCGTTGCATTCTTGACGGAACTTATATTGAAGTTCTTGCTCTAACGTTGCTGCTGACGAAGCAGAGTGGAGCGCCTGATGCGAGTTGCCCTGGAGATAGTGCTTACCGGGCGAAGAACGCGAAGAATTGACGGGGCTGGTTCGCTCTAGGCTCACCAGTGTGCAACTTGCAGCGTGCACGCATCGTGCTGCTGGCCGCTGAGGGGATGGAGAACAGGACATCGCTGTGCAAGTAGGCGTGGGGCAGGTCCAGGTCTCGCGTCGGCGCGAGCGCTATGCACACGCGGCTAGCGGGCATTGAGCATGATCTTCCACGGGGCGCGCCGCCGCTCAAGGTGGATGTGGCCCGGCTGGTGGAGCTGACGACGCAGAGCAAGCCCGAAGCGGCCACGCACTGGAGCACGTGCAAGATGGCCGCCGAGTTGGGTGTCAGCGCCGCCAGCGCCTCGCGCCACTGGCGTGCTAATGGCTTGAGGCCCCACGTTGTGAGCGGCTTCAAGGTTTCGCGCGATCCGAAGTTCGTCGAGAAGCTCGAGACATCGTAGGGCTGTACATGTCGCCGCCCGAGCATGCGCTGGTGCTTTGCTGGGACGAGAAGAGCCAGGTGCAGGCGCTGGACCGCACCCAGCCCGGCTTGCCACTGAAGAAGGGACGTGCGGCCACGATGACGCACGACTACAAACGCCACGGCACGACCACATTGTTTGCCGCACTCAATGTGCTCGACGGCCAGGTCATCGCGCAGTGCCAGCAGCGTCACCGCCATACCGAATGATTGAAGTTCCTGCGCAAGATCGACCGCAAGACCCCGAAGGACAGGACGCTGCATCTGATTGCGGACAACTACGCCACGCACAAGCATCCCGCCGTGCAGGAGTGGCTGGCCAAGCATCCGCGCTTCAACATGCACTTCACGCCCACCTCGGCATCGTGGCTGAACATGGTCGAGCGGTTCTTCTATAAAGGCTCTGCACCCGCCTATCAGGATCTCATCGGTGGCGCGATCGATGGCTTCATTGACCCGGTGCTAGGTGTCATGTCGTATCACAAGAGTGGCATGGTCCGCGTAGTTGCCGTGACATCGAGGGATCGGCTGCCTTCGATGCCTGATGTACCCACGGTCGCTGAAACTGTGCCAGGCTACGAGTTCTACTCCTGGTACGGCTTATGGGGTCCGTCGAATTTGCCAGCCGACGTGACAAGGCGGCTTAACGCTGCGGTCAATGAAGCGTTAGCGTCGGATCTCCGCACCCGCCTCGCCGAGCAAGGCTACTTACTGTCGCCAGGCACGCCGGAAGACTTCGCGCGATTTCAGAAGGAGGACATGGTTCGCTCCGCCAAGATCGTGGCGGAGGCGAAGATTCGCGCGGAATAGCAATTCTCTGGCTTCCGCCCGCGTGTTGCGTAGTGGGGGCGATCGTTGGCCTGGATCAGTGACAACAGTTCCATGCTTACCCTTGAGATCGTCCTTGAACACGTAGACCGTCATCAGCGCCTTGTTGGCCGCCAGATGGTTGCGTAGCAGCAGCCAGCGCGAGGATTTCACCACCTTGCGAGCCACCAGGTCACCGCCCAGACGGCTCGCCTCGTCCACTCGAACTCTGTCGATGACCTCCCGTCCGTACTTGGCTACCACATGGAACAGGTCATAGACTACCTCGGCTTGCGGGCAATGCATGCGCACCTCCAGATCGAAGGCGGTGTTCATGTCCATGACGGCTGCACGTAGCCTGGCACATCCCTCAGCGCCGAGCAGTTCGAAGAACGGGCGGATGTCGTCTCGCGAGCGCCCGTGGCCCACCTACAGTACTCGCTTGCTCGATGGCTCGACGATGACCGTCGCGTAGCGATGACCTTTCTGGATCGCAAATTCGTCTATGGCGCTGACACATGGCGCAGCGACATCACCTTGCAAAGGGGGGTGATCGTGCTTTCGCTGCATATATGGACCCGACGTCGATATCTGGTATTTCATAGGGTTACGATGTGACTGTTGAGTCGTATCGCCCGGGACATCCTGCGTTACAGACCCGGCAGGCCGATGCTGTCCCAGAAGTCGCGCACGGCCGCGCAGGCCCTGGCTTTCGCGTTTGGCGCATCGGGCAACGCCGCGCAGTAGACACCGATCGCATCGTCCGCGAGGGGCGCCCACCGGGCGATCAAGCTGGCCAGCACGTCACGATTGCCCGGCGTCTCCAGGGCCATGCGGACGAGCGTGCCGGCCCAGCGCCGGTGCCGCTGGGCGTCGGCAAGCTGCGCGTCAGTCAGCAGGCCGAGCAGGGTGTCACCGTTGTGGCGCGCCACCTCGCCAAGCCCGCGTAGGACGGCTTCCTCCATCGCCGGCCGCAATACCAGGCTGAAGGCGATGAAGCACTCTGCCCAGTCCCATGCCACGAGCGCGTGTTCGACTAGCTTGCGCCAGCCCTGCCAGGCCGGGTCCTGCTCCCAGTACCTGCGCTCGTCGGTGCCAAAGCCCACGTCGGAGAAGGTCTGAGACAGCTCTCGCGTGCGATACGCGGTGTGGGTGAGCCACCGCAGCGAGTCGGCGGTCTGGTAGGCGGCACAGTTCGAGATGGTGGACGCCGGTGCCATCTGCGTCAGGTAGGCCGATCCCATTTGCAGCGCGTGGAACAGATAGCGCGCCGGGGTGTACAGCCGCGCCAGCGTACCGGTCCAGGAGCGCTCCAGCATGGAGTCGTGGCCGCGTTCGGAAAACTGGTCGAGCAGACCGTACACATAGGTTTCCTGCCCGTCCTGCAACATGTTGTAGGTGCGGTAGACGAGTTCGTCGGGATCGCGGAACGCATTCCAGTCAGGGTGTGACAGAGGCGAAGCGTTGCGGTGACGCTTGAACCACTGCGCCATCTCAAAGTTCGGATCGAGCTCGAACGGCGCGTCGGGGTTGTCGGTCGTGTAGTGAAGGTTCGTTGAGACGATCTCATACTCGCTCGGCTTGCGCCGGCGCGCGGCTAGGTGGCTCCAGGTTTTTAGCGGCTTGAGAACGTCGGGTTGCGTAGTCATGCTCGTCTCCGGTTACAGCGTCTTTTCATAATAGAAGCGGACGTAGTCGTCCGTAGTCTCGATTCGTCCCGCAAAGGAGCTGAGGTTGACCTCCAGTTCGGACATCCTGAACGGGCGGCCTAGCGCATCTTCGAGTGTGGACCGGCGCAGGATCAGTTCGCCGTCAGTGTCGATGCGCACGTATGCGAGCTTGTCGTCGACGCGAATCTCCTTCCCCGGATTGTCTTCCCGCGCGGCGTCGATGACGCCCGATGTGATGCTGCTCGCGCGCAGGATGGGGCCGACCCGGTTGTTTCGGTATGCTTCAGCGGTGTTGTGGTCCCTGCTCATGATCGGTTCCTGTGCAATATCAGCAGTTGGCGAACAGTGGCTCGATGCCATCGACAGCGATGAGGATGTCGTCGCCATCAACCTTGACGGCATACTCGGTAAGACGGTACCCGCCGGGGTTGATGCCCTTGCCCGTGTTGGCATCAAAGGTCCACTGGTGCGCCCGACACATCAGCACGCGCCCGTCGAGCTTTCCCTCTGCGAGCCGAATGTCCTGGTGTGGACAGATGCCCTGAAAAGCGCGTGGCGCGCGACCTTCGGGGCAGACGAGCACGATGATGTGGCCGTCTACCTCCACCTCAGCCATGTCGCCCTCCCACAGCTCATCGAGCGTGGAGGCTTTCCGGAAATTCATGTTGACCTCATGCATCGCAAAAGATGAATTCGAGCGACTCCATCGGTTTAATATCGGTGTCGCCGAGCCTGGTGTTGCGGGGGTAGAACTGGTCGCTCCCCTGGCGCCTCACCCGGACGACCTTGCCGGGCTGGGGTGCCACACGGCGGCCGACTGAATGGTGAGCGGCGGCCGCCGCAACTTCGTCCATCGAATTCTCTGTATCAACGGCGACGAGTTGCAGCACGAAGTCGTACTGAAAATTCGAAATCACTGGAAACAGTGCCATGGCATCCTCCATCTGGTGACCGCCTCAGGCGGCCTTGTTCTGTTCGCGCTGGCAGCGGTAGGCCTCTACCCATGCGTACTGGTGCGCGTCGTCGCCAATTTCGCCGGGGGCGAGGTTCATGTACCGGAGTGCGCCCCCCAGGTCGGTCGGCTGGACGTGCCCGGCGAGGAAACGGTCGACCAGGGTGAGGTGGTCGCGGTAGCGCACCGGATTCTGCTGAAAGACCCAGCGGTCGATTTCGGAGTTGAAGTGGTACGTGCGGCCGTTGTAGTCGAGCGGAAAATCTCTGACGTTCCAGCCATTGCCGGGCACGGCGCAGATCGGCAATTGGCTCATGTTGCAGACGATGGGCAGCGTCTCGGGGACGGTGAGCTCCTTCCTGCCCGTGAGCAGGTTGTCGATGATGACGTCCCAGGCCTTGCCGAACGTGTCGTTCCAGCCGGGATACTTTTCCTCAAGCCAATCACGGCAGTCCGGGGTCACGCCGGCGGCCGGGTTCCACCAGACTGTCGGGCGCCAGAACCAGATGCCCATCTGGTAGGCATGGTGCTGGCTGTCGAACTCATTGATCATTTGGTTCCAGAACCATGGCAAGTCGAGGCCGAGGTCGATCAACGTACGCTCGAACTGGCCAACGATCCACTCCGTCATGAACTCCTTGAAGGACTCTTTCCGATGCTGCAGCGGCGTGGCATAGTCCATTGACGTACCGGTCAGCAGGGAGAACAGACGCCATGCGCGAGCAATGGCCACATCCACGAGCTGCTGCGCCTGCTCCTTGCGCCTGTTTGCGATCAGGATCTGCAGGGCGGGGCCGCCGATCTGCGCGTGCCGCGACTCGTCCGTTTGGATGCTCGAGATCAGGCTGGCGAAGGTGAAGTCGCCGGCTTCCGCGGCATCGGCCGCCAGGCCGAGGAACTGCATGTTGGTGAAACCGGTTTCGAAGGCGAACGTCAGCATCACGGCGATCTCGATCGCGCTTCGCGACATGAACAGGTCGTCGAACGTGCTGCGCGCGGCGATCGCGCCCCACTCGTTGGTGTGATAGGCCTTGTGCGCCCAGTCGAACTGGCGGTCCTTCGGGCAGTAGTCGTGCGGGAAGTAGAGCTGCAACTGCCCGTGGCGGTTCTCGTCGAGCATGCCGAACGTCGCCATATTGCGCATTCCCGGCGCTCGGCCGAAGCGGGCCATGCGTGCCTCGGCGCTCATCGCCGCATATTCGCCGAGCGCGATGGCGCCATAGTGTGCCTTCAGGATCGACAGCCAGCCGGGGTCAGCGTCTTCGAACATGCGGCTGCGCTCCAGCGCGGCCTTCACGGAGTAGGCGCCGGCGTCCTTTTCGCGCTGAATGCGCACGTACTCCGCATACGAAGTCTTGTAGGGCTCGTCATAGCTTTCCCAGACTTCCAGGGGCACTCCCTGCGCCCCGGCCATGACCTCCGGAAAGAGGTCTGACTCTGCGACGTACGTCGGCGTCCAGTTTGTTGTGCGGGCAATGTCGTACCACGCTGCGCGTTTCAATAGCGCCATGGGATATCTCCTTGGTGGATGTTATGTCTTCTTGTTTTGCAGTCCTGTTGCGAAAGTGCTGCATTGAAAAATCCTTGAAGCATGAGGATGGGGGGTGCGCGGGCCGAACTTGAGGTCAGGATTTCTGCAGCGCAAAAACGGGCCGTCCCGCCTGGATTTGATGAAATGCACGCCCTTTTCACAGCACCTGTAACTTCATCAACTGATAAAAATCTCGAGGAATCGCGCGAATACGACGCATTCGTGTGATCCGCCCATGAATCGATCATTTGATGAAAGCACTCCGAAATCGATTCGTTCGAATCATCAAATCACCGCAATAAGCGCGGCATTCTTCGCTCCTCATCGGCTGTGAGAAGGGCGGGCCGACCCCACCCCTTGCCAGTCGATGCTTGGCCGCAAGGTGACACGCCAGCGTGAAGTCAGGTACTTGCCGCCGCCGCACGTACCCTATCAAATACAGCGAACACAACACTGAGTCGCAAAATCAGTGCACTCCGCAGTCAGAACGCAGGAGTCCAACTTCGGAGGTCCGCGTGAATTCGTGCTGTGCAGTCCGTCTTAACGGACCTCCAAAATCCTTTTGTTAGGGCTCTCTAAGAGCAAACCGGAGGAGGCCCGTCCGGAGATTGCAGCACCAGCCGTGCCAACCCATTATTGGCTCGGACACATACTCATCAGCCAAGGCAGGCTGGGCCGAACCAATCAAGATGACGGCAACGCTTACTGACACAATGATATTAAATTGATTCATAGAAATTCTCATGTGTGAGAATTTCTATGAATATGAAATTTTGTTTCAGGAATGTCTAATCTTGAGCAATATCTAGCTTCCACAAGCCGCCGTTCTACCAAAGACGGTGGTGGAGGTGGCCATTTGTTGTTGCAAGCGATATCCATGCCAGCAGCCGTGAATCTAAACAGCGAAGCTGTAAGCCAATTAATGGAGCATCATTTTTCGAGAGTGTAAGCAGACAAAGCCTACAAATTCGACCGGCTTGGTCACTGTTGCAACAAAAAGGCCCCGCCAACAGTCGTTGAATGATTCTACGTTGCTGACCATCCTGGACCGATTAGCTCACCTAGCAGCCATCAGGCAAGGCGAAACCGGCACGACCTGAATGCCGCTGTACGACTGGTCCTGCAACAGAGCGACAAACTACCCGCTGATTTCAGCGTCTTCAGCCATATGCATGGCGGTCGTGAACGAGGGCCCAACCCATGATCCAAGGCTTCGTTCTACTTTCTTGGGACCAAAGCGCTTCCTATAGCTAAAGGGCTAAAGGCAATCCGGAATCGAAGCGGCGCTGGGTTTCGCTGCGGCTCGTGGTGCGGCTCGCGCCGTGGTGCATTTGGGCTATAAGCCGGGCGAGCCCAAGCCAGCCGAGCAGTCCAATGCTCGTAACGGCCTCAGCGGCAAGACCGTGATCACCGAGCGCGGCCCGGTGCGGGTCGAGTTGCCCCGCGATGGCAGCTTTGAGCCTGTTCTGATCCCCAAGCCTGCTCATCTCGGCGTTCATCGCCCGTTCGATGATGGCCTTGCAATATGCCGATGAAGAAGAAACGTACGGTGGCGTCTCAGGCTGCGGACCCGCGGGCCACTGCCGACTTTGCCTGATGGCTTGCTGGATGAGTTGGTCAAAGGGCCGATGACCCCCAACGAGGTCCAGGACCTGATGCAATGGTTATTACCTCTCATGATATGTTTCGTACACAAAGTCCCGAATAGGTCCGAACGCTCTTACTATTCTTCAGGTTTTGCGAATCGCGGTCCGACCTGTTTTGGAAATCATCTAGCGGGCCTCCCCCCCGCCGCCCTGGCGGGCGACGGGGTTAAAGTATGTTTGCTCAACCGCTTTACCCGTAAGGAGGCCAACATGGAATATAGTGGCATTGACTTGCATTCGAACAACAGCGTAGTCACCATGATTGATGAAGCTGACCGGGTCATGGCGGAAAAGCGGCTGCCCAACGATCTGACGAAGATTCTGCTTTTTCTTGCCCCGTGGCGAGACGAACTCGCCGGCGCCGTAGTCGAATCGACGTTCAACTGGTACTGGCTTGTCGACGGCCTCCAGGAAGCAGGGTTCCAGGTGCACCTGGCCAACACCACGGCGATCAAGAAGTACGACGGGCTCAAGCACAGCGGGGATGAGACCGATGCGCGTTACCTGGCCCACCTGCTACGGTTGGGAATTCTTCCCACGGGCACCATCCTGCCGCCGCAGCACCGTGCCGTCCGCGACCTGGCCAGGAAACGCATGCAACTGGTACGCGGCCGCACCAGTCACATCCTCGCGGTTGAGAATATTACCGTGCGTCAGTACGGCAGCCGAATCACGAGCAATCAGGTCAAGCGATTGGGCGAAAAATCTCCCGGTGCGATGCACGCGGACGTAGCGGAGTTCTGCTGACGTCGCTGCTCGATCGCCGACGCTTCAAACCTGCTGACATCGTCGCCTGTTACGAGCGCCGCTGGCAGATCGAAACGAGCTACCGGGAACTGAAGCAGTCGATGCTCGGCATGGAGCTGACCTTGCGCAGCCGAACCGTCGATGGGGTATGCCAGGAAATCTGGGGCGCCCTGATCGCCTACAACCTGATTCGCCGGGAGATGGCCAGCGCCGCCCGAGAAGCAAAGCTCGCGTCGCCCGCTCGGTCGGCATTCTCGCGCACGCATGGGAGCAGACCAACCAGGGCGGGCGCAACAAGGGACCGATCCCTCGGCAGTTCCTGTGGACGTATGACGGCACGCCGCAGCGCGACGTGCCGCAACCTCCGCGCGAATAGAACCACGATGCGGTCTTGCGACGAGCGAGACGTCACCCAATGCATCGCCCGACAAGACGCGGGCGACGGCAGTCGCCCCGCCATGACCCGCACCGCCTCGGCGCCGCCTTACCGGCGCCGGACAACGACAAGCCACACCAAGGAGACAACCATGTTGAACCGACTGATCGCTACCGTCGCCATGCTCTGCGCCACTCTGCCGGGCTATGCCGAGACCTGGCCCAGCAAGCCGGTGCGCATCGTCGTGCCGTACTCGGCCGGCGGCACCACCGATTTCGTTGCCAGACAGGTCGCGCAGAAACTGACTGAAAGCACTGGCAAATCCTTCTTTGTCGAAAACAAGCCGGGCGCCAGCGGGACAATCGGTACCATGCAGGTCGCGCGCGCCGCACCAGACGGTTACACCCTGCTCGCGAATGACACCACGTACACGATGCTGCCGTCACTCTTCAAGACCCTGCCATGGGACCATGAGCGTGACCTGGTGCCGGTCACCACCATCGCGCAGACGCCGGTAATTATCATCGTTCCTGCCGGATCGCAATTCAAGAACCTGCAGCAACTGATTGCATACGCCAGGCAGAACCCAGGCAAGCTCAACTTTGGCTCCGGGGGCGCAGGGAGCTCGACACATCTGGCCGCAGAAGTGTTCGAGAAAAGCTCAGGCGTCTCCCTGACGCACATTCCCTACAAGGGCGCTGGCGAAGCATTGATGGGGCTTATTGCCGGAAATGTCGATCTGCTGATTACCGCGACACCCACTGCGATTCCGCAGGTCAAGGGCGGCAAGGCACGGGCGCTGGCGGTCACTGGTGCAGCCCGTGTGCCGACACTCCCTGAGGTGCCGACGTTCACCGAGGCTGGATTGAAAGATTACGCCGTGACCAACTTGTTTGGTCTCGCTGCACCGAAGGGGACGCCGCCGGAACTGGTTGCCAAGCTTCAGTCCGAAGTGCAGAAGAGCGTGCAGAGCGCCGACGTCAAGGAGCGACTGGCAAGCATGGGGGCACAACCCGGCGGAATTCCGTCAGCGGAGTTTGCGAAACGGATCAAGCAAGACACCGTTACATGGACGCAAGTGGCAAAGGCAGCCAATGTCAAGCCAGAGTAAGTGGTGCGGCGCCCTGGGCAATCGCTGCCACTGAGACGGTTGCACCAAATTTTCGTTTAGTTTGAAGGTAGCGATGGGAGGTGGATAGGCGCCAGCGGCGGACGAGGGCAAAGTGCGGGATCCTTTCGTGCGGGAGTTGCGAAGAGCTTCTGGGCGCAAGCGCGAACCACGACCACGGGTCGCCGGCATCGATGACTGGGCGATCGCACGTGGTCACCAGTATGGAACGATTATCGTCGACATGGAGCGACGAGAGCCGATCGAAGAGCTCGCCGGCAGGGAAGCCACTGCGGTGACTGCGTGGATGCGTGCGCACCCATCGATCGCGATCGCCGCCAGGGACCGGTGCCTACGCCGGGAGGGACCGTTAACTCTGATGTAGGTTGCACACGACGCGCGCCTCCGCAATTAGCCAATCTCGCCTGCTAGGACACGAGAGCCGATGACCCTTAATGTCGTCCTGCCACCGAAAGCGTCCCAATACCGCCACACAAGAACGCTATGGTATGGGCTTCGAGTTCGAAGATTTGAGGAATCCATGCGTGCACTGAGCCTGTTGTTGCTGATGTGCCTAGTGGTGGCCGATTTGGCTGCCTGCGACGCGAATGCCCAGCCTGCCGCCGCTGCGGCATCCTTGACTCAAGTGGGTTCGCCTGCAAATGGAGTATCCGGGGCCATGAGCGGGGCGCAGCGACGGATATCCTTCCCGTTCCCGCGGACGCACAGCCACGCCCGCAGCGATGGCCGACTTCTCAGCAAGTTCTCCGCCCTGGGTATCCGCAACCTAATGCACTAGTACAACATCCCGCAAATATCTTTAATAATTATCGGGCTGTAAATAGGGCTCCAGGAGCGTGACGATCAACTGG
>NZ_JAGIQA010000062.1 GCF_017814975.1 Cupriavidus consociatus
TTGGCGGCCTCGGCTCATCCCGCCATGATATCCGAGGCGATTAATTATTCAACCTATTTACGGGATGTTGTACTAGCCGCCGTCACGCAGCGTATCGGGCTTGTGGCGACGGCGTCGACCACCTATAACGAGCCATACCACGTAGCCCGAAAGTTCGCATCGCTCGACCACCTGAGCGGCGGCCGGGCGGGGTGGAACGTTGTGACGTCATGGTCAGATGCCGAGGCCCGCAATTTCAGCCTGGACCTGCATCCCGAGCATGCCGACCGCTACGCGCGTGCAGAGGAATTCGTCGACGTCGTGACCGGGCTGTGGGATAGCTGGGAGGACGACGCCTTCCTTTACGACAAGGCGAGCGGCGTGCATTTCGACGCGTCGAAACTGCATCGGCTCGACCATCACGGCAGGCATTTTCGGGTGCGCGGCCCGCTCAACATCTCACGCTCGCCCCAAGGGCATCCGGTGATCGTGCAGGCTGGATCATCCGAGGCCGGACAGGAACTGGCCGCGCGCACGGCCGAGGTTATCTTTACCGCGCAGCAGTCGCTGGAAGGGGCGCAGGCGTTCTACCGCGGACTCAAAGGGCGGCTGGCGCGGTTCGGGCGCACACCGGACCAACTCAAGATCCTGCCGGGCGTTTTTCCTGTGGTAGGCCGAAGCGCGGCAGAAGCGGAGGAGAAGTTAGAGGCGCTGCAGGACCTGATCCTGCCGTCAGTCGGGCTCGCGCTGCTGTCGCAGCATCTCGGCGGCATCGACCTGAGTGGCTATCCGCTCGACGGTCCGTTGCCGGACAACCTGCAGGAGCCGAACGGTGCAAAGAGCCGCTTCCAGCTCGTAACCGGTGCTCGGGGTTGTATTCCATCGAGGCGATCAGCAGGTCGACCTTGCCTTGCTGCAGGAACTGCACGCGGTTGGAAGGTTGCACTGGCACCCGCTCTGGTTCCACGCCAAGCCGCTTCGCGAGGTCGCGTGCCAGTTCAGGATTCCACCCGACGAGCTGATGCGTGGCCGGATCAATGGAGCCAAAGGGTCCGCCGCCGGCCATCACGCCGATGGTGACCTTGCCGCGTTGCTTGATGCGATCGAGCGTGGCATCCGCTCAGGCGACGTTCAAGGTCAGGGCGGTGAAAGCCGTGGTAGCGGCGAGGCGGTAGAGTGGGGCGGGCATGTCTCAAGATCCGAACAATGGGGAGGAAACGATGCTATCGGGAGGCGCTGTGACAAACAAAGAATGCATTTAGATATGGATATGCGATGCCGCCAGAAGGTGTGCCGGCAGTGATCCGGCGTGAACGAGGAATTTCGCATGCTGCCAACGTTTGTCCATCGATATGCAGGCGTCCCGTCTATGGAAAGACGAATCCCTGCGTTCGCAAGACAGGCGTCGATCCTTACCATGTCAGCTTTTCCGAAGGGACTGCGAGGCGAGGTACACATGGCACGACGCAACGATCGGATGAGCCAGGGCCGCATTCCTCTATCCCGGCAGGCACCCACCATATTGCCGTTTGGTGGCATCCCCGGGGCCAAGGCCGACGCCGGCATCGATTTCCGGCACTATGTGGAACTGGCGCAGGCCGCCGAGGCGGCCAAGTTCCGTCACAGCAGCAGCCGTGCAGACAACAAGGTAATCGGCTCGAAGTGCGCCTGACTGCGAGGTTACGGCACAACTATGCGGGAACAACGCTGCGCGAGCATCTCGGCTGCGGCATCCGGCGCTACGCGGCGAGCGCGATCGGGACCGCGTGGCCGTGGCGTGAAGGTAGAAGCGGGGCGAGCGTGGGGCGTTCGGTTGATCCAACGCCTTTGTACGAAAGCAAATGGATCAGCACGAGGGGCGTCATGATGTGCAACTGGGGAATCGCCGTGGCGGGCATGGGCTCGCTGGGTCTGTGCCTTGCCCTGAAAGCCGATTCAAGCTGGTTTCAGCTCGTCGGACTCTTCCTGACCTCGTTCGCCATCTATTTCTACGTCATCCGCGTTTAGTTCTTCCAGGCGCACGCATTTGGCGGACCAGCTGCAACGCAGGCCCCTTTCTCAAGACGGAATCGGCCGTTCTGGCCAGCGTTCCGTTTGTTCTTCAGATGGAAGCCAATCGAATGCGGCGTACCGCGTAAAGCATGGAGTGCCCATGGCTTGTCAGCCGCGGATGGGCATTGCTGCCGCTATGCCCATGTTCCATCGTGACAAAAACTGTTGTTCGAGCAAGGCATCCAATTGCTCGTGGTCGAGATCGTAAATCGCCGGCGTATCGGCAAGCAGCAGTAGTGCTGCTGCTTTGCCTTCCGGCAGACTCCTGGCTAATCCGTTGGAGCCGTGTTCGACTCACGGGAGGTCCGCCTATTCGGCACGCCCCCATATTTGTCCCACGACCTTCCTCTCCCTTGAAGCTGCCCAAAGACATCCATCTGAGGGCGTGCGTAGTCTGCGTACCCGTTTCTGCGAATCGAGGAGAGTCTGAAGAATGCTGGCATCTTCCGCACTTTTGGCGTCTGGTTAATCAGCAAGGGAATCGCTTCGTGCAAGAAGGCCGCGGGCTCGCTGCGAGATATTGCGAAGCCGCGCGGAATGTGCCGAGCGTTGTGGCTGGCGGCGCGTAGAACCTGTCGAGCCTGGCAAGTACCTGGCGATCAGTGGCGTGGATGACCAACAATCTCCTGATGGACCTGACGCCTGGGATAGAGCGGGCCCATGGGTGCCGGCTCCTACACGCAATTCGCGCTGGCGGGCTGAACGAGGCCGCAGCAGGGCAATGCAGCGAGGAGTGGTATCGTACGTGTTTGGTTACTACGGATATGGTACGCAGGTGCAAGGCCGGAGTATCGAGAGGGGACATCAGCCGCCATGATGGATTCGGGTTATCCGCAGTTCTTTCGTCCGCTGACGCTGAAGAGGCGCCGGTTGATTGCTGCCTGCATCCGCGCATTCTATGCGCGGCTTTATGGTTCCCATGCCGACTACCGTTCCATCCTCGGACGCGAGGACTTGCGTGACCTGTTTGTTCAGACCATGCAGTCCGCCACCCCGCCGGCGGACCCTGCGGGAGAAGATGGCGAAGATGGATTCACCGTCGGTGACCTTGCCGACGATCAGAAGCTGGCAAGCGCCATCGTGCGCCTCCTCGTCGCGGATGGCTGGCTCGAAACCGCCGAGGATCGCGTCCGACTGGTTACCGCCTACCGCTTTACCCGCGCCGGCAAGATCTTCGCTCAGGCGCTGACGCTGGCTGACCGCTCACGCGAACGGACGCGTCAGCGGAACATGCGCTCCTGCAAGAATGCACTGAGCGCCTTCATCGAGCGCCGCGACGTGGAGGACCTGCTCGATGCTTACGAGTATGCCGATCGGGTCATTGCCGACCTCTCCGAGGACATCGAACTCTTCTACGACTTGGCGCGCAAGATATTGCTCGATGCGCATGTGCAGGGCAATTGGGATGGGTTCATCGAATTCGTAGAGCGACGTTTCCGTGATGAGTTCTCGCCCCGGCTCGTCTATGACAATGCCGAACGCCATCGGCTGGACATCGGGGCACTGATCGAACGTCTAAACGAGTTAAGCGCGGCTGAGATGGAGGCCATTGACGATGACCTGGCCAATCACGCGGCATGGGCCGCCCAGGCTGCGCCTGAAGGGGCTATCTTGAGATGGATGCTCGATCGGATCGACGAGATGGTGACGGCGGCCTGCCGGACGAAGCAGCCGGAATTGTTCCGGGCCATGGAAAGCTACGTCCGCCGCCATGTGGTCTTGTTATCGCAGAGTCTATACATGGGGGCATCGGGCAGCGGGGCGGCATTGTCCACCCTGATCCGCCGCCTGGGGGAGATGCCGGCGCGGGATCAGGGCCCGTGGCTGGAGCGGCAGGGGGCGGCGCTCGCACCGGTAAGCGTGGCGCTGTATGATCCCGCGGCGGTGCAGCCGAGAAAGGCCGTCGAGCGTAACCGAGCACAGGCCGTGAGCATTGTCCCGGAGATCACACGAGAAGAGCGTTTGCGTCAATTCGTACGGCAAGCGCAGGAGCGGGCCTTCTCCTTGTCGCATCACGAAGTCGTGGATTACTTGCTCGGTTCCATGCGTGGCACGGGCGCGTTGCGCCTGTCCGAGTTGCCGGTTAACGATGCCATCCAAGCGTTATCGCTGTTGCGCGCAGTCGAGGCGGCACGGGACCATGAGGGACTGGAGGTGGAGCGGCTAGACGCCGAGCCGCTGGACAATGCCATCATGGCTGGCACCGACTATGCAATCAGGAGGCGTCACATCGGCCATGGATGAAATAACGATTGGGCAACTGGTGGAAGCGGAACTGAAGGCGGGGGGCGTCAGGCCGGAGGCGTTCCGGCAGATTCTTGGGCGCCTGTTCGGACTGTCCATCCTGCACCGGGAGGACAGCGCCATCGAGCGTCAGCTCTACGACGACGCCGTGCGTATCGAGGGTCTGCTCAATGCGTACTTCGATGTGGGCGGGTTCCGGCTGCTGCACGAGCGGCATCAGAATTATTTTCGGCTTTACCCGCCCGGGGCGCGCGTGCCGGGACTGCCCGCCGAGGACGATGCCATCGCCGTGGAGGCTGTGCGAGCGAAGCTCTCTGCAGATTTCGTGGCATGCTGCCTGGTGCTGCGCTTGCTGTACAACGAATGCCTGCGCCAAGGCTCGATCAACGAGCGCAACGAAGCGCTCATCACCGTGGAATACCTGAATGCCACGCTGACTGCGCAGGCGCGCCGCTCATTGCCGGCCAAGACTGCGCGGGAGAAACTCTTCGCTGACCTCAAGCGTGCCCGCCTAATCGATTACCGGGCGGATTCCGAGGTGGAAGATGCTGACGCTCTGGTCGCGATTCGTGGGACGATCCTGCAGTTCGTTGCGGATTCCGCCATCGATGCCCTGCTAGCCGAGACTTCGACGCCCGTGTCGGCGGTCACGTCGCCGGAGCCTGACGATGAAGCTTGAGAAGCTCATCCTGGTCAACTGGGGTTTCGTGGTGTCCCGGGAATACCCCTTTGGTCACACCACCTTGCTGTCGGGCTCGACCGGCGTTGGGAAGTCCTCGTTTCAGGACGCGATCCAACTGGTCATGACCGGCGGCAAGCAGCACATCAACGTTTTCAACTCCGCGCAGGACGAGAGCGGCGCCTCTCGCGCGGGCGGCAAGGTGAGGCGGACGCTGGCGTCCTACGCGGTGGGCATGCGCGACAACCTCTGCGTCCGGCCGTATGGGTCGCACACCTATGTCGTCGCGGTCTTCGCGCCAGATGACGGGGAATCTGCCGAACCATTCACCGCCGTGGTGGCCGTGGAAGCTGCCGTGTCCGGGTCGCGCGAGCAAGGTCGCAGCGTCGACGTGGCGCGCAAGCTCTATTTTGTGCTGCCAGGCAGCCGCGTAATGGAGGCGGATTTCATCGAGTCGCGCAAGGGCAATTCCATAACCGTGGTAAAGGTCGAGGATATCTACCATCGGCTGCGCCAGCGCTATCCGCGTGTCCTGCCGTTCGAGAACAGCATCGAAGATTATCTGTGCAAGCTCTATGCCGAGTTTCGCGGTGGCGGCAAGACGCTGGTCGGGCCGCGCGGGCTTTCGTCCAGTCCATTGCCCGCAAGACTGTCGGGTCGGTGGACGAGTTGATCCGGGAGCAGGTGCTGGCCGAGCCCGATTTTTCCGATCAGATCGGGCATATTGCTTCGCTCATGCAGAACGTGCAACGTCTGCGCATGATCGCCACCGAATTACTGGCGTGCCGGGAGCGGCTCGGCGTGTTGAAGGCGCACGCGGATGCATTCCTTGCCGCGTTCGAAGAGGCCATGGAGGCCGAACTGGGCGAGGTGCTGCGCCGACAGCAGGATGTCGAAGAGGAGATCCAAAGACTGGAGGCCTGCCGGCGCCTCGCCTTGGCCGATGTCGAAAAGCAGCAGGCGCTTGCCGACCGGCATGCACAGGCGCTAAAGCGCGCCACGGAATTGCACGGCACTGCCAAGGGTCGGCTCAACGGGAATCCGGTGGCGCAGGAGCGAGAGCGGATCAGCCGCGAGATGGCCGCGGCCACCGAAAGTCGATCCCGAATCGCGCTGGACGTCCTGGCCGCCCTGACGGGCTTGCGAGGCGTGCTGGACGAACTGGCTGCCTTGGCTAAACTGCCAGCAGCGCCGGCCTGCGCCTACACCCCCCATGTGGAGCATCTGATCGTCGATGCCGCGGCGATCGATGCCGCCGACGGCCGGGCCGCCGCGCGTGAGCTGGCGGCGATGCTGACAGGCGCGCAGATTGACCCGGCAAGCCTGCGGCGCGACCGGTTCGCCAGGCTGGATACTGCCCTGGCTCCCATTTCGCAACAGCTGCACAGCGCCGAAGGTCTGTATGGGGCAGTGGTGCAGGAGCAGGCGCGGGAGTCGGATCGCGCTGCCGACCTGCAAAGGGAAATCGATGATATGAAAAGACGCCGGCAAGGGCTGGAGAGATGGCCACTTTGACTTGCCCGCGCATGTGGAGTCCGCAGTCCGATATCTCGAAGCTCAGATGCCGGCCGCCCGTCCCAGGGTGCTTTGCAACCTTGTCCAGCCGCGAGACGGCTCACGTTGGCAGAACGCCATCGAAGGGCTATTGGGCGGCAATCGCTTTGTAATTCTGGTGGACTCGCAGTACGAGGCGAGCGCCATTCGGGCGCTGCGGCACGAGATGCCGCCGACTCGGCAGGGGCGAGAGGCTTCCGTGGTGCAGGGTGAACTGGCTAAGCGGCGGTCGGAAAATCAGACCCTGTCGCCAGATGCTGTGCTGCAGGAACTGGTGATCGCCGATGAGACCGCGCGTGCCTATCTGGTTGCGAGCTATGGGCGTTACATCAAGGTCGCGGATGCGCAGGCGCTGCGCGGCGCGCCACAGGCACTGACCGTGGACGGCATGGCCAGCGGCGGCTTCAAGATGTTTTCTTCATGGGTGGACGACGGCGAACTTGCCTTTGGTGCAGAGGCGCGGCGCAAGCGCGTGGTTAGGCTTACCCGGCAGATCGACGAAAAATCGCAGGAAAGGGACGCACATCGAGCAAGCGCCGCTGAGTTGGCCGCGTGGGGCGCGCGTCTGCTCGCCCTGCAGCTTGTGCCTGTCGCGCCAATGCTGGACAAACTAGGCGAGACGCTGCGGGGACTGAGTAGTCTCGCGGCGCAGCTCGCCAGTCTAGATGATGCCGATCTCATCTTGCTGGAGCGGCGCGTAGCGCGTGCGGAGCAGCTTTTGGAGGGCCACCACCGCCAGTCGAATACCGCCGCACGCTTAGCAGGCGAAGCGGAGGGCCGGGCGCGTGGCTTCGAAGCGAACATCACCGACGCCGAGGCCAAGCTTGTGGGGTGCCAAGACGCTGTGCGCCAGGTAAACGCCCGCGTGGCTGAACTGATCCGGCTCAATCCGCATTTCGACCCAGTGCGGCTGGACCAGCGCGTTCGGGAGGCGGCCAAGGATCAGACCGCCGCGTCTTTTGATGGACTGCGGCGGCAGCAAGCCGGAATCTACCGTCAGGAGCGGGAGGCATTCGAGCGGAAGCTCGAGGCCCATAATCTCTTGTCATCCTCGTTCGATGAGCGGGTCGACTTTCAGCCGTGCCCGTCGACCCAAGGGGAGTACGAGTGGCAAGCCTATGGCGGCGTACCTGCTGCGCGGCGTCAAATCGCGGCCATGTTAGAACGGCTCGACCAAGTGCGCATTCTCAACAACACTAGCGAGCTGCGGGACGCCGAGAAGAGTTTCAACAACACCTTCAGTACGCATTTTGCGCTGGCCGTACGCACCGCGGTGGAGCAGGGCATCGATCCGCTCAAGCGGCTCAATGAGAAGCTCAAGCGCCTGGCATTCGGCGAAGACCGTTTTGAGATTGAATACGGACAAATGGTCAGGGAGTACAAAAAGTACTTCGATCTGTTCCAGGAACTAAATCGGCTGGCCGAGACACAAACGCCGGTGGATCTGTTCTCGGCGGCCGAAGGCGTGCTATCCGCCGACAGCGTCGTGGCACTGGACGACATCAAGCTGCTATTGCTCGACACCAACCGCGACCACGCGTTGCGGCGGCTGAAGGACATCGCGGACTACCGCAACTATCGGCAGTATGACATCCGCAAGTATTCGGAAGATGGACGCGAGGCGTCCTTGGCGAGAATGGCGACGTTCTCCGGAGGCGAGCTGATGACGCCGGCCTATCTCGTACGGGCCGCGGTGCTGGCCCAGGCATTTCGCCAGTTCGAAAAGACACCGAGCCTGAAGCTCATGATGATCGACGAGGCCTTTGACAAGATGGACGAGGGTCGTACCGCTGCGGTCATGCGCTATCTCAATGAGAACTTGGGCCTGCAACTGGTGGTCGCCATGCCGTCCCGCGCATCCGGCCCCCTGCTTGAGTTATTCAGTTTTGAGCACCGTTTTTCCCTGATGAAGGTGGAGGGACTGGCGGGGGAACTCGATAAGATTACCGAGGTAGACAGCTCCCTGTTGAAGGCAGACCGGCTGCATGCCCTCTGGACTGAACGGCGACAGGCGGTGCGGCGGGAGGCAGCACGGCAGTTCGAGTTGCAAGAAGCACGCAAGCAACTGGACACGGGGACATGAGCAGCGACAGCATTCCGGAGCACCGGCCTGCGGTCCTCAAGGCATTGCTGGATGCACTGGTGGACCGCATCGAGGCAAAGCCGTTTGCGCAGAGGCGGCGCGATATCAGCTTCCCGTTGAATGCCGGGACGTGGCCGGCGTTTTTCGCGATTGCCCTCCATGGCGAACGTATGTTCGTGTGGCGCGCCCTAGAAGCGCTGCAGACGCAGTCAGGGCTATCGCTGGTGTTTGACCAGCGTCGCGGCCAGCGGGACCTTGATATCTGGGAGCGCTCCCCGAAGCTTGTCATTGCCGCGCATGCGGAAGCGTTTCTTCGCGACGAGACGGGGCGCCAGAACTGTCGCATATTTGTCTGGCGCGTCGAAACGCTACAGACTTTCCTGATCGACGTCAGAGACGTGCATGTTGCCGGCGGCGATGGATCGAAGCCTAGCCTCCAGAGGCGAAACCCTGGCGTCCCGCAAAGCTTTGGTGCCCGCGTGCGAAGTTTTCCGAATCCTACTACTCCAACTGGCTGCTGTCGGGATCGCAAGGGGGAGGTGTGGTATCTGACGCCTCTATGTCTGGCTCGAGGACACACGCTACAGCGGCTGCCGCCCACCCGATCAGCCAAGCACACGAACCGCTGCCACTGGCGGGCAACTGCGCGTCAAGAACGTCATTGATGCCATGCACCCGGCCCCGAGTGCCGACTTGTACCGCCTGTATCTGACCATTGGGCGGATGCATCAACGATGCCAAGCGTATCCACGAGGTCCGCAGGATCTACACATAGATAGATGACGGTCAACTGGCTCGCAAGGCTAATTCAAGAAGCGGTGCATGCATTTTGCGAAAAGGCTACATTCAGGGTAATATCTGGCGCTTCGCTATTGGGCCGGACGCCGTGTTAGTTGCAGGCAGCGGCCTCATAATCCGCCGGAGATATTCCACCGTGGGTTCGAATCCCACCCGGCCCACCACGCTTGCCCTTAAGCCCTCCGTTCTTCGATTTAACGAGCTCCCCGCACTCAGGGGACACACGCGAGTTTCCCCTCGAGCGGACCCGGCGCACGGCTTCGAGCATGGAATGCCCCGACTTGTCAGGATTTGTCAGGCGGGGGTAGGCATTTTCTGCTGTATGTCCATGCCCAATCGTGACCGGATTGTGTACCAATAAGGTATCCAATTGCTCGGGCTCGCGATCGTCGATCCGCTGCGCACAAACCAAATAACGATAGTGCGGCGATTTCAAGCGGGCTGAGCATATCGGCCTCCCCTGGTAAGGGCGGCGCTTGGCAGGGGCAGCGAAAGAGGAAGCGTTGCTGCGAAGACACGCAGCACCAAAAAGAAAATCCCCGCGAGCGGCAACGCCGAGTGGGGATTCTCTTTACCGCTTACGCGGCCGGAGGACGGTTACAGCGCTTTGATCTTCGTGGCTTGTTCGCCCTTTTGGCCCATCGCTTTCACGTACTCCCCCCGCGGCAGAATAGATGTCGCCCCGATAGAATTTGAACCCTGGGGGCGATAAGAGAGAGAAGTGGCTCGTTACGGACAGGAATTCAAGGACCGGGCAGTAGCACGGTTGTTACCGCCGGAGAGTGCGGCGGTGGAAGTGGTTTC
>NZ_JAGIQA010000063.1 GCF_017814975.1 Cupriavidus consociatus
TACCGCTCGCGGGCGGATCCTGATCGGCTCCGTTATGCCTCTGCGGCCGCGATCGCTAACCAAAAAATCCTCTGCTTAATCGAAAGCTTGCGATTACTCGCCCGCAAGGAATTCCAGTCGGTCGAATTGCTTTGGCGCTTGGTGGCGCAAGGACCGGACGAAACGCTTGACGCTTTCGTAGCTGGCGGTGAAGCCGTACTGATCGACGAGATCTTGGTAGATCGCTGTGGCGTTCCGATGCAGTTGCACCTGGGCTTGCACAAACTCCTGGTATGGCGCGCACGCCGACAATTGATGTGCGCCAGTTGCCGGTGGTCGGGGTGGGGGGATTTGCGGCTCAGAGCCGGTGGTCACCGTGGGGGAGTTTGCCTGCTGGGCGGCGGCAAATTGCGCTTGATACCCGCGAATCGTCTTGCGGTCGACGCCGGTGATCCGGGCGATCTCCCGCTGACCCTTGCCAGCGGCGATTAGCGTAGCGATGGTGGTCTGTAGATGCGGCTTCAAGACGTTCACTCCGGTAACCCCTCTGCTTTATTCGAGGGGAACAAAGGTAACGTCCTGCATGGCGCTCAAATCACTTGCAGCGCCCCTTCAGGTGGGGGAGTTTGAGGTGACCACAGGTGGGGAAATTTGGCCGACCATCGGGGCTTGGAGAGATTAATTCGACATCGGCCGCGTCTTGAAGGCAGGTTATGATTGACGTGGTTTCCAAAGGCGAACCTGGGCTAGAGCCGTTCCAAGGCGGCGATCTGTATGTACGGGGCGGTAACGGAAGTTGCTGCGGGGCGCGTCTTCCGCGGGAGCGCTCTTGCATTCCGCGTAACCAGCCAATCGATGCATCGTGAATTCTCGGGCATCGGCGCACCCGCTTCGGCCCTTCAGACCGGTGCAGCAGCCCGCGTCTCCTCCCGGCTAGATGCTAACAGTGGGCGCTTGGTGCGAAAATCCGTCGCCTGTTCAAAAGCGTCTGCCACTTGGAACAGCAGCGGCTCTTGAAACGGTTTGGCGGCGATTTGTACAGAAACAGGGAGGCCGCCTTCGCCATAACCCGAGCAAAGACTGATTGCTGGCCATCCGCTGATGTTGAAGGGGTCGTAAAAACCGGGACTCGACAATCCTCCCCACTTCGGCACACCGTCAATTCGTGGTGCCTCTTTTTGGGCGCCTGCCGTAACCAAAATGTCGACATCGGCAGCGGCTTTCGCGGTGGCAATGCATAGCTCGTGGCGGCGGCGGACCGCCTGCATGTAGTCCGCGCTCGTCATGAGCGCCCCGAGCACCAAGCGGTCCCGTAGCATTTCCCCGTACTCGTCACCACGTGTGCGCATCCACGTTTCGTGGAGAGAGAAGGCCTCGCAGAGCATTATGACCGAGGCCGCCGCTTGGTAATCATACAGCGATGGCATTCTGACTTCCACGATCTCGGCTCCCTGAGCACGCCAGACGGCAATTGCGTCTTCGATGCCGTTTTGGACGGCCGGACTGACTTTGTTCTCGACTTCATGCCAATCTCTAGCCACGCCGATTCGGAGGCCTTTTATTTCGCGTCTTAATCTGCTGGTGAAATTGGGAACCATGCAGTCAACGCTTGCTGCGTCTGTCGGGTCATAGCCTGACATCGCCTGGAGTAGCAATGCGCAATCTTCGGACGTCCACGCGATGGGTCCCGGGTGATCAAGAGAAAAAGCCAATGGCAGAATGCCGGTGCGGCTGCAGAGCCCATAGGTGGGCTTAATCCCTGTAACTCCGCACAACGCTGCAGGGGAGCGGATGGATCCGCTCGTATCAGTACCCGTGCCGCCTAGAATAAGCCCTGCCGCTACGGCCACTGCCGTCCCGCTAGACGATCCGGAGGAGAAATGGTCCGGATTCCACGGATTGCAGGCGGGCGGTAGTTCCAAGTCAAACGATGGACCGCCAAGAGCAAATTCATGCGTAGCAAGTTTGCCCAGCGATAGGGCACCGGCTTGGGCTAAACGCGACACTATGTGGGCATCAACGTTCGGGACCCAATCCTTTAGAAGCTTGGAATGTGCCGTGGTACGAATTCCGCTCGTGCAATAGATGTCCTTGTGAGCTATCGGGATGCCGTCCAGGGTGCCAAGCAGTGTTCCTGTCATCATTCGATGTTCAGCAGCCTTGGCTTCCTGAAGCGCACGTTCGGGAGTAACTCCAATGAAGCTGTGCAAAGTTCCATCCAACGCCTCAATACGTGACAGACAGTGCTCTGCCAGTTCCACGGGAGATAGTTGGCGCGCGGCAATAAGCGTTGCGGCCTCCGCGATCGTCGGAGTTTGCATTAAAGAGTTCCCTCTTCATCGAAAGGCTTCAGATAAAAACCAGCACGAAAGATGTGCGACGGTTCCGCTGACCGCTCTCGTTCCGAGTTGCGCAAGCGGTCGAGCATTGGTTCCACAAGACCCCAAACTTCGTGAAGTTCGTCTATCTGGGACAGGGAAAGTACAAGGCCGGCTCGTCGGATTTGTGCCTCGAAATCCTCGCGCGATATCTGTGTCATACGTCATTCTCCCGGGCTGTTGCCTGGATTCGTGCCTATGTCGATAATTGTCGCCGCTTCGCAATACTGTAAGCTCATAAATTAGGCTAGAACGGTCAGTAATTTGGAAACGGGCCAGCTGGGGTTCTCCGCAATTTTCCTGCAAGCAGAAATGATGTTCTCGCTCTTGCAGCGTATCGGCGCTTCGGTCTGGGAAGACAAGTCACGGAGCTTCTGCTCGACCGCGCTCCACGGCATGGGGTTGTCGACATCGCCGAGCGGGTGTGTCACTGTCTCCGAACGCCAGATACCGTTGACCTTGAGGCTGACCCTGGACGGCGTATATTTTGGAAATGCCATTCGAAATTCCTCTCCTTCCCTTATTTTGATTTTGCGTGAGAGGGCAACAACATCTTTGTCTTTCAAGACTTCGGGCCGCATGGGACGGAACGCCGCAGCACCACGTAATGCGGCTAGCGCTACGCTAAACGGAATACTGAATTGTGCACCTTCCAAAGTCAGCGGCGAGGTTTCGTTTGTGATCGTAAAAGCCTCTGGGAAGACTTCCACTACCACTTCCTGGATATCGGCCACTCGTATCGGAGTCCCTTCGACAAGGGCAAGTACCGCGTCCATTGCGGCATGCGTATACCGGCAGGACGCATATGGCTTAATGTACGTATAGGCCACTTCCCAGCGGGACCCGAGATCGCGCGTAATCTGGCTCGCATCAAATACGCCGGTGCGATCCAAGCTATCGAGTGGGCCGTCTGCCCCAGCCTTTGCGCGCTCCAAGGCGACCATGGCTGTCAATGTGGACCAAGGACTGCTGCCTTTCACGCTGCTCATGCGTCGGTACGAGCCAGCAGGAAGATTCTCGGGAGATTCCGCTCCGGCAATTGTCATCGCATGGGCAATTGTTTCGGCCGGTTGCCTGTGTAGCCACCCCAACGCCGCCGCGACGCCGTAGCCGACCCAGCGGCCAGACGAATACGTTTTTACCGTGCTAGGCGGCCGTGCGGCGGCTATACGGCAGGCTACGTCATACCCAAGTGCGCACGCAGTAAGCATCTCCCCCGAAGTGATATTCGTTGCAGCGTCGGCGCAAGCTTGGAGCACCGCCGGTACGATCGACGCGCCTGGATGGCCGCTCGCCCCGCGGTGACCATCGTCGATATCCAGTGCGCTAGCTGCGGCGCAGTTCGCCAAGATGGCAGCGCCCTTGTGAGTCTTCGAGCCGGAAAACCAGATGGAGCTTCGGCCTTCGCCGAACAGCGCGGCCGCAGCCGCTCGCATCTCCCTGGCGTTCCTCGTGGCATATCCTCCGGCACTGGACGCAATCGTGTCCATTACGTTGAGGGCTGTACGTTCCAAGGCTGCTGAAGGAACGTTGGCTGGGGTCGTCCCGCTTACAAATTGAGCGAGCTTAATCGCAGTGTCAGTCATTGCATAAGGGTTGTAGCGGCGTTTTCGCCACGCGTCTGTGCACCTTGCTGAGGTGTGCCAATCTTCGGAAAGGCACGACCCAGACAAGTGCATGATATACCTAGTATATCGTATGGGATGCTGTGTACAAAGGTGTTATGCCTGACCGGGAGCATGTCGGTCCGCTCTGCGTCGCCACGGCGAGGTCCCGTTCCGAGTTGCGAGCGCTGAGCGTTTCTTACGTCTCGGCGGGGCGCCATCGTTTACCCTTATTTTGGCGACTAGATATACCTAGTATGATTGCTGTGCAAGCGGGGACGGTTGGTCGCGCAGCATTGTTTTCAATGCACGCCAACCGCGTCGCCCTCTCAACACTAAAATTGAGGAGTCCGTATGGTTTCGCTCTCAAAGACGCTTATGCACACGGCGATTTGCGGCTTGACAGTGCTAGCGTCACAGGTCGCACATGGAGAGTCAATTAAGGACAGGGTTCTGAAGGAAGGGCGCCTCACGATTGGCATTCACAATCAGGCTCCGTGGGGCTTCAAAACTGAGACTGGCGAAGTCAGCGGCTTTCATCCCGATATGATTCGTGCGGTACTGGGGCCTCTGGGAGTGAAAAAGATTGACTTTGTCATAGTAGAGTGGTCTGCGATTGTGCCAAGTCTTCTCGCCAAGCGGGTCGATGTGGTCGCCTCAGGGCTGGCGATCAGCCCTGTTCGGTGCCAGCAAGTAGCCTTTAGTGAGCCCGACGTCGCCGTCGTTGACGCTCTTCTCGTAAAGAAAGGGAATCCGCTCAAAATTCATAGCTATGCGGATATCGTTGCCAACCCGAATGTAAGGGTGGCCGGCGGTCGAAATAGCGCTAGCGTTGAGAACGCACAAAAGGCCGGTGTTCCGAAGAGCCAATTTCAATTGTTCCCGGGAGTCGAAGCCGGAGTAAGCGCTTTACTGGGCGATCGAGCCGATGCGGCGAGTTATTCGTCTGCGACGATTATCACCGTGCTTAACGACCCGAAAATCAAGGGACTTGAGCGCGCCGCGCCTTTCGCGGGTCTGAAGGAGGCGGGCCACGAAGTCGCTAGCTATGCGGCAATTGCGTTCCGCCCTGAAGATGCTGCGCTTCGAGATCTCTATAGCGACAGCCTGCGAAAGCGAAAAGCGGACGGCACAGTCGCAAAGATTATGGCGAAGTATGGCTTTACATCGGCTGAAACGGTGCCAGAAAGCGTAACGGCCCAGAACCTGTGCCGGGATGCCTACCGCTGAAGGAGTAAACTGTGAGTTTCTATCAAGTTCTGGCCGGAATATTCGAGGGCTTTAAGATTACGGCTATAGTTTCGGCCCTTGGATTGCTCTACGCGATTCCGTTCGCGCTGGTTTTTGGAATACTGCAGCACTTTGCGAAAGGCTCCGCGCGATTCTTTATTACGGGGGTCATAGAATTTTGGCGTAGTTCTCCCGTAATCGTTTTGCTTTATGCGTTCTATTATTCATTTCCCGCTTTTGGCATCAACCTCTCAGCAATTACAGTAGGGGCTATGGTGCTAGGGCTGAATACCGGAGGCTATGGCAGCCAGTCCGTTCGAGCTGCATTGCAGGCGCTGGATCGCGGTCAGTTGGAAGCCGGGCTTGCGATCGGGCTCACACGGTTTGACGTTCTGCGGTTCATCGAGCTACCGCAAGCGATCACGAGAATGATTCCGACGTTCATTAATCAGGCGATACAGTTGATCAAGGGAACCGCACTCGTTTCTCTGATTACGCTGACCGACATGACCTTTCGGGCCAAGGAGATTGCTCAGGTCCAGTACAACCCCGTTGCTATCTACTCCGGACTCCTATTGGCCTACTTCATTGTTTGCTACCCCGTAACAATCATGGGTCGGCGTATTGAAATCGCATTCGGAAAGAGCAGGCAGGCCATCTATGAACTTTGACCTCACATATGCGCTTCGCATAATCCCCGAAGTGCTGCATGGACTTGGTAACACAATTCTCGTAACCATCCTGAGCTCTATTGGTGCGGCTGTATTAGGATTTGGCTGGGAAATCTTGAGGCGTTCGAATAAGCCGATGCGCTATATGATGCGATTCGTCATCGATTTCATCAGATCTACACCGGTGCTTGTTCAATTGTATTTTCTGTTCTTTGTTTTGCCTTACTACAATATCGTTCTACCGGCGATGTTTGTCGGTGTCTTCGGTCTGAGTCTGTACTACTCGGGTTATCTGGCTGAAGTATTTAAAGCTGGTATTGATGCCATTCCGCGCGGACAGTATGAGGCAGCCCAGTCTCTACGCCTGAGCAAGTTCGATACCATAGCTTTCGTTATCGCTCCTCAAATGCTGCGCAACATCGCCGCGCCAATGGGCAGCTACTTCGTTTCCATACTGAAGTCTACGCCTTACCTTGCTGTATTGGCGGTTCCGGAGATGTTGGGAAGTGCTTTTGACGTGGCTGCGGACAGCTATCGCTACGCTGAACCTATGATGGTTGCTGGAATTCTGTTCCTCATTTTGGCGCTCACTGTTGCGATGTTTGTTCAGCGCCTCGAAAGGCGGTTGCTGCTTTCGACTCGGCGTTAACTAATAGATTGGAGACATGAATGAGTGTAACTATGCGAGCAATTAAGGCCGAGCCGGAATTCGTGACAGGCCAGCCGTCCGTCCAAATACGACATCTCTCGAAGTGGTACGGTGACTTTAAAGTTCTGAAGGATGTCAATTTGACGGTTTCAAATGGTGAGCGAATCGTCATTTGCGGCCCTTCGGGCTCGGGCAAGTCGACCCTTATTCGTTGCATCAACCAACTCGAGGTTCACCAGGAAGGGCAGATTCTTGTCTACGGTGAAGAGATCCGCGCGGGAATGAAGAACCTTTCTTATCTTCGGCGCGACATCGGAATGGTCTTTCAGCAGTTCAATCTGTTTCCTCACCTTACGGTCTTGCAGAACTGTACGCTGGCGTTGATTCGCGCAAAAAAGATGGGTAAAGATGAGGCGCAGAAGATCGCAATGCGCAACCTTGAGAAGGTGCGTATTCCAGAGCAGGCTCATAAATATCCGACCCAACTCTCGGGGGGGCAGCAGCAGCGCGTCGCGATTGCGCGAGCGCTTTGCATGGCGCCGAAGATTATGCTGTTTGACGAGCCTACCTCTGCTCTTGATCCAGAGATGGTTAACGAAGTCCTGGACGTAATGACTACTCTCGCTCGAGAAGGCATGACCATGCTCTGTGTAACCCATGAGATGGCCTTCGCGCGAAAGGTGGCGGACAGAGTCATTTTCATGGACAGTGGTGAAATCGTCGAAGAGGCCCCACCGAAAAAGTTCTTTAGCGCCCCCGTAGCGGAACGTACTCGTCGTTTCCTTGAGCAGATTGTTCATTAGGCAACTAGCGGAGTTTCCGACGGCCAGATACATCATTCTCTAGAAATCGTCTCCAATTTCCTTTCTCAACTGGCGGGTAAAACACAATCTTGGCGCCAGTTGAGACAAGTTATGCGGAAGCGACCCCTGCTCGCAGTCCTTAGCAGTGCTTGAACCATGAGAACGGAACCGAATGCCATAGTTGTGGCATAACGGCCACTCTGGCAGGAGCCATGCCGAAACATTGCCGCCTACGCTGGGTTATACTAGGTATGCGAAGTATCGACTTCTCCCGACAATGAGGATCCATGGAAACTCCATCACAACCCCCCAGCGGAGCTTGGCAATGACAAAGCACGCTCTCACACGAAATGGCTTGTCTCTGCACGAAGGATTGCGTACAGAGATCTCCAAGCGTATTGCTGCGGGAGTGTATCCTGGAGGGGAGGCAATCCCCTCGACGTCCCAGCTTAGCGACGAATTCGACGTCAGTCCCATCACCGTGAAGCGTGCCGTGCGCGATTTGCAGTCGGCGGGAATGCTTACATCGGTCCCCGGGAAGGGCATCTTTGTTAAAGAGCAACGTCGCTTTGTTCGCGCTTTGGGCGATTGGATGTCGTCCATGGAGGACGCGCGACGCGTAGGCTTCGCTCCGACGTTGGAGTTGCTTTCAATCAGCAAGGAGAAGATTACTGACCCGGCGCTGGCTGTATTGAAGCCGCCGCAGCAGAGCATGCTGTGCGTACGTAAGGTCATATTCGCTGATGGAACTCCAATCATGTATGACTCCGCGTATATTTCGGCGGATGTTCCAGACCAAATGGTAGAGGAGTTTGGCGAGCGCTTCATTGTTGACGTTCTACGCGATCATAACGTTGAGCTGACGAATATGTCGTTAGTTATCGACGCCGCCCCAGTATCAGCAGGAGCTCAGCAGGTCTTCGCAATTCCGAACGGCTACCCTATGCTGCGGCGGCTTTATCACATAGAAACTAATGAGCCTGGCTTCGACGTGTTTGGCGTGGTTGAATCACCGTTTGATAGGCTCGCTTGCTCGGTGAGTTTTCCCGCCGAGAGAATCAATCCCAAAAGGTAGAGCGGGGGAAGACTTAGAGAGGGGGAAGACTAACCGTGCTACCGGTGCAGTGCGGTCTGATGTCGAACAGTCCATCCGAACGTTGTCCGGCGCCGAACCAGCGCGGCCAGGGCAAGCCCCCTTTGCTAGGCGCGGGTCTTCTCCTGGGATCAGAGAGGAGACTTTACATTGCCATGACGCACGCTGTGTCGAGGTCATCATCGGCCCCGGCAGCGTACTGAACTACCGCAAGAATCTGCCTTCAGCAGCGTCCTGCTGGACATCCCGCGCACGCGTTCGCCGCTTGGTTGTCGTGATGAAGGACTGCGCTGCTGCGCTTTCGCTGTGAGTTGCTGTTTCAAACCAGCCAGATCTTCGGCATCGACGATGGTTCCCGATGCGACCGCGACGATGTCGCGTGAACAATAGCTTGCCGAAGACCTGGCCGAGATTCTCACCCTATTGTCCTGCCGGTTGTGCGCTCCGGGAGCCGAAAGAACCTAAGCGCGCTGCCTTTCTGATGCAGGCGGCCACGCAAAAACTCGCGTGTGTCTGCACTACGGGCAATCCACGTTGCTAACGCGCCACGCCGAGCAACTATGATTCGCTTGAGCGAAAGCTGTATGCCCTTGTCGCCGCAGGGGAGACCCGCGGCAACCAACTTTCCAACTGCACCACAACAGTAAGGGCAAATTCCACCTCAAAAGCCGCTTGCGGACGAACTGATAGCCGACGGCAGCGGCAAGTTTCTCGTCATCGAACAAGTGGACTTCGCATGACCGGTTCGTCATTGAACAATTGAACATGAACTGGACTGCAACGTAGTTTCGGCTAGCGGAATCAGCTAGCGGATCCACCGCGATTAGACAGTACCATTGGTCGGGATGGAAACGTCCCACCCTCCAGCAAGAACCACCGTCCGCCTTGAGACAGATCCGCCCATGTTTAAAGTGACGGTGGTTGGATTGGCTTTGACATCCCCGTCAGGCAAGTGAATGCCGGCCGACGCCTTCTTGCTTTATCGCTGCTTTAACCGAATCAGATGCCTAGTTTTCGCCAAGTCATCCCATGCCTTTTTAAACGACTTGGACGGCACGTGAAAAACACCTTGACAGTCCATGATGATCGCCAACATACTAGGTATATTACCGTTCCTGGCGCAACACCTGTGATGTTGCGGTCTCGATAAGACTTAAACCTTTACGCCGTCGCATATCCGGATTTTTGGATGCCTATCTCATTTTGTATGCGAAGCCAAAATGGATATCAAAATATGGCGGATTCAGCGGAAAAACTGACGTCGTTGAATGCACGCCGGGTTTTTAAGTGGTCGTCAATGCAAGAAGAAGGAGGAGAATCCGTGAAGTACAAGATTGGACTGCTGGCTGCGACAACCTTAGCCATGGGAAACGCTTGCGCACAGTCGAGCGTGACGTTATACGGGGTTATTGATGCCGCAATCCGCTACACAACGAACCAGCCGACAGCGAATGGGCCGCGATCTCTGGTTGTCTTAAGCGAAGGGGCTTTCAACGGGGGGCGGTGGGCAATCCATCCAAGTTAAGCCGCCAATAAAATCGCAATTTGCCCCGCGAACCCTTGACTTGTGACGAGGTTCGAGG
>NZ_JAGIQA010000064.1 GCF_017814975.1 Cupriavidus consociatus
TTGGCGGCCTCGGCTCATCCCGCCATGATATCCGAGGCGATTAATTATTCAACCTATTTACGGGATGTTGTACTAGGCCTGGCTTTGCGGGATTGTTCAGGGCCGACTAGTGACCAAGCCGAAATGCCACAAATTCTTTGTTTTGCATAGTCTATAGGTCTTTTGTAGTCGCCGAGAGGAGGCGGACAGCCGTCAGGGTAAGCCTCTCGACTGACCCGACAAGCCGCTGCCTCATTTTCCGCCTTGTAACACGACTCCCTCCCTCGCGTGACGCGGCTGAGACACGCCTAATTATTGAACGTGCAATTCTTTCAAAAGCCACTCGATCCGGTGTCTCGCGTCGCTCTCTCTCGCTGAACCAAACTACCACAAGCCGGCTGACCGTCTAGATGCAGGTTAATCTAGCCGACAGGCATTGCGGGAGTTAAGTTGTCCTGCAGGTCACCGCGGAAGGAGGACGCTCCACAAGAAGGGCAGCGATTCGACCTGCGGGACGCCAGTCCTGCGCCCCGCCCCCCAGGGTTCGGGGGCGATGGCATGCGCAATCAAATAATTGCTGCAATGCCACCGCTACGCTGATATCGCACTGGAGCATGCACGCCCCATCAACGGTACTCTGCTTTTTACTTGTAATAGTCAGGCGAGCACAGCTCCTTCACCGTCAAACCTTCCGGAGCTTCCGGAAATCCGTACTTTGCCAGGATGGTTTTTACCGTGCCATCAGCTTTCAGCTTCTCAAAGCTTGTATTGTAGGCGTCGCGGAGATCGGCATCCTCGGGCCGAAACACCATGGCACCATAGTTAGCAGCCTCGCGACCATTCTTGAGAATGCGTCCCTTAAATGGAAGGGCTCGTTCAATGCGATCGTTGAGCGCAGGTTGCTTGAGGAGTGTATCGGCAGTTGCCGCACCAAACGTGATGGCGTCGATCCGTCCGGCTACGAGCGCGGCAACACCAGAATCAACACTCTGAAACAACTGCATCCGCTCTCGAGGAATGCCTGCACCAACCGCATTTTCGGTATTGGAGCTGCCTCGGCCGCCGCCCATCCGAATAGCCGGATTGTTGATAACATCTTGATAGCTGTGGATTTTTAACGGATTGCCTTTCTTAACGAGCACCCCATCGATGCTTGCAAGATCTGGGTTACTGAAGACTACTTGCTTGCAACGAGGTGCCGTTATGCCCATACCGGCCGCAATGACATCGACTTTCTTCGCGAGCACGCTCGGGATAAGGGCACCGAACTCCATATTAATAAATTCGAACTGCTTGATTCCAAGCGGCCGTAAAACGGCTCTAATCAGATCCGGGTGAACTCCGGAAACACTACCATCTGGATTGATAAACGACCACGGAGAATTATTGGTTATACCAATCGTGATACTTCCGTCTCGCAGAACACGCTCCTTAGTCTGCTGAGCCGTTGCGGCTGTTGAGGCGGTCATGCCAACGGCCACAGCCATACACATAAAAAATTTCGAAAGTGAAACCATATTTGTCTCCTGCTTGTAGTAGGTGGCGTTTATTGCGCCATTTGAGCGGCTGACCGGCGGAAGGCTATCAAGCCGCTATCCGATCTGCCAGTCCAAAACCCTATGCTAGCGCCGTTTTCGCGAAATGAAGAAGATCTAATACTGGAATGGACGTAACTTCACGGATTGATTTCCGAAAATCCGGAACCAACGTGCATTCCAGCACCAAGACACCGATGTTATTGAAAGCCCCATCCTTGTCGAACGCCTCAACCAGGCACTCAGTCAACTGTCTGGCCATACCGTCTTTGCTCCAACGGCATGGATTTTCGTCGGCGCACCGGTCAAAGACCCAGTTCGCCCAGTCAGGCAGGCTACTTATGCTAAGGAAACGAAGGCGGTCAAAACCGGGATGATTTTCCAGTAGAGGTACAAGCGGCTTCGCGTCCCAAGTGATAATTCCAACAGGCGACTTAGTCATGCGCAGTGCGAGGTCGAGAAATTCGAGCGCACTGGTCAGTACGGGCGTAGATGTTTGTCCATATAGGTGTTCACGGGACGCCCACATATAGCCGCAATTCCCGATGATCAGATCGGTGCGTCCATCGAGTCGCTTAGCCGCCTCCAGAATGCCATTGGCAGCCGCGGGAGTCGGAATCTTGTTGGACGCTGCATCGGCACCCTGGGCAATGGTCTTGCTTAAAGGCACCGGCCACAGGGCTGGGTCGTCCACCATGAAGGGCATCACTGACCCCTCATCGCCACTCTCGCACGATTGTTTCATTTCGTCACCGGAGTCCAGCTTGATGACTCCCAGGACCGGCCTTTTCTCACGAGAGTCCGCCTCTCGCACCACACTGTCACCTTGCTTGAGTTCTGACACTGTCATCTGGACCTTACACTGATTCAATAGGACTTCATGGCATGACGGAAACACGATGGTTACCAGTTCCGGCGAGCCAACAAATTTCCAGGGCGTCGCCCCTGCACCACCGCACCGGCAGTGCCGCTCCAAAGCCTCCTACGGCCGTCATCGGGCCGGTAAAAGCCCGCCATTACAACGCCTCCAACGGAAGAAAGAGGGGCGCACTGGCAGGGCGTCTTCGAACAGCCTGTTCGACTAGAGACTTATCGCCGTCGGGCTGGCCATCACTTCGAGAAGTGGCGTGATTTCGCCACGCACGAGATCTTCTACAGCCCGCAGCACGTCGTCCTGTTGGCTATGATTTAGAGTATTCGCCGACGCTCTTCGAAACTTGCGCCCAAGTATCTTCATTGACATGGGTTCATCCTGATCCCAAGGGGCCGACGTCGCTGGCGACGAGTACGCCCCGCATGCGGTTACGACCTCCACGCGATTTCGTTGGAGCTGAGGAAATAGCGCGCTGTACTCGGGGTCTACCAAAATTTCAACTTTCTCAGCGAGAGCGCATAAATCTGGCCGATCGAGCAATGACTCATCAATTGGCAAGAAAGCGTCGCTACCTAAGATTGCCATAACCGCCATGGAGTAGGGAATACTGTATTGGATGTCGGTCAGATTTTCTGGTCGCGTTTTGTTAGATAACCTTAGCGCATAATCATAGATATAAACCTTTATCTCGATGATGTCACTTGGCTGAATGTCATGCTTCTTGATCAACGTTTCTAGTGCCTTAAGGGCCGGATGGAAATGTCGACAAGTGGCATACGGTTTGAAATAGTTGCCCTTGATTTTCATCTCACCTTCACCTAACCCTCGAAGGATGTGCTCCGAATCGTAAAAGGGTGAATGATCTAGAATATCGTTGAAACCAGCATGCCCAAAATTTGCCAGCATGAATGACGTGTACCCGGTCACGGCACTCCAAGGAATGCCTTCTTTAACATCTGCTCCAAGCTGACTTGTGTACGCTGTAGCGATCAAGTTAGGGCTAAACACTCCCGCCAATGCCAAACTGTTGGCAAGCTGATCGTGCGAAGCACGGCGCAGCCAACATAGAGCCGCTGAAACACCGAATCCCGCCCAAACGCCGGTCTGTCCGTGTGCGCCTTTTTGTCCGTGGTCGCCACGTCCGGTCTTAATTCTGATTCCGACTTCGTAGCCAATCGCGATTGCACTCAGTGCATCATCCGCAGAACTCCCGATTTCAGCGGCAAACGCTAGCACCGCAGGAACTATTGCGGCTGCGGGATGCCCGCGGGCTTCCCTATGTCCGTCGTCCATATCCAGTACAGCTGCCGCGGAGCTATTGGCGAAAATTGCGCCTGCGGCCGTTGTCCTTCGTCCGTCAAACCAGATGGCGACATCTCCCTTACCGAACAACTCAACACTAGCCTGGCGTGCCGCTACCACGCTGGGTACATGCACTCCAGCCGCGGCCGCAGCTAGCGTATCCAGGATGCACATTGCGGCGCGATCCTTGACTGTGTCCGAGATGTCAGTCGGTCGCAAGTCGCACACATAGCGCGCTAGCCGCTCAACTGTTGAATAGCGTATTTCGTTCACTGGCTCATCCTGGTTGACTTCTCCAATGAGGACAAATGGTGATACGACCATAGTAGATATACTTGTTATACCTACTCTAGCACAACCTCCTGTCAAGTTCTAGATAGTCATCGTCCGCCGGTCGCGTGGTTCCCGGTAGGGGCAACGCCGGGAGAAGCTCTCAATCGGTGTGAGTGGAAGTTGCTAATGGACGGCGACCAAAAGTGTTGCCGAATGGCGCAGACAACGGGCTGAGCGGTAGACGGCATCGGCCGGCGACTAGAGTAACTGCCGGCACGAGACGGTACGGAGTTGGGCTACCAGTCAATTGTGAGAATGACAGAAGCCGAAATTAAGCGGAACGCTTAGGCAGCCGAAGACAGGCAGAGTTTAAAACAGTCAGCTTCGCGAACTCCCCACGGCGGCTTCGACCGAGGCCGGAACTGACATTGTGCCGTCATCCGACCGAAACCAAAGGTAGTGGGTGATCGTAACGCGCGTCCTCTTTGTACCCATGCGAAGTAACGACGAGCACCACATGTGCTTCGGAAGAAACGGTTCGCTCACGGACGAGTTGCCTGAGGCCAGACAGCGCAGCTGCACTGGAAAGTTCGGCATAGAGTCCCGCTTGTGCCAATTTTCGCTGATCGCTGATAACCGCGGCCTCATCGACGGTCGCGGTGCTTCCACCGGTCAAGCGCAATGCCTCCAGCGCCTGATAGGTTACAGTAGACCCCCCAATAGAAGCCATTTTCGATTCCCCAGGGAAATCCCCTCGCAAGTCTGCACCATCGAAGACCCGGGCGATTCTAGGGAACGGCTCCACTGCATGCACCTTCGGCACCGCGGGGACAAGGCCTGCCTTCTTAAGGTCCAGGTAACCCCGTGCGATACCCCATAGGATGTCGCCTCGCGCTGTCGGGACGATGATGTCAGTCGGTGGAGCGTCAGCATCGCATTGACCGTATAGTTCCAGCGCAATCGCGCGGTAGCCGTCTACGCCAAACGGATTACTGCCCACAGGAGGTGTCAAATAGTTCGTAGCCGGATACCACTCTCCCGCAACGGATTTACGACGAATAAGTTCCCATCGTTCCTCCGGCGTCGCGGTGGCGATCAGCTCAGCCCCATGCATTTCTACAGCGCGGCGCCAGTTGCCACTCATTTTTGGCGTGGTGACGACCACGCATCGTAGTCCAGCGTGTGCTGCATATGCCGCGAGCGACACGCCGGCGTTACCACTAGACGCCGCTGCAACGGTGGTCGCACCGACCTCTTTAGCGCGCTGAACAAAGAGAGCACTCATCCGGTCCTTATGGGAGCCAGTCGGATTAGCACTTTCGTTCTTCGCGAAGAGAGCCCGAACGCCAATTTCCTCAGCCAACTTAGGCAACGCAACAAGCGGAGTCCTCCCTTCGCCGAGGAAGGGTCCACCAGAATAGGCCAACCATGTTTCGGGGTGGTCGCGGTCATACGTGTGTGGGACTTCCTCATAGTGTGGCGCGACACTAGTGGGAAAGCCCTCTGCCAAGCAAGCGGGGCACCCCTCAAAATAGTCGGCGATGGGATGCGAAGTGCCGCACCGGATGCAGTTCATGCCGGTGATGTACAAATTAAGTGATGTCCCGCTCATCGTCGTTGCCTAGTTTAGTTACCTGAAATGTCTCGCATCAATCCGTAAAGGCAGTCGCCGCGCCGCGTAAGGGTCGGAAAACGATGGCACGCAATAAGCCCGGAAGCTGGGAAAGACAGTGCGATTGGAGGCTCCGTCGGGCGACAGAATGAGTGCAAGTACCCCGCATGCTGCCCCGCTGTCACATCAACTCCGACGGCAACTGCCGGTTCAAACAGCCCGTCAGATTCGGCGTAGAGGTAATATTCCCGGCCCGGCACGTCAGTCATGCGGGTTTCATCGGCGGCAGCGACTTCGCGATCCTCTCGAATCCCCAAATGACTGAGAAGTCGTCTGACACCCGAACTGGCGATGTCTTTCCCCTTCTGGCGGTAAGTTGCGCCACCTCCCAGCTCTGCCGTGATGACGGGGACGCCCAACAGCTCGGCCGCTGCAGGTAAGGTGGTATTGCCCCCGCCGCCTTTGCCATCAGTCAGATAGCTCACGGGTGCGCCAAAGACCCGCACAAGTTCTAGCAGCTGTTGATGGCGCTCACGATCTGCAGACGGACGAATTAGAGCACAAGGCTGATATTCAAGTGAGCGTCCTCCAGAATGAAGGTCTACGACAATATCCGCCAGAGGCAAGATGATTTCAGTAACATAATGCGCGATCATTTCCGTCGCGGTGCCATGCGCCTTTCCCGGATAGACGCGGTTTAGATTACCCTCGTCAATAGGGGACACACGCCGCCCAGCCTCGACGGCTGGATAGTTAAGCGCAGGAAGAATGATGATCCTGCCGTGGATCTGGCTCGGCTCGATAGAACGCGCGAGCTCCATTAGGGCTATCTGCCCTTCATACTCGTCGCCGTGCGTTCCGGCGATGAGAACTGCTGTCGGTCCGTCGCCATTGCGGATGCAAACAACTGGAATAGGAATCCAGCCATAGGCCGATAGGTCGGTGGAAATCGGCAACCGTAGACAATCGGACTGCTTTCCGTCACGACTGAAATCGATCGGCGACCAAATACGCGTTGGTGTCGACATTACTAAGCCCTAATGGTATTTAAAGAATCACGGGAATCACTTCTGGCGACAGTGCTGATAGAAATTCAATACCTTCGTCCCGCACATAGATCACTTCTTCGAATTGGAACACTGCGCCATCTCGTTCTAGCTTTGGCTCGATATGCAGGACCATGCCAGGACGGATTTCGGTGTGGTCACTGGACGAAAGCGATGGTGGTTCAGTCACGTCCATGCCGCCACCATGGCCGATTCGAGAGACCGCCCCATACAGCTGGCCAGGCTTGAATTGATTCCACAGCCTGTTAAAATTGGCGTAGACGTCCGCGCACGTCATGCCAGCCCTGACGGAACGCGCCAGAGCATGGGTCAGATCCCGCATAAGCGTGTAGGTTTCTCTTTCCCACTGTTCCGGTTCACCCGCTCGTGCGGTACGGTTTCGGTCCGCTGGGTATCCGCCATAGGTTGCCCGAAAGTCCGTCCAAATATAATGCCCTGGTTCCAGCTGCCTTGCACTGGGTTGGCGGCCATAGGCGAAATCGCCTTTACTGAATAGCATCGCTATCTGATCAGCGCTTTCAGCTCCGTTCAGAAAAATTTCAGCTTGCATGCGCTGGTAAAGTTCGTACTCCGGCATCCCAAGGCGCGCGTCTGCAATGGCGCGATCGAAGGCGTCATTTACGATTGCGAACGCGGTGCGTTTTAGCGAAGCTTCAAAAGGCGATTTGATAAGACGAACGCGCCAGAGTGTCTGCACAGCGGTCAGCACTTTACCGCCCGAAGACAGATTATTCAGAGCTTCGACCAGCTCTAATGAGCCGAGCCCAGCCATATCCTGTCCATAATCAAGACCAATCCTCGGCGCAATGCCTTTGCAGGACTTGCGAATGCTGTCCACTACTAGTTCGACGCCCTCAGCGAGGTATCCATCATAATATTGTGCGGTAAACGCTCGAGGCTTTAGATTGACGTTCTTTGACTCGGTCTTGCTGCCCAACACAAAGAAGTCATTTTCGGTGATAACTGCGAAGACCGGACGAGCTTTGTACGCCCAGGATAGCGTGTGAAAATCTGCGAAATATTGGATGTTCTTCTTATCGGAAAGGACGATCGCGTCGAGATGGTCTCGCTCCATCTCTTTGCGGATATTCCGCAGGCGTGCCTCAAGTTCCTCATGAGGCACATCGGGTGCAGGCGGAAGTGGACGCGGGATTTTGTCAGGAATGGAATTTTGGTTCATCGTGATTGCTCCGCCTGCTGGCCCGCGTTTGCGGGAACGCCGCAATAGCAAAAAAGGTCGTGTCTCTTCATCACTGTCCTCTGGGGTGTGGCTAGCGCCATCTAGATATACCTAGTATGCTATCTTGACAGAACCGTGTCAAGCCTTGCCTTATGGGCGCCGTCAAGTGTCATGCGTGACACCCTCTACGTAGCTCACCATGGTTAGTACTGGTTGTGTGCGTTCGAGCGCCTGGCCTTTGGCTCTTCTCGTCCACGCACAAGACCACCGGGCTCAGATACAAGCCGCTTATGTCGCCTACTTCTCAATGAAGTACGGGTCGCGCCCACGTCGCTTGAGGTGCGCCAGGTCAATACATTTTGTCTAGCTGATCACCGCTTACGACAAGCGCTGGATGAAGGCTTTTGCGTGGCGCGAATCGACAGTGTCCAAGCCCTCAGTGAAGGCACCATGAATCTTGGCCAGCATTTGACGCGCGGCATCGCTCTCGCCTTGACTGTGCCAAAGCCGGGCGAGGCTAAGCGTTGCCTGAATTTCAACTGACATAGCCTCCTGCTGCTGAGCAAGCGCAATTGACTTCAGAAAGCATGTTTTGGCGGCTTCAACCACTGCGGAAGCCTTGGGGTGCTCTCGTGGCAACTGCAGCATCAACTCGCCCTGCAGGCGGTTCAGCGTGGCTTCATCGAAACGTTCACCTGTGTTACCTACCAGCGCCAGCGCGTCGACGAGCACACGCAGTCCTGCTTCAGGGCGCCCTGCCTTGCCATAGGCATCGGCGAGCTGTCCGAGAAGGGATGGCCGTCCCAGTGCGGCGCCGGTAGCCTCGTGAGCTCGAAGGCCCCGTTGGATCAGCGCAATGCCTTCCTCATCTTTTCCCATCCTTGCGAGAGCCCAGCCTCGCAAGATCGTTGCCCAGGCCAAATAGAGCGGAAATCCATGCTCGCTCGAGAGGGCCAGCGTGGCATTAGCGTACTCGAGCGTCCTTTCCGGTTCGCCCCGGCGCTGATGCAGTTCGGCCGCGAAGATCAGGCTCAAGGCAAGGCCGAACGGGTCAGAGGCCTGCCTGGCCATCGCCAGGGCCTCTGCCGAGCAGGCAAGGGACTGATCCGGCAAGCCCAGATACCAGAGGATCCAGCTCAGTGTAGAGCGCATGTGGACCGCGGGGTTGCGCACATAGCGCAAGAGATGACCATAGGATGGCCGGTCGGGGCGGTGCAGTTCCAGCGCCTGCTCCATGTGGGAGCGGGCCGCAGTGAACTCGCCGAGGCGGAACACGGTCGAGCCGAGCACGCGGTGTGCCTCGGCCATCTGTTCCGGGTCCTGCGTATCCTGCCCGAGGCTGAGCAGCCGCTCGCCTAGCGCCTGCGCCGTCTTGAGCTGGGCGCGCAACAGGTAGAAGGACCACAGACCGAGTTGGGCCGAGAAGCACTGCGGCATGTCCTCACCCTGCTCGCTCAGCGCGAGGGCCCGCGTGTAGGTCACCTGCACCTCTGGGGCGCCGGAGCCGCGCGCGGCCATCCACGCCGGGCCAAGCATTAGCAGGAGCGTCAGTTCTTCCTGCAGGCGTTCGGGCGTGTCAGGCAGGGTCTTGAGCAGTTCGAGCGCCGCGCTGAGATGGCCAATCGCTTCGAGCTGGGCGGAGCGCTGCAGGGCCTGCTTGCCCGCCAGCTGCAGGTATTCGACCGCCTTCGGCACATTGCCGCTTTGGCTGTAATGATGCGCTAACTCGTTGCAGTACTCCTTAAGCCGGTCCGGGAACAGCGCCTCGATCGCCTGGGCCGTGCGCTCATGCAGGAGGCTACGCTGCCCCGACAATAGGGAGTTACTCGCGACTTCCTGGGTCAACGCATGCTTGAACGCGTACTCGACTTCGGGGTAAGCGGGACGCTCATAGATAAAGTCCCCGGCCTGGAGGTCGACTAGCAGCGGGTGCAGCGCGGTTTCGGGCTGCCCCGTCACATGCCGGACCAGACTGGACGGGAATTCGGTGCCGATGACCGCGAGCGTTTGCAGCAATCCCTTTTGCGGGACCGGTAGACGGTCGATCCGGGCCGCCAGCACCCCCTGCACGGTGGTCGGGATGTG
>NZ_JAGIQA010000065.1 GCF_017814975.1 Cupriavidus consociatus
GCTCCTTGAGAAACGAGACTCCGAATCCTCGTTTTACTCCAGGGGGCTTACTTCCGCGGCCCTTCATAGTATCTAGGGGAAGCCGAGCGTCTGACTGCCCTGGCGCATGCGCTCGAGACTGAACCCTCGCCTATCAAATCGGTTCTGCTGGTTGATCCAATTGAGAGCTATCCGTGGGCGTGGCGTCGGGTGCTTGAGAGGCTTGGGAAGTACGATGAGTGGTCTGAGAAGCCACAAGGGACAGGGCAACTGCAGGGACTTCAGGGCGCAGCGCTGTCCGCTACGTCGCATGGTGTGTTCGATCTGAGTACTTCGGAGACTCTTGACGACAGCGTGATATGGGTTCAAGCGTCGACGCGAGAGGCGGCTGAGCACTGGCTTAGTGCGCATTTCTCTCATCAGGAAGTCGACCGGCTCATCGTCTGCGAGAAATACGGCGACGTGCTGGACAGCACACTCATGGCGACCGGTTCCTTGGCCTGCGGCTTTGAGCGCCTCAGTCCGCTTCGGCCGGCGCTTCAAGCTCTGAGCCTCGCGCTCGAGATGTGCTGGACTCCGGTCAATGCCGAAAGATTGGTGGAGTTTCTCTCGCACCCAGTTGGTCCGTTTGCGCGGCAGGCGCGCGGAAGGCTAGCTCGCGCGTTCGCCGAACAGCCTGGCATTGGAGGTGGCGCGTGGATGGCAGTCAAAGAAGAGCTTGCAAAGGACGTGAATCAAGCCGCTGTGCTAGAGGATATCGCCTTCTGGCTCGAAGGGGATCAATGGGATCGCAATGACGGCATTCCAATCGAAGCACTACGGATGCGTGTCGCGCGAGTGCGCAGCGCTTTGGCCGGCAGAATGGGGATCGATGCGGAGCAGTCGGCTACGCTAATGCCGGCCCTGGACCAGTGTCTCGCCGTAATGGAAAGCCTGGACGAATTGGAGAAGCAGGGGACGGCTCGCGTCGGGCAGCGACAGATCGAGCAGCTCATCGCGCATGCCACGCCTGCGGGTGCAGGCAATCCGTGGGCCTTCGCTCAAGCCGGATGCATGCGCTCGACGTCATCTCCCGCTGCCTGCTTCGAGGCAGCGGACGAGGTGATCTGGTGGATGCCCTCAACGCCCTCGCTGGCACAGCCGCTGCCATGGTCTGAAGAGGAGATCGATGCACTACGGGAAATGGCCGTTGAGCTGTAAGCAGTCATTCATTGACGCCCTACCAAGGTAATCGATGAGTAGGGATGATGGTGTCCACCTACAACAAGGTGGACACCTGCCATGGAAGAGAAGACCCCTGAGCTCAGAGTCATTGAGTCGCGTAAGGATGGCCGTCGCAAGTTCGACGAGCAAAGCAAACGCACGCTGGTCGAGGCCTGCTTGAAGCCAGGCGTATCGGTCGCCCGGATGGCGCAGACCTACGGCGTCAATGCCAACCTGCTGCGCAAATGGATCGCGCGGCATCTGATGGAACGAGAGCAGCAGGCCTGGGCCGGGCCTTCGCAGCAGGACCACGCACCGAGTGCAAGCAGCCTTGACGAGGTTTGTATCGATCTCCCTGCGCAGGCTGCCAGCGAGGCCTTGGCAAGCAAGGCTCATGTTGCGTTTGTACCGGTCATCGCGGCACCTGCGCCATTGGTGACATCGCCACAACCCAAGGCGGTGGCCGCTGCTTTGCATGTGCGCCTTCCCAATGGGGTCGAGTTCGATCTGGGCGAGGCGCACATTGAGCAACTGGCGACGATCATTCAGATGCTGGGGAGGATGCCATGTTCCGGCTCGACGACAGCCTGAAGGTATTCCTGCATCGCGATCCCGTGGATTTCCGCGTCGGGATCAACGGCCTTTCGATCCTGGTCGAGCAGGCGATGTTGCTCAATCCGATGTCGTCGGCCCTGTACGTGTTTGGCAATCGCCGACGCGACCGGATCAAGATCCTTGGCTGGGATCGCAACGGTTTCTGGGTGCTGATGAAGCGGTTAGAGGTTGATAGGTTTACATGGCCCGACGCAACTGACATCGTCAAGCTAACCGTCGAGCAGTTGCACTGGTTGCTGGACGGCATCGACATCGCAGTCATCAAGAAACATCCCCAACGCATCTACGTGCGAACGAGTTGAACTCGCGCACGGGCATGTCGGTCCAACCCGACATGCCCATCAACGTCACGATCACCGCGGAAGAATTCGAGGAGCTGCTCGCAGAACGCGACGCAGCGCGCCAGCTCCGCCTCGAACGTGATGTACTTCAGGGTGAGTTGCGCCTGGTAAAGGCTGAGCGCGATCTGGCAGAAGAACGACTACGTGCCTATCGGCGCGAACTGTTCGGCGCCAAGAGCGAAGCGCGTGATGCGGGCCAGCTCGGGCTGTTCAACGAGGCCGAAGCACTCGCCGCCAACGCACAGCCTGCACAGGAAGACGTGCCCGGCACGAAGGCGCCGCTCACAACCGCAAGAAGCGCGGCCGCAAGCCCCTCGATCCCAATCTGCCACGCGAAGTGGTGCGTCACGACCTGCCCGAGTCCGAGCGCTTCTGTGCAAACGATGGCCACGCCCTGGTCGAGATCGGCGTCGAGATCAGCGAACAACTGGACGTGATCCCGGAACAGATCCGTGTCATCCAGCACCAGCGTGTCAAGCGCGCCTGTCCGTGCTGCGATCTGGGCATCAAGGTCACGCCGGCCCCGCCGCGTATCATCCCCCGTGGACTGTTCACCGAGTCGGCGCTGGCCTGGATTGCCACCGGCAAGTACCAGTTCGGCATGCCCCTGTATCGCCAGGCCGCATTGCTGCGCCGCTTCGGCGGCGACATCTCGGCCAATACCATCGCCGCCAGCATGGTGCGCGTGGGCCAGGCCGTGCAGCCGGTGATCAACCTGCTTCGCGACACGCTGCTTGATTCCGACATCATCTACGGCGACGAGACAACCCTCCAGGTCTTGAAGGAGTCAGGACGGCGACCACAGACGACGAGTTACATGTGGGCGCAAATGAACGGCTCAGGGCCGCCCGTGCGCTTGTTCAGCTACGCGCCGGGACGTGGCGCCAAACATGCCAAGGAGATTTACGCTGGCATCCGTCCAGGTGCGGTGTTGATAACCGATGGCTACGAGCTTTACAACGGTCTGGCAATCGAACACCAGCTCATTCACCTTGGTTGCTGGGCTCACGCGCGGCGTGCCGTGATCAAGGCCGAAGAGGCCGTGCCCAAGGCCCTGCGCACGCCGCAATTGACGGCCACGCGCTTCGTTAAACTCATTGGCAAGTTGTTTGCCGCGGAATCGCGCTCGGCCGACTGGCCGTCAGCGCAGCGACAGCGCCTGCGTCGGCGTTACAGCGCACGCGTGCTGACGGCCATCGAGAATCTGCTGCTTGAAGAGTTGCCAAACGTAGTGCCTGGCAGCCTGCTTGGAAAGGCGCTGCACTATCTGCATGGGCAGTGGCCCAAGCTCGTTCGCTACGTCGAGAATGGGGATTGGCCGATTAGCACCAACCCGGATGAAAACGCGATCCGGCCATTCGTGGTCAGCCGCAAGAGCTTCCTGTTCTCGACCTCCGTCGCCGGCGCAAAGGCCAGCGCGAACCTCTACTCGATCATCGAGACGGCCCGGGCCAATGGCATCGAGCCATATCGCTATCTGTCCTGGCTGTTCGAGCGCCTCCCGCTCGCACAGACCGCCGACGACTACACGGCGCTGCTGCCGTGGAACATGCCTGCTGCAGTCCTCTGAATCTTGCGTCGCACGCTGCAACTCTGAGGGACGTCGTTAAAAGACTGCTTACGTTGAGCTGCGTGATCCAAAGGCTCAGTTGACCTTGCAAGCTCGCCAATGGCTTCGGCCTCTGCTCGCTGCCAAGAAGCGCTTCATCCTGGTTCTTCCGCCAGAAGGTGAAGAAGAGCACCCCATTAGACAGTTGTTGTTGTTGTTGATGCCGGCTCTAAAGAAAAGCTGCCTTCATCTCGATGCGGATGATGTATCGCCATCCCTTGCTGAGCTGTCAGTTCCGTTAAACCGGATCGATCTGCCGGAAACTTCGGAGTTCATTGAGATCGGTGCGCCCGTGGCCTTCCCGAAGGAGCGCCAATCCTACACTTCGTTGGCGGAACTGTTTGACAATCCGGCCTTGTTCCACCTGAAGCGCGTTGCAAAGCTGAGCGGCACGCAGGTGATGGCAGCCGAAGAGAACAACAAACTTCTGGGTACGCTTGCGCACCGTGTAATCGAGCGATTGTTTGAGCGTGAGGATGTCCTGGGGTGGGCGTCTGAAAAGGCGGTCGAGTGGTTCAGGTCGACGATCGACCGCCTTCTGTTGGAAGAAGGAGCCCCTCTCCTGATGCTGGGTGCTGGCGTAAGCCAACAGCGATTCAAAGGAATCTGCGAAAAGGCCATTGTCTCGTTGCTCGATCGCCTCCGAGCGGCCGGCGCGCGCAAGGTGGAGACGGAGGTTAAATTCGACGGCAGTTTTGGTGCCGTTCCGCTCACGGGGAAAGTGGATCTGTTGATCGAGCTTGCGGACTCACGTGTCGTCGCGCTGGATATGAAGTGGCGTGATGACAAGCGGTTTGTCGAGCTTTTACGCAGCGGCAACTACCTGCAGCTTGCGTTGTACGCCATGCTGGTCGAGCAGAATCGGAATACGCCTCCCGCAGCTTTGGGCTACTTCATTTTTGAGTCCGGCGCGATGTACATCACGGCGCCGGATGTCATGCCTGGGGCACTGGTTCGCGAGCCTCGCAATGATGTCTCGGCTCAGGAGCTCTTGCGCCGCGCGAGCGAAAGCTGGAAATGGCGCGCCGAACAGATGAAAAAGGGACGTATTGACATCGTCGTGAAGGAGTCCCTCGCGCAATTTCAAGGTCCGCAAGGAACACTGCCAGTGGAGGGTTCCAAACCGTGGCACAAGGAACACCTGATTTTGCTGGGAGGCTGGGACAAATGAATGGCATCGAGTTCATTAGTGCTGGCGCGGGCAGTGGCAAGACATATCGGCTGACGCAAACAATTGCTCAAGCGCTGGAGAGCGGGACGGCGCGGCCGCATGCCATCCTGGCAACCACGTTTACGGTAAAGGCTGCGACCGAGCTCCGTGAGCGGGCCCGGTCATGGCTTCTTGAGCAAAGGCGCCTAGATCTCGCTACTGCAATTGGTCAAGCGAAGATTGGCACCATCAACAGCGTATGTGGCCAGATGCTCAAGAGGTTCTGCTTCGAGCTCGGGATGTCACCCGACCAGACGGTACTTAGCGAAGTGCAGAGCGATCGCTTGTTGGCGACTGCCTTGGACGAAACGCTCGACGAGTCCGGCCAAGCTGAACTTGTGGGATTGACGGCTCGATTCGGTATCGATCATGCAGATTGGGCCAAGCCAATCGGGGCGATCGTCAAGGCTGCCCGAGGCAATGACATCTTCCCGGATCGGCTGCGGTATATGGGCAGTCGCAATGCCGACCTCATGCTTGCAAATTGGCCTACCCCCACGGCACAGGACCCGACACCTGCGTTCAGGGATGCGCTGCGGATCGCGGAAGAGCAGACCAGTGCGCTTATTGAGGCTCAGCGTGCCTCCGGCGCGAAGATTGCCAAGAATCTGACCGACGGATTGCAGGAACTGCAGCGGCTGTACCGGGTATTCAGCGAGGGCCATTGGGTCTGGGGCGACTGGCTTGCCGCCAACACGCTCGATGCGGGGGCCAAAGCACGAGACTTCGTGGCACTCGTGCAGGAATTCGCGCTGGCCCACGAGACTCATCCGCTATTCCATCGCGAGGTTCGTCGCTATCTTGAGCTTGTGTTTGGCCTCGCCGCAGATGCCTTGGAGCGTTATGCCGAGGTAAAACGAACACTCGGTGCGGTCGACTTTGCTGATCAGGAAGTCCTGCTTCTCAAGATCGTACGGGATAATGCCGAAGTCAGGGCGGCGCTGAAGAGCGAGCTCGATCTTGTCGTAGTGGATGAGTTCCAGGACACCAATCCGTTACAGCTTGCTCTCTTTGTCGAACTAGCCGAGCTGGCCAAGCAATCTGTATGGGTTGGGGATCCAAAGCAGGCGATCTATGGCTTCCGAGGGTCTGACGCCGCGCTAATCAATGGCGTACTCGAGTCTATTACGAAGTGGGGTGGGAAACTAAGCGTTCCGCTCACGACTTCGCGTCGTTCGGTTCCGGCGTTGGTGTCTCTGTCGAATGCCGTCTTTGAACCGGCGTTCGCCGATACCATGGCCCCTGAGGCTATCAATCTGACAGCTTTCCGGGAGGACATCCCCGACCAGCCGAGCCTGTTCAACTGGGACTTTACCTCCAGTAGGAACGATAAAGATTACCTGGCGTTCGGTGCTGCCGTGCGCGAACTCATCGAGTCCAGGTTGCAGGTGTTTGACAAGTCCTCCAGCGTACTTCGTCCAGTTCAACCCGGTGACATCGCGGTGCTTTGTCGCGAACATGACCAGGTGGATCTCGCAGTTGCTTCGCTCGTTCGCTGGGGTATCGCATCCGCTAGTCCGCGGTCAGGGTTGCTTGGCACAGCAGAAGCGATCTTCGTATTGGCGTGCCTGAGGCGGCTTCTCGATGGCAACGATACAGTTGCGACGGCGCTGATTGTCAGTTTGAGCGATGGCGTGCCCGCAAACGAGTGGTTGAGCGATCGACTGAGGTTTATCGAGCGCGATGACGTCCAGCGTCGGGACTGGCGAGTAACAGGTGAGGCGGCACAGCCGACACTTTTGCGCCTGGAGGCTCTCCGGCCCAAGCTGAATGGCTTGACGCCGTCGGAGGCGGTCACGATGGTCAAGTCAGAGTCGCACGCGGCCCGGATTGTGAGCCAATGGGCGCGCTCTCCACAAGAGGCCAGGGCCCGGGTCGCAAACATCGAAGCTCTGGCGGCCCTTGCGAAAACCTATGAATCTGAGTGCGCCGCGACCAGGCAGCCTGCTACGGTGAGCGGACTGCTTCGCTGGTTTGAGTTGCTGGCGGCAAGCAAAAATGATGATCGTGCTACCTCTGCGGGTGATGCCGTAACAGTGATGACGCATCATGGGGCAAAGGGACTGGAGTGGCCAGTGGCCATTCTGACATCGCTTGGCAGCGAAGCCCGGACGGCCTTGTGGAGCGTCCGGGCGCGCACCGATGGCGACTTTGACCCGTCGCGGCCACTCGACGGGCGATTTGTCCACTTCTGGCTGAAAACCTGGGGGAAGCGGAAGAAGCCTGCTGCGGTTGAAAACGCAGAGCAATCGGAGCTCGGCAAGGCAATGGCCGACGCTGCGTTAAAAGAGAATAAGCGGTTAATGTACGTTAGCATGACGCGTGCGCGCGATGCGATGGTGCTCATGTCTGCAGTACGGAAGGCGCCGAACCGTCAATGGATGGACGAGCTCGGCGCGAGCGATCTCCTATTTGGCGAGACCGGAACTGTGGTCTTGCCGGACGGAACTCAGGTCCATCGTGAAACTCGATCCTGGGAGGCGGACAGCTGTGCGGAGGGGCCAGAGAAGCCCGCACCCATCAACTGCAACTGGTTCAAGTATGCGGGCAGACGTGACGCGGTGCCGCTGTGGAGTCGCCCCAGCGATGCACAGGCCGGAAATTATGCTGTCGCACACACCGAACAGGTCGGACAGCGCGTGGCACTTCAGGGCAAAGTCGATATGGCGGTCCTGGGTACAGCGATGCATCATTGCATCGCTCGCGCTGGTGTCCGGGGCAATGCTGAGCTAAGCGACGTCTCTCGAATCTTGCGCAATTGGGCCGTCGATCATGTCATAGACGAGATGGAGGTTCAGGCTCAGGTCCAAGCGTTCGTGGATTGGGTCAGAGGACGGTGGCCTGGAAGCAAGCTGCACGTCGAGGTCCCACTTGAGTCTGGATTAGCCGATGGCATTCGGCTGCGTGGACGCATCGATTTTCTGGTCGAGACGACAGAAGGTTGGATTCTACTTGACCACAAATCGAACCCTGGCGGGATGGAACGAGACGACGCGCTTGCCCAAACCTATGGTGCCCAGCTTGCGCTGTATGCCGAGGCACTTGCGAAAACCACCGAACGCCCGGTCAACGAGCAGTGGTTGTACTTACCAGTGGCTGGACGCGCCGTTCGCCTGGAGTCGGTCGCAAAGCAGTAATCAGAAGGCAAAAGTCGACCATCCGTCTTGGCTGGAAATTCCGCGTACGGCGCGAAATATCAAGAAAGGTGCGCAATATGAGGAGTACTGGACAGGGATGCCCGGCACCTCGTTGAGACGCCTGATGCCAGTGAGCGCAGCCTGTGTGACCGGCCACATCCCACTTCAGAGGGGTGTGGCCGTCCCAATTGGGTGATGTTCGGCGGCGCGTCCTACTTGTATCGTAGAGTCCTATACATTCGCGAAACCATGGCGGGCGCCAAGACAATTTCGGTGAGCTATCGGGTCTCCGTGCGGTTCAAGCAATTGCTTGCAGTCGCCGCAGATCGTGATCGCCGCTCGCAGACGAACATGCTTGAGCATCTACTGTTCGAGTATTGCGAATCGCATGGCATTCAGCCTGATGACGCAGGCTGCAATGCGATTGAGTCGGTACAGGAAGAGCCCAAGTAGTCGTCAAGGGATCCGGGGATGTCACTCAGCTGGAAAGAGTAGGTATGCCAAAAACAAAATCTATGGTCACCCCCGTTTTTGCAACCTTGATTTTCGACGATGTGGTTGGCTTGCCTAAATCTATCCGGCGTCGTTGTGGGGATCGCTCCCCGCGCCACGATGAGAGTCGCGCCTGGCGGTCCTGAAAAGGTTCTCGGCTTCGAAAGCCGATTTTTTTGCGAGGTTCTCCGTCAGGCCGGTGTGCCGTTCACGTCATCAAATTTCAGCGATCGCAAAACCAGATGGGTTGACTTCGGTAAAGCAGTAAGCGGGATCGGACTGATCAGATCGGCATGGCAGCCGCTCCCGTAGCAAAAACAGTATTGCGGGTTGCCAACGCCCAAGCCGTGCGAGCCAGCTTGTTCGCGAGGGCACAGGCCACGACGTTTGAGTGCCGTCGCGCCAGCATTGCACGGACCCAATCGGCGAGGGGGCCGCTCTGCCGCTCAAGCCGCTGCATGTAAGCTCGAGCACACTGAACCAGGAGGCGCCGGATGTTTTTGTCGCCCCTCTTACTGATCCCCAGTAGTTTGGCCTTGCCGCCCGTGCTGTACTGCCGTGGCACGAGTCCGATGGATGCCGCGAAGTCCCGGCTGCATCCGTACTGCTTGCCGTCGCCCATCTCAGCCGCCAGCACGCTTGCAGTTACCGGGCCAACGCCGGGAATCGTCAGAAGACGCTGGCCTAGCTCGTCGTCGGCCAGTTGCCGGCTCAGTTCTTTGTCGATCTCGCCGATCTGTTCGCTCAGGTACTTGAAGTGAGCATGAAGGCGTTCGAGGATGGCGACTAGGCGTGGTGGCAGTGGATGCTCGGCGAGCACAGCCGGAAGGCGCATGATAACGGCCTTGCCGATCGGCAGGCTGATACCGAATTCGAGCAGAAAACCATGCATTTGGTTGACGGCTTTTACCCGATCACGCACTAGTACAACATCCCGCAAATATCTTTAATAATTATCGGGCTGTAAATAGGGCTCCAGGAGCGTGACGATCAAC
>NZ_JAGIQA010000066.1 GCF_017814975.1 Cupriavidus consociatus
TCTCCTTATCGCGGCTCCGCACCGCTGCTCGTTGCGATGGGGGAAGTATTGCCCTCAATGGAGCTTTGCAGAAGAGAATGAAATGACAATCACCCTTGCAAATTTTTAGCCAATCCTAAGGATACGACTGCTGTGACACTGTCGTCACTCTTGCATTTCTAGCAAGGATGATTGCCATTTCCTTCGCTTTTCACTCATAGACGGTAGGGTTAGAGTGTCCAGACCAACATTCGGAGACCCGCTGTGGATCGATTTGCAACTTATCCGTCCCGTCAAATTGCCTTCGTGCAGTCGTGCTGGCACCGCGCGGTAGTAGATCAATGTCGAACCGCCTTCCTGGAAGCCATGGTCGCGCAAGGCGTGCCGCCAGACACCGTGGACACCTATGAAGTTCCGGGCGCGTTCGAGCTACCGCTTCAGATCAAGCTTTTGGCACAGAGCGGCCGCTATGCAGCGATCGTGGCAGCCGGATTAGTAGTCGATGGGGGCATCTATCGTCATGACTTCGTCGCCCAAGCTGTCATTAAAGGCTTGATGCAGGTTCAACTCGAAACACTGACGCCTGTGTTGTCCGCGGTGCTGACGCCCCACCACTTTCATGGCGAGGAACATGAGCAGTTCTTTCGTCAGCACTTCTTGGTAAAGGGAAAAGAGGCTGCTGACGCGTGCGTGAACACGATTGCCAGGGTGCCGAAACTGAAGCAAACCTTGAAGAGCGACTAAGCGATGACGCACCCCACCGTCGCAAACGTGCCGATTCCAGCGACGCCTCAGAAACCGCCCCAGGCCGTCAATGAGGCTGTACGAGTCGAAGCAAGCACGATTCTGCCGACCAAGCACGGCACTTTTCGATGCCACGCGTTTCAGGCGCACGGGGATACGGTCGAACACCTCGCCTTGGTGCTGGGAAACGTGGCCGGACGCCGCCGCGTGCCGACGCGCTTTCATTCGGAATGTCTGACTGGAGATGTCTTCGGTTCATGCAAGTGCGATTGCGGCGAACAGCTCGAGGCGGCCCTTGCATACATACAGTTGAAGGGGTGCGGCATCCTTATCTATCTCCGCGGGCATGAAGGACGGGGCATAGGCCTGGTCAACAAGATCAAGGCTTATGCCCTTCAAGAGCAGGGCAGGGACACGGTACAGGCGAATGTCGAGCTGGGGCTTCCTGTCGATGCGCGCGAGTACGGGGCGGCAGTCGCGCTGCTGCGATGGCTTTCAGTCGAGTCAATCTCGCTATTGACGAATAACCCTCGCAAGCTTGCAGCGCTTAGCGGTCAAGGCGTTATGGTCGCAGAACGCTTGCCCTTGTGTACTCCTCCCAGAGTCGAGAATGCACGCTACTTAGCGACCAAGCGCCGCAAATTAGGACATTTGCTTCCGGATCTGGATACCGGTGCCCGCAGTCCACTGGCGAGCCCCGCCAGTCCTTTCATAAATTGTTCATTCACTGCTTCACCATGAGCCATACCCCTTCAACTACATTGCTTCACCCTGATGAGATTCGTTCGCGCTTTGCTCGAGCCTTGTCGGACATGTACCGGCAAGAAGTCCCGCAATATGGTGCCTTGCTGGACCTCGTCGCTGATATCAACATGGAGGTCATTCAGCAGAATCCGAGCCTCGAAGCGATCCTCCGTGACTCAAACCAGCTTGATCGTCTGAATGTCGAACGCCATGGCGCAATCCGGGTTGGCACGCCCAAGGAGCTGTCCACCATCGCGCGCATGTTCGGCGTCATGGGAATGACCGCGGTAGGGTACTACGATCTTTCCGTGGCGAACGTCCCGGTGCATGCGACTGCCTTCCGGCCTGTCAAGGAGGAATCCTTGAACCGGAACCCATTCCGAGTCTTTACCTCCCTGCTCCGGCTCGACCTTGTCGAAGATGTGGCGCTGCGCGAGCGAGCGGCTGAGATCCTCAGCAAACGACGCATCTTCACGTCCCGCGCATTGGAGCTCATCGACTTGGCCGAACAGCGCGGCGGTCTCACGCAGGAAGAGGCGGAGGACTTCGTATCGGAAGCTCTGGAGACGTTCCGGTGGCATCGCGAATCAACGGTCGACATTCAGACCTATCAGGCGCTTCGCTCAAGTCATCCACTGGTCGCCGACGTTGTGTGCTTCAAGGGCCCTCACATCAACCACCTGACGCCGCGCGTCCTTGACATTGATCGGGCACAGTCCGCAATGCATACGCATGAGATTCGCGCGAAAGCAACCATCGAGGGGCCGCCCCGTCGCAACGTTCCCATCCTGCTTCGGCAGACCAGTTTCCTTGCTCTTGAGGAGCCGGTCTATTTCCGGGGCGGCGAAGGCGCTGCCGGTTCGCACACAGCACGCTTTGGCGAAATCGAGCAACGTGGCTATGCGCTGACTATGAAGGGCCGGGCACTCTATGACAGTCTCCTGCAAGACGCAGCAGGGTCGTCCCTAGATGAGGCTTTTACCGCGTTTCCGGATGACCTCGCCATCCTTAGAAAAGAAGGACTGGCGTTCTTCCGGTATGAAATTAACCTCGAACGGCAGGCCGGCTCACCGAAGCCAGACGCGACCCTGGACCAGTTGGTTGACTCCGGATGGTTAAGGGCGCTTCCGCTCACTTATGAGGATTTCTTGCCGGTCAGTGCCGCCGGCATCTTCCACTCAAACCTCGGGTCTGAAACGCACGCCGAGTACAGTGAAGCAGCCGACCGAGCTGCGTTCGAAGCGGCGCTGGGTCACCAGGTGCTGGATGAAATTGCTTTGTATGAAGCAGCCCAAGCAGCCTCTGTCGAAGAGTGCCGCCGGCGCCTGAAGCTTGGCAATTGCGAACTTGGCTCCTGACGAACGGTGCGCCCGATGGAAGATCAAAGCAACCTCCTGACCATACTCCGGGGCATCGTTGGAGATACCAACGTACTTACCGAGGGCGATTTGAGCGCATGGGAAGAGGACTGGCGCAAGCGGATACGTGGCAAGGCGCTCGCAGTGGTACGCCCGGCAAGCACCGATCAGGTCGCCCGAGTGGTGCAGGCCTGCTCTACTGCAGGCACGGCGCTCGTACCTCAAGGCGGCAATACTGGCTTGGTGGCGGGCGGCATTCCGGACAGCAGCGGTACGCAAGTCCTGCTAAGCCTGTCTCGCATGCAGGCGATCCGCGAGTTGGACGCTCCCAATCTCACCGTAACGGTTGAGGCTGGCTGCATACTGCAGGTACTCCAGGACGCGGCTGCGAATGCCGGCCTACTGTTCCCCTTAAGCCTGGCTGCAGAAGGCACCTGCACCATCGGCGGGAACCTCGCGACTAATGCTGGTGGGACCCAGGTCATTCGCTACGGGAACGCTCGAGATCTGTGCCTCGGCCTGGAAGTGGTCACGGCTTCCGGTGAAATCTGGGACGGCCTCAGTGGTTTGCGTAAAGACAATACCGGTTACGATCTCAGGGACCTGTTCGTAGGGAGCGAGGGGACACTTGGCATTATCACCGCAGCGACATTGAAATTATTTGCGGCCCCTTCCGCGCAATTGACCGCGTGGGTTGCAGTTGCGTCGCTCGAGGATGCGATCTCCCTGCTTGGCCAAGCGCACCGCCAGCTCGGCGCCGGGCTTACCGGCTTCGAAGTGATGGGCCAAGCCGGACTCGCTCTGGTCGCCAGGCATATGCCGCAGTTGCGAGTGCCTTTCCTGGAGGCGTCCACTCCCCATGCCGTACTGATGGAACTCTCTGACAGCGAATCCGAAGCACACGCACGCTCGCGATTCGAAGCGCTACTCGAATCTGCGTTTGAAGACGGATATGTCTGCGATGCCGTAATTGCCGAAAGTCTGTCGCAAGCGCATCAGCTTTGGCATGTCCGCGAGAGTATTCCGCTTGCTCAGGCGGAGGAAGGTATCAATATCAAGCACGATATCTCGCTTCCGATCTCTCGCATTCCAACCTTTGTTGGCGAGACCGACGCCCTTCTGATGAACCGCTTCCCGGGAGTGAGTGTGGTCAATTTTGGCCATCTCGGTGATGGAAACTTGCATTACAACGTGCAACCGCCGTCCGATTGCGATGTCACGGCATTCCTGCGCGAGAACGAAGAATACATCAACACGGTGGTCTACGATCAGGTTAGCAAGTTCAATGGCTCTATATCGGCAGAGCACGGGATTGGTGAGTTAAAGCGAGAGAAGCTGGAAACGCATAAGTCGCCAGTCGCTCTCGGGATGATGAGAGCCATCAAACATGCCCTCGATCCGAAAGCCTTGCTCAATCCTAATCGCCTGCTTTCCCTTCTGGCCTCTCAGCCGGGCTGACATGCTAGTGCACCGGGGTCTCACACATCCGTTTTTCGGGACGACGTAATGGACCAAATCACTAACAACACTGAAAGTAATATCCCGTGCAGCGCAGGTTTGCCGCGGTTCAATGCAAAGGCTGAACCGGGCGCCACGGCAGTTTGGGCGATTTCCATTGCTGTGTTCATGGCCGCACTGGACGTCGCGCTCGTCCACACAGCTTTGCCGACCATTGCTTCCGTTCTTGGTGCCAGTGGATCCGACGTCATCTGGGCCGTGATGTCATATCAACTTGTCATGGTCGCGGCAATGCTGCCCCTGGCATCTCTCGGTGAGATATGGGGGCACAGAAAAGTCTTCACAATGGGACTTGCGATCTTTACCGTATCCTCGCTGGCCTGCGGGCTCGCATGGTCCTTGGCCACACTGGTCGTGGCCAGGGCGCTGCAAGGCTTAGGCGCCGCCGCCATCATGGGGGTGAATATCGCCCTCATTCGCAACATCTACCCAGAAATGCATCTCGGCCGAGGTATCGGTATCAATGCCTTGGTGAACGCCATAGGCATCGCCGCGGGGCCAAGCGTGGCCTCCGTAGTGTTGTCCATGGCTTCGTGGCAATGGCTTTTCCTCTTGAACGTTCCAGCCGGCGTCGTTGCGTTGGTCATGGCCTATCGTGCCATCCCTGAAACGCACCGTGCTGCACGACCTTTTGACACGTTGGGCGCCTTGCTTTGTTTTGCCATGTTTGCCTTGGCGGTCCACGGTTTGGGCGGCGTAGCCCATCGAGCGTCATGGCTGCTCGTTGGCGGTGAATTCCTGGGGGCTGCCGTTTGCGCGGTTTCGCTCATCCATCGCCAACGAGGCCAGCCCGCTGCCATGTTGGGCGTCGACCTGTTCCGAATTCCCGCTTTTTCCCTATCGACGCTTGCAGCGATCTGTGCCTTCGCCACCCACGGACTGACCTTCGCGTCGTTGCCATTCCTGCTTCAGCATATGTTCGGTCGGACGCAGGTCGAGACCGGCTTTCTGATGACTCCTTGGCCCTTACTGGGCGCAGTGCTTGCACCCATTGCCGGCAGGTTATCGGATCGCTATCCCGCGGGTCTGTTGGGCGGCATCGGGCTTTGCCTGCTTGGAAGTGGGATTGGGGTACTGTCGTTGCTGCCAGCAGGGACCCCTGACTGGGTCATCGCGGGTTGCATGGCTGTATGCGGATGTGGATTCGGCCTTTTTCTCTCGCCGAACCAAAAAGTGCTGATGTCTAGCGCCCCCGCTGAACGTAGCGGCGGCGCCAGTGGAATACTAGGCGTCGCAAGACTGCTAGGCCAGACAACCGGTGCTGCCTCCGTGGCACTGTTCCTAACCGTGTCGATATCACGAGGTCCAGTTTTCGCACTGTGGCTCGGTTGCATCTTCGCGGTGTGCGGCGCTGGCCTGAGCGCACTGCGTCTGTTGCCTAGTGCGAAGACAAGCTAGTTGACATCTAATAGCGGGCTGGGAATCAGGCGCTTGCTGCGTCCAACTGTGACACCGCCCCATAAGGGGGAACGGTATCGAAATTGACATCGGACAAGTTCTCGACGAAGAAATCGATCAGCGCTCGAACTTTTCCCGCCAGTAGCCGGTTATGGGTGAATATTAGGTTGATATCGCGGCCAGGCAACTCGAAGTCCGAAAGAACGATTTTTAGCCGGCCGGCGCTGACATGATGCGCCACCGACCACGCGGGAGCATAGACGAGGCCTGCGCCCTCTATCGCTGCAGCGATTACGCCGTCCAGCGTGTTGGAGCGCATCCTGACCGGCACCTGGACGTGGGCTGGACGACCGTTGTCGTCCAGCATTTGCCACTCAGCGCTTATGCTCAACTGGCTATAGACCAGACAATGGTGCCCAGACAGCTCGCTGGGATGCCTTGGCTCGCCGTGTGTCGCCACGTATTCCGGTGATGCGGCGACGACCCAGCGCAACGCCCCGAGCTTTCGGACAATAAGGCTTGAATCTTCGATAGACCCAATCCGCACCGCGACGTCTACGCCTTCCTCGACCAGATTGATCGGACGATCCAGCAAAGTGACATCAAGCGAGACCTTCGGATACTGGATCAGGAAGCGCGCCAATAACGGCAACATAAACACGCGGCCAAACAAGGTGGGGCCGTATATCACCAGGCGCCCCATCGGCGTAGTTGCATCCGCCGTCAGCCCCGCCTCAAGTTCGTCGATTTCCGCAAGCAGGCGCTTGGAACGCTCGTAATAGGCTCGTCCTGCTTCCGTCAAGGCGAGCATTCTGGTCGTACGGACCACCAGGCGAGTACCGATGCGTTCCTCCAATGCCGTGAGGTGCCTGCTGACCGAGGACAGCGACAGCCCGTGCTTGCGAGCAGCCGCGGACCAGGCTTCCGCTGTCGATCGCCGAAACGAACAACCCCATCGCATCAATTCTGTCCATGTGCTTCCTTCCCGTGCATCCAAAAGGGATATTGGGCGATTACCGTAAAAACTGCAAGAGTGATTGCCAGTTTCATCTCTTCTGCAAGACGTGCTGCCCATCGATACTTGATGCACGACAAGCAGGAGATGCAATCATGCCTATTCAGCGGCAGGAGTATCGGGATGCCATGGCCCAGCTAGGGGCCGCCGTCAACGTCATTACGTCAGCCGGCACCGCAGGGCGATATGGGATGACCGCAAGCGCGGTCTTCAGCGTGACGGATGATCCACCTACGCTCGCCGTTTGTGTCAACCGCTCAAGCCAGAGTAACGCCGTCTTTAAAGCCAATGGCGTCTTGTGCGTCAACACTCTTGGCAGCACGCAGCAGGAAATCTCCGGGGTATTTGCTGGCGCCACCAAATGCGCGGTGGACGATCGGTTCAAGGTCGGACACTGGACATCGCGCGCCACCGGCGCTCCCGTCCTTGAAGGGGCTGTCGTGTCATTTGATTGCCGTATCACCGATACGCTCGAAAAAGGGACGCATACGATTTTCTTCTGCGAAGTCGAGGCCGTGGTGCAAAGCGGCGCAGATGAAGGCCTGATCTATTTCCGTCGCAACTATCACAGCATCGGTGATGACGCGGCTGCTTGAGTTGCCGACGCGACCTGGCATAAACAATTAAGGGGACAACATGAGTAAGATCGCAGGGCACCTGCTAGTGGAATGCTTGGTGGAGCAAGGTTGCGAAGTGGCATTCGGCGTGCCCGGTGAGAGCTTTCTTGCGGTGCTGGACGGCTTCCACCGATACAGGGACCGCATTCGTTTCGTGGGCTGCCGTCAAGAGGGCGGCGCGTCATTCATGGCAGAGGCACACGGCAAACTCACACGACGACCGGGCGTGTGCATCGTCACGCGAGGCCCAGGCGCGACCAACGCAGCCATCGGCGTGCATACAGCATTCCAGGACTCCACGCCAATGGTGCTCCTCATTGGCGACGTTGGGAGCGACTTTCGCGACCGCGAAGCATTTCAGGAGGTCGATTTCGCCGCGTTCTTTGGCCCCAGCACAAAGGGAATGGCGAAGCGCGTGGAACGCATCGACGACCCGCACCGGATTCCCGAGTACATTGCTCGCGCATTTGCCACCGCCATGAATGGGCGCCCGGGCCCAGTTGTACTCGTATTGCCGGAAGACATGCTGGTGCAGGAAACCGACGCGCGACCTGTCAGGCGCATCGAGGCCGCCGGTTCGGCCGCCACGGACCGAGATTTACAGCGTTTTCGCGAACTTCTTGCGCAGTCTCGACGGCCCCTTGTCCTCGCCGGCGGTGCATACTCGCCCCAAGCGGCCCAGCAATTGCAGCGGTTTGCGGAAGCCTGGCACTTGCCGGTTGCCAACACCTTCCGCTTTCAGGATACCTTTGACAATCACCATGAGCTCTACGCCGGTGATGTTGGCATCGGCGTAAATCCCAAGCTCGCCAAGCGAGTACAAGAAAGCGACCTTATCATTGCTCTGGGCGCCAGGCTCGGGGAGATGACGACGAGTGGCTACACACTGCTACAGCCGCCCCAACCCACCCAACGTCTGGTTCACGTCCATTCGTCCGGAGAAGAACTCAACCGAGTGTACCGGGCAGACCTCGCGATCCACGCGACGATGGACAGCTTCGTCGAACAACTAGCGATGCTCGATCCCCCGCCGGACGTACCTTGGCAGTCGTGGGCAATTTCCGCCAATGCCGACTATCTAGAGAACCTAGTTTCTGAAGCGCTTCCTGGATTGGACCAGAGTTCCGCTCACTATTTCGATATGCCGGGTCTCATCGGAACCCTGCAAAAGTATTTGCCGGCAGACGCGGTACTGACAAACGGCGCCGGAAATTTCGCCAGTTGGCTGCACCGGTACTACCGCTTTCATGGCCTCGCCAAGGGTCACAAGACTCAGTTGGCGCCCACCGTGGGTGCTATGGGGTATGGCGTACCCGCCGGGATAGCGGCCAATCTTGTGACCGGCCGCGTTGCGTTCACCATCGCAGGTGACGGGGACTTTCTGATGAATGGGCAGGAGCTTGCGACCGCCGTGCAGCATGGCGCGAAGTCAATCATCTTACTGGTCGACAACGGCATGTATGGAACTATCCGCATGCATCAAGAGCGCGAGTACCCGCAACACGTCTGCGGCACCGACCTGTGCAGCCCGGACTTCTGTTCGCTTGCACGTAGTTATGGCTACGAAGGCATCTTCGCCTCGAACCTGAAGGAGTTCGAGCAGGCATTGATTCGAGCGCTGGAAAACCAGAGCGGCACGTTGATTCACATTCGGCTCTCCGCAGAGATCATCTCTACTCGCCGCAGCTTGAGCGCCATCCGTAAAGAAGCCTTGCATCGCCAGACTGATTGACGGACCAGACTGCACGACGGGGCATTTCGATCAAAGTTGCAAGAGTCTTTTTCATATTTGCGCCTTCAGCAAAGGCAGCTTTGCGCAAATACTTAAGTTACAGAATCAAACTGCGGCAACCGGCCGCTGACAGGAGACG
>NZ_JAGIQA010000067.1 GCF_017814975.1 Cupriavidus consociatus
CACCGTGCGCGCGATCTGCGACGAGATCGTGGTGATGCAGCACGGCCGCAAGCTGACCCAGGTGGCGCACGCGGACTATGACCGGGGACCGCATCATCCTTACTACGCCCTGCTGGCTCGCTCGGTACCCGAGTTGCGCCGCGGCTGGATCGATGAAGTCGACGTGCATATCGAGAGCGCCGTTGCCACAGAGCCAGCCTGACGCGTCTGGTGCTGCAGGACGGTCTGGAGTGTAAGCCGCTCGCGAAACGCTACGCCGGGGTGGTCTCGGCCCGCCCGGAGAAACGCGCGATGTGGAACGCCTCGATGGGCGTGGTCGTGGCGCCGGTGTGGATCAGTTCCGCCATCACATCGCCCACGCCGGGGCCAAGCTGGAAGCCCGCGCCGGAGAACCCGAACGCGTAGTACAGGCCGGGAACACGCGCGCTCGGCCCCATGACCGGCCGATCGTCCTCCATGTAACCCTCGATCCCACTCCAGACGCGGATGATCTGCAGGTGACCGAGTGCCGGCACTACCCGCGTCATTTGCGTCAATTGTCTGAGCGTGTGCTGGGGGCGTACGTATGCGCGCCGCTTGTCCAGATCCACCGGCTCATGGCCGCAGCCACCAAGAACGAGATTTCCCCGCGTAATCTGGCGGAAGTAAAAGGTTTCATCCAACCTTTCGGAGGACACGCTGATCGATGGCGCGATCGCATAAGGAACCGGTTCGGTGACCGCCATCTGAGGCCCCTTTGCGCGCATTGGTACCGACTCCCCGAAACGGGCACTGATGCGGTCACCCCAGGCACCGGCCGTGACCAGCACCGCCGGTGCGCGAAAGACGCGGCCGTCGACGGCGATGGCACGGAAATCCACGCCGTCCTTTTCGACGTGCAGGATCTCGGTGTTTTCAACCACCTGTGCACCGAGACGGACCGCGGCACGGGCGAACGCCGGTGCCGCCAGGCGTGGATTTGCGTGCCCATCGTAAGGCGCATAGGATCCAACGATCACCTCCGGCCCCAGAAACGGAAACCGTTCGCGCAACAGCCTGCCGCTGAGAATCTGGAGCCCCAGCCCATACGGACGCGAGTCTTCTTCATACTTTTCCAGCCGCTCAACATGCTGTTGCCGGTAGCCCGCGCGAAGATGACCGCTCGGGATGAATTCGATGTCCTCACCGATCAGTTCCTTGAGCTTGCCCCAGATCTCCCGCGATCGGTTTGCGAGTGGCAATTGCTCGAGAAAGCGCCCCTGCCGGCGCACGTTGCCGAAGTTGGTGCCGCTCGCTTGCTGGCCTACCAGCCCGCGCTCGAGCAAGATGACCGAGACGCCGCGGCGGCGTAAAAAAAATGCCGTGGCGGCGCCCATGAAGCCGCCACCGACGATGACCACGTCTGCTACGTTTGCGCTCATTTGTCTTATGCCCAGGAAACACCGATGGCTAATGCCGCCAGTCCTGCCACCGGTAGTACGCGCCGACGATCGGCAAGAACCACGGCTTGCCGAAATGGCCGGGAATGGCTGGCCAATCCAGCTCGCGCCAGGGATTGCACTCCGGGCGTCCCGCCATCACATCAGCCATGACCTGGCCCATATGCACCGACATCTGTACGCCATGGCCGCTGTAGCCAACCGAGTAATACATCCCATTATGCTGCCCTGCGCGCGGCAGCCGGTCGGCCGTCATGTCGACCAGCCCGCCCCAGCAGTAGTCGATGCGTACGCCGCGCAACTCCGGAAAGGTGGCTTCCATCGCTGCCTGAAGGATACGGCCGCTCTTCTCGTCCGAGCGCGGGTTGGACATCGCAAAACGCGCGCGTCCTCCAAACAGCAAACGGTTGTCGGGAGAGACGCGGAAGTAATTGCCGATGTGTCTCGAAGTCGTGTAAGCACGGCGATGCGGTAGCAGACGATCGAGCAAAGCCTTGTCCAATGGCTCGGTGCCGATGATGAAACTGCCCACCGATATCATGCGCCGCCGCAGGAACGAGAACGGTCCCGTGCCGGAGTTGCCCGTCGCCAGCAGCACTTGCTTCGCATCGATCTGGCCACGTGGGCTGGTCACACGAAAGGTCCCGTCGGCACGTCGCTCCATCTTCGTGACAGGGGCCCGCTCGTAGATACGCGCGCCGTTCCTTACCGCGGCCTCGGCAAGCCCGACGCCGAACTTGCCCATGTGCATCTGGGCGCTGGTTTTTTGCAGCAGCCCGCCGAAGAAGCTGCTGGAACGGACTTCGTCCTGAAGTCGGGACCGAGGCACCATTTCGACATGCGGATCGACCTCCCGGCGCAACACCTCGCAGGCACGCGCGAGCTTGTCGTAGTGCTCGGGCTTCGCCGCCAGTTTCAGCTTGCCGGCGCGCACAAAGTCACAAGCGATCCGCTCCCTGGCAACCACGGACTCGACGGTATCGACAGCGGCATCATAGGCCTGATAAAACCGCCGGGCTTTGTCCACGCCAATACGCTCGGCCAGCGATGCGAAATCATGGGCCAGGCCGCTGTTGCAATGCCCGCCGTTGCGGCCAGATGCCTCTCCCACAACACGGCCGGCCTCCAGCACGGTGACTGACGCTCCCTGCCTCGCGAGCGCCAGCGCGGCGGATAACCCGGTAAAACCCGCCCCGATCACCACAACGTCCGCGCGTCCCATAACGGGTCCTTGCGCCCCACCGACAAAGGCGGGTGCGGTATCGAGCCAATAGGATTCGAGCTTCATCTCGGCCTCCTGTTTTGGTGGCTTTCCGGGTGCACGCGCTTCTCCTTACAGGCCGACGAGTGCGGGCAGACCGCTCAGGTCCTTGATTTCGTGGCAACCCCACACCGACCAGCTCGGCTCGTGGCCACGCGCGACGAAGGCCTTGTTCTTGATGCCGACATCGTCCGCCGACAAGTGGTCGTAGCGCATGCTGGACGAAACGTGAAGCACGTCGTCGGGGGTGCATTCCAGCTGCTCGATCATGTACTCGAAGGCCTTCAGACGCGGCTTGTAGGCACCGGCCTGCTGCGCGGTATAGACGCGGTGGAAAGGTGCGCCCAGCTTTTCGACACTGTACGGGATCTGCACGTCCATCGCATTCGAAAAGATCACCAGCTGGTATTCCTTCGCCAGGCGTGCCAGCGCGTCCGGCACATCCTTGTGCGGCTGCCAGGTCGGCACGGCGTTGTAGAACTTCAGGCCTTCGTTGTCGCGGTACTCGATGCCCCAGCGGCGGCAAAGGCGCTCCACCGAATTGCACAGCAGCTCGTCATACGGGCGCCAGTCGCCCATCACCTCATCCAGGCGGTAGCGCGCGAAGTCAGTCGTGAACTGCTCCATGTTCTCCGGAGCGATGCGGTCGGCAAAAAGCTCGCGTGCCAGATCCGCCATCTGGAAGTTGATCAGGGTTCCGTAGCAATCGAAGGAGATGTATTTGGGTCGCAGGGTGGTGGCACTCATGTTTCAGGATTCCATTCAAGTTGATTCGTGCCTCGCTATGTGCGAAGCTCGCTCGGCGGCTCGCTACCGGACGTACCTTTGCGCGCTGGCGGCATATACCGGACCGTCGCCTCCTGGAAACCATTTAATCATGTAGAGCCGGTACGGATGTCTCGTTGTCATGCCGCGCGGCCACATTATTCTTCGAATTAAAACCACTGCACAGCACGAGTTGCTGCGACAAAAATCGCCACTCCTCGGCCACTCCCCGCAAGCGTCAGGATGGGCGCTTCAGCGTAGGCGCTGCCAGCTCCACCGGTAGAAATCCGGGCACTTTCCTGATGGCAGCTCGTCTTCAGCGGCCCGCATTCCTTGCGGTCGTGCTGCATGGCGCGGGGCATCCAGGCAACGGGGCACGACCGAAGCATGATCTGCGGTCGGCTTGCCCCTATACAGCACAACCTTCGGTTTATCCTGGCCCTACGCATCATCGTGTGGAATTGCGTTGGCTGGTCGAATCCCCCTCGAACATGTGGCAACATTGTTCTTAACTACAGAGGCCTCGAACACAATCCCGCTCGCTGTCAACGCAGAATTGGTTACGGCGGCAGGCCAGGCAGATGAGGTAAAACATGAAAGATCCGAATGGGAGCGGCACCGTCCAATTTCGCAGCATGAGGCCGGAAGACCTGCCGGAGGTCCACAAGCTGTCCCTGGCCACGCTGTGGCCGCACCGCCTCGAGGACTGGAAATTCATCCTCGAGATTGGCGAGGGGATTGTCGCGGAAGACGGCACGGGCATTATCGGTACCGTGATGTACTGGCTCCATGGCACGGACTACGCTTGGCTGGGCATGACCATCGTCTCACCGGACCATCGCCATCAAGGGCTTGGACGCGAGCTTGTTTCCCGGGCGCTGAACGCAACCGGGGACCGGACGGTTCTGCTCCATACGACTTCGGATGGCGTTCCCTTGTTCGAAAGTTTCGGCTTTCGGCAAACGTGCTGGGTACACCGGCACCAGGGCAGTGTTTTTCACTATCCGTTCGTGCCACTCAGTGCAGGCGAGCGAATCCGGCCCATCAGCCCGCGGGACGAAGCCGCGCTAGCGGATATGGCGAGCCGCTCCAGCGGTATGCCGCGTGCCCCATTGATCAAGCATTTGCTGACGGTTGCCGACGTGGTCGCCATCGATCGCTACGGCGATTTGATCGCCTTCGCGGCACTGCGCAAGTTCGGCCACGGTTTCGTCATCGGTCCGGTGATCGCCCCCGATATCGACCGCGCCAAGGCGTTGATCGCCCATTGGGCGGGCTCGCGTGCGGGTTCCTTCGTACGCGCGGACGTCCCCGACAGCAGCGGCCTGAGTTCCTGGCTCACCGACATGGGCCTGGTACAGGTCGATGAAACAGTGCAGGCCATGGTGCGAGGCAAACCGCCGCTGCCAGATGCATCGATCACCCGGTTCGCTCTGCTCAGCCAGTCGTTAGGCTAGGCGCTGCCCGAGCAGCGCTCCCCCTGTAGTGACAACAGCAGCTGCATGATACCTCCCACTGGCGTGCCCGTGTGGGAGCCTGGGGTCATGCATTGCAAGATTCGCGTACTGCCAACGTATGCCAGCAGCGGATATCACATCCGACGCAACCCGACCCGGGTTGACGAAAATGGCACCAAAGCCGTATCGCCAATTCACTCGCTTTTCCCATCGAGATTGAGGCAAGCGGCGCTCGCTGCAGGATGCCAGCGGCATCGCAGCATAACGTGTTGAAAGCCACGCGAAATTGCGGTTTCGCATGAGTTGGGAAGCCAGGTCCGATAGTTAATGCTATGCATCCGTGCCTAGAATGACATGGCGTTCGTTCCCCGTGCACGACTCGGTTGACCACGATCGGTCTTGCCTGGCTGTGCAAGTTAGTCCTCCATACGGATCCCTCATGCAAATCGATTCCCTTGTCGCATTAGACCGCGAACACCTGATTCATCCCCTGGTCAATTATCGCGCCCACGAACAACGTGGCGTCACTATTCTTGAGTCAGGGCACGGCGCCTACTTGAAGGATGCACAGGGCAATGAGCTGCTTGATGCCTTCTCCGGCCTGTGGTGCGTCAACGTAGGCTATGGCCAGCAGAGCATTGTCCAGGCGGCCGCCGAGCAGATGGCCAAGCTTCCTTATGCCACTGGCTACTTTCACTTCGGCTCCGAGCCAGCGATCCGGCTTGCGGCGCGCCTGGTCGAACTGGCGCCGTCCTCGCTTCGCCACGTGTATTTCACGCTCGGCGGTTCGGATGCGGACGATTCAGCGATCCGCTTCATTACACACTATTTCAATTCGACCGGCCGGCCGCAGAAGAAGCAGTTCATTTCGCTCGAGCGTGGCTATCATGGTTCGTCGTCGCAAGGATCGGGGCTGACAGCGCTTGCGGTGTTTCACAACAATTTCGATGTACCGTTGCGCAACCAGCACAAGATTCCCTCGCCCTATCCTTACCGCAATCCGGTCGGCTCGGATCCGGAGGCCATCATCCGCGCTTCGGTTGAAGCCTTGCGAACCAAGGTGCAGGAGCTGGGCGCGGATAATGTCGCCGCGTTCTTCTGCGAACCGATCCAGGGCTCTGGCGGCGTCATCGTTCCGCCCAAGGGCTGGCTCAAGGCCATGCGCATGGCGTGCCGCGAGTTGGGAATCCTGTTCGTCGTTGACGAGGTCATCACCGCGTTCGGCCGCACCGGACCGATGTTCGCGTGCGAAGCCGAAGGCGTCGAGCCGGACCTGATGACGATTGCGAAGGGCTTGACCGCCGCTTACGCGCCGATGGGCGCCGTGCTGATGTCGGATGAAGTGTACGCAGGCATCGCGGACGGCATGGCGACCGGCGTTCCGGTCGGCCACGGGTATACGTATTCCGCGCACCCCGTCAGCGCCGCCATCGGGCTGGAGGTCCTACGGCTGTACACGGAAGGCGGGCTGCTCGCCAACGGCATTGCGCAAGCCCCGCACTTCGAGGAAGGCCTGCGCAGCCTGCTCAGCCACCCGCTCGTTGGCGAAGCGCGCAGCCGCGGCCTCCTCGGCGCGCTGGAACTGGTCAGTGACAAGTCCAGCAAAGAGCGCTTCAGTCCCTCGCTGAAGCTTCACGAGCGCATCACCGAGGTCGCATACCGCAACAAAGTGGTATTCCGCGCATTCGGCGACAACATCCTCGGCTTCGCTCCAGCGCTCTGCTATACCGCGGCCGATTTCGAGCTGCTGTTCGCCCGTTTGAAGAAGACGCTGGATGAAGTGCTGGCGCAACCCGAAGTCCGGGCGGCCGTCAAGCAGTAAGTCTATTTGCGCCAATGTCCCCGCAGTGTCAACGCGGGGAATAGTCCTGCTAACGTACCTGAATGACGAGACTGGCGGAGGATCGCGATGTTTGACACGCCTAAACTGGATCGGATCGACATCTCCATCCTCAGCCACCTGCAACGTAACGGCCGCACCACCAACGTAGATCTGGCCGATGCGGTCGGCCTCTCGCCCAGCCCCTGCCTGATCCGCGTAAAGCGCCTGGAAAAAGCCGGCTACATCGGCGGATATGGCGCCCAGGTCCGGTTGGAAAAACTGGGAAACATGCAGATCGTGTTTACCCAAGTGACACTATCCGATCACCGTCGCGAGGACTTCGCCAAATTCGAAGCTGCGATTCGAGACATTGACGAAATCGTCGAATGCCACCTGGTGAGCGGCGGCTTCGATTACATGCTGAAGTTTGTGACATGCGGCGTGGCGCACTACCAGAGCATTGTCGAGGATGTGCTCCGCCAGAACGTCAACATTGAGAAATACTTCAGTTATATCGTTATCAAGTCGTCTTTCGTCAAAGGCTATTATCCGATCGTGAAGCTCCTTGCGGGACACGAATAGCCGGCTGCCTTGCCCCCCGTCTTGCCTCACCTTGCCGCCCCGCACGTATCACGTTGACAGTGCGGCGACGGTTCAGTTTGTATCGCCTTCCGCGGCGCAAGATCTTCTCCTTCTCTTTCCTTCAACTTAGGCAAATCGCCCCTCTTGCCAACATCCCAATGCAAAACGGCCGGCTTGCGCCGGCCGCCCAAACGGCAGAAGCAGTTGCTCAGTCCAGCTGGCCCTGGCACACGTACTTGATATGCATGTACTCGTCCATGCCATGGCGAGAACCCTCGCGCCCGTAGCCCGAGTCTTTCACCCCGCCAAACGGCGCAGCTTCCGCTGCCAGCGCCCCTTCGTTGATCCCGACAATGCCTGACTCGAGCGCATCGGCAAGGCGCCAGATCCGCCGCACGTCATTCGAGTAAAAATACGCCGCCAGCCCGAACGGCGTCGAATTGGCTGCCGCAACCACGTCGGCCTCGGTACTGAAGCGCGTCACCGGCGCAACCGGACCGAAGGTCTCTTCATAAGAGCACTGCATGGAGGCATCGGCATCCACCAAAACGGTCGGAGCATAGTAGTTGGGACCCGGGCATTCCGCGTTGCGGATGCGTTTCCCGCCCACGACCACGCGGGCGCCGCGGCTGACAGCCTCCTGCACGTGCCGCTCGATTTTCTCAACGGCACGTGCATTGATCATGGGACCGATCTGCGCCGCAGGGTTGGTGGCGGGCCCGACCACCAATGCGCCGACGCGGGCTGCGAGCTTGTCGACGAAGGCGTCATGCACCTTGTCCTGGACATAGATCCGGTTCGGGCAAACGCAAGTCTGCCCACCGTTGCGGAACTTGGCAGCCATCAGGCCCTCGACGGCGGCGTCGAGATCGGCATCATCGAACACGATGAACGGCGCATTGCCACCGAGTTCAAGCGACAGCTTCTTGAGCGTATCGGCGGAGCGCCGCGCCAGGTGCTTGCCGACAGGCGTCGAGCCCGTGAACGTGATCTTGCGCACCCGGGCATCGTCCAGCCAGACGTTGACGACCTCGGCGGCCCGCTCACGCGAGGCAGTCACGATATTCAGCACCCCCGGCGGCACGCCCGCCTCCTCGGCGAGCCGGACCAGCGCCAGGGAGGTCAACGGCGTATCCTCGGCCGGCTTGCAGACTACCGTGCATCCTGCCGCCAGCGCCGGCGCGATCTTGCGCGCGATCATCGCAGCCGGGAAATTCCAGGGAGTGATAGCGGCGATGACTCCAACCGGTTCACGTAGTGCCAGCATGCGACGACCGGGAACCGGTGCGGCAATCACGTCGCCGTCCGCGCGCGTGGCCTCTTCGGCAAACCATTCGACATAGCTGGCGGCGTACAGGACCTCGCCTTTGCCTTCCGCCAGCGGCTTGCCCTGCTCGCGCGAGATCAGCCGGCCAAGATCTTCGATGTGGCTGACGATCAGGTCATTCCAGCGCTTGATGATCTGAGCGCGTTGCTTGGCCGGTGTCTTGCGCCAGGCGGGGAACGCCGCGTGGGCAGCGTCGACGGCAAGCCGCGCATCGGCCGCGCCGCTATCCGGTACGGATGCGAAGACCTCATCCGTGGCCGGATCCGCCACGTCCAGCGTGCGGTGGTCCGCGGCGCTACACCATTCGCCGCCGACATAGTTGCCACCGGGAAGCAGGCTCTGTTTCTGGAGGGGAAGAGGCATTGAATAATCTCCTTGATAACGGTATTAGATTGCAGTGCTGGCAACGCCAGCGGGCATGGCAAGTTTTCCATGCACATCCACCTCATCGATCCAGCCGCGGCGCAACTCGGGTACCGAGCGCGCCAGCAGGGCGTAGTAAGGATGATGCGGCCCCCGGTCATAGTCCGCGTGCGCCACCTGGGTCAGCTTGCGGCCATGCTGCATCACCACGATCTCGTCGCAGATTGCACGCACGGTA
>NZ_JAGIQA010000068.1 GCF_017814975.1 Cupriavidus consociatus
CACCTGGTTGGCGCGATCGATCGTCCGGTCGCGCAGTAGGTATGGCCAGATCTTGTGCGCCGCATGCTTGCGGCTCTGTTCGGGCGACGGTACAGCGCTTCGATGCAGCGTGCCCACGGAGGCTCTCCCGTCGCAACAGGCGGGCCAGCATGCGTGCGCCTGCGAAGGGATGCTCCAGATGCAGTTCGTCGATCCGGCGCATCAGCTTCAGATCCGCGTCGCTGATCGGACGCGGCTAGTAGTAGACGCTCGATCGGGAAATGCCGACCAGCTTGACCTGGCGGCTCACCGGCAGCGGGTGATCGCGGTCAATCATCGCTTTCCGCTCAGCAATCCCGCCTTGCCGAGCGCGTGCTCTAAAAAATCGTTCTCCAGTGTCAATTGGCCGATCTTTGCATGTAGTGCCTTCACGTCCGCAGCGTGCTCCGCCAACTGCTGCTTCCACTCTGTGATCTGGCTCGGGTGCACGTCATACTGCTGGGCGCCAGCGTCTTGTCGCCCTTGAGCGCGGCCATGGCCACCTTGGCCTTGAAGGTTGCCGAGTGGGTCCGTCTGATTCATTTCGTCATCTTCTGGGTCCTTTATGCCCGCCATTATGGCCGGCCCAGCTCTTCCACTTAGCCGACTGTCCGAATTTCCGAATTTCCGCCGCCACCTCTGTCTTAGTATCACTCGGCGGCGACGACGAAGTCCTTGGACGCGAAGTTCAGGCCGCCGGAAGACGAGGTGATCTCAAACCCATACTGCAGATCTCCGATCATGACGTCATGGAAATAGTTCAGCGACTTCAGGTACTTCATGATCGCTAGCACGTCGATCGTGGTGTTGTTTGTTTTGTCCGTTCGCAAGAACGAATAAACCATGTTGCGGCCGTTGGTGCCCACATAAACGTTCCACGTGCCACCGGACAGCGAAACGTTGCTGTGATGCGGGATTGCGCAACCGTCGGACGTCCAATTGTAGGAGATTGGCTTGACGTTGCCGCAACCCGCCGAGGTTCCCGTGTAGTTCAACCATACCATGATTTCGTGTGCCTTGTCATCGGTCCAGATGTCGAAAGTCGACTCCCAGGCGCCACCGGCAGGCGTAGTGGCCGAGACCGCAGCGGTCAGCCTGCTTAGCGAACTGATGGTTTTGTTGACGGAATAGCCGATGTGAGGATAGGACTTGATGCCGCTTGTATTTGGCTGATCTGAAGTGACACCCCAGTCGCCGTTGGTATTGGCCCAGATGGTTTGCGCACCCGCTGCAACATTGCTGCAAGGCGACCAGACGTTATTGTTGAACGTGTAACTGCCGTAGCTCCACGAAGCGAAAAGATTGGTGGAGGAGCATGACGAAGTCGCGGGAGAAGAGGCAGACCACATTGCGGCCTGTGTGTTGGTGGCGCCGAGCACCAGCGCGGCGCCACAGCTGGCGAGAATCGAGATTCGATGCATGGCGTTACTGCCTCCTGTCGGGTGGGCGATGTTTGCGAGAAATAGCGGTGAAATCGAAGTAGTGGTGCGATCCGATTAAAAAACGTAGGCTCCTAATTTGCTTCGTTGGAAATTTCTTCATGGGCACCCCACACCTGGAAACGCCACTGGAATGGGGTAAATGAACATCGTTTCAATTGGATGGCCCGCGATACGCCATTTGTTTTGCTAGTAGCCCACCGCAGATTCGAGCGACCTCATCAACTCGCCTGCGCACCACTTCCTGCTTTGTTTTTACCCCAGCGACGCCGATTGAATGGGAACATAATGTAATCTACAACGGTGAGCGGTTCGGACTGGTCTCGGAGGCCAACTTCCGGCCACTCATTCTTTTTTGGCCAGTATGCCGTGAGAAAAATAGTGTCCCAGATGGTTGTAAAGAGCCCATAGTTTCGGCCCCGGTGGCTCGGATCCGCCGAGTGGTGAATACGGTGGAATTTATTGTCCCCGATGATGTATCGAAGCGACCCTAGATTGATGCGCGTGCTAGAGTGTACTAGATGGACCTGAAATGCAATCAGACTCATGGCAACAACTGGAACCACCCCAGATTCGAAGTGTACTAGAACCAGTGGCAGTGCCACAAAAATGGCGTAAACAATCGGCTCAGACAAGTGATGATTGCAGTTCCACGCAGTCAGTTCGCGGATCGAGTGATGAGTGGCATGCATGCGCCACAGGATAGGAATGGCATGCTGAGCGCGGTGCATCCAGTAATAAAAAAAATCACCCAAAATCGCGACCAAGACTCCTGAAAGGATCGCCAAGCCAGTGTTAAGAATTGCGCTATCAACACGAAGCAATGCACTAAAATTGATGGTTATGAGCGGCTTGATCCCTAGCCATTGCAAGCCCGCAGCATATAATTGCCATATCAAGGCGGCCCAGCCAAGACGAATGATCCAATTTCGCACGCCGCGAACGTATGAGGCGAAACTGTATCGATATGCCGGAAATGTCAGCTCGAGTGCTGCGCATATGGTAGCGAAGACCGCAGTCAACGCAAACGACCTCAAGAAAAACTGAGTCATCTGATTAATATCGAGAACGTGCATTTATTTGCTCCGGCGATTCATCAAACGCGTCGACCTCAGGTCATGACAACCCGTCCAACACGCGGCATCTTCTTCGCGGGGATCATGAATACAATGGCAGTTGATCTTTATCGTGACCACACAAATTCATTCATATAGAATCCGCGCCGAAAAAAGTGACGTAATATAGCATGTCACATTTTGAATTACATTTTCATGACACCGCTTCGGCAGTATTTTTTGTCACCGGCACCGGTGATGAACTCGATGGATATTATGAGGCATTTCTTATAATTGGAAAAATCAATTTTTTGGATAAGACCAATTTGCGGTACAAATGTTGTCGATCAGGAAATTCCTACGTGGCATTCAGGATCATGGCCTCCGCGAGTAGGAAAGTTCTTCTATGCTAGCGTCCGTACTGAGTGTGCCGTTTGGGCCCGTCGGCAATTTCGCGGTCGACAAGGGTTCGTACCGCCTACAGCAACGGCCGGAACGTCTTCAAGCGCCTGACTGCACAGGGCCAGTGCAGCCGAGCGCGATACGCTGTTCCGCAGGACGGCCAGTACCGTGTACCAGCTTGGCGAATCGTCTTATTGATCCGGCATTCATGAACTTGAATCGGGCAGCATACTTCTCAGGCGTCGGAAAACGGCGTGGTCAGCGGCCGCTACGCCGCCATTGCGCGCGGTGGGAGCAAGCCCCATCCCGGATGAATATCGACGGCGCCACCGCCGTCATCTATGCCGAATTCGGCTTCCCGACACCGCTGGCGCGGGCATTCGCCGAGGCCGGTCTAAAAGACTGTGCCGTGACCAACTGATTTGGCCTCGCCGCGCCCAAGGGGCGCCAACCGGACTGGTTGCCAGGCTTCAGGCCGAAGTGCAGAAGAGCGCGCAGAGCGCGGACATCAAGGATGTGGCTGGCAAGCAGTGGAGCGCAACCCGGTGGTATGGTATTCCGTCGGCAGAATTTGCGCGATGAATCAAGCAGACACCGTTACGTGGACACAAGTGGCGAACGCAGAAAATGTTAGCCGGAGTAATTAGGGCGCCTTGTGCAATGCTGTTGGCGATGGGTTGCACCAATTTTTCGTCCAGCGATAGGTACCAGCGGCGGAGGGCAAAGAGCGAGGTTCTGTGTGCATTTTTCTGCCGTCGCGACGTCCAGGCGTCAAGCGCTGGTGGGGCGAGATCTCCGGCAAGGGCAACAACACCGGGAAAATGCCCACCACCGGAGCGTTCGTCGCCAAACTGGCGCCCCTATCGCAGCGCTCATGAAATATCGACGCTGGCGGGGCGGAGACCCGCCGCTTGCTGCAGTCGATGCTTGGCCGCAAGGTGACGCGCCAGCGTGGCGTCACGGTACTTGGCGGCGCCGCCAAGTACCCCCGTTACTATCTTCATGCCCCGACAATTGGGGCTTTGGCCAGCCAGGCCCGGCATGATTCCTGCCCCCAGTCGTCCATGATCCGGGGGGGTGTTGTCACCGGGCCTGGTGGATGGCTGGTGATCGCTAATAGGGGCTCGGCCAAGGTGTTCTTGAGGCCCTCCGTAACGTGGATGCCGAGACTTGCCACCGTTTTTGCAGGCCAACCCGCTCAATCCGCATAAGCTTCGATGCAAGAAAACCAACAACATGACTTCGTCGATGTCTTCATCGGCGTTGATGTAGGCAAAGGCCAGCATCACGCTGTAGCACTCGATCGGACCGGGAAGCGCCTGTACAACAAAGCGCTGCCCAACGATGAGGCCAAACTGCGCGCCCTCATCACCGACCTCAAGGCACCCGGCCGACTCCTGTTCGTCGTCGATCACCCCGCCACCATTGCTGCCGGTCGCAGTCGCCCGCGACGAAGACGTCTTGGTCGCCTATCTGGCGGGTCTGGCCATGCGCCGCATCGCTGATCTGCACGCGGGTGAAGCCAAAACCGATGCTCGAGATGCCGCGATCATCGCCGAAGCCGCGCGATCGATGCCGCATACACGGCGCACGCTTCGACTCGCTGACGAGCCGCTCGCCGAACTCACCATGTTGTGCGGCTTCGACGACGATCTGGCTGCCCAAATCACCCAAACCAGTAATCGCATTCGCGGCCTGCTCACCCAGATCCATCCCGCGCTGGAACGGGTTCTGGGACCTCGCCTGGACCATCCGGCCGTGCTCGATCTGCTTGAGTGCTACCCGTCGCCCGCCGAGCTTGCAGCAACCAGCGAGAAGACGCTCGCCAACCGTCTGACCAAGCTCGCCCCGCGTATGGGCAAAGGCCTCGCGTCCGAAATCGTTCAGGCGCTAAGTGAACAGGCTGTCGTCGTACCCGGCACGCAGGCCACTATCGTCATGCCGCGCCTGGCCCAGCAGCTCGCCGCCTTACGCAAACAACGCGACGAAGTCGCCAGCGAAGTCGAACGGTTGGTACATGCACACCCTCTTTGGCCGGTCCTGACCAGCATGCCGGGAGTCGGCGTCAGGACAGCCGCCAGGCTCCTCACCGAGGTCGCGCACAAAGCCTTCGCTTCGGCCGGGCATCTTGCCGCCTACGCCGGTCTCTCGCCGGTCACCCGCCGCTCAGGCGCGTCCATCCGCGGCGAACATCCGTCCAGGCGGGGCAACAAGGTACTCAAGAGAGCTCTGTTTCTCTCAGCCTTTGCCGCCTTGCGAGATCCGGTCTCGGGGGGCTACTACGCTCGCAAGGTCCAGCAAGGAAAGCGCCACAATCAAGCGCTCATCGCCCTTGCCAGAAGACGCTGTGATGTGCTGTTCGCCATGTTGCGCGACGGCACCTTCTATCAGCCGAAATCCGCCCCTAATGCTTGACGAAACACATAGGCCCCCGCGGCAGAATAGATTTATATGAACGCCCCCGATGCGCCAGGTTTTCTTGTGTTCTGATTCGACAGGAAAGGTTGCAGCTTTATATGCGCCTTTCTGCAGCATATGCTGCGCAGGCCCCGATGAAATCCGCTGACTCGCTCCTAATCTGTCGCGCGAGCTGAACGCTCTTACTATTGCTTCAGGCTTTGCGAATCCCGGTCCGACCTGTCTTGAAAATCATCTAGCGGGCCTCCCCCCGCCGCCCTGGCGGGCGACGGGGTTAAAGTATGTTTGCTCAACCGCTTTAACCGTAAGGAGGCCAACATGGAATATAGTGGCATTGACTTGCATTCGAACAACAGCGTAGTCACCGTGATTGATGAAGCTGACCGGGTCATGGCGGAAAAGCGGCTGCCCAACGATCTGATGAAGATTCTGCTTTTTCTTGCCCCGTGGCGAGACGAACTCGCCGGCGTCGTGGTCGAATCGACGTTCAACTGGTACTGGCTTGTCGACGGCCTCCAGGAAGCAGGATTCCAAGTGCACCTGGCCAACACCACGGCGATCAAGAAATACGACGGGCTCAAGCACAGAGGGGATGAGACCGATGCGCGTTACCTGGCCCACCTGCTACGATTGGGAATTCTTCCCACGGGCACCATCCTGCCGCCGCAGCACCGTGCCGTCCGCGACCTGGCGAGGAAACGCATGCAACTGGTACGCAGCCGCACCAGCCACATCCTCGCGGTTGAGAATATTACAGCGCGTCAGTACGGCAACCGAATCACGAGCAATCAGGTCAAGCGATTGGGCGAAGAAGCGATCGATCAAATGCACCTGCCAGACGACGTGGCACTTGCTGTTCGAGCGACCGTCGCGGTCATCACGACGCTCTCCGCGTAGATCGAAGTCGTAGAAAAGCGTCTTCAAGAAAAGGTCACACCGAACCCCGACTATGCATTGCTGACTACGGTGCCCGGTATCGGCCAAACTCTTGCAACCGTCATTTTGTTGGAGATCGGACCCATCGATCGCTTTGCTAGTGCTGGCAATTTCGCGTCGTACGCTCGTTGCGTGGACAGCCAGCACACGAGCAACGGCAAGAAGAAAGGCGAAGGCAACACCAAGAACGGAAACGCGTATTTGTCTTGGGCGTTCATCGAAGCAGCCAACTTCTCGCTGCGCTTTTGTGCTGAGGCCAAGCGCTTCTACGAGCGAAAGAAAGCCAAGAGCAACACGGTCTTGGCGCGCAAGGCCCTGGCGCCCAAGCTGGCCCGCGCGTGCTTCCACATTCTGAAGGAGCGCAAACCGTTTGATGTGACGCGCTGCTTCGCGTAGAGCTGATGACGGCGGGCGGCAAACCTGATGTGATGACTGGTCTCCAACCCTTGTGTTTTGAATAGGATGCCGTACCGCCGTCCCCAATGTGTAGTAAAGCGGATCGCCCACGATGCGAGCCAGCCGTGGATTGGCGCCGACAATTCGGCAGCCCTCGTTTTTGTGCAAACCCCATGGACGCATCGCGGCACCAACGTTCTTCTGGGGTGGTGAAGCCACCAGGGCGACAGGCAACCGTTGTAAGCCGATCGCTTGATCCTGATGGGTGTCTGGCGCGATCTGTCGCAGCCAGGAATTGAAGAAACGGGAGCGCTCAGCTACTGCAATCGGGCATGCGAAAACCGGCTACCAAGGCAGTCGTGGGCGTTCTTGCTCACTTGACACCGGCTCGCTAATGGGTGTCATCACACTCGATTGCCAACGCAACCTTTCGACGTCATCCTGTAATCTTCGCGAGTCTCCTCGGCGCTATTTTCGGATCAAGCTGGCCGTGTGCTCACGTGATCGTGCTTGTATGGCCTGTCGTCGTTGCGGTTCGCGCCGGTCAGGATTGCGCTGATGGGGACGCCATTTGCGTCGACGAGGATGTGGTGCTTGGAACCTGGTCGCGAGCGATCCGTGGGGTTCGGGCCAGTTTTTCGCCCGCCCCAACGGCCCGCACCGACGATGAATCGACGGCTGCTCGTGAGAAATCGAGTTCGTGGGCCTCGCGAAGCTTCGCCAGCAATAGTTCGTGCAATCGCTTCCACACGCCAGCCTTCTGCCAGTCGCGCAAGCGCCTCCAGCAGGTCGGACCCGAACCGAATCCCAGCTTGGTCGATAGGTCGCACCAGCGTATGCCGGTCTTGAACACGAACAAGATGCCGTTCAGCGCAGCTCGATCCGAAACAGGAAGGCGGCCTGGATATTTCTTGCGTCGCGGCTTCGGCGGCGGCAGCAAAGGTTCGATCAGCGCCCACAACTCGTCATCAATGATCGGCGCGCTCATCCCCCTCGGTTCCCATCGTTCAGATGGCCAAGGTTAACAGCTTGCCGAAAAGGTTAACAGCCCCCTTGGGGTCTTTTTGAAACGGTCTCTTACAGTTGTGGATCGGCGAGATTGCCGCTTGGTATTGCTATGCGAACTTGGCGGTCCCGGTATTCCGATTCCACTTCGTGTGTTGCAAGCGAGGTAATTCGCGCCGGAAGTCTCTATCGTGTCAAGGAAGTTTCTGAGGCGTAATGCGAATATTTTCCGCCCCCCATTCGGCGGGTACCGATTTTTGGCGAAACCGATGCTCGAACCTGGCGCGTCATCATGTGATCGGGCGTGTCCGATCAAGCGGTCCACTACTGCGTTCATTACCGCGCCACTCTGACTCCGTTTTCGGTTCTTCGTCACCTGGAAAGGTTTGACTATCAAGGAGCCATTGGCAGTTCCAGGTGGTCCCGCAGCGTTTTTCCGGCGTAGTCGGCTCGAAATGCTCCGCGTGCCTGAAGCCGGGGCACGACCTCGCGCGTAAAGTCCTCGAACGCATCCGGAAAATGTGCCCGGCATAATGTTGAAGCCGTCGGCTGCGCCTGAGTCGATACCCAGTCGATCATATGGTCGGCCACCTGGTCGGCCGTGCCCACGACGATCTGGTGGCCCCGTGCGCTGGCAACGAGGTGATAAAGCTGGCGAAACGTCAGACCACGATCACGCGCCAGCCTGATCAGCAAGGCGCTGCGGCTGTGCACGATGATGTCGGTGGACAGCGGCGGCAGTGCCTCGTCAAGCGTGTAGCCGGACACGTCGAGGCCAAGCTGTCCGGTCAGGGGATCGTGAGCGCATTGGACTGGTCGGTAAGCGACTGGAGCAGGGCGAACTTTTCGTGCGCCTCGGCTTCGGCCTCGCCAATGACCGGCATCAGGCCCGGCATGATCAGGCAGTGACGCGGGCCGCGCTCGACCGCCGCCACCTGCTCGCGCAGCCCCTTGGCAAAGGCGACAGCCGACTCGGGATCCTGCTGTACCGTGAAGACGACCTCAGCTTGTCGTGCCGCCAGTGCTTGGCCCGGCCCCGATGAGCCGGCCTGGACCAGCACTGGTTGACCTTGCTCGCTTCGGGTAACGTTGAGTGGTCCCGCCACATGTGCTGCGATGCAGCAGTGCCACGTAAGCCAACAATTTGGATGGTTGTGACGCGCACCTGCGGGTCGCAAGTCAGTTATCGGGCTCCTTTCACATGTCGCCAGCAGGGCGCTTAAGAAAGGGCGGTTTCAAGAGCGAAGTGCAACGCCCCGCATGTTATTGAAGAGGAAGCTTGTCCGAGGGATTTGCGAGTACC
>NZ_JAGIQA010000069.1 GCF_017814975.1 Cupriavidus consociatus
TGTACGAGATCGGCGCGGGCACCTCGGAGATCCGCCGCATGCTGATCGGCCGCGAGCTGTTCGCGGAAACGATGTAACGGTGTGCCGGGGCGCCGGAATCACCTCCGGCGCCCCCGGACATCCGGAGCGCTTCCCGGAACCCATTTACAATCCCACTACCCGTCGCAAGACCGTCACGCAGTCGCCCCCCGTCGACCCATGTCCCACTTCCCCAAACTGCTCTCCTCGCAGATTGCCTTCGATGTGGCGAGAACGATGCTCGACGGGTTCGACAAGCACTACCGTCTGTTCCGCGAGGTCAGCCACCAGGCCAAGCTCAAGTTCGAGTCCGGCGACTGGCACGGGCTGCAGCAGATCCAGCGCGACCGCATCGCTTTCTACAACGAGCGCGTGCGCGAATCGAGCATCATCCTGGAAGACGAATACGACGCCGAGAACATCGACGACGAGATCTGGCAGCAGATCAAGCTGCACTACATCGGGTTGCTGACCAATCACCACCAGCCCGAACTGGCCGAGACCTTCTTCAACTCGGTCTGCACGCGCATCCTGCACCGCTCGTACTTCAACAACGATTTCATCTTCGTGCGTCCGGCGATCTCGACCGAATACATCGAAAACGAGGAATCGCCGACGCGGCCGACCTTCCGCGCCTACTATCCGGGCAGCCGCGAGGGCATGGCGGCATGCTTCGAGCGCATCGTGCACAATTTCCAGCTGGAGCGCCCGTTCGAAGACCTGACGCGGGATATCGGCTACGTGGTGCGCGCCGTCAGCGAGCATTTCGGCGACTTCCGCATCGCGCCGAATTTCCAGGTCCATACGCTGTCGTCGCTGTTCTTCCGCAACAAGTCTGCCTTCATCATCGGCCGCATCCTGAACGGCGACCGCACCTTCCCGCTGGCAATTCCGATCGTGCACGGCCCTTCGGGCAAGCTGATGCTCGACACGGTGCTGCTGAAGAAGGAACAGCTGCTGATCCTGTTCTCGTTCACGCATTCCTACTTCATGGTCGACATGGAGATTCCGTCGGCCTATGTGACCTTCCTGCGCGACATCATGCCGCGCAAGCCGCGCGCGGAGATCTACACCTCGCTGGGCCTGCAGAAGCAGGGCAAGAACCTGTTCTACCGCGACTTCCTGCACCACCTGCAGCATTCGTCGGACAAGTTCATCGTCGCGCCCGGCATCCGCGGGCTGGTGATGCTGGTGTTCACGCTGCCGTCGTACCCGTACGTGTTCAAGGTCATCAAGGACATTATCCCGGCGCCCAAGGACACCACACGCGAGCTGGTGAAGTCGAAGTACCAACTGGTCAAGCAGCACGACCGCGTCGGCCGCATGGCCGATACGCTGGAGTACTCCGACGTGGCCTTCCCGCTGTCGCGCTTCGACGAAGCGCTGGTGCGCGAGTTCGAGCAGCACGCGCCGTCAATGATCGAATACCAGCGCGGCAAGCAGGGAGGCGAGGAGATCGTGGTGCGCCACGTCTATATCGAACGCCGCATGACGCCGCTGAACATCTACCTGCAGGAAGGCTCCGACGAGCAGGTCGAGCACGGCGTGCTGGAATATGGCAACGCCATCAAGGAACTGATGGCCGCCAACATCTTCCCGGGCGACATGCTGTACAAGAACTTCGGCGTCACGCGGCACGGGCGCGTGGTGTTCTACGACTACGACGAGATCGAGTACCTGACCGACTGCAATATCCGCGAAGTGCCGCAGCCGCGCAACGAGGAAGAGGAGATGTCGGGCGAGGTCTGGTACACGGTGCGTCCGCACGATATTTTTCCCGAGACGTTCCGCACGTTCCTGCTGGGCGACACGCGCGTGCGCGCGGCGTTCCTGCGGCACCATTCGGATTTTTTCGACCCTGCCATGTGGCAGGGCCACAAGGACCGGCTGCTGGCCGGACATGTCCATGACTTTTTTGCCTATCACCCTACCGAGCGATTCATCAACCGCTACGGCGCTGCCTCTGAACTGCCTGCCGCCGACCCTGCAAGGAGAGTCGCATGAATGACGCCATCGCCCAGCTGTTCCGCAACAACCGCGAGTGGGTGGACCGCGTCAACGCGGAAGACCCCGCCTTCTTCACCCGCCTGGCCAACCAGCAGGCGCCGGAATACCTGTGGATCGGCTGCTCCGATTCGCGCGTGCCGGCCAACCAGATCCTGGGGCTGGCCCCGGGCGAGGTGTTCGTCCACCGCAATATCGCCAACGTGATTGCGCACAGCGACCTGAATGCGCTGTCGGTGATCCAGTTCGCCGTGGAAGTGCTCAAGGTGCGCCATATCACGGTGGTGGGCCACTACGGCTGCGGTGGCGTGAAGGTCGCGCTCAAGCGCGAGCGCATCGGCCTGGCCGACAACTGGCTGCGCCATGTGCGCGACGTGGCCGATAAGCACGAGGCCTACCTCGGCACCGTGCTGCGCGAGGAAGACGCCCATACCCGGCTGTGCGAGCTCAACGTGATCGAGCAGGTCAACAACGTCTGCCAGACCACCGTGATCCAGGACGCGTGGTCGCGCGGCCAGGCCATCACCGTGCACGGCTGGATCTACGGCGTGTCCGACGGCCTGCTGCGTGACCTGGGCATGGCCGCCAGCAACAACGACGAGCTGCACGAGCAACTGGCCGCGGCCTACCGCCAGTACGGCGATCCGCCGCAGGCGTCGATCCGCTGACGCACTGCGCCGACACCAGACAACACCCACGCATACCTACCGATCCAGGAGACCCGACATGGAAGAGATCGTCATCGTTTCAGCCGCCCGCACGCCGATGGCTGCGTTCCAGGGCGAATTCGCCAGCGTGACCGCGCCACAGCTCGGCGCCGTCGCCATCCGCGCGGCGGTCGAGCGCGCCGGCCTGAAGCCGGAGCAGGTCGAAGAAGTGGTGTTCGGCTGCGTGCTGCCCGCCGGCCAGGGCCAGGCGCCGGCACGCCAGGCCGCGCTGGGCGCGGGCCTGCCGCTGGGCGTGGGCTGCACCACTGTCAACAAGATGTGCGGCTCGGGCATGCGCGCGGCGATGACCGTCTATGACGGCCTGATCGCCGGCTCGTTCGACATCGCGGTCGCCGGCGGCATGGAAAGCATGACCAACGCACCGTACCTGATCCCGAAGGGCCGCGGCGGCTACCGCATCGGCCACGGCATGATCTACGACCACATGATGCTGGACGGCCTCGAAGACGCCTACGACAAGGGCCGCGCCATGGGCACCTTCGGCGAGGACTGCGCCGCCAAGTACGGCTTCACGCGCGAGCAGCAGGATGAATTCGCGATGGAAAGCGTGCGCCGCGCGCAGCAGGCCACCGAGAAGGGCGATTTCCGCTGGGAAATCGCGCCGGTGACGGTATCGGGCAAGGGCGGCGACACGGTGATCGACACCGACGAAGGCCCGCGCCGCATCAAGCTCGACAAGATCCCGTCGCTGAAGCCGGCGTTTGCCAAGGACGGCACCATCACCGCCGCATCGTCGTCGTCGATCAACGACGGCGCCTCGGCGCTGGTGATGATGCGCGCTTCCACCGCGAAGCAGCTGGGCCTGCAGCCGATCGCCCGCATGCTGGGCCACACCACGCATGCGCAGGCACCGGGCTGGTTCACCACCGCGCCGGTGGAAGCGATCGCCAAGCTTTACCGCAAGCTCGACTGGACCACCGACAACGTCGACCTGTTCGAGATCAACGAGGCCTTCGCGGTGGTGCCGATGGCTGCCATGCACGACCTCAAGATCCCGCGCGACAAGGTCAATATCCACGGCGGCGCGTGCGCGCTGGGGCATCCCATCGGGGCTTCGGGCGCGCGCATCATGACCACGCTGATCGGCGCGCTGCGCAAGACCGGCGGCAAGCGTGGGGTGGCGAGCCTGTGCATTGGTGGCGGCGAAGCGACGGCGGTGGGGATCGAGCTCCTGTAACGTTTCCTTCTCCGCTTGTGTGCTCCCCTCTCCCGCGTGCGGGAGAGGGGCTGGGGGTGAGGGCCGGCGCGTGCCAAGCGTGACGCGCCGCACTTCGTGGTAACGCCCGCCCTCATCCCAACCCTCTCCCGCAAGCGGGAGAGGGAGCAAGACAGTGGCAGTTTGCTGAACCGTGGCCAGCCGTACCGTTCGACGCGCCGGCCAGTTTGAGAAAGGAGCAACCCTTGCCAACCGTCCTCATCCTCGGTGCCTCCCGCGGCATCGGCCTTGAATTTGTCCGCCAGTACCGTGCCGACGGCTGGCGCGTCATTGCGGCGGCGCGCACGCCGGAGGGCGTGGGCGCGCTGCAGGCGCTCGGTGCCGAAGCCCACCAGGTCGACCTGTCCGATCCCGGCGCGGTCGCCGGCCTGGGCTGGAAGCTCGACGGCGAAGCGCTCGACGTGGCGGTCTACAACGCCGGCGTGCTGGGACCGCGCACCGAAGGCGCGCAGCCGGTAACGCCGCAGGACTTTGATCGGGTGATGCACGTCAACGTGCTCGGGCCCATGATGGCACTGCCGCTGGTGCTGCCCTACGTCGAAGCCGGCCAGTCCGGCCACGGCGGCGTACTGGCGGTGCTGTCCTCGCGCATGGGCAGCATCGGCGGCATGGAGCACAACGCCAGCTGGCTGTACCGCGTCAGCAAGGCCGGCGCCAACGCGGCGCTGCGCGCGGTGTCGCTCGACGCGCGCCATGCCACCTGCGTCGCGCTGCACCCGGGCTGGGTCAAGACCGACATGGGCGGCCAGGAAGCCGACCTGAGCGTTCAGCAGAGCGTCAAGGGCATGCGCCAGGTGCTGGCCGGCGTCAAGCGACGCGACAACGGCACCTTCCACAACTACGACGGCACGCCGATCCCCTGGTGATCGCGGCGCGCACGACCAACCGACCATCGATATGCTGCTGACCCCCGAACAGGAAATGATCCGCGACGCCGTGCGCCAGTTTGCGCAAGAGGTAATCGCTCCGCAGGCCGCGCAGTGGGACCGCGACAAGACCTTCCCCAAGGACGTGCATCGCGAGCTGGCCGCGCTGGGTGCCTACGGCGTGGCCGTGCCCGAGGAATACGGTGGTGCCGGCCTGGACTACCTGTCGCTCGCGCTGATCCTGGAAGAGATCGCGGCCGGCGACGGCGGCACTTCCACCGTCATCAGCGTCAACAACTGCCCGGTGTGCAGCATGCTGATGTCGTTTGCCAGCGAAGCGCAGAAGCAGCAATGGCTGGTGCCGCTGGCGCGCGGCGAGATGCTCGGCGCATTCTGCCTGACCGAGCCGCACGTCGGCTCCGACGCATCGGCACTGCGCACCACCGCGGTCCGCGACGGCGACGATTACGTGCTCAATGGCGTCAAGCAGTTCATCACCAGCGGCCAGAATGCCGACGTCGCAATCGTGCTGGCGGTGACCGACAAGGCCGCCGGCAAGCGCGGCATCAGCGCGTTTATCGTGCCGACGTCGACGCCGGGCTACGTGGTGGCGCGGCTGGAAGACAAGCTCGGCCAGCATTCGTCGGACACCGCACAGATCCTGTTCGAGGACTGCCGCGTGCCGGCGGCCAACCTGCTGGGCGACGAGGGCGGCGGCTACAAGATGGCGCTGTCGGGGCTGGAAGGCGGGCGCATCGGCATCGCCTCGCAGAGCATCGGCATGGCGCGCGCCGCGTTCGATGCCGCACTGGCGTATGCGAAGGAACGCGAGAGTTTTGGCCAGCCATTGTTCCAGCACCAGGCGGTGCAGTTCCGCCTGGCCGAGATGGCGACCCGTATCGACGTGGCGCGCCAGATGGTGTGGCACGCCGCGGCGCTGCGCGACGCCGGCCGCCCGTGCCTGAAGGAAGCGGCGATGGCCAAGCTCTTTGCCAGCGAGATGGCGGAGCGGGTCTGCTCCGACGCGATCCAGGTGTTCGGCGGCTACGGCTATGTCAGCGACTTCCCGGTCGAGCGCATCTACCGCGACGTGCGCGTGTGCCAGATCTACGAGGGCACCAGCGATATCCAGAAGATCCTGATTGCGCGCGCACTTGCCTGATCATGGCTTAAACAGCGTACGATGATGCCAAGTGCCGCCGGCGCCCCCGGCAAGGGCGGCACGACCCCGACTCCCGACTCGGCAAGACAAGAACAAGGGCTCCCGACATGACCGCAGCGATCGACTTCTACTTCGATTTCTCTTCGCCCTACGGATATTTCGCCAGCACCCGCATCGATGAGCTGGCGCAGAAGTACGGCCGTATCGTCGCCTGGCACCCGATCCTGCTGGGGGTCGTGTTCAAGACCACCGGCGCGTCGCCGCTGCCGCAGCTGCCGCTCAAGGGCGACTACAGCTGGCGCGATTTCGAGCGCACCGCGCGCTTCCACGACATCGAGTACAAGCGGCCCACGCATTTCCCGCTGCCGACCACGCATGCCGCCCGCGCCATGCTGTGGCTGCAGAACCATCACGGCGCCGATATCGCCGCGGCGTTCGCCAGGTCGGTGTACCGCGCACTGTTCGTCGACGACATCAATATTGCCGAGCCGGCCGAGATCATGAAGCTGGCGGAGCCGCTGGGCATCGACGTGCAGGCCATGGATGCCGGCGCCATCAGCTACCAGATCAAGGACCAGCTCAAGGCCGAGATAGACGTGGCGATGGCCAAGGGCGTGTTTGGCTCGCCCTTCGTCATCGTCGACGGCGAGCCCTTCTGGGGTTTCGACCGTTTTGACCAGGTCGAGGCGCACCTGAAGGCGCGCCGCCAGACCGAACTCCGGGCTGTACCTGGTGTAACCAGCCTGGACAACAAGGAAAAGAAACCCGCATGACCGCAGTAACCCTGGGCCATTCCGGCCGCTTCGATTGCGTGATCTTCGACTGCGACGGCGTGCTCGTTGACAGCGAGCCGATCGTCAACCGCGTGCTCAACCAGATGCTGAACGAACTCGGCATCGAGATCTCGCTGGAAGACTCCACGCGCCTGTTCCTCGGCCGCGCCGTGCGCGAGGAACTGGACATGATAGAACGCATGCGCGGCGCGCCGCTGCCCGAGAACTGGCTGTCGACCTGGCTGGCGCGCCGCAACGCGGTGCTCGAGGCCGAAGTGGCGGCCGTGGCGCACGTGCGCGACGTCATCGGCAAGATCGCCGCCACCGGCATGCCGGTGTGCGTGGCGTCCGGCGCCGACCGCATCAAGGTCAAGCTGCAGCTGACCAAGACCGGGCTGGTCGAGCTGTTCCAGCAGGATGAGCGCGAGCATATCTTCTCTGCCACCGAGGTGGCGCGCAGCAAGCCGGCGCCCGACGTGTACCTGCTGGCCGCGCGCACCATGGGCGTCGAGCCGGCGCGCTGTGCCGTCATCGAAGACAGCCCCACCGGCGTCACCGCCGGCGTGGCCGCGGGCATGACGGTGTTCGGCTACGCTGCGCGCAACGACGCCGCGTCGCTGCGCGAAGCGGGTGCGCACACGCTCTTCACCGACATGCGCGAACTGCCGGAGCTGGTGGGATGACAGCGCGCCGTCCGCCCAAGGCCGGTCCGGTGCCGTGCCCATGCGGCGGCGCAGACTATGCCGCGTGCTGCGGCCGCTTCCATCGCGGCGAGGCCCTGCCGCCCAATGCCGAGGCGCTGATGCGCTCGCGCTACAGCGCCTATGTGCTGAACGACACCGACTGGCTGCGCCAGACCTGGCATCCGTCTACCTGTCCGGTGGATCTTGCGCCAGACACCGCCACGCGCTGGCTCGGGTTGTCGGTGAAGTCGCACGCGCAGCAGGACGACACGCATGCCGAAGTGGAGTTCGTCGCGCGCTACAAGGTTGGCGGGCGCGCCTGGCGGCTGCACGAGCGCAGCCGCTTTGTGCACGAGCCGCGCGCGCCCGGCGAGACCCCGCGCTGGCTCTATGTGGATGGCGACATGATCGGGGAAGCGCCATGAGCATCGCCACATAGCCCGGCCTCCACCCCCCGCACGCAGCGCAGGCTGGACGGATCCCCACCAAGACCCAAGCACGAAGAGACGATACGATGCCCACGCTGGAAACCAAACTGAACGCCCGCTCAGAATCGTTCAAGGCCAACGCCGACGCGATGCGGGAACTGGTGGCCGACCTCAAGGCGAAGATCGCGAAGCTGGCGCAGGGCGGCGGTGACGATGCGCGCAACAAGCACCTGTCGCGCGGCAAGCTGCTGCCGCGCGACCGCATGCAGCAACTGCTCGATCCGGGCACGCCGTTCCTGGAGCTGTCGCAGCTCGCCGCTTACGACATGTATGACGATGCC